>NZ_BMMV01000003.1:0-154687 GCF_014646115.1 Streptomyces camponoticapitis | reverse complement strand
GTCGCGGCGACAAGGGTCAGGGCGCGGTCGAGTACGTCGGCGTCATCGTTCTCGTCGCGCTGATCATCGCCGCGATCGTCGGCTCCGGTGTGGCCGACGAGATCGCCACCGGTCTCTCGGACAAGGTCGCCGAGATCCTGAGCGGCGAGTAATCCCGGCTCCCCTTCGGACAGCGGACAGGGCAGGCGTCGTCACCGTCCCGGGCCAGGACGGTGACGGCCCCGCCCGTCTCGCGGCCGCCGCCGCCCGGTCTACGGCACCGGGTGGGTCCCCTCGGTGGGGGCAGGCGGGTGTTTGCTGGTGTAGACGGATGAAGATGCAGGTCAGAGCCGTACGATGCCGACCTGGGGGCCATTCGGACCTCGCGGTGAGTCCTGACGAGGACGAGGCCGCGGGTGCACATCCTGTCGGACCCACGAGCGCCGATCCGCCCGGACAGAGAGTCTTCTGTCCGGGCGGATCGCTTTCTGTTGGGTGGGTGTTGACTGGAGGTGTTGGCCCCTGAGTTGAGGGCGCATGTAGGTCACCGATCGGTATCGGTCGGTGTGTATAGTCGGGCGCCAGAAGGCCCCTAAGACAAGGAAAGACGAGGTCGCGCGGTGAAGAAGCTTCTCCTGGTCGCACTGGCCGCCATCGGCGGGCTCCTCGTGTACCGCCAGATCCAGGCGGATCGCGCCGAGCAGGATCTGTGGACGGAGGCGACCGACTCCGTGCCCGCAGGTTCGGGTGTGTGAGATCGAGTAGTCGGTACGCGGGCCCCGGTCGCTGAGGCGACCGGGGCTTCGCGCTGTGGTGGGGGCTCGGTCGGTCCGACGTGGTCGGCCTCGGTCCGGCTCGGTCGGCCTCGGTCCGACGCGGTTCTCCTTGGCGAACGATTTAGTTGCTTTTGTGAAGTTCCGGTGCGGTGGGCGTGTACGGATCGGCCGCCCGCGCAGACAGGCGCGGGATCGGCGGGGCAGGATGGACCGGCACCCCGACCCCTGTGCGGCGGGTGTGGGCTGTTGGTGGCGGGCGGCGGAGCCGCCGGGACGACAAGGGGAAGCTCGTGAAGAGGCTGCGCAACAGGGGCCGGGCCGCGCTGGTCGCGGCGGCGGCGATGTGCGCGGTGGCGGCGCAGCCGGGGCTGCCCGGGACGGCCCGCGCGGCGGAGGGGCCGAGTCCGTACGTCTTCGATCCGGGGGCCGAGCGCGTCGAGGGCGCGGCGAGCACCAGCGCCGCGCGCCCGCTCGAAGCGGGCTCCACGTACCGCGGTTCCATCGAACCGGGCAAGAAGCTCTTCTACCGGCTGGACCTGGACGACGCGAAGAACGCGTACGTGTCCGTCACCGCCGTGCCGGAGTTGGGGTCGAGCGTGGACTACGGCGACAAGCTCACGGTCACGATGCAGGACAGCGACGGCCGGGACTGCGACTCCGAACAGGCGCGCGTCCTGTCGTCGAGCGACTACCCGCACCCGCTGACCGCGTACGCGACCCGGACTCTCGACGGCAAGGAGTACGGGTCCTGCCGGAAGGCCGGACCGTACTACGTGATCGTGGAGCGGGAGTCGAAACCCACGTCCACGCAGGACGCGTGGGACCTGGAACTGCGCTTCCTCTCCGAGCCGGGGCTCGCGACCGCAGGCCCCACCGAGGCGCCCGAAGGCTGGCCGAGCGCCTCCCCCGAGCCGCCGTCGGGCGCCGCCGGGAAGCGCGAGGGCGGCGCCGGATTCACCACCGCCGCGAGCGTGGGCGAGGGTGAGTGGACGACCAGGATCGATCCCGGTGAGTCGCTCTACTACCGGGTGCCGGTCGACTGGGGGCAGCAACTGTTCACCAGTGCGGAGCTGGGCAGTTCGCAGGGGGACGGCTTCGTCACCGGCGCGTTGTCCCTCGCCGTGTACAACCCGGCGAGAGGGCTCGTCGACGGCGCCGAATCGCTGTCGTACAGGGGCGAGCAGAAGTCCTTGTCGACGGATCCGGCGCCGCCGGTGGACTACGCGAACCGCTTCAGCTCCGCCGGCCAGGAGAAGGCGATGCGCTTCGCCGGCTGGTATTACGTGCGGGTGAGCCTCAACCCGGAGGTCGGCGAGAAATTCGGGCAGGGGCCGCACGACGTGACGTTGCGCGTGACGGTCGACGGCACGGCGAAGGACGGGCCGGGGTACGACGGTCCGGCGGGCGAGTTCAGTGTGCCGGACGACGGCCTTGAGGGGCCTGACGGCGGGAACACCGGGTCCGCGGCCGACGACACCGGCGCGATGAAGCTGGTCGCGGCGGGCGGGATCGGTACGGGGACGGTGCTGGTGCTGGGACTTGGCGGATGGATGCTGCTCGCGCGGCGGCGCGAAGCGGGGCGGTAGCGGACGGGGTGTCCGGGGCGGGCAGTCCGGGCGTCCGGGCCGGGCGGCGGGTGCGGCCCGGACGTCAGGTCTGCGAGAGGGCCCAGAAGCCCACGGCGAAACAGATCAGTGCGAGCAGCAGCACCGGGATCGTCACCTTGGGTGGCGGTCCCGGTCGCTTGTGCGGGAGCGGGGCCGCTGCGGCGTGCGCCGGGGTGTGCGCGCCGGATGTCGGGGCGTACGGGGTCGGCGGGTACTGGGCGGGAACCCCGGGCTGCTGAGCGGTGTATCTACGAGTGTGCTGCAGGTCGTCGTGCGGCACCGCGGTGGTGGGCGCCTGCGAAAGGTCGGGCGCCGCGGGGGGAGAGGCGAGCGGATGCGTGGGCGTGGAGTACGAAGCGGCGGGCGGGGACGGCTGCAACGGGTGTGGCCCGGAGGGAGGTTGGTGGGGCTGGTACTGCGGAGAATGGTGCTGTGGTGCCTGTTGCCGCTCGGCCTGGGGCGGCGGGGGGAGATGGAAGCTGCCGGTCTCCGACATGGAGGTCCCGGTGGCGGGCTGCCGCTGTTCGGAGGGGGCGTCGGGCGTCCAGGGGGCGCTCCGGCCGTCCTGGGGCGGCTGCCCGGCGGTCGTCCCGCCCGTCATTCCCGCGGCGGCCCCGCTCGTGAGCCCGCCGGTCACTCCCCCGGTGATGCCACCCGTGTGCTGGTTTCCGTACGAGGGGGCCTGAGGGGACCCGGCGGCCCGGTTCGGGTCGGATCCCGTGACGGGCCCTTCGGGGCCGAACGGGTGCGGCAGCGGCCCGAGTTGGTCGAAGACCTCGACGGGCTCGTCGTCGTCCGCAGGCTCCGGCAGCATCTCGACGGCCGCCGTGAGGGCCTTGCGTGCTCCCGTGGCCGTACGGAACCGGGCGTTCGGGTCCGGCTGGAGCAGCCCGGCGAGGACCTGCCACAGGGGCTCGGGAATCCCCTGCGGCGCTCCTGGGGTGCCGTGCTCGGTGAAATAGTCCACCAGGGCCTTGGAGTCGGGCTTCTGGCCCTCCAGCAGATAGAGCGCGACCAGGCCGACGGCGAAGAGGTCGGCGGGGAAGTCCGGCTCCGCGCCCATCATCTGCTCCGGCGCGAAGTAACCGGGCGTGCCCACCACGTAGTTGGTCTCCGTCAGGCGGGGCTCGCCCTTGCGCATGGAGATGCCGAAGTCCGACAGCCTCAGATGGGGCCGGCGGGTCCCGGTGGCCTCCAGCAGTATGTTGGCGGGCTTGATGTCGCGGTGCACGACGCCTTCGGCGTGCACCGCCGCGAGACCGGCGAGCAGCTGGTCGAGCAGGACGCAGACGAAACGCGGGGGCAGGGGTCCGTAGTCGCCGATGACATGGGCCAGCGATCCGCCGCTCACCAGGTCCATGGTGAACAGGACCTTGTCGTCGTCGGCGGCCCAGCTGGCCGGTGCGAGTACGTGCGGGTGATCGATCCGCACGGCCTGCTCGCGTACGAAGCGCAGCAGCGTGTGCGCGTCGCTCTGCTGAAGCACCTTGGCCGCGACATACCGGCGGCGCCGGTGGTCCCAGGCGCGCCAGACGGCGCCCACACCGCCACGTCCGATCGGGTCGACCAACTCGTACCGACCAGCGAAGACCTCACCCATTGCGCCGCGCTCGCTCCCAGTCGTCCTGTCCGGCGGACCGTCGCCCTCGGCAGCGGTCTCACTCGTGCCTGCCGTGCCCAGCTCCGGCCTAGTTCTGGTGCGCCTCGTAGTGGGCGACCGCCTCGGCGGTGCGCCCGGCTCCGTATACCCGGAGGAACTCTGCCAGCTCGGGGTGGCTCGGTGCGAGGGAGTCCGCCGCGTCGATGATGTCACCGGCGGCGGCGACCGACCGCAGCAGTGACTGGATCTCGCGGACGACCCGCCGCACGGTCGGTGCGCCCGTGCTGTTCGTCGTCTGGCTGGTGGCGGTGAGGACGGAGCCGCCCTGCGACTTCTTGACCTCTTCCATCCGGGCGGTGGCCTCGGCGGCGCTGACGCTGCCGTCGGCGACCTGCCCCGCCAGATCCTGGAGCGCCTGAACGCGCTGGACCACGGCGGGGTTTCCGATCTTGGCGCGCTGGCCGCTCATCAGCTGGGAGAGCATCGGGGCCGACAGGCCGAGCACCGCGGCGAGCCTGGCCTGATTCAGCCCCAGGTCATCGATCAGCCGGCGGAAGAGGGCTCCCAGCGGTTCTCCGTACCAGCTGCGCTGGAGTTCTCTGGCTCTTGCTGTCGATTCCTGCTGTGCGGCGTCCATTCGCGTCTCCCCATCGCTTCCCCAGGCGGCAGCTTCGCTGCTGCGAACCTCTGGGGCATCCTACGGAGCGGGGTCCCGCACCGGGAGTCCCAATCCTTTTGCGGGATCACGGGGGACACCCGGTACTCTGTTCCAGGCGGTCACCGGGATGTCCCGCGGAACCTCCGTACACCCCTTCCGGGGCCTTAGCTCAGTTGGTAGAGCGCTGTCTTTGCATGGCAGATGTCAGGGGTTCGACTCCCCTAGGCTCCACATTCCGAGAGGCCCTCCGACGTGCGGAAACGCGCGTCGGAGGGCCTCTGTGCGTTCTGTGTCCGACTGCCGCCGGCCGCCTTCGCGAGCACGCCGCCGCCCGAATGGCCTGATGTGGCCTCAGGAATCGGTGGTCGGTCCGTAGAGGTCGATCAGCTGGGCGAGATGACGGCCGGCGGTCAGGAGCGGGCGTTCGCTCCTGGAGACCTGGGCGGCCAGTTCTGCGCCTTCGAGGGTGCTGATCACCGTGTGGGCCAGATCGCGGGCGTCGTCGTCCGCGATCTCGGCGCGACGCAGTCGGGCATACACCAGGTCCCGCCAGTTGGCGAACGCGGCAGCCGCGGCCTCCTGGATGTCGGGGGCGCGTCCCGCCGTACCGAGGGCGGTGGAGGTGACCGGGCAGCCCTCGATCCAGTCGGACTCGCGCAGTCCCTCCGCGAGGCGGTGGGCGCAGTCGATCATGGCCTGGGCGGGGTCGGCCGCGCCGTCGAGGGTGAGGCGCAGCTCGTCGGCGAACTCGCGCTCGCCGTGCCCGATCGCGGCGACGGCCAGCTGCTGCTTGCCGCCGGGGAAGAAGTGGTAGACCGACCCGAGTGTGGCTCCGGCCTCGGTGGAGATCTGTTTGATCCCCGTGCCGTCGTAGCCCTGCCGCTGCATCAGCAGCGAGGCCGCCCGGACGATTCTCTCGCGCGTGCCGACCGGGCGTTCCGCATCCTTCGTGGGGTCCTGCTCCGCCGTCTTCACAGCGGTAAGTCTACTGAATAGAACGCTCGCTCTAGAGGCGTGCTACGTTTTCCACTGGATAGAGCGTTCGTTCTAGCGGGAGCGGGATTTGTGATGAGTACACATACGAGTGGGAGTGCGGGCGCGCCCGCGGTGACGGTGATCGGCCTCGGACCCATGGGGCGCGCGATGGCGGGCGCGTATCTCGACAAGGGGTACGAGGTGACGCTCTGGAACCGCAGCGCGGACAAGGCCGGCGAACTGGTCGCCGGAGGCGCCACCCTTGCCCTCTCGGTCGAGGACGCGCTGGTCGCCGGCGGGCCGGTCGTGCTCAGCCTGACCGACTACGACGCGATGTACGCGATCCTCGAACCGGCCGCGGCGAGCCTGTCGGGACGGGTGGTCGTCAATCTGACCTCGGACACCCCGGAGCGGGCACGGGCCGCCGCGCTCTGGTTCGCGGGCCATGGCGCCCGGCAGCTGACGGGCGGGGTGAACACGCCGCCCTCAGGTATCGGCACACGGGAGGCCTTCACGTACTACAGCGGCCCCCGGGACCTGTTCGAGGAGCTGGTGCCGACGCTGGAGGTGCTGACCGGCACCGACTACCGGGGTGAGGACCAGGGGCTGGCGGCGCTGTACTACCAGATCGGGATGGACCTGTTCTGGACCTCGATGCTCAGCTGGGTGCACGCCCTGGCGCTCGCCGACGCCAACGGCATCCCGGCGGCGGAGATCCTGCCGTACGCGTCGGAGAGCACGCGGGGGATGTCACGGTTCTTCGAGTTCTACACACCCCGGATCGACGCCGGCGAGTTCCCCGGCGATGTCGACAGACTCGCCATGGGGGTGGCCAGCATCGAGCACGTCGTGCACACCACCGAGGCGGCCGGGGTCGACACCGCACTGCCCGCAGCGGTCCTGGAGCTGTTCAGGCGGGGCGTCGCGGAAGGGCACGCGGACGACAGCTTCACCAGCCTGTTCACGGTGATGAGGGGGAGCCGGAAGGCCGCCTGACCCGGCATGAGAAACGATTAATGACGCCCGTTGCACCGTACGGGTGGTGTTCATCAGAAGAACTGCGCAGTGGCGGCGTTGGTCCCTCGATTCCCAAGATGCGTACACATCATGAGGAAGGTATGTAGATCGCTCAACCCGAGCGCAACCTGAAAGCGAGGGGCCATGGCCGCCTTCAAGGTCAAGAATCTCTGGACAGCCTTCCTGACCGCGTTCTTCGCGGTGCTCACCACCCTGGGGCTGACCGCCCCCGCCGCGGCGGCGGACGCCGCCGTACAGCAGCCCGCCGACCAGCCCGCGAAGGGTGGTCAGCCGCCGGTCACCGCCGAGGAGCGAGGCGGAGGCTCGGAGCGGGGCGGAGGCGTGGACCGAGGCGAGGGCGTGGAGCGGGGCGGAGGCCGGACGGCACCCGCGGTGCAACGGGCACTGCCCGACAGCGCGCGGCCGGCGGACACGTCACGGCCGCCGACCATCGAGCAGCGTATCCGCGCGGAAGCGCACGGTTCGTCACCTTCGGTCCGGCGGGTGCCCGTCGACACCCGTACGGACGCCGATGTCGCGCGTGACGACAAGTCGGGCGCCGACGCGGCCCTTTCGGCGGCGGCGTGAGGAACCGGGATTCCCTCAGGACTCCCGGCATCCGCACCGCGCGCATCCGCACCGCGCACAACGCCCGCGTGACCCGCTTCATCCGCGTCGCCAGTGTCACCCGCCTCAATAGCGTCATCCGTGTCACCCGCGTCGCCAGTGCCACCCGCCTCAACAGCGCCATCCGCGTCACCCGTGACGCACGTGAGACCGGTGCCACACGTGGTGCTCACACCACGCGCGACACCCGGACCACCGTCCTACGGATCACCGGCCACCCGTCGTTCACGTGCGGTCGTCGCGATCCTTCACACCTTTGTCCTTGGCCTGCTTCGCCTGTACCTCCGGGTCGAGCGCACCCTGGCTGCCGTCGACGGACGACAGCGACGAGTCGTGCGCGGAGACCTCGGTAGGAGCGGGCGGCTCCACCAACCAGTCGGGATTCGCCTGCTTGTCCCACCACTTCCACGCGGCGTAAGCGCCACCGCCCAGCACACCGAGGACCGCCAGGCCCTTGGCGAGCCGTCCGCACTTGGCCCGTCGCTCACGCTTCCTCACAAGCTTCTGGACCTCCTTCACCGTGATCTGACCGCGCAGCGCGGCGAGAGCGGCAGCGGAACGTGCCGCTGCCTCCCCGGCGACCGGCTGTGCGACAGAGACCGCGTGCTCGACGCGCGGCACCGTGTAGCCGGCTGCCTGACGCGCCGCCTTGCGCGTTCGCGCGGCGGCACGATGCGCGGCCATGTCGAGGTTCGGCGGCACATGCGGCGCGACATGCGCGCCGTACTGAACACGAGCCTGCCTCGCGGCTTTCGACACCTTCGGTGCGAGCCGGACGCGGGCCTCTTCGGCGTACAACGCGGCCTGTTCCTTGGCTGTATCGGCGTAGGGTGCCACCGCTTCCGCGGCGTGCAGCACGCTCTCCCTCGCCGAATCGGTAGCGGCGCGCACGCTGTCCATGCGGGTCACAGGATCCTCCTCCTCGGTGGCAGTCAGGGGCTTGGGGGTTTCCCCCGTTATTTGGACAAAGATCCGCCTGTCCACCCAGATCGAAATCATGCCTGCCGCCCGCCGGTCCGGCATGCGGTACGGGCATCCGGGTCAAGAAAGACGTCTTCGGGCGATGCCTGGGCATTGCGGTGCAAGGGGGGCTCGCCGATGAGAATGCCACGGTTCCCCGTGCCGTGCCCCGTTGAGGCCACGATCACCCCTCCTTTCTCCCACCGTCGCCCGACGGTCGCCCGGCCGTCGGGTGCCCAGGACGTGTGCCCCGCCGACGGCCGCTGATTCCCCGTCACCGGGCGCCGCGAGAGCTTGAGGGGTACGGGGCGGGCGGCGCCCCCGCCGTCCGTGCGAGGATCGGCGGAGTCAGCGAAGTCTCACGGAAGGCAGATCGTGGCCGAGCAGCTTTACGCCACCCTGAAGACCAACCACGGCGATATCGAGATCCGGCTCCTGCCGAACCACGCGCCGAAGACGGTCAAGAACTTTGTGGAGCTCGCCAAGGGCGAGCGTGAATGGACCAACCCGGCTACCGGCAAGAAGTCCAGTGACCGGCTGTACGACGGCACCGTCTTCCACCGGGTCATCAGCGGTTTCATGATCCAGGGCGGGGACCCGCTGGGCAACGGCACCGGCGGACCGGGCTACGAGTTCGAGGACGAGTTCCACCCGGACCTCTCCTTCGACAAGCCCTACCTGCTGGCCATGGCGAACGCGGGCCCGGGCACCAACGGCTCGCAGTTCTTCGTCACCCTGGCCCCCACCGCGTGGCTGACCCGCAAGCACACCATCTTCGGTGAGGTCACCGACGAGGCGAGCAAGAAGGTCGTGGACTCCATCGGAGCCACCAAGACCAACCCGCGCACCGACCGCCCGGTGGAAGAAGTCAAGATCGAGTCGGTCGTCGTCGAGTCCCGCTGAGACACGTCCCAGGTCTCGGATCCCCGTTCGGGGAACCTCCCGCCCTGCCCGTCCGTAGTGGTTACATACCGGACGGGGAGGGCGGTGTGCTGTGCGCCCTTCCGCCGCATCGAGTACCGAGGGGACAGATGGACCAGCAGCCCGGGGGCCCGGACCGGCCCGCCGCCGACGCGTCACCCCACTGTTACCGGCACCCGGACCGTGAGACGGGCATCCGCTGTACCCGCTGCGAGCGCCCCATCTGCACGGACTGCATGATCAGCGCCTCTGTCGGATTCCAGTGTCCGAACTGTGTACGGGAGGGGAGCGGGTCCGGCATGTCCCCGACCGCCGCCCGCCCGCGCACGATCACGGGCGGCACCGTCTCCGCCGACCCCCGGCTGATCACGAAGATCCTGCTGGGGCTGAACCTCGCGGTCTTCGTCGCCGTCCTCGCCGCCGAACAGCGGGTGGTCGGTGAGCTGGATCTCATCGGGCACGCCTTCAACCCGGAGATCGGCGAGATCGTCGGTGTCGCGGACGGGCAGTGGTACCGGCTGCTCACGGCGATGTTCCTGCACCAGGCCGTGTGGCACATCGCGTTCAACATGCTCGGGCTGTGGTGGCTCGGCGGTCCGTTGGAGGCGGCGCTCGGACGCGTGCGCTTCATCGCGCTGTATCTGATTTCGGGTCTGGCCGGCAGCGCCCTGACCTATCTGATCGCCGCGCCGAACCAGCCCTCGCTCGGTGCCTCGGGCGCCATCTTCGGTCTTCTCGGTGCCACGGCCGTACTGATGCGCCGGATGAACTACGACATGAGGCCGGTCCTCGCGCTGCTGGCGCTGAACCTGCTCTTCACGTTCACCTGGTCCGGGATCGCCTGGGAGGCGCATCTCGGCGGTCTGGTGGCGGGCACGGCGATCGCGATCGGCCTGGTGCACGCACCGCGTGAGCACCGGTCGCTGGTCCAGTGGGGCACCTGCGCGGCGGTGCTGCTCGCGACCGTGGCGGTCATCGTGATCAGAACCACCCAGCTCACCTGAGCCCCGGGGAGCCCGGGAATCCAGCGTCCCCGGGGCCCCTCGGAGACCCTGAAGCACACAGTTGTCCACAGCGTGTGTCGGATCTTGTGCATTCTGTGGGGGAACATCAGTGCCCCTTGTCGCTGAACTGGGTTTTCCCAGCAGGGACAAGGGGCGAGACGCTTCATCACAACGGCCGAAGCGGGTGCTCCAGTCACACCGGCGTCAACCTGCCGTGGAGTTATCCACAGATCGTCAGACCTTTTCCCCCGGCTGTGGACAGCACTGTGGATAAGTCTCTGGGCAGAGCTTGACGCCGGCCGTGGCCGCTACTTCCACTGCGTGGAGACACCGAAGCCGGCAGCGATGAAACCGAAGCCGACCACGATGTTCCAGTTGCCGAAGGCGTCGATCGGCAGCGATCCCTCGGTCACATAGAAGACGACGATCCAGGCCAGCCCGACGAGGAACAGGGCGAGCATGACCGGCGCCACCCAGCTCCGGTTGGACAGGTTTATCGTGGTCGACTGCTTCGCCGCGGGGGGCGGAGTGAAATCGGCCTTCTTGCGGATACGTGACTTCGGCACGAGGGACTCTCCTGTCGATGCGCTGCGTGACCGCGCAGGTAACTGAAACGGTGTGCCGGGGTGAGGAGCGGGGGGAACACTGGCTCCCCCGGGCGTCCGTTAGCGTAGTGCTTCCGTGGCGCCTAAGGAGATAAGGGTACGTTGAGCAATTCTGCCGACTCCCCCGAAGGGCCGGTCCGCCGCAGGGTCTGGCGGCCCGTCCGGCTGCTCACGGCCGGGGTCTTCGCCCTCGCCGGTCTCATCTTCGTCACGAGCTTCAACACGGCGAAGGGCACCAACCTCCGTACGGACGACTCCCTGCTCAAGCTCTCGGACCTGATCCAGGAGCGCAGCGACAAGAACGCCGAGCTTGAGGAGTCCACGGGCCTCGTGCGGGAGGACGTCGACAGGCTCGCCAACCGTGACGACGGCTCCACGAAGGCCGAGGACGCCGAACTCCGTCAACTCGAGGACGCGGCGGGTACCAAGAAGGTCTCGGGCCAGGCCCTCACCGTCACCCTGGACGACGCCCCGCCGGACGCCACGGCCAATCCGGGCTACCCCGAACCGCAGCCCAACGACCTCGTCATCCACCAGCAGGATCTCCAGGCCGTCGTCAACGCCCTCTGGCAGGGCGGCGCGCGCGGCATCCGGGTCATGGACCAGCGGCTGATCTCCACCAGCGCGGTGCGCTGCGTCGGCAACACCCTGATCCTCCAGGGCCGGGTCTACTCACCGCCGTACAAGATCACGGCCGTGGGGGACCAGGACCGTCTGCGGAAGGCGCTGGACGATTCGCCGGCGATCCAGAACTACCAGCTGTACGTACAGGCGTACGGGCTCGGCTGGAAGGTCGACGAGCAGGGCGGGACGACGCTCCCGGGCTACACGGGCACGGTGGATCTCCACTACGCGGAGCCGGTGAAGTAGCCGGGCCGGGCCGTTCGGCCCGGCCCGCCCTCTTGAAGAAGAAAGAGGCCCACGGCACACCTGGCCCATGCGCCGCCCACGTGACCCCCCGGCCCCTTAGTCTGGTTCGCGCACGCCGGTACGGCGGCGCGGGCGGGGAACGGGTACGGAACGGAAGGGACAGCATGTACGGCTGGATCTGGCGGCATCTGCCGGGCAACGTGTGGGTGCGGGCGGTCGTCGCGCTCGTGCTGGCCCTGGCGGTCGTCTTCGTGCTGTTCCAGTACGTCTTCCCGTGGGCGGAGCCGATCCTCCCGTTCGGGGACGCCACGGTGACCGGCGCGGGAGGCAGGCCATGAGCGGCGCCCGCGTTCTCGTCGTGGACAACTACGACAGCTTCGTCTTCAACATCGTCCAGTACCTGTACCAGCTCGGCGCGGAGTGCGAAGTGCTCCGCAACGACGAGGTGTCGACGGCGCACGCCCAGGACGGCTTCGACGGGGTGATGCTCTCCCCCGGTCCCGGCACGCCCGAACAGGCCGGTGTCTGCGTCGACATGGTGCGCCACTGCGCGGCCACCGGCGTCCCCGTCTTCGGGGTGTGCCTGGGCATGCAGTCCATGGCGGTGGCGTACGGCGGCGTGGTCGGCCGCGCCCCCGAGCTGCTGCACGGCAAGACCTCGCTCGTCACGCACGAGGGCAAGGGCGTCTTCGCCGGGCTGCCCTCGCCCTTCACGGCCACGCGCTACCACTCGCTGGCGGCCGAGCCCGCGGAACTGCCGGACGAGCTGGAGGTCACCGCGCGTACGGCCGACGGCATCATCATGGGCGTGCGCCACCGTGAACTGCCCGTCGAGGGCGTGCAGTTCCACCCCGAGTCCGTACTGACCGAGCACGGTCATCTGATGCTGGCCAACTGGCTGGCGCAGTGCGGTGATCCGGGCGCCGTGGGCCGGTCGGCGGGCCTGGCGCCGGTGGTGGGCAAGGCGGTCGCGTGACCGCACTCCGCCCCGAGCACGACGCGGGATACGGCGCCTCGTACGAGCAGCGGGAACCGTACGAGGAAGCCGGCGCGTTCGAGGCGGCGGTGGACGGACTCGCGGATCCGTTGAACGATCCGCTTCCCGGGCAGGCCCCCGTGCCGCCTCCCGCCGCGCCTCCCGTGTCCCCGACGCCTCCTTCGCCGTCCGGTCCCTGGGCGGCGGGTGACGGGATATCGGCGCAGCCGTCGGCGGAGCGGGAGTGGTCGGGGTACGGGCCGTACCCGTACGCGGCACAGGCGCCGGCGGGGTACGGGCAGGACTGGGCGTCGCAGGTCGCCCAGGAGCCGGTCTCCGTGCCGATCCCTCCACAGGTTCCGTCGCCGTCGCCCGCGCCGGTGCCCGTCGCGGAGCCGGATCCCGGACCGCCGTACGTCCCTGTCCAGAACGACCGGACCGCCGTCCTCCGTACGGAGGACACCGGGGGCGCCGGAGAGGCCACGGCGCTGCTGCCCACCGTCTCCGAATCCGGCCAGGACCGCCCCGCGCGGCCCGGACCGCCCACCGGGGGCCGCGCCGAGCGGCGCAAGGCGGCCCCGGCCCAGGACCGTCCGGTGCGGCCCGAAGCTGTCACCGGAGGGCGCGCCGAGCGGCGTAAGGCGGCCAAGGGCGGCCGTGGACGCGGCCGTGGGCGCCCGGCGGGTGCCGGGGGCCCTCAGGGCTCTCCGGGGCCCTCAGCGCCCGGGAGGCCGCTCTCCCGCGTCGAGGCGCGGCGTGCCGCCCGCGCGCTCAAGGACAGTCCGGGAGTGATTCTCAGCCGCGCGGTCGGCGAGATCTTCATCAGCCTCGGTGTCCTGATGCTGCTGTTCGTGACGTACCAGCTCTGGTGGACGAACATCCAGGCCGATCTGTACGCGGGCAAGCAGGCGGACAAGATCCAGGACGGCTGGGCGAAGGGCCGTCAGCCCGGGGCGTTCGAGCCCGGCCAGGGGTTCGCGATCATGCACATCCCCAAGCTGGACGTCGTCGTTCCGATCGCCGAGGGCATCGACAAGGCGAAGGTCCTGGACCGCGGCATGGTCGGCCACTACTCGGAGGGCAGGCTCAAGACGGCGATGCCCTCCGACAAGCAGGGGAACTTCGCGGTCGCGGGACACCGCAACACCCATGGTGAGCCGTTCCGTTACATCAACCGCCTGAAGCCCGGCGACAAGATCGTCGTGGAGACGCAGGACTCGTACTTCACGTACGACATGGCGAGCATCCTCCCGCAGACCGCCCCGTCGAACGTGGGCGTCATCGGTCCCGTGCCGCCCGGCTCCGGGTTCTCGGAGCCGGGGCGATACATCACGTTGACGACCTGTACGCCGGAATTCACCAGTACGTATCGAATGATCGTGTGGGGCAAGATGGTTGAGGAACGGCCACGCGGTAAGGGAAAGCCCGACGCTCTCGTCGGCTGAACTCGGCCGGACTCGCTGGACGAATCACGACGGAGACTGGGACCAGGGGACGGGTGCTGTGGCAGCGGCAAGAGAGCACGACGACGGGGACGCGAGCACACCCGAGGAAACAGGGAAAAACGATACATCCGCGACAACTGGGGTGGTCGATCCCGAAAGTGAGCCCTCGGGGCCCGCGGCCGAGCCGGAGCCCGCGGTGTCGGAGCCGGAGCCCTCGGAGCCCGAGCCCGCTCCGGCCGTGCCCCGGCTTCGCCCCCGGAGCCGCACCGCCTCCGCCGTCAGCGTCTTCGGCGAACTGCTCATCACCGCGGGCCTGGTGCTCGGTCTCTTCGTCGTCTACTCGCTGTGGTGGACGAATGTGCTGGCCGACCGCGAGGCCACGAAGCAGGGCAACGAGGTGCGCGACGGCTGGGCCGACGGCCGCGGCGGCCCCGGCGCCCTCGACATAAAGAACGGGATCGGCTTCCTGCACGTGCCCGCGATGAAGAACGGCGAGGTCCTCGTGAAGAAGGGCACGGACCTCAAGTCCCTCAACAACGGCGTCGCCGGCTACTACACCGACCCGGTCAAGTCCGCGCTTCCCTCGGCCAAGCAGGGAAACTTCTCGCTCGCCGCGCACCGCGACGGGCACGGCGCGAAGTTCCACAACATCCACAAGCTCAAGACCGGTGACGCGATCGTCTTCGAGACGAAGGACACCTGGTACGTCTACAAGGTCTTCAAGGACCTTCCGCAGACCTCCAAGTACAACGTGGACGTGCTCAAGCCGATCCCCAAGGAGTCGGGCAAGAAGAAGCCCGGCCGCTATCTGACCCTCACGACGTGCACGCCCCTCTACACGTCCGACTACCGCTACATCGTCTGGGCCGAGCTGGAACGCACGGAGAAGGTCGACGAGAACCGTACGAAGCCCGACGAGCTGCGCTGATCCGCTCTCCCCGGGCCGCCGTGCTGAGCGACGGCGCACCACCGGCACCCCGGAACACGAAGAAGCCCCGGCCTCCTCAGGAGGAGGCCGGGGCTTCTTCACTTTCCTGGGAGGGGACGACCTAGTCGTCGCCCCCGAATCCGTCGGGACCGCCGATGAAGCCGCCCCCGTTGTCGCCGCCCCCGTTGTTGTTGCCGCCGCCGGGCGCCACGAACAGCGTCACGGTGCTGCCCTTGTCGACCGGCTGGTTGCCACCCGGGTTGGTCGCGATGACCCGTGCGTTGGGATCGTTCGGCGAGTTGGGCGCGAGTGCGACGACCAGGCCCAGGGACTCCAGCTGCCCCTTGGCCTCGGCGACGGTCTTGCCCGCGAGGTCGCCGGGGATCTGCACCTTCTCCGGCTGGGGCGGCCCCTTCGAGACCTGGAGCGTGACCTGACTGCCCTTGGCCGCCTTGCTGTTGCCCTCCGGTGTCTGGCCGACGACGGTGTTCGCGGGCTTGTCGGAGTCCACGTCGGTACGCGCGACCGTGAAGCCGAGCGTTTCGAGCTGGCTCTTCGCCGCGTCGAACGTCTGGTCCGTGACCGACGGCACCGTCTCCTGCGCCTGCTTGGCGACCGAGAGCGTGACTGTCGCGCCCTTCTCCGCCTCCGAACCGCCGGACGGCTTCTGACTGACGACCGTGCCGGGGTCCTGGTCGCTCTCGACCTGCTTGGTCTCGACCCGGAAGTCGGCATCCTGAAGGGTCTTCGTGGCGTCCTCGACGGTCTCGTCGGCGACGTCGGGCACCTGGACCTTCGGTGCGCCCTCGGAGACGACGACCTGGATGGTGTCGCCCTGCTCCATCTTCTGCCCGGAGGCCGGCTGCTGGGAGCAGATGGCGCCCTTGGGCTGGTCGCAGCGGTCGGTCCCGGACTGGGCGACCTCGACCGACGCGTTGCTCGCCAGCCCCTTCGCCTCCTCCAGCGTCTCCCCCACGAGCTGCGGCACGGTGACCTGCTCCGAGCCGCCGTTGTCGCCGCCGAAGACCGCCTTGCCGATCAGGATGGCGCCGGCGAGCACCAGGACGCCGGCGAGGATCAGCAGGATCGTCGAGGTGTTGGACTTCTTCTGCCGGCGCCGGTCCGGACGGTCGTCGTAGCTGCCGTAGCCGCCGTCGTCGGGGTTGACCGGCGGCATCATCGACGTCTGGCCGCCGCCGGGCGGGGCGGTGCGCAGGGCCGTGGTGGGCTGGTCGTCGGAGCCGCCGTAGCCGCCCGCGTAACCGACCGAGCCCATCGCCGCCGTCGCCGCGACGGGCTGGCCGTCGAGGCAGGCCTCGATGTCGGCGCGCATCTCGTCGGCCGACTGGTACCGGTAGTCCGGGTCCTTGACGAGGGCCTTCAGCACGATCGCGTCCATCTCGGGCGTGATCTCGGGGTCGAAGTTGCTCGGCGGCTGCGGCTCCTCCCGTACGTGCTGGTACGCGACGGCGACCGGTGAGTCCCCGATGAAGGGCGGTCGCACGGTCAGCAGCTCGTAGAGCAGACAGCCGGTGGAGTAGAGGTCGGACCGCGCGTCGACCTGCTCGCCCTTGGCCTGCTCGGGGGAGAGGTACTGCGCGGTGCCGATGACCGCGGAGGTCTGGGTCATCGTCATGCCGGAGTCGCCCATGGCGCGGGCGATGCCGAAGTCCATGACCTTGACCTGGCCGGTACGCGTGAGCATGACGTTGGCCGGCTTGATGTCGCGGTGGACGATCTGGGCCCGGTGCGAGTACTCCAGCGCCTGGAGGATCCCTACGGTCATCTCCAGCGTGCGCTCGGGCAGCAGTCTGCGTCCGGAGTGCAGCAGCTCGCGCAGGGTGGACCCGTCGACGTACTCCATCACGATGTACGGGATGGACACCCCGTCGACGTAGTCCTCACCCGTGTCGTAGACAGCGACGATCGCGGGGTGGTTGAGCGAGGCGGCCGACTGGGCCTCTCGGCGGAACCGGGCTTGGAAGGACGGGTCGCGGGCGAGGTCGGCCCGCAGCGTCTTCACAGCGACGGTGCGGCCGAGCCGGGTGTCGTGCGCGAGGTACACCTCGGCCATGCCACCACGGCCGAGCACCGAGCCCAGCTCGTACCGGCCGCCGAGGCGACGCGGCTCTTCCATACTGTTCCAGCCCTCTCCGTCTGTCCCGACCGCACCGGTGCGCGGTCCGGCGGTGTGCTGTTCGCGCATACGCTACCGGGCACGCCGCATCCGGTCCGACCGTCCCTGGTAGCTGATACAGGACTGGTACTTGAATGGCCACATATCGGTTGTTAACGCACGTCACCTGGTGGTGAGCTAAATCACCGACGGGACATCGGCGTCCGAATTCCGATTCGGTCGGCATTCGGCCGTCCCGTCCCGCCGAGTTCGGTGTAGAGGGAAACTTATCCCGCTGCTTTCGACGGTCCCCGCCGCTTCCGACAATGGCCCGGACAGCTTCGAGAACTGTCCGGGCCATTACGGAATGGACTGACTACTTCTTGCTGTCGATCACGGCCTTCATGACGTCCTTGGCGATGGGGGCCGCGAGACCGCCGCCGGAGATGTCGTCGCGGACCGCGTCGCTGTCCTCGACCACGACGGCGACGGCGACCGGCGCCCCGTTGTCGCCCTTGGCGTACGAGATGAACCAGGCGTACGGGTTCTTGCTGTTGTTCTCGCCGTGCTGCGCGGTGCCGGTCTTGCCGCCGACCGTGACGTCGGGGATCTTGGCGTTCGAGCCGGTGCCCTCGTTGACCACCGTCTCCATCATCTCCTGGAGCATCTGCGCGTGCTCCTGGCTGACGGGCTGGCCCATCTCCTCGGGCTCGGTCTTCTTGATCACGTCCAGGTTCGGGGCTTCGAGCTGGTCGATCATGTACGGCTTCATCAGCTTGCCGTCGTTGGCGATGGCGGAGACGACCATGGCCATCTGGAGCGGGGTGGTACGGGTGTCGAACTGCCCGATGGACGAGAGCGCGGTCTGCGAATCGTTCAATTCCTCGGGAAAGATCGAGGCGTTGGCGCGGACCGGAACGAACTGCTCCTCGTTGAAGCCGAATTTCTTCGCGGTCTCCAGCATCTTGTCCTTGCCGACATTGAAGCCGAGCTTGCCGAAGACGGTGTTGCAGGAGACCCGCAGCGCTTCTTTGAGCGTCGCGTCCTTGCAGGGAATGTTGCCCTCGTTCTCCAGGGGCGTCGTCGTCCCCGGCATGATCCACGGGAGCGGGGAGTCGGTCTTCGCGTCGATGTCGTCGACGACACCGTTCTCCAGGGCCGCGGCGGCCGTGACGACCTTGAAGGTGGAGCCGGGCGGATACGTCTCGCGCAGCGCGCGGTTCAGCATCGGCTTGTCGGCGTCCTTGCCGAGCGAGTTCCAGGACTTCTCGTCCTTGGCGCCGTATCCGGCGAAGGACGAGGGGTCGTACGAGGGGGTGGAGGCCAGCGCGAGGATCTTGCCGGTCCCCGGCTCCAGGGCGACGACCGCGCCCTTCTTCTCACCGAGACCCTCGAACGCGGCCTTCTGCGCGGCGCCGTTGAGGGTCGTGACGACATTGCCGCCCTTCGCCTCGTCACCGGTGAACATCGCCATCGTGCGGTCGAAGAAGAGCTGGTCGTCGTTGCCGGTGAGGATGCCGTCCTCAAGGTTCTCGATCTGGGTGGCACCGAACGCCTGCGAGGCGTATCCGGTGACCGGCGCCCACATCGGGCCGTCGCGATAGGTCCGCTTGTACTTGAAGTCGGTGTCGTCCGTCTTGGCCGAACCGGTGATGGGCTTGCCGTCGACGACGATGTTGCCGCGTTCCTTCGCGTACCGCTCGATGAGCACGCGGCGGTTCTTCTCGTGGGTGTTGAGCTCGTCGGCCTCGACGTACTGGAGCCAGTTGGTACGCACCAGCAGCGCCAGCACGAGCAGTCCGCAGAAGATCGCGATGCGGCGCAGGGGCTTGTTCACGGTCGGACCACCTGGGTCATCTCGGCGTCGGTTGACGGGGCGGGCGCCGGCGCGGGGCGGCGGGCGGTGTCGCTGATCCGGATGAGGATGCCGATCAGCGCCCAGTTGGCGATCACCGACGAACCGCCGGCCGCGACGAACGGCATCGTCATACCGGTCAGCGGGATGAGGCCCATGACGCCGCCGGCGACGACGAAGACCTGGATGGCGAAGGCGCCGGAGAGGCCGATCGCCAGGAGCTTGCCGAAGGGGTCGCGGGCGGCGAGGGCGGTGCGTACGCCGCGCTCCACGATCAGGCCGTAGATCAGCAGGAACGCCATCATGCCGGCCAGGCCGAACTCCTCGCCGACGGTGGAGAGGATGAAGTCGGAGTTGGCAGCGAAGCCGATCAGGTCGGAGTTGCCCTGGCCGAGGCCGGTGCCGAGCGTGCCGCCGGCGCCGAAGGACATCAGCGCCTGGCCGATCTGGTCGCTCTGCTCCCAGGTGGACTCGGCGAAGGGGTTGAGCCAGAACTCGACGCGCTGCTGGACGTGCGGTTCGAACGTGGCGACACCGACCGCGCCGGCGGCCGACATCACGAGACCGAAGACGATCCAGCTGGTCCGCTCCGTGGCGACGTACAGCATGATCACGAAGAGGCCGAAGAACAGCAGTGAGGTGCCGAGGTCGGTCTCGAAGACCAGGATCAGGATGGACATGGCCCAGACCATCAGGATGGGGCCCAGGTCACGGCCGCGCGGCAGGTAGAGACCCATCACACGGCGGCTGGCGAGTGCGAGGGCGTCGCGTTTCACCATGAGATAGCCCGAGAAGAAGATCGCGATGATGATCTTGGCGAACTCGCCGGGCTGGAGGTTGAAGGGGCCGAGGCTGATCCAGATCTTCGCGCCGTTCCTCGCGGGGAAGAACACCGGAAGGATCAACAGGACCAGCGCGACGGCCATGGAGATGTACGTGTAGCGCTGGAGGATGCGGTGGTCCTTGAGCAGCAGCAGCACGGCGACGAACAGCGCGATGCCGATCGCCGAGTACAGCAACTGTTTGGGCGCGTCCGGTGAGAACGACCCGTAGGCGAGCTCGGCACGGGCGATCAGCCGGGGCGACTGGTCCAGCCTCCAGATGAGGACGAGACCGAGGCCGTTGAGCAGCGTGGCGAGCGGCAGCAGCAGCGGGTCGGCGTACGGGGCGAACTTGCGCACCACGAGATGGCCGACACCGGCCAGCAGCCCGATGCCCAGGCCGTAACCGATCATGCCGCTGGGCACCTTGTCGTTGACCGCCAGGCCCACGTTCAGATACGCGAAGATCGGGATGACGACGGCGAAGGCGAGCATCGCGAGCTCGGTGTTGCGGCGGCTCGGTGCTTCGATCGCGCCGATGGTGGTCGTGTTGGTGACAACGCTCATGGTGGTGAAGGCCCCTTACGGCCGGCTACTGCTTACCGCAGTTCGAGGCCAGCTTCTGCTCCTCCTCCGAGAGGCTCGGGCCCGGAGTGGGAGTCGCTGTGTTCGGCTTGGTGTCGGTGCTGGTGCCGGTCTTCGGCTTCGTACCGGTCGTCCCGCCGGCCTCGCCCTCGCCGGTGATCGCGTTCGCCGCGCGCTCGGACTCACGGCGCTGTTCGTCCTTCTTGCACGCGGCGGCCTGCTTGGAGAGGTCCTCGATCTTGGTGCGCGCGGAGGCTTTGCTGCCCTCGGCGATCGTGTCCTCGACCTGCTTGCGCTGGTACGGCGGTAGGTACTTGAGTTCGACCTTGGTGAAGTCCTGTTCAACCTTCGAGAGCGAGACCCACGCCAGATCCTGGCTGATGCCCCGGTAGAGCGCGACGTGCTCGTCGTTGGCACCCACGTAGTACTGGGTCTGGGTCCAGCGGTAGCCGCCGTACAGACCGCCGCCGACGACCACCAGCGCGAGCGTGAAGAAGAACGAGCGCTTGAACCACTTGCGGCCGGCGGAGCGCGGCTTGACGAAGTCGTCGTCGTTGTACGCGCCGAAGCCGGCGTCCGGCGGCATGCCGCCGTAACCGGCTCCGTCTCCGCTGCCCGGCGGGCCGAAGCCCCCGGGCGGCGGCTGGTGCTGCTGCGGTACGGGACGGCCCAGGCCGGCGGCGCGGCCGGCGGGCGTCTGCATCGAGGGGTCGCTCTCGGCGGCGTGCAACTGCTGGTTCTCGGCGACGGCGCCGACGACGACCGGGGTGTCGTTGAGCTGCCCCGCGAGGGTGTCGTTGGACTCGACGTCGAGGACGTCGGCCACGATGCAGGTGATGTTGTCGGGACCGCCGCCGCGCAGAGCGAGCTGGATGAGGTCCTGGATGGTCTCCTGCGGGCCCTGGTAGCTCGCCAGGGTCTCTTCCATGGTCTGGTGCGAGACAACGCCGGAGAGGCCGTCCGAGCAGATCAAGTAGCGGTCGCCCGCGCGGACTTCGCGGATCGACAGATCGGGCTCGACATGGTCGCCGCTGCCCAGCGCGCGCATCAGCAGGGAGCGCTGCGGGTGGGTGGTGGCCTCTTCCTCCGTGATGCGCCCCTCGTCGACGAGGCGCTGCACCCAGGTGTGGTCCTGGGTGATCTGCGTGAGCACGCCGTCGCGCAGGAGGTACGCGCGGGAGTCACCGACGTGTACGAGGCCGAGGCGCTGTCCCGTCCACAGGAGGGCGGTGAGCGTCGTGCCCATGCCCTCCAGCTGGGGGTCCTCCTCGACCATCACGCGCAGCTGGTCGTTGGCGCGCTGCACCGCCGTACCGAGCGAGGTGAGGATGTCCGATCCCGGCACGTCGTCGTCGAGCTGCACGAGCGTGGAGATCACCTCGGACGAGGCGACCTCACCGGCGGCCTGGCCGCCCATGCCGTCGGCGATGGCCAGGAGCCGGGGACCGGCATAGCCGGAGTCCTCGTTCCCCTCCCGGATCATGCCTTTGTGCGACCCGGCGGCGAAGCGCAGAGAAAGACTCATGCGCGCCTCTCCTGTCGGTTCGCCAGCCGAATGTGGCGCCAGCCGGTCTCGAGCCACACTGCCCACCCTCCGGTCGGGAGCCTGCGGTCCCACGTCGGGACCGCCGCGGCTCGCTCGCTCCGCTCGCTCATTGTCGTACTACTTCCGCAGCTCGATGACGGTCTTGCCGATGCGGATCGGCGCGCCCGGCGGAATCGGTGTCGGGGTGGTGAGCCGGGTCCGGTCGAGATACGTGCCGTTGGTGGACCCGAGATCCTCGACGATCCACTGACCGTCCCGGTCCGGGTAGATCCTGGCATGCCGGCTGGACGCGTAGTCGTCGTCCAGCACGATCGTTGAGTCGTGCGCCCGTCCCAGGGTGATGGTCTGTCCCTGGAGGGCCACCGTGGTGCCGGTGAGGATTCCCTCCGAGACGACCAGCTTCGTCGGCGCTCCCCGGCGCTGCCGGCCGCCCTGCTGCCGCTGTGCGGGCGGCGCGGGGGTCTGGCGGGCGGCGCCCTGCGGCGGACGTGTGTCGGCGTTGCGGCGTGAGCCGCGCTGCGTGACACGTGTGCCGAACAGATCGCTCCGAATGACCTGGACGGCCACAATCACGAACAGCCACAGAACGGCTAGGAAACCTAGCCGCATGACCGTCAGGGTCAGCTCTGACATTGCCCCCGCTTCACCCTTCGGCTTGCCGGTAAACGATGGTGGTTTGGCCCACGACGATCCGCGAGCCGTCGCGGAGCGTAGCGCGGGTGGTGTGCTGTCCGTCTACCACGATGCCGTTGGTGGACCCGAGATCCTGGATCGTCGAGGGCGTTCCGGTCCGAATCTCGCAGTGCCGGCGCGAGACGCCGGGATCGTCGATCCGCACGTCGGCGTCGGTGCTGCGGCCCAGCACCAGCGTGGGGCGCGAGATCTGGTGGCGATTGCCGTTGATCTCGATCCAGCGGCGGACCTGGGCGCCCGGCATCGCCCCGGGGGGCGGTGTCGAGGGCGGCTGCGCGGCCTGTCCCGGGCGCCCGGCGCCCGGCGGGGGCGTCGAGGGCATGGGGGGCGGGGACGAGGGCGGGTAGCCGTAGCCACCGGGCGGTGCGGCCGGCGGGGCCGCGGGGCCCCGTCCCGGAGCGCCGCCGAGTGCGGGGGCGGGTCCCGGGCTGTCCGGGCCCTGTGACGTACTCGACGCCAGGGTGCGGCTGCGCACCCGGTACAGACCGGTGTCGAGATCGTCGGCCTTCTCCAGATGGACCTTGATCGGGCCCATGAAGGTGTAGCGCTGCTGCTTCGCGTAATCGCGGACGAGCCCGGAGAGTTCGTCGCCGAGCTGTCCCGAGTACGGGCTGAGGCGCTCGAAGTCGGGCGCGCTCAGTTCGACGATGAAGTCGTTGGGGACAACGGTGCGCTCGCGGTTCCAGATCGTGGCGTTGTTGTCGCACTCACGCTGAAGGGCGCCGGCGATCTCCACAGGCTGGACCTCGGACTTGAACACCTTCGCGAAGGTGCCGTTGACCAGACCTTCGAGTCGCTGCTCGAAGCGCTTCAGGACTCCCATGGGGCACCTCCTCCGTCGTTGCCGTCCTGGTACTGCTTACTGATCGTATCCACGCGTCGGGAAATCGGCTGGTTCCCCTTGTCTGCCCCGTCGATGAGTGTCACCTCTCACACGGATCGTAGAGGCGGCCTCAGGACAGTGTCCCGCACGCGGGGTGCACTCCGGAGGAGTGGGGGGAGGCCGCTCCAGGTTGCTTGTTCCCCGGCCGGGTTGCCGAGACAAACGGATGTGATTCCACGCTGTGCAGCGTGCTAATCTTTTCGATGTCGCCAGGCGATCACACCAGCAGGTGAGAGGCCCGACGGCACACCCAATGCGCGGGTGGCGGAATAGGCAGACGCGCTGGATTCAGGTTCCAGTGCCCGAAAGGGCGTGGGGGTTCAACTCCCCCCTCGCGCACCAGGAGAGACCGAGGGAACGGGTCTCCGCCAAGGACGAAAGTCCAGGCGGAGGCCCGTTTCTCGTATGTCCGGATCCCGCTGTCGGGACGCGTGGCCGGTGGTGTTCGTGGGTGAGACGGTGTCGCGCGTGGTGTGTGGGACCGGCGTTGACCGCGGGTGGGGGTCGTGGGCCGTGCGGTGACGCATCTCACCGCACGGCTGCGGTGCGGACGTGGAGACGGACCGGCCCGCACCCGGTACGGCTGTGGGTGCGGGCCGGTCCGTCCGTATATGTCCGTACGTTCTCGCGGGTCGGTCTGTCCTCGCGGGGTCAGGCGGCGAGGCGGGTGGCGAGGGCCTTGGCCTTCTGTGCGGCCTCTTCCTGCGCCTTCGCGCGGGAGGCCTCGGCGAGCGGGACGAGTTCCGCCATCGCGGGCACCTGGTGGGCCAGGGTCAGTTCGGGAACGATGAAGTCGACCTCGACGCCGAACATGCCGTTCAGCACCTTCTCCAGATAGTTCTGGACGAACTCGAAGTCCTCGCGCGGGGTGCCGGCCGCGTACGAGCCGCCCCGGCTGGCGACGACCGTGAACGGCCGGCCCTTGATCGGGCTGTCCTCGCCGGAGTTGTGGTCCGTGATGATCACGTGGTCCAGCCATGCCTTCAGGGTGGACGGGATCGTGAAGTTGTACATCGGGGCGCCGATGAGAACCGCGTCCGCGGCCGCCAGTTCGGCGGCGAGTTCGGCGCGCAGCGCGTTCCCGGGGCCCGCCGCGACGGCGGCGATGTTCAGGTGCGGCAGCGGGGCCGCCGCGAGATCGCGGTAGACGACCTCGCCTTGTGGGTGCTGCTCGCGCCAGCTCTGTACGAAGGCGGCGGTGACTTCGCGGGAGGCGGATCCCTGCGGGGAAACGGCGGAGTCGATGTGCAGCAACGTGGCCATGAGGGTCTCCATGGGGGGTCGAACGGATAAGCGGACGCACGGGTGGGCGGTGGTCGCGGGCGGCCGGATGCCGGTTCCCGGGCTGCCGCACTTTCGTACGTACCTATTGATAACACAGTCGCTTACTTTTTATTAGGTCCTCCAGGGTTCGCAGTACTCTGGAGGCATGGAGGGAAGCGGCGGGGACCCGTGCAAGCCGGCGGACGTGGGGATGACGCGCGTCTTCGAGCTGTTCGGCAAGAGGTGGACGGGCCTGATCGTGTCCGTCCTCATGCAGCGCGCTGTGCACTTCGCGGAGTTGAGGCGGGCGATCCCCGGCATCAGTGAGCGCATGCTGTCCGACCGGCTGACGGAGCTGGCCGGCGCCGGGCTGGTCGTGCGCGAGGTCGACGAGGGGCCGCCGCTGCGGGTCGCGTACCGGCTCACCGAGGCCGGGGAGGCGATGGAGCCCGCGCTGCACGAACTGGGGCGGTGGGCCGAGAAGCACCTGGCCGGCGAGAGCGGCTGCCCGAAGACGCCTTAGAACGGCCGCACCGCCGGGAGCTGGGGGTTCGGGGGCTCGCGGGGTTGTCCACAGGGGGAGACGGCTGTGGGACGCGGCGGTAACGTCGTGGGCAGTTGATGTTGGGCGAGTGCGGGGGAGGCGGCGTGCCATGGGTGAGGCCGGTTCGGTGGTGACGGACGAGCGCATTCCGGTGGTGCCGGGCTTCGCGCGGCGCATGGCGCCCGGCGGAGCGGGGAGCACGCCGAAGGACGCGGGGAAGGCGCTGCGGCAGCGGGTGCCGAGGTCGTCGCACGATTCGCTGGTGCTCTCGGCCTCGCGGCCGGACGCGGTGCGGGCTGTCGAGGAGTCGAACCGTGGCCGGGTGCCGGAGCTGGCGCCGCTGCGGGTGGGCCGGATGGCCGCTTCGCCCTTCGCGTTTCTGCGGGGCGCGGCCGGGCTGATGGCGCACGACCTGGTGGGGACACCGGTGACCGGCGAGGGCGCGCAGATCTGCGGTGACGCGCACGCGGCGAACTTCGGGCTGTACGGGGACGCGCGGGGCCGTCTCGTCATCGACCTGAACGACTTCGACGAGACGGTGGTCGGCCCCTGGGAGTGGGACATCAAGCGGCTCGCGACCTCGCTGGTGCTCGCCGGGCGGGAGGCGGGCGCGGACGAGGAGACGTGCCGCCGGGGCGCCAGGGACGCGGCGGGGGCCTACCGGCGCACGATGCGGCTGCTGTCGAAGCTGTCGGCCCTGGACGCGTGGAACGCCATCGCGGACGAGGAGCTTGTCTCGCACGCGGACGCGCGCGACCTGATGGGGACGCTGGAGCGGGTGTCGGAGAAGGCGCGCAAGAACACGAGCGCGCGGTTCGCCGCGAAGTCGACGGAGACCGTGGACGGCGGCGACGAGGGCGGGATGGCGCAGCGGCGCTTCGTCGACGCGCCGCCGGTGCTGCGGCGGGTGCCGGACGGGGAGGCCGCGGCGGTCGCGGCCGCGCTCGGTGAGTACGTGCGCACGCTCTCGGAGGACCGGCTGCCGCTGCTCGCGCGGTACGCGATCCACGACGTGGCGTTCCGCGTGGTCGGCACGGGCAGTGTCGGGACGCGCTCGTATGTGGTGCTGCTGCTGGACCACCGGGGCGAGGCGCTGGTGCTACAGGTGAAGGAGGCGCGCGCGTCGGCGCTGCTGCCGTTCGTGGGGGCCGCGGGGTTCGAGACGCCGGTGGTGGAGCACGAGGGGCGCCGGGTGGTGCTCGGGCAGAAGCGGATGCAGGTCGTCAGCGACAACCTGCTGGGCTGGACGACGGTGGACGGCAGGCCGTATCAGGTACGGCAGTTCAGGAACCGCAAGGGCAGTGTGGACGCGGCGGCCCTCCCGGCCGACCAGATCGACGACTACGCGCGGATGACCGGCGCGCTGCTGGCGAGGGCGCACGCGCACAGCGTGGACCCGAGGTTCGTCGCGGGCTACTGCGGCAAGAACGAGGATCTGGACGACGCGGTCGCGGCTTTCGCCGTCGCGTACGCGGACCGGACAGAGGCGGATCACGCGGAGCTGGTGACGGCTGTCAGGAACGGGCGGATCGCCGCTGAGCTCGGTGTGTGAGGGTGCCGGGGCCCGGGGCGGCTGCCGGGATCGGCGGGGCCTGGGGAGGCGTGGGAACGGGGATGTGAAGGAGGGGGGCGGGTTCGCCCGTAGGCTGGACGGGTGACGCAGGACGCCTTCCGGGAGCCGACGATCCGTAACGACGACGAGCAGGACGTGCCAGACGTGCCGGATGCGACGACGGATGCCACCCCGGACGCGAGCGGCGCGGCGGGTGGGGAAGGCGCGGAGAGCGCGGCCACGGATGGCGTGGACGCCCCGGAGGGCGCCGGAGACGGCACGGGCGGCGCCGACGGGGGTGCCGGCGCGGAGCAGGGGGCAGAGCGGCTGGAGCGGGCGGTGCGGGCCGCGGAGCAGGCGCTGATCGAGTTCGAGATCGCGCTGGAGACCTTCCGGGTCGAGGTGGAGAACTTCTCCCGACTGCACCACCAGCGGCTGGGCCCCATGTACTCGCGGCTGGACGAGCTCGACGCGATGATCGCCGAGGCGCGCGCCTCACGGTCGGGCGACCCCGAGGATCTGCGCAAGGCGCGTGAGGCGCGGGCGATGGTGCAGCCGATGCCGGGGATCGAGGAGCTGTTCCACGACTGGCTCGACTCCGACGGTCTGTCGCCCGAGGCCGCGGCGATGCTGACCGACCAGGCCGTGCAGCCGCCGAAGCGGGTGCGGCCCACCGACGAGGTGCGCAAGCTCTACCGTGATCTGGCCCGCAAGGCGCACCCGGATCTCGCGCAGGACGACACCGAGCGGGAGCGGCGGGACGAGTTCATCACGCGCGTGAACGCCGCTTACGGACGCGGGGACGAGGCGCTGCTCAGGCAGCTTGCCGAGGAGTGGGCTGCCGGGCCCGTGCCGAAGGAGCCCGGTCTGAGCGAGAACGAGGAGCTCTACGCCCGGCTGGACTGGCTGGCCCGGCGCAAGGAGCTGCTGACGATCGTGGCGCAGGATCTGGAGCAGAGCGCGATCGGCGCGATGCTTCAGATGGCGCCGGACGACCCCGACCGGCTGCTGGAGGAGATCGCCGAGCAGTTGCTGGCGGAGGTTTCGGCACGCGAGTCCGAACTGGCCAGGTTGGTGCAGCGATAGCGCGCCGTGTGCGCGAGGCTGTATCTGTCGCACCCGGGGACCCACACGTACGAGAGAAGGCACATCACATGAGTTTCGCCCAGCTGCCCGCGGTGGATGCCGCGGCGGTCCCGTCCGACGGTCTGGTGCTCGACGTCCGTGAGGACGACGAATGGGCGGCGGGCCATGTAGAGGGCGCGCTGCACATCCCGATGAGCGAGTTCGTGGCGCGCCTCGGTGAGGTGACCGAGGCGGTGGCCGACGGGCGCAAGGCCTTCGTCATGTGCCGGGTCGGCGGACGGTCCGCGCAGGTCACCCAGTATCTGGTCCAGCAGGGCATCGACGCGGCGAACGTCGAGGGCGGTATGCAGGCCTGGGACGGCGCCGGGCGCCCCATGGTCACCGACAACGGCAAGCCGGCGTTCGTGCTCTGACGAGCGGGCCGCCGGTGGAACGCTTTCGCCTCCGATTCGCTCGCCGCGCCCGCCGGGCCCGCCCCCTACGCGAGGGCGGGCCCGTTCGTGCGCTCTGCCGTCGTCAGCGGTCGAAGTCCAACTCGACCTCGGCGGTGGCCGGATGGGACTGGCAGGCCAGTACGTAACCCGCGTCCGTCTCCTCCGGCTCCAGGGCGAAGTTGCGGTCCATCCGCACCTCGCCCGAGACGAGGAACGCCCGGCAGGTGCCGCAGACGCCGCCCTTGCACGCGTACGGCGCGTCCGCCCGGCTGCGCAGCACCGTCTCCAGCAGGGAGTCCCCCTCCTGGACGGGCCAGCTGCCCGAACGGCCGTCGAGCGTCGCGGTGAGCGTGCTTCCGACGGGGCCGCCCGCCGCGTCGGTGGGCCTGGCCGCGCCCGCCGCCAGAGCCGCGTCCAGCGCGCCGTCGTCGACATGGAAGATCTCCTGGTGGATCACCTTCCGCCGCACACCGAGGCCGCGCAGCGCCCGCTCCGCGCCCTTGACCAGACCCAGCGGGCCGCACAGGAACCAGCCGTCGACGCCCTCCACCGGGAGCAGCGCGGGTAGCAGCGCCGCCAGTCGCTCCTCGTCCAGCCGGCCTGAGGGAAGCCCGGCCTGCTGCTCTTCTCTGGACACGACCGTGACCAGCTGGAAGCGGTGGGGAAAGCGGTCCTTGAGGTCGGCGACCTCCTCCAGGAACATCGTCGAGGCCACGGTGCGGTCGCTGCGGATCAGACAGAACCGGGCGTCCGGCTCCCGTGCGAGGAGCGTCGAGGCCATCGACAGCACGGGAGTGATGCCGCTGCCGCCGACGATCGCGGCGAAGTGCCCGGGGCGCGGCGGGAGCACGAAGCGGCCGGTCGGCTCCATGACCTCGACCGTGTCGCCCACGGCGAGTTCCTTGAGGGCGTACGTGGAGAAGTCGCCGCCCTCGACCAGGCGGATGCCCACCCGCAGCACCGGCCGATCGCCGGCGGGTGCGCAGATCGAGTACGTACGACGGATCTCCTCGCCGTCCACGACCCGTCGCAGCGCGATGTGCTGGCCCGGTGTGTGCCGGAACGTCTCGTCCAGCTCGGGCGGCACGGCGAAGGTGACGGTCACCGAGTCGTCCGTGAGCCGCCCGACCTCGCTGACGCGGAGCGCATGGAACATCTACAACTCCTTGAAGTGGTCGAACGGTTCACGACAGGACGAGCAGCGGCGCAGCGCCTTGCACGCGGTGGAGGAGAACCTGCTCAGCAGCTCGGTGTCCGTCGAGCCGCAGTGCGGGCAGCGGATGGAGAGGCTGAGCGGCACCGGTCCGTCCGTGCTGTGCGGGCGGGGCGGGGCTATGCCGAACTCCGCGAGCTTGCGCCGCCCTTCGGCGCTGATGTCGTCCGTCGACCAGGCGGGGGAGAGCACCGTGACGACGGAGACGTCCGGTATCCCCCGCTCGTGCAGCACCCGCTCGATGTCCGCGGACATCGTCTCGATCGCCGGGCAGCCGGTGTAGGTGGGGGTCAGCTCGACCTCGACCCTGCCCGGTCCCGGGACATGGACGGCGCGCAGCACGCCCAGCTCCTCCAGCGTCACCACGGGCAGTTCCGGGTCGGGGACGGAGCCGGCGAGCGCGCGCAGTTCGCTCTCCAGCGCGGTCGGTTCGGCCACGGCCTCGGCGGCCGTGCCCGCGCTGCTTCTCGTGCCGGTCACCATGACGCTCCCGGGTGGCTGCGGTGCAGGTGCTGCATCTCGGCGAGCATCCGCCCGAAGGACTCGGTGTGCAGGCCCTGCCGTCCCGCGCCCGCCGTCCATGCCCCGGAGCGCGGTCCGTCGGGCACCGTCAGCGTGGCGCGCCTGAGCACCGCGGTGACCGAGGAGAGCCAACGCTCGGCCAGCTCCTGCCTGTTGACCCCGTCCAGACCTTCGCCGTACCCCTCGTCGTGGCCATCCTCGCCACCGCTGCCCTGGCCTCCCTCGATGGGCTCGAACATCTCGCCGGTGAACCGCCACAGCGCCGTACAGGCCCGCTGCATCCGTTCATGGCTCTCGGTGGTGCCGTCACCGAGCCGCAGCGTCCACTGCTCGGCGTGGTCCTGGTGGTAGTCGACTTCCTTCACGGCCTTCGCCGCGAGCCCGGCGAACGGCCCGTCGCCGCTCGCCAGCCGCTCGTACAGCAGCCGCTGGTAGGTGGAGAAGTAGAGCTGGCGCGCGATCGAGTGCGCGAAGTCGCCGTTCGGCTGCTCGACCAGCTGGAGATTGCGGAAGGCGCGCTCCTCGCGGAGATAGGCCAGCTCGTCCTCGTCCCCCACCAGGGAGTACAGGATCCGGGCCTGGCCCAGCAGGTCCAGCGCGATGTTGGAGAGGGCCACGTCCTCCTCCAGCTCGGGGGCGTGTCCCGCCCACTCCCCCAGCCGGTGCGAAAGGATCAGCGCGTCGTCGGCGAGGGCGAGGGCCGTGGCGGTCGGGGTGCCGGTCACAGGTGACGCACCCCTTCCGGGATCTCGTAGAACGTCGGGTGCCGGTAGGGCTTGTCACCGGCCGGTTCGAAGAACGAGTCCTTCTCGTCCGGCGAGGACGCCGTGATCGAGGCGGAGGGGACCACCCAGATCGACACGCCCTCGCTGCGCCGGGTGTAGAGGTCGCGCGCGTTGCGCAGGGCCATCTCGGCGTCCGGGGCGTGCAGGCTTCCCGCGTGCGTGTGCGAGAGCCCGCGGCGGGACCGCACGAAGACCTCCCACAGAGGCCACTGGGTCGATCCGCTCATGCCGTCGCCTCTTTCTCCACGAGCCGCGCGCTCCGCGCGCCGCCGGTGCCGCTGTCGCCGGACGCGCCCTTGCCGCTGTGCTTCGCCGCGTACGCCGTCGCCGCCTCGCGCACCCAGGCGCCTTCCTCGTGGGCGCGCCGCCGCTGGCTGATCCGCTGTTCGTTGCAGGGGCCGTTGCCCTTCAGGACCTCCCGGAACTCGTCCCAGTCGATCGCCCCGAAGTCGTGCTGTCCCCGCTCCTCGTTCCACTTCAGGTCCGGGTCGGGGAGCGTGAGACCGAGCGTCTCGGCCTGGGGGACGCATATGTCCACGAACCGCTGCCGCAGCTCGTCGTTCGAATGCCGCTTGATCTTCCAGGTCATCGACTGCGCGGAGTGCGCCGACTCGTCGTCCGGCGGGCCGAACATCATCAGGGAGGGCCACCACCAGCGGTTCACCGCGTCCTGCGCCATCTCGTGCTGCGCGGGCGTGCCCCGGCTGAGGGCCAGCAGTGACTCGTACCCCTGGCGCTGGTGGAAGGACTCCTCCTTGCAGATACGGACCATCGCACGGGCGTACGGGCCGTACGAGCAGCGGCAGAGCGGGACCTGGTTCGTGATCGCGGCCCCGTCGACCAGCCAGCCGATCGCGCCGACGTCCGCCCAGGTCAGCGTCGGATAGTTGAAGATCGACGAATACTTCTGGCGGCCCGCGTGGAGCTTGTCGAGCAGCTCGGTGCGGCTCGTGCCCAGCGTCTCCGCCGCGCTGTAGAGATACAGCCCGTGTCCCGCCTCGTCCTGCACCTTGGCCATCAGGATCGCCTTGCGCCGCAGCGAGGGCGCGCGCGTGATCCAGTTCGCCTCCGGCTGCATGCCGATGATTTCCGAGTGGGCGTGCTGGGCCATCTGGCGGACGAGCGATGCGCGGTAGGCCTCCGGCATCCAGTCGCGGGGCTCGATGCGCTCGTCGGCGGCCACGGCGGCGTCGAACGCCGCCTCGTATGCCTCTGCCGTCGTCTCCACCGTTGCCTCCACAGCCGTCCCCGTGGTCACTGCCGTCATCCGGGCCCCCTACCGACCGATCGTTCGGTTCATGGACTTCAATGGTCGGTCGGCGGCCCGTAGGGTGTCAACCCTGTGGATAACCGACTGTGGGAAGACGGGGATCGGGGCGGGATGGATTCGAACGACGACAAGGGTGGGAAACCGGAGTCACCACCGGGTCCACCAGCGGCCCGTCCACCGGGGATAGCCGGGCTCTCCTTCCCGTACCAGGTGGTCGCCGCCGTCGCCCTCGCGGTCGTCGGACTGGTCGCCGTGGGCCATGTGGCCATGGTGTTCCTGCACGTCGCGCCCCAGAACACCGTCTCCAAGGAGTACGGCGAGCAGGTGGGCGACTGGGTCTATCCGGAGTTCGAGCAGAACTGGAAGCTTTTCGCTCCCAACCCGCTCCAGCAGAACATCGCCGTCGAGGTGCGCGCCGACGTGAACAAGACCGACGGGTCTCGCGTGACGACCGGCTGGATCAATCTGACCGCCGAGGACGCCGCGGCGATCCGCGGCAACCCCTTCCCCAGCCACGTCGACCAGAACGAGCTGCGCCGCGGCTGGGACTTCTACGTCAACTCCCACGACGACAAGGCCCGCCCCAACGGTCTGCGCGGGCAGCTCTCCGAGAGCTACATACGCAGGATCGTGATGCTGCGCCTGGAGTCGTACGACCTCGGCGGTCCCGTCGAACGCATCCAGCTCCGTTCCGTCTCCCGGGTCGTCCAGGCGCCCCCGTGGAGCGACGAGAAGACCAACACCAAGCCCGGCTACCGCGTCTTCCCGTGGTGGACCGTGACCCAGGACGACCTGTCCGAAGGCGTACGGAACGACGGCCCGCCCGGTGACGGCACACGCGGCGGCGGCAGTACGGAGGCCCGCGGATGAGCCACCCCGCCCGCCCCGGCGCCCGCCCCGCCCACGCGCCGACCGTCGTCCACAGGGCCGCGCTCGTCCTCCAGCGCGTCACCTCCCGGCCCCTCGGCCCCCACCAGAGCGCGGTCGTCCGTATCGGCTTCTCCGCCGCCTGGTTCCTCTTCCTGCTGCGTGAACTGCCCAACCGCCGTGAGCTGTACGGGCCCGGCAGCCCGTGGAGCTGGGACATGGCCCAGCAACTGATCGCGGGCAACGGCGCGTTCACCACGCTGATGTGGTCGGACAACGGCGCCTGGTTCGAGATCGTGTACGCCCTCTCCGTACTGTCCAGTGCCCTGCTGATGCTCGGCTGGCGCACCCGCACGATGTCCGTGCTCTTCATGGTGGGCGTGCTCTCCCTCCAGAACCGCAGCATCTTCATGGGCGACGGCGGCGACAACGTCATCCATCTGATGGCGATCTATCTGGTGCTCACGCGCTGCGGCCGGGTCTGGTCGCTGGACGCCCGCCGGGAGGACCGCGCCGCGCGCGCGGCGGCCTCGGGCGGGACCGCGCCCGTGGACCGCGTCGGGCCCGTCCTCTGGGCCGTGCTCGGCGTCGCCCTGCTGGGCACGCTGCTGGACACGACCGGCGGCGAGTGGTGGGTGACGACACTGCTGTGGACGCTGTGGCTCTCCCAGGGGCTGTGGTGGGCGGTGAACCGCTACGCGCCGAAGAGCGAGCCGCGCGCGCTGCTGGAGGTCGTCGCGAACCTCGTGCACAACGGCGCTCTCGTCGTGATCATGGCGGAGGTCTGTCTGATCTACGCCACGGCCGGCTGGTACAAGATCCAGGGTTCGCGCTGGCAGGACGGCACCGCGCTCTACTACCCGCTGCACCTGGACTACTTCGCGCCTTGGCCCGCCCTCGCGGACATCCTGGCGTCCAGCGGACTGATCGTGATGGTGCTGACGTACGGCACGGTCATGGTGCAGGTCGCGTTTCCGTTCACGCTCTTCAACCGGCGGGTCAAGAACGTCCTGCTGGTGGCCATGATGCTGGAGCACGCGGGCATCGCGGTCCTGCTCGGGCTGCCGTTCTTCTCACTCGCCATGATCGCCGCCGACGCGGTCTTCCTGCCCACCGGCTTCCTGGTCAGGATCGGCCACGCGGCGACGCGCCTGAGGCTGCGCCTCACCAAGGGGCCGGTGCCCGGGGACGGCGACGGGGTGACCCTGCCCGACCAGCGCAGGGCGGAGGACGCGGGGCGGACCGCGCACGACACGGCGCCCCCGGCGCCGCCCGGCACCGAGGCCGACCCCTCGCTCGTCCGGTGACAGCTGTCGCCATCTGCCCGCCTACGCTGACGCCATGAACGACGTCGATCCCGCGAGCGCCCTGCGGCTGTGGCACGCGAGTGCCCCCGGCGCCGTGGTGCTCGACGGCTTCCACGCGCTGAAGCACGCCCTGCGGTTCGGGGCGGACGTGCGGCTCGCGGTCACCAGCGACAAGGAGTCGGTGCTCGCCCTCGCGGCCGAGCTCGCCGACGACCTGACCGGCGCCCTGCGGCGGTCCCTGGTCGAAGTGCCCGCCGACGACCTGCGGGAGCTGGTGCCGAAGGTGCACCCGACGCGGGTGGCCGCCCTGGCGGTGAGGCGTGGGCGCCCGGAGAACCTGGCCGCGCTGGCGGCGGCGCCCCGGCGCTCCCCGGTCGTCGTCCTCGACAATCCGCGCAATCTCGGCAACGTCGGGGCGGTGGTGCGGCTCGCGGCCGGGTTCGGAGCGACCGGGGTGGTGACCACCGGGGACCTCGATCCCTGGCATCCGAACGTCGTCCGGGCCGGCGCCGGGCTGCACTTCGCCACCGTCGTGGAGCGGCTGGCGCCCGACGATTTCCCCCCGGGCCCGCTGTACGCCCTGGATCCGGAGGGGGCGGACATCCGCTCGGTGCTCCTTCCCGACGACGCGCTGCTCGCCTTCGGCTCCGAACGGCACGGGCTCTCCGCCGAACTGCGGGCGCGGGCCGACACGCTGCTGGCCCTGCCGATGCGGCCCCAGGTCTCCAGCTACAACCTCGCCACCAGCGTGGCCATGGCGCTCTTCCACTGGGGCGGGCCGAACTGACCCGCGCCCGGCCGCCGTTGGACGGCCGGGCACGAGTGCGGGTGTCACGCCTGGCGGCGGACCTCCACCGTACGGAAGCGGTCGGCCACGAAGGCCGCGTCGCACAGCGCCGCGTTCGCCGCCGGATTGCCGCCCGAGCCGTGGAAGTCCGAGAAGGCGGCGGTCTGGTTCACATAGACCCCGCCCGTCAGATTCAGCGACAGCTGGGCAAGCTCCTCCATACAGACGTCCTCGACGGCGCGCTCGGTCTCCGCCGATGTCGTGTACGCCCCGACGGTCATCGCGCCCTTGTCGCGGACCGTGCGCCGCAGCAGCTCCAGCGCCTCCTCGGTCGACTCCACGGCGACCGCGAACGAGACCGGGCCGAAGCACTCCGACAGATAGGGCGCCTCCGAGCCGTTCGCCCCCGCCGCCGGGTCCCACTGCTTGCGCGAACCGTCGGACTTGACGATCACCGGCGTACGGACCACCGCGTCCGGGAAGTCCGGATTGGCGATCACGCGGGAGGCGAGCGCCACGTCGCCGAGGCCGCCGGCCGCGTCCAGCCTGCCCTTCACGTCCGGGTTGACCAGCGCGCCGAGCAGGCCGTTGGCCCGGGCGTCGTCGCCCAGCAGGCCGCTCACCGACGCCGCGAGGTCGGCGACCACCTCGTCGAAGGACTTCGGGCCCGCGTCCGTCGAGATGCCGTCGCGCGGGATGAGGAGATTCTGCGGGGTGGTGCACATCTGGCCGCTGTAGAGCGAGAGCGAGAAGGCCAGATTGGCGAGCATGCCCTTGTAGTCGTCGGTGGAGTCGACGACGACCGTGTTGACCCCCGCCTTCTCCGTGTAGACCTGCGCCTGGCGGGCGTTGGTCTCCAGCCAGTCGCCGAAGGCGGTGGAGCCGGTGTAGTCGATGATCTTGATCTCGGGCCGTACGGCCAGGGTCTTGGCGATGCCCTCGCCGGGGCGCTCGGCGGCCAGCGCGACCAGATTGGGGTCGAAGCCGGCCTCGGCCAGGACCTCGCGGGCCACCCGCACCGTGAGGGCGAGGGGCAGCACCGCGCGCGGGTGCGGCTTGACGAGGACCGGATTGCCGGTGGCCAGCGAGGCGAACAGGCCCGGATAGCCGTTCCACGTCGGGAAGGTGTTGCAGCCGATCAGCAGGGAGACACCGCGCGGCGCGGCCGTGAAGGACTTCCGCAGCTCCAGGGGATCGCGCTTGCCCTGGGGCTTGGACCAGTCGGCGTCGGCGGGCGTGCGGGTCTGCTCCTGATACGCGTACGCCACCGCCTCCAGGCCGCGGTCCTGGGCGTGCGGACCGCCCGCCTGGAACGCCATCATGAACGCCTGCCCGCTGGTGTGCATCACGGCGTGGGCGAACTCGTGCGTTCGGGCGCTGATCCTCGCCAGGATCTCCAGGCTGACCAGGGCGCGCGTCTCGGGTCCCGCCGCCCGCCAGGCGCTCATGCCCGCGCGCATGGCGGGCAGCAGGACGTCGATGTCGGCGTGCGGATACTCGACGCCGAGCTCCGGCCCGTACGGCGAGGTCTCGCCGCCCGTCCAGCCGTCGGTGCCCGGCTGGTCGAGATCGATACGGGTGCCGTGCAGGGCCTTGAACGCGGCGAGACCCTCGGCCGGCGCGCTCTCGCCGTACGCCTTCGGGTGCTCGGGGTGCGGCGACCAGTAGGCGCGGGTGCGAATCGCGTCGAGGGCCTGGTCGAGCGTGGGCCGGTGCTTCTCGTTGAGCTGCTGGGGGCTGAGCTGGGCGGCCATCAGGGACCAACTCCTCGTCGAGCTGGGCGGGGCAGGGAAATGGGCGACAGGGGGACACGAGCAACGGACAGAGTTAGAGTAACCGAACGATCGGTCGGGACAAGGGGGGTGTGGAAAACCCGCGTCCTCCCGCCGCCGCGGAGGGTGTCGTTCCGGTCAGTTCCGGCTGACGGTCGCCCGAGACCGGTCTCCTTGGGAGGTTCCGTCACGCGGCGAAAGTTCATACAGGAGGATCGGGGTCATGACAGCAATCGAGCGCTCCCGCGTCGTCGCGGTGGTCGGCACCGGCACGATGGGACAGGGAATCGCCCAGGTGGCCCTCGTCGCCGGCCACCCCGTGCGCCTCTACGACGCCCTGCCCGGCCGCGCCAAGGAGGCGGCGGAGGCCGTCGGAGCCCGGCTGGACCGGCTGACGGAGAAGGGCCGGCTGGACGCGGACGCCCGCGACAGCGCCAAGGCCCGGCTGCTCCCCGCCGCGGAACTGTCCGAGCTCGCGGACGCCGCCCTCGTCGTCGAGGCCGTCCTGGAACAACTGACGGTCAAACAGGATCTGTTCACGGCGCTGGAGGACATCGTCGGCGACGACTGCCTGCTCGCCACCAACACCTCCTCCCTCTCCGTCACGGCCGTCGCCGGCGCCCTGCGCATCCCCGGCCGCTTCGTCGGCCTGCACTTCTTCAACCCCGCGCCGCTCCTGCCGCTGGTCGAGGTCGTCAGCGGCCACGCGACCGAGGAGAGCACGGCCACGCGCGCGTCGGAGACGGCGGCCGCCTGGGGCAAGACGCCCGTGCGCTGCGCCGACACCCCCGGCTTCGTCGTGAACCGGATCGCCCGCCCCTACTACGCCGAGGCGCTGCGTCTGTACGAGGAGCGCGCCGCCGACCCCGCGACCATCGACGCCGTCCTGCGCGAGAGCGGCGGCTTCCGGATGGGCCCCTTCGAACTGACCGATCTCATCGGCCAGGACGTCAACGAGGCGGTCACGCGCTCCGTCTGGGAGTCCTTCTTCCAGGACGTGCGCTTCACGCCCTCCCTGGCCCAGCGGCGCCTGGTGGAGTCGGGCCGGCTCGGCCGCAAGTCGGGCCGGGGCTGGTTCAGTTACGAGGACGGCGCCCCCGCGCCCGTACCGATGACAGCGCCGCCCGCCGAACCGCCGTCGTCCGTCGTCGTCCAGGGCGAGCTGTTCGCGGCGGCGGCGCTGCCCGGACTGATCGAAGAGGCCGGGATCGAGGTCATACGTAAGGAAGACGCCGTCCCCGGATACCCCGGCTGGCTCGAACTGCCCTGCGGCACCCGCCTCTTCCTCACCGACGGCGAGGCGGCGGACTCCTCCGACCTGCGGCTGATCCACTTCGACCTCGCGCTCGACTACCGCACCGCGACCCGGATCGCTCTCGCACCGTCCGCCACGGTGGCCGAGGAGTCCGTCCGCGGGGCCGTGGGCCTCTTCCAGGCTCTCGGCAAGCAGGTCAGCGTGATCGCCGACGTCCCCGGCATGATCGTGGGCCGTACGGTCGCCATGCTCGTCGACTTCGCGCTCGACGCCGAGGCGCGCGGTGTCGCGTCCGCCGAGGACATCGACACCGCGATGCGGCTCGGCGTGAACTACCCGCGCGGGCCGCTCGACTGGGGGGCGGAGCTGGGGGCCGACCGGACGCTCTACCTGCTGGAGCGGCTGCACGAGGAGTATCCGTCGGGCCGGTACGGCGCCTCGCAGGCGCTGCGCCGCCTCGCCGCCGCCGAGGCCGCGCCGGCGGCCGGCGCCGCGCCGGAAGGGGCGGGATCATGACCACCGCCAAGCGCGACACCTACACCCCCGAGACTCTGCTGACCGTCGCGGTCGGCGTCTTCAACGAGCGTGGCTACGACGGCACCTCCATGGAGCATCTGTCCAAGGCCGCCGGTATCTCCAAGTCCTCGATATACCACCACGTGTCGGGCAAGGAGGAGCTGCTGCGCCGCGCGGTCAGCCGGGCCATCGACGGCCTCTTCGGGATCCTCGACGAGCCGGACGCCGGGCGCGGCCGGGCCATCGAGCGCGTCGAGTACGTGACGCGCCGCACCGTCGAGGTCCTGATGGCGGAGCTGCCCTATGTGACTCTGCTGCTGCGGGTACGGGGGAACACCAGGACCGAGCGGTGGGCCATGGAGCGACGGCGGGACTTCGACCAGCGGGTGGCGGGCCTGCTGAAGGCGGCGGCGGCCGACGGCGACCTCCGCGCGGACATGGACATACGGCTGGCGACGCGCCTGCTCTTCGGCATGATCAATTCGCTGGTGGAGTGGTACCGGCCGCAGCCGGCCGGCGGCTACGACAGTGACCAGGTGGCCGAGGCGGTCGTACGGATGGCGTTCGACGGGCTGCGTACGGAACCCTCCTAGGCGTACCGAACCCGCCTAGGACGGGCCCTGGCACCCGTACGGCGCCGGGGACGCCCCCGGCTTCAGGGCGTGGGCGGGCCCGGCGCGTCGAGGTCGGTCTCCTCGAAGACGAGCAGGGTGCGGGTGGACAGCACCTCGGGGATCGACTGGAGCCGGGTCAGGACCAGCTCCCGCAGCGTCCGGTTGTCCGGGGCGTGGACCAGCAGCAGCACGTCGAAATCGCCGCTGACCAGCGCGATGTGCGTGGCGCCCGGCAGCTCCTGGAGCTGTTCGCGCACGGTGCGCCAGGAGTTCTGCACGATCTTGAGGGTGATGTACGCGGAAGCGCCCTGACCTGCCCGTTCGTGGTTGATCCTGGCGCCGAACCCGCGGATGACGCGGTCCTCGATGAGCCGGTTGATCCGGGCGTACGCGTTGGCGCGCGAGACATGGACGCGCTCGGCCACGGACCGTATCGAGGCACGGCCGTCCGTCTGGAGGATCCGCAGGATGTCGTGGTCGATCGCGTCCAGGGGCCGGGGCGGCGGCTGCTGCCCGGCCCGCTCCCAGTCCTCGGCCATTTGTTCAGCCGCCATGTCCCCCACCTCTCCACTCTTGGACACCTTGTGCCCATCACAGGCTGTGCAGAACCGTTTGTCCACAGGCTGAAGGCGCCGGTAGCCAAAATGGCGCGGCAACCGAACAATCGGTAGGTGAGGCGCGCCACACTCACGCGCCGCCCAGCCCGCTCCCATGAGGAGGTGCACGCGTTGAAGAAGAGCAGCACGACGGTCCAGGAGCCCCCGGGGGCCGTCGTCCACCGGTCCACCCCGCCCCCGGCGTGGCAGCCCCGTACGGACCCCGCCCCGTTGCTCCCCGACCCCGAGCCGTACCGCGTCTTGGGTACGGAAGCGGTGGCGGACGCCGACCCCGAGCTGCTGCGGCGGCTCTACGCGGAGCTGGTCCGCGGCCGTCGGTTCAACGCGCAGGCCACCGCCCTCACCAAGCAGGGCCGGCTGGCCGTCTACCCGTCGAGCACCGGCCAGGAGGCCTGCGAGGTCGCCGCGGCCCTGGTGCTCCAGGAGCAGGACTGGCTCTTCCCCAGCTACCGCGACACCCTCGCCGTCGTGGCACGCGGCCTGGACCCCGTGCGGGCCCTCACCCTGCTGCGCGGCGACTGGCACACCGGATACGACCCGCGCGAGCACCGCATCGCCCCGCTCTCCACACCGCTGGCCACCCAGCTCCCGCACGCCGTCGGGCTGGCCCACGCCGCGCGCCTCAAGGGTGACGACGTGGTCGCGCTCGCCATGGTCGGCGACGGAGGCACCAGCGAGGGCGACTTCCACGAGGCGCTGAACTTCGCCGCCGTATGGAAGGCACCGGTCGTCTTCTTCGTGCAGAACAACGGCTTCGCCATCTCCGTCCCGCTCGCCAAGCAGACCGCGGCGCCGTCGCTGGCCCACAAGGCCGTCGGCTACGGAATGCCCGGCAGGCTCGTCGACGGGAACGACGCCCCGGCGGTGCACTCGGTCCTCACCGAGGCCGTGCGGCGGGCCAGGAGTGGCGGCGGCCCGACGCTCATCGAGGCCGTGACCTACCGCATCGAGGCTCATACGAACGCGGACGACGCGACGCGGTACCGCGGCGACGGCGAGGTCGAGGCGTGGCGCGCCCATGACCCCGTCCGGCTGCTGGAGCACGAGCTGACGGAGCGCGGGATGCTCGACGAGGACGGGATCAGGAAGGCGGCCGACGACGCCGACGCGATGGCCGCGCGGCTGCGCGACCGGATGAACGCCGACCCGGAGCTGGATCCCATGGACCTCTTCGCGCACATCTATGCGGAGCAGACGGCGCAACTGCGCGAGCAGGCGGCCCAGTTGCGGGCCGAGCTGGACGCGTCGGCCGACCCGGCCGGCGACGCGGCGGGACAGGGTGAGACGCGATGACCACCGTGGCCTCCAGGGCGACGAGGACCGGCAAGGCGGCGAAGCCCGCCACCATGGCGCAGGCGTTGCAGCGCGCGATGCGCGACGCGATGGCCGAGGACCCGACCGTGCACGTCCTCGGTGAGGACGTCGGCACGCTCGGCGGGGTCTTCCGGGTGACCGACGGACTCGCCGCCGAGTTCGGCGAGGACCGCTGTACGGACACGCCACTGGCCGAGGCGGGAATCCTGGGCACGGCGGTCGGCATGGCGATGTACGGGCTGCGGCCCGTCGTGGAGATGCAGTTCGACGCCTTCGCCTATCCGGCGTTCGAGCAGCTGACCAGCCATGTCGCCAAAATGCGCAACCGCACGCGCGGTTCGCTGCCGCTGCCGATCACCATCCGTGTGCCGTACGGCGGCGGGATCGGCGGCGTCGAGCACCACAGCGACTCCTCCGAGGCGTACTACATGGCGACGCCCGGCCTCCACGTCGTCACCCCGGCGACGGTCGAGGACGCGTACGGGATGCTCCGGGCCGCCATCGCCTCCGACGATCCGGTGGTCTTCCTGGAGCCCAAGCGGCTGTACTGGTCGAAGGCGCAGTGGTCGCCCGAGTCACCGGCGGCGGTGGAGCCGATCGGCCGGGCCGTCGTGCGGCGCACGGGACTGAGCGCCACGCTCGTCACGTACGGTCCTTCCCTCACCGTCTGTCTGGAGGCGGCCGAGGCCGCCCGAGCGGAGGGCTGGGACCTGGAAGTGGTGGACCTGCGCTCGCTGGTGCCCTTCGACGACGAGACGGTCGTCGCCTCCGTACGGCGCACGGGGCGCGCGGTGGTCGTCCACGAGTCCAACGGTTTCGGCGGGCCCGGCGGGGAGATCGCCGCCCGGATCAGCGAGCGGTGCTTCCACCATCTGGAGGCGCCGGTCCTGCGGGTCGCCGGATTCGACATCCCGTATCCGCCGCCGATGCTGGAACAGCACCATCTGCCGGGTGTGGACCGGGTGCTGGACGCGGTCGCGCGGCTTCAGTGGGAGGCGGACAGCTGATGGCCCAGGTGCTCGAATTCAAGCTGCCGGATCTCGGTGAGGGGCTGACCGAGGCCGAGATCGTCCGCTGGCTGGTGGCGGTCGGCGACGTCGTCGCCATCGACCAGCCCGTCGTCGAGGTCGAGACGGCCAAGGCGATGGTGGAGGTCCCGTGCCCCTACGGGGGCGTGGTGACCGCGCGGTACGGCGAGGAGGGCACGGAGCTGCCGGTCGGCGCGCCGCTGCTGACGGTGGCGGTGGGGGCGTCGGAGCCGGCCACCGCCGCCGGTCCCGGCGCGGATTCGGGTTCCGGTCCGGGCACCGAGGCGGCCGCGGCCGCAGGGTCGGGCTCGGGCGAGACGTCGGGGAACGTGCTGGTCGGCTACGGCACGGGGGCTCCGGCCGCCCGGCGGCGCCGGGTGCGCCCCGCGACGGTCGTCGGCGCGGCTCCGGCAGCGGCCGGGCCTGCCGCCCCGGTCGCCCCGGTCGTGCTTGTCGATCCGCCGTCGCCGGCGCCGACACCCGCACCTGAGCGTTCGGGGCCCGTTCCGGTCATCTCGCCGCTGGTGCGGCGGCTGGCCCGGCAGAACGGGCTCGATCTCCGGGAGCTGGCCGGATCGGGCCGGGACGGGCTGATCCTGCGGTGCGACGTCGAGCAGGCCATCGAGCGGATCGAGCAGGCCGGACAGCCGGCAGAGCAGACAGCGGCGCCCACCGCCCCCGCTTCCTCTTCCGCCGCCGGGGCGGTCACCGAGCGGGTACCGCTGCGCGGTGTGCGTGGCGCGGTCGCCGACAAGCTCAGCCGCAGCCGGCGTGAGATCCCCGAGGCGACCTGCTGGGTCGACGCGGACGCGACGGAACTGATGGCGGCGAGGACGGCCGCCAACGCGGCCGGCGGACCGAAGATCTCCCTCATCGCCCTGCTGGCGCGGATCTGCACGGCGGCGCTCGCGCGCTTCCCGGAGCTCAACTCCACGGTGGACATGGAAGCCAGGGAGATCGTCCGCCTGCGCGACGTCCATCTCGGCTTCGCCGCGCAGACCGACCGCGGGCTGGTCGTCCCCGTCGTACGGGACGCGCAGAACCGTTCGGCGGAGTCCCTGAGCGCGGAGTTCGCCCGGCTCACGGAGGCCGGCCGGTCGGGGACGCTGACTCCGGCCGATCTGACGGGCGGCACGTTCACGCTGAACAACTACGGCGTGTTCGGCGTCGACGGCTCCACGCCGATCATCAACCACCCCGAGGCCGCGATGCTCGGCATCGGCCGTATCGTCGCCAAACCGTGGGTGCACCAGGGCGAGTTGGCCGTACGCCAGGTCGTCCAGCTCTCCCTCACCTTCGACCACCGGGTGTGCGACGGCGGCACGGCGGGCGGGTTCCTCCGGTACGTCGCGGACTGCGTGGAACAACCGGCGGTGCTGCTGCGCACGTTGTAGACCACGCCGGGCACGATCACGTTCCGTACCACCCGGCAGCCCGCGGCGACCGTGCCGTGCCGAGCCGGGTGGACGCGGACGGGGTCGCCGAGCGGCTTCCGGCTGATCGTGCCCGTCACGCGGACGCGCTGGTGACGCGGGCGGCGAACGCGCCGTACGAGCGGAATGTCACCGAGGCGCCGGCGCATGTGCTCGGGCTCTCCCGGACGAGGCCGAAGGAGCGGGGCCAAGATCACATTCCGCACCGGTCGCCATCACCGTCGGGACCCGGCCAAGATCACGGTCGTACATCACGGTCCGACATCACATGCGTCGGACACGCGATCGCGGACCATACTTCAGCCATGACCATGACCGCCCATGACGCCATCGTGCTCGCCGGAGGTGCCGCCAAGCGGCTCGGCGGGGTCGACAAGCCCGCCGTCAGCGTCGGCGGCCGGGCGCTGCTCGACCGGGTGCTCGGCGCGTGCGCCGACGCCGCGCGGACCGTGGTCGTGGGCGGTCGGCGGCCCACGGCGCGGCCGGTGCGCTGGGCGCGCGAGGAGCCACCGGGCGGTGGCCCGGTCGCCGCGCTCGACGCGGGGGTACGGCACGTCGAGGCGGACACGGTGCTCGTGCTCTCCGCCGATCTGCCCTTCCTGACACGGGAGACGACGCGCCGGCTTCTGGACGTGCTCGCGGCCGACGCCGAACGGGAAGGCGCGCTGCTCACCGACGCGGACGGCCGCGACCAGCCGCTGGTCGCGGCGTACCGCACCGAACCGCTGCGCCGCGAGATCGCCCTCCTCGCCACCGAGTACGGCAGCATCGCAGGGCTGCCGCTCCGACTGCTGACGAATGAACTCGACCTCGCCCGGGTCGCTGCGGACGTCGACCCGCTCGCATCCTTCGACTGCGACACCTGGGAAGACATCTCCACAGCGCGGGCACGCATCAGGGAGCATGGAACGGTGCTGGATGAATGGATTACCGCGGTCAAGGACGAACTCGGCCTCGAACTCGACGTCGACATCAAGCTCCTGCTCGATCTCGCCCGCGACGCCGCGCACGGTGTGGCGCGGCCGGCCGCGCCGCTGACGACCTTTCTGGTCGGGTACGCGGCGGGACGTGCGGCGGCGGGCGGCGGAGGTCCCGAGGCGGTGGCCGAGGCGTCCCGGAAGGCCGTGGCCCTCGCCCTGCGCTGGGCAGACGAGACGGACGGGAAGGACGAGACGGAAGGAAAGAGAGGGAAGGACGGGAACGGCGGCAGGGCCGAGGGGGCCGACGCCGGATGACGGCTCAGGACCGCGAGGTCGACGGCGTCGAGGACGTCCTCGCGCTGTTCGCCAGGCAGCCGGAGGCGGGCCGGGGCGAGGAGCCGGGCGCCGGCGCGTGCCACGGCACCGACCACAGCTCCGCGCCGGCGAGGCAAGCGGCAGGCAGGGACAGGCACCGGGCAGTGCCGTGGGCCGAGGCCCGTGCGATCGCGGCCCGCTCCGGCCGTTCGGCGGCGGCGATGGCGACCGCGCCCGAGTCCGCGCCCGCGGAAGACCTCAGCAGCCCCTCGAACCCCGCCCGCACCCGCCGCGTCCCCCTCGAACAGGCCCTGGGTCATGTGCTCGCCGAGCCCCTGACCGCCCTCACCGACCTGCCGTCCTTCGACACCTCCGCGATGGACGGCTGGGCGGTGTCCGGACCGGGCCCCTGGTCCGTACGACCCGTGGAGCCCGACGAAGCGGCGGACCCCACGACTGAGGACGCACCCCCCGCCGCCGACACCGGCATCCTCGCGGGGCACGCCGCCGCCACCCCGCTCCCGGACGGCACAGCCGTACGGATCGCCACCGGCGCCCGCGTCCCGCCCGACACCACCGCCGTGCTCCGCAGCGAGCACGCCCGCACGGACACCACCGGCCACCTCCACGCCGAACGCCAGGTGGTCCACGGCCAGGACATCCGCCCCCGTGCCCAGGAGTGCCGCTCCGGCGACCAACTCCTGCCCGCGGGCGCCGTGGTGACTCCGGCGGTGCTCGGCCTCGCCGCCGCCGCCGGTTACGACGAACTGCTCACCGCCCGCCGCCCGACCGTCGACATCCTGGTCCTCGGCGACGAACTCCTCGTCCGGGGACTGCCCCACGACGGCCTCATCCGTGACGCGCTCGGCCCGATGATCGCGCCCTGGCTGCGCGCACTCGGCGCCGAGGTCATCGACACCCGGCGGGTCGCCGACGACGAGCACGCCCTGTACCGGGCGGTGACCGAGTCCGAGGCCGATCTGGTCCTCACCACGGGCGGTACGGCCGGCGGCCCCGTCGACCATGTCCACCCCGTGCTGACCAGGGCGGGTGCCGAACTGCTCGTGGACGGGGTCGCCGTACGCCCCGGCCACCCCATGCTGCTGGCCAGGCTCGCCTCCGGCCGCCATCTGGTGGGCCTGCCGGGCAATCCGCTCGCCGCCGTATCGGGGCTGCTGACCCTCGCCGAGCCGCTGCTGCGGGCACTCGGCGGCCGGGCGCCCGCGCCCGCGTACCACGCGCCCGTACGGGACGAGGTGCACGGCCACCCCCACGACACCCGGCTCGTTCCCTTCGTCCACCGCGACGACCGGCTCGTGCCGCTGCGCTACAACGGTCCGGCCATGCTGCGCGGCATCGCCGTCGCCGACGGGCTCGCGGTCGTGCCCCCCGGCGGCGCGCGTCCGGGTGATGAACTGGAAGTCCTCGACCTGCCCTGGGCCGCCTGGACCGATGCCACCGGCTCGATCGATGACGGGTGTTTCACGTGAAACTTCCCGGCCAAGACGCCATGGCGCGCCATGCCGACGAACACCTGGTCACCAGTCGGGTGAAGCTGCCGCGCCGGATCGTCGACCGGCCGCTGCGGCAGGTCAGCAAGCGGCTTCTGATGGCGCTGGGGGTGCTGGCCACCACGGTCTTCATCGTCTGGATCGACCGCACCGGCTATCACGACAACTCGGATGCCTCGGTCGATTTCCTCGACTCCGTCTACTACGCCACCGTCACCCTCTCCACCACGGGTTACGGCGATATCGTCCCGTACAGCGACGCGGCCCGGCTCATCAACGTCGTGCTGGTCACACCGCTGCGCGTGCTCTTTCTGATCATCCTGGTCGGCACCACTCTTGAGGTCCTCACGGAGCGCACCCGGGAGGAGTGGCGGCTGAACCGCTGGAGGTCCAACTTGCGTGACCACACGATCATCGTCGGCTTCGGCACCAAGGGCCGGTCGGCGGTGCAGACCCTCTGCGCGACCGGTCTCAAGAAGGACCAGATCGTCATCGTCGACCCCAGCGCGAAGGTGATCGAGGCGGCGAACGCGGACGGATTCGTGGGCGTCATGGGCGACGCGACCCGGAGCGACGTACTGCTGCGGGCCGAACTCCAGCGGGCGCGACAGGTGGTGATCGCCACTCAGCGCGACGACACGGCGGTACTGGTGGCGCTGACCGCGCGTCAGCTCAACCGCGGGGCGAAGATCGTCGCCGCCGTACGCGAGGAGGAGAACGCGCCGCTGCTGCGCCAGTCCGGCGCGGACGCCGTGATCACCAGCGCCAGCGCGGCCGGCCGGCTGCTCGGGCTCTCCGTGCTCAGCCCCGTCGCGGGCACGGTGATGGAGGACCTGATCCAGCAGGGCAGCGGTCTCGATCTCATCGAACGACCGGTGATAAAGGCCGAGGTGGGGCGGAGCGTACGAGAGACGGACGATCTGGTGGTCAGTGTCCTGCGCGGGCACCGGCTGCTGGGGTACGACGACCCGTCGGCCAGCCCGCTCCAGCTCACCGACCGGCTGATCACGATCGTGCGGGCGGATCCCAGTCCGGAGCAGAGCAAGTCGGACTGACCGGCCGGCTGCCGGCCACCGCCGTCCCGCGGCCCGTGACCGGGGGCGGGGCATACGGGCCGGAGTCCGCACCCGCGAGCGGTACTGCGCGCAGAGCCGGGGGGTAGCCTCCCGTCCATGTATGCGATCACGATTCCGGAACCCGGTGGCCCAGAGGCGCTCGTCTGGGCCGAAGTGCCCGATCCCGTACTCACCGAGGGCGAGGTCCTCGTCGACGTCGCGGCGAGCGCGGTCAACCGCGCCGATCTGCTGCAACGCCAGGGCAACTACGATCCGCCCCCCGGCGCGTCCCCCTACCCCGGTCTGGAGTGCGCGGGCCGGATAGCCGCGCTCGGCCCTGGCACCGAGGGCTCGGGCTGGTCGGTCGGCGACGAGGTGTGCGCCCTGCTCTCGGGCGGCGGTTACGCCGAGAAGGTCGCGGTCCCCGTGGGCCAGCTGCTCCCCATACCCGACGGCGTGGACCTGGTGACGGCCGCCGGGCTTCCCGAAGTGACCGCCACCGTGTGGTCGAACGTCTTCATGATCGCCCATCTGCGCCCCGGCGAGACGCTGTTGGCGCACGGTGGCGCGAGCGGCATCGGCACGATGGCGATCCAGCTCGCGAAGTCGGTCGGCGCGCGGGTCGCCGTCACGGCGGGTGGGCCCGAAAAGCTGGCGCGCTGCGCGGAGTTGGGCGCGGACATCCTGATCGACTACCGCGAGCAGGACTTCGTCGAGGAGCTGAAGAAGGCCACGGACGGCGTCGGGGCGGATGTCATCCTCGACATCGTCGGCGCCAAGTACCTCGGCCGCAATGTGAAGGCCCTGGCCGTCAACGGCCGCCTCGCGGTGATCGGTCTCCAGGGCGGGGTGAAGGGTGAGCTGAACCTGGCCGCCCTCCTGGGCAAGCGCGCCGCGATCACGGCGACATCGCTGCGGGGACGTCCGCTCGGCGAGAAGGCGTCGATAGTCGCCGCCGTACGGGAGCACGTCTGGCCGCTGATCGGCGCCGGGCAGGTGCGGCCCATCGTGGACCGCACCTTCCCGCTGTCGGAGGCGGCGGAGGCGCACCGCGCGCTGGAGTCGGGCGACCACGTCGGCAAGATCCTGCTGCTGCGCCCGTAACACCCGCGGGCACTCCGGTCGGTCTCCGAGAACCTCCGGAGACCGACCTCAGCCCGGGGGTCTCGCTCAGCGGGTGGGCAGCTCGGTCCGAACTGGTCGGGACCGGTCGCGACCTTGGCAAAGAAGCCGAACGCGACCCGCGGCCCGTTCGGCGTCAACCAGATCGCGGTTCGCGAGGGGTCCACGGGCCGCGCTCGCGGGACCCCCGTGGCTCAGGCGGGCGGAGGCCTCAGAGATACGGCCCCGACCGGATCGCGCCGTGCGTGCCCGGGTCCTCGCCGTCCTCGTCGTCCTGCGACGCACCCGGCGGCAGCGCCCGGCGCATCTGCTCCAACTGCGCCCGCGCCGCCATCTGCTGGGCGAAGAGCGCCGTCTGGATCCCGTGGAAGAGGCCCTCCAGCCAGCCCACCAACTGAGCCTGCGCGATGCGCAGTTCGGCCTCGGACGGAATGGCCTCGTCGGTGAACGGAAGCGAGAGCCGTTCCAGCTCGTCGACGAGCTCGGGCGCGAGCCCGTCCTCCAGCTCCTTCACCGAACCGGCGTGGATCTCCTTGAGCCGTACCCTGCTCGCCTCGTCCAGAGGAGCCGCCCGCACTTCTTCGAGCAACTGCTTGATCATGCTGCCGATACGCATGACCTTCGCCGGCTGCTCGACCATCTCCGTCACCGGGATCTCGCGCGGCTCGTCGTCCCCGTGTCCGCCGCCGAGCGCCATCCCGTCCTGTCCCACCACGAGGACATGGGGGTTGCTCTCCTGCGACCGTTCGTTCCTCGGCATTTCCATACTTTCATTGTCTCGCACCTGGGTACCGACGCGAGGTGAGCCCCCGGGGGAAAGCGAATCGCTCTCCGCCGGGGGCTCACCCGCGCCCGCGGACCGGTGTCAGATCGCCGCCCTGCGCGCCAGAGCGCCTCGCGAGCGGGTGACCAGCGCGGCGAGAACCGCCGCGCCGAGCGGGACCACGACGAGCAGGACGCCCAGCGTCTCCCACGGGATGACCACCGGCACGAAGGGCGCCGTGGCCTCCTCCCCGCTGGACCATCCCTCGTCCATCATCCGCGCGTACATCAGGTCCTCCGCGCGGCGTTCGGTGAAGCGCAGCCCGACGGCGGGCAGGATCCCCGACGCCGAGCCGAGTACGACACCCATCGCGGCCACCACCCCGCACTGGAAACCGCTCAGTGCCTTGCGGACCCTGGGCGGCGCCCCGACGGCCGCGAGCGTCTTCAGGTCGGCCTCGGCGTCGGCCTGGGCGAGGCCCGTGGCGATACCGGCGGCGCCGATGGTGATCAGCCCCGCGAAGACGGCGAGCGCCAGCAGCGTGGCGCTGTTCTCGGGGACGAAGCCCTTCTCGATGGTCAGCCAGGGGTCGCTGCCCGTCTTGTCGAGCTCGCCGGCGAGCTTCTGCTGCTGCGCGTCGCTCGGCAGCTTCTCGGTGGTGAAGAAGGAACCGAACGGGACGGTCGTCATGCCCGCCTTCTCGGCCGCGTCCGGAGGCACGATCACCGTGACGCCGTACGCGTTCTCGCTGCCCGAGAACTGGTGGGCGGGGAGCTTCTTGACGGTGCCCGGCTGCTTCTCGGCATCCGATTCGCCCGCCGATTCCGCCTCCTTCATCTGCGCGGCGCTGACGACGCGGACATCGATCGTCCCGTTCAGGCCGCCCTTGGGCGCGGCCACGGCGCCGCCCTTCGCCCCGCCCTTGCCGGCATCGGCAGCGCCCTCGGGGGTGAAGATCCGCTTGCTGAAGGAGACCGCGCGCCCGTTCGCCAGCGCCTCGCTCGCTTCCGGATTGTTGATCTCCAGCACCTTGAGCAGCTTGTCGTCACCGACCAGGATCTCGCCCCCGACGCTGCCGAGGCCGGTGCCTCCCTGTTCGCAGCGCCAGTCCTTGGCGAGCTTGCGCCTCTCGGCCTTGGAGAACTTCTCCGACGGGTCCTCGTCCGTCTCGCCGTACGCCCAGAGCGGGCACTCGTACGCCTTGGGCGTGACGATCTCGTACCGTCCGCACTCGTCGCCGTCTCCGTAGGAGGAGCAGCTCTTCTTGCCGACCACGACACGGTCCACATCGGCCCGTACCTCCGTCGGAAGCACCTTCTGCGCGTCCTCGCGCATCGACGGGACGTCCGCGGCGGATTCCGGGGACAGGACCGCGACCGCGCCGTACGGCAGCTCCGGCTCGTACCGGGCCTCGGCCTGGGCGTCCGAGCTGGCCGTGTACGTCGCCACGGCCACCGTGCCCGCGACCGCCGCCAGCACCGCCGCCACGGCCGGAGCCGTACGGCCCCGGTTGCGTACGGCGTCCCGTAGCGCGAGCCGCGGTGAGAGCGGCAGCCAGCGGCCGATCCGGCCGAAGAGTCCCACGAGGGCCGGCGTCAGGGCCACGACGCCGAGCTCGGCGAGCGCGCTGCCGCCTGCGACGATCATGGTCTGGTCGGACGCCGTCGAGCCGTACAGCGCGATGCCCGCGCCGAGTACGACGGCGCTCAGGCCCAGTACCGGCAGCACCCTGCTGCTCTTGCGGATGCCACGGCGCCCGGTGAGGGAGGCGACGACGGTCTGCCGGGACGCGGTCACGGCGGGCACGATCGCGGCCAGCAGGCCGGTGACGACCGCGACCAGCGCGATCGCGATCAGCTCCAGCGGGCGCAGGTCGAAGCTGCCGAAGCGCTTGCCCAGGAAGGCTTCGAGCACCGGCTGGAGCGCGAAGGTCAGGACGATGCCCAGCACCGTACCGACCACGGCGGCGACCGCGCCGATCACCAGACCGCCGCTGAGGACGATGGCCCTGATGTGGTGCCGGTCGCCGCCGTTGGCGCCGACCAGGCCGAGCTGCCGGCGGGAGCGGCGGGCGCCGACGGCGAAGGCGGGGCCCGCCAGCAGGCAGATCTCCAGCATCGCGAGGCCCACGACGGTGCTGATGATGGCGAGCTCGGTGGCGTTGGCGGAGCCGCCCCCGAAGTCGGACGCGCCCTCCTTCTGGTACAGCGGCACGTCCGAGTCCGGCGGCGGGTCGAGCACCACCGCGCGCGAGATGACCGTGGCGCCCTTGGCGTTCGCCTCCTTGACCATGTTCCACGTGAAACCGGCGTCGCCGGAGACCGAGGTCAGATAGGTGGTGGACATCTGGGTGCCGGGCAGCTCCGCGGCGGCCAGCGCCTTGTCGAGCGGGGCCAGCAGGGCGCCGGGAAGCGCGTTGACCTGGGCGGTGTTCAGACTGTCCGGCAGTTCGTACGCGCCGACGATCCGGTACGAGGTGTCGAATCCGCGCGCCGTGAGCTTCGAACCGACGTGGAGACCGCTGCTCTCCAGGAAGGCGTCGGTCGCGGCGACCTCGCCGGACGCCCGCGGGAACCGGCCGCGGTCGAGGACCATGATGCCCTCGGCCATCGGGTCCGCCGCCCTCAGCTCCCGGACCGAGGTGCTCAGCAGACCGTGGGTCGTCCTGAGCTTGGCCGTGCCCTCCGAGTCGACCAGGGACTCGTTGCCCGCCGGGAGGGCCGTCGTGACGTCCATCTCGCCCTCGGGCCAGGGCTCGTCGTCGTAGCTCTTCACCGGCTGGTAGTTGTCACCCTCGGGGTTCTGCATGAGGGGGACGCCGCCCATATGAGGATCGGAGACGCGGGCGTCGGCGCGCCCCAGATCGCGGTCCAGTTGCTGGGCGGCGGTGAGATCGGCGCTGCGCAGCGTCAGGTCGGCGGCGCTCACACCGAGGATCGGCAGGGCGAGCATGGCGAGGACGAGGAAGCTGCGTCCCTTGAAGCGCCAGGCGTCACGGCGGGCTATGCGGATCGCGGCGCGCCAGGAGTGGTACCAGTTCTTCACCGCTCGGCCGCCTGGCCCGTGAGGAGCGAGTCGGCCTGGCTGCGGAGGGTCTGGTCGACGACGGCGCCGTCCCGCAGGAAGACCACGCGGTCGGCCCAGGCCGCGAAACGCGGCTCGTGCGTGACGAGGACGCCGGCCGCGCCCGCGTCGCAGCGGCTGCGCAGCAGGGCGAGCACGGACTCGCCGGTCTCGGAGTCGAGGGCGCCGGTGGGCTCGTCGGCGAGGACCAGGCGGCGGTCGCCGACGAGCGCGCGGGCGATGGCCACGCGCTGCTGCTGGCCGCCGGACATCTCGTCGGGGAAGCGGTCGGCGAGGGAGTCGAGGTCCATCTCGCGCAGCGCGGCGACGGCCTCGGTGCGGGCCTTGCGGGCGGACGTGCCGTCGAGCTCGCGGGGGAGGGCGACGTTCTCGGCGGCGGTGAGTGCCGGGATGAGGTTGTAGTCCTGGAAGACGTAGCCGATGCTGCGGCGGCGCAGCGCGGCTATCTGCTTGCGGTCCGCGGTGGTGAGGTCGGTGTTCTCGACGATCACCTGGCCCGATGTCGGGGTGTCGAGACCGCCGGCGATGGTGAGCAGCGTGGACTTGCCGGAGCCTGACGGGCCCATGACGGCGACGAGTTCGCCGGGAAAGACGTCGAGATTGATCCCGCGCAGGGCGTGGACCTCGGTGGCGCCACTGCCGTGGACGCGGGTCAGGTCCTTGAGTTGGAGCACGGGATGCGGTGCCTGGTCAGGCATGGGTGGTCCCCCTTGAGAACGGATCTGTGCGCAGACGCGTAGGTGGGTGGGTGGGGTGGCTGGGTTACGTCGTTGGTGGTGCCGGCGCGGTGTCAGCGGCTTCGGGAGCGGCCGAGGCCGACCCGGGAGGCGGGCGAGGGCTTCTCCCCCGTCGGCGCGGGGTCGGCCGGCCGGATCTGACCGTCGGTCCCGTCGCCCGCCGCGTCGGCGGCGCCCTCCTGTTCCTTCCTCCGCTGCTTCTCCTTCTGCGTGTTCATCAGCGAGAGCCGGACGAGCCGGGCCTCGCAGTGGTCGAGCCAGCGCGCCTCGGCCTCGGTCTGGAAGATGAGCTGTTCGAGGACGAGCAGCCACGCCACGTCGTCGCGGTTGTCCGGCGAGACGTCGGTGGCCTGGGCCTTGAGCCGCGTGTAGTCCTGCATCGCCTGCACGGTGTGGTGGCGCTGCGACTGGATCACGTCGCGGATGTCGATCCCGGGTGCGCCGACGGCCATCGCGAGTTTGATGGCGAGTTCGTCGCGTGGCGGACTGCGCCGGTCGACCGGTGACCGGAACCAGTTCCGCAGCTCCTCACGGCCGGCGTCCGTGATCACGTAGAGCGCGTGGCCGGCGTCGTCCTCACCGTCCTGGACGACCATGCCGTCGCGCTCCAGACGGTTGAGGGTCGTATAGACCTGGCCGACGTTCAGGGGCCAGGTGGCGCCGGTACGGGATTCGAACTCCGTACGGAGCTGAGAGCCGTAGCGCGGTCCCGATTCGAGGAGGGCCAGCAGCCCGTGGCGGATCGACATACTCAGTATGTATACCCGGTATGGCCATGGCGGCAAGGGCCCTGAGAGGGACGTCGCGGGTCCGTCGTAAGGAGGAGGTAAGAGTGACGTGGGATGTACAAGGGCGGTGAACACGCAGGTCAGAGGCGGTGTGTAGGGGGCGGCCGGTTGGCCGGCGTCAGCGTCGCCGCAGCCGTAGACCAAGAAAACCGATACCGAGTCCCATCAGCGCCATGCCGACGCCGAGGGTCAGTGCGGGGACGGCGCGGGCGACGGGCTCGGAGACGGCCTGGCTGCTCTGCTCCTGCGCGGAGGCGTCCCCAGGGGGTGTACGGGGTGGGGCGGGCCCTTCCTCGGAGGCTTCGGAGTCGTCCGACAGGAGCTCTTCGTCGTCGAGTTCATCCTCGTCCGAGTCGTCCCGCTCGCGCTCGCGTTCCCTCTTCGGGGACCTCTCGCTCTCCGGTTTCCTGTCGCTCTCCGGTGTGGCCAAGTCCGAGGCGGAACCGCTGTGGGACGGCGAAGCGGAACCGGACGAAGGTCCTCCCGTCGCACTCGGCGACATCGGCACGGTGAGGTAGGCGGAGGAGGTGACGGCGGCCGACGACGACGCCTCGCCACTCGCGCTCGGCCGCCCCGGCCGCGGCCGGCCCTGTCCGGCCTCGTTCCCCGCGAGCGAGGAACCGGCACTCGGGGAACGCGACGGCTCGGCGCGCGGGGCTCGGCGGTCCTCGGCGTACGCGAGCGGCGCGCCCGACAGGAGAGAGGCGAGTATGACCGCGATCGCGACCACGATCGCGCGGGAGGAACGGAGCCGTGCGTGGAGCCGTGACATCACCGACTCAGCGTCACATGCGGTGACAGAAGCGGCATCTCGGCCGTGCGGCCTCCGGTACGCGGAGTTGACGCGCGCCCGCCGGAGAGACGAAACGCCCGGCACACACGGTGTGCCGGGCGGTCGTGAAAAGGCCGGAACGTTGCCAGAGGCGGCCGGCCGGGATTCTAGTAGTACGGGTTGGTGATCGAACTGTCACCGCAGGACCGGATCACGCTGCCGCCCTCCATCACGAACGCCTCGATGTAGGCGTACTTGATGCCGAGGGAGTCGGTGGCCGTGGTGTTCCAGGTGTGCGAGGCGCCGTTTCCGCCGTACTCGTGGTGCAGCGGCCACAGGTGTGTCGCGCCCGACCCCTGCACGGTCTGGAGCTGGATCGCCACATGGTGGCCGTCGGCCGAGGTGTCCGTGATCCTGAGGCTGACGCTGTTGAGCTGGGTACGGCTGGCGAATACCCAGGAGCCACTTCCCGATGCGCCCGTGACGCTGCACGAGGCGCCCACGGCGTTCACCGCCGCCGCCGCCGGAGAAGCGGCGGCGGGGATGATGGCGGCGGCTGCCGCACCGGCGACAACAAGGCTGGACAGTCGTTTGCGCAAGGCGATTGATCTAGCCGGCGTTGCCGGTCGAGATCTTCAGTTCGAACTCCTGGTCCTTGGGGAGAACGGCCGCGCCCTGGCGCGGGTACTGCTCGACGACGATGCCCTCCGCCTGGGCGCCGTCGTCCACTTCCTTGACCTCGGCCCAGGTCCACCCCGCGGCCGTCAGGCAGTCCTTCACCGAGAGGATGTCCTTGTAACGAAGGTCGGGTGCCTGGACCTTCGTCGGGTCCACCCCGTCCTCCGAGGCTTCCGAGCACTTCTCCGGATCGATCGTCCGGTAGCGCTCCGGCGGCCGGTGGCCCTCGACGGCCGAGCCGCTGGGCTTCGACTCCGTCCCGCCCTTCTCGTCGTCGCCGCCCTGCGTGAGCGCGAACGTCAGACCGGCGATCGCCGCGACCGCGACCACGATCGAGCCGACGATCACCGGCATGTTCCGCTTGCCGCCCCCGTTGCCTGCACCGCCGCCGTGGCCGACGTGCCCGCCCTGGCCCGGGCCCATCGGGGGCTGCGGCGACATCGAGTACGAGGGGGACGGGGTCTGGTAGCCCGGCGTGGGCTGCGGCGGGTAGCCGTACGTGGGCGGCGGTGTCTGCATCTGCGCCGGTGTCGGCGGGCCGTACGCCCCCGGCTGGTACGGCGTCTGCACGCCGCCGTGCGGCGGCTGCGTCCCCTGGTCGACCGGCGGGAAGACCGCAGAGCCCACGCCCGCGCCGCTCACCGACGGGGCGCCCTGGACGATCACCGGGGCACCGGTGTGGCCCTGCGGCAGCACCCGCGCGCACTCGTCGCGCATCGCGGCGGCGCTCGGGAACCGCTCGTTCGGGTTCTTCTTCAGCGCCCGTGCGACGAGCGCGTCCATCGCGGGAGTGATGGAGCGGTTGATGGAGGAGGGCGCGACCGGCTCCTCCTGCACATGCGCGTACGCGATCGCCAGCGGCGAGTCCGCCTCGAAAGGCAGCCGGCCCGTCAGCAGCTGGAAGAGCATGATGCCGACCGAGTACAGGTCGGAGCGGGCGTCGACGCCGCGCCCCAGCGCCTGCTCGGGGGAGAGGTACTGCGGCGTGCCCACGACCATGCCGGTCTGCGTCATCGACGTGACGCCCGACTGCATGGCCCGCGCGATGCCGAAGTCCATCACCTTGACGACGCCGCGCTTGGTCATCATCACGTTGCCGGGCTTGATGTCGCGGTGGACCAGGCCCATCTCGTGGCTGGTCTCCAGTGCGGCGAGCACGTCCGCCGTCACCTTCAGCGCGCGGTCGGCCGGCATCGCGCCGTACTGCTGGATGTCCGACTGGAGTACGGAGCCGAGCGGCTGCCCCTCCACGTACTCCATGACGATGTACGGCATGAGCGAGCCGTCCAGCTCGTCCTCACCGGTGTCGAAGACCGAGACGATGTTGGTGTGCGACAGTTTCGCGACAGCCTGGGCCTCGCGCCGGAAGCGTTCGCGGAAGGACTGCTCGCGGCCCAGCTCGGTGTGGAGCGTCTTGATGGCGACCTGCCGGTCGAGAGCCGCGTCGTACGCGAGGTAGACGGACGCCATACCGCCCTCGCCGAGAAGGTCGCGAAGCTGGTACCGGCCGCCCGCGACCGAACCGCCCGCGTAGCGGCCCTGTGCGCCGTCGTGGCTCATGACTGTGCTTCCCCCTCGGCGCGGCGACGCGGTGATGTCAGTGCTTCGCGCTGATCCGTGCTCACATGCTCCCGTATTTACGGGCCAAGTCTGCCGCAGGGCCCTGACACGTCAAGCGGGGTGCCCGTTCCGTGACCCTACGCACAACAAGCGTCTCGGAAGCGTTACAGGAAACGCATGGAATTTGCCGGTGCGCAGGCGTACCGGGTTTGATGACCGGTCCATCTCCGATCGGCGTGCCGCGCGAAGGCTGTAGCGTGACCGGCACAGCAACAACCAGGATTCGTAGCGGCTCCTGGTCCCACACCTTCATCCATCCCAGGCACCACCGCTGACCCCGCACCCACGCGCGGCGGAGCGGACAGATACGACGGCGAGGACTGATGGCACCCGAACCCGAAGCAGGCGGCGGCGGAGTGCCTGATGCTGCGGACTCATGGGGCGTCGGCGGGCTGGTCGGCGACGGCCGTTACCGGATGACGTACCGCCTCGGCCGGGGCGGGATGGCGGAGGTGTACGCGGCGGAGGACGTCCGGCTCGGCCGTACCGTGGCCGTCAAGCTGCTCCGCTCCGATCTCGCCGAGGACCCGGTCTCCAAGGCCCGCTTCACCCGCGAGGCCCAGTCGGTGGCCGGTCTCAACCACCACGCCGTGGTGGCGGTGTACGACTCCGGTGAAGATGTCGTGGGCGGCCAGACCGTCCCGTACATCGTCATGGAGCTCGTCGAGGGCCGCACGATCCGCGATCTGCTCCTCAACGCGGAGGCGCCGCCGCCGGAACAGGCGCTGATCATCGTCTCCGGTGTGCTCGAAGCGCTCGCGTACTCGCACCAGCACGGCATCGTGCACCGCGACATCAAGCCCGCGAACGTGATCATCACGCACGGCGGCGCGGTCAAGGTGATGGACTTCGGCATCGCCCGTGCCCTGCACGGCGCGCAGTCGACGATGACCCAGACCGGCATGGTCATGGGCACGCCGCAGTACCTCTCCCCCGAGCAGGCACTCGGCAAGGCCGTCGACCACCGGTCCGACCTGTACGCCACGGGCTGTCTGCTCTACGAACTCCTGTCGCTGCGCCCGCCGTTCACCGGCGAGACGCCGCTCTCCGTGGTGTATCAGCACGTCCAGGACATCCCCGTCCCGCCGTCCGAGGTCTCGGACGTGGTGCCGCCGGAGCTGGACGGGCTGGTCATGCGCTCGCTCGCGAAGGACCCGGACGACCGGTTCCAGAGCGCCGAGGAGATGCGCGGCCTGGTCCAGTACGGCATGCAGATGCTCCAGCAGCAGGGCAGCCACGTCGGCACCTGGAACACCGGCCCCGTCGACATGCACGAGGGCGGCACCCCGGCGATGGGCGTCGCCGCCACGAGCGTGCTCGGTCACCCGCCGCACGGCGACACCGCGCAGCGCCCGCTGCTGCCGCCGCAGAACCCGAACGACGGCGGTTACGACGGCGGCCACCACGGCAACGGGGGCGGCGGCCGGGGCAAGATGTGGCTGTTCGCCGTGCTGGCCGTGATCGCGATCCTGGCGGGCGCCGCGTACGCGCTGAACAACATGGCCGGCACGGACACCGGGAACAAGGAAGACCAGAAGACCACGCAGAGCCCGTCCACCACGCCGAGCGAGGAACCGACGAAGTCGGACGACGAGGCCACGCCGTCCGAGGAGGAGGAGTCCACCTCGACGGGCGGCAACCAGCAGCCGGAGTACCCGACGGACAACACCCCGAGCGAGGAGCCGACGCCGTCCGAGAAGCCGTCGGACACGCCGTCCACGCCGGATCCGGGCGACGACGAGGGCGCGACGGAGGGCGACACCGAGGGCACCTCCGAAGGTGCCACGGAGGGCGCGACGGAGGGCACCAGCGAAGGCACCTCGGAGGGAACGGCGGAGGGGACCACCGAGGGCGGCGACGCGGAGGGCACCACCACCGGAACGACCGATGGCGGCGCGGGAGATCCCGGCACCATCGAGGGCGTCACGAGGTAGCGGTCCCGGGAGGGCCGGCCCGGCCGCCCCTCCCGCAGGCGCCCGTCCCTCACCCCGCGAACGCCTCGCGCACCTCCTCGTACCTCCGCGTCCACCAGACCGCCAGGGCCGACACCGCGGGGAACTGCGGGTCGGCCCTTCGGTCGTCCAGCAGATAGCGCCAGCGCAGTATCCAGAAGTCGTTCAGCCGCTCCCACCACACCCGGTGGACGGCCGCGGCCAGTTCGGCGGCGTCGGCCCCGGCCGCGAGCCGGTAGGCACGCGCGTACGCCCGTACCTTCTCCAGGTCCAGCTCCCCCGACGGCCGTACGAAGAAGATCGCCGCCGCCCGGACCGCCTCCTCGGCGCGCGGCTGGACGGAGAGCCGGTCCCAGTCGACGATCGCCGCGGGCTCCGTGCCCCGGTAGAGCAGGTTCAACGGGTGGAAATCGCCGTGCACCCAGCCGATGGCCGTCTCGGCCCCCGCCGGCGGACGGTGGTGGGCGTGGGTCTCCAGGAGCGTACGGCGCTCCCGCAGCCGGTGTTCGGCGAGGGAGTCGAAGCCGTCGCGCGGAGTGCGGCCACGGGCGAGGACGAGCAGTTCGTCGATGAGCGCGAAGGTGTCCGCCGGGGTGGCGCTGTCGTACGCGCCGTCGTACGCGAGGCGGCACTTCGCCGACTCCATGACCTGTTCCAGACAGGTGTGTACGACTCCGAGGAGCGATCCGAGCCGCCCCGACGCGGCGGGGGTCAGCTGCGCGCCGGTGCGGTGCCTGCCGTCGATCCAGGGGTGCAGGGCGTAGCAGTGGCCGCCGAGGACGGCGACGGTGCCGCCCTCGGTGTCCCGTACGGGCGGTGCGACGGGCACGCCGAGCGCCTGAAGCCGCCGGGTGGCGCGGTGCTGGCGGGCGATGGACTCGTGGTCGCCGTCGAGATGGTGCTTGAGGAAGTAGGAGCCGTGGGTCGTGGTGAGCCGGTAGCCGCGGTTCAGCAGGCCTTGGGCGACGGGTCGGCAGGACAGGGGTTCACCGCCGTGCTCGTAGCGTCTGAGCAGGTCACCGAGGGGGAGGAGGCCGAAGGGCTGGTCCGCCACGGGTGGAGCGGTAGCGACGTAAGGCATCGTCGCAGTCGTTGCAGATGAGCGCGGCACCCGTCAAATGATAGATCACTCAGCGTGTTGATCGTGTCGCGGTCCGCTTCCGCCCCCGCTCGCGGTCCCGCCGCCGCTCAGCCCGCTGCTTCGGCGGTCGCCTCCGCGGTGGCTTTCTCCGACGAGTATTCGAGGATGTGCACGGTCGCGAACTGGGGCGTCATGCTCATGTAGACGGCATCGAACGGTTCGCCGTCGACGTGGTGCGGACCCGGCCCGAAGAGCGCCAGCTCGTCGTCGGTCGGCCTGACCATGGTCGCGGTGCCGGTGAACTGGACCGACCAGAGGTCGGGCTCGCCGGTGTGGAAGTTGTCGGCGCCGTACGCGACCACACTGCCGCTGCACGCGCGGTGGTAACCCATCCCCCGGTGCATCCGCAGGACGACGCTGTCGTCCCTGACGATGTGGCGGGCGGGGGCCACGAAGGGCATCGCCCGCATGCTCGTCGCCACCCGTCCGTACCGGACCCGGTTGAGCAGCTCGATGGCGCGCAGATCATCGGTGGACATGGATCCCACTCTCAGTCACCGATCGTCCACAGAACAGGGGAGCCCGCCCCGGATGCGCGGGACCTTGGTCCTTATCGGGCCTTTAGGCAACCCGGGCCTTGAGAGGTCCTTCGACAGGTTTCAGCGCTGCTCGGCCTGGATTCTGGCCACGTACGCGGCGGCCTGCGAGCGGCGCTCCATGCCCAGCTTGGACAGGAGGCTGGAGACGTAATTCTTGATCGTCTTCTCGGCGAGATGCAGCCGCTCGCCGATGGCGCGGTTGGTCATGCCCTCGCCGATGAGGTCCAGGATCTTGCGCTCCTGCTCGGTGAGGTTCGCCAGCCGTTCGTCACCCTTGGGGGCGTTGCCCTCCCGGAGCCGCTGAAGCACCCGTGCCGTCGCGACCGGGTCCAGCAGGGACCGGCCCGCGGCCACGTCCCGTACGGCGGTCAGCAGCTCGTCGCCGCGAATGGCCTTCAGGACATAACCCGACGCGCCGGCCATGATCGCGTCGAAGAGCGCCTCGTCGTCGGAGAACGAGGTCAGCATCAGACACTTGATGCTCTCGTCCCTGGAGCGGATCTCACGGCAGACCTCGACCCCGCTGCCGTCCGGCAGCCGTACGTCGAGCACCGCGACATCGGGCCGGGTCGCCGGGATTCTGGTCAGCGCGTCCTCGGCCGTCCCCGCCTCGCCCACGACCTCGATGTCGTCCTCGACGGCGAGCAGCTCATGCACGCCCCGTCGGACGACCTCATGGTCGTCCAGCAGAAATACGGTGATTTTCCCCTTTTCAGGCACGACATCAGTCAAACACACTTCCCTCTATCCCCGTCGTGGGCCGCCGGGATAACGTGCCGTTGTTCCGGCGGCCTGCAAGGCTGTGACCAGTGGTTGTCCCCGACTTTTTCGATTTACTTGGAAATCCAATCAAAATCGCAGGTCAAGGGGGTTTCGCAGGAATGCGACCCACTGGGTAACGTGCCTGTGACAGGGCGCTCGCCGGGGCACCTGTCACGCCTGTCCCGGCCGGGCCGCACCCACCCCGTGCGCACGGCCGGAAGCAGGCGAGCCGCACTGGTTCCCGGCGGATCCCGGGGACCGGACCGACGGAGGAGCACGCACGTGACCGTGGAGAGCACTGCCGCCGCGCGAAAGCCGCGACGTAGCAGCGGCACCAAGCGCGCCGGCGCCAAGACGACGCCGCAGCCGAAGGCTTCCGAGCCCCAGCTCGTACAGCTGCTGACGCCCGAGGGCGAACGCGTCAAGAACGACGAGTACGACGGCTTCGTGGCCGACATCACCCCCGAGTCCCTGCGCGGTCTCTACCGCGACATGGTCCTCACCCGCCGTTTCGACGCCGAGGCCACGTCCCTCCAGCGTCAGGGCGAGCTGGGCCTGTGGGCCTCGCTGCTCGGCCAGGAGGCCGCCCAGATCGGCTCGGGACGCGCGCTGCGCGACGAGGACTACGTCTTCCCGACCTACCGGGAGCACGGCGTCGCCTGGTGCCGGGGCGTCGACCCGACGAACCTGCTGGGGATGTTCCGCGGTGTGAACCACGGCGGCTGGGACCCGAAGACCAACAACTTCCACCTGTACACGATCGTCATCGGCTCGCAGACGCTGCACGCCACCGGCTACGCGATGGGCGTCGCCAAGGACGGCGCGGACTCCGCCGTCATCGCCTACTTCGGCGACGGCGCGTCCAGCCAGGGCGACGTGGCCGAGTCGTTCACCTTCTCGGCCGTCTACAACGCGCCGGTGGTCTTCTTCTGCCAGAACAACCAGTGGGCCATCTCGGAGCCGACCGAGAAGCAGATGCGCGTGCCGCTCTACCAGCGCGCGCAAGGCTTCGGTTTCCCCGGCGTCCGGGTCGACGGCAACGACGTCCTGGCCTGTCTGGCCGTGACGCGCGCCGCGCTGGAGCGCGCCCGCAGCGGCGAGGGCCCGATGCTCGTCGAGGCGTTCACCTACCGCATGGGCGCGCACACCACGTCCGACGACCCGACGAAGTACCGGGCGGACGAGGAGCGCGAGGCGTGGGAGGCGAAGGACCCGATCCTGCGGCTGCGCGCGTACCTGGAGCGCGAGTCGGCCGCCGACGAGGCGTTCTTCGCGGCTCTGGAGAAGGAGAGCGAGGCGCTCGGCAGGCGGGTGCGCGAGGCGGTGCGGGCGATGCCCGACCCGGACCACATGGCGATCTTCGAGCATGTCTACGCGGACGGGCACGCGCTCGTCGACGAGGAGCGGGCGCAGTTCGCCGCGTACGAGGCGTCGTTCGCGGACTCCGGTTCGGATGCCGGTTCCGTTGAGGAGGACAAGTAGCCATGGCCGTACAGAAACTCCCCCTCGCGAAGGCGATCAACGAGTCGCTGCGCGTCGCCCTCGAAACCGACCCCAAGGTCCTGATCATGGGCGAGGACGTCGGCAAGCTCGGCGGCGTCTTCCGGGTCACCGACGGTCTCCAGAAGGACTTCGGCGAGGACCGGGTCATCGACACCCCGCTCGCCGAGTCGGGCATCGTCGGTACGGCGATCGGCCTGGCACTGCGCGGCTACCGGCCCGTCGTGGAGATTCAGTTCGACGGCTTCGTCTTCCCCGCCTACGACCAGATCGTCACGCAGCTCGCGAAGATGCACGCCCGCGCGCTGGGCAAGATCAAGATGCCGGTCGTCATCCGCATTCCGTACGGCGGTGGCATCGGCGCCGTCGAGCACCACTCCGAGTCGCCTGAAGCGCTGTTCGCGCATGTGGCGGGGTTGAAGATCGTCTCGCCGTCGACGTCGGCGGACGGCTACTGGATGATGCAGCAGGCCATCCAGAGCGACGACCCGATCATCTTCTTCGAGCCCAAGCGCCGCTACTGGGACAAGGGCGAGGTCGACAACGAGGCCATCCCCGGGCCGCTCCACAAGGCGCGGGTCACTCAGGCCGGCACGGATGTGACGCTCGCGGCGTACGGCCCGATGGTCAAGGTCTGTCTGGAGGCGGCGGCCGCCGCCGCCGAGGAGGGCAGGTCGGTGGAGGTCCTTGATCTGCGCTCGATGTCCCCGATCGACTTCGACACGATCCAGACGTCGGTGGAGAAGACCCGCCGGCTGGTCGTGGTCCACGAGGCGCCGGTGTTCTACGGCTCCGGCGCGGAGATCGCCGCCCGGATCACGGAGCGCTCCTTCTACCACCTGGAGGCTCCGGTGCTGCGGGTGGGCGGATTCCACGCCCCGTATCCGCCGGCGCGCCTGGAGGAGGAGTACCTTCCGGGCCTGGACCGGGTGCTCGACGCCGTCGACCGCTCGCTCGCGTACTGAGGAGTGCCGTGACCATGACTGCTGACACTTCTACCCGCTATCGAGAGTTCAAGATGCCCGACGTGGGCGAAGGGCTCACCGAGGCCGAGATCCTCAAGTGGTACGTACAGCCGGGCGACACCGTCGTCGACGGCCAGGTGGTGTGCGAGGTGGAGACGGCGAAGGCGGCCGTCGAACTGCCCATCCCCTACGACGGGGTGGTGCACGCGCTGCGCTTCGACGAGGGCACGACCGTCGATGTCGGGGCGTCGATCATCACGGTGGACGTGGCGCCGGGGAGCGACGACGGACCGGCTCCGGCCGCTGCTCCGGCACCTGCTCCGGTGGCCGAACCGGCCGCCGAGCCGAAGGGGCGCCAGCCGGTGCTCGTCGGCTACGGCGTCTCCGAGGCGTCCACGAAGCGGCGTCCGCGCAGGGGGGCGGCTGCGGTCCCCGAACAGGGCGCCGCGGCGGCGATCCAGGCGGAGATGAACGGGGTCGCTTCCGCCCCCGTGGCCGAGGGCCTGTCACGCCCGCTGGCGAAGCCGCCGGTGCGCAAGCTCGCCAAGGACCTGGGTGTGGACCTGACGACGGTCACACCGACGGGCCCGGACGGGATCATCACCCGCGAGGACGTGCACGCGGCGACGGCACCCGTGGCCGAGGCACCGGTCGCGGAGGCCGCGCCGGCTCCGGTGGCCGCCGCTCCCGCGACGGCCGGCCGGGAGACCCGTATCCCCGTCAAGGGCGTACGGAAGGCGACGGCGGCGGCGATGGTGGGCAGCGCGTTCACCGCCCCGCACGTCACGGAGTTCGTGACGGTCGATGTGACGCGCACGATGAGGCTGGTGGACGAGCTCAAGTCCGACAAGGACATGGCGGGCGTACGGGTCAACCCGCTGCTGCTCATCGCCAAGGCGCTGCTGGTGGCGATCAAGCGCCACCCCGAGGTCAACGCCGCGTGGGACGAGGCCGCCCAGGAGATCGTGGTCAAGCACTACGTGAACCTGGGCATCGCGGCGGCGACCCCTCGCGGCCTGCTCGTCCCGAACATCAAGGACGCGCACGACATGACCCTGCCCGAACTCGCCCGGTCCCTGGGCGAACTGGTGTCCACGGCCCGCGAGGGCAAGACGACCCCGTCGGCCATGCAGGGCGGCACGGTGACCATCACGAACGTCGGCGTCTTCGGCGTCGACACGGGCACCCCGATCCTCAACCCGGGCGAGTCGGCGATCCTGGCGGTCGGCGCGATCAAGCTCCAGCCCTGGGTCCACAAGGGCAAGGTCAAGCCTCGCCAGGTCACCACGCTGGCCCTGTCGTTCGACCACCGCCTGGTCGACGGCGAGCTGGGCTCGAAGGTCCTGGCGGACGTGGCGGCGATCCTGGAACAGCCGAAGCGACTGATCACCTGGGGCTGAGGGCTGAGGGCTGACGGAAGGACGTAAGGGTCGCAACTCCGCCGGGAGTTGCGACCTTTCCGCCTCCACGCGCCCCTGATGGCGTCGGCCCTGGCGGACTGGGCGGTGCGCCACGAGCCGGGGACGGCGGAGTCCCGTAAGCGGTACCGTCGCCCCGCGCAACCCTCGCGCTCAGGCCGCCCGCCGGCGCTGGCGCGCCGCCTCGTACAGGACCACCGTCGCCGCGTTCGAGGCGTTCAGGGAGCTGGCCGAGCCTGACATCGGGATGCTCACCACGTGGTCGCACAGCTCGCGCCAGCTCGTGCTCAGGCCGGATGTCTCGTTGCCGATCAGCAGCAGTACCGGCTGCGTCAGGTCGAACGCGTCGGTGTCCGCGTCGCCGTGCTCGTCCGTGCCGACGACGGCGACCGGGCGTCCCGCCGCGCGTTCCTTCGACAGCCACTCCGCGACCTCCTGGTGGGAGGGGCTCCGGACGACCGGGAGCGCGAACAGGGAGCCTGTCGTGGCGCGTACGGCCTTCGGGTCGTAGACGTCGGCCGCGTGGCCCGTGACGATCAGGCCGTCCGCGCCGAAGGCGTCGGCCGAGCGGATGATGCTGCCGATGTTGCCGGGCTGGGTGGGCCGGTCGAACAGCACGCCCAGGAAGCTGTCGTGGACGCGGATCCGGCTCAGGTCGTCCGGCCGCGTCTCGACCACGGCCAGGACCTCGGGCGGCCCGTCGTTACGTTCGCCCAGTTCGGCGAGGAGTTCGGGGGCCATCGCGACACGGTCCGTACTGATGCCGCGCAGCAACTCCTCGGCCCACCGCGAGAGCGGCCGGCTCGCGTCGTACAGCAGGGCGCGTACGGTCCACCCGTGCTCGACGGCCATCGTGATGGGGCGTACGCCCTGCACGAGGAACTCGCCCTGCCGCTTGCGCTTGTTGCGGTTGGCGAGCAGCGCGTGCCACTGCTGGAAGCGGGCGTTGCGGGTTGTGATCCGCTGACCGGCCACCCGTACTCCTCGTCGCTCTGCGATCCCTGACCGGGGAAGGTTACAGCGACGGCCGGGCCGGGCTCAGACCTTGGAGGTCGGGCAGCCTGCGGATCCGGGACCCGTCGCCCCGTGGACGTAGGCGACAGCAAGAAGGGCGCGGCCACCTTGTGGTGGCCGCGCCCCTTACCGCATCCCGCAGGGGGGTCAGTCGCGCTGGGCGCCCGCCGGGAGCTTGCGGAGCTTCATCGTCTTCGCAGCCGACGCGCCCGAGTAGTAGTCCAGCAGCTTCGCCGCGTCGTTGTAGCGGTCCGTGCCGTTCAGGATGACGCCGATGTGCGTCTTGCCGTTGCGTGTGGCGGCGAAGATCAGGCAGGGGCCGGCGGCCGTGCCCGTGCCGGTCTTGACGCCGAACGCGCCCGTGTACGAGCCGAGCAGCTGGTTCGTGTTGTACCAGGTGTACGTGCGGGTGCCGCCCGTGCTGGTCGGGGTCGTGGTCTTGTAGCTCGTGGACTTGACGACCGTACGCAGCGTGGAGTTCTTCATCGCGTACTGGGCGATCGTCGCCAGGTCGCGCGGGGTCGTGTAGTTGTCGCCGGCCGCCGAGATGCCGTCGAACGAGTCGAACTTGGTGTTGGTCAGGCCCAGTTCCTTGGCCTTCGCGTTCATCTTCCCGATGAACGACTTCGTGCGCGCCGCCACCGTCGAGCCGGTGCCGACCGCGTCCGCGAGGGCGTACGCCGCGTCGCAGCCGGACGGGAGCATCAGGCCGTACAGGAGCTGACGGATCGTCACCTTGTCGCCGGTGCGCAGGTCCGCGGTGCTCGCGCCTTCGCGGACCACGTAGTCGCGGTAGGTCTGCTTGACGGTGATCTGGCGGTTGAGGTCGATGCCCTTGGTGTTGAGCACGACGGCCGCGGTCATGATCTTGGTGGTGCTGGCCATCTGGCGGCGGATGTCCGCGGCCTTGCCGTACCGCTTCGCGCCGGTGGTGTCGTCCAGCAGGAAGGCACCCTTGGCCGAGAGGGTCGGCAGGGCGGCTGCCGCCGCCTTGGCGGCGGGCGCGGACTCGGCCGCCTGGGTCGCCGGGGCGACCAGGGCCGTGCCCGTCAGCATGGCGCCGGCGGTGAGGGCGATCACGGTGGACCTACGCACGTTTCTCCGCACGCCGGGGAAGCTCTTGATCAAAGGAACGCTCCGATGTCGCAAATGCCCTGTCTGAAGTGAATTCGACGCACGCCCGTACAGGGGTGGTCCACTGAGAAGACGCACGAGTGATCTGAAGGGATGTACGACACGCGCCGAAAATCCTGTCGTTCCGCGATATGGACGCGATCACTCACGCATCCCTGTTGTATCTAAGCTGTGCTCATGCCATCCGCGCCCGCCGCCACCTCCCCCGTCTCCGCCGTCCCCGTGAAACAGCCGCCCGCCGCCGACCGTGTCTACAGCCACATCAAGCAGGGTGTTCTCGACCGGCACTACCAGGGCGGGACCCTCCTTACGGAGGGCGAACTCGCCGAGGCCGTGGGGGTGTCACGTACGCCCGTGCGCGAGGCGCTGCTGAAGCTTGAGGTCGAGGGGCTGATCAAGCTCTATCCCAAGAAGGGCGCCCTCGTCCTCGCCGTCTCCGCGCAGGAGATCGCCGATGTCGTCGAGACCCGCCTGCTGGTCGAGGAGTTCGCCGCCCGCAAGGCCGTCCCCGCGTCCGCGCGGCTCATCGCGCGCCTGGAGGAACTGGTCGAGAAGCAGCGTCGTCTCGCCGAGGAGGGCGATCTGGCCGCCGTGGCGGTCACCGACCGCTGCTTCCACGCCGAGATCGTGCGCAACGCCGGCAACGAGATCCTCTCGAAGCTCTACGACCAGCTCAGGGACCGGCAGTTGAGGATGGGCGTCGCCGTGCTGGAGGCGCACCCCGAGCGCGTCGAGACCAGCATCGTCGAGCACGCCGAACTGCTCGAAGCCATCAGGGCCGGTGACGCCGAGGCCGCGGCGCGGTGCGTGCGCGCCCACGTCGGCCGCGTCAAGGTGCTCATACGGGGTGAGGCCCGGTGAGCGCGCCCTCTTCCGGAGCGTCCGGTGCGTCCGGTGCGTCGGAACCTCCCGGACCGTCCGGACCGTCCGGCGCGTCCGGGCCCCCGGAAGGATCCGGACCTTCGGAAGCTGCCTCAGGCGGGTCCTCCGGATCATCCGGTTCCTCCGGCCGCGGCCCCGCCCTCGCCCTCCCCGGCGACCCGCCCGGCGGCCGCCGCGCCATCGCCGTATGGAGCATCGGTGTCGCCGTCTACTTCGTCGCCGTCATCTTCCGTACGAGCCTGGGCGTCGCCGGACTCGACGCCGCCGACCGCTTCGACGTCAACGCCTCCGCCCTCTCCACGTTCTCGATCCTCCAACTCCTCGTCTACGCCGGGATGCAGATACCCGTCGGCCTCATGGTCGACCGGCTCGGCACCCGCAGGGTCCTCACCCTGGGCGTGACGCTCTTCACCATCGGCCAGCTCAGCTTCGCCCTCGCCCCCACCTACGGCATGGCCCTCGCCGCCCGCGCCCTGCTCGGCTGCGGCGACGCGATGACCTTCATCGCCGTACTGCGCCTCGGCGCCCACTGGTTCCCCGCCCGCCAGGGCCCGTTGATCGCGCAGTTCACCGGGCTCTTCGGGATGGCGGGCAATCTGGTCTCGACCCTTCTCATCGCCCGCCTGCTGAGCGACCTCGGCTGGACGACGACGTTCGTCGGCAGCTCGATGGCCGGTGTCGTCGTCCTCGTACTCCTGCTGTGCTTCCTGAAGGACCACCCCGAGGGCCACGAGCCTCCGCCGTCCGAGCACGCGGGCGCGACCTATGTACGGAGGCAGATCGCCGAGTCGTGGCGGGAGCCCGGCACCCGGCTGGGGCTCTGGGTGCACTTCACCACCCAGTTCCCCGCCATGGTCTTCCTGCTGCTGTGGGGCCTGCCGTTCCTCGTCGAGGCCCAGGGGCTGTCCCGCGCCACGGCGGGCGATCTGCTCACCCTGGTCGTCCTCGTCAACATGGTGATCGGCCTCGTCTACGGGCAGATCATCGCCCGCCACCACGCCGCCAGAGCCCCGCTGGCCCTCGGTACGGTCGGCGTGACCGCTCTCGTCTGGGCGTCGACGCTCCTCTGTCCCGGCGACCACGCGCCGATGTGGCTGCTGATCACCCTCTGCGTTGTCCTCGGCTCCTGCGGACCGGCCTCGATGATCGGCTTCGACTTCGCCCGGCCCGCGAACCCGCCGGCCCGTCAGGGCACCGCCTCCGGCATCGTCAACATGGGCGGTTTCATGGCCTCGATGACGACGCTGTTCGCCATCGGCGTGCTGCTCGACGCGACCGGCGGCGACTACCGCGTCGCGTTCTCGTCCGTCTTCGTCCTCGAAGCGCTCGGGATCGTCCAGATCCTGCGGCTGCGGGCGCGCACGGCGCGACGGGAGCGTGAGCGGCTGGTGGCCAGCCGGGTGGAGGCGGTGCACGTGCCCGCCTGACGGGAGGGCACACACGGCAGGCTGGCGAAGGACACAGGCGCGCGGCGCTACTGCGTGACCGCGAACTCCCGCAGGATCGCCGCCGCCAGCTCCGCGTCCCCGTCCGTCTTGATCCGGTCGGGCACCGCGGCGGCCCGTACCCGCCCGCACGCCAGCCGGAAGTACGTCTCCCAGTCCATCACCAGCGTCACCGCGGGGCCGAGCGAGGGCGAGCCGTCGATCGTGCCGCGGCCGTCCGCGTCGACCCGGACCGTCCGCAGGAACTCGACGGGGCCGTGCACGTCGAAGACGACCGCCGTGTTCGGCGGGGCTCCGGCGCCCTTGGCGACGACCTTCGGGAGGGCTTCCAGGAGCACGTCGCGGGTGACCAGCGCGCCGCCGGAGTCGAGGTTGCCGGGCTTGCTCAGCGTCGTACGCAGGTCCTGCTCGTGCACCCAGATGTCGAACGCGCGTGCCCGCATGGCCTGTTCGAGCGTCTGCTCGGTGCCGAGCGGGGCGCGGACCATGGTGTCGGGCGCGCGGTTCTCGTTCCGCAGCTGGCGGTTGCGGCGAATGATCGTGTATTCGAGCTCGGACGTCATCTCCGGAGCGGTGTGGTGGCGCCGTACATCCACCTGCATCTCCATGTAGCGGGAGATCTCGCTCTGCACGTGGTACAGGTCGCGCGGCAGGGTGTGGATCGGCCGCGGGTCCCCGAGCATCTCGCACTCCAGACCGATGACGTGCGAGACGATGTCCCGCACCGACCAGCCGGGGCACGGCGTGCGCCGGTTCCACTCGCCCTCGACGAGTGGCTGCACCAGCTCGGCTATGGCTTCAATGGAGTGGGACCAGGCGTCGGCGTAGGTTTGAAGGCTGGGATGGACGGTCACGGGACCCCTCGACGGTTCTGCGGTTAGCGGGCTGGGCTGCTGGCTGCGGGCGGCGGGCTGTGGGCTGCGTGGGAGGTTCGAAGGCCTAAGTTACGCTGCCCGTTGGCACCCCGGCAGTGCTTTCGTGTGACGATCGTAGGCCCGTGTAGACGGCTCGAATGCCAGGACGGTGGTAGTGTGCGCGCCTCCCTCATCCAGATCGCAGTAGAACCGGACGAATCAGTCATTTCCCGTAGGCAGCGCGCCGCCTCCTTGGTACGGCAGCAGCGCGGCGCCGACCTCGTGGTCCTGCCCGAGCTCTGGCCGGTGGGCGCGTTCGCGTACGAATCGTTCGCCGCCGAGGCGGAGACGCTGGACGGTCCGACGTTCCAGGAGATGTCGAAGGCGGCGCGCGACGCGGCCGTCTGGCTGCACGCCGGGTCCATCGTGGAACGCGCTCCCGAGGCGGTCCTGGACGGCGCGGCCGACCTCTACAACACCGCGCTCGTCATCGCGCCGGACGGCTCGCTCGTGCGCTCGTACCGCAAGATCCACCGTTTCGGGTTCGACAAGGGCGAGGCGACCCTGATGGGCGCGGGCGACGAGCTGGTGACAGTCGCCCTGCCGGACGCGGTGATGGGTCTCGCCACCTGCTACGACCTGCGGTTCCCCGAGCTGTTCCGGGGGCTGCTCGACGAGGGCGCGCAGGTCTTTGTGGTCCCGGCCGGCTGGCCGGCCCGCCGCCGCGCCCATTGGACGCTGCTGGCGCAGGCGCGCGCGGTGGAGAACCAGGCGTATGTGCTCGCTTGCTCGACCGCCGGCACGCACGCCGGGGTGGAGCAGTCCGGGCACAGCATCGTGGTCGACCCCTGGGGCGAGGTGCTGGCGGAGGCGGGGACCGGCGAGGAGGTCCTGACCGTCGAGTTCGACCCGGCGAAGGTCGCGACGACGCGCGAGCAGTTCCCCGTGCTGAAGGACCGGCTGCTGGGCGTGACGGCGCCCGGCCGCTGAGCCCCGCCTCTTCCGGCCCGTCCGTCACGAGGACGGGCCCGGACGGCCGACGGGCCGGCTCTCAGCCCTCCTCGCGCTCCTTCTCCGCCATCCGGATCACACACACCGCGACCGCGATCAGCAGCGACGGGTCCGCCTCGTCCCTGATCACATCCACGGCGTACGTCTCCCGCACCCGGAACCACCTGCGCGACACGTGCGCCAGCAGCTCGCCGTCGTACTCGATCGCGAACTCGCGGTCCAGGATCCGCCCGCTCACGTCCAGCTCGGTACCGTCGGCCATCTCGACCCGGTAGTGGTTGCGGAGCAGCGACAGCCTCTTCTTACGGATGGTGGCGAGCGGCTCACCGTCCCGCTCGATCGTCATCGCGTCCCGCAGGCTCAGCAGCTTCTGACGGAGCGTGATCAGCACGCGCCCCTGAGGGTCCTTCAGCTCCAGGGTGTCGCGCAGCCGCAGCGCCTTTCCGTCCACGAGGAAGGCCTGGCGGCCCTGCTCGTCCTCGATCCAGTAGTCGTCGCCGATGGCGAAGATCTTGTCGCGCACCAAGTACTTCATGCCGTATCCGTACCCACCGGGCTGCCGGGCGACGGTGGTACGGCGTCACCTGTACGCGTACGGATGACGGTGTCCGACGGCGGCACCTCCTTCTCCCGCAGCCCGCGCGCCAGCATGAGCGTGACGGCGACGGAGGCCGCCGCCAGCACCGTGATGCCGGTGGCCGGTGAGGTCCGCTCGGCGACGGTGCCCGCCAGGAGGGCGCACACGCCCTGCATCGTGAGCATGCCGGAGGAGTGCAGCCCGAGCGCGTGCCCGCTCAGCTCGTCCGGTGTCAGCGCCATCAGCCGCTCCTGGGAGACGAGGCTCGCCGCGTAGCCGACCGTCGCGAGCGTCACGAGCGGTACGGCGAGTGGGAGCGCCGGGTCGAGGAAGAAGAACAGGTGCGGCACGGCGAGCAGCAGCAACAGCGGGACCGCGAGGTGTGAACGCCACCGACGGGGCACGAACCGGCCGATCAGGATGTCCCCGGCGAGCATGCCCGCCGCACCGGCGGCGAAGAGCAGGCCCGCGTGCTCGGGGGCGTAGGGCACGTACAGCGACTCACAGCCGACGACCAGACCGTTGGGCACCCACAGCGCGAGATAGACGGTGCGGCGCGGGCGTGACGACCACAGGCGCGCGTTGTTCCGCCACGTCTGGGCGACCGAGGGGCGGCCGGTGGCCCGCGGCGGCCTCTTGCCGAGGCCGAGCCGCGCGACGGCCGCCGTGGTGAGGTACAGCCCGGCGCCGGTGAGCAGCGCGCCGCGCGGCGACAGGAGGGCGACCAGCGCACCCCCGGCCGCATAGCCGCATATCTGCATCAGGCCCGCGGACATGTTGATCGCGGAGCGGCCGAGCAGATAGCCCTCCTTGGAGAGGACTTCGTTGAGGAGCCCGTAGCGCACCCCGCCGCCGAGCGCGGAGACGGTGCCGAGACAGAGCACGAGCGCGAGGACCGCGGGGACGGGGAGACCCGGCAGGGCGGTGGCGGCCGTGCCGAGGGCGAAGACCAGCGACAGCGCGGTCAGCGTGGCGCGCGGGGGCAGCCGGTCGGCCGCCGACAGCAGCATCGTCGCGCCGAGCACCTGGGCGAGGGAGGGGCCGAACATGGCGAGCGCGGAGAGCAGCGGCGAGCCGGTCGCCGTGTAGACGAGCGTGCCCAGCGCCAGGCCGCTCACTGTCTGGGCGGCGACCTGTCCGGACGAGGTGAGGAAGAACGGCGTGAACTCCGGTGTCCGGAAGAGCTCTTGGTAGGTGCGCATGCCGGGAGTCTCCGAGGCGCGCGGGAGGGGGCGTTAATGTTTCGCGGGAGAGCGAAACATGCCGGGGGCGGGAGGTGTGACATGGGCTGGTGGCAGGTGGACGCGGACACGCTCGCCGGGAGCCGGTTCGTCGTGTCGCCTCTTACGGAGGCGGTCGCGAGCCTGCGGGCCCTGGAGGACGGCCGGGCCGCGCACCCGGGCGAGCGCGCGTGGCTCGACGCCCATCTGCCCGCGTACCGCGCCCGGCAGGCCGAGGACCCGGTCGCGGCCCTGCTCGTACGGTCGGCCTTCGGCCGCACCTGGAACGCGGACTTCATCACCCCCACGCCCACCGGTGAGCCCCTGACCGAGCAGACCTTCGAGACCGAGCTGACGCGGATACGGGACACCCCGCCCGCGACCGTCCGCGCCGACCTGCTGGTCTCCCTGAACGGCCCGCTCCCCGCCCTCCTCGCCGGCCGAGACGATCTTCCGGAGCGGGCGGCCGCGGTCGTGGAGTGGGTGTGGGCGGAGACGGTGCTGCCGTACTGGCCACGGCGCCGGCGCCTCATCGAGGCCGACGTCGTCGCGCGTACGGCGCAGCTGAGCCGGGGCGGCTGGGCGAGCGCGCTGGGCGACATGCGCCGCGGGATGCGCTGGCTCGGCGGCAGCCGGCTCCAGATCTCCACCCGCGCGGACCGGTCCCAGGAGATCCCCGGGGCGCGGCTGATGTTCGTGCCGGTGACGCCCAGGCAGAGCTGGGTGTCGTGGGACGCCGACCGGTACGCCGTGGTGTACCCGTGCGCCGGGGCCCTCGCCCACGAGGGCGGCCGGCCGCCGGTGCCCGAGCCGCTGCGCGTCCTGCTCGGTCCCGGCAGAGCCGCGGTGCTGGCCCTGCTCGGCTCCCCGAAGAGCACGACGCAACTGGTCGCACTGACCGGCCAGGGCCTGGGCTCGGTGGGCCGTCATCTGAGGGTGCTGTGGGACGCGGGGCTGATCGGCCGGCGGCGGGCGGGACGGTCGGTGCTCTACTTCCGTACGGAGGCGGGCGAGGTCCTGGTGGGCGCGCCCCCGGCCGACGAAGATCCGCCGGACAGGCCCGGCACCCGGGGCGACCGGCGACGGCGGGACCACGAGGTGGCGTTGTCCGAGCCGGATGGCACCCTTGAACCATGAACGACGCCTCCGCCTCAGCACCCCCTCCCGCACCACGCCGCCGTGCCCGTGTCCGTGCTCCCGAGCTGGTCGGCAAGGGCGGCTGGCTGAACACGGGAGGCACCGCACTCACCCTGGCCGACCTGCGGGGACGTATTGTTCTGCTCGACTTCTGGACCTTCTGCTGCATCAACTGTCTGCATGTCATCGACGAGTTGCGGGAGCTGGAGCAGAAGCACAGCGACACCGTGGTGACCATCGGCGTCCACTCGCCGAAGTTCGTCCACGAGGCCGAGCACGCCGCCGTCGTGGACGCCGTCGAGCGGTACGAGGTGCACCACCCCGTCCTGGACGACCCGGAGCTGGCGACCTGGAAGCAGTACGCGGTGCGGGCCTGGCCCACGCTCGTCGTCATCGACCCCGAGGGATACGTGGTCGCGCAGCACGCCGGCGAGGGCCACGCCCACGCCATCGAGAAGCTGGTGGAGGAGCTGGAGGCCGAGCACGCCGCGAAGGGCACGCTGCGGCGCGGCGACGGGCCGTATGTCGCGCCCGAGCCGGTCGCCACCGACCTGCGCTTTCCCGGCAAGGTCCTCACGCTGGACTCGGGGAACTTCCTGGTCTCCGACACCACCCGGCACCAGCTCGTCGAGCTGGCGGCCGACGGCGAGAGTGTCGTACGGCGGATCGGCGGCGGCGAGCGGGGCTTCGGGCCCGAGTCGTTCAACGAGCCGCAGGGGCTGGCCCAGCTCCCGAACGGCCGGATCGCCGTCGCCGACACCGTGAACCACGCCATCCGTGAGTACGTCCCCGCCTCGGGCAGGGTCGAGACCCTCGCCGGCACGGGCAGGCAGTGGTGGCAGGGCTCACCGACCCATGGCCCCGCGCTCGACGTGGCGCTCTCCTCGCCGTGGGACGTGGCCTGGTGGAACGACCGGCTGTGGATCGCGATGGCCGGGGTGCACCAGCTGTGGACGTACGACCCGAAGACCGGCACCGTCGGGGTCGCGGCCGGGACCACCAACGAGGGTCTGGTCGACGGGCCCGCCGCCGAGGCGTGGTTCGCGCAGCCGTCCGGGCTGGCCGCCACCGAGGACCGGCTGTGGGTCGCCGACTCCGAGACCAGCGCCCTTCGGTACGTGGAGCGGGACGGGGACGGGTACGCCGTCCGGACCGCCGTCGGGACCGGGCTCTTCGACTTCGGTCACCGCGACGGCCCCGCCGGCCAGGCCCTGCTCCAGCACCCGCTCGGTGTGACCGCGCTGCCCGACGGCTCGGTCGCCGTCTCCGACACGTACAACCACGCCCTGCGCCGCTACGACCCGGCGACCGGCGAGGTCACGACGCTCGCCACCGACCTGCGGGAGCCGTCCGGCGCGGTCCTCGTCGGTGACGACATCGTCGTGGTCGAGTCCGCCCGGCACCGGCTGACCCGGCTGCGGCTGCCCGACGAGGCCGTCCGCGTCGAGGCCGTCGCGCACCGCACGCGGCGCGCCGCGACCGATGTCGCGCCGGGCGCGCTGCGGCTCGACGTGGTCTTCGAAGCGCCCAAGGGGCAGAAGCTGGACACCCGTTACGGTCCCTCGACCCGTCTCCTGGTCTCCGCCACCCCGCCGGAGCTGCTGGCGGAGGGCGCCGGTGCCGGCAGCGACCTGGGGCGCGAGCTGGTCTTCGCGGACGGTGTCACCGAGGGCGTGCTGCATGTCTCGGCGATGGCCGCGTCCTGCGACGACGCGCCGGAGATCGAGTACCCGGCGTGCCATGTGCACCAGCAGGACTGGGGTGTGCCCGTACGCGTCACCGAGTCCGGCACGGGCCGGCTGGGGCTGGTGCTGGCCGGGCTGGACGCGTAGAGCTCGGCGGGCTCGCGGGGCCGATGCCGCCTACCGGTGGTCGCGTTCGATGACCGTCGGCCGTTGTACGACCGCCCGCCGGCGCTTCGCGATGCTGGTGAACGTCGCGATGCCGATGAGGCCGACCGCCATGAGGATCACCCCGACCAGGTCGAGATTGACGCTCTCGGCCTCCCAGTCCGTCGCGAAGGTGAGGATCGCCCCCACCGCGATGAGTGCGATGCATCCGCCAATGCCCATGAATCCCGCCTCCTGTTACGAGTGGTGGCCATTCCCGGGCCGTTATGCGGGTACCCGGCCCGGGAACACCCATGCAGAAGAGGGGAATTCAGCCTTCCAGGAACGCCGCCAGCGCGTTCGCCAGCAGGAACGGGTCGTCCGCGCCGCACAGTTCGCGCGCGCTGTGCATCGAGACGATCGCCGCCCCGATGTCGACCGTCTTGATGCCGTGCCGGGCCGCGGTGATCGGCCCGATCGTCGTGCCGCAGGGCATCGAGTTGTTCGAGACGAACGTCTGCCACGGCACGCCCGCCCGCTCGCACGCCGCCGCGAACACCGCGCGCCCGCCGCCGTCCGTGGCGTACCGCATGTTGACGTTGACCTTGAGGATCGGGCCGCCGTTGGCACGCGGGTGGTGCGTCGGGTCGTGCCGCTCCGGGTAGTTGGGGTGCACGGCGTGCCCGGTGTCGGAGGAGAGGCAGACCGTGCCGGCCAGGGCCCGCGCCCGGTCCTCGTACGAACCGCCGCGCGACAGTACCGAGCGCTCCATCACCGTCCCCAGCAGGGGCCCGTCGGCGCCGGTGTCCGACTGCGAGCCGCTCTCCTCGTGGTCGAAGGCGGCGAGGACCGGGATGTACGGCAGCCCCGCGCCCGAATCGGCGGACCCCGCGACGGCGGCCAGCGCGGCCGTACCGGCGTGCACCGACAGCAGGTTGTCCATCCGCGGCCCGGCCACCAGTTCGCGGTCGCGCCCGAGGTAGGCGGGCGGCTCGACGGAGTGCGGCATCAGGTCCCAGCCGGTGATGTCCGACGCCTCGACCCCGGCCTCCTCGGCGACGAAGCGGATCAGATCGCCCTCCTCGACCTCGCCGAGACCCCAGATCGGCTGCATGTGCCGCTGCGGGTTGAGCTTCAGACCGTCGGTGTTGACGCCGCGGTCCAGATGTACGGCGAGCTGCGGCACGCGCATCAGCGGCCGGTCCACGTTGACGAGCCGGTGGCTGCCGTCCCGCAGGGAGAGACGGCCGGCCAGCCCGAGGTCCCGGTCGAGCCAGGTGTTGAGCAGCGGCCCGCCGTACACCTCGACGGCGACCTGCCGCCAGCCGTACGCACCGGTGTCCGGGATCGGCTTCACCCGCAGGTTGGGGGAGTCCGTGTGCGCGCCGACGATCCGGAACGGCGTGTGCGGCTCGGCCCCCTCCGGGACGTACCAGGCGATGAGCGCCCCGCCGCGCAGGATGTACTTGCCGCCGGTGGTCCCCTCCCACGCGTCCGTCTCCCGGACCTGCCGGAAACCGGCCTTCTCCAGGCGCTCGGCCGCGCTCGCCACCGCGTGGTACGGCGTGGGGCTGGTGGCGAGGAAGGTCATCAGGTCGTCGGTGTGGCCGCGGTCGAAGCGGGCGGATCTGCTCATGGGATCACCATAACGAGACGGCCGCCGGCGCCTCGGACCCGGACGGCGGACCATGCCTGTCCCGTACACGGAAATCGTCGGTGCCGCGAGGAACTCCCGACCGGACACTCCGGACCGGACAGCGAAATCGCCGGACAGGCCGTCATCGGCCCGTCCGGCGATCGAAGAAGACCCGCTCCCCGCGTCAGAAAGCGGCTTCGTCCAGCTCCATCAGCGAGTTGTCGACCGACTCGGCGACCGCGCGCTCCACCGAGACCCCCGGCAGGACGCTCGCCGCGAAGAACTTCGCCGCCGCGATCTTGCCCTGGTAGAAGGGCACGTCCTTCGCGGACGCCGTCTCCAGCTTCTCCACGGCCACCGCCGCACCGCGCAGCAGCAGATAGCCGACGACGACATCGCCCGAGGCCATCAGCAGACGGGTGGTGTTGAGGCCCACCTTGTAGATGTTCTTGACGTCCTCGGCGGTGGCGGAGAGATCGGTCAGCATCCTGCCGACGATCGCCTCCAGGTCCACGGCGGCCTTGGCGAGCGCGTCACGGGCCGGCGCCAGCTCCGCGCCCCCCGTCCCGACGGCGAGGAACTGCTTGATCTCCTCGGACAGCGCGTTCAGCGCCTGCCCCTGGTCCCGGACGATCTTCCGGAAGAAGAAGTCCTGGCCCTGGATGGCGGTGGTGCCCTCGTAAAGAGTGTCGATCTTGGCGTCCCGGATGTACTGCTCGACCGGGTACTCCTGGAGATACCCGGAGCCGCCGAGCGTCTGGAGCGACTGGGCCAGCTGCTCGTACGACTTCTCGGAGCCGTAGCCCTTCACGATCGGCAGCAGCAGGTCGTTGAGCGCGTGGTCCGCCTTGACGTCCTCGCCCTCCGCCTCCTTCTTGGCGATCTCGTCCTGGAGGGATGCGGTGTAGAGCACGAGCGCGCGCATGCCCTCGGCGTACGCCTTCTGCGTCATCAGCGAGCGGCGTACGTCGGGGTGGTGCGTGATGGTGACCTTGGGCGCGCTCTTGTCCATGAACTGCGAGAGGTCCGGGCCCTGGACGCGCTCCTTCGCGTACTCCAGCGCGTTCAGATAGCCCGTCGAGAGCGCGGCGATGGCCTTCGTGCCGACCATCATCCGGGCGAACTCGATGATCATGAACATCTGGCGGATGCCCTCGTGCTTGTCACCGATCAGCCAGCCCTTGGCGGGGTGCCGGTCGCCGAAGGTCAGCTCGCACGTGTTCGACGCCTTGAGGCCCATCTTGTGCTCGACGTTCGTCGCGTACACACCGTTGCGCTCGCCCAGCTCGCCGGTCTCCCAGTCGAACTCGTACTTCGGTACGAGGAAGAGGGACAGGCCCTTGGTGCCGGGTCCCGCGCCCTCGGGGCGGGCCAGCACGTAATGAAGGATGTTGTCCGACATGTCGTGCTCGCCGGAGGTGATGAAGCGCTTCACGCCCTCGATGTGCCAGGAGCCGTCCTCCTGCTGGACGGCCTTCGTCCGGCCCGCGCCCACGTCCGAACCCGCGTCGGGCTCGGTGAGCACCATCGTGGAGCCCCACTGCTTCTCGACGGCGATCTCGGCGATCTTCTTCTGCGCCTCGTTGCCCTCCTGGAAGAGGATGCCGGCGAAGGCCGGGCCCGAGGTGTACATCCAGATCGCCGGGTTGGCGCCGAGCAGCAGCTCCGCGTACGCCCAGATCAGGGAGCGGGGCGAGGTGGTGCCGCCGATCTCCTCGGGCAGGCCGAGACGCCAGTACTCCGAGTCCATGAAGGCCTGGTAGCTCTTCTTGAAGGAGGCGGGCACGGGAGCGGTGTTGGTCTCCGGGTCGAAGACGGGGGGATTGCGGTCCGCGTCGGCGTAGGAGGCGGCCAGCTCGGACTCGGCGAGCTTGGTGACCTCGGCGAGAATCGTCTTGGCTGTCTCGACGTCCATCTCCGCGAACGGACCCGAGCCGTACAGCTTGTCGCGCCCGAGGACCTCGAAGAGGTTGAACTCGATGTCGCGGAGATTCGACTTGTAGTGCCCCATGGCGACGGCTCCGTAAGCGGTTGGGAGGCGGATTCCTCGTACGCGTATCAGTAGTGGCTCCGATGATGCTACCCGCCGGTAATAAGATGCAACCCCTACCGGACATCTGTGACGAGGACGACGAGGAGCCCATGCGGCCCATCGGCGGGCCTTTCCTCAGTAGTCTTGGCCCCATGTACGGCTACGACCAGAACGCTGGCCCTCAGCAGCAGTACGCACCCCCGCAGCAGCCGATGGGCGGCGGCGGATACGGGGAGCAGCCGCTGTACCCCGAGCCGTCCCCTCCCTCGCTGGCGGACGCGGTGCGGGCGTTCACGACCGGATCGCTCTCCGCCGAGGACTTCCAGCAGATCTTCGCGACGTCGAAGGTCTACTGCCCGCGCGGTGACAACCCCGGCTTCCTGGCGCTGCACAACACCCAGCAGCCGGTCATCCCGATGTTCAGCACGCTCAAGGAGCTGCGCCGGTACGCGGGCAAGGAGTCGAAGTACTTCGTGATCACGGGTGCCGAGGTGATCGATCTGCTGCCGACGGGGTACGGCTTCGTGATCGACATGGAGGGCGAGCACCGGATGGTGTTCGACGCGAAGGCCGTGGAGCAGATGGTGGACTTCGCGATGCGGCGGATGTACGGCTGAGCCGTCGCACGGCCCGCGGACGCACGGCTGAACGGTCGCGCGGGCCGCGGACGCACCGCTGCCGGATGTACGGCTGAGCCACGGCCGGGGCCGGATCTCTCGACGTGACGCGCGTGACACGCGCCGGGAATACCCGCTGCCTTGTCAGATGTTCACCGTTCAACTAAATTGGAGCCAGAAGCCGAGGAGGCCCCCAATGCCCGCTGTGACCGTCGAAAACCCACTCACCCTTCCCCGTGTCACGGCGGCCGCCGACGCCGTCGCCCGGCCGGTGCTCGCCGTGTCCACCGCACCCGGTGGCGTACCTGATCGACGGCACCTTCATCCACCAGGACAGCAACGGTGGCGGCGGCACGATCCGCAACGGTGACACGCAGTGGATGACGGCGGGCTCCGGCCTGCTGCACATCGAGGCGCCGCCGGAGTCGCTCGTGATGTCCGGCGGTCTCTTCCACGGCCTCCAGCTCTGGGTGAACCTGCCCGCGGCCGACAAGATGATGGACCCGCGCTACCAGGACATCCGCGGCGGCCAGGTCCAGCTCCTGACCTCGCACGACGGCGGCGCGCTGCTGCGCGTGATCGCCGGCTCGCTGGACGGGCACGAGGGCCCGGGCATCACGCACACGCCGATCACGATGATCCACGCGACGCTGCGGCCGGGTGCCGAGGTCACGCTGCCCTGGCGCGAGGACTTCAACGGTCTCGCGTACGTCCTGGCCGGGCGCGGCGCGGCCGGTCCCGACCGGCGGCCCGTGCACATGGGCCAGACGGCGGTCTTCGGCGCCGGGTCGTCACTGACGGTCCGCGCGGACGAGTCCCAGGACTCGAACACGCCGGACCTGGAGGTCGTCCTGCTGGGCGGCAGGCCGATCCGGGAGCCGATGGCGCACTACGGTCCGTTCGTGATGAACAGTCACGCCGAGCTGAAGCAGGCCTTCGAGGACTTCCAGTCCGGCCGGCTGGGCACGGTGCCCGCGGACGCCGTGTAAGCACCTGTGAGTGACACTCCGTCACCCACCCGGCCCCGTCGGCGGGGCAGCCGCCCGGACGGCGTGGTCGGGTGGGCGGATGGAGAACTCGCGCGGGGGCCCGCCCGGCGTGCTGCCCCCCGAGGTCTGGCGGGTGGGTGCCTGGTGCGCCGTCGTGCTGCTCGTCGCCGGTGTCGTCGCCGTCGGGGTGTGGCTCGTCGTCACCTTCCAGACGGCCGTCACCCCCGTACTGCTCGCGATTCTCGGGACCGCGCTCCTCGGCCCTCTCCACCGGCGACTGGTCGCCATGGGACTGCCCAAGTCCCTGGCCGCCGGGCTGACCTGCCTGGCCGTGGTCGGGGTCGTCGGCGGCGCCGGATACGTCGTCGTCACCGCCCTCATCGAGACCGGCGACCAGATCGTCGACTCGCTCAAGCAGGCCGGGCGCGATCTCAGCGACCAGTTCGGGGTGGCGGGGACGTCGCTCCACGATGTGGCGTCGAACGCGAAGGATCTGCTGGGCAAGTTCGGCGGTACGGCCGCCTCCGGCGTGATCAGCGGGCTCAGCGTCGTGGGCGAGCTGATCGCCACCGCCGTCCTCGCACTGCTGTTGATCTTCTTCTTCCTCAAGGACTCCGACCGGGTCGCCGGCGCGCTGCGCTCGGTCGCCCCGCGCCGTACCGGCGACGTCGTGGAGGCGATGGCGCGGCGGGCGTACGGGGCCGTCGAGGGCTTCATGCGCGGGACGACCTTCATCGCGCTCATCGACGCCATCTGCATCACCGCGGGCCTGCTGATCCTGCGCGTGCCGGGGGCGGTCGGTCTCGGCGCGCTGGTGTTCGTGGGGGCGTACATCCCCTACCTGGGCGCGTTCCTGACCGGCGCGGTCGCGGTGCTCGTCGCGCTCGCCGACCGGGGCGTGGCGATCGCGCTGTGGGCGCTCGGGGTCGTCCTCGCCGTCCAGGTCCTGGAGGGCCATGTGCTCCAGCCGGTGATCCAGAGCCGTACGGTCCAGATGCATCCGGCGGTGGTGATGCTGGCGATCACGGCGGGCGCGAGCGTGGCGGGAATCCTGGGAACGCTGCTGGCGGTCCCGCTGACGGCGGCGGCGTTCGGAGTCCTGGCGGAGATCCGCGAAAGGTACGAGGCGGGCAGCACATGACGGGACCCGCGCCGGTGTGACCGGGGTCAGTCCGCGTCGCCCTCCTCGTAGATCTCGAACCAGATCGACTTGCCCTCACCCCGCGGGTCCACCCCCCACGCGTCCGCCAGCATCTCCATCAGCACCAGTCCCCGGCCGCTCGACGCCAGTTCGCCGGGCTTGCGCTTGTGGGGGAGTTCGTCGCTCGCGTCCGCGACCTCCACACGGAGGCGGCGTCTGCCCCGCTCCCCCGCCGCCTCCGCGATCAGCACCGCGTCGCCGTCCGTGTGGACGAGCACGTTGGTGGCCATCTCGGAGAGCATCAGTACGGCCGAGTCGACCTGCTCCTCGTCCCGCCAGTCGTGCAGCAGCTGCTTCAACTGCCCTCGCGCGGCGGCGACCTGCTCGGGTTCGGCCTGGGAGATCGTCAGCACCGTACGGCGCGGGTGCGGCCGCGGCGGTACCGCGGTCGTGCTGTCCCGCGAGAGCAGCATCAGCGCGATGTCGTCCTCGCGGCGGTCCGCGAGCGGACCCGTCGTGTAGTGGGAGCCGGGGCCGTGGACCGCCTCGACCAGCGCGTCCGCGAGCTTCTCCAGCGACGCGCCCGTGTTGCTCTCCAGCACGGGCCGCAGCCGCGTCCAGCCGCTCAGCATGTCGTGCCCGCCGGTCTCGATCAGCCCGTCGGTGCAGAGCATCATCGTGTCGCCGGGCTCCAGGACCACCCGGGTCGTCGGGTAGTTCGAGTCCGCCTCGATGCCCAGCGGCAGCCCGCCCGCCGTCTGCCGGATGATGGCCGTGCCGTCCACCGACCGGATCACCGGGTCGGGATGCCCGGCCCGCGCGATGTCGAGCGTCCCGGAGTCCGGGTCGACCTCCATGTACAGACACGTCGCGAAGCGCGCCAGGCCGAACGCGGTGTCCTCGTCCTCCTCGTCCTCGTCGGGGTCGGTGAGGCCGTGCGGGACCGAGAACTCGTACATGCCGTGCAGAAAGCGTGAGGCCCGCGCCAGTACGGCGTCCGGGCGGTGCCCCTCGGCGGCGTACGCGCGCAGGGCGATCCGCAGCTGTCCCATCAGGCCCGCCGCCCGTACGTCGTGCCCCTGGACGTCCCCGATGACCAGGGCCACCTTCCGGCCGCCCGGCAGCGGGATCATGTCGTACCAGTCGCCGCCCACCTGGAGCCCGCCGCCCGTCGGCACATAGCGCGCGGCCACGCTCATCCCCGGGATGTCCGGCCCCAGCGTCGGCATCATCGAGCGCTGGAGCCCCAGCGACACCTCGCGCTCCGTCTCCGCCGCGTCCGCGCGTACCAGCGCCTGCCCGAGCATCCTGGCGACCGTCGTCAGCACGGACCGCTCGTCGGGCGTGAACGTCACCGGGTTCTTGAAGGCCGCCATCCAGGCGCCCATCGTGCGCCCGGCGACGATCAGCGGCACGAAGGCCCAGGAACGGCGGCCGAAGCCCTGCACCAGCGGCCAGGTCGCCGGGTAGCGGTCCTGGTAGTCCTTGGGCGTCGGCAGATAGATGGCCCGGCCGGTCCGCACGACCTCGGCCGCCGGGTAGTCCGTGTTCACGGACATGTCCGTGAAGGGCCCCTCCGCGCCGTCCGGGTGCCCGTGGTGTCCGATGATCGTCAGATGCTCGCCCTCGATGCCGAAGACGGCGAGCCCGTCGGGGGAGAAGCCCGGCATGGACAGCGACGCCGCGACCCGCAGCACCTCGGCCGTGGAGCGCGCCTCGGCGAGCGCCCGGCCCGCGTCGAGCAGGAACGCCTCGCGGGAGCGCCGCCAGTCGCCGGCGACGGGGCTCTGCCCGGTCAGCGCGCCCGCATGGGGCTCGACGATCTCCTGAACGGTCCCGATCAGCTCGTAGTCGTCGCCGTACTCGTGGTTGGTGACCAGCGGCTTCGAGCGGGACCTGATGGTACGGATCACCTCCCCGTCCTCGCCCACGATCCGCACCTGGTTCTCGGCGAGCGTCCCGTCGGCGACCGCGAGGCGCACGATGCCGTAGCTCTCCGCCCAGTCGACCGGATGCAGGCGCGCGCGCATGGCCGCCTCGCTGAGGACCGTGGGCTCGGCGGGCAGGCCGAAGAGCCGAGCCGCCTCCGCGTCGAGAGTGACGTACCCGGCCGCGTTGTCCCAGCGCCACAGACCGGTCGCGATCGCGGCCAGTACCTCCTCGGTGCGCATTGCACCACTTTAAACCGGTACGGGCGGTGAGCGCGGTGTCAAGCAGGCGTGCGAGTGGCCGGGCGCCCGCCGGGCGGGGACCGGCCGAGGGACAGACCCCGTAAACGCGGGGGAGGTGCCGGCGGCCCTGCCGGTAACCTGGTGCGGCCAAGCCCACCCGCCAAGAGCTAAGACTGGATGAACGACGATGCATCGGTACAGGTCCCACACCTGCGGCGAGCTCCGCGCCTCTGACGTCTCCACAGACGTCCGGCTGAGCGGCTGGCTGCACAATCGTCGAGACCTGGGCGGCATCCTCTTCATCGATCTCCGCGACCACTACGGTCTCGTCCAGCTCGTCGCCCGCCCCGGCACCCCCGCCAACGAGGCGCTCTCCAAGCTCACCAAGGAGACCGTCGTCCGTATCGACGGCAAGGTCTCCGCCCGTGGCGCGGACAACGTGAACCCGGAACTGCCGACCGGCGAGATCGAGATCGAGGTCGGCGAGGTCGAGATCCTCGGCGCCGCGGGCCCGCTGCCGTTCACGATCAACACCGACGACGGCGTCAACGAGGAGCGGCGGCTCGAATACCGCTTCCTTGACCTGCGCCGCGAGCGCATGCACCGCAACATCCTGCTGCGTACAGCCGTCATCTCCGCCATCCGGCACAAGATGACCGCGCTGGGCTTCAACGAGATGGCGACCCCGATCCTGACGGCGACGTCCCCCGAGGGCGCCCGCGACTTCGTGGTCCCCTCCCGGCTGAACCCGGGCAAGTTCTACGCGCTGCCGCAGGCCCCCCAGCAGTTCAAGCAGCTGCTGATGATCTCCGGCTTCGACCGCTACTTCCAGATCGCCCCCTGCTTCCGCGACGAGGACGCCCGCGCGGACCGCTCGCCCGGCGAGTTCTACCAGCTCGACGTGGAGATGTCCTTCGTCGAGCAGGAGGACGTCTTCCGGCCGATCGAGAAGCTGATGACGGAGCTGTTCACCGAGTTCGGCGGCGGCCGCGAGGTCACGTCCCCGTTCCCGCGCATCCCCTTCCGTGAGTCGATGCTCAAGTACGGCAACGACAAGCCGGACCTGCGGGCCCAGCTGGAGCTGGTCGACATCTCGGACGTCTTCGAGGGCTCCGAGTTCAAGGCGTTCGCGGGCAGGCACGTACGCGCGCTGCCCGTGCCGGACACGGCCGGCCAGTCGCGGAAGTTCTTCGACGGCCTCGGTGACTACGCGGTCGAGCAGGGCGCCAAGGGCCTCGCCTGGGTCCGCGTCGGCGAGGACGGCACGCTGGCGGGCCCGATCGCCAAGTTCCTCACCGAGGACAACGTCAAGGTCCTCACCGAGCGTCTGTCCCTCGTCCCCGGCCACGCGATCTTCTTCGGCGCGGGCGAGTTCGACGAGGTCTCGAAGATCATGAGCGCGGTCCGCGTCGAGGCGGCCAAGCGCTCCGGCCACTTCGAGGAAGGCGTCTTCCGCTTCTGCTGGGTCGTGGACTTCCCGATGTACGAGAAGGACGAGGAGACCGGCAAGATCGACTTCTCGCACAACCCCTTCTCCATGCCCCAGGGCGGTCTCGAAGACCTGGAGACGAAGGACCCGCTGTCCATCCTGGCGTGGCAGTACGACATCGTCTGCAACGGCATCGAGCTGTCATCGGGCGCGATCAGGAACCACGAGCCGGAGCTGATGCTCAAGGCGTTCGAGATCGCGGGGTACGACCGCGAGACCGTCGAGCACGAGTTCGCGGGCATGCTGCGCGCGTTCCGTCTCGGCGCCCCGCCGCACGGCGGCATCGCGCCGGGCGTCGACCGCATCGTGATGCTGCTCGCCGACGAGCCCAACATCCGCGAGACGATCGCGTTCCCGCTCAACGGCAACGCGCAGGACCTGATGATGGGCGCGCCGACCGAGCTGGACGAGACGCGGCTGCGGGAGCTGAACATCCAGCTCCGCAAGCCGGTCGTGAAGTAGCCGCGCCGCGGATATCCGTTCGCACGGGGGCCCGGAACCGTACGGTTCCGGGCCCCCGTGCGTGGCGTCTTCTTGCCAGGGGGCAACCTGAAAGCCCCTCCGGCACGTTGACCGGTCGTGGACGACCGAACGGATTGGCGAGGGCGACGAGACGATGGACCCGGGCGACGGCGACTTCGAGGCGTTCGTCGCCGCTCGCGGGCCGCGACTGCTGCGGATGGCCTGGCTGCTGACGGGCGACGCGCACCTCGCGGAGGACCTGCTCCAGACGACGCTCGCCAAGGTGTGGCCCAAGTGGCACCGGATCTCCGGGGAGCGGCCGGAGGCGTACGTACGCAGGGCGCTGGTCCATACGCACGCGTCCTGGTGGCGCAGACGCTGGCGCGGCGAGGTGCCGCACCGCGAAGTGCCGGACGCGGCGGCCTCGTTCGACGCGTACGAGAGCGTGGACCTGGCGCAGTCGCTGGCCGCCGCGGTGCGGTCGCTGCCGGTGAGACAGCGGGCGGTCGTCGTACTGCGCTACTTCGAGGACCTGAGCGTCGAGGACACGGCGGCGACGCTCGGCTGCGCGCCGGGGACGGTCAAGAGCCAGTCGGCGAAGGCGCTGCGCACACTGCGCGCGGCGCTGCCGGTGCCGGTGGACGGGGGTGAGCGGGGTGTCTGAGGACGAGCGCGAGAGCGGGGACCCGGGCACGGCCGGGGGCGTGAGCCGGCCCGAGGACGAGCGGGAGCTGCGGATCCTGCTGGAGCGTGCCGTGCCCCGGCTGCCCGCTCCCGAGGAGCGTCTGCGGCGCGTACGGGAGCGGGCCGCCCGCAGCCGCCGGCGCCGCCGGGCCGCCGGGACGACGGCGGTCGCGGTGGCCGGTCTCGTCGTGGCCGGCACGCTCCTGCCCGGCTTCCCGCGCGGCGGCCCGGACGAGGGCGCGCCACCGGCCGGCCCCGCCCCGACCGTCTCGGCCACGGACACCGGGGCCGGCCGCCCGGTCCGCTTCCCCGACCTGTTCGATCTCACCCTGCGGCTGCCGCCGGGCTGGCAGGCGCTCGCCGTGCCCGGGGACCCCGAGCTCGGCCTCGTCTCCCGCGGGTACGTCGCCAGCCAGCGGGTGCCCGACCTCTTCACACCGCCCTGCCCGGGGAATCCGGAAGAGGACTGCGACCCGGTCGTGGCGCTGCGGCCGGGGGGCGTGCTGGTCTCGCTGGACATGAAGAAGTTCGCCGGGCTCCACACCAAGACGCAGGACCCGGCCACGCTCCACACGCTGACGAATCTCTCGGTGCTCTGCCGCAAGCTCACCGGCACCGAGGAGTACAGCGCCCTGCTCGCCGGGCCGGACCCCGCCGCCGACCTGGGCATCCAAGTCAGTGTCTGCGCGGCCGGGGCGGGGGCGAGTTCCCCGATCCTCGACGACGTACGCGCCATGATCGCCGGTGCGCACTATCCCGCCCCCGGGGCGCGTCCGGAGCCCAGCACGGCTCCGACCACCCATGCCCGGAACAACGGGGGGACCGACGCCCATGCGAACTGAAAGGTCAGACATGTCTCACCGGGTAAGCCCCCACCAAGCGGCCGCCCTTCTCCTCGTCGGCGGTCTGCTGCTCAGCGGCTGCGCGGGCGGGCTGGGCGGCGGGTTCGGGGGAGGCGGAGGATCGTCCGTCCCGACGGCGGTGGACGACAAGGCCGCGGGAGCCGACGGGACCGAGGGCGCACGCGGCGGTCTGGGGCGGGCCGTGCCGGACGCGGCGGGCGACCAGCGGACCGTACGCCCCAGGGAGATCCCGTCGCTCGGCCCGAAGACGCGCTCGGCGATCCCCGAGACCTCGCGCCAGGCCGTCGTGGTCACGGGCGACGCGCCCGACTCCAACCGCGCGACCCTGGTCCTCTACGAGCGGGACCCCGTCGAGGGCTGGCGGTCGGTCTCCGACCCCTGGCCCGCGCACAACGCCCTGAAGGGCTGGACCGACGACCACCGGCAGGGCGACCTCCGCAGCCCGATCGGTGTCTTCGGACTGACGGACGCGGGCGGCCGGCTGCCGGACCCGGGGACGAGACTCCCGTACGACCGGGGCCCGGCCTTCACGCTCAGCGGCGTGGGCTTCGAGGGTGAACCGCTGGCGGGGTCCTTCGACCATGTGGTGGCGATCAACTACAACCGCAAGCCGGGCACGACCCCGCTGGACTGGACGCGCCCGCTGGGCGCGTCCAAGGGCGGCGGCATCTGGATCCATGTGGACCACGGCGGCCCGACGCAGGGCTGCGTCTCGCTCCCGATGAAGCGGATGAAGGAACTCCTGCGCTGGCTGGACCCGTCGAAGCGCCCGCAGGTGGTGATGGGGGACGTGTCGTCCCTGGGCCGCTGACGGACCCCGTGCCGGCGACCCCCCGGGGCTGGGTTCGGTACCGCCCCGGGCGAGGAATCCGTTGCCGCGCCCTGCCCACCGGGCGGAACGGTGGTCTGCGCCCCGGCCGGAACGCCAAAGCGCCGGACGGGCCGCGCACGCGGCTCGTCCGGCGCTTGAGGGTCACCCCGCAACCCCCGGCGGGGCTACGCCGGCTTCTCCTCCAGGCGCGGGAACAGCACCGCGCCCTTCGTGACCGTCGTACCCGCCGGGAGCTGCCCCCACGTGGCCGCGTCCTGGATCCGCTGGTCCGCCAGCGCGCCCAGCGCGTCCTCCGCGCCCAGCGAGTCCCACAGCTTCTGCGACGTGTCCGGCATCACCGGGTTGAGCAGCACCGCGACCCCGCGCAGCGCCTCCGAGGCCGTGTACAGGATCGTCGCGAGCGCCGCCTGGCCCTCGGCGGACGTGTCCTTCGCGACCTTCCAGGGCTCCTGCTCCGTGATGTAGCCGTTGACCTGCTTCACGAAGTCGAAGATCGCCAGGATGCCGCCCTGGAAGTCCAGCTCCTCGCCGATCTTCCGGTCGGCCTCGGTCACCGCCTTGATCAGCCCGTCCCGTACGGCCTGCTCGGCGACCCCGCCGGAGTTCGTCTCCGGCAGGGTGCCGCCGTAGTACTTGCCGACCATCGCCGCGACGCGCGACGCGAGGTTGCCGTAGTCGTTGGCCAGCTCGGAGGTGTACCGGGCGGAGAAGTCCTCCCAGGAGAACGAGCCGTCCTGCCCGAACGCGATCGCCCGCAGGAAGTACCAGCGGTACGCGTCCACCCCGAAGTGCGAGGTCAGGTCCTGCGGCTTGATGCCGGTCAGATTCGACTTGGACATCTTCTCGCCGCCGACCATCAGCCACCCGTTCGCGGCGATCTTGCCGGGCAGCGGCAGGCCCTGCGCGAGCAGCATCGCGGGCCAGATGATCGCGTGGAAGCGCAGGATGTCCTTGCCGACGAGGTGGACGTCGGCGGGGAAGGTCTCCTCGAACTTCGCCGGGTTCTCGTTGTAGCCGACGGCCGTCGCGTAGTTCAGGAGCGCGTCGATCCACACGTAGATCACATGCTTCTCGTCCCACGGCACCGGCACGCCCCAGTCGAACGTCGACCGGGAGATCGACAGGTCCTGAAGCCCCTGCCGGACGAAGTTCACGACCTCGTTGCGCGCGGACTCGGGCTGGATGAAGCCCGGGTTGGCCTCGTAGTGCTCCAGGAGCCTCGGGCCGTACTCGCTGAGCTTGAAGAAGTAGTTCTCCTCCTTGAGGATCTCCACCGGCGTCTTGTGGATCGCGCAGATCTTCAGACCCGCGAACTCACCCTCGCCTTCGAGCAGTTCGCCCGGGAGTTTGTACTCCTCGCAGCCCACGCAGTACGGGCCCTCGTAGCCGCCCTTGTAGATCTCGTCCTTGTCGAACAGGTCCTGCACGAATTCCTGGACGCGGTCGGTGTGGCGCTTCTCCGTCGTCCGGATGAAATCGTCGTTCTTGATCTCCAGGTGTTCCCAGAGAGGCCGCCACGCCTCGTCGACGAGCTTGTCCGCCCACTCCTGCGGGGTGACACCGTTCGCCTCGGCCGTGCGCATGATCTTCTGACCGTGCTCGTCCGTGCCGGTGAGGTACCACACCTTCTCGCCCCGCTGGCGGTGCCAGCGGGTGAGCACGTCGCCTGCGACGGTCGTGTAGGCGTGGCCCAGGTGAGGAGCGTCGTTGACGTAGTAAATGGGGGTGGTGACGTAGTACGCCCGCCCACCCTGCTCTTCGGATCCAGTGGCGGCCATGGTCGAAATCCTAACGGCCCGGCCGTGGTCCCTTCACCTCGGTTAAACCTGAGAGTGTGGTTAAAGAGTGTGGGTTCGACACAACCTATGCCCCCGGCGAACGCATCTTTAGTGAGGAGAGGGACGACATCGGGTCCCACGGGCCGGATCAGCCAGGACGGGGCGGGAAGGATCAACATGCGGGTGCTGGTCGCCGAAGACGAGGAAATCCTGGCCGAGCTCATCGCCACCGGGCTGCGGCGGGCCGGTTTCGCCGTCGACACCGTCTACAGCGGGGACGCCGCCCTCGCCTATCTCGGACTGCACGACTACGACGTCGTCGTCCTCGACCGTGACCTCCCCCGCGTCCACGGCGACGACGTCGCCCGCAAGCTCGTCGCCGACCAGTCCCGGACCCGGATCCTGATGCTCACCGCGTCCTCCTCCATGGAGGAGCGCGTGAAGGGGCTCGACCTGGGCGCGGACGACTACCTGGGCAAGCCCTTCGAGTTCCCCGAGCTGGTCTCGCGCGTGCGGGCGCTGCGCCGGCGGAGCTCGCGGGCGTTACAGCCGACGCTGGAGCGGCGCGGTGTGCGGCTGGACACCGTGAGCCGTACGGCGCTGCGCGACGGCAAGGCACTCGACCTCTCCGTGAAGGAGCTGACCGTGCTCCAGATCCTGCTGGAGGCGGACGGCAAGGCGGTGACGACGCAGCAACTGCTGGAGCGGGCGTGGGACGCCGGGACCGACCCGTTCGCCGGTGTCGTACGCGTCTGCGTGGGCGCGCTGGGCGTGAAGCTGGGCGAACCGGCGCTGATCCGCCCGGTGGACCTGGACGGAGGGGGATACGTGCTGTGACGGGCGCGATCAGGGAACGGATCGCTCTCGTATACGGCGCGGTCTTCCTCGTCCTCGGCGGCTGCCTGCTCACGGTCGTGAACCTGCTGTCCAGCGCCGGTACGCAGACGGAGGCCGCCGAGATCGCGGCCCGCGTCGTACCGGCGCTGCCGCCGTCGTCGGGCAACGGCTACTTCCTCGACGAGGAGGGCCGGCTCGCGCCCGTCACCGTCTACCAGCTCACGGACAACGTCAGCGAAGCGGCGTCGGACGAGCTGATGTTCTGGTCGGTGGCCGCGCTGGTGGTGATGGCGCTGTGCGCGGTCGGCGTCGGCTGGTGGACGGCGGGGCGGGTGCTGCGGCCGGTGCACGCCATGACGGCGAAGGCGCGGCTGCTGTCCGAGCACAACCTCCACGAGCGGATCGGGTCGACCGGCCCCGACGACGAGCTGAAGGAACTGGGCGACACGCTCGACGAGTTGCTCGGCCGGCTCCAGAAGGCCTTCGACAGCCAGAAGCGCTTCATCGCGAACGCCTCCCACGAGCTGCGTACCCCGCTGGCCACGCAGCGCACGGCGATCCAGGTGGGCCTCGCGGGCGCGGGCTCGCCGGAGGAACTGGCCCGTACGAAGGAGCTGCTGCTCGACAACAACCGCCGCAGCGAGCAGCTCATCGAGGGCCTGCTGGTCCTGGCGCGCAGCGAGCGGGAGGTCGAGGACCAGGAGGAGATCCACTGGGGCGACCTGGTGACCGAGGAGTCGGCCCGGCACGGCCTGCCGGTGACGGTGACCGAGCCGGGCGGCGTACGGGGCAACCGGGCGCTGCTGGACCGGCTGGTCGGCAATCTGCTGGCCAACGCGCAGGCGTACGGGAAGGGCGTGGTGGACGTCTCGGTCTCGGGAACGGCCCTGACCGTCCGCAATGACGGCCCCGACGTCGCTCCGGAGGACATCCCGGCCTTCTTCGAACCCTTCCGCCGCGGCGAGGGCCGCGACCGCATGGGCCCGGGGGCGGGCCTGGGCCTCTCCATCGTCCGCTCGATAGTGACGGCCCACGGCGGCACGGTGACGGCACGGCCGGGGGGCGAGGCGGGCGGCCTGTCGGTGCGGGTGGTGCTCCCGGCGTCGGGCGCGTAGACGCTGTCCGACGGGTGAAAATCTCCGCTCGCGCGCGGACACCTTTGCTAGACAGCCCCCATGACCAACGTCAGGATCCGTACCGCGAACCCCGCCGAGGTGCCCGCCCTGCTGGCCTTCTGGGCCCGGTCGGCGGAAGGCGCCAGTATCACCGACGACATGGACGGGGTCGCCCGTCTCATCTCCCGGGACCCGGACGCGCTGCTGGTGGCCGTTGCGGACGACGGCGCGATCGTCGGCACGGTCATCGCGGGCTACGACGGCTGGCGCTGCCATCTGTACCGCCTGGCCGTCGCCCCGGACCGGCGCCGCCAGGGCATCGCCTCGGCGCTGCTCGCCGCCGCGCACGAGCGCTTCGTCGCACTCGGCGGGCGCCGGGCCGACGCCATGGTCCTGGACCACAACGAACTCGCCCACCACGCCTGGCGCGACGCCGGCTACCAGGCGCAGGAGCAGTGGAGCCGCTGGGTGAAACCGCTCAGCCGAGTGCCGCGCGCAGGCGGGTGACCAGGGCGGCGATCTCGTCAGGGGCCGGCGTCAGAACCCCGTTCTCGGCCATGAGCGCGTGATACTGCTGCCGCTCCGGCGGCACACCGGGCGGCAGCGCGGCGATGTGCCAGTGGAGGTGGGAGTTTGCCTGCTGGCTGCCGAGTGAGAGCAGATACGTACGCTCCGGCCGCAGCACACTCTCCACGGCGAGCGCCACGCGCCGTACGACGAGCATGAGCCGGGTGTACGCCTCCTCGTCCAACTCCCTTACAACATGTTCCACATGCGCCTTGGGCGCCACGAGGACCCGCCCGGGGAGAGTGGGCCAGCGATCGAGGAAGGCGATGTGGGCGTCGTCCTCGTAGACCGTCTCGTGGTGATAGCCGGGCTCCCCGCGCAGGAACGCGCAGACGAAGCAGGGCCCGTTGCGGGCGCGTTCTTCGTAGGCCGCGAGATCCATGTTGGAGACTTCCCCCATGGCCACTTCCCCCACTTCACGATTTGTTTTCATCGACCCCGACGGTACGGCCGGTGACTGGGCCCACGTCGTGGTCGAAGCGCCGACCGGTGTCTTCTATCAGCAGGAGTACGGCGGCACTTCGCGCCGTCAGGGCCAGACGGAGGGCTACCTCGTCCCCATGTCCGGGACATCCGGCGAGATCGAGGCGGTCGCTGCGGTCTTCGAGCCGTTCCGGAGCGGCGGGGCGGGAGGCCATGTCTGGGAGGGCGCACAGCTGGACGCGCTGCGTGCGGCCGTCGGCGCCGTCAGATTCTGGGCGTGCGACGGCAACGCGGAGCGCCCGCACCCGCTGCGACTCGACGAGTCCCGCCTGCCCGAGGCCGACGACGCGTGGCTACCCGTGCACACGCCCGACGGCCCCGGACTGCTGGTGTGGTCGGCCAGACGCGTCAGAGCGAGTTGAGGAAGTCGGCCCAGGCGGCGGGGGTGAGGAGGAGCACGGGGCCGGTGGGGGTCTTGCTGTCGCGGACGGGGATGACACCGGGGTAGCCGTCGGCTACCTCGACGCACTGGCCGCCGTCGCCGTTGCTGTAGCTGGACTTACGCCACAGTGCAGTACTCAGGTCAGGTCGGGGGCGCATGGTGTGTACTCCTCCAGCAGTCGCTCGATGAATGCCACGGATTCCCGGGGCGACAGGGCCAAGTCCCTCAGTAGATCGTAAGACAGCCGTAGTTTCTCGACCTCTGACGGATCTTCGATCAACTGCCCGGAGTGGGCGTCTTCCGTGTACGCGATGGCCTTGCCGTCCGGAAGCCAGAGGACGGTGACCGACGTGCCCAACAGGCCGTGTGGCCCCGCATCAAAAGGCAACACCTGAAGGGTGACGTTTGGCAACTGGCTTGCCTCCACAAGGTGTTCCAGCTGTCGCGCCCACTCCTTGGGGTCGCGGGTCTTGCGTCGAAGTACGGATTCATCGAGGACCGCGCGGAAGTGCGGCGCGTTTTCGCGCCGCAGCAAATCCTGTCGTCCCAGCCGCGCGGCGATCTCTTCGGTCAGATCGTGCTCATCGCGTGGCCGGGTGGCCTCGAACACCTCGCGGGCGTATCCCTCCGTCTGGAGCAGGCCGTGAATGGCACCGACCGAGTACGCGTACTGAACGGTCGCCCTCGCCTCCAACTCCATGAACCGCTTGTACTTGTCCGCGAACGCGTCCTCCCGTGCCAACTGCCAAAGCATCGAGAGCTGGTCACCCGTCCCGTACACCGCGCTCAGCGCCGCGATGACCTCCGGCGAGCCGACCCGCGCGCCCGTTTCCAGCTTGTGCAGATACGCACGGTCATAAGTCGTCGCCTCGCCCAACGTGGCCAGTGACATCCCCGACTCCTCCCGCAGCCGCGCCAGTTCCTTCGCGAGCATCTGCCGTGCCGACGGCCTCTGACCTGCGTTCGGCTTCCGTGCGCCCATGACAACTCCCCTGTGTCCAACGGCAACCCGGCTATGGCCGAGCCCTTTTGGACACGGCCCCTTCTGCCGATTCTTGATGCACGGAACGTAATTGCGCAATGACGGAAGGTGCATCCCCTCATGTTCGAACCCGAGACTCGAACACCGTCCCGTGTCCCCGCCGACGTGGCCGAGTTGGACGCCGTCGTGCACAGCTTCGGCTTCTGGCGGCTCGTGCCCGACTCCGTCCCCCGTCTGTACGCACCGGTGACACCTGAGCTGCTGCTCCGCGTTGAACAGGCGCTTAAGCGGGTCGCCGAGTGAGCGGCAGCGACGCGCGGCGGTTTCTGGCCCGGTTGATGAGTACGTTCGGTACGGATGGGGTGCTGGTGGTGCGGAAAATCGACGGCAACGGCGAAGGCGACATGGAACAGCTCCTCGGGCCGGGCGGGTCGCTCGCGTGGCCCAAGTGTGAGTGCGGCAGCCCCAAGTGCCCGGACTACGTACCGCCCGTCTCGAAGTTGAGCGCGCGTCTGGCGGAGCGCAACCAGCACAGCCGGCGGGCGCGCCTTGAGTAGTCTCGGCTCCAGGAGTGACGTCAGCGGGTACGAGGACATTGCCCCGACCACGTTCGTATGACGCCGGAGGTTCGCGGTGCGGTTGGATCTCGCGAGAATCCTTGTGGCCCGTACCCGGATGAATCCGGTGTTCCTGGACACACCGCAGTACGAATGCGAGCCCTTGGGCGATGCGCTGGGCTGCCGCCTGATCCTGAAGGTGGAGACCCTCAATCCCGTCCGCTCGTTCAAGGGCCGTGGGACCGAGACCGTTCTCAACCGTCTTCATGACAGCGGGGCGGCGGACGCCGTCGTCTGTGCGAGCGCGGGGAATCTTGGTCAGGCGCTCGCCTTCGGCGGCCGGTCGCGTGGAATCGGGGTCACGGTCGTCGCATCGTCGGCGGCCAACCCGCTGAAGATCGAGCGAATGAAGACGCTCGGCGCCAACGTGATCCTGGTCGACGGGGAGATCGAGCAGGCTCTCGAAGCCGCCACGCGATATGCCGCCGAGACGGGCGCGTTCCTGGTCGAGGACAGCAGAGACGTCGACACGTGTGAGGGTGCGGCGACGATCGGTGTCGAGCTGGCGGATCTGCCCGGTGAACTCGACGCGGTGGTCGTCTCCTTGGGCGCCGGTGCGATGGCGTCCGGTGTGGGCCACGCGCTGAAGAGTCTGCGCAGGGGCACCGAGGTCATCTGTGTCCAGCCCGAGAACGCGCCGGCGATGACGCTGGCGTGGCGGGCGGGCCGGCCGGTCGAGGTCGGGGTTCCGGACACCATCGCCGACGGAGTTGCCGGCCGGTATGTCCTGCCGGAGGTGCTCGACGATCTCGCTTCGGTCGTGGACGACGCGGTCCTGGTCACGGAAGACGGCATCGTCGAGGCAATGCGCCTGATCCACGTGCACGCGGGCCTGGTGGTCGAACCCGCGGCGGCGCTGGGCGTCGCGTCGATCCTGGAGGGCGGCGGCCGGTTCGACGGCAGGACGGTCGCGACGATCCTGTGCGGGAGCAATGTGTCGCCGACGGATTTCGACGGCTGGACGCGGGGCGGTCGGGGGCGGTCTTGAGGCGTTCCGGTGGATGCCACCCGTGGTGGACCGGCGGGGAGCGAACGAGACGCGCCCTCCGTCGTCCTACGGAGGGCGCGTCTCGTGATGCCTCAGCTGCGATCAGGCCTTGTTCGCGGACCACCAGGCCGGCAGCGCCGCGAGCACGTTGGTGAAGATCTCCGCTTCCGGGAGTTCCTTCGGCGTCGGGCCCGCGTGGAAGAACGCCACGTTCGCCGCCTTCTCGTCCGCGCCGAGCTTCCGCGCGAAGTCGAATCCCTTCGCCTCGTGCTCGCCGAACGCCACGATCTGCCAGAACAGCGGCAGCTTCGCCACGTTCGCGAACGCCTTCTCCGCCGCCTGCTTGGCCTCCGGCGGGCCGTCCGTCTGGAAGATCACCAGCGCCGGGCCCGGGTTGCCCGCCTTCTCGTGCAGGGCGACGACCTCTTCGACCGCGGCGGCGTAATTCGTCCGGCCCATGCGGCCGAGCCCGGCGTGCAGTTCGTCCACCTTGTTCTCGTACGAGGAGAGGGAGACCTCCCCCGTACCGTCGATCTCGGTAGAGAAGAAGACGACCTGCACGGTCGCCTTCTCGTCCAGGTGGGCCGAGAGCGCGACGGCCTGCTCGCCGAGGCGCTGAGCGCTGCCGTCCTTGAAGAACGGGCGCATGGAACCTGAACGGTCGAGCACGAGATAGACCGTCGCCCGCTCTCCGTCCAGGCCGGCCTTCTTGAGCGCGGCACCCGCCGCCTTGTACGAGTCGACGAGGCCCGGCGCCTGGGTCTTGACCTTCGCGAGGGAGTACGCCGGCTTGCCCGTCTCCTTGGGGGCGGGGGCGGGGGCGGCGACCGGGGCGGGGGCCGGGGCCGGCTCGGCGACAGCGACCGGCTCGGGCTCGGGCTCGGGCTCGGGTACGACCTCGGGCTCCGGCTCGGCCGCCGCCTTCACCGGCTCCGGCTCGGGCTCGACCACCGGCTTCGGCTTCGCCGGTTCCGGTGTCGACTGGGCCTGGGCCGGGACGGTCGGTGTCTTGGGTTCCTCGCGCTTCGTCTGGGCCGGGACGCTCCGTTCCGGCGTCGACGTGCGCGGGTTGTCGAAGGCGGCGGCGACCAGGTCCTCGGCCTTCTCCGCCTCCGACCTCTCCGACCTCTCCGCCTTCTCCGCCTTCTCCGGCTTCGCCCGCTTCTCGGGCTCGGTCTTCGTCGTCTTCGTCGTTGACTTCTCCGCCGTCACCTTCTCCGCGGCGGGTGACGGCTCCTTGGCCGGTGCCGGCACGGTGGCCGAGGCGGCGGTCGTGGCCGTCGTAGTCGTGGTTGGCGTCGTCGGCTCCGGCTGATGCGTGCGTTCGGTCTGGGCCGGTACCGATGTGGCCGCCGACTCGTCACGCTCCGCACGCTCGCGTCCAAACACCTTGCGCAGCAAGCTCCGAATGCCCATGGGCGAGGCCTTTCAGATGAGTTGGGTGCGGCATATATCCGTACTTGGAACAGGGGATTCGGGGACCTGCCCCGACCTAAACTCAGCATCCCTGGCCACGATGGATACGTAAGGTTAGCGGCCACCCGCCGTTCGCTCCGGCAGGGGCGCCCCGGGACCTGGAATGTGCCCCCCACGGATGCCCGGTCGACTCGCATTCATTCCGCGTTCACCTTGCGGTCGATGAACCGGGTGCCTACGCGCATAGCGTCGCCGCCGTACATATCCCGACACATTGTCGGCGCGGGCCGCGCCGAGGAAAGCCCACCGGAGGGGACAAGTGCGCAAACTGCTGCCGCTGCTCAACTCGCACCCGGGCGGACGTTCCGCCATGACATGCCGTTTCCGCTGTGGAGACGCGTGTTTTCACGAGACGCCCAACACCAGTGACAACGAGTACGTCGGCGATGTCATAGCCACCGCGCTTTCCCGCCGTTCCATCATGCGCGGCGCCGCCGTGGTGACCGTCGCCGCCGCGGCGGGTACCGCCTTCGTCGCGGGCTCCGGCAACACCCCCGCCTCGGCGACCCCCCTGGTCGGAGGCGACAAGGGCCATGGCAAGGGCGGCAAGAAGCCCGACGGAGCGCGTGGACTGCGCTTCGCGCCCGTCGCGCCCAACACCGCCGACAAGGTGACCGTCCCCGACGGCTATACCCAGAACATCGTCGTGCGCTGGGGTGACCCGATCCTGCGCGGCGCCCCCGAGTTCAACCCGAACAAGCAGACCGCCAAGGCGCAGGCCGGCCAGTTCGGGTACAACAACGACTTCCTGAGCCTGCTGCCGCTCAAGAGCGAGCGCGGCAAGCAGCTCCTCGTGGCCAACCACGAGTACACGGACGAGATCCTGATGTTCAAGGATTACGACGCCGACAACCCCACCCGTGAGCAGGTCGAGATCGCCTGGGCCGCGCACGGCCTTTCCGTCGTCGTGGTGGACGAGCAGCCCCGCAGCGGAAAGCTGACCATCGTTCCGCGTCACGAGCTGAACCGTCGTATCACCGTCAAGACCGAGTTCCGCCTCACCGGCCCCGCCGCGGGCTCCGAGCTGCTGCGCACCTCGGTGGACCGGTCGGGCAAGAAGGTCTACGGCACGCTCAACAACTGCGCGGGCGGCACCACCCCGTGGGGCACGATCCTGTCGGGCGAGGAGAACTTCAACCAGTACTTCGCCAACGGTTCGAGCGACACCGACAAGCGCTACGGCATCGGCACCGCCGCCACCGAGCGCAAGTGGGAGCAGTTCGACAAGCGCTTCGACCTGAAGCAGGAGCCCAACGAGGCGCACCGCTTCGGCTGGGTCGTCGAGCTCGACCCGTACGACCCCGACTTCACGCCGCGCAAGCGCACCGCGCTCGGCCGCTTCAAGCACGAGGCCGCGCAGCCGCGCCTCACCTCCGACGGCCGCGCGGTCGTCTACATGGGCGACGACGAGAAGTTCGACTACTTCTACAAGTTCGTGTCGTCCAAGTCGATGAAGAAGGGCAACAGCCGCGCCGACCGCGACCACAACCTCACGCTGCTGGACGAGGGCACGCTGTACGTCGCGAAGCTGACCGGTGACAGCCCGCAGGATGTCGACGGCACCGGCAAGCTTCCCAAGGACGGCGAGTTCGACGGCTCCGGCGTGTGGATCCCGCTCGCCACCGGCGACGTCTCGCACGTGCCCGGCATGACCGCCGACGAGGTGTACGTCTTCACGCGCCTGGCCGGTGACAAGGTCGGCGCCACGAAGATGGACCGCCCCGAGGACGTCGAGCCCTCGCCGCGTACCGGCCGGGTGTACGTCGCGCTGACGAACAACACCGACCGCGGCGCCGCGGGCAAGGCCGCGGCGGACGAGGCCAACCCGCGCAACGCCAACAAGCACGGTCACATCCTGGAGCTCGCCGAGAACTGGGACGACCCGGCCGGTGACGGCTTCGCCTGGCGGCTGTTCCTGGTCGCGGGCGACCCGAAGGACCCGGCGACCTACTTCGCGGGGTACCCGAAGGAGAAGGTCAGCCAGATCTCCTGCCCGGACAATGTGGCGTTCGACCCGCACGGCAATCTGTGGATTTCCACGGACGGCGCCCAACTCGGTTCGCACGACGGTCTGTTCGGCGTCGCGACGCAGGGCGAGCGGCGCGGTGAGCTGAAGCAGTTCCTCACCGTTCCGAACGGCGCGGAGACCTGCGGCCCGATCATCCAGGACCGGCGCGTCCTGGTAGCGGTGCAGCATCCGGGCGAGCTCGACGGTGCGACGGTCGACAACCCGCTCAGCGCGTGGCCCGACGGGCGCGGCAAGATGGTCCGCCCGGCGGTCGTGGCGGTGTGGCGCAAGGACGGCGACGACATCGGCGTCTGACACGTCCGACGCCTCTGACACGTCGGAGTCTGTCCTGAGCGAGCTGTGAACAGTCGCCGGGCGGTGCCGGATTCCCGGTGCCGCCCGGCGACTTTTCTGTGCCGGCGTCCCTCCCGCGCCACGGGGAGTGATCCTGGAAGCCCTTTGCCTCCGCCGCCGGGGTCGCCTATCGTTCACAGAGTCCTTGTTGTCTCCGATAGAGGTGGACGTTGCGCATCTGAGGTTCGCGATCATCACGCCGTACGGCTCCGGGCTCAAGCCTCCGCCCGTACGCCCGCGTGGCTGCGACCTCGATGCATCTGCCGTCCGTGAACTCCCGGACAGCCGCATCCCCTCTTCAGGGCTCAAGCCCTCCGGTCCGCACGGGCCGGGTCGCCGCGTGGTGCTCGCATACGACGCCCCCATCCCACCGCGCCGACGAGGATCACGACGATGTCCACCCCCAGCACCCCCAGCGCCTCCCTGACCTGCTCCGCGCTCTCCTTCCAGTGGGCGGACGGCACACCCGTCTTCGACGGGCTCTCCCTGAGCATCGGACGGGGCCGTACCGGTCTCGTCGGCGCCAACGGCACCGGCAAGACCACCCTCCTGCACCTGCTGGCGGGCGAGCTGCGGCCCTCCGGCGGGTCGGTCACCGTCGGCGGCAGCCTCGCGTATCTGCCGCAGAACATCACCCTCGACACCGCCCTCCGCGTCGACCAGGCGCTCGGCATCGCCGGGCGCCGCGCCGCGGTGCGCGCCATTGAGGCCGGAGACGTACGCGAGGAACACTTCGAGACGGTCGGCGAGGACTGGGACGTCGAGGAGCGCGCCGTCGCCATGCTCGGCTCCCTCGGCCTCGGCTCGATCGACCTGGACCGCACCGTCGGCGAGATCTCCGGCGGCGAGACGGTCCTGCTGCGCCTGGCGGCACTGCTCCTGGAGCGTCCCGACGTGCTCCTGCTGGACGAGCCGACGAACAACCTCGACCTGCCCGCCCGCCACAGGCTCTACGAAGCCGTCGACTCCTGGCGCTCCGGCGTGCTCGTCGTGGTGAGCCACGACCGTGAGCTGCTGGAACGCGTCGACCGGATCGCGGAGCTGCGCGCCGGCTCGGTGAGTTGGTACGGCGGCGGCTGGTCCGCGTACGAGGAGGCGCTCGCCACCGAGCAGGAGGCGGCGGGCCGCATGCTGCGTTCCGCCGAGGCCGATGTACGCCGTCAGAAGCGCGAGCTGGAGGAGACGCAGATCAAGAACGCCCGGCGGCAGCGGCACGACAAGAAGCTCAACGCGCAGCGCAAGGCTCCCCGGATCGTCGCGGGTGAGCGCAAACGGTCCGCGCAGGAGTCGGCGGACAAGTCGAGGGTCCTCCAGGAGGAGCGTCTCAGCGACGCGCGCGAGCGGCGCGAGGAGGCGGCGGAGGCGATCCGCGACGACGCCGAGATCCGGGTGAGCCTGCCCCGTACCGCGGTGCCGGCGGGCCGTACGGTGCTGGCCCTCGACGCGGTACGGCCCCGCTTCGGGCGGCTGCGGGAAGCCACGCTCGACGTACGAGGCCCCGAGCGGATCGCGCTCGTCGGACGCAACGGATCCGGCAAGACGACGCTGCTGCGCACGCTCACCGGGGAACTCGCGCCGCTGTCGGGGGAGGCGAAGACGTTCGTACCCGCGCGATTCCTCCCGCAGCGCCTGGATGTCCTCGACCCGGCGCTGAGCATCGCGGCGAACGTCGCGTGCCTGGCGCCCGGCACCACGGACAACCACATCCGCTCGCAGCTCGCGCGCTTCCTCTTCAAGGGGGCGCGGGCCGAACAGCTCGCGGGCACGCTCTCCGGCGGCGAACGCTTCCGCGCGGCACTGGCCGCGATGCTGCTCGCCGCGCCCGCCCCGCAGCTGCTGATGCTGGACGAGCCGACGAACAGCCTGGACATCGCGAGCGTGCGGCAGCTGACGGGCGCGCTGGAGTCGTACGAGGGCGCGCTGCTGATCGCGAGCCACGACCTGCCGTTCCTCGAATCGGTGGGGATCACCCGGTGGCTGGTGGCCGGGGAGGAGCTCACGGAGACGTCGGCGGACGAGGTGCGGGACGTGATTTCCCTCGGGGATACGGGGGAAACGCTCTAAGCTCGGGAGCATGGCTGCTGCTGAAGCTCATGCCGGGACCGGGGACCAGGGAAGCGTGCGCGCCGACGTCTGGATCTGGTCGGTGCGGCTGACCAAGACGCGTTCGCAGGCGGCGTCGGCGTGCCGCGCGGGCCATGTCCGGGTCAACGGTGAACGGGTGAAGCCCGCGTATCTGATCAAGCCGGGCGACGAGATCCGCGTCCGCCACGCGGAACGCCAGCGGGTCGTCGTCCTCACCCGTGTCGTACGGAAACGGGTGGGCGCGCCGGTGGCCGTCCAGTGCTACGTGGACAACAGCCCGCCGCCCCCGCCCCGCGAATTCGCGGGCCCGGTCGCGGTCCGCGTGCGTGGCGCGGGCCGGCCGACGAAGCGGGAGCGGCGTGTGCTGGACGAACTTCAGGGACATTGAGCGCATAACCCCGGACAGTCACCTTGCGTGCACGGAAAGTAAAAGCCGTTCACGTGGGGAAGGTCATCTCCATGAACCGCGACTGTGACCAGCACATGAAGCTCCGGCTCCCCCGCCACCCCCGCAGCGTCGGCCGTGCCAGGGAGGCACTGCTGGGGTGGATGGGCCTGCCGGGTGAGCTGGGGGAGACGGCGGCGCTGCTGCTGTCGGAGCTGGTCACCAACGCGTTGCGGCACGGCTCGCCGCCGGGGCGGGAGATCGTCGTGACCGTGAGCAGGGGCGACGGGCTGCTGCGGCTGGAGGTCGAGGACGCGGGGGAGACGCTGCCCAGGCCGCGTACGCCGGACCCGATCGACGAGTGCGGGCGCGGCCTCGCGCTGGTCGCCGCGCTCGCGGACGACTGGGGGGTGGCGGGGCGGCAGGGACCGGGGAAGCGGGTCTGGGTGACGCTCAAGGCGCCGGACTACTGAAGGCGCCCGCGCCCGACCACCGGCCGATCGGCTCGGCCCGGCGGCCGGTCGTGCGTCAGCGGCGCTGCGAGGTGATCGCCTGCGCCGAACGGAGCTCCCGTCGCAGCGGCGCCAGCACGCCCGTGTCCTCCTTCGCCGACCACCCCTTTCTCACGTCCACCAGGACGACACTGGAGCGCACCCGCGTCGCCAGCTCCCTCAACTGCCTCTCCGCGTCCGCGATCTCGGCCACGCCCGGCGGCGGCGCGCCGTGGTTGACGCGTACCCGCGCCGCCGTCGTCGCGTCGATGATCCGCTCCAGCGCGACGACCAGCGGCCACCAGGCGGCGGCGCGTGTGCCGGTCGGGGGCGGTTCGGTGAGCGCGCGCTGGAACTCGGTGCGTACGACGGACAGATCGCGGTAGAGCCTCCGACGCCGGCGCACCCGCTCGGCCTGGTTCGCCCCTGTCTCCGCGTCCGTGAGGTGGCCGGCCGGGCCGAACGCGTACGTCAGATAATCCGCCGTGTCCTCGACCGCGTCCGCCAGCCGGTCCCCGATCCGGGTGTGCCAGCTCTCCGGCCAGAGCAGATAGCCCGCGATCAGCGCGATGGCGCAGCCCATGAGGCTGTCCAGGAGACGGGGTACGACCAGCGCGACGCCCTCGTGGTTGAGCACGTCGGAGATCAGCAGGATCACGGGTGTGATGGCCGCCGTCTGGAAGCCGTAACTCTTCGCGGACACCGCGGGGATGCACGCCGCGAGCACCAGAATCACCGGGACGTCCCACCAGCCGCGCGGCACGTGCGACAGCACGGCCGCGGCGACGACGAGACCGGCCGCCGTACCGAGCGCGCGCAGGACGCCGCGCGAGAACACCGAGCCGAAATCCGGTTTGAGGACGAAGGTGACGGTGAGGGCGACCCAGTACGAGCGCGGTACGTCGATCACCGAGACCAGGGACTGCGCGAGGCCGATGCAGAGCGCGAGGCGCAGCCCGTACCGCCAGGACGACTCGCTCAGCAGCACGTCGCGCCCGGCGCGCCGGATCCGGACCCCGAGCGCCGAGGGGCGGCCGAGGCGGTCGTCCACGTTGTACGGATCGGGGTCGGCCTTGTGCACGACCGAAGCGGCGTGCCGCAGCGCGGCGTCGACGGCCCGCTCGGAGGGGGTGCCCGGGACGGGCAGGTCCACCTCGGTGCCGTCGACCCGGCCCTCCTCGACCGCGCGCGCCAACTGCCGGACGACGTAAGGGATCTCGTCAGCCAGTGGACGGCGCCGCAGATGCGCGGCGGGCGCCGCCTCGACGAGCGGGATGAGCACGTTGAGCTGTGAGAGCAGCCGTACGAGGGGGCTGCGCCTGCCGGTGTCGCGCGCGCGGCGGGCGAGGACGAGGTCGTACGCGTTGTTCAGCGCCGCGGTGACGGCCTGCCGTTTCGCGTCGTAGTCGCCGTCCTCGCGGGCCGCGGATTCGAGCAGGTCGGCGCAGGCGCGGTAGGCGTCTGCGACGGCGGTCCGTTCGGCCGCACGGCCGCGGAAGGGCCAGCCGAGCAGGGACAGCGCGAGCACGAAGGCCCCGCCGCAGGCGAGCAGCAGGGGGGCCAGCCACCAGGGATCCGGCATCCGGAGACCGGCGCCGACGACCGCGTTGAGGAGCAGGAGCAGCCCGGAGACCGAGGCCACCGCGCCGATCGAGGAGATCATCCCGGAGACGAGCGCGGCGAAGGTCAGCGCGGCGACGGCCAGCCAGCCGTGGCCGAAGACGAGGATGCCGAGCGTGAGGCCCAGGGCGCCCAGGACCTGGGGGAAGGCGATGTGCAGTATGCGCAGCCGGTAGGCGTCGGCGGTGTCGCTGATCACGCCGTACAGGGCGCCCATGGAGGCGAGCGCGCCGTAGGTGGGCCTGCCGAAGGCGAGCCCGACGGCGAGGGGCGCGGCGAGCGCGACCCCGGCGCGGACGACGGCCGACCAGGGGATGGGGGCGGGGTTCGGGCGCAGGCCGCTGAGCAGCCACTCGGGGGGCGTGAGCCGGGCGGACGGCCGGAGGGTCGGCCTGGTCGGCCTGTTCGGTCGTCCGGGGCGGGGAGAGATCACGGTCGCCACAGTGACGTACGAGGGGGCGGGCTGTCAGCAAGGGGTGGGGGTTGGCTCCGTGCGTGGCGGTACGAGTTGCCGGTGGGCGTCGGCGGGTGTGCTCTGGAAGAGGGACGACCGGGAGGAGCTTGCTGCCATGGCCACACACGCACCGACGTCCACCAGGTCCGGACCCCGGCACGCGCGGCCCACCCGCCCCTCGCGTTTCCCGGGCCTCTCCGGCGGAGGGCGGCCCCGTGTCCCCCTCCACCTCGTGGCGGTCCCGGTCACGCTGGGTATCACCTACGGCGTCTGGGCGCCGTTCATCCAGCGTCACGGCGACCCGCTCAACGCCCTCCAGGTGGCCCTCGGCCTGATTTCCGGCATCTCGTTGGCCCTGCTGGTCTTCATCCTGCTGCGGCTCCCCAGGACGCTGGCGACCGAGGTGCGGGCCGGTGCCTACGGAGTGGTGGCCGGTATGTCCCTGGGCTTCCTCTACAGCCTCTCGTACGCGAGCGTGCTGCGGTCGTCCGGGATCGGGCTCGCGGTGGGGCTGGCGACCGCGATCGCGGCCTTCTACTACTTCCACACGCGGGAGCCCTGAGTGACGGGATGGACGGAGGAGCGTGTGAGTGAGCATGTGACTGAGGGTCGCGCGACCGAGCCGACGTACGGATTCGTGGTGCCGGTGGTCGTCCACTTCGACGAGCTGGACTCCTTCGGCATGCTCTACAACAGCCGCTACGGCGTGCTGGTCGAGCGTGCCTGGGTGTCCTACTGGCAGGAGCGGGAGATCGCCTTCAGCAGGGACTGGACCGCTCTCGGCGACGCCTTCAACGTCGTGAAGGACTTCCGGATCATCTTCGAGGCGCCGATCGACCGCCCCGGTGAGTACGGCGTCCGTATCTGGGTCGAACATCTCGGCCGCACCTCCCTCACCTACGGCTTCCGCATCGGTTCGCGGGACGGCGGCCCGCCGACGTACGCGTACGGCACCCGCACGCTGATCCGCCTGGATCCGGAGACGAAGCGCCCCTCGGCGTGGAGCGAGAAGGCGCGGGAACTGGTGGCCGAGCAGCTCCGCCCGGGGGAGTGAGTCCGGAGGCCGAGGCCGTGGGACCGAAGGAGATCACTCCCACTCGGCTGTCTGGGGGTCGACGCCGTGGGCCGCGGCGTTCGCGAAGATCACGTCGCGCAGCCAGCGGGTCAGGCCCGGCGCGAGCGCCTCGTACGCGGCGGTGTGGTCGGTGTCGCCGAGGTACGAACGGGCGATGCAGGCGTGCATCGCGTGCGTGCAGTCGAAGTACGCCGCGATCGACGCGCGGTGGCGCTCCGCGAGGGCGTTCGCCTCGGCGGAGCCGGGGACGACACCGGCACGCCCGGCGGCGGCCAGATCGGTGTTCAACGCCTCGTACGCCGCGGCGATGTCCCGCCACTCCTCGGTCGTCGTCGCGGCGGCCCGCTCCTCGTACTGGGCCCACTGGGCGCTGTCCCCCCAGCGCTCCTCGGCCTGATCGACCGAGGAGGGCTGCCAGTCGTCGCCGAAGATGGCGACCTGTTCCTCCGGGGTGAGCCGTATGCCGGGTTTCGACGCGTCCAGCATGCTGTCGACCGCGCCGAGCGTCTTCTGGAGGCGGGCGATACGGTCCGCGAGCTGCGACCGCTGACGCCGCAGGTGATCGCGGGCGTCGGCGTCCGGGTCGTCGAGTATCCGGCCGATCTCGGCGAGCGGGAAGCCGAGTTCGCGGTAGACGAGGACCCGGTGGATCCGGGCGATGTCGTCGCCGGAGTACAGCCGGTGCCCTGCCCAGGTGCGGGCGCTCGGCCGTACGAGACCGATCGCGTCCCAGTGGTGCAGGGTCTTCACGCTGACACCGACGAGCGCGGCCGTACGGCCGACGGAGAGGCCGTCCCCCGCCTCCCCGGCACGCGTCGTCATGACCTCAGTCTCGCGTACCTTGAGCGGCTCGCGTGGTGGTCGGCACTCCGGCGTTCGTGAGGATCTCGTGCACCGGCAGTGCCGTGCTGGCGGCGGCGGTGAGGCCGGTGGCCGCCAGGTGGGCGTCCACGATCCGCAGACCGACCGCGTAACCGGCGAAGTCCGGCAGACCGACGGGCTCGTGCCCCATCTCCCGCGCGGCGGCGTCCCCGAAGACGTACGCGGGCAGTCTCCCCATCCCCGCCAGGTCGATCGCGGCGGTGACCTTCGCGTACGCGCCGTCAAGTTCGGTGCCGGACAGGGCCGTCGCCCAGTGGCCCATGTTCTCCTCGCCCACCAGTTCACGGACGAAGGCCTCGGCCAGCCCTTCGGCCACGACGTGCTCCCCGACGGTGACGGTCACGGGGTTCCAGTCGACGTTGGCGTACCGCACATTGTGGTGAAGCTCGTGCGCGGCGGTGTGACCGATCTTCGCCAGGCTGGTGGGGGTGGGCCACATGGTCAGCAGGATCGCGCCCGGGATCCCGCCCATGCCGAAGTGGCCGGCGCTGCGGACGGTGAGGTGTTCGTCGTCGGGGTTGCCGAGCGTGAGGACGACATGAACGGTCTCGGCATGCCTGATCCCCGGCGCCGCCGCGCTCAGCCGGCCCCACGCGGACCGGAGAGAACTCTCGATCCTCTCCCACACACCCGCGCGGAGCATCTGCTCCACGGCGGCGAGGAGGCGGGGGTCGTCGCGGTCGATACGGAAGCCACTGCCCGTCTGATGCGTGTGTACGGTGTCCATCTCGCCGATCACGGGGGCCATCACGCGCTCAAGCGGCCCGAGCATCTCGCGCAGGGCGTCGGCCCGTTCGCCCTGGGGAAGCCCCAGCAGATCGCGCATGGCGGACGCCGTGTCATGAACCACAATCTCCATGAGGCCGGACGCTAGGACCTCCTGTTACGGGAGGGGCAAGCCGCGCGCGCTCGTGAGCCGTCTGCCCCGCGCCGGCCCTCCGCCGGCCCTCGGTCGGCCTTACGCCGGTCCTGGCGGGTCAGGGCCGGTCACGGCAGAGTCAGGGCAGGGTCAGGATGCGGGGGCCCTGGTCCGTGACGGCGACCGTGTGCTCGATGTGGGCGGCCTGGCTGCCGTCGACGGAGCGCAGGGTCCAGCCGTCGGTGTCGGTGCGGTAGGCGTTCTTCCCGCCGGCCATGAGCATGGGCTCGATGGCGAGAACCAGGCCGTGGCGGAGGGGGAAACCACGGCCGGGGCGGCCGCGGTTGGGGAGATGGGGGTCCTCGTGCATGCGGCGGCCGATGCCGTGACCGCCGAAGTCGGCGGGCATGCCACAGGCGGCTTCGCGGGCGACCGTGTCGATGGCGTGGGAGATGTCGCCGAGGCGGTTGCCGGGCAGGCAGGCGGCGATGCCGGCGTCCAGGGCCCGCTGGGTGGCGTCGATCAGTTCGAGGTCCGCGGGGCGCGGTGTTCCCACGACGAAGCTGATCGCCGCGTCGCCGGCCCAGCCGTCGAGCAGGGCGCCGCAGTCGATGCTCACCAGGTCGCCGTCGCGCAGCCGGTAGCCGGTGGGGATGCCGTGCGCCACGGCGTCGTTGACGGAGGTGCAGATCACGGCGGGGAAGGGGACCGGGGCGAAGGACGGCCGGTACCCGAGGAACGGGGAACCGGCCCCCGCCTCGGCCAGCACCGCGCGGGCCGCCTCGTCGAGCTCCCGCAGGGACACCCCGATGCCGGCCGCTTTCCGGGCCTCGGCCAGGGCGCGGGCCACCACGCGCCCGGCTTCCCGCATCGCGTCCAGCGCCGCGTCCGTCTTGATCTCCACCATCCGCGGTGACCCCTCGCCTCAATTCGATCCAATACTTATACCGGTATTAGTATCACAGCCATGCCCGCGCGCCCGCCAGATTGGATCTGGCGGGCGCGCGGGCACGTCTAGCGCCTGGGTGGTGAGGGCGGGAAGCCAGAGGGGTGACGGAGATCGGTGGAGGGAGGCGCCCCCCATGCGGCAGCGGTACTGCGGCGAGGGAGAGCGGGACGACGGCGCGGCGACGCCGCTGCGCGTCGCGGTCATCATCGGCAGCACCCGCGAGGGGCGCCTCGGTGACGCGATCGGCCGGTGGTTCGCCGAGCTGGCGGGCAAGCGGGACGAGCTGGAGGTGTCGGTCGTCGATCTGGCCGACTTCGACTTCCCCGCGCGCTATCCCGACCGGGCCACGGAGCCGATGGCGGACTTCACGGCGGAGGTCGGGCGCGCGGAGGCCTTCGTGGTGGTGACACCGGAGTACAACCGCTCGTTCCCCGCCTCCCTCAAGCAGGCCGTCGACTACGCGTACGACGAGTGGCAGACCAAGCCGGTCGCGTTCGTCAGCTACGGCCACGGTTCGGGCGGGCTGTACGCGGTGGAGGCGCTGCGCACGGTCTTCACCGAGCTGCACACCGTCACTCTCCGGAACGGGGTGTCGATCAACCTCTTCGACTGCGGAGTCGACGCGCTCGACATCGACGCGGTGACGGAGGAGCGCAGGGACCGCGACGCGAGCGTGCTGCTCGACCAGCTCGGATGGTGGGGCCTGGGCCTCCGCGAGGCGCGGGCGGCCCGCCCGTACATCTGCTGAGCACCGGGCGTGCACCGGCGGATGAGTTTTGGGCCCACCCGGAGTCGTAAGAGAGAACCGCTCGGACGTTCCGACACGAAAACACAGAACGACCACGCAGAACGACAAGGACTGATGATGAGTAATGATCTCGCGATCGAGACCACGGGGCTGGTGAAAGTCTTCGGCTCGAACCGCGCCGTGGACGGAGTCGATCTCGCCGTGCCGACGGGCACGGTCTACGGAGTGCTGGGTCCGAACGGCGCGGGCAAGACCACCGTCGTACGGATGCTCGCGACGCTCCTCCGTCCGGACGGCGGCGAGGCCCGCGTCTTCGGCAAGGACGTGGTGAAGGACGCCGAGTCGGTCCGCAGCCGGGTCGCGCTCACCGGGCAGTACGCGTCGGTGGACGAGGACCTGACCGGTTCGGAGAATCTGATCCTGCTCGGCAGGCTCCTCGGGCACACCAAGCCCGACGCCCGCGACCGCGCGGGGCAGTTGCTGGACGCGTTCGGCCTTACGGAGGCGGCGGGCCGGCAGGTCAAGAACTACTCGGGCGGTATGCGGCGCCGTATCGACATCGCCGCCTCCATCCTGAACACCCCGGACCTGCTCTTCCTGGACGAGCCGACGACCGGCCTCGACCCGCGCAGCCGCAACCAGGTGTGGGACATCGTGCGGGCGGTGGTCTCGCAGGGGACGACGGTGCTGCTGACGACGCAGTATCTGGACGAGGCCGACCAGTTGGCGTCCCGGATCGCGGTGATCGACCAGGGCAAGGTGATCGCCGAGGGCACGAAGGGCGACCTCAAGGCATCGGTCGGTTCCGGCGCCGTACATCTGCGGCTGCGCGACGCGGCCCAACGGCCCGACGCCCAGCGGGTGCTGGCCGCCGCGCTCAGTGCGGACATCGTGCTGGACGCTGACCCGCTCGCGCTCACCGCCACGATCAGCGGGACGCGCGGCGACCAGGGCGCGGCCGAGCAGGCCGGGCGGGCGCTGGCCGAGCTGGCGCACGAGGGGATCGTCGTGGACAACTTCTCCCTCGGCCAGCCCAGCCTGGACGAGGTCTTCCTGGCCCTCACCGACAAGAAGAAGCCGGCCGGGCCCTCGGCCGGGACCGGCACCGAGACCACCGATGTGAAGGAGGGGGCGGCGGCATGACCACCGTAGCCACGAAGAGCCAGGACCTGGACGACCTCGAACTCGCCACGCCCACCGCGGACGACCTCGCCGCGCTGCTGGTGAACAAGGAACGGCCACCGAGGCCCAGCGCGCTCTCCGCGTCGATGACTTTCGGCTGGCGGGCGATGCTGAAGATCAAGCATGTGCCCGAGCAGCTCTTCGACGTGACCGTCTTCCCGGTCATGATGGTGCTGATGTACGCGTACCTCTTCGGTGGTGCGCTGGCGGGGTCGGTCTCCGCGTACATCCAGTTCCTGCTGCCCGGCGTCATGGTGATGAGCGTCGTGATGATCACCATGTACTCGGGCGTCGCGGTCAACACCGATATCGCCAAGGGCGTGTTCGACCGGTTCCGCACGCTCCCGATCTGGCGGCCGGCCCCGATGGTCGGCTATCTGCTCGGCGACGTGATCCGGTACATGATCGCCGCGATCGTGATCCTCGGCGTGGGTCTGGCCATCGGATACCGGCCCGAGGGGGGCGTGCTGGGCATCACGGCGGGGGTGGTGCTGCTGCTCGTCTTCTCCTTCTCGTTCTCATGGATCTGGACGATGTTCGGGCTGATGCTGCGCACCGAGAAGTCGGTGATGGGCGTCAGCATGATGGTGATCATGCCGCTGACCTTCCTGAGCAACGTCTTCGTCGACCCGAAGACGATGCCGGGCTGGCTCCAGGCCTTCGTCAACAACAGCCCCGTCTCCGAACTGGCCAGCGCGGTACGCGAGTTGATGGCGGGCAACTGGCCGACCCACGACATCGCGGTGACGCTGGGCTGGTCGGTCGGTCTGGTGCTCGTCTTCGGCACCTGGACGATGCGGCTCTACAACCGCAAGTGAGCGCGTGAATCCCGACGGCTGTGGCCTGCGACTCCCCGGGGGAGAGCCGCGGGCCACAGGTGTGTTGACTCTCCCCAAGGGGCAAGCCCCAGCATCGGCGGTGCCGGGCGAGGCGCCCGGTACGAGGAGAGGGACGGCGGTGTTTCGCGGCATGGAGAACATGGCTGAACTGACCATCGGCGCGTTCGCCCGCGCGTCCCGGCTGTCACCGAAGGCGCTGCGTCTCTACGACGAGCTGGGGCTGCTGCTACCGGCACGCGTGGACGGGACGACCGGCTACCGGTATTACACCGGGGACCAGTTGGACCGGGCCCGGCTGGTGGCATGGCTACGGCGCATAGGGATGCCGCTGGCCCGGATCGGTGAGGTCTGCGATCTGTGCGAGAGGGACCCACGTGCCGCCGGCCGGGACATCGGGGCGTACTGGGCGCGGGTGGAGACGGAGACCGCCGCGCGCGGGGACCTGGTGGCCTTCCTCGTCGGCCAACTGTCGGGGCTACCGGCAGGGGAAGGCGTCGAAGAGATGTCTGAGATGGGCAAGGGCAAGGAAACAGCGATGCGTTACGCGGCCGGGTCGGACCGAGGACTGGTCCGGCCGGTCAATCAGGACACGGCGTACGCCGGTACACGGCTGCTCGCGGTGGCGGACGGGTTCGGGGACGACGGGGCGCGGGCGAGCGGCGCGGCGGTCGAGGCACTGGTGGCGCTGGAGGAGTCGGTCCGGGGCGCGGATGTGCTCAACGGCCTGGCGGACGCGGTGGACCGGGTGAACCGGGCGGGGGCGACGGGGGGTCCCGGTGGCTCCGGGACGACGCTCACGGCGATGCTGTGGACGGGGTCCCGGCTGGCGCTCGTACATGTCGGTGACACCCGCGCGTATCTGCTGCGGGGCGGTGAGGTCTCCCGCATCACGCACGACCACACCCTCGTGCAGTCGATGATCGACGCGGGCAGCCTCACCGCCGAGGAGGGGGTGTCCCATCCCCGACGGGCGCTGCTGCTGCGCGCCCTGGACGGCAGCGAGGACCACGCCCGCCCCGATCTGCGGCTGCACGACGTGCAGCCGGGCGACCGGTATCTGCTCTGTTCGGACGGCCTGTTCACGGTCGTACGGCCCGAGGACATCCGGCGCGTCCTGCGTACGGCGGCGGAGCCGGAGGACGCCGTGCGCGAGCTGATCGCGCTGGCCCTCGCGGCGGGCGGATCGGACAACGTCGCCTGCGCGGTGGCCGACGCGGTCACGCGTGTCTGAATCTCGTCCACGGACGGCGTGGGGGGCTGGATCTCCGCATCGAGCCCACCACGGCCGCCACCGGGCCAGGTCCTGTCGATCTTCCCGGGCCCGGGACACGTGGCACCGCAGCACGTGACATCGGCCGCTCCGCGGCGGACGCCGTGAGCCCCGCCCTGCGGGCGGGCGACGCCACTTTCAAGACACGCCCTAGAAGCGGTCCGGGCGGCAGGCCGACAGGGCCGGCTCGGCCGTTCCCTCGACCAACTCCCGTGCGGCCAGGCGGCCGACGGCCGCGGCGAGCGTGACCGCCGAGTGCATCACCGTCACGTAGAGGCCGGGGACCTCGGCGACCGGGCCGATGATCGGCTCACCGTCGGCCGGCATCGGTCGCACTCCGAGCCGGGTGCTGAGCAGCTCGACGCTCCCGGTGCCCTGGAAGGTGGACCGGACGGCGGCAAGGGTCCGTTCGGGCGAGTCCGCGGCGGCGATCAGCCGGTCCGGGGCGACCTGCCGGAGATCGAAGTCCTCGGTGTTGACCACGGTGCGGACCAGACCGGCCGGGGCGCGGAGACGGAACAGCGGACACGGGGACGGTTCGACCGGGACGCGCACGCCGAGCGGCGCGCCCAGCGCCGCCGTGGCAACTCCCGCCGCCAGCACCACCGTCGCACCGGAGAGGGGTCCCGCCGCCGTATCGACCCCGGCGATCCGGCCCGCCGCATCCCGGCGGAGCGCGGTGACCGGAGTGTCCAGATGTACCCGGGCTCCATGGGCGCGAGCGCCCGCGACCAGCCGCTCGGTCACGCCCACCGAGTCGGCAGCGCCGTCATCCGGCGCCCAGACAGCCCACTGCGGAGGCTGCCGAAGGGTGGGCTCAAGCGTCGCCGCCGTGGCCGCGTCCACGATCGTCTGTCCGGGCCCGGCGTCCGGCGCACTGCCCTCCCTGGTCCAGCTCAGCGAGCCGGACCAGGTCACCGGGAGCCCCGGCAACTCGGCCCCGAGCCGGTGGTACTCCGCCGTCGCGGTGGCCCGCAGCCCGGCGGCCGGACCCTTGCGCACGCCGGACGCTCCGATCCAGGCGAACGAGTCCGCCGTCACGCCGGCGCCCGGCCGCCCGGCGTCGACCAACGTCACCGTGGCACCCGCCCGTGCGGCGTGATAGGCCACCGACGCCCCGACGATGCCGGCGCCGACGACGACCAAGTCCCTGCTCACCGGTGGGCTCAACACGTTCACGACCCTAGCCTCCGCTGCGGCCGCCCACGCTGCGGGGCCGGGGCTCACAGTCGCCAGTCGAGGTCGGCGGACAGAGCACCGCTTTCGCCCGTCCCGGTGTCGTCCGCGAGCTCCGGGCGGTACGCGCAGGTCGAGCCCGTCGTCACCGACTTCCGCAGATGCGCGGCCAGTTCGGGGTGGAGCGCGTCGAGTTTGCGCAGGGTGTCGCGGATCCGGGCCGTGACCGTCTTGCGGGCCCGCTCGGCCTCGTCGCCCAGTCGCCGGGTGCGCCCGCCGAGACCGGCGGCCGTGCGGAGTTCGTCGAGGAGGGCCTGGCGCTCCCTGTCGTACGCGGCGGCGCGCGCGTCGTCGCCGCGCTCGCCCGCGCGGTCGATCTCCCGGTCCAGTTGGTCGAGCCGCCGTCGGTACTCGGCCTTGGCCCGTTCGTCCAGGACCGGGTCGCCGCCCATGGCCCGTGCCGCCACGGCCGTCTCGCCGCCGTCGGGCGCGAGCAGCCGGACGGCGGGGAAGTCCGTGCCCGGGTGCGAGAGCAGCGTGTGCAGATCGCGCAGCCCTTTGGCGTCGGGCACATGGACCGCCCGCCCGTCGAAGGCGAGCGACCACACAGCCCCGTCCCGCCTGAACTCCGTCCCGGATGTGCCTGGTCGAGGCCCGTCGGCCCCGGTGGCGGGGCGGGTGGGAGTGCCGGCGTCCGGCCCGGCTGCCGTCTCCCTGTTTCCGCCGCCCGTCACACCGGGCCGCCGCCCCTCCAGATGCTCCAGCCCCATCGCCTTCGCCGCGCGCGACGTCTCCGCCCGCAGCCTCGCCTCCGCCGCGGCGTCCCCCGCCCCGCCGCGGGCCCGCAGCGCGTCCGCCAGCCCCAGGCCCGCGCGCAGGGACCAGGGTCTCGCCTTGAGACGGTCGGCGGAGTCGCGCGCCGAGGTGAACGCGGCCACCGCCATGTCCCAGCGCCCCTCCGCCGCGTCGAGCATGCCGAGCCACAGGTCGACCGGTCCGCTGATGTCGCAGCCGTACAGCGCGACGAGCCATCGGCCGCTGTGCGCGCCGAGGGCGTCCCGGGCCTCGGCGATCAACTGGGGATCGCCCGTCGCGGCGGCCGTGTGTGCCCGGAGCCGGAAGAGCAGCGGCGCGAAGATCCGCGACACCGCCTCGGGCCGGTCCTCCAGCTCCCGCAGGCGCCGCAGCGCCCGCTCCGTGTCTCCGCATTCGATCGCGGCGATCCCGTCGAGCAGGACGGGCAGCGGATAGCCCGCGCCGTCGAGGCCGCGCGAGACGGCGTCGGCCTTGTCGTAACGCCCCCGGATCATGTGCAGGGCCCAGAGCAGGTGGGTGGCCAGGTATTCGTAAGGCCCGTGGCCGTCCGCCACCTCGACCGTGTCGGCGTACCACTTCTCCGCCTGCTCGAAGTCGCCGCTGAGCGCGGCGATGATGCCCAGGTCGACCGCCTTGCCCAGCTCGTACCTGCGCTTGCCCGCCCGCTCGGCCAGGACCGCGTACGTACGCAACTGGCTCAGGAAGAGCGGATCCCCCAGCTCCAGCAGCGTCACCCAGCGCATCGCCGCGGCGTGCACCTCCATGTCCAGATTCCGCGTGCGGCGGGCCACCGCCGACATCTCGGTGGTGAGGGCGAGCCGCTCCTCGGAGGTGCCGAGGCCCCAGATCGTGTCGTGCCGCGCCCAGAGCGAGAACGCGAGCGCCTCGTCGTCATCGTCCCGCCGGGCGAGATCGGTGGCACGGACGGCGAGATCCTGCGCCATCCGCTCCCTCTCCGCGCCACGGGCCGGGGGAAGGTCCGCGCCGCTGTCCCTCTCGCCTTCGCCGAACAGCGCGCGGTAGGCCTCGTCCAGCAACTCCGCGGCGTGCGGCCCCTGGCCCGGGATGTCGTGCATCTGGTGGACCGTGAGCGCCACGCGGGTCAGCAGCTCCGGATCGCCCAGCTCCCGCGCCGGTGTCACCGCGCGGTCGAAATACCGCCGGGCCTCGTCCTCCAGGCCGTGGTGCCGCAGCTCGCCGGCCAGGTCGAGCGCGATGAGGACGGCGCGCCGCGGATCACCTTCCCCCGCGGTCTCCGCCACCTCCAGCGCGCGCCGGTAGTGACCGACGGCCTCCTCGGCCGCGAGCCTGCTCGACGCGTCCCGCGCGGCCGCGAGCAGCAGATCGATGCGGTGGTCGCGCTCCACGGTGTCACCGGCGAGATGGGCGTGCCGGGCCAGATCGGCGGGGAAGATCTTGTCGCCCAGCGCCGGCGCGGAGTCCAGGCCCCGTACGACCGCGCCGTGCAGCCGGGCCGCCTCCGCCTCCTCCAGGGAGTCGTAGAGCGTCTCGCGCACGAGGTCGTGGGCGAAGGCGAACCGGCCGCCCTTGCGTGTCACCACCAGCCGCGCGGACACGGCCCGGTCCAGCAGCCGGTCCACGTGCGGCACGGGCGCCGACGTGGCGGCGGCGAGCACCTGGCGGTGGAACTCCCTGCCCAGCACGCTCGCCGCCACCAGCAGGTCGCCCACCGGCTTGGGCAGCATCGACAGCCGCCGCCGCACGGCCTCCCGTACGCCGGGGGCGATCGCGCTGACCGGGCTGCCGCCGTGCCAGAGCCGGGCGGTCTGCTCCACGAAGAACGGATTGCCGCCCGTGCGGCTGTGCACCTCGTCCACCAGCGCGGGCTCCGGCTCCCGCCCGGTGGTCAGCGCGAGGAGCGCGCCCACGTCGTCCCGGTCGAGCCCGGTCAGCGTGACGGCGGTGGTGGCGCGGGCGACGAGCGGAAGGATGAGCTGCTGGAGCGGGTGGCCCGGCGCCTCCACCTCCACGTCCCGGTACGTCCCGATGAGCAGCAGCCGCTCGAACCAGGCGTGCTGGGCGGCGAATTCGAGGAGCTTGACCGACGCGGTGTCCGCCCAGTGCAGGTCGTCCACGACCACGACGACCGGCCGGTCCTGCGAGATCGTGACGAGAGCGGTCGTCACCGCGTCGTACACGGAGAAGGCGTCCTTGGCCTCGTCGTCCCCGGCCGCCTCGCCGAGCAGCACCGCGAGCCGCCCGCCCGCCGCGCGCTCGGCCTTCGCCCACGCGGCCTCGCCCAGGCCGCGCCGCATCCCGCGCACGACCTGCACCCACGGCCAGTACCCCGGGGCGCTGCCTTCCCAGCAGGAGCCGCCGAGCACGAGCGCCCCGCGCTGCCTGGCCTCCTGGGCGGCGGCCGTGACCAGCGTGGTCTTGCCGATGCCCGCCTCGCCCGCGATCAGCACGAGACCCCCGTGGCTGTCCGTCGCCCGGCCGATCTCCGCGCGTAGGACGCCTGCGGGGTGGTCACGCCCGATGAGTGCAGGGGTCATGCCCAAAACCATAGAAGGCACCACTGACAATCGGCATACGAAATCCCCGCCGCGCCGCCGGCGAACCGCGGGTGGGCTCTCGCGAAGAGGCGCACGCGGGCGTCACGCACGCGAGCGTCACGCGAGCGGGCCCGCGGTCACCGAGGTGACCGCGGGCCCACCGCGTAAGCCGATCAGCCGGATCAGGCCGGGAACAGCGTGCCCAGCTTCTGGGCGACGATCGGGTCACCCTCTATGCGGAGCCGGCCGGCGGTGAACTCCTGCGTCCCGTCGGAGGAACCCGACTGGATGGACTTGAGGGTGTCGGCGTCCAGCACGAGTGTGGCGTTGGCGTCCGGGTTCGCCCCCTCCTGCAGCGAGCAGGTCCCGTCCTTCACCGTCAAGGAGAACTGCTTGTCCTCGTCGGTCACGTTGAAGCCGAAGGTGAGGTCCAGGCCTGCGGCTGCCGCCGGGTCGAACCTGGCGGCGAGAGCCTGCATGGTGGCGTCGGAAGTGCTCAAGGGTCTCTCCATCGTTCAGCGAGCTTGGTCGAGGTCCATTCAACCCGTCGCGACTGGCCCCTTGAGGCACCTTCAGGGAAACATTCGGAACGTTTCCGAGCGGGCCGCCGCGATGCACACAACAGCCCCGATCGGCTACGTGATCCGGTGCAGAAAACCCGCGCGTTTGTAGTAGAGGTACGTGTCAACTTCCCTGCGGGTAACCGGACTTGACCGCGTCCTCACCGGAGTCCGGTCGCCCGCCCGGCCGGTCCGGGCCGTACCGCGCGAGCATCCCGCCGGTCGCCGCCGGACCGGCCGCGAAGACGTACTTCTCGCTGTCGTCCAGCCGTCGCCCGGAGGCCGCGTCGACCACCACCGGCTCGACCTCCGCGCCCGTCGTCGCGTCGACCAGGACCATGGTCCGGTCCTCGGCCGGCAGCCGTGAGTTGCCCCATGCGGCGAGGGCGACGAGGACGGGGCGCAGCGAGCGGCCGAGGTCCGTGAGGACGTACTCGTAGCGCGTCGGGCCCTGTTGGTACGGGCGGCGCTCCAACAGCCCGTCCGCGACGAGGGTCTTGAGCCGGGTGGTGAGCATGCTGGAGGAGATGCCGAGGCTCTCCTGGAACTGGTCGAAGCGCGTATAGCCGTCGAACGCGTCGTGAAGGATCAGCAGCGTCCACCACTCGCCGACCTGCCGCACGGTGGTGGACAGCGGACATGTCCGGTCCTCCAGCCGCATCCTGTTCCCTCGCCCCGCCATATGGTCCCGCCCCGTCCGCTCGTCCGTTCCGTTACTGCTAAAGTCGAAGTTAGTCACTTCTATTTTAGCACTGAGGGAGCTGAAGCTTCATGTCCGCCAACCCGGCCATCCCCGCCATCCCCGAGGTCGTCGCCCGCTATCTGGCCGCCCACCACGTCCGCGACACCGCCGCCGCGCTCGCGACCATGCGCGACGACGCCACCGTCACCGACGACGGCTCGACCTACACCGGCACGGCCGAGATCGAGCGGTGGCTCGGTACGGCGGCGAGCGAGTACACGTACACCACCGAACTCCTCGCCGTCGAGAGCGAGGACGACGCGCATCTCACCGTCACCAACCGCCTGGAGGGAGATTTCCCCGGCGGGCGCGTCGACCTCCGCTTCCGCTTCACGCTGCGCGACGGACTGATCGAGGACCTGACCATCGCGCCGTAACTCCGCCCGGCCCACGGATCATTCGCCGCGGACGACGACCACCGGCACCGTCGCGTGCTGCGTGACATGCAGGCTCACGGAGCCCAGCAGGGCGGCCTTGAAGCCGCTGTAGCCGCGGTCGCCGACCACCAGCAGTTCGGCGCCCTCGGCGCGGGCGAGCAGCGCCTGGGCGGCGTGCGCGCCGACGACCTGCCGGTCGACGGCCGCCGCGCCCTCCTTGCCGAGGGCGGATTCCAGCGTCTCGTCCAGGATCTGGACCGCCAGCTTCTCCGGGTCGAACTCCGGCGGAATGCCGGGAGCCATCGTCGCCCACGCACCGGCCGGGTACTCCCAGCCGATCGCGGCCTCCACCGTGTCGCCGGTGAGCTCGGCCTGCCGTACGGCCCAGTGCAGCGCCTTCACCGAGGAAGCCGACCCGTCGACTCCCACCACTATCCTGCCCATCACATACCTCCGGTTTGTTGAAGCTTGTATCAGCGATGCCGACAACCTCCGGCGGCACCCGGCTATTCCGGCGATCACCGCGCCGACCGGCAGGCCGACCCAGGCCGACCGGCGCGCCGGTGGAAATTCCTTACCGCGCCGGCCGGAAAGAGCGGAGACTCGCCTCATGGCTGACATGGGGTCTTTCCGGGAAGCGGTCATCGCGTGGGCGGCCGGCGGCCCCGGCGGACCCGCGCGTGAGCTGGCCGCGCGACTGTCCGTTCGGGCCGCCGTCCTCCTCGAAGGACCGAGCGACGCCGCCGCGGTCGACGCGCTGGCCGCGCGCCGCGGCCGGGACCTGGCGGCAGAGGGGATCTGTGTCCTGCCGATGGGCGGTGCGATGAGCGTCGGCCGTTTCGCCGGGCTCCTCGGGCCACCGGGCCTGGACCTGCGTCTCACCGGACTGTGCGACGAGGCGGAGCGCCGCTTCTACGCGGACGGCCTGGAGCGGGCCGGTGCGGCGCGGCAGGAGTTCTTCGTCTGCACGGCGGACCTGGAGGACGAGCTCATCCGCGCGCTGGGTGTGCCGCGGGTCGCGGAGCTCGTACGGGCGGAGGGCGACGTACGCGCCCTCCAGACGTTCCTTCGTCAGCCCGCGCAGCAGGGGCGTGCGCCGGAGCAGCAGTTGAGGCGCTTCCTCGGCACGAAGAAGGGACGCAAGATCCACTACGGTCGCGTCCTGGTGGAGGCCCTGGACCCCGACCGCACCCCCGCACCCCTCGACGACCTGCTCGGAGGCCTGTGATGCCCGGCTCCGTACCTGCCTCGTGCCCGGATCTCACCACCGACCGTCTCGTCCTTCGCTCCTGGCCCACGGCCGAGGTCTCCGCCGTCGTCGGCGGAGGCCGGCTGCCGCACTGGGCGGAGGACTTCCCCGCCGAGGGCGACCGTGTCATCGCGGGGTTCATCGCCGAACACCCGGGCACCCTCGGCCCGTACGGTCAGCGGCAGATCGTGGAGCGCGCGACGGGCCTGGTCGTCGGAGCCGTCGGCCTCTTCCCGCCGGCGGACGGCACGATCGAGTTCGGCTACGGGATCGTCCCCTCCCGCCGGGGCCTGGGTTACGCCTCCGAGGCCGCCCGCGCCATCGCCGCGTTCGCGCTGACCGCGCCGGGTGTGCACACCGTCCACGCGAACGTGGAGCTGTCCAATCCGGCCTCCGCCCGCGTCCTGGAGAAGGCCGGGCTCACCCGCGTGAGCGCCGACGACGAGACGGCGCGGTACGAGACCGACGCGGCCGCGGGCCCGGAACGGTAAGGGCGGATCTGCGGGCGGCGGTCGTCGTGGCGGGGAACTCGTCGGCGTAAGAGGCGAGTTGGGCACGTGCGGCCCCCACCCGGCCCCCGTCCCCCTCAACAGTTATCCGCAACTCTGTTGAAAATACCTCCCTGGCCAGGCCTTGTCCGGAAAGGGAGCGTTCAGCGAGAGTTCATCCCGCGACGCCCCACACACCCCCCATCCACGTCGCCGGACAAGCGCCCACCCAGGAAAGCGTGCGTCAAACAGCCCTCATCCCCAGGGGCTCGACGTGGCGCGGTTCGGCGCTGCCTCCGATAACGAGAGGAAGCACTGTGCAGGTTTCCCGGAAATATCTCGTCGCCGCCGTGACCGGCGTCCTGCTCTCGGCCTCCGCCGTGACCGGCGCGCAGGCCGCCGACCCGTCCGGTGCCACGGGCCAGGCGCCCCGGTACCAGCCCGAGATGGTGGCGGCACTCGCCAAGACGCTCGGTGGCAGCGAGCAGGCGGCCGTCGACCGGCTCGACCACGAGGCCGCGCAGCAGCGCGAGTTGGCCGCCGTGAACAAGCAGGGCATCAAGACGGACGGCGCCTTCTTCACCAAGGCGGGCACACTCACGGTGAACGCGCCGGACGCGAGATCCGCCGCCCAGGTGGAGGACGCCGGCCTCACCGCCCGCGTCCCCGAGCACGGCAAGTCCGCGCTGGACCGGATCAAGAGCGAGCTGGACGCGAAGGCCGTCAAGCAGGTTCCCGTCGGTGTCTCGTCGTGGTCGGTCGACCTCGCGTCGGACACCGTCACGGTCGAGGTGAACAGCGACAGCGGCGCCGCCGCCCGTTCGTTCATCGAGGCCGCGGGCAAGCACGGCGACGCCGTCCGTGTCGTGCGTGGCCAGGAGCGTCTGGAGACCCAGGCCGTGGTGCCCCCGGGCAGCCGGATGACGTTCAACGGCTTCATCTGCTCCGTCGGTTTCGGGGCGCGTGACGCCGCGGGCAAGCAGTATCTGGTGACCGCCGGGCACTGCATCGAGGACCTGCCGGACCTCGCGTACAACAACGTCAAGTTCGCCAAGGGCACCAACTCCCGCTTCGCCGTGGGCACGCGCAGCGTGGACATGGGCATCGCGGCGGTCGACGCCGAGGACTCGATAGGCACCCAGGTCACCACGCACGGCCAGGCCGGGAACGTCGCGGTCCGGGGCAGCACGCGCGCCTCGCAGGGCTCGGCGATGTGCAAGTCCGGCCAGACCACCGGCTGGACCTGCGGCACCGTGGGCTCGTACAACGTCACCGTCACGTACACCGACGCCAACGGCGGCCCCAACACGGTCGTCACCGGTCTCGGCAGCTCCACCGTCTGCACCGAGGGCGGCGACAGCGGCGGCGCGTACATCTCCGGCAACCAGGCGCAGGGCATGACCTCCGGCGGCCCGATCGGCCAGAACTGCACCGGCGTGAACACCCGCGGCTCCTCGTACTTCCAGCCGCTCACGGACGCCCTCTCGCACTACAAGCTCACCCTCAACGTCGGCTGACTCCTCCGCACCCACTGACACCGGACGTCACCCGAGCCACTGATCTCTTCGATGCCCCCGGAGAGACAGCGGCGGAGCCGCCCACCCTTACCGGTGGGCGGCTTTCGTCGTCCGCTTACCATCGGACGGAATATCGGAGTTCGGCCGTCCGGAACTCCTCTTCGATCGGAGCTGCTGCCATGACCGACATGGATACGGACATGGACCTGGGCGGGGCCGACGGAGACGCCGAAGTGACGTTCGCCGACGTCTTCCGTGACGCGCTGCGCCGCCGCGGTCTCTCCCTGGAGCGGGTACGCGACCGGCTCGAAGCCCAGGGCATCGGCGTCAGCCTCGCCACCCTCAGTTACTGGCAGCGCGGACGCAGCCAGCCCGAGCGCGCGCGGTCCCTGCGCGCCGTCGACGCGCTGGAGGACATCCTCGCCCTCCCGGCGGGCGCGCTCCGTTCGCTGCTGCGCCCCGGCAGGCCGCGCGGCCGTACGACGTCGGAGCTGCTCGACCTGTCCGCCTCGCACCGTGTCTTCGGCGAGAACTCCGACGTGGAACAGGCCCTCGGCGCGGACTTCGCGCGCTTCAACGAGGACGTCACCTCTCTCGTCATCCACGAGACGGTCCATCTCGACGAGGAGCGCTGCATACGGCAGCTGTCCGTCAACCAGGTGCTGCGCGCGACCCGCGACGGCGCGAGCCGGATGACGGCCGTACATGTCATCGACGACCCGGCCACGGCGTCGGTCGACGTCACCGTACGGTGCGGCAAGCTCGGCCGCGTGGAGTTCCTGCCGGAGCGGCAGAGCATCGTGACCGAGATCCTGTTCGGCGGCGAACTGGCCAAGAACGAGACGGTGGTGGCCGACTACACCATCTCGCTCACGCCGAGCCGCGAGGTCTCGACGTACCACGAGCGCCGTACGCGGGTGAGCCTGCGGGAGTATCTGCTGCACGTCTACTTCCACCCGGACGCGCTGCCGGTGAGCTGCCACCGCTACTACCGCGAGCGGATCGGCGCGGAGAAGGCGAGCAGCCGGCAGATCGCCCTGGACGTCTCGCACTCGGCGCACATGCTGCCGCCGAAGTGCCCGGCCGGGATACACGGCATGTCGTGGGAGTGGCCCGCCTGACGCGGCCCTCGTGGGTCACCGTACGACGCCGGACGGGCTGTCAGACCCCGCCGCTAGTGTTTTTCCCATGACCGAAGCGTCCGTGTCCACACCCGCGCGCGCCGCCGGACTGCGCGACTGGCGGCGGCTGTTGGACGACCTGCCCGACCCCGTCGTCACCGAGAAGGGCCGCCGGCTCAAGGAAGCCGCGATGCTCGACTTCGGGGTGCGCGAGAGCGCGATCGCCTCCTGGCTCTACACGAAGTGCCACCAGCAGATTCCCACCCTGGCCGTGGACACGGCGGCGGTGGTCGCCAGCGGCGACGGCAGCTGCGTGCTTCTGTACAACCCGGAGTTCTTCGAGGCGATCGGCGCGGACGGCGTGCGGTTCGTGCTCTTCCACGAGGCGCGCCATCTCATACACCGGCATCTGTACATGGCCGCGGAGCTGCGCGAGGACCCGGTGTTCAAGCTGGCCGCCGAGGTCTCCATCAACCATGTCGTGATGCGGCGGCTGCGCGGCAAGCTGCCCACACGCCCGACGGGGGACACGGGGGCTGAACGGGAGCCGGTCGGGATCGATCCGTACGAGATCCACGCGCTGTACGAGGAGGATCTGCGCGCCCAGGGCCTTCAGCCGGTGCCGTACGAGCACTTCACCGAGACCGACATGAGCGTGTTCGGCGAGCTGAAGCGGATGAGCGACCCGCCCGTGCCCGCCGGCCACGTCTGCCCGCATCTGCTCATCGGGGGACTCCCCCTGGACGAGGAGACCGTGGGCCAAGTCGTCGAGGGCGTCCTGGCGAACGTACTGCGGGCGGCCCTGCGCGGTGAGGGCCCGGCCCGGGAGGAGATCCTGCATCTCGCCGACCGTTCCGAGGGCGGCAGCGAGCGGGTCACCAGGATGTGGGGCCGCCTCGGCCTCGGCGCGCTGCGCGGCCGGACCGAGCCCACCCGCCGGGTCGAATGGTGGAAGCGCTGGCTGTCCGACACGCTCGCCTCCAAACTCCGCGACGGCGAGCGGCTCGTCTACCCCCGGAAGCACGGCGCGGTGCTGCTCGCGCTCGGGCACGACCCGATGCTGTCGAGGCGCGGCAAGGAGCGCACGAAGGTGGTGGTCGTCGCCATCGACACCTCCGGCTCGATGTCCCAGCGGGTGATCGACTGGCTGATGACGCTGATCGGCCGCACCGACGGCGTCGAGACGCACTGGCTGAGCTTCGACGGCGAGGTCATGCCGTTCGTCGCGGGCGAGCGGGTGACGGGCGGCGGCGGTACGGACTTCGGCAAGGTCGTGGAGTACGTGGAGGGGCGCCGGGAAGTCGGCGGCAGACGCTGCGAGGTGCGGCCGGACGCGGTGATCATGGTCACCGACGGTCATGCGCCGCAGGTGACCCCGGCCCGGCCGGAGCACTGGATCTGGCTGATCACCGACGGCGGTGACGACTGGCCCGACCGACACCACCCGCCCATGGCCTGCCACCGCGTGACGACCGGCGACAGTTGAGCACACGCGCCTCTCTTTCCTGTACGGCGGCGCGCGCCTGCGCGCGCCCGGGCTACCCCGAACGCGTCGCGCATCCCCGCGCACGCACGCACGAGGACTGGACCCCATCACCGTGATCAAGACCGACCCGAACCGCGCGGCGCTCACCACCGGCCGCGACGCCCGCGGCAAGGCGGCCTGGACCGTCACCGCGACCTACCCCGAGCGGCCGTCCGGCCCCCAGCCGGGCACGCGCCTCGCGGAGTTCATCGACGCCATGATCGCGATGGGCCAGACCGGCCAGGTCTTCGGCGAGCACGGCATCGGCAAGACCTCCACCTTCCTCAGCCACATACCCGAGGCCCACCCCGGCACCCGCGTCGTCCTCGTCCCCGCGGCCAACCTCACCCCCGACGACCTGCTGATGAACGCCCCCGTAAGGGACGACAGCACGGGCCGGCTCGTCCTCACACAGCTGATCATGAGTCAACTCGACCCCGGCGAGCCCTTCGTGCTGCTGATCGACGATTCGTTGCAGGCGGGCGAGATGATCCAGTCCCAGCTCATGCAGATCGCCTGCAACTGGACCCTCGGCGAACACGATCTGCGCGCCCTCGGCTGCGTCGGCGTCTTCCTCTGCGACAACGAGTCCCAGACCGAGACCGGCTCCGTCCGCGGCGACCTCGCCGTGCTCGACCGCATGGTCACCCTGCGTCTCACGTCCAACGACACGGCCTGGCGCCACACCCTCGCCGCCCGCTACGCCGACTGGGACCTCGGCGAGGTCTTCCGGATCTGGGCCGCGTTGACACCCCGGCTGCGTTCCCGGTTCTCCCCTCGCACCCTGGAGCATGTGCTGGACTGCGCCCGCGCCGGACTGCCGCTGGGCTGGGGGCTCCCGCTGGTGGGCGGGGTCCGGCTGCGGCTGCGGGACCGGCGCAAGGACGGTACGGAGGGAACGGACCGTACGGCGGAGACCCTGGACGCGATCGCGGCCGCCGTGGGCGCGGCCAATCCGCGTACGGTGGCCGATCCCGTACGCCGCATCCTGCGCACGGCCCTGCGGGAGAACTGGGCGGTGCTGCTGCAAGGACCGCCCGGCTGCGGGAAGACGGAGATCACCAGAAGCGTCGTACGGGACGAACTCGGCGCGGAGCCGGTGTACTTCTCGCTCCCGGTGACCAACGTCGAGGACCTGTGCGTGCCGGTGCCCACCCCGGACGGCCGGCTGGACACGCTGCTCACCCGGTCGCTCTCGGGCCCCGGGGAGAAGGTGATCATCTGGGACGAGTACAACCGGCCCAAGGACAAGGCCGCGTTCGCCAAGCTGATGGAGATCACCCAGGAGTGGTCGCTGGCCGGGCGGCCGGTGGAGGGTCTGCGCGCCCAGATCGCGCTCCAGAACCCGCCCTACCATCTGGGCAGGAAACTCCAGGTCAGCCGGAACAACGTGGCGCAGGCCAGCCGCTTCACGATCAGCTACGAGGTGCGGCCCGAGGACATCCCGGCGAACGAATGGCTCATCGCCGTGTACGGCGAGGTGGCCGAGACCGTCCTGGAGTGGTGGAAGAACGACATCGACGACGAGGCCCGCGACTGGATCACCAAGCGGACGCTGGAACGTCTGATCAAACTGCATCTGGCCGGCCAGCCGCTGATCTCCGGCCTGATCTATCTGGGTGAGGGCGAGTTCGCGCCGGTACCGCTGACCGCGCTGGAGGCGAGACTGGTCGGCGTCGGGGAGGAAGTGGCCCTCGGCTTCAAGCAGTTGGTGCGGGACATCGACATCTGGGAGAAGCGGCTCGCCGTCGCGTCGGAGGTCTCGTCGGAGGGGACGAACGACACCGACCTGGTGCACCGGGTGCTGGCCAACGCCGAGTTGTCCCAGCTCAAGCGGCATGGCGAGGTGGTGGCGCGGGCGCTGCGGCATCTGCCGCCGAAGCTGCGCGCCACCTATCTCGTCGGGCAGACGCCCGCCCGGCAGAGGTTCTGGGTCGGCGCGCTGGCCCGGATGAAGGAGCTTGCCGCGTCGCCGTCCTGAGCCGGGTCCGCGGCACCCGCCTCCACCCGTTCGGTCCTTGCCGCTTCCCCGCCCCCCTCCTCTCACCGTCCGATCCGCAATCCGTTCTCCAGAATTCGGGCCCACATCATGCGCCTCGCCGAACACACCGTCGTGTCCGCCGCCTACGCACTCGCCGACCGGACACTCACCCGCGCGCTGATCCCGCGGATACGGGAGGAGACGCTCGCGCTGCTGGGCAGCGGCGCCCCGGTGCCGCCGACCCTCCTGGACGAGGTGCTCGCCTCGCTCGACCCGGAGCCGCGCGGCGTTCTGCTCTCGGCCGCCCGGTACCACGGCGATGTGTTCCGACGGCTGGCCGCGCTCGGTGATCCCGCGTCGGCCGTCCATCTCTACGGCGTACGCGACGGGGACCGCACGGCGGCCGAGCGCGCGGCGGTGTGGGAGGGCGCGGCGGCCACGGCTGCGCGGCCGGCGAACACCGTTCCCCGGCCGAACCGGTTGTCGACGCCCGGCCCCTACGCGAGGAAGGACCTGACGAAGGCGAGCGGCGGAAGCGGGGGCGAGGGCACTCTCCCCTGGTCGACGCTGGTCGGAGTCGACGAGTACCGGCTCGCCGAACTCCTCAGGTCCGGCATCCCGTCCGGTGCATTCCCGGCCGACCGCGTCCTGCGGGAGATCGGCCCGGCGCGCAGGGTCTTGTGCGGGCTGCCGCACGGCCACGAGGGCGTACGGGCGGCCCTGGGCGCCCAAGTGGCCCGCCTGGGCTCGGACTTCGCGCCCTGGCGGGCCCTGTTCGTACTGCTCCCGCGCTTCTCCGGTTCCGTCACCGAGCTGGTCGACGCCGCGCTCGCCGAGGTGCCCAAGCACCAGGGCCGGCCGTGGCCGAAGCCGATGGCGCCGGAGTTCCCGAGCCGCAGGCAGCAGGGCGGGCGGGCAGCGTGGCTGCATCTGTACGACGCGGCAGACCACGGGACTCGGTGTGCGCTCGGCGCGCACATGGACCTGCGGGCCATCCAGCAGTTGCTGCTCTGGCACAGCCCGAGCCCCGAACTGCGCGCCCACATCGTCCGGTCGCGGGGCGCCTCGGTCCTCGCGGGCATCGCGTCGGACTGGGGGACCCCGGCGGAGGTGATCGAGGAGCTGATCCCGTACAACGATCCCGATGTCAACGCCGCGCTCTTCCTGCACACCGAACTCACCCCCGCCCAGCGCCGGCACATCCTCTCCGGCCGCCGCTGGCAGGACGGCCGGTCGGTGGACACCCCCACCGCGGACCGGCTCCCGCTGACCGAGTCCCTGGTCGACGGCGTGCGGGAGAGCGCGCGGCGGACATGGCTGCTCGCCTGCTGCGACTCGGGCGACCCGCTGCTGTACCGGATCCTGCTGGGCAGCCCCCGGGCGAAGGTCCACACGCCCGCGCTGGAGCTGCACATGCTGCTGCGTCTCTGGGAGCGCCACGGGCCCGGCGCCGTAAGGGAGTTGCTGGACGAGACCGACTTCCCGGGGCGCAGGCAACAGGCCAGGCATCCGCTGTCGCCGTCGACCGTGGAGGCGGGGCGTACGGCGCTGGAGGCCGACGGGCCGGCCCCGCTGCGTGCGGCGTACGAGAGGGCGGCGGGCCCTGCCGGGCGGGCGGACTTCCTGTGCGACAAGGGGGCCGGCACCGAACGCGACGACCTGGAGAAGGCCGTCGACCTCTTCGCCGAGGAGATCGGCCCGGGACCGCTGCCATGGGCCGAACTGGAAGCGATGCACGGCGCGAAGCCCCTGCACGACCGGATCCTCGTCCGGCTGGCCGCGCTGGACGGCTGCCCGGCCGCGCTCGCCGAGGCGTCGGCCCTCGCCGCTCTGCGTCTGTCGCACCCGCATTACCGCCCCCGGCGGGCGGGAAAGCCGCCGACGGCCTCGGAGATGCTGGCGAAGTACCCCCTCCAGTTGGACAAGGGCGGCTGCCGCTGGCTGGAGAAGGCGCACCACCTCGGGCAGATCACCTTGCCCGAGGTGGTGCGCTCCGGCTTCCCGGCGCAGGTGGCGGTGGCGTTCCTCTCCAGGGCGCTGGTCCCGGCTGACACCTCCGGGACAACCGCGGACGCGGACACGCGAACAGGCACCGAGGAGATACGGGAGGCCCGGCGCGAGGTCGCCGCGCTCGCGGCGGAGCATCTGTCGGACGACCCGGAGGGCTGGGCGCTGGCACTGCGCCTGATACCGGAGTTCGAGGGCACGCTGCCGGATCTGCTGCTGGCATCGGGAGCGGTGGTCAGCTGAGAATGCCGCCCCCCGGGTCCGCCGGACAGGGCCTAAGGACTGTCCCGTGAACTGCCCCGGGCGAAGCGCGAGACGTACCTCTTCTGCCAGGGCGTCTCGACCGCGTGCCGCGAATAGTGCTCGCGGACATAGGCGACCGCCTCGGTGTTCGGCACTCCGTCGAGGACGGCGAGGCAGGCCAGGGCCGTACCCGTACGTCCGCGCCCGCCGCCGCAGGCGACCTCGACCCGCTCGGCGGAGGCCCGCGACAGGGCTTCCCGCAGCGCCTCCAGGGCCCCGGCCCGGTCGGACGGCAGCCGGAAGTCGGGCCAGCGGACCCAGCGGGCCTCCCACTCGACGGCGGGCGGCTCCTTGCCCAGCAGATACAGGGCGAAGTCAGGTGTCCGGCCTGTCGGTAGAGGGTGCCGGAGCCCCCGTCCGCGTACGAGCCGTCCGGAGGGCAGGCGCAGCACGCCCGTCGCCGTGGGCTCCCACGTCACGGCTTGACCGCCAGGAACCCCCACTGCACGCAGTCCGCGGCCCCGTCCGGAACATCCTCCCCGGCCGGCACGAGAATCTCCGGCAGCGGGCGGAGGCCCGGGGGCAGCAGGGTCAGCCCGCGGGCGCAGTCAGCGATCTGGTCGGGCTTACGGGCGAGGTAGGCGCCCTCGGGGTCGGCCGCCAGGTAGTGCTCCTGCATCTTGAGCACGCCGGGGGTCTCGATCGTGTCGCACACCGCGAGGTACGAGCCGGAGGCGAGGCGGCTCGTGTACCTCTCGACCAGGTCGGCCGCCTCGGCGGGCGGGAAGTGCCCGAGGGTGGAGAGCACCAGGAGGGCGACCGGCTCGTCCAGGTTCAGCGTCCGCGACGCGTCCTCCAGGACCTTGTCCACGAGACGGAAGTCCTGCTGGAGATAGTGGATCTTGCCCTCGGGTGAACTCCGCAGCGAGCTCGCGTGGTTGAGGACGACCGGGTCGTTGTCGACGTACACGACGCGCGACTCGGGGGCCGCCCTCTGTGCCATGCCGTGGGTGCCGCGCCCGGTGGGGATGCCCGTGCCCAGGTCGAGGAGCTGGCGGATCCCGCCCTCGCGGACGACATGGTCCGCCACCCGCTCCTGGAAGGCGCGTGACTCCATGGCCGCCGTCTTGATCTCCGGGAAGTCGCCCATCATCACGTCGGCGAGATCGCGGTCGAGCTGGTAGTTGTCCTGGCCGCCCTGGGCGTAGTTCCAGATCCGCGCGGAGTTGGGCACGGTGGGCATGACATTGGTTCCGGGGCGTACGGAGTCGCTCATCCGAAGTCCTTTTTCGTCAGGGGCAGGGGGGTGAAACGAGGCGGTGCGTATCCGCTGGTCACGTCCACCGCCATCCGGTAGTTCTCCACCGCGTCGGAGTCGTCGGTGATGAGCGTCATGGCCGGGTGCAGGCCGATCTGGATCAGCCTCTCTCCCATGCCGAACTCCTTGAAGCGGAGAATCTCGATATGGCCACAGAGACTGATGGCCAGCGGGTGCGGTACGCCGGGTGGAATGACCTGGATGGCCACCGAGGACCCGACATCGGCGATATGGCCTTCAAGGTAGTCCAGTTGACGGGCCATCACCCCGGATCCGCCGACACGGCGACGCAGCGTCGCCTCCTCCAGCAGCACCCAGAGCCCGGCCCGGTCCCCGTCGTTCGGGGTGCCGGGCTTGCCCTCGATGGTGTGCTCCTTGCGGGCCTCCAGCAGTTCCAGCCGAAGACGCCGTACGGCGGGGTCCTCGTAGGGGTTGCGCAGACTCATCAGCGCTTCCGCGTACTCCGTGGTCTGGAGCAGATCGGGCAGCACCCCCGGCGCGTACGAGCGGATACCGGTCGCCGCGGACTCCAGATCGATGACGCCGACCTCGGCGACCTCGCGCCAGGGGTGCCACCATCCGGGCTTCTTGGCTTCCTCCAGCGCGTGGAGGACGTCGCCGCGCTCGGCGACCGGCGTCCGGTAGAGGTCGAGCAGCACGGCGACCATGCGCGGATTCGGTACGGTCTCGGCGTTCTCCCAGCGGGCCGGCGTCGCACGGTCCTTCTTGATCGCGTCCGCCACGCCCTGGAGGGTCATGCCCGCGGCTTCGCGCCGACGGCGCAGATCCGCCCCGAAACACCGCAGGGCGACCGTGGGGCCGGATCTTGGCTGGCTCACCGGGCCCTCCTCGCGTTCGCGGGCGGGGAGGGTCTCTTCCGCTCCGTTCACCTCTCCGTTCAGCGGACCACGATACCGCCGTATCGAACTCTGTCACGTTGCAGAGTGTCCTGCGCGTGGCTACGATGGAGCCCGGAGTTCCCCTACGCGGCACCCCCCAGTCAGCCGCGCGAGGGCCGGGTACCGACCTCGCCGGCACGCTGCCGAAGCGTGAGGGGCGGGGGGTCACGGAGAACCGATGCCATGCACGTCTCACTACCGGCCGTTCCGGAGCAGATCCAGGTCGCACGGCGCATCGTTCGCAAGGAACTGGCCGGTCTCGGCTGGCCGCCGGCGAAGATCGCCGCGTGCGAAGAGGTGGCGGCCCAGCTGGCCCGGCATGCCATCGGCGTCGTGGGCGTCAGCGGTTACTACCTCGGGGTGACGAAGCGCACCGGGCCGGAGGACTCCGTCGCCATAAGGGTCAGTGTCACGATCCTGGACGCGCCCACGGTGACGGTGCCCGCGCAGATCCGGTCGGACGAGCTGATCGAGGGGCCGGCCGGAGGGCCGTCGGCCGTGGGGCCGGAGCAGCCGGACGAGGGCGGCCCGACCCTGGCCGAGGTCCTGACGCAGCGGTGCGGAGCCCAGGTCAACATAGTCGCGCAACAGGGCAGTTGGGCGGCGTCGGCCACCCTTCCCGGCGAGGTTCCGTGCCTCGGCGGGCGACCGTGACCGTACGACCGAACCTTGGACCGGCTCCCGGATCGCCGTCCGGTGGGCAGGGCCCGGTGGGCGCCGACGAACCCGTCTTGGGAGAGGCTGCAGTGGACGCATTGAGGAGCACCGCATCCGCGGGGCACCGCCTGCCGCGGTCCGCGAGGGCCCGCAGGTGGACCGCCTGGTACCGGCCGACGAGTGCGGAGCCGCCGGTGTCGGTGCGCGACCGTGACGTCACGCGCAGTGGGGGAGTGGCAGACGTGAGCCGTTCGGTACTGGTCGTCAGCGGGGCGAGCGGGAGCGCGGAGAGCGTGGCCGCCGCATATGCCCGCCAGGACGACTGGGTCGGGTTCCTCTACGAGCGGGGGACTCCTCCCGACGAGCTCTACAACGTACGGTGCGATGTGAGCGACGCGCTCCAACTGGACGCCGCCGTCTCCGAGTTCGAAACCGGGCACGGAATCGTGGATGTCCTGGTCGTGGACGCGGACCGGCACGAGCACCACACCGAGGAGTCCTCCGCCTCGGCCGCGGCCGGCACCCGGGCCAGGGCGAACGCGATCATCGGGCGCACGCTGCCGGGTATGCGGGAGGCCGGGCACGGTCGGATCGTGCTGATCGCGTCCACGAAGGGCCTCGGCCGGGGCTCCGCCCTGGCGGGCGGCGCACCCCACGCGGATCTGATGAGCCTGGCGTGGCACCTGGTCCACGAGTGCCGCGGCTCGGACGTGACGGTCAACGTCATCACCTACGGGGCGGCGCAGAGCGCGTCACGCCAGGGCCGCGCGCACCGGGCGCAGCAGATCGCGGATCTCGCGGTCCATCTGACCAGGCCGGAGGCCACGGACACGGGCGCGGTGATCCCGATCGAGGTCCTCGGCGCGATTCCGGGCCGTGGTCCGGTACGGGTGGACGGGGCGTCCTACCAGGGCCGATGAACCGCCGCGCCTCCAGGGGACCCCTCAGCCCCGGAGGCGCGGCGCCTCTGTCCTGATCGGGCCGGACACCCGAGGACGGGCCGCCGTCAGGCGATCTTCGCGCCGTAGACGTGGTCCACCCTCATCGCCATCAGCACCCGGCGGTCGGAGACCATCACCGAGCGGTACTCCGCCCAGTCCGGGTGTTCACCGGAGGCGCGGCGGTAGTAGTCCACCAGCGCCTCGACCTCCGGGCCCTGGGGGTCGGTGCCCGGGCCGGTGAGGGTGACCGGGCCCTCGGCCGTCGCCCAGGACCAGCCGTCGGGGCTGGTGACCTCCAGCGCGGCCCGCGGGTCCCGGCGCAGGTTCACCGTCTTGGCGCGGCCCTCCGTCATCGATACGTAGAGGATCCCCGCCTCCTCGTCGTAGAAGGGCATCACCGGGGAGAGTTGGGGGAGGCCGTTCGATTTGATCGTGGCGAGGACGCCCAGACGGCTCTCCGCCAGCAGCGTGTGCGGGTTGAACGGTGGCGTGGTGGTCATGTTCGGCTCCAAGTCATCGCGGACGGTCGGCTATTCCCGCGTCGCCGAGGGCTTGCGGAAGATTTCGATCATCGCCGCGTAACCGTCGGCGCCGTGACCGTCCGCCACGGACCGCTCCGCCAGGGCCTTGACGAACCTGGGGAACTCGGCGTTGACGCCGAGGGATTCACTCTCGTGGACGAGATGGTTCATCGAGGCCAGATGAGTGTTCAGGGTGGCATCGGGGGCCGGGTACTCGCCCTTGTCCACCTGCTCCGCGTAGCCGTTGACCCAGTCCGCCACCATCTTGATGCTCGTGGTGGCGAGCGGCGCGAAGGCCGAGGCGGTCACCCCCGCCGCACCGAGCACCGCGGCGCCCTGGAGGAAGCTGTTGAGGACGCCCCACATCAGGCCCAGCACCGCGACGTCGTGCAGGGACGCCAGCCCGTGGTCCTCGCCGAGGTGTGTGGTGGCCCCGCCGAGAAGCTTGAGAACCGGCTCGTGCGCGTCGAAGGCCGCGCGCGGCCCGCTGTAGAGGATGACGGCGTCCGCCGTGCCGACGCCGTCCGGGTCGCTCAGGATCGCGCCGTCGAGATACGTCGCGCCGTGCCCCGCCGCCCACTCGGCCATCTCGCGGGCCCCCTCGGACGTGCCGGACGTCAGGTTCACCAGGACCCGGCCGTCGAGAGCGTCGCCCACCGGATCGAGGAGGGCGTGCACGGCGTCGTAGTCCAGCACGCAGACGACCACGAGCGGGCTCGCCGCGACGGCGTCGGCGACGGAGCCGGCGAGTTCGGCTCCCTCGGCGACGAGAGGTTCGGCCCTGGCCGCCGTACGGTTCCAGACGGTCGTGGCGTGCCCTTCGCGTAAGAACTTCTCGGCCAGAGCTCTGCCCATCAGGCCCAGGCCCAGGACTGTCACAGGGGTGGTGGCGTTCATTCTCGGCTCCTCGGTAGGACTGGGTGCGGCTTCGCGCCGCGCGGTGCGGCCGGGTGCGGCTTGGTGCGCGTGGCAGAATCCTCAACGTTCATACCGATATGAAGGTCAAGGGGAAATGGGGAAGCCGACGTGCTGATCGGGGAGTTGAGCCGGCGGACAAGGGTCAACGCGCATCAGTTGCGGTACTACGAGGCGCAGGGCCTGCTCGAACCCGGTCGTGGCGCGAACGGCTACCGCGAGTACGGCAGCGATGCCGTCATGACCGTGACCCAGATCAGGAAGCTGCTCGACGCCGGTCTGTCGACCGAGGAGATCGCGGTCCTGCTGCCCTGCGCCTCCGGGGAGGCGCCCGAACTCGAACCCTGCCCCGATCTGCTGGACATGCTGCGGGCGCGCCTGCGGGGGCTGGACGATCACATCGACATGCTCGTCCGCACCCGTCGGACCCTGCGGGAATACATCGAGGTCACGGAGCGGCGCGAATCGCCGTACGCCGAGGAGTGCGACGCCGCCGACGCGTCGGGAGGGGCGACGGCGGCGTGATCCGCGCACCAGGTGATCATGGCCTCAGTGTCCGGAAATCCTCCCCGGTGAATGGGCGGCTTTGGCGCCCCTTCAGCAGACCATTAGGTTAGGCTCGCCTAAGTCTTCTTGGTTGGTCTGTTGGCGTCAGCCGGCGCTGTCGGCCGCTCTGTCCTGATCCGGAGGGACCCATGTCGACGCCGCACCCGGCTCTCGAACCCGCCCGACCGGCGCGGCAGTTGACCGTCGGGATCACGGACCGGCGTCCGCACGCGAAGATCGAGCGGCTCCTCATACGCTGATGCCCAACCGGGTCGATCCCCCGCCCTCCAACCGAGGTTGAAGCCGCCGTGTCCGTCCAGTTCCCGCCATCCGCCGCGCCGCTCGCGGCCCACCCCGTGGGCGCCCCGCCGGGGCCCGTCCGCCGCCGACCGCCGGAACGGGCCGGTTCGGTGAACTCGCCGCGCTCGACGGGCCACCCGTGGGGGTGAAGTTGGTGCTGGAACCCGGGCGGTTCCGCCACCCGCTCCGAGCCGTCTCCTCTTCTCTCCTCCTCTCTCCACCTCCTACTTCCGGAGCCGTTCCATGACCGTTCCCGCCGCCACACTGTCCGCCTCCGGGTCCGACAACGCGGGTGACGCCGACTCCATCCTGGAGCGGCAGCGCGCCAGGGAGTCGTCCGCGCGTACGTACGCCCGTTCCTTCCCGATCGTCCCTGCCCGCGCCCACGGGATGACGATCGAGGGCACGGACGGCCGCCGCTACCTCGACTGCCTCTCCGGCGCCGGAACGCTCGCCCTCGGCCACAACCACCCCGTCGTGCGCGAGGCTCTTCGGCGCACGATCGACAGCGGTGCCCCGCTGCATGTACTCGATCTCGCGACGCCGGAGAAGGACGACTTCACGGACGCGCTCTTCGAGACGCTGCCGAAGGAGTTCGCCGACCGGGCCCGCGTGCACTTCTGCGGGCCCGCCGGGACGGACGCCGTCGAGGCCGCGCTGAAGCTGATGCAGACCGCGACCGGTCGGCGCGGAGTGCTCGCGTTCACCGGCGCGTACCACGGGATGACGGCGGGCGCGCTGGCGGCGACCGGCAGCGTGGCCGTCAAGGAGCCGGTGCCGGGCGGCGGAGCGGCCGGTGGCGAGGTGACGCGGCTGCCGTATCCGTACGCGTACCGCTGCCCGTTCGGCGTCGGCGGCGAGCGCGGCGCGGAGCTGGCGGCGACGTACACCGAACGGCTCCTGGACGATCCCTCGGGCGGTGTCGTACGCCCGGCGGCGATGATCGTGGAGGCGGTCCAGGGCGAGGGCGGGGCCGTGCCCGCCCCCGACGGGTGGCTGCGGGAGATGCGGCGTATCACGCGCGAGCGCGACATCCCGCTGATCGTGGACGAGGTACAGACCGGTGTCGGGCGCACCGGCGCCTACTGGGCGGTCGAGCACAGCGGCGTCGTGCCCGACGCGATGGTGATGTCGAAGGCGATCGGCGGCGGGCTGCCGCTGGCCGTGATCGTGTACGACCGGGATTACGACGGGTGGCTGCCCGGCGCGCACACCGGCACCTTCCGCGGCAACACGCTGGCGATGGCGACGGGCGCGGCGACGCTCAGGTACGTCACGCGCGAGGGGCTCGCGGAGCGGGCGGCGACCGTCGGGGCGCGGCTGACCGCGCGGCTGGAGGGGCTGCGGTCCGAACTGCCGCTGATCGGCGACGTACGCGGCCGAGGGCTGATGATCGGCGTCGAGATCGTGGACCCCGAGGGGCCGTTGGACTCGTGCGGGTCCCGGCCGGTGGCGCCCGGGACGGCGGCGCGGGTCCAGGAGGGCTGCCTGGCGCGGGGGTTGATCCTGGAGCTGGGCGGGAGGTTCGGGTCGACGGTGCGGCTGCTGCCACCACTGGTGATCACGGACGAGGAGGCGGAGTCCGTACTGGAGCGGCTGACGGAGGCGATCGCGGAGGCGTCGGCATCAGCCACGTCGTCGAAGGAGTCCAACGTGTCGAAGTCATCGCGGCCCACCGGCGTTTCGGGGCGTGCGGCGTGAGGACGGACGCGCTGGGCGCCGCCGTCGACGAAGCCCTGCGACCGGCGATCGGTACGGCCCTGTCGGGCGGCCCTGCCGGCGCGGCGGCTCTGGAGCCCCTGGTACGAGAGGTGCTGGGCGCGCTCGCCGAGGGCGCGGCCCGGCGCGGCGGGCCCGTCCCGCCCGGGGCGCCCGACGAGATCACGGCGGGCGTCGCCGAGGCGCTGCGGACCGCACGCGGCCCCGCCGCGCTCGGCCGGCTCACCGAACTCCTCGCGCACGGCAGCGCGGACCCGGCCGACCCCGCGTGCGCGGCGCATCTGCACTGCCCGCCGCTGGCCGTCGCCGTCGCCGCCGACCTGGCGGTTTCCGCGCTGAACCCCTCCCAGGACTCGTGGGACCAGGCGCCTGCCGCGACAGCCCTGGAAACACTGCTCCTTGAGGAGCTGGCGGGCATGCTCGGGTACGACCCCACCGAGGCGGCCGGCGTACTGACCTCGGGTGGCACCGAGTCCAACCTGATGGGCCTGATGCTGGCCAGGGACCGGGTGCTGGGCGCCGCGACCGGCCGCCAGATCGAGCTGACCGGGGTGCCGAGGGCGGGCCTGGGCGCCGGCGTGGGGGCGCGGCCGAGGATTCTGGCGTCGGCCGCCGCGCACTTCTCGGTGCAGCGGGCCGCGGCCCTGCTCGGACTCGGTGAGGACGCGGTGATCCCGGTGCCGGTGGACTCCCAACTCCGCATGAGGGCGGGAGCGTTGGCGGCGACGCTGGAGGCGTGCGTCGAGCGCGGACAGCTGCCGGTCGCGATCGTCGCGACCGCCGGCACGACCGACACCGGGGCGATCGACCCGCTGCGGGAGTGCGCGGAGCTGGCGGCGGAGTACGGGGCGTGGCTGCACGTGGACGCCGCGTACGGCGGCGGCGCGCTGCTGTCCGACCGCCTGGCACCCCTGCTGGACGGCGTCGAACTGGCCGACTCCGTCTCCCTGGACTGGCACAAACTGGGCTGGCAGCCCACCGCCGCCGGCGTCTTCCTGGTGCGGAAGTCGGAGACGTACGCCTCGCTCGCCCGGCGCGCGGTATATCTGAACCCGGCGGACGACGAGGAGGCGGGCTACCCGAGCCTGCTGGGTCTCTCCCTGCGCACGACGCGGCGCTCGGACGCCTTCAAGATCGCGGTGACGCTGCGGACGCTCGGCCGGGAGGGCCTGGGGCGGCTGGTCGACGCGTGCCACGAGCTGGCGGTGGCGGGGGCACGGGCGGTGTCCGCGCACCCGAGGCTGGAGCTGCACGGGGAGGGGGACCCGGTGCTGACGGCGTTCCTGTTCCGGTACGTCCCCGAGGGGCCGGCCGACGGAGCCCGTACGGACCGGGTGAACGCCTCGCTGCGGCGGCGGTTGCTGCGCGAGGGGGGCGCGGTGGTGGGGCGCACCGAGCTGCCGGGGGACGGACCGGGGCGCGTCCGGCTGAAGCTGACGCTGCTGAACCCGCATACGACGGTGGCGGAGGTGGAGCGGCTGTTGCGTGCGGTGGTGGCGGCGGGTGAGACGGAGGAGAAGCTGTGAGCGCGGCGGTACCGGGCCCCCGCCCGGGCTCCCGGTTACCGGCCCCGGCCCGTCCACGTCGACCTGACCAATCCCTTCGCGGAGGCCAAGCGGTGACCGAGTACGAGCCCAACACGCATGTGTACGACCTGGTCGGTGTCGGGATCGGCCCGTTCAACCTCTCGCTCGCCGCGCTGGCGGACGGCGCGCCCGAGCTGCGCACGCTGTTCCTCGACGCGAAGCCCGCGTTCTCCTGGCACCCCGGCCTGCTGATGGAGGGCACCACCCTCCAAGTCCCGTTCCTGGCCGACCTGGTGACGATGGTCGACCCGACGAGCCCGTGGTCGTACCTCAACTATCTCCGCCACCACGACCGGATGTTCCCCTTCTTCTTCTCGGAGCGCTTCCACATACCGCGCCGCGAGTACGACGCCTACTGCCGCTGGGTCTCCGAGGGCTTGGCGTCCTGCCGATTCGACGCGCACGTGGAGGAGTTGGGCTGGGACGAGCAGCGGGAGGTGTTCGTCGTCACCCACCGCGCGGCCGACGGAGCCCCCACGCGGGTGCTCGCCCATCAGGTCGTGCTCGGTGTCGGGACGAACCCGGTCGTGCCCGAGCCGCTGCGCCCGCTGCTCGCGCAGGGCGCGCACACGGGCCGTGTCCTGCACAGCGCCGACTACCGCACCCACCGCGCCCGGCTCGCCGCCCGCGACGACGTGACCGTGATCGGCGCCGGCCAGTCGGGCGCGGAGGTCGCGCTGGATCTGCTGCGTCACCAGGACGGTGACGGGGCGGGCGGCCCGTACGTCCGCTGGCTCGCCCGCACGAGCGCGTTCGCGCCCATGGAGTACTCGAAGATCGGCCTCGAACACTTCACGCCCGACTACATCCGCTACTTCCGCGCCCTCCCCGAGGCCCGCCGGGAACAGCTCGTCGGTGAGCAGTGGCAGCTCTACAAGGGCGTCAGCGAGGAGACGCTGGGCGAGCTGCACGACGAGCTGTACGAGCGGACGATCGGCGGGGCCGCGCCAAGGGCCGCGCTGCACCCGGGAGTTGCCGTCGTCGCCGTCGAGGCGGCCGGTGACGAATACGTACTGACGTGCCGTCACACGCAGCAGGACGCGCTCTTCGAGATCCGTACGTCCGCGATCGTCTCCGCCACCGGCTACGCGGCCTCCAGGCCCGCCTTCCTGGACGGCGTGGGCGCCCTGGTGGACTGGGACGACAAGGGCCGCTACCGGATAGACGGGGACTACCGCGTCGCGCTTGACCCGCGCGTATCGGGCCGGCTGTACGTCCAGAACGCGGAACTGCACACCCACGGCGTAGGCGCGCCCGACCTGACACTGGGCGCCTGGCGCGCGGCGACAATCCTCAACGCGGTGGCGGGCCGGACGGTCCTGCGAGTCCCGGAACGCGCGGCGTGGACGACCTTCGGCGCGCCGGACCTCCGCTCCACCCCGGCCACCGGCGCGGGAGACACGGACCTGCCGGGCGGCATCACGGCGGCCGCGCGCCCGTGACGCCCGCCGCGTGTCCGGTGCCCGGTGTCCGTGAGGTCCTTCGTCAGCTCGCGGCGCCGCCGTAGTTCTTCTCGATCTCGTCCAGCACCTGGCCCGCGCCCGTGTAACCGATGCCCAGCATCCACAGGTTGTCGTCGACCTTGAACGATGTCTTCTTCTTCACCGCGGTCAGGTTCTTCCACAGCGGGCCGCCGAGGATCTCGGTCTCCTTGGCCTTCGTCGCGTCGCCGTAGGTGGAGTAGAAGATGACGTCCGCTTCGGCCTCGTCCATCTTCTCCGGGCTGACGTCGAGGGAGAAGCCGTCCTTGTCCTGGTTGGCCGGGCGGCCCACGCCCAGGTCGGCGAAGATCGAGCCGACGAACGTGTCGTTGAGGTAGAGGCGCGTGTCGGCGCCCTCCACGAAGCGGACGAAGCCGAATTCGGTCTTCTTCGCCTCCGCCGGGCCGCCGAGCGCGGTGGTCAGGGTCTTCACGCGGGTGTCGTAGTCGGCGGCGACGTTCTTCGCCTCCGCGGTCCTGCCCAGCGCGTCGGCGTGCAGCTCGAAGTTGGCGCGCCAGTTGGGGCCCGTGGTCTCGGAGAAGACGGTCGGGGCGATCTCGGTGAGGGACTTGTAGTTCTTCTCGTCGCGGACCTTGCTGCTCAGGATCAGGTCGGGCTTGAGGGCGGCGATGGCTTCGAGGTTCGGCTCGGCGATCAGGCCGACGGGCTTGACGCCCTTGAGCCTGTCCTCGGGGAGGTACGTGGAGAACGGCGCGTCCGCGACGGCCGTCGTGGCGCCGACCGGGGTGATCCCGAGCGTGACCGCGGAGTCGAGCGCGTCCGTGTCGAGCACGACGACGCGCTCGGGGTCGTTCTTGACCTTCACCTCGCCCATCGCGGTCTGTACGGCGTGCGTCGTCCCCGACCCGGCCTTGTCCGACGGCTCGTCGCCGTCGCCGCCGCACGCGGAGAGCGAGACGGCGAACGCGGTGACCGCCGCGGCCACGGTGATACGGCGAGTGAGGTGTGTCGACACGGTGGGGAAGCCTCCTGACGGCCGCCCGGAGTCGGCCCGAGCGTAACTAAGGCGAACCTAACCTTCGTGGTGCCGGGCCAACAAGTTCCGGACATCACGGTCCAGTCACAGGGCCCGCACATGTCATGTCTTCCGCCCGCCGCCGGGCATCCGCCACGATGGCGCGTTGCCGACGCGACGCCGGCGAAGAGTCGCAGGAGAGGAGGCACGGGCACAAGGAGTGAAGGTCGCGCGGGGCGCGTGCGTACGTACCATCGGCGCATGGCGCACCGACGCACCGACCCCGCCTGGGGCACCCTCCTCGACCTGGGCGAACGGGCCGCGGGCCCGCTGCACCTGCGGCTCGTCCGGGCCCTGCGGGCGGCCGTCGTCGACGGCCGTATCGCTCCCGGCAGTGCCCTGCCGCCCAGCCGGGCGCTCGCCGCCGACCTCGGCTGCTCCCGCTGGGTGGTGACCGAGGCGTACGCGCAGCTCGGCGCCGAGGGGTACCTGGAGGCGCGGAGCGGATCGGCGACCCGGGTGGCTACGGCGGCCGGTGGGCGGGCGCCCGTGCCCTCGGCCGGGCGGCGGGACCAACAGACGCCCTGGAAGCCGGAGTTCGACCTGGCGCCCGGGATGCCCGACCTGCGGGAGTTCCCCCGTAGACGGTGGGCCGACGCCGTACGGGAGGCGACCGGCACGCTCACCCCGGCCGAGTTCGGCTATCCCGACCCCGCGGGCCATCACGGGCTGCGGCAGCGCATCGCCGCCCATCTCGTACGCGGCCGGGGCGCCGCGCTCGACGCCGGGCAGCTCGTAGTCTGCGGCGGGACGCTGGACGGCGTGCTCCGGCTGAGCCGCGTCCTGCGCGCCGCCGGGCACACCCATGTGGCCCTGGAGGACCCCGGCTGGTCGCGTGTGCGGACCGCAGTCACGGCGGCGGGGCTCACGGCCGTCGCCGTCCCCGTGGACGACGAGGGCCTCCGCGTCGACCTGCTGCGACGCGAGCCGGGCGTACGGGCGGTGATCGTGGCTCCCGCGCACCAGTTCCCCACCGGTGTCGTCCTGACCCCGCCCCGCCGGGCCGAACTCATCGCCTGGGCACGGGAGTCGGACGGGCTGATCATGGAGGACGACTACGACGCGGAGTTCCGCTACGACCGCCACCCCGTCGGCACCCTCCAGGGCATGGCCCCGGAACGGGTCGCCCTGATGGGCTCCCTCAGCAAGACGCTGTCGCCCGCCATGCGGATCGGCTGGGCGGTCGTGCCGCCGGACATGCTGGACGGGCTGTACGCGGCCGAGGCCGTCGGGTCGCCGCCGCCGGTGATCGACCAGGCCGCGTTCTCCAGGTTCCTGGAGTCGGGGTCGTACGACAGGCATCTGCGCGCGTCCAGACTCCGCTACCGGCGGCGCCGCGACACCCTCCTCACGGAGATCGCCGAACGCCTGCCCCACCACCGGGTGTCGGGGGCGGCGGCCGGGTTCCATCTGCTGCTCCACCTCACGGGGTGCGCGGCCGGGTACGTGGTCCGTGCCGCCGCCCGGCGCGATGTGCGGCTGGTGGATCTGGCCGAGTACACGGCGGGAGGGGCGGGGGGCCGGGGCTGCGCCCTCGTGATCGGGTACGGCAACCTCGCCGACCCGGCCGTACCGGAGGTCGTACGGCGGCTCGCGGACGCGATCCGCGAGGCGGGTGGCCCGGTCGGCTGATCGGCGCTACCGCGCCGACCGGCCCCGGTGCGGCGATCAGTCCCGGTCCGCCGACGAGCACCGGGTCCACCGATCAGTCCCGGTCCGCCGGTACTCCCGCCGCGTCCATCCGTGCCCGCACCTCCGCCGGCAGCCGTACCTCCAACGCGCCCAGCACCTCGTCCAGTTGCTCCACCGAGCTGACCCCCACGATCGGCAGCGCCGCCGGATCCGCCCCCATCAGCCAGGAGAGAACCACCTGGTTGGGGCTCACGCCCAGTTCGTCGGAGACCTCGCCCAGCACGGCGAGACGCGCGGCGGTGCCTGGGTGGTCGTACGCGGCGGGCAGCGGCTTGTCCGCGCGGGTGTACGCGCCCGAGATCAGCGCCGAGTAGGCCATGAGCGTCAGCTCGGGCTCGCTGCGTACGTAGTCCAGCAGCTCCGGGGTCACATGCACGTGCCCCGACTCCGGGAGGACGGTGTCGAAGCGCGGCTGGAGGTAGGACTGGCGCTGCTGTACGCAGGTGTACGCCGCCCAGCCGTTGGCGCGCGAGACGTTCCGCGCCTGCGCGGTGCGCCACGCGGTGTGGTTGGACGCGCCGATGAGGCCCACCCGGCCGCTCGTCACCAGACCGTCGAGCGTGCTGAGCGTCTCCTCCAGTGGGACGGAACGGTCCTCGATGTGGGTCCAGTACAGGTCGATCCGGTCGGTGCCAAGCCGCCGCAGGCTGCCGGTGACCGCCTTGCCCATCGCACCGGCCGACAGCCCCTCGGCCGTCTCCAGACCGGTGCCGGGGACGGTGGGGCGGGCCCCGGCCTTGGTCGAGATCAGCACCTCGTCCCGGACGCCCCGGCTCGCCAGCCAGCGGCCGACGGTGGTCTCGCTCTCGTCGCCGGTCGCGCCGGGAACCCAGAAGACGTAGTTGTTGGAGGTGTCGATCAGATTGCCGCCGGCCTCGGCGAACCGGTCGAGGATCGCGAAGGACGTCTTCTCGTCCACACTGCTGCCGAAGGGCAGGGCGCCCAGGCACAGTTCGCTGGCCAGGGGGCCGGTCGGCCCGCCGATACGACGTCGTCGCATGTCGAAACTCCTCGTGCTGGTGTTCGTGCCTCAACGTTAGGCATCGATCGGCACGGTGTACCGGTCCGATCAACGACCGGAAAACCGGACCGATCGAGGGCCCGGGAGCCGTTCACGTTCCCCGTGCGTCCCTGGGGGGAAGACGAGCGATCACCCCACGGTTCGAGGAGAGACGAGCGCCATGAACTTCGCCCAGAACACGCCGGTCGAGACCACTCTCGGAGAACAACTGCTTCTCCTGTCGCTGGACGACGAGTCCGGGACGGAGAAGGAATCGATGAACGTCTCCTACGCCATCGCGGCGGCGTCACTGGTCGAACTGGCGCTGGCGGGCCGCGTCGAGGTGCACGACGACCAGGTCACCGTCCATGACGCGGCGCCCCTGGGGGATCCCACCCTGGACGCGGCGCTGGCCGAGATCTCCGGTGACGAGAGGCGCAAGCCGCGCAAGACCAAGGAGTGGATCGAGCACCTGAGGAAAGGTGCGGTGGCCGGGACGACCAGGAGTCTCGTCGCCAAGGGCCTTCTCCGGGAGGAGAAGAAGAAGGTGCTCGGTCTCTTCCCCGTACGCCGCTACCCGGAGGCCGACGGCTCGGCGGAGTCGGCGCTGCGGCAGCGGCTGGACGACATCGTGATGCGCGGGGCGGCTCCGGACGAGCGCACGGCGAGTCTGATCGCCCTGCTGCACGGGGCGAAACTGCACGGACTGCTCTACAGCAAGCCGCAGTTGGCGACCGCCAAGAAGAATATGGAGAAGGTCGCGCACGGCCAGTGGGCGGGGCCGGCGGTGCGCCAGGCGGTCAAGGCGGCGGAGGACGCGCTGACGGCGATCGTCGTGATGACGGTGGTGACGACAACGGTCCTGTAGTCGTCCGACGGGCCTCACCAGCCGGTGAACACCAGATGGTTGACCAGCAGCGCGACGAGCGCCTGCCCGGCCAGCCAGCCCCGCCGCCGCCCCGGAAGCAGGGCGGTGGCGGGGATCAGCCACAGCATGAACGGCAGCCAGATCCGTTCCGTCTCCGCCTTGCTCATGCCGGACAGATCGGCCGCCGCGATCGCCAGCAGTGCCGCCAGGACGAGAAAGGCCAGTCGCGGGGCGGGAGTTGACGCCGCGGGCGGGCGTGCCGGGCGCATCTCCCGTACGGCGCGGGGCGCGAGCGTCAGGACCCGGCCGAGGCCGGCGGCCGTGGCGAGGCCGACCGCCAGGGTCGTCGCGGCGAGATTCGCCCAGATCCAGTACGTGTACGGGCGCATGCCGCCGGCACCCTGGTAGTAGCGCACGACCAACTCCTGATACGCCTCCCACCAGTTGAACCCGGCGAGCGTGAACGCCACCGGCACCGCGAGAGTGCCGAGCAGCACGGGAGGCAGCGGGCGCGCGGTGCGGGCCAGCACGAGGACCCCGAGGCCGGGGAGCGCCATCAGTGTCAGGCCGTAGGAGAGGTAGCAGGTGAACCCGTACAGCAGCCCGGCGCCCAGCGCGGCCGCCACGGGAAGGCGCACTTTACGGGTGGCGGCGAGTGTCAGCAGGGCGAGCGACCAGGCGGCGACGCCCGCGAAGTAGCCGTCCGCCGATGTGCCCATCCAGACGGCGGCCGGGGCCAGCGCCAGGAACGGCGCCGCGCGGCGCGCCGTCCGCTCGTCGGTGAGGGCGCGGAGCGTGACGAGTACGGCGGCCACGGCCGAGCCGCCGATCACGACGCACCAGACCCCGGCCCACGATCCGCCGCCGAGGCCGATCCGGTCGAGCCAGACGAAGGTGAGGGTGGCGCCCGGCGGATGGCCGGCGACATGGGCGGGCCAGTTGCCGGGCTCACCGATCACGATGTGGTCGGAGAAGCCGCGCAGCGTCGCCCCGATGTCGGAGAAGCGGTCGATGACGGTGAGGTACTCGTTCTTGGTGGTGAGCCGGCGCGCGACGCCCCAGTGCCAGCCGTCGACGAGGGCGAGCGAGAACGTCCAGGCCAGCGCGGCGGCAAAGGTGGTGACGAGGAGCGCGCGCCACGGCAGCCGGGCGGCGAGGCCGGGGCCGTACGCGACGACCAGGACGGCGACGGCGAGCGCGGCGGGGGTGCCGGGGCCGACCCGGGGGTCCCAGGTGCCGAGCAGCGGCGGCCAGTTGACGCGGAGGCTGCCGTCGGAGCGCTGGATCGCGGTGCCGACGAGCGCGGCGGCGGTGACGAGGGCGGCCCCGGCCGAGGCCGCGAGGAGATCCCGGCGGTGGGGGCGGCCCGTGCTCTCGCCGGGTCCTTCGCCCAGATGTTCGGGGGCGGGCGGATGCTCGTCGGTGGGGTGTCCGCGGTCGTCGGTCTTCACCCCGGCACGTTAAGCAGCGGGCGCCGGGTTCCGGCGGTACGGCGGGGCCACGTCACCGTTTCGTCAGAAGTCGTACCCCGTCCAGGGAGGGTACGCGGGCTTACGGTCGCCGCATGGATCACCGCCCACCCTCCCCGAACCCCTCGAAACCGCCTTCGCCACCGTCGCGGCGTGGGCTGCGCGCGCTCCCTCGGCTGCCGTCGGACCCCGGTTTCTGGCGCAGCCCCGTGCGTGGGGTCCGGTTCACCGCCGCGCTCGGACTCGTCCTGCTGATCGGGCTCACGCTGCTGTTCGTGACGGGCCTGCTGTCGTACGCGGCGTACAACCCGGATCTCGCGTCCGTCAACGACAAGACGCCGGACCGGGGGTGGCTGGGCTTCTATCTCTTCGACTGGCCCACGCACCCGTACTGGCTCTACCGGCTCACGCAGGGGTTCCATGTCACCGTCGGTGTCGCGCTGATCCCCGTGGTGCTGGCGAAGCTCTGGTCGGTGATCCCGAGGTTCTTCGCGCTGCCACCGGTCACATCGCTCGCGCACGCGCTGGAGCGGCTCTCGCTGGTGCTGCTGGTGGGGGGTGCGCTGTTCGAGTTCGTGACCGGAGTGCTGAACATCCAGTTGGACTACCTCTTTCCGGGGTCCTTCTACCGGCTGCACTTCTACGGGGCATGGGTGTTCTTCGGGGGGTTCGTGGCCCATGCGGCGCTGAAGATGCCGAAGGTGCTGCGGGTGATCCGGAGCGGGGAGCTCCGCTCGGGGGCCGCGGAGCCGGGCGCGGGCGCCGTTCCGGGGGCGGGCCCGGATTCGGGTCCCGGTCCCGGTGCCCGTGTCGGCGCTTCGTTCGCCGACGACGACCTCGCGTCGCCGGCACCCGCCGCGCCGACCGTCTCGCGGCGCGGTGCCTTCGCCCTCGTCGGCGTGGGCTCGCTGTTCATGCTGCTCACGACGGCGGGCCGGAGCATCGACGGGCCACTGCGCCGTACCGCGCTGCTCGCACCCCACGGCTGGGAGAACCCGGGCGACGGACCGAACGGATTCCAGATCAACAAGACCGCCGCGTCCGTCGGGGTGAGGGCGGTCGACACGACGGACACCTGGCGGCTGACCGTCAGCGGCCCCGCCGGGGACGTCCGCCTCTCACGCGCCCAACTCCTCGCGATGGCCCAGCACACCTCGGAGCTGCCGATCGCCTGTGTGGAGGGCTGGTCGACGTCGAACCAGTCCTGGCGCGGCGTACGCCTGCGGGATCTCGCCGCGCTCGCCGGGTTTCCGGCGGGCCCGCCGGGGGTGTTCGTGGAATCCCTCCAGCCCAGCGGCGCTTTCCGCTCCGGCGCACTGCGCGACAACCAGGTGCGGGACGGCCGCTCGCTGCTGGCGCTGCGGGTCAACGGCGCGGACCTGTCGCTCGATCACGGTTTCCCGGCGCGGATCATCGTCCCGGCCGCGCCCGGGGTGCTCAACACGAAGTGGGTCGCCAAGCTGACGTTCGGAGCGGTCTGATGCGCACGAGTGAGCCGGGCGGTCCCGCCCGCAGGTACCGGGCCCTGCTGGGCAGCCCCTTCCAGATCGTGCTGCTGCTCGCCACCCTCGCGTTCGCGGGCTATGTGGGCGTACGGCTGCTGAAGGGCGACACGTTTCTGATCGTGGTGTGGTTCGTGGGCGCCGCCCTCGTGCACGATCTCGTCCTGCTGCCGCTCTACAGCGCGGCCGACCGTACGGTGACCGCCGCGCTGGGTCGTGTCCGGAAAGCAGCGCCGTCCGCCCGCGGGGCGGGCCAGACGGGACTTTCCGGACACGACCCATGGGCCGGGCGCCGGCTGGTGAATTTCGTACGTGTACCGGCCTTCCTCTCCCTGCTGCTCCTGCTGGTGTGGTTCCCGCTGATCACGGGACGGGTGAGGCGCTACGAGCCGTACGCCGGCCTGTCGTCCGAGGGGTTCCTGGAGCGCTGGCTGCTCGTCACCGCCGCGCTGTTCGTGTGCTCGGCGCTCTGCCTGGTGACGCGGGCGCTGCTGCGGCGCAGGGCCACGAAGGGGCGGCCCTCCGCCTCCCACTGATCGACGGGGAGCCAGCCGATGGCCCGGCCGTGACGGAGCAGGGCGGGGGTGCCGAGCCGGGCCCACGGGAAGTGCGAGCCCCCGGACCCCTGTCGTGGGCGGCGTCCGTCGTCCACCCGTACGTGGACGCGCTCGTCGATGTCCACGGGCGCGGTCTCGGCGATGATCAGCCCGCGGTGCGCCAGCAGTCCGGCCGCGCGGCGGAGCAGACCGGCCGGGTCGCCGCCGATGCCGATGTTGCCGTCGACGAGCAGGACGGTGCCCCAACGCCCCTCGCCGGGAAGGGGATCGAAGACGGAGCGGCGCAGGGCGGTACCGCCGTGGCGCAGCGTACGTTCGACGGCCGCCGCGCTGATGTCGACGCCGAGCGCCCGCTGACCGCGGGCCGCGAGCGCGGCGACGAGACGGCCGGGGCCGCAGCCGACGTCCAGGACGGCGCCCTCGCAACGGTGCAGGGCGGAGAGGTCGGCGGCGTCGGCGCGTGAGCACCAGCGTTCGACGTCGAGGGGCAGCAGCCAGCCGTCCGTACGGCGCAGGAAGAGCGGGCCGCGGCCGGCGCGGAGAGCCTCGGAGTACGGGTCGTCGCTCCAGGCGGCGGGTTCGGTGTCGGTGGTTCTCGTCGTTCCGGCGATGCTCATCGGGCGGCCACCGGGGTCAGCCGGCGGAGGGTGGCGGCGAACCGGCCGTGCGGGGCGAGCGCCGCGACGTACTCGGCGTCGGCCGCCGAATCCACGTCGCGCAGCGGCGGCAGATCGCGGACGGTGAGCCCGGCGTCGAGGAGTCCGCGGCGCTGTACGGCGCCGGTCTCGGGTACGGACATGGGCACCCCCCGGATCAGGCCCGGCGGCGCGGATTCGGGGGCGGCGAGGCCGAGGGCCCAGAAGCCGCCGTCGTCGGCGGGTCCGAACCAGGCGTCGCAGCCGGTCCAGCCGCCCGGACCGAGGGCGGGGGCGAGCAGGGCGGGGGTGATCTGCGGGGTGTCCATGCCGACGAGGAGCGTCGGCCCCGTACACCGCTCGAGGGCGGCGGCCAGCCGCTCGTCCAGCCCGCCCGCGCTCTGCGGCACCACCTCGATGCCGGGTGGCAGCCAGGGTCCCGGGCGTCCTTCGAGGACCAGGACACGGCGCCGGGCGGGGAGGGCGAGGACGGTCCGCAGGGTGTCGGTGAGCGCGGCCTCCGCGAGGAGGGCGGCCTCGGTGGGGGTGAAGGGCGGGGTGAGACGGGTCTTCACGCGGCCGGGGAGGGGTTCTTTGGCGATGACGAGGAGGGTGGTGGCGGGGGAGCTCACTGGGCGGCCTCCGCCGGGACGGTGGTTGCGGTGGCCGTGGCCGGGGCGGGCGGCTGCCGCAGTACCGCCCGCATGTCGCGTACGGCGTGCCAGGTGCCCCGCCAGGTGCCGGTGACCTTGGACTTCCCCGTACGCGGCCGGTAGGGCACGTCCGTCTCGGCCACTCTCAGTCCGGCGTCGGCGGCGCGCACCACCATCTCCAGCGGGTAGCCGCTGCGGCGGTCGGTGAGGCCGAGCGCCAGCAGGTCCGCGCGGCGCGCGGCGCGCAGGGGGCCGAGGTCGTGCAGCCGTACGTCGGTGCGGCGGCGCAGCATCCGCGAGAGGGCGAGATTCCCGGCGCGGGCGTGCGCGGGCCAGGCGCCGCGGCCCTGCGGACGACGCCGGCCGAGCATCAAGTCGACCTGTCCGGTGGCGACTTGGCGTACGAAGCCGGTGAGGAGGCCCGGGTCGAGGGAGCCGTCGCAGTCGCAGAAGCACACGTACTCGGCGTCCGCCGCGAGAAGGCCCGCGTGGCAGGCGGCACCGAACCCGCGCCGCGGCTCGTGCACGACGGTCGCGCCGAGCGAGCGCGCGATGTCCGCCGATCCGTCCGTGGAGCCGTTGTCGACGACGATCGCGCGCCAGCCGACGGGGATGTGTTCCAGCACCCAGGGGAGAGCGGCCGCCTCGTCGAGGCAGGGCAGGACGACGTCGGCGGTGGGGTCAGCGAAGTGGGTCACGGCGCTCACCCTACGGATCGTAAAGCGGCATTCCGGACTTCTGGACCTTACGAAACACGGACGTCCGACAGTTGAGGACGCTCGCAGGGACCGGCGCGGGGGGCGGAGTGCGAAGGTGGACGTATGCAGAACAATCCCCTGGGGCCGGCCCACGTGCTCGTGGTCGACGACGACCCGACCGTGGCGGAGGTCGTCGCCGGCTACCTCCACCGGGCCGGCCACGACGTCGGACGCGCGGCCGACGGCCCGTCCGCACTCGCGCACTTCGCACGCCGGCGCCCGGACCTGGTCGTCCTGGACCTGATGCTGCCCGGCATGGACGGTTTCGAGGTCTGCCGCCGGATGCGTGAACAGGGCGGACCGGTACCGGTGATCATGCTGACGGCACGCGGGGACGAGGAGGACCGTGTGCTGGGTCTGGAGACGGGTGCGGACGACTATGTCACCAAGCCGTTCAGCCCGCGGGAGTTGGTGCTGCGGGTGGAGTCGGTCCTGCGCCGGGCACGCGTCGCGGTGCCGGCGCCGGGCTCGTCCCCGGCGGCGGGCGTGCTGCGCACGGCGACGCTCACCCTGGACCCCACGGCCCGCCGCGCCACCCGCGAGGGCGCGGAACTCCCCCTGACCCTGCGCGAGTTCGACCTGCTCGCGTTCTTCCTGCGGCACCCGGGACGGGCGTTCTCGCGGGAGGAACTGATGAGCGAGGTCTGGGGCTGGGACTTCGGCGACCTCTCCACGGTCACGGTCCATGTCCGCCGCCTCCGCACCAAGATCGAACCGGACCCGGCACGTCCGAGCGTGATCCAGACGGTCTGGGGGGTGGGCTACCGCATGTCGGCCACGGAGATCCCGGCGGGGGCGGGGGACGACGGGGGTGGGCCGGGCGCGGGTCAGGCCACTCCGGTCGTGCCCGTCGCGCCGAGCGGCGGCGGCGGCGCGGGCCGCGCCCTGCCGGACGAGCGTCCGGCGCCCGGCGACGGCGCGGGACCGTCGACGACTCCCGGCGCGGGCGGGGCGGGTGCTGCCCGGACTCTTCCGGGTGCGGGCACCGGGCCGGGTGGGTCGGCGACTTCGCCGCCGGTTCCCGGCGAGGGTCCGGGAGGGGGTACTGCCCGGGTCTTTCGGAACGCTCCGAGCGCGTCGAACGGGCCGAGCGCGTCGAACGGGCCGGGCGCGCAGGGCGGGGCGGGTGCTGCCCGGACTCTTCCGGGTGCGGGCACCGGGCCGGGTGGGTCGGCGACTTCGCCGCCGGTTCCCGGCGAGGGTCCGGGAGGGGGTACTGCCCGCGTCTTTCGGAACGCGCCGAGCGGGGCGGGCGGCACGACCTCGTCGCGGCCCGCGCCGCGCGCCGGCGCCGGCCGCGCCCCGGCCGCCGGGTCGATGGGGCGTGGCACGCCAACCGGTGCCGGGTCCGGCACGGCGCCGTCCGACGAGGGGCCCGCCAGCCATGGGTGACATGCTTCTCATCGCCCTCGTCGCGTTTCTCGGGGCCGCCGCAGCCGGTCTTCTCGGGGCCCTCGCGCTGCGCCTCTTCCGGCATCGGTCGCTCGTCGTGTCCGTCACCGTCGTCGCCGCCGTTGCCGTGACCGCCATGCTGGCCGGGACTCTCGCCGTCGCGTGGGGCATGTTCCTGTCTCCGCACGATCTGAGCGTCGTCACCACCGTCGTCGCGATGGCCGCCGTCGTCTCCCTCCTCACCGCCGTCGTCCTCGGGCGGTGGATGGTCGCGCGCAGCGAGGACCTGACCCTGGCCGCACGGTCGTTCGGCGACGGCGGCGTCTTCGCCGCGCCCGTCCAACCCGCCACCGCCGAACTCGCCGCGCTCACGCGGGAGTTGGCCGCGACCAGCGCCAAGCTCGACAGTTCGCGCGAGCGCGAGCGCGCGTTGGAGACCTCGCGGCGTGAGCTCGTCGCGTGGATCTCGCACGATCTGCGGACGCCCCTCGCGGGCCTCCGCGCCATGTCGGAGGCGCTGGAGGACGGCATGGCCGTCGACTCCCCGCGCTACCTCCGGCAGATACGTACCGAGGTCGAGCGCATGAACGACATGGTCGGCGACCTCTTCGAACTCTCCCGCATCCACGCGGGATCCCTCACCCTGACCCCGGCCCGGATCTCCGTGTACGACCTGGTCGGCGACGCCCTGGCCGGTGCCGATCCGCTGGCGCGCGAGCTGGGCGTACGGCTCGTGGGGGAGCGGATAGACGCCGTACCGGTCGAGGTCGACAGCAAGGAGATGAGCCGCGTCCTCGGCAATCTGCTGGTCAACGCCATCCGCCGGACCCCGGCCGACGGCACGGTCGCCGTCGCCGCGCGTCACTCCGACGGCGGGGTGGTGTTCTCGGTGACCGACGGCTGCGGTGGAATCCCGGAGGAGGATCTGCCGCGCGTGTTCGACACGGGCTGGCGCGGCAGCGACGCGCGTACGCCCCCGGCCGGGGCGGGCCTCGGACTCGCGATCGTGCGCGGCATCGTGGAGGCCCACGCGGGCCGCGCGGCCGTGCGCAATGTGACGGGCGGCTGCTGCTTCGAAGTGACCCTCCCCGCGGCCTGAACGCACGCCGAGGGGGGCAGAGGCCGCCGGGCCCGTTCGTCGTGGAGAAGCAGCCGATGTCCTGCGCCGACACGCCCTCCTCGCGGTGGGTCCGGTACCGGTGAACGCACCGCCCCCGCCCTCCAACTCGACGCCGTACACCACCGGGTCCCCGCGGAACCAGCAGTCCCGCATCGCCGTACGGTGCGTGCATGACCTCCGCGACTTCCCCCACCGGACCCACCGCCGCCACCGGACCCACCGGCCCCGGTTTCCACGAACTGCACCAGCAGGACCTGCCCCTGGTCCTCCCCAACGCCTGGGACGTCCCCTCGGCCCTCGCCTTCCTGGACGCCGGTTTCGCCGCTGTTGGCACGACCAGCCTCGGGGTTGCCTCCGGGCTGGGCTGCCCGGAAGGGGGCCGGTCGACGCGCGACGCGAACCTCGCCCTGGCCCGCGCCCTGGCCCCGCTGCCCGTGCACATCAGCGTGGACATCGAGGACGGCTACTCGGACGATCCGGACGAGGTCGCCGCGTACGTCTCCGCACTCGCGGCCTCACGCGACGACGCGGGCGGCGGCACCGGCGCCGCGGGCATCAACATCGAGGACAGCACCGCCGGGACCCTGGTCGACCCCGCCGCGCACGCCGCGAAGGTCGCCGCGGTGAAGCGCCGTTGCCCGGAGGTGTTCGTCAACGCCCGCGTCGACACGTACTGGCTGGGCCAGGACGCCACCGTCGCCGCGACCCTGGACCGCGCCACGCGCTACGTCGAGGCGGGCGCGGACGGCCTGTTCGTCCCCGGTGCCACGGACCCCGCGCTGCTGCGGGAACTGGCCGCGGCCGTCCCCGTCCCCCTCAACGTCCTCGCGATCCCGGGGCTTTCCCCCGCCGACCTGGCTGAGCTGGGCGTACGTCGCGTGAGTACCGGCTCCCTGCCCTACCGCGCCGCACTCCACGCGGCGGTGCGGGCCGCGGACGCGGTACGGGGCACCGGCACCGTCCCGGAGGCGACGCCGTTTCCGGAGCTACAGGCCCGGCTGGCCAACTACGCGTCCCGGCTGGCCTAGGGCCTGTCCGCAAAGTCATGGGAGCCAGAGTTGTAGGCAGGCGAGGGTGACCATGGCTTGGTA
>NZ_BMMV01000002.1:199321-485584 GCF_014646115.1 Streptomyces camponoticapitis | reverse complement strand
GGTCGACAGCTTCCACAGAATCCCGTCGACCACCTGACGCCGGTCACGGACGGGACGCCCCATCCGCGCCCGCGGCAGCAACGGCTCCACCACAGCCCACGCCTCATCAGTCAACTCATGACGTCTCACCACGACTTACCAACGACCAACAGACTTTGCGGACACGCCCTAGGCAGTGCCTCCTCGACCGGCTGCGGAGTCGGGCGCTCGCGAATGGTCCATGGTGGCGCCGTCAGGACGCCGTCCGAAAGCGGCCTCCAGAACGGCGCGGAGGTCTGCCTCGGGGACCGTGGCGCGCACCTCCGCCAGGACATGAGGAAAGGCGTCATCGTCGATGGCGCCCATGTGCTCCTGACGGAGTCGGTAGACGATCTCAACGAGATCGGGCCTCAGCCGCATCCAGGCACGGGAGGTGCGGATTTCTTCGTCGACCTGGTGCATGAACCAGCGCATGACCTCGTACGGGACGTCCACGTGCCCGCCGCGGGGGTTGAAGCACACCGTCGGCTCCCGTGACGGATCCTCGTCGGGGACGATTGCGGTCACGAGGATCCGTTGCCCGGCCGAAAGATCCAGTTCCAGATACCAGGCGTCATCGGGCACGGAGTACATCGCGGTGATGGTGTATTCGCCGTCGGGGTGTCGGAAAGCCATTGCCGCATGCTGTCACTTGAGCCGGTGGATGCACCGTTCGACTGTGTTGAGCAGCTTGTCTGTCCCGGCGTCGAAGGCGGGTGGCCCACCACCGGTACGGGCGCGCCGCAGGTGGTAACAGATTCGGTCCCACATCACATCAGCGATCACTGCTCGGCCTCTGGCCCGCTCAGGCGTCTCGCGGTGTGCCCGGGTGGTCGAGTTGCGTGAGGTCGATGGCCAGGCGGCCGTTGGTCAGGGGCGCGGTGCTGCGCGCCAACTCGTCCCACTGACTACGTGTGAAGTCGCGGGCGTCCACGATGTGCTGTCGCTGGCCGCTACTTGCTGACACCGCCCAAAGCGACACCACGGAGTCGTGGCTGCCGTAGTCGAATCCCAGGCCGACGATGTCGTCCCACCGCAGGTCCACCCTGATCTTCCAGCGGGCGCCGCCGCCAGGGCGGGGCCATTTGTCCCGCACGACCATCCCGGACGACGTCACGGCGAACTCGGAATCCCCCTGGCGGTTGCGAACGGTGACCGGGCCGACCGCCCGGACCTCGGGGGCAGGATCCGGTCCAGGGCCGGAAGGGCCGGGAGTTGTCACGACGGTGACCAGAAACGCGTCGTCGGACACGGAACGCTCATGAGGTCGGCGAATCCTGGGGTCGCGCCCTTCGTGGCCGGCCGTCCGGGTCGGCTGTCCCGTCGGCTTTTCTCTCCGGCTGCCGGAGATCCGCACGGCCAGCAGCAGATCTCCGTTCGGATTCTGCCGGCCGCCGGGAGCCCCCATGCTCCGCACCGTCAACTCGCTGTGGTCCCTGACGCCTGCAGGGACCTGGATCCGGCGCGCGTGCTGACCGAACGTCCCCAGTCCACTCCCCCGGCACCTCCGGCAGGACGACGGTCCGCTCCGGCCCGTGCCATCGCATCCGGCGCAACGCGTCCGGGCCTTGAAGGACACCGTCCTGACGGCTCCCTGCCGGGCCTCATCGCCGGTCAAGGTCACGCTTGCCCTGACCGGCCGCGGCTTCCCGTACCGGGCGGACCAGGCGCTCTGAACGCACGCGCCGGCGAAGACGGCCGCGCCCCCGGCCATACCGATACCGGCGCCCAGCCACTTCCCGGGGGCCGGGACATCGGTCAGCAGGAGCGAGGCGCTGAACGCGAAGGTGACGAATCCCAGAACGAGAGCCAAGTAACGTGCGGAGCTCGGCCCGTTGTCCATGATCGCCCGTCCTCCCCGTCCCGTCAGCAGACCATCATGCGTAAGGGGGACGCTCCGCGGAGGTCTTCCAGTTCCGGTGCCGCATTGCCGGCGAAGCTGCGCGCCGAAGGTCTCATCGACCGGATAACACCGCCTCGGAACGGGGCGGCGGCTGGAGACGCGCAGGAATCGATCACCGAGTCGGTGATCCGGGCCTGACCGAGGAGTACAGGAACTGCCCTTTGGCAAGTGGCTGTTCCTTGACCCCGCCCCGCCACAGCAGCAGACCGTGCCGCCGCTCCCAATGGGCCGCCGTGCAGGCACGCATGAGCCACTCCACAGACAGGGCCACCGGGAGCAGGACGGCCCACGGGGACCAGAAGAGGGCCGCGATCACTCCATAATTCCAGGTCCGGGTTTGTTCAAGCCCAGCGCCGCTCGGTCCGGCAGTTGGCCGCGCGTGAGCATCCGTGATCGGATCGAGTCCCTGTCCCCCGCGGGCTTACCGAGAACGAAGCAGGTCTTTGCGCCTTGAGGGGCCTCTCTCCTTGATGAGGAGGGAGCACAGTCGAGACAAAAAAGCGTGGCGGCCCCAAGGGAGTGATCGCCTACTGTCGCCATGGAGGTAGATACGTGTCCTGGCCGTCTGTGAACATCCTGATCCCCGCAGAACAACGTCCGTCGCTTGAGGGGCGGATCCGTGCCTTTGGCCTTGTCCCGGATCCTGTGACGGGTGACGAACGGCTGCACCGGCACGGGTACTCGTACTGCCTCGACCTTTCAGGCGGAATCCTGGCGGACTACGAGCCGGACGAACTCGACCGAGTGACGACCTCGATCGGCGAACCGTACGCGGTCCACCTCTCGTGCCAGTCCATGAACGCGGCCCGGACATTCCTCCGCGACGTTCTCCCTGGTGTCGACGGTCTTGTCGACACCAACCATTTCGAGATCTTGCCGGCGAGCGGGTTCCTCACACTGATGGACCGTCATCCCGATTGGGACTGGCGTCGCCAACCGAGCACCCATCTCCAGTAGGCCGACGTCACATCAGCTTCCTGTCACCTGCGGGACCAGATCAGAATGCGGCGAGGTGCAACACCGCCGGGTCAGGGTGATACCTCGTCTCCCACGGCCTTCGCAAGGCCCATCGACACTCGCTGAAAGGCAAGCGGCCAGCCAGAGGTCAGCGCGGGCGGATGCCCTCGACCAGGGCCCCGACCGCGCCCGCGACCAGGTCGGATGTGGGTTTCGTCCCCGCCAGACCGTGCCCGGCCACGAACGCGAGCCCGTGCAGCAGTGCGAGGACGGCCATATGCACGGTGTCGGTGTCGGCGGGCGTAATGTCCCCGCTCCCGGCGGCCTGGCGCAGGAGTTCGACCGCCGGCGCGAAGGCCCGGTCGTTCGCCGCGATCAGGTGTCCGGCGTCGGGCCAGGTCTTGGACGAGAGCATCAGGGTCATCAGTTCGTCGTTGTGCCGGGCGAAGTCGACGTAGGCACAGGCGAACGCCGTGAGCCGTCCTGTGAAGTCGCCGCCGGTGCCCGCCAGGGCTGATTCGATCCGGGCCCCCAGCTGTTCATAACCCTGCTCCACGAGCGCGGACAGCAGTGCCTGCCTGTCCGGGAAATGCCGGCGCGGGGCGCCATGGCTGACGCCCGTCCGACGGGCGACCTCGCGCAGCGACAGGCCGTCGGCCCCGGTTTCCGACAGCATCGTCTGCGCCTCGGCGAGGATGGCCGCGCGCAGGTTTCCGTGGTGGTACTGGTTCCGGCCGGTTGGCATGACAACACCCTATCAGCGATGTTGACAGTGGCTACATTGGCAATGTAGTCGTTGACTACAACGTTCTCACCGACTGCCCCGAAGAGCGCGTGCCCCTTCCCGGACCAGGAGCCCGAACCATGACCTCCGCAATCACCCCGCGCCACCACCACGTCAGCATCTCGGTCGCCGACCTCGACCGTCAGACGATCTGGTATCAGCAGGTCCTCGGCTTCGAAACGATCATCGAGCAGTACGAAGTCCCCGAGCCTCCCGTGCGCACCGCGGTCCTGCAGACCCGCACGGGAACCCGCGTCGAGCTCATCGAGCGCGCCGGCTCCACGCGCCCGCGGGTCTTCACCGACCCACTGGACGCCTGTCGAGAGCAGGGCTACGGCCACTGGGCCTTGGAAGTCGACGCTCCGGACGCGGCATTCACCGCGCTCACCGCAGCCGGAGCGCAAGCCGTGTGGCCGCCGGCCGACGCCGTCCAGCCCGGAGCCCGCTTCGCCTATGTCAAAAACCCCGAAGGCAACCTCATCAAACTCATCCAGCCCCCGGCCGCCGCCTGAATCCCGAGAGTCGACGACGACCTCATCCACACCTGGACGGGCCGGCCGTCCGGACCATGCCACAGCTCTTCGCGCCGGCGCCGCTCGAATCCTGAGCGGGGCCAATTGCTGCCGGGACTCCGGAAACGGTCACTGACGGCCGCAGCTACGCGTCCCACGCGACGCGTGATCGAGGGGCACGTCGCGAGCAGTACCACCGCACGCGCGGGAGCGGACGTTCGTATGTCCGGCTCGTGGTGCGAGCAGGCCGGGGAGGGGTGAGGATCGGGAGTACGGGCGGCGGTCCGCGCCCGCCTTGTTCTCCCTACTGGCGGCCTGGCCGCCGTCCGGCCACGGAGGGTCGTATGCCGTCAGTCGTATGGAGCGGTTCCATCAGCTTCGGCCTGGTCACCATCCCGATCCGCCTCCTTGTCGCCACCGAGGACCACTCCATCCGCTTCCGCCGGATCCACCTGGAAGACATGGGACTGATCCGCAACCGCAAGGTCTGTGAGCTGGACGGCGAGGAGGTCACCTCGGACGAGATCGGCAAGGGATACGAACTGTCGAAGGACAACGTCATCCCGATCAGCGACGACGAACTGGCGGACATGCCCCTGCCCACCGCGAAGGCCATCGACGTGGTCGCGTTCGTCGACCGCTCCAGCATCGACCCGATCCGCCTCGGTGACGCCTACTACCTGGAGCCGGCCGGCGAAGTGGCCGACAAGCCCTACACGCTCCTGCGGAAAGCACTCGAACGGTCCTCGAAGGCGGCTGTGGCGAAGTACGCGCTCCGCGGCCGGGAACGCCTGGGACTCCTGTCGATCCGCGACGACGTGATGACCCTGCACCAGATGCACTGGGCCGATGAGATCCGGAATCCCGCCGAGCTGACACCCCCCGAGGTGGAACTGGACGAGGGTGAGATCGAGGGCGCACTGGCTCTGATGGACACCATGGCCCTGGACGACGTGTCCGGCTTCCACGACGAGTACACCGAAGCTCTGACAAAGCTCATCGAGGCGAAGGCCGACGGCAAGACGCCGGCCGCCCCGAGAACCGAGGAGAAGCGCAGCGGCCAGGTGGTCGACCTCATGTCCGCACTGGAACAGTCCGTCCAGCAGGCCAAGCACACGCGGGGAGAGACCGGTGAGGACGCCACCGTGCACTCCATCCCGGCCCGCAAGAAGACCACCGCGAAGAAGACGACGAAGAAGTCCCCCGCCAAGAAGACGTCGGCGAAGAAGACCTCGGGCAGGAAGCCCCGTTCGGCATAGGCGGTCCGCGCAGGCGCGAGGCGGTCCGCGCAGGCGCGAGGCCGGGCGCCATGGCGGCCCCGGCCCCGTACGCCCGTTCCGGGTCAGTCGTCGATGAGGAGCCCGGTGCGGAGTTTGGCGAGAGTACGGGTGAGGAGCCGGGAGACCTGCATCTGTGAGACGCCGAGCTCTCTGCCGATCTCGGACTGGGTCATCTCCTGGCCGAAGCGCATCTCGATGATGCGCCGCTCGCGCTCGTCGAGATGCCGGATGAGCGGAGCCAGCGAGTGGAGGTCCTCCACCAGGTCCATGCCCGGGTCGCGCTCACCGATGGCGCGGGCGATGGTGAGGTCGCCGCTGGTCTGCCCGTCATCGGCCGGGGTGTCGAGGGAGCCGGCGGTGTAGCCGGCGACCGCGACCAGGCCCTCGGCGATCTCGTCCTCGGACAGGTTCAGGAGATCGGCGAGTTCACGGACCGTGGGGTTCCTGCCGAGACGGCCGCTCAGCTCCTCGCGGGCTTTGGTGAGGTCGCCGCTCAGCTCCTGCAAACGCCGGGGCACATGAACGGCCCAGGTCGTGTCACGGAAGAACCTCTTGATCTCACCAACGACATACGGGATGGCGAAGGTGCTGAACTCGGTCTCGCGGGACAGGTCGAAACGGTCGATCGCCTTGATGAGCCCGATCGTGCCGACCTGGATGATGTCCTCCATGTCGCCGCTGCCGCGGTTGCGGAAGCGGCGGGCCGCGAACTGCACCAGCGACAGGTTCATCTCGATCAGCGTGTTCCGCGCGTACTGATACTCCCGGGTGCCCTCCTCCAGCACCTGAAGCCGGTCGAAGAACAGCCTGGAGAGCACCCGCGCGTCCTTGGGCGCGATCTTCCCGGCGTCCTCGATCCACGGCAGAGCGCCGGCCACTTCCGCGGCCGTCTCCGTCGCCGTTTCTGACGGTGTGCTAACGAGCTGTGTGACCGACATGAGAGCGACCCCTCCCTACAGAGACGAACAAGACGACACGCCGGATACCCCCATCCCGCTCGTCCACACGCAAGAAAATGAAGACGGTCAGGACCGCCGTCCAGCGGCCGGGTGACTGCCTGTTCGCGATCCGGCTTCCGGCGAACGGTGGGTCTGGCCGAGGCCGCGACACCTGTGCGTACCGCCGGGCCCCACCGCGCATCCGCCGGCGCGACAGCCGAGACACCGGCCCCACGGGGTTGGCCGTTCAGCTCAGGTCGAAGCTACTTGCCCTGTTGTTGCACCCGTACGGCACCTGGGACAGGTCCCAGTGCTTGTCGAACCACTGGTTCCCGCACTCGCCCTCCCAGTAGATGTCGGAGGAGAACCACAAGCCGGGTGACAGTGGATGGGCCGTACGGAGTCATCCGTACGGCCCACCGGGACAGCTCCGGGCACTGGAGTCGGACCTGGGCGTTGGCCTGCCCGAGCAGTATCGGAGCTTCCTGCTCCAGGTCGGCGGAGGGGGAGCCGACCCCGACTACGGCCTGATGTCACCGGCCTTGGACAACGGTGGGTGGCAGTGGCTCGGCATCGGGCTCGCCTTCCCCGGGCAGCCGACCACCGCCGCGTTCGCCGAACGCCCCTTCGTCGCCGAGGCGCCGCAGAGTGAGCTTGCCACGGTCGAGACACAGGAGGCCAAGAGGGATGCCTTCACATCTGACGACGCGTTCCGTCGCGCGTACGCGGCCTGGGATGCGCGCTGCGAGGAGCTCTTTGACTCCCAGGAGGCGGGCGCGGTGTTCCTCAGCGAGCAGGGGTGCGGCTATGCGTCCCTGATGGTGATGACGGGCCCGCACCGAGGTGCCATCTGGGAGGATCCCTGACCGGCAGACCGGCAGACCGAGGGATCGAGCCGACCGGGCACGATCTCGCCCACTGGTACCGGGGCCGGCTCGAACGCACGGACTTCGTCTCTGCAGGTCCGACGGACGCGGCCGACCGGCGCTTTGGACAGTGCTGGTGATGCCGGCCCAGCCGTTGGCCACGCGTCCCGGCCGCAAGAAGGCGTGAAGCCTGTAGCCCGCGCGCCACCGAGCCCGGCGATCTGATCGGGGACTTCACGCTGTCCGGTATCTGATGGATTATCCCGCACCCGAAACGGGCACCCACGGTCCATGACTCCCTCGAACCCCGATCCCGATCCCGACAACACCCCCGGCCTGGAGCCTGGCGGCGGAGTGCCGCCCGGTGAGACACCGCCGGGGGAGGGAAGTACGTCCGAGGCCGGGCCGAAGAATGACCCGCCGAAGGGGTGGGCCGCCGGCCCGCTCATCGCGATCGGCGTGGTGGTTTTGATGATCGTCGTCGGATTGGTGGGGTACGCGGTGCTCGTGTAGGGCGGGTACCTGCCGCCCACATTCGAGCGCACGTCTGATTCTCCGGAGGAGCCCCTCACCGCGCTCCACTTCTACGCCGCGTCCAGCCCAAAGACCTCGCGCGCGCCGGCCGGTGGACCGACGTGACGGGCACCGTGCCGCTGGTGGCCGCGCCTCCTGCTCAGAGGTGGCGGCGTGGGTGCTGGCGGGTGTCTTTAGGGTCCGGAAGGACCCAAGCGGCCTCACCGAGCTCCGTGCCCGCGCGTTGCGTGACCGGGGCCGCGACAGCGACGTCGAGCACCTGCACTGTTCTTACGAGGCGATCACCGACACGACCTGCTCGGCCACCACGCTCAGCGGACGTCGTGACGAGTGGATACGACTCGGCGTGCTCCGCCCCGACCCTGGGCCGCCTGGATGTCCTCGGGCCGTTACCCGAGGACATCACCGTGCGCTGTACGAGCGGGCGCACCGTCGTCATCACCGCGCGTAGTCCGATCCGGCAAGCCTGGACGACTCACCGCTGGGACGAACGCCCAAACCGCCGACCATGACCGCACCCCGATCTCCAGCCTTACCAGCGAGACCGCGAGTCCGTTGTCAGTGCACAATGTTACGTTCTGTGACATGACGGATCACGCGCTACAGCTGCTGCGGCAGGACCGCCGCTTGGCCGAACTGGCCGCCTTCCCCTTCGACTTCGACCTGGACCGCGCCGTCCACGGCCATGTCGAGGAGGTCCGCCTCGCCTCGGGCGAGGCGCTGGAGACGGTAGCCGGGGACGATACCGGCGGTACGTACTTCGTGTGCTCGGACGGCTCGGTGCTCTACGCCGACTCGGAGGGCGCCGCGGGGATCATCGGCTCCAGTGTCGACGAGACCCTGGAGCTCATCATCGGCCTGCCCGGCTGGCGCGGCTACACACATCTGTCGCCGGACGACAGCGAGCAGGAGATCCTGGCCTGCATCACGGAGACCGAGGACCAGATCCGTGAGCACTATGGAATCGACGAGGAGCGAGCCGAACTCCGTGCCGCGCTGGGCTTCCCGGAACGCTCCCCGATCGAGCTGGTGGGCAGTCTGCATGCCGCGCTGCTGCGCACCGAGCCGGACTTCGTCCTGCTCAACGCGAACGAGGGGTGCGCGTACGACCGGATAGGCCCGGCCGGTCCCCCGCTGTGGGAGCCAGTGCTCGCGGCGGGCCGCGCCGATCTCGCCCGGTTGAGGGAGGGCGACCCCACCTCATGGCATGAAATCGCCGAAAACCCGGTGCGCCGCCGGATCACCCTTCGAGCCGCGCAGTTCGACCGCGCCGAGGGTGATCTGGAGCTGCTGCGGCATCTGCTGCGGCACGAGGCACAGTCTTCGATGACAGACGAACTGCGGCTCGCGGCCGTGCTGGTGGGGCTGCGAGGGGACACCGGAGATCTGCCGCTGCTGCTTGAGGTCCGGGAGACGGATTTCGACACGGCGTTGGGCCTGAGCGGTATGCCGGGACCGAGTGCGAGCGCGGACGAGTTGCGGCAGTGGGCGCGGGGGCTCGACGAGTCGATGTTCGGGACGGACCCGTCGGACGAACCTGTCTCCACATGGACCGACCTGGCGCGGGATCAGGGGATGACAGACCTCGCGCGCGTGACGCTGATCCGCGAACTCGACAACATATTCATGGACCAGAGCAGACTCCGCCGCCCCGAGGCACCCCACACCCTGGCCACAGCTCCACTGATCGGGCTCGCTCAGGACTTCGAGGAGCTCGGCGAACTTCCCCAGGCTCTGCGCGCCCAGCGTCTGTACGCCGCCCTTCAGGAGACGGCATGGGACCGGGCCTCCGCCTGGCGCACACTGGCCCGCCTGGAGCGGGAGGCGGGGCGACTCTCGCCGGCTTCGGACAGCCTGGCTGCCGTGCGCGAGGCTTTGGCCACCCCGGGGGACGACTCACTGCGCCACTGGCAGCAGGTCAATCTCGGCGGCTTCATCGCCGAGGAGCACTACCGGCTCACCCTCGCCCTGGCCGACGCGGGCGGCCGTGAGGAGACCCGTGCCCTCCTCACGGCCGCCGACGGCATACTCGGCGAACTCTCGGAGAACGTCGCGAACGGCGTCCGCGAGCTTGCCGAGCGGACGGCTGCGAGAGTGCGGGAGGTCAACTGAAGACGGGACGGCGGATGCAGGCTACTCCGGACAGTCGCCCAGTCCAGCTCCCGGCAGCCGGTATACGCGGAGAACGCGGGGCCCCGGATGGGAAGGCCGTGGGACCCGGGGGGGTAGTCGTCTGTCGTGTCGGGGCAGTTCGGCCGGCCCGGGTCTTCACTCGGACCGGCCGAACTGCCGCGAGTCTCCGCGCCTCCCCGCGACGCGCGGACGCCTTCCCCAAGATGTCTGCGGTGAGGTCCAAAAGGCCGAACCCACGGGGCGGCGCGGAAACTCGTTGTTTCGGGGCGCTGAGCCTGGGTCAGCGGACGGTGGTGACTCGGTGCTCCTTGAGAGCCGCGCAGTTGGAGTTCTCCACCGAGACGTACACGTTGGCGATGTTGCCACCCCAGCTCACGCAGTGGCCCTTGCCGTAGACACGGATCGGACCCGCGTACGAGGTGTAGCTCCCGAAGTCGTCGGCCCACTCGCCGGTGTCGGGCACGTGGATGTACGCCGACATCTGCTTGGCGGAGCCCGGGTTGCTGCGGATGGTCGCGACGCAGTTCTTGCCGTTCGAGGAGTTGTACGTGAGGTAGACCGTGCCGTGCGAACCGATAGGAGCCGAGTTCACGGTCTTGTAACCGCTGCCGCAGACGCCCTGCGGCGTGACGTTGGGCGCGGCGTGCGCGGTGGCGCCGAATGTGGCCGTGGCGCCCACCACCAGTGCGGTCAACGCTCCTGCGGCAGCGGCATTACGCTTAATTCCCATCATTTTCCCCCTTGTGACTACACGAGCTGTTTGCTCGTACTTGGAAGACCCCCGAACGGCGCCGATGGTTGTACCCGGTTCGACACGGAGGTGCCGCGGTGCCACGGAAAGCGTTGCCATCAGGCGCACTGCCTTGCGGGATCAACGATTTGAACAGCTTCGACTGCTCGTCGATGACCTACGCCCAGGGGGCCCGCCGCCAGGGGAACGTGTACGTATGTACGACTGCCGGCCCGCCCCCTGCACGGGCACGACGACCCTTTCCTTCTGTTGAGGGTCAGTTCCGTAGGGACCTCCCCGTGCCGGTGGGAGCTCCGTTCTCCGCGAGGTCGTGCTTGTGCCCGTCGACAGTGCACCTGTGTGCGAGGAGCAATAGTCAATACCTGTGGATCACGGCTGCCCGTTGAGGCCGAGCTTCCTCTTGCCGTAGGGGGAGAAAATCGATCCCCAGCCGGTCCAGCCGGCGTGGACCTGGGCGACCTGGGAGGGCAGCGGCATGACCGGGAGCAGGTCTCTGCCCTTGGCCCAGTTGGTGAGCAAGCCCTCGGTGGTGTCCACGGCAGAGACGACCATGGTGACCTTCGCGTTGCCGTCGACCCAGGTCTCCCACAACGCCCACCCTTCGGGGCGTGCTTCCACTCCCAGCCGGACACAGGCATGCGGGTAGGTCTCGTCGGTGCCGACGGGCATGGCCTCGGGACGGATGAGGGCCACGGCGGCGAGAGGGACCTGTAGGCGCCCTGCCTCCTCCTCCAGGCACCCGTCCAGGGGGAAGTGGTAGTGCAGCAGCGCCCGTTCCAGAGCGATGACACTCCGTTGGAGCGGCCCCTCGCCTTCGGTGTCGCCGGCGTACCACTGCTCACCGGCGGCCGCGGAGACAACTGCCTTGGCGAGCCGTTCGATCTCCCGCAGATAGTCGAGTTCGGAGAGCTCCGGCCTGGTCATGGGGGCAGTGTCGCACCGCTGAGCCGGATCTGTGCACCTGTTTCTCGCGTGGTCACGCAGCCTGCTCCAGGCGCTCGACCAGGACACCGTTCTCGGATCGGGCTCCCGCGCGGACGAGTGCCACCAGGTGGGCACCGGTGATCGCCCGCCATCGGTCCTGGGCGGACTCGACCAGCTTGAACACCATGGCCAGGGCGGCGGCCGGGCTGCCGGCACCGCGGGTGACCTTGGTGCGGAGCTTGACGGTGGAAAGGGTGGCTTGGATTGGGTTGGTGGTCCGCAGGTGGATCCAGTGCTCGGCGGGGAAGTCGTAGAACGCCGGCAGTCCGGGCCACAGTTGAGGCCGACAGGCCGGCCGCAGTGGCCACGGTCCGCGGCTGGTGGCGGCCGTTGCGCATGATCACGGGGCTCGGCGAACACCGGTGCGGACCCGGAACCGTATGCCGTCGATCAACTGCCACCGAGGCCAGACGGGCGGTCGCCCCGCCTTGGCTCCCTTCGGCAAAAACGGTTCCAGCGCCGCCCACTGCTCGTCCGTGAGATCTCTCCGACCCACGAACCGTGATCATTTACAACCCAAGATCCACTTTCGATACACGCCCTAGTTGTCGTCACCGGGTTCAGGCTCGGGCGCCGGTTCCTCCCAGAACGGCGCACCACCTTGCCTTCGGCAAGCGTCGTTGCCGCCACGGCACGGACCCAGCGGGGCGCCCACGCTCCGCCCGCTCCTGCGAGCACAGTCGTTGTCGCGAGGGGTGTCCCCGGCAAGCCCGGTTCAGGCGGATCGATGGAACCAGTCCTGTCCGGCTTGATGTCTGGGCGGGCATGGATGATCTTCTGTTCTTCGCCCTGGTCCTCGCGCCGTTGCTGGCACCCTGCTTGGTCGTGGGCGCAGCCGCCACTCTCGCCCGACGGGTCTGGAAGCAGCAACCGGTCATGGTCGGACGTCTGCCCACTGTCACCACCTGCGCTCTGGTGCGCTCCTGGCCGGTGCGGCGGCGTACGGCGCGTACGCGACCGGTGTGATGTCGGGGTTCTACATCCTGGACCCGGATCAGATGTGCGCGTCGCAGGGGGCACCGGGCGATCATGTGGTGACGCGATGGACATTGCCGGTCAGTGCTCAGTGCGTCACGTCAGACGGCGTGGGAACCGAACTCGCCCCGGGCTGGGTGAATCCAGTGATCTTCACAGGCCTCACGGTCCTGATATCGGCCTTCGCCACAGGAATCCTCGCCACGGTGCGTCGGCTTCGCTCCTCACGGTGAAGCCCCCGCTCGCGCTCGTCGACAACTACTCGGCTTGCAGTTCTAACCTCGCCGTAAACCGTGGGAGAGGCCGGAGCCCGACTCGCGCGTGAGCCGGGCGAGGTAGGCGTCCAGGGGTTGAACGCCTCCCGGGAGGACTTCCCGGAGGTTCCACCAGCGGATGGCCGCGATCTCGTCGGTGGCCCGGAAGTCCCGAATATCGGTGGTACGACCCGCGAACAACGCCGCGTACTCCGCTCGCCGGTCGGGAGCGAGTACGAAGCCCGCGTAGCCGACGAACCGTAACGGTCCGTCGGGTACCTGACCGCTCTCCTCCAGCAACTCACGCGCGGCTGCCTGACGAGGGGATTCGTCTTCCTCTATGCGGCCACCGGGCAGTTCCCAGCCCTGGCGGAATCGATCGAAGACCATGAGGACACGGTCGGCCCGCCAGATGCCGACCAACGCCGCCGGCAGCGGCGCGTCGAGCGGTGGCGCGCCTTCGGTCCCGCGTGCGAAGGAGGCCAAGTCGTTGCCGCGATCATCGACTGCGAGGGGTGGGACTCTGGATTGGGGCACCTCGCTATGATTCCCCGTGCATCTCAGGGAAAGTCCGATCCGACGGAGACATTCCCCGGCGGTCGCGACACCGACCCGTGCGTACAACGCGGCTCAACAACTGGAACGGTCCTCGATTCTGATCTCGATGACGATGTCGTTCGTGTAGGACCTTGTCGAGTTGGGCGGCAGACAGTCGTATCTGGCAGTACCGTTGACGTCCACGTAACGCAGACTTGCCCGGTCGTCTTCGCGGGTGTTCCGCACGTATTTGGCCCCGCGGCTTCGGTCTCCGAGATCCTGGTACCCGCTGGTGATGTCCTGGTATGCGGCTGTCGGAGCAGCGTTGTTCCAGTTGGCGGCAGTGAGATAGAAGCAGACGCGCGGATACTGGCACCCGTTGTAGCTGTAGGCAGAGGCTGTTGGGGCAGTCATCAGCGAGGCAGCGAAGAGGGCCGCGGTCGCGACCCCGAGAGCGGTTCGTTTCATTTGCTTTCCTCCAGCGTTGAAATGGCTGCGGTCGGATCAACTCTCACTTTCCACAGCCTTCGTCGACGGCGGGTTGAGACGCGGAATCCCTCAGCTGAGTCCCGCGGAGAAGATCGGTCCGAGGTGGCCCTCATCAAGGACGGCTATATTTGGCGCACTTGAGGTCAACGAGAACTTCGTTGTCGAGACAGCCCCCGACGTGCCGCGCCCCCCAGGTGCTGAGTCCGATCGCTGAGGCGGCGGCCGGCCCGAGGGCCGGCCTCTTCCTGGAGCTCGTACGGGCCGTGAACTTCGTCGTCCGAGTGTTCTCCTCAGTGGTCCAGGTCGATGTCGTTGTGACACCAGGGTTGCGATGACCGGGCCCGGCCGTGAGGAGACTGTGGCACGGCGCTGCTGTGGGGAACCTGAAACAACCTGAAGGCTCTTCAGGTTTCCGGCCACGGGGAGTCATGCTGAGGGCATGCGGATTCTCGTGGTGGAGGACGACCGGCGGCTCGCCGACCTGTTACGTCGGGGGCTGATCGGGGAGGGATACGCCGTTGACATCACGCACGAGGGACAGAGCGGCCTGGAACTCGCGTTGGAGAACGAGTACGACGCGATCATTCTGGATGTGATGCTGCCCGGGATGAACGGCTTCCGGATCTGCGCACGACTGCGCGAGGAGGGGGTGTGGACTCCCGTACTCATGCTCACCGCCAAGGACGGTGAGTACGACCAGGCCGAGGGGTTGGACATCGGCGCGGACGACTACGTGACAAAACCGTTCTCCTTCGTCGCGTTGGCCGCCCGGATACGCGCCCTTGTCCGGCGTGGGAGCCCCCCGCGGCCCACGGTCATACGGCTCGGGGACTTGGAAGTAGACCCGGCCACCCGGCAATGCCGTCGGGGTGGCCGCGAGGTGGCGCTGACCGCCCGCGAGTTCGCCGTCCTGGAGTATCTGGCAAGCCGCGGTGGCCAGACGGTCTCGAAGGGCGAGGTTCTCGAACATGTCTGGGACGACCGTTTCAACGGCGATGTCAACATAGTCGAGGTCTACATCAGCGCCCTGCGTCGCAAACTCGACGCACCCTTCCAGCGGAGCTCCTCGATCCGCACTGTCCGTGGAGCTGGTTACCGCCTGGACGTGGGCAAAGGCTCACCGCAATGAACCGGACTCGTCAGGCATCCGCCCTCCGTCGGCTGCACCCCGCCACCATCCGCATGAGACTGACCCTGCTTACCTCGGCGATCGCCGTAATGCTCCTCGCCGCGGCCTCCGTCGGCATCGCGATCGCGGTACGGGCCTCGATCCTGCAGACAGCCCAGCAGCGCAGCTCGGACACGGAGCACACGCTGCGTGTGGAGGTGAGAGGCAGCCAAGCGACCCACAACGGCAGACACGTGCCGCGATGTCTCTCCACCTCACCTGCGCCCCAGGGCGATCAGCGGGTCAGCTTCTGCAGGGAGATCTACGACATGGAATCCGACTTCCGGGTCGGACCCACCGGTCGCGACGTGATGTACGAAGCCCTCAGCAGCCAGGGGGCGTTGTCCCTGAGCCCCCTGACCTCATCCGAACCCATTCGCCGACCGAACGCCTACCCCAAGTTTCCGGGCTACGTTGTGCTGGTCTACTCGATCCAGCCTGAGCAGGCGCAGTTGAACACCGTCGTGTGGTCCCTGGCCGGCGGAGTTCTCGTACTCACGCCCTTGATAGCAGGCACCACCTGGTTCACGGTTGGCCGGGCTCTGCGCCCGGTCGAGGCTATCCGTGCTGAATTCGCGGAGCTCAGCGCCCACCATCTCGACCGACGCGTCCCGGTACCTCGGGCGGGCAACGAGGTCGCGCGACTCGCCACAACGATGAACACCACGCTGACGCGGCTGCAGACGGCTGTGCACCGACAGCGGCAGTTCACGGCGGACGCCTCGCACGAACTCCGCACTCCCCTCGCGTCTCTCCGCGCCGAACTTGAGCTTGCCCTCAGCCGGCCTGATACCGCCGACTGGCCCCGAGTCGTCCACGCGGCCCACGAGGACACGATCCGGGTACAGGAGCTGACCGAGAACCTGCTCCTCCTCGCCCGCCTCGACGCCGAGCACAGTCACTGGCGTCCTCGGACCATTGATCTCACCGACCTCGTGCGTGAGGAGACCGTCCGACGCCGACCACCGCGCGGTATCGACATCGAGGCGAACACCGGTCCCGTTCCCGTCACCGTGCAGGGCCACGAGGCCCTGCTCGCCCGCGTCCTCGCCAATCTCCTCGACAACGCCGAGCGCCACGCGACGAACACGATCACCGTCCGCCTGACCTACGAGACCCTCCACGGTGAAGCCGTTGTCGACGTCCGTGACGATGGCCCCGGCATCGCACCCGAGGACCATCAGCGGATCTTCGAACGCTTCACTCGCCTTGACGACGCCCGCACCCGCGACACCGGCGGCGCCGGTCTCGGCCTCGCCATCGCCCACCACATCACGACAGTCCACCGCGGCACCCTCAGGACCGTCCCGAGCCAAGGCGGCGCGCACTTCGCCCTCCGGCTGCCCGCAGTTTGCCCCGGCCCGGTCCACGAGGACGGATAGCGCTCCGTCCGGCGGCCTGGCGGCCGAGGCCGTGCCGCGATGCCGCCGTGCCGCCGCAACAGTTGACCCTGACGCAGGGGCAACCTCGCAGCATGGTGGGCATGACTACGAGAACCAGTGCGATCGAGGTCGCCGGGCTACGCAAGTCGTACGGCGACCACGAGGTGGTCGCAGGAGTCGACCTGACCGTCCCTGCGGGCACCGTCTACGCCCTGCTCGGACCAAACGGGGCCGGCAAGACCACCACGGTCCGCATCCTGTCCACGTTGCTCCCCGCAGACGCCGGGCAGGCTCAGGTCGCCGGGTACGACATACGCGGTGAGGCCGATCGGGTGCGTGCGTCGATCGGTGTGACCGGGCAGTTCTCCGCCGTGGACGAGTTACTGACCGGGCGGGAGAATCTGAGGCTGATGGCCGACCTCGGTCACCTGGACCGGCGCCAGGCGAAGAGTGTGGTGGGGCGCCTGCTGGAACGGTTTCATCTGGCCGATGCCGCCGATCGGCGCGCTGTGACGTACTCCGGCGGTATGAAACGGCGTCTGGACCTTGCGATGACCCTGGCCGGCGGGCCGCGGCTGATCTTTCTCGACGAGCCGACCACCGGCCTCGACCCACGCAGCCGCCGTGACCTGTGGGGCATCGTGCGGGAGTTGGTGGCCGACGGGGTCACCGTCTTCCTCACCACCCAGTACCTGGAGGAGGCCGACCAGCTCGCCGACCGGATCGGTGTGCTCGACGGGGGCCGGCTGGTCGCCGAGGGCACCGGGGCCGAGCTGAAGCGGCTGGTCCCCGGCGGTCACATCGAGCTTCAGGCCGCCGACAGCGAGCGGCTGGCCGAGTTGGCGGGCCGGTTCCCCGAGGCGAGCCGGAACGCCGCGGCACTCACCGTGACCCTGCCGCACGACGGCAGTCTCTCCACGCTGCGACGGCTGTTGGCCGGGATCGACGACGACGCGGTCACCGGGCTCGCCGTGCACACGGCAGACCTGGATGACGTGTTCCTGGCTATCACCGACCACTCCCCCGCCGACGAGTTTCTCACGGAGGTGCCGGCGTGAACAGCGCGACGTATGCCGTCCGCGACTCGGCGACCATGCTTCGCCGCAACCTGAAGCACATGGCCCGGTACCCGTCGCAGACGCTGATGCTGATCGGCCTGCCGCTGCTGTTCCTGCTGGTGTTCGTCTACGTCTTCGGCGGCACCATGGGCGCCGGTCTGCCCGGAGTCCCGGCGGGGGACCGCGCCGACTACCTGACGTTCATCACTCCCGGGATCTTGGTGATGGCGGTGGCAAGCGTGTCCATCAGTACCGCGGTCTCGGTCGCCACCGACATGACGGGCGGGATCATCGACCGGTTCCGAACCATGGCCATCGCCAAGGTCTCGGTGCTTACCGGCCATGTGCTCGGCGCGATGATCCAGACCGGTCTGGCACTCACAACGGTCTTCGGTACGGCATTCCCGCTCGGATTGGAGACGGCAGCCTCGACGACGCAATGGCTGGGACTGGCCGGTCTGCTCGCGTTGCTGTCGTTCGCGATGACCTGGTTCACCGTGGCGCTGGGGTTGGTGAGCCCGAACCCGGAGGCCGCGAGCAACTGGCCAATGATCTTCATCATGCTGCCGTTCGTGGGCAGCGGGTTCGTACCGGTCGATTCAATGCCGACCGGGCTGCGGTGGTTCGCCGAGTACCAGCCGTTCACGCCGATCATGAACGCCTTCCGCGGTCTGCTGGCCGGATCACCGGCTGGTTCGGACGTGCTCTTGGCCATCGGCTGGTGTGTGGTGATCGGGCTGGTCGGCTACCTCTGGTCGCGGTATCTCTACCGGACCCGGGCCGGGAACTAGGAGACTGCTCTGATGCTGACTATCGGCGAGCTGGCGTCGTACGCGGGAGTGACGGTGCGCGCGGTGCGGCACTATCACGCCAAGGGGCTGCTGCCGGAGCCGGAGCGGGACCACTCCGGCTATCGGAGGTATGACGCGGGCGCCGTAGTCGAGTTGGTCAGGATCCGGACCCTCGCCGACGCCGGGGTCCCGCTGGCGCGCGTACGGGAGCTGCTGCAGGCCGGCGAGGAGGACTTCGCCGCGGCAGTCGCGGATATCGACAAGCGGCTGCGGGCGGAGATCCGGGAGCGGCAGCGGCACCGCGAGGGGATCGCCCGCCTCGCCGCCGGGGACAACCTGGCACTGCCCCAGGAGGTGGTCGACTTCCTTGACCGGCTGCGGGCCCTCGGGGTCGACGAACGGATTGTCCAGGTCGAACGCGACGGCTGGATCCCGCTGGCCGCGCGCTCACCCGAGCGGGTCCCCGAGTGGATGGCACGCAAGCGGGAGCAGATCGCCGACCCGCAGATCATCGCCTTCTACCTCACCCTGAGCAAAGCTCTGGACCGGACGGACGACGACCCACGACTGGTCGAACTGGCCGACGGGTTGGCCGCCTACATCACGCGAATGGCTGAGGCGCAGGGCGATTTCTCTGTCGACGGCACCGACATCGAGCCGCTGTTCGCCCAGCTGCTGGACACGCATGTGTTCGACACCCTGCCGCCGGCCCGCCGGCTGATCGAGCTGCTGACGAAGCGAGGCTGGACCGGCTGGACCAAGCTTGAGCGCGTGAGCCCCACTCAGGGTGCGGCCGGAGCACGGTAGGAACACGCCGCGGTGCGGCGTTCCTCGCTCGTCGACAAACGCTGCCGCGAGAAGTGATCGGGGCCGACGGGACGGGCCGCGGTTCGCGGACACGGAGGATCACTTGCGGGACAGCCCCTGGGCAGGGGATGCCACCAGGTTCTTCGGCGGATTTCCCTTGTGGGAACCGGTGTTCTCGCGCCCCCGGTTGAGGCGCGCCTGGGCCAACAGGCTTATGAGGGCCAGGAGGATGGTGAGGGCGGTGTAGCAGACCACCGCGGGGATCTCGCCCAACGGTTCGACAAGCTGCCCCTCGATGACGATCGGCAGTCCGAACGCGAGGTAGGACACGACGTAGATCGCGGCCACGATGCCGGCGCGCTGGTGCGGTGCCACCAGGGGGAAGATCAGCTGGAGCGCCGCGGTGAAGGCGGCGCCGAATCCGATACCGGCGACCGCCTGCCCGACGATCATGATCGGCAGGCTCCCGGCGAGGACTCCCCCGATGATACTGGCGGCGCCGATGACGGAGGCGTTGATACCGATCGTCATCGCACGGCGCGAGTCGATCCTGGCGAACGCGAGTCCGATGATCGTGGACACCGCCGGAGCGACGAACCCGGCCACGCCCCCCAGGAAGCCACTGTTCAGGTGGAAGACGCTGCGGACCATGTTCGGCGCCAGCCCACCCGACAGACCGGCGAGCATCCACACCGCGGCGACCACTGGTGCGGCGGCGTAGAACTCCTTGCGCGCCGCCGCGGGGATGGAGATGCGGGGAATCATCGACTGCCCGGCCCCGGCGTTGCGCGTCACCGTCTCGGGAGACGCGAACACCGTGATGCCGCCTAGGACGGTGAGCGTGATCAGCACGATGAAGACGATGGTGTTCGCCGACGGGGTGAGCTGAATGGCCAGCCCCGCCATCAGGGACCCCATCGCGAGACCGCCGGTGAGGCTGACGCTACCGAGGATCGTGCCGAGCCTCTTCTTGTTCTCCGGGGCGAACTCGACCAGTGCGGCGGTGAACGCCGAGGTCGCCGCTCCGCTCGCGATGCCCTGGACGATGCGTCCGGCGACGACCCAGTTGATGTCCGTGCTGAACAGGAACAGGAGATTCGAGGCGAGCTGCACCACCAGGGCGCCGATCAACACGGGGCGGCGCCCGATGTGGTCCGAGAGTGACCCCAGGGTGAGTGCCGCGACGAGGAACCCGATCGCGTAGACGGCGAACGCCACGTTGAGCATCTCGGGTGGGAAATCCCATCGCTGCTTGTAGGCCACCAGCATCGGCGTCAGCGCCCCCGCCGCGAGATACAGGCTCGTGAAGGCAGTGGCGGCGCCCGTCATCGCGAGGCCCGGGGGCAGCTTTCGCCGGCTCGGCGCGGCGCCGGAGGAAGTGGCGGGTTGAGTGGAAAGCACGGTGGCTCCTTACGGAAGTGAAGGAGGCCGGTAGGAAGGTTCTCGGCCGTTGTGCTCTCCACGCTAGGGAGAAGAGGCCTACGGTTTTAGTCCACCTGTGGCTCGGCATTCCGGTCCACTTGCTGGGCTGTTCCTGCTCTCGGAAAGCTCGTGGGTAGCCACGCGGAACGCGCAACGGGCGCCTGGCTACGCGGCTCGTCGGGAGCCGGAGCAACGCGCCGTTGCCTCTCGTGGAGTCTGGCGTCAGACGGTGACCGCGGCGCCCCCGTCAACGCGCAGTACGCTCCCCGTGATCCACTCCGCGCGCGCCCAGGCGAGGAAGAGCACGGCCTGAGCGATGTCGTTCGGGACACCCTTGCGGCCCAGCGGGGCCACAGCTCCCGCTGGGCGTTCCCTCCGAGGTGGTCGGCGATGTCGGTGCGGATCTTGTCGGCGCCGGGCGTTTCGACGTTTCCGGGGACGACCACGTTCACGCGCACGCCCTTGGGGGCGAGCTCTTCGCGGTGAAGGGTTACGCCGGTACGACCCTGGACGATCTCGTCGCCGCGACCGGGCTGGGCAAGCAGAGTCTCTACAACTCGTTCGGGGGGACGAGGGAGCTCTTCCTCCGGGCGCTGAGCTCGGACGCTCGTGTCGCGCCCGAGCCGGTGAGGGAGGCGCTGTCGGGCAGCTCCTCGACACCGCTCGAACGGATCCGCGGGCAGCTGTTGACGCTCGCGATCACCCACAGCGCGGCGGATGTCCAGGGGTCCTTGTTCACCAAGGCCACAGTCGAGCTGGGCCATCGTGACGTGGAGGTCTCCGAATCGGCCCTCGACGCGTTGGGAGAGCTCCAGGAGGTCTACCGGGATTGCATCGTGGACGCCCAGGAGGCCGGCGAGGTCGAGACCGAGGCTGACCCCACCCCGCTGGCGGCGTTCTACGTCATGGTCGCGCGCGGTATGGAGGTTCTGGGCGCAGCCGGGGTGAGCAGGGCGGATCTGACCGCCATCGCCCTGACGGCGCTCGACGCGCTCCCCTTGACGGCTCTGGGCGATCAGCGACGGCAGGCCGACTAGAACGGGTCTCGCCGCGGCTCCTGTGCGTCGGTCATCGCAGCACGGCACACAGCGCTCTCAGTGCTCCTGGCCATGCGCTGTCGGACACGGATGAGAAGTTGACGACCAGCGCGTCCCGCCGAGGCAGGCGAGCGTCGGCCGCAGGGTGGCGGAACTCAGCCATTCCGCTGACGGTGAGCCCTTGCCGTGCCGCGGCCCGGAGGGCCGACGCCTCCGTGCCGGCCGGGAGGACGAGGACGGCCTGCAGCCCGGCGGCCATGCCGGCGACGTGGATGTCAGGGGCGTTCTGAGCGAGGGCCGCGATGAGCTCATCGCGCCGCCGCCGGTAGTTCTTCCGTCGGCCGCGCACATGGCGGTCGAACGCGCCCGAGGTCAGGAACTCGGTGAAGATCAACTGATCCACGACGCTCACCGTGTCAACGCGGCCTTTGGCCGCCGCGACGGCGGGGAGGAGATATTCGGGTACGACCATCCACGCCAACCGCAGAGCCGGCGCGAGGGATTTGCTGGCCGTTCCGAAGTACACGACGTGTTCGGGGTCCAGACCCTGGAGAGCCCCCACCGGTTTGCGGTCGTAGCGGAACTCGCCGTCGTAGTCGTCCTCAAGAATCAGCCCGCCATGGCTGCGGGCCCAGTCGAGCACGGCCGCACGTCGTTCGGTGGACAGTGCGAAGCCCGTGGGGAACTGATGCGCCGGAGTCAGGAGCACCGCGACCACATCTCTCAGTTCGACCAGATCGTCGATGCGTGCCCCGTCCTCGTCGACCCTCAGAGGGGGGATGCCCATGCCCTCGTCGCCGAGCACCGCCCGGTAGATGTCGAGGCCGTACCCTTCAACAGCCACCGCCTCGACGCCCCGCCCCTTGAGCGCCCGCGCGAGCACCGTCAGACCGTGGTGAAACCCCGAGGTGATGATGATCTGCCCGGGTCCGGCGTACACCCCTCGCACCCGGGAGAGATAGTCGGCGAGAGCTGTCCGCAACTCCATGCTGCCGAGCGGATCACCGTAGCCAAACGCGCTGTGGGACGCCACGGCGAATGCCCGGCGCGCGGCGGCGAGCCATGGAGCACGAGGGAACTCCGCGAAGTCCACCGCTCCGGCTTCCAGTCCGTGCACGGGCCGTCGCCGGGGCTCGACCGAGGCGCTCCCGGGCGTTGCGCGGCGGGGCTCCGCCCGCTCGGCGACCCGTGTTCCGGAACCGTGCCGAGCGGTGAGCCAGCCCTCTTCGACCAAGTCCGTATAACACTCCGTCACCGTGCTCCGCGCGATGCCGAGGTCGGCGGCCAATGCCCGGGAGGCGGGCAGGCGGGTCCCTGGTGCCAGCCTTCCCGAACGCACCGCGTCACGCAGGGCATCCGTCAGTCCGGCGCGCAAACCGGACCCCTGAAGGTCGAGGTGCAGATCGATGCCGGCCTTGGCGAGTACGTCGGCCGAGGAAGTGGTCTGAGGTTTACGCATACAACTGGACCTTACATACACTCCTCCTGGTTCTACCGTGGAAGACATGACGATTCAGGATGTACCAGAAACCCCACAGCCCCTCCTGCACGAGCACACCCAGCGCTTCGACTGGATGACGCTCGCACCGGACGTCTTCAAGGCCATGATCCGTCTCGACACCGCGGCGAAAAAGGGACTCCCCGAGAGTCTCATCAACCTGATCAAGGTCCGCGCTTCACAGATCAACCACTGCGCGTTCTGCCTGGACATGCACAGCCAGGACGCCCTGGCCGCCGGGGAGTCCGCCGAGCGGATCATCCAGCTCAGCGCCTGGAGCGAGTCGAAGCACTTCTACTCCGCGAAGGAGATCGCAGCGATCGAACTGACCGAAGCGGTCACCGTGCTCACCGACGGCTTCGTCCCGGACGAGGTTTACGACAAGGCCGCCAAGGAGCTCGATGAGACCGAGCTGGTGCACGTGATCTCGGTCGTCGTGGCGATCAATGCCTTCAACCGTTTCGGGGTCTCCTCCCGGATGGTCCCCGGACACTACGCGCCGAGCCCTGCTCACTGACACACGGCGCACCTCCGCCGGCCGGCCTCGTAGCACCGAAGGCTCCTCGCGGTCCCGCCCCCTGCCATGAGGGCGTCGTGGGTCCCGGACACGCGGCTCCCTCCCCTGCGAACAGAGGAGGGAGCCGATGTGGTGTGTCGTCGGTGGATCAGGCGTGGCGGTGGGAGCGCCGGTTGCCGATGACGAGGCGGTAGAGCAGGAGCAGGATCATCGAACCGATGATCGCGGCGATCCAGGTGGAGAGGTCGAAGAAGCCGTCGATGGAGTCGACACCGAGGACGACCTTGCCGAGCCAGCCTCCGAGCAGGCCGCCGACGATGCCGATGAGCATGGTGACGATGATGCCCCCCGGGTCCTTGCCCGGCATCAGGAGCTTGGCGATGGCGCCGGCGAGCAGGCCGATAAAGATCCACGCGATGATGCTCATGGTGCTTCTCCATCTCGTCACACAAAGACTGTCACCACACCGTGTGCACCATCCGCGCCCGAACAAACATTCCGGCGACTCTGCCTGCCGGAGAGCCTGATCATCTGCGAAAGGGATGGAGATCGCGCCGTTCCTCCTGCGGAGTCGCTGTTCGCTCGCCGTTACACGGTGAAGCCGTCGAGGGTGCTGTACTGACCGGACAGCTTGGTCACCACGATGGTGTGTCTGCCCGAGGAGAGCGGACCGGACGTGTACACCGCGACGTTCGCATGTCGTACGCCGTCGCTCGGCAGTGTGCTGACGACCTGCTGCGGTCCGCCGTCGATGCTGATGCCGATGTTTCCCTGGTCGGTGTTCTGCTCGCCGTACACCGTGACTCTGGTGCCGGTGAAGGTGAGTGACGCGGTCGATCCGTTCGAGGTCGCGTAGCGGACGTCGTTCTGGTGGTCGCCGTACGAGCGGCCGCCCGCGTACGCGTATCCGCTGTAGGTGATGCTGCCGTCGTCGTCGTTGAGCCGGATGGATCCGGGGACCTGCGGAGTGAGGGAGATCTGCCCGGCCGAGGTGCCGGCCGGGATCGGGACGATCATGAACCCGCTGGACAGATGGGTCACACCGGCGACCGGGGTGGTACCGATGTACACCGGCGTCGTCGGGCCGAAGCCCTCACCCGCGACGAGGACCTCCGTGGCGTTGGCCGTGGGCGACACGTAGAAGATGTTCGCGGGGACGGAGAGGGCAGGCGTGAAGGAACCGGAGCCCGCACCCGCGGCGCGCACCAGGGCGTTGGGAAGGTCGGACGGCTTGGGGTTGGCCGGGATGGTCGTGTTGCCACTCGCGTGAGTGTCGACCGGCTGGGCGCACGGGTACGACTGGATGCCGGCCGAGAAGTAGTTGCCGGTGATCCAGAAGTGGCCTGTCGGGCTACAGCCGCCGTGGGCTTTGTCACCGGCGCGGAAGGCGATGTTGCCCTGCCAGTTGATCCATTCCGAGCCGGCGTCGTTGTAGTAGGTGAAGTTGGTCGTGGGGCCGTTGTAGGCGATGTTGCCGGTGACCTGAAGGCCCTTGGCCAGTGTCCGCACCGGGTCGATCGTCTTCCCGTCAGCCTGGTACACGTACTGCGCCTGGTGTCCCTCGACGTAGACGGCGCCTCCGTCGCTGCGGACGGACAGGTAGTCATGGAGGATGTTGTTGCTGATGGTGTTCGAGCTGTTGATGTTCGTGGTGTTCTGCGGGGTGCTCGCCTGATTGACGTGGCCCTGGATGACTCCGGCCGTGATGCCGGTGTAGGGCAGGTCGTACAGGTTGTTCCGGGTAATGGTCGTGTGCCGCGAGAACAGCAGGGTGATGCCGCTGGCCGACGAGTAGTCGGTGCCGATGTGATGGATGACGTTGTCCGCCACGGTGGTACCGGTCAGGATTTCGTTGGTGCCGGTCGCTGCGGTCTCATTCGCTCCGTTGGGGGTGCAGTTCTGCTTTATCCCCGCGGCGTCGGACGGGTTGGTCGGCAGCGGGTCGTAGGTGCAGCCGAGGAGGATCGCGGTGGAGGCGATGTCGGTGAACTCGTTGCCCTGAATGAGGGTGTTGGTCGCTCCGTACATCACGCCCAGTCCGGCTCCGCCGAGTCCGGCGAACCGGTTGCCGGTGAGCGTGATGTTCTTGGAAGCGGTGAACGAGACGTTCGCCAGGGGCTGGGTCAGGGCTCCCCAGGGGCAGCTTCCCGCGGGATTGGAGAACCCGCACATACCCTGGTTGTTCGCACCGGTCATCCGCAGATTGCTCTGCACATCGGCGAACCCGGAACTGGTGGAGGGAGCGTTCCAGGTCGCGAACGAGAACTGAAGACCGCTGAAGGTGATGTCGTGGATGGGCGCCGCGAGGATACCGGCACCCTGGACCAGGGTTTCGAGGCGCGGCAGTTCGACGTCGAGGGCGGACATCTGCTGGCCGGCGGAAGGCTTGTAGTACAGCTTGCCGCCGGCGCCGTCCAGGAACCACTGCCCGGACCCGAGCAGGCCTGCGCGTTCTCGATGCGCGCGGGCATCGTGTTGGGCGACATGGACGGCAGGCCACCGCTGGCTTGCGCGTAGGACGCCCGGGCGGTCACGTTGGTCCAGCACGGCTGGCTCATCCTCAGCGTTCCGGTCGCCGCGGAGAAGCTTGCCACGCGGCATCTCGACTCGGTCCACGGCCCGTTGCCACCAGGGTAGGCGAACTCGACTCCCGCCACCTGGCTCGCGGTCAGCGAGCCGAACCGCGCCATCGCCGCCTGGTCGCCGGAGATCGTGTAGCCCGTGGACGTTCCTGTCCACGAGCCCCGGAACCCCAGGCTCGCCGGGGTCGCCTGTGCTATCGGGACCTTACGGCCGCCGATGTACAGCTGGCGGCTGTTGCTGGAGCCGGGTACCGGAGCGGACCACACCCCGCTCGATCCGAGCTGCGTCCACCCGGTGACCTGTGAGGCCCCCGAGATCACCGGATGTGCGCCTGGCGCGGCCCTCTACACCACCGGGTGGCCCGGCGTGCCCGAGTCCGCCGGGCCGAGGGACCAGGTCTTCGACAAGCGATACACACCGTCGGCCAGCAGGACGCTGACGTCCGCCGAACTCTCCGCGGCGAGATGCGTTCGAACCGCCTCCTGCGCACCGGACAGGGAACACGGGGCCGAGGACGAACAGGTCGAACCCGCCCTGGACGGCGACGCGTAGAGCGTCACGGAGGGCGCGGCAGCGGCGGATTGAACTACGGGTGCCGTCAGAATCAGACCGAGGGCTGCTGCGATCGGGCCGACGCGGCGCAGCAGCCTCCGCGTGATCGAACGTTGTGGTGACATGGGCGGGTCCTTCCCATGTACGGATACGAGACGGCCTCCGAGTGAGCGGAGGGCTGGCCTGGGGGGGCGGCCGGGCAGCGCGAATTCTCATCAAAGGGTGTTCCGGCGACGGGGGTTCGGGCCCGGCTGGTCAAGGTCGTACGGGTATCGCGTCCGCTGGCGGACTCGCGTGCGTCTGTAGAGGTGCCTCCGGCGGGCTGAGGGCCAGGACCGCGCACTTACATCCTATGTTTGGTGAATAGTCGAGCCGCCCGCCTCCTCCTGTCAGGGGTCTACGCAAGCATGCCGCACCAACTTTGCTGTACTGGCAGGGGTGTTGAGGACGCGGTCGCCATCGGACCTTGCAGCGCCAGCTGAACTCCTCAGGGATTCATCGGGTGTCTGATCCGCCGACCCAGGCTCTGCTCTGGTTGCCCGCACGTTCCGGGGACCAGCGCTGCCCGGCACGGGCGGTCAGCGGCAGCGTGGCGATTGACCGCGCGCAAGAAGAGCCGGAAACCGAGGTCGGCGGAAGCGGGGTTGGACACCTCTCCTTCCTCGCGCGCCCGCGTCAATTGGTCAGCGTGCGCCGCTGGTCCGGCGCAGGACATCGGCGACGAAGTCGTAGTCGACTGAGTCGCCTTCACGGATGTCGACGGCCTTCCGCTCACCCTTGCCGAGCGGCCGCAGCAACTTCGGTACGGCCTCGATGCTCTCCGCGTCGAAGACCATGAATGTGACCTTGTCTCTCGCGACATGGATGACCGCCGCGTGACGCCCGTCGCGGAGGAAGTGGGGCTTTCCGTACTGGAATGCTTCCTCGGCCCCGGGGATGGTGCTGTGCACCACCTCCCGCAGCTTTGTGCACACCTGCGCCTGCCAGTGCTGCGTCTTCTCGATGTAGTTCGTGATGTCGTCGTTCATACTTTCCTCCGGGTAAGCGCTTGACTCGGCGCCGGTGTTCTCGCGTCCAAGGTCGGCCGGGTCGGCTCGGTTCAGGCTGCTGCGAGGTAGGCGGTGAGGCCGTCGAGGAGCATGTTGCTGCCGAATTCGGACTGGTCGCGCTCCTCGGCGCTGTCGAGGGTCTGGTACAGGGTGATCCGGGTGTGGTCGCCGTCGGCGTCCAGGTCGACGGTCATCAGGGCGAGTTCCTCGCGGCCGGGAACGTCCATGCCGATCACCAGTCGCTTGTTCTCCACGACCTCGGTGTAACGGCCGGACAGCGGGACGCGGGCGCCGCCGGGGATGACCATGACGGAGCTCCAGGCGCCGCCGGGCCGGACATCGAGGGCGACCTCCTCGGCGTGGGCCCACTGCCCGTACTGATCAGCACGGGTCCAGGCGGCCCAGACCTGGGCGACCGGGGCCTCCAGGGTGCGGGTGACCGTGTAGTCGAAACCGGTGGTGGTCATGGCTGTCTCCCTCAGTTCGATCCCGCAGCAGCGGGGTCAGGACTCTCTCTCACACAGGACGTCGGAGCCGACGACACCTTCTCGACACCACCCGGAAGATTTCTTTTCCCAGATGCCAGTACATCCGTCGGCCGTGGACTGACGGCCGTGGGCTGACGACGTCCCGTCCCGCGATCCATCGCGGTCGGGCCGGGCGTCAAGGTTCACCAGGCGTAGTCGCTGATCGCCGTCCACATCAAACGAACGGGAGAACGGGGTGAATCGGCTTACGGCTCGCCGGAATGTTCTCCGCCCGCCTTGGCTCTCATCGGCGGTTCATCCATGCCACGCCGGCAGGCCTCCTGTCGTATGGGCCCATGCGGAGTTCACCGGTGCTCGCCCCCTTCAACCCTGCCGTGACGCTCCGTCCTGGTCGACGCCGTTGCCCGGCACGGTCCGGTCCCTCTGCGCGAGGTCATGCGGCGCGCCTCGACCCCCCACAACCTGTTCCACCTCAGCCACCACATCCCACCCGCGGAGGCCCTCAAATGAACGACGACACGCTTCAGCTCATCGTCGACCGCGCCGCCATCGCCGACACCGTGTACCGATACGCCGCCGGCCTGGACCACGGCGACGCCGACTTGTTCGTCTCGTCGCTGACCGAGGACGCCACGGTCGACCTGACACCCGCCACGACCAGGATCGGCCTGGAATTCCCCGTGCTGACACCGCGTAAGACCATTGTGGAGGCGCTGATTCCCCACGGTGGGCCCGCTCGACACCAGCCATGTGATCAGCAACATCCGTACGAAGGTCGACGGCGACACCGCCAAGCTGTACTGCTACGCGATGGCCCAGCACTTCCCGGCCGGGGAGAGCCCCGATCCGGAACGGACCAGGCACGCCCTGATGATGAACCGCTACGACGCGGACCTGGTGCGCGACGGGGACGCGTGGCGCATCAGCCGTCTCATCATCGACAGCGCGTGGTTCTCCGGCGACCCGTCCGTCCTGCTCCCGAACGACTGAGCGCGGCTCCCCCGAGACAGGCCGGAGCGGGGGGGGCGACGACCGGGGCGCGGTGGGCGCAGAGAACCCAGGGGGCCGGGAGGAGACGGAGACAGCATCCGTGTCTCCGTCAATCCGACTCCAACCGGCCGGATATCCTCAGCGCCGCCCGAGGAGTTCGGCGATGCGTATGAATCCGTCAGCGCCGTGGCCTCGTCCGATTGCTCGGCGGGCCAGACCCTCGGCCGCGCGCATCACGCCCGCATCGATGCCGTGGGCCTCGGAGGCCTGGACGATATGGGCCATGGACGACGCGGCCGAGACAAGCGCGTTGCCCTCTCCCGAAAACGCTCCGCTGTCCATTTCCTCGGCGGTCCCTTCGAAGATCGGCGGAAGTATCGCGCCGATGCCCTTGGCGAACGGGGCCAACTGCCGTGCGGTGATCCCTTCCGCTCGCGCCACCGCCAAGGCGTGGGCGTAACCCGACATGGCGGTCCAGAAGATGTCGAGCAGCGCGATGTCGTATGCCGCCGCCCGGCCGATCTCCTCCCCCAGGTGGGTCTGGGTGCCGCCCAGCGCCTCCAGGACGGGTTGCTGCTCGCGGTAGAGACCCTCCGGGCCGCTGTAGATGAGCACCGCGGACGGGGTGCCGATGGTCGTGGTCGGCGTCATGATCGCACCGTCCAGGTAGCGAACCCTGTGCTCAGCGGCCCATGACGCCGTGTCCCGGGCTCGGACCGGCGTGTCTGCGGTCAGGTTGACCACGGTGCGCCCCCTGAGCGCGTCCCTGACTGCCCCGCGCCGCAGAATGGTGTCCGCGGCGTCGTAGTTCACCACACAGACCACGGTCAACTCGCTTGCGGCAACGGCTTCCTCCGCCGACTGAAAGCTTGCCGCGCCCCGCGCGACCAACTCCCGGTCCAGGCCCTGCGTCCGGTTCCAGACCGAGGTTCGCAAGCCGGCATCCAGGAATGCGCCCGCCAGGGATCGGCCCATCGGCCCCAACCCGAGGACGGTGACGGCAGAATGTTCGGGGTTCAGGGATTCGGGGTGTAGGGACATGATCCAACTCCGTTGCGGTATTGAGCATATGAATGAACGAATGGGGTGGAGATGACGCGTAGCCGTGCGCAGGACCCGAATGTCTGCGGGGTGACAGCCGCGATCGCCGTGATCGACGGGAAGTGGAAAACGGCCCTGCTCTGGCTGCTTGAATCCGGTCCGCGCCGTCCGGGCGAGCTGCGCCGGCTGCTGCCGGGCCTCAGTGAGAAGGTGCTGACTCAGGCGCTGCGCGATATGGAGACCGACGGACTGGTGCACCGGGAGGTGTACGACACACTTCCGCTGATGACCACGTACTCCTTGACCACGTTCGGTCAGGAACTCTCCGAAGCGTTGGCCCCTCTCTCCGACTGGGGCCACCGGCGTCTGGAGAAACTCACCGACGCCCGGTCGACCTCCTGACGAATCGCACAGTCACCCCGTATCACCCGGACCGGGCGGCCCTTACCGCCCTTGATCAGCATCGGCCAGTTGCTGACCGCCGCCAAGTACCCACAAAAAAGTGGCTACTACGCGGAGTTCGGAGCCTCTGAAGTCAGGAGAGTTGGAGTCGGGGGCGCCCGAGCCCGCGGGAAGGAAGGCGGCCCGGTAGAGCGCGCAGCGTGCCGCGCGGACTCACATCCGGGATCTCAGCACGTCGACCTCACAGCCCGGGGCGGACGGGTCGAAGCCGTGCTCGACCAGCCAGCGAACCCCCAGCAGGCTTCGTACCGACCACCACGCGCGGATCACGTCGACATCGACGTCGGTGCCATAACCGGCGACGACGTCGCCCAGGTGCTCCTCGTGTCCGAGCGTCACGGTGGCGATGTCGAAAAGGGCGTCGCCGCGGCCCGCCTCGGACCAGTCGATGATGCCCGTGACCTCGTCGCCGTCGACAAAGACGTGATCAAGCTGCAGATCGCCGTGCGTGAACACCGGAGTCCACGGCCGGAGGACGGCCTCGGCGACCTGGCGGTTGCGGGTGACCAGGTCGGCGGGCAGCACGCCGTTCCGCACGAGCGACTCGCACTCTCCGTCGAGTTCCGCGACCAACTCGTCGGGACCCCGGCGGCGCCGGCCGGCCCACGGCGGCAAGGGCGCCTCGTGCAGCTTCCGGATGGCTGCGCCCGCCGCGGCCCACGCCGCCGGGGACGCGGTCGACGGCTCGCCGAGGCGACCGAGTGCCGTCCCCGGGACCGCGGCGATCGCGAGCACGGGCGGCTTGCGCCAAAGGACCTTCGGGGTCGGGACCGGCGCAAGGGCCATCGCCTCGACCTCGACGTCGATACGCGCCTGATCGGCGTCCACCTTCAGGAACACATCACCGACGCGCAGGGTCGCGCGCTCGGAATGGGCGACGACAACTCTGACCTCATCCATGGGCGACCAGTATCCCGGGGGTGATCGTCTGTGTCGCCGGGTTATCCCGTGCGACGGCGGCTGAGGCCACCTCACCCGCCCCGGAGCATCTCGGCTTCGTCTTGTGGGGGTGCGGGACGACCACCCTCTACCCCTGGAAACGCCGTTCTCGAACGGGCCCATTCTTCAGCACCCCGGCGGCCGTCAGACGCGCCGTGCGAGGATCCCCCGATGCCCTTACCTCCGGACGTCATCCCGCCCGCATCCGCCGAGATCGAGGCGCTGCTCACAGCCTCCGCCGGCGCGCGGGTCATCATCGAGAGCATCGAGCCGCTGCACCATCCCTGGGTGCTGCGCGCCCACCTGGCCAAGGCGAACGGACTCCCCGACACGGTCATCGTGAAATCCCTGCGTCCCGAGGGATACGGACTCCGCTCGGCCGAGGAACTGATGCGGTGCGAGCACGCCGCGCTCGCCTTCATCGCCGACGACCTCGGCCTCGGCCTCGTACCACGGCTGCACGCCGCCTCACCGGACTCCCGCCTGCTCGTGCTGGAGGACCTGTACCCGCGCACCGAACTGGCCCAGCTCCTGCGCCGCGACGGCCACACCCCGGCCCTGGACGCCGAACTGACCGCCTTCGCGTCATCGATGGGTGAGCTGGCCGCCGCGTCCGCCGGCCGCGCCGCACTGTTCAACTCCCGCCGCACGGCACTGGGCACCACCACCGACCGGCTCGGCGACTGGGAGCACGCCTACACCGGTCTCTGGCAAAACGGGCTGGCCCAGGCCGCCGCCTTCGGCGTCCCGCTGTCCGCCGCCGCGGAGCGCGATCTTCAAGCGGCCGTGGCCGAACTGGCAGATCCCGGCCCGTTCCTGGCCCTGACCAACGGCGACACCGAATCACACAACTTCCTCACCGGGCCCGGCGGCGGCCGGCTGATCGACTTCGAGGGCGCGGGCTTCCGCCACGCACTCACCGCCGCGGCCGGCTTCGCGGTCCCCGGCCCGGACTGGCTGCGTGTATCGGGGCCGAGCCAGATCGAGGCGTTCCGCCGAGCTCTGTCTCGTACGGTCCCCGAGGCCGAGGACGACCACCGGTTCGGGTACGGGCTGGCCTCGGCCTCCATGGTCTGGGTGATGATGCGCACGGAACGGCTCACCACGCTGGACGCGCGCAGTCACGGCGACGACTCCCGCACCCAGCTGGTGGCGCTCCTCGAATCCGGAGCCCGCACCGCCGAGACCAACCGGGTACTCCCCCACCTGGCGGCCTGGGCCAGGTCCACGGCCACCGTGCTCCGACACCGCTGGCCAGACACCGACTCCGACACCACCGCCCTTGCCCCCTACACATGGCGGGCACGGTAGGACGAACGCGAGGAGGCGGTGCCTGTCCCCACCGGAGACGCATCACGGTGGGCCCCGGCCGCTCGGCATGGCCGGGTCAACGGGGAAGTCATCGGAAGGGGGCGATCGCGCCGGGCCGCGGAATTCCACCGAGGGGCACGCCGGGTCAGTGAGGCTCTTGACCCTCACGTGACGTCAGGCTGCATAGTCGCAGCCGTGGAGGATCACTGGACCGTGGGACGCGTGGCCGAGCTGGCCGGCGTGAGCGTCCGCACGCTGCATCACTACGACGCGATCAGCCTCGTCCGGCCGTCGGCGCGGACCGTGGCCGGGTACCGGGCCTATTCCGCGGGCGACGTGGAGCGGCTGCGGGAGGTACTGGCCTACCGGCGGCTCGGTTTCGGGCTGCGGGAGGTCGCGGAACTCGTCGGCGACCCGTCCGCCGACGCGGTCGCGCACCTGCGCCGGCTGCGCGGCCTGCTCCTGGAGCGGCGTGACCGCGCCGACGCCATGGCGGCGGCCATCGACAGGGAACTTGAGGCACGGGCGAGGGGACTGAAGGTGACACCAGAGGAGCAACTGGAGATGCTCGGTGCCCGCCTGTACGACTCGATCGGCGGTGCCTACACCACGACACAGCGTACCGAGCCGCGGATCGCCGCACAGATCTGGGACGCGCTCGGAGACGCGCGGACGGTGCTGAACGTCGGGGCCGGCACCGGCTCCTACGAGCCCGCTGACCGCGACGTGACCGCGGTGGAACCATCGGCGGTCATGCGGGCACAGCGCCCCGCCGGCTCGGCGCCGTGCGTGGCCGCCGCCGCGGAGAGCCTGCCTTTCGAGGACCGCTCCTTCGACGTGGCGATGGCCGTCTCCACCGTTCACCACTGGGAGGACCCGGCAGCGGGACTGCGCGAGATGCGGCGCGTGGCCCGCCGCGTCGTGGTGCTCACGTTCGACACCGACGAGCCCGGATGGCAGGACCGGTTCTGGCTCACCCGCGACTACCTGCCCGAATTCGCCGGCGTCCTCGCCGGATTCCCCTCGCTCGCCGGGATGGCGGACACGATCGGCGCCCGTGCCGAGCCGGTACCCATCCCGTGGGACTGCGCCGACGGCCTGTTCGAGGCGTACTGGCGCCGGCCGGGTGCCTACCTGGAGGAGCACGTACGCCGTGCGATGTCGGTGTGGACGCGGGTCGGGCCCGAGGCCGAACGGCGGGCGGTACGAGGCCTCAGCGACGACCTCGAATCCGGCCGATGGGCCGAACGCAACAGCGACCTCACCGATCTCGACACGGCAGATCTCGGCCTCCGTCTGCTCATCGCCTGAACCCCGTCGCCGCGCCGGTGCCGTGCCAGCTCCCGGACGGACCGCGCGGCCGGGGCGGCCCGGCCATTCGGTAGGGGCCACGTCGGCCGGATACGGGCCGTCAGGGGGGATGTCACTCCTGGGGAACGCGAGGGGGCTGCGCTCCGGCGGTGCGGTGGTCCGCTGTGCCGCCGCCTCCGTGATGCCCAGGCCGGCTGCGCTGCACGCTCTTCAGGCCGCGCACGGCCGGGATCGCCAGGAGCAGGCCGCAGGCGACGAGCGCCATGGACGTGGACACGTACAGCAGCGGCACGGCCCCGGCGACGGCCGCGAGCGGCCCGGCCACCGCCTGCCCGACCGGCTTCATCACCAGAGAGCCTGCCGCGTCGTACGCGTGTACTCGGCCGAGGACGTCCTGCGGGATGTGGGTCTGCACGCTCGTGTGGAACATGACGATCCAGAACGCCATGCCCACTCCACTCACCGCGTAGCACCCGGCGATGAGCGGTGCGGAAAAGCCGAGCGCGACACTCAACGGCATGGGCGCCCAGAGAATCATGGAGAGGGCGCCGGCGCGGAGTGGATAGCGCGGGCGGAGCCTGATCGCGAGGAGCCCGCCCAGCACGCTTCCCGCGCCGAGGGATGACATGACCATGCCGAACACCGACGCCCCGTGGTCGGTGACGAGCGAGCTGTTGCCGAGCGTCATGGCGGGGCCGGCACCGGCAAGCTGCCAGAGCATGAAGACGACGATGACGCTCCACAGCCAGGTCCTGGCCCGGAACTCCTGCCATCCCTCTACGAGATCGGCCCGGAACGACGACTTGCCCTTCCGTTCGGCCGGGCCCATCGGGACCGAGCGGAGCAGGAGCAGGCAGAGGCCGCTGGCCGCGTAGGTCAGAGCGTCAACGGCGACCACCGCCGCCGGCGAGGAGATCACCAGCAGGAGGCCGGCCAGAGACGGTCCGATGACGACGGTGACGGACTCCGAGATACGGAGCGTGGCGTTGGCCTTCTGCACATCCTGGGCTATGAGCGGGGTGATGCTGGCGACTCCGGGCTGGAAGAGCGCGCCGCCCGCCCCGATCAGGGCCAGCAGTACCAGAATCTGCCACAACTGCGGCGTACCCGACAGGAACAGCAGCGCGAGCGCTCCCTGAGAGCAGAGGCGGGCCGCGTCCGAGACGACCATCAGCCGCCGGGCGCCCAAGCGGTCGGACATCACCCCGCCGAAGATGATCAGCGCGGCGAACGGCGCCACGAGAGCGGCGAGGGCGTAGCCCACCCCACTGGCCCCGTACCCCGCGTGGAGCACGGCGGCGGTGATCGCGACGGGGAGCATGGCGTCGCCCAGCAAAGACGTGGTGCGGGCGGTGAAGAACAACCCGAAATCCGCTGTCCACAACGGCGGACCGGACGAGGTGTCCTTCACCCGCAGGCCATCACGCGCCATGTCCGAGCCAGCCACCGCTCACCGTCCCCCGTACGCCGTTGGTTCCGACCAAGGCGACGCTCTCACGCCTTGGCCGTCCCCGGTCAACGGGATTTCTGGTCGGTGACGTCCACCGTGCAACCGGGTCGGGTCGTCCGCCACGGTCCGCTCTTCTGTTCCGAGCGGGCTTCGGAACGGTCCGGCCGGTGGGACTCGGTTCGGTCCCCAACTGCCTCCGGAACCGTGTGAGGTGCGACCAGTCAAGGCAGTGCGCATGCCCCGGACCAGATGCCCGGGGCCTGCGTCACCGCTCGCGTCGGACCGGCGTCAGCTCAGGCTCCCGGCCCGGCGGCGGCGCACGATGAGGAGCGTGCCCGCGCCCGTGACCACCGCCGCGGCAGCCGCGCCCGTGATCGCCGGTGTCGCGGAGGAGCCTGTCGCTGCCAGGTTGCCGCCGTTCTCCGTTCTCCCGTCGTCGCCGGGCGACGACGACCCGCCGGCCGAGCCGTCCGAACCGTCCGAGCCGTTGGTCGAGCCGGTCGGCCCTCCAGCCGTGACGTCCAGCGTGATGTCGGCCTTGTCGTTGGCCTTGTTGGGGTCGAACGGCCGCGCCTCGGCGCTCAGCGCCACCGAGCCCTTGGCGCCCGGCACCTTCTTGTCGATCTTCAGCTCGAAGGTGTAGGTCTCCTGGCCGCCCTCGTTGACCGACCGCTGACTGGTGCCGCAGGCGTACGCGTCACCCTCCGCCTCGCAGAACCCGTGGGGCTTGACGACCGATGTTCCGGCGGGCGGCGTGACCAGGACCTGCACGAGCCGGCCCCCCTCCTTGGTCATTACCCAGGCGGGCCCGGCGTTGGTGAACTTCACCTTCATCGTCACCTTGTCACCGACGCTCCCCTTCAACGCGGCGCCCGTCACCTGGTAGTCGGCCGTGTTGTCGGAGGTGACGGGCACATCGACAAACGGCGCGGAGCCCTCGCCTCCGGCCTGCCCCTCGACCAGTTCCACCGCCGGTGCGGTTCCCGCCACCGGCGGAGTGCCGTTCTCGTCCGCCCCTGGATCGAAATCCCCGACACGTACGCGCAACTCGTCGTTGAGTGCGCGGTCCAGCGCCTTGACGCGGAGGGGCTTCTCGGGCGTGTAGACCACGCCCGGCTCCGCCGCCTGGTCGAACGCGCACACCGCGATCCACCTCTCGGGCATCTCGTCGTAGGACGGGACCTGCTGTGTCCGGCAGTTGGAGGGAACCTCCGCGAAGTCGAGTCCCCGGGTGACGGAGTAGGAGACCCACACCTTCTCGGCAGCCCCTGTGCCCTGGTTCGCCACCGTGACCGGCAGATCGAAGTTGCTCCCCGGCTTCACACCGTCGATCGGCTCGATACCTCCAACGACCAAATCGGGTGCGGCTTCGTCACCGAAGGCGGCCGGAGCCGCGCCCAGCGCGAGCAGACCGGCGTCGCCGAAGGCGGCGACCGCGGAGCGTATGTTCATCGGAGAGCTGTCGCGCCGCACCGGCGTCAGCCCCAGAGGGCTGCGGTACTACGAGGAGCACGGGCTGCTGCGGCCGCGGCGGCGGGCCAGCGGCTACCGCGAGTTCGCCGATTCCGATGTGGCGGTGGTGCGCCGGATCCGGGTCCTGCTGACGGCGGGGCTGAACACCGATCTGATCCGGGGGGTGCTGCCGTGCATGGCCGACAAGGGCGCGATACTGGCCCCGACCTGCGACGAAATGACCCAGGGCCTACGGGGAGAACGCGAGCGCATGAGCCGCTCCATCGAACAGCTCCAGTCCGCCCACGCCATGCTCGACTCGATCATCCACGCGGGCGAATCGGCCGCCGTCCGGGCCGGGTGTGACACATAGAACCGCGGCCGCGGCCACAGAAACACCGGGCCTCGACGCGCTCCGCGCACAGCGGCGGCGCGAGGAGCCGTGTGACGGGTGCTTGAGCCGGTCGTCCCTCGTCGAGGCAGAGGCAGAAGGGGTGACCGGCGGGGTCGAGGAGCACCCGGACGTTCTCCTGTGGCTGGTCCTCGGCCATCCTGGCGCCCAGAGCGACGGCCTCGGCGACCGCCGAGTCCAGATCGCCGAGTCCAGATCGCCGACCTGGAAGTCGAAGTGCATCATCGGGCGCTGTTCGCCGTCGACCGGTGGCCAGACCGGAGCCCGGTAGCCTTCGGCCTGCTGGAATACGAAGAACGGCCCTTGCGGTGAGGCGGCGACGACGGCGGTGCCGGGTTCCTCGTGTCCGATGTGCCAGCCGAGGAGTTCCGCGTAGAACCTCGCCAGGCCGCTGGGGTCCGGCGCCTCGATCGCCGTTCCCCACCACATACCGTCAGTTCGAGATTTCATTCCGGCAGCATGCCTTACGGTCCCATGCCTGTCGCGGGTGAGGTGCGATCAGGCAACGGTGACTTCGTCGGGCTCTACTCCATGACCGGCAAGTTGTCCCCTGGCCGAGCGAGCGTGCCGGCTCAACGACCGGAGTACGGCAGAAGCGCCATCTCCCGGGCGTTCTTGATCGCGGCGGCGATCTGTCGCTGCTGCCGGGCTGTGACCCGGGTGACCCGGCGGCTGCGGATTTTCCCCCGGTCGGAGATGAACTTCCGCAGCAGGTCGGTGTTCTTGTAGTCGATATACGTGATCCCGGCCGCATACAGGGGATTTGGGCGGGTTGTCAGCGGCTTGCCGGAGTTCTGACGCGTGGTCATGAGTGTTCCTCTCGGATGATCGATCGGTGGAGGTGGGTTCTCGGTCCGGGTGTTCAGGAGACGGTGTCGAGGAGCGCGTCGAATGCGGGCGGCAGCCGCTGCCATGCCTCGCGGCCCGAGGCGTACTCGGCATCGGTCAGCAGGCAGGATTCGAGAAGGCGCTCCAGCCCTGCCCGGTCGAGCCCCGGGGAGGTGAAGACGAGATGCTGGCAGCGGTCACCGTGTTCGGGGTGCCAGTCCAGTGCGGCGGAAGCCCGGCGTAGCGGCGGCACCATCTCCCAGGCCGCATCGGGCAGGGAGGCCAACCAAGGGCCCGAGCTTTCCACGCACAGGGCACCGCCGGCCGCGCCCCAGGCCAGCAGGGTGTCGGGGTGGTCGGCGAGCCAGAACCGGCCGCGGCTGCGTGCGGCCGCACAGCACAGGTCTTCCAGCGCCTGATAAAGCCGCTCGGGGTGGAAGGGGCGGCGACGGCGCCAGACGAGGGTGCTGACTCCCGCTTCGTCCGCCTCCTGGGGGAACACGGCGCACGCCGGGTGTTGGGCGGCGGCCGCTGTTTCCACGTCGAAACCGGCGAAGGCCAGTTGGGCGAGTTCGTCTGAGTCGGCGGGCACTTGGCGTGCGGTGGGGTGGAGCTGGGCGAGGAGTGCGCGGTCCTCGTCGTCCGCTTCTTCGCTGTTGACGAGGGCGAGCACGGGCGCGTACTCCAACTGCCGGGCCCAGGTGTCACCGACTGTTCGCTGGTCGGTGGTGGCGGCGGCCAGGCCGACCTCGGCCAGGTCGTCCCCGTTGGCCAGGTAGGGCAGCACGAGAACGGAGTCCACGGCGGTGATGACGTTGGTGAGGTCGAGGACGCCGTCTCCATGGGTGACGACGACCTCGGCCATCGCCTTGGGTTCGACGGAATCCCAGAGCTCGACGATCGCGAGTGAGGTCGGACCGCCGCCGGCCAGTCGCTCAAGCTCGGGGACCAGGTCTTCGCGCAGCGCGCAGCAGGCGCAGTCATTGACGAGGGAGGTTTCGCCGCAGGACAGCTCGCCCGATGCATCCCGGACGCCGCGACGCACCGTGCCGCGGGATGCCGTGGCGAGATCGTGGTGAAGGGCGACGCTACCGGGTACGGCGTGCAGGAGGCGGTCGACGACGTGTTTGCGGGCGTCGGAGTGGAGCCCGCCGACGAGGACGACGGGCAGCTTGTGCGTGTCCGTCATCACCGCACCTCGCGGCGGGCGTAGCGGCGTTCGAATCGCTCAACGCGCCCTGCGGTGTCCAGGACGCGGGCGGTGCCGGTGTAGAAGGGATGGCTCACGGAGGAGATCTCGACGTCGACAACGGGGTAGGTGTTGCCGTCCTCCCACTCGACCGTCTTGTCGCTGGTGGCGGTCGACCGGGTGAGGAAGGCGAAGTCGGCCGCCTTGTCGCGGAATACGACGGGGCCGTAGGCGGGGTGGATTCCGGGCTTCATGACGATGTCCTTCACTGCCGGTTCGGGTGTCAGCGCTCTTCGCGGAAGTCGACGTGCCGGCGTGCGACCGGGTCGTACTTGCGCAGCACCATGCGGTCGGGATCGTTGCGGCGGTTCTTGCGGGTGACGTAGGTGAAGCCGGTCCCCGCGGTGGAGCGCAGCTTGATGACCGGGCGAAGTTCGTTGCGAGCCATGGCGCTAGTATATGGAAATGGTTTCCATTGCCAATAGGTACTCGATCGGAGAGCAGGTAACTTCCATGTCCGCCCACTGCCAGCTGACCGGCGCCAAGCCGGGCTTCGGCAACGCCATTTCGCACTCACACCGGCGCACCTCTCGCCGCTTCGACCCGAACATCCAGCGCAAGCGGTACTGGCTGCCGAGCGAGGGCCGGTACGTCCGCCTGACCCTCAGCGCCAAGGGGATCAAGACGATCGACGTGATCGGCGTCGAAGCCGCTGTGGCCCGCATCAGGGCGCGAGGAGTGAAGGTCTGATGGCGAAGAAAAGCAAGATCGCTCAGAACGAGAAGCGCAAGGCTACCGTCGAGCGGTATGCGCTCAGGCGGGCCGAGTTGAAGGAGATCCTGCGGAACCCGACCTCCACGGAAGCGGAACGGCGTGCGGCCGTCGACGAGTTGCGGCGTCAGCCCCGCGACGCGAGCGCGACCCGGGTGCGCAACCGTGACAGCGTGGATGGCCGGCCGCGCGGGCATCTGCGGAAGTTCGGACTCTCCCGTGTCCGGATGCGGGCACAGGCACACGCCGGTCATCTGCCCGGAGTGACCAAGTCGTCCTGGTGACCGGCGTCCGCCGACGGTGATACCTCGGCCCGCATCGACGAACGGTGTGGGCCGAGGTGTTGTGCCGGGCCTGCCGGACGATCGGCGTGGGCAGGGTGCCGCCCGTTGCCTGGCCTGCGGCGGGGATGCCTTCCCACCCCGAAGCTGTGGAACAACGCCTCGCGGGTCGTGGCCACCCTCCCCGCGCCGGGGCGCTCCGGCGCGGGGATGACCAAGGCGCTGCCCGCCGGACGTCAGGCGCGCGGTGGCGGTGCTCACGCGGTGGAGCGTACGGAGCACCTGCTCCGTACCTCAGGGTTCTCTTCTCGCGTTCAGCGGCGCGCTGTGCGGCGCCGTGTGCGTATATGCGCCGAATATATGGTGAGGCGGGATGCGGGCAATCCGATAGGAAGTCAGGCATGAGCGGCATGAGCGGCAGAAGAACCATCGCTGTCCTGGGAGCCACCGGCAATCAGGGAGGCGGCCTGGTCCGTGCCGTCCTCGACGACCCGGCGGCGCCCTTCGCCGTACGAGCGATCACGCGCAACGCGGGTTCCGGCCGGGCGCGGGAGCTGGCCGCCAGGGGAGCCACGATCGTGGAGGCGGATCTGGGCGACCCGGCGAGCCTGCGGCCCGCCTTCGTCGACGCCCATGGCGCCTACGTGGTGACCAACTTCTTCGAGTCCATGTCGGCGGACGTGGAGAAGGCCCAGGCCCGGGCGGCGGCCGGCGCCGTGAAGGATGCCGGCGTTTCGCATGTCATCTGGTCGACGCTGGAGGATACCCGTACCGCACTGGCGGGTTCCGGCGTGCCCGAACTGCAGGGCACTTACACGGTCCCTCACTTCGACGCCAAGGACGACGCCAACGCCTACTTCCGAGAACTGGGGGTGCCCACGACGTTCCTGCGGACCACCTTCTTCTGGGAGGCCTTCACACAAGGTCTCGGCCCGCGGCGCGGTGAGGACGGCACTCTGGCCCTCACCCTCCCCCTCGGGGAGCGGAGGCTTTCGGGTATCGCGTCCGAGGACATCGGCCGCACCGCGTACGGCATCTTCAAGCGAGGCGTGGAGCTGGTCGGCGAGACCGTCAGCATCGCCGGCGAGCACCTCACGGGGCAGCAGTACGCGGCTGCCTTCGCCAGGGCACTGACCGAACCCGTGGAGTACCGCCCGATGACCGTCGAACAGTTCCGGGCACTGAGACAGCCCACCAGCGACGAATTCGCCAACATGTTCCGCTACTACCACGACGCGGAGGCGGAATTCACCGGCGACAGAGAGCTGAGCAAGGTACGCGACCTCAACCCGCGACTGCAGTCCTTCGACCAGTGGCTGGGACTCCACCTGGGCTCCTTCACCGGCTTGTGAACTGCCCTCGGCGCTCCGCCGCAGGTCAGGACGCTCCCGCAGACAGTCGCGTAGCACCGATATCGCCGAAGGCGTAGCGCATCTCCCCCGAGGTGTTATCGTCGATACCGTGGACACGAGAACACGGATTCTGAGAGCGACGGCGGACCTGCTGTCGAACGCCGCCGGCGCCGATGTCTCCACCCGTGCGGTATGTGAGGCGGCCGAAGTAGGGGCGCCCATGCTCTACCGGCACTTCGGCGACAAGGAAGGGCTGCTGTCCGCCGTGGTGGACTACGGCTTCGAGCAGTACCTGGAGTCGAAGCGGCGCGCCCGGCCGTCCGAGGACCCCGTGCAGGACATCCGCGACGGCTGGGACAACCACGTCCGGTTCGCCACGGAGAACCCCAACTTCTACCGCCTGATGTACTCACCCGCTCTGTCGGCTCCACCCGAGGCAGCGGCCGAGGCGCACCGGCTGCTGCTCGGAATTCTGGAGCGCTGCGCGGAAGCGGGACGTCTGCGGGTGTCCCCCGAGACAGCCGCGCGCATGGTGATGTCGGCGAACACCGGTGTGGCGCTCTCGATCATCTCCCGGCCCGCCCTGTACAAGGACGGCTCCGTCTCCACACGGGTGCGGGACGCCGTGGTCGACGCGGTCGTGGTGGCGGAGTCCGCGGGCGCGCTGTCCCGGACTGTCACGGGGAACGACGCCGTCGCGGCGACCGCCGCCACTCTGGCCGCCCAGCTGCGCGGCGCACCTCCGGACCGGATGACACCCGCCGAAGCGGCGTTGCTCCAGCAGTGGCTGACGCGGCTGGCGGACACCGGTCCGCACCGCCGGGACCCGCCAGGTGTCTGACCACACTCACAGCCGCCCCCGACCGGCGAAAGCCCTGGAGTCCCACGCCGGGTGAAAGCGCGGCCTGGAACGTACGTCCACCGATACAACCCACTCCCCCACAGCCAGGAAGCAAGGAGTTCCCATGCGTGCTGCGATCGCCACTGCCCCCAACACCCCGCTCAGCGTGACCCGGAGAGAGATACCGGCTCCCGGCCCAGGTGAGGTTCTGATCCGAGTGATCGCGTGCGGGGTGTGCTACTCGGACCTCAAACTGGTGCACGGGGACTACCCGTTCGCCCGATTCCCGGTCGTCCCCGGACACGAGATCACCGGTACCGTCGAAGCCGTCGGAGACGGCGTCAGCTGGCCGGTGCCCGGCACCGCGGTCGGTGGGCAGTTCCTGTACGACTCCTGCGGCCACTGTGACCACTGCGTCAGCGGCAACCAGATCCTGTGTGCCGAGAAGGTCATCACCGGTGTCGTGAAGGACGGCGGATACGCGGAGTACGCCATCCTCAAAGCCGCCTTCGTCACACCGCTGCCGGCGGGTCTCGACCCCGTGTCGGCCGCACCGCTGATGTGTGCCGGCATCACCGCGTTCAACGGCCTGCGGCAGGGCGGCGCGAAGGCCGGATCGCGCGTCGCCGTGATCGGCGCCGGCGGTATCGGCGCTCTCGCCATCCAGTACGCCGCCGCCATCGGCGCCAGGGTCGCGGTGATCGGCCGCTCACGCCGTAGCGAGGAGCAGGCGAAGGAACTCGGTGCCGAACTGTTCATATCCAGCGCCGAGACCGATCCCGCGGAAGCGCTCAAGGCCTGGGAAGGCGGAGCGAACCTGATCCTGAACGCGGCGCCGTCGACCACGGCCGCAGCCGCGGCTTTCGGTGGTCTGGCTCCGGACGGCACCCTCGTGCTGGGCGGTTACAGCCCCGAGCCGATCACCCTGCCCACCATGCCGATGGTGCTGAACCGTCTGCGTGTCATGGGATCCCCGTCCGGCTCACCGCACGACCTCCGTGACACCCTCGCCTTCTCCGCGCACCACAACATCCGCCCCGAGGTCACCCGGATCACCCTCGACGAGGCACCGACCGCACTCGAAGCGGTGGGCACCGGGGCCACACAGGGCCGGCCGGTCATCGTCTTCGACTGACCGCCGGACGGCGGGCGGCCCCCGCCGAGCCGACGGCGCCGCAGGCCGTTGTCCCTTCCCCGCCGCAGGTCCGAGAGCTCCACGAGTCCCCCTCGCCGCTCGGCTCGTAACCACGCCGGGCAGCGTCGGAAACCCCCATCAACCGAGGTTCACATGACCACGCAAAGCCACTGGGTCGCTGGTTTCCGCTCAGCAGTCGTCAGCCCGTACGAAAAGCTCCAGTTCTCCTCCGTCCGCTCGTTCCGCGATCAGACTCTTCGTCAGTTCCTGCGTCTGCCGGGCGGGGGCGGGGCGGTGCGCGTACGCCTGAGCAACACGTTCGGCAGAGAACCCCTGCGGATCGGCGCGGCCGGCCTTGCCCGGCGGTCCGGACAGCACGGCGTCGACCTCGCGAGCAGCGTCCCGCTCACCTTCGACGGGCGCTTCGAGGTCACCCTCGCGCCCGGCGAGCAACTCGCCAGCGACCCCGTAGCCGACGAGTTCAGCGCGGGCACACAGCTCGCCGTAAGTGTTTGGTTCCCCTACGACACCGGGCCGGCGACCCACTCCGTCCTTGCCCTGGAGACGGGATACGCGCTTCCCGGGAACGCCACCGGGGCCGCGGACCTGACCGGGGCCGAAGCGCTGGATGTCTCGCGGTACTTCCTTTCCGGCGTCGACGTACTGGTCCCCGGGGACCTGCCGATCGCAGTGGCTTTCGGCGACTCCTGGATGGAGGGCACCGGCACCACGCCCGGCGCCGACAACCGCTTCCCCGATCAGCTCAACCGGCGACTGAGGCATGGCTGGGTCGTCAATCAGGGCATCTCCGGCAACCGCCTGCTCACCGACGAGATCGGCGAACACGCCCTGTCCCGTGTGAAGCGGGACGTCCTCGACGTGCCCGGCGCCACCCACGTCCTGCTGAACCTCGGCCTCAACGACCTGGTCCTGCCGGGCGTGCTGGACTCCCAGTTCCCCAACACCAGGAATCCACGGCCCACCGCGCGAGAACTCATCGGCGGATACACCGAGTTGGGCGGACGCCTGCGCGCCGCCGGGCTCACCGTCATCGCCCATACCATCGGCCCGTACGCCGGTGCGGTCGACGAGCGTCACGACACCGCGGAACTCCGTGCGACCCGCCACGAGGTCAACGACTGGATACGGGCGACGGACGTCTTCGACGCGGTGACGGACGTGGCGGCAGCGGTCTCCGACCCCGCCGACCGAGAGCGGATCCTCCCGGCCTTCGACAGTGGAGACCACCTCCACCTCAATGACAGGGGCGTCGCTGCGATGGCCGATGCCGTAGACCTGGCGCGTCTGCGGTTGTAGCGCGCCGCCGTCACGGTCAGGAAGGCGAGTATCAGGCGGTGCGGACGACCACTTTCAAAACACGCCCTAGATGATGGTGCAAGTGCGGCCGTTGTAGTTCGCCGTCCGGTCGTTGCCGGCGGCGTCGGCGAAGTGGTAGACGCCGTTGACGCGGGAGATCGCGATGTCCCTGTACCGGCCGTCGTACTTGTCGACCGTTCCATCGCCGTCCGTGTCCCTGAGCCGAGTGCCCGCGGCGGCCCATGTGCCCTTCCCCACCACGCCGTCGGCGGAAGTGGGGCCCATGTACTGGCTCTGCCAGGCGTGGGTGGCGAGCGTGGTGTTGTGGCCGAAGTAGCCGTCGATCTGGTCTCTGTGGCCGGTGGAGGAATCGGCCCAGAAGACGATCTTCTGCCACAGGCACGTGACATTGGAGTTCCGGTTGTAGCCCCCGAACTCGGCGACGATGCCCTCGTCGGTCCAGTCGTCCCGGAAGGTGCCGGCTCCCTCCATGAATTGGTTCCCGTTGTAGGAGTTGGCTGCCGAGGCGGGGGCGGCCGCGGCGACGCTGATGCCAAGAGCGAGAACCATGGCGGTCAGGGGAGTCGCGGCCCGGCGCAGGCCAGTACGGATCCTGGTGGAAGGGGGCATGTGTCTCCGAAACGACAGAGCAGGCCGCTGGGGCATGCTCGGAGGGGATGCGGCACGGCCCTACGGGCCGCGCGGCAACCAGACTGCGGGGGCGGTGCGCTCCTCGGCCACGTACGGCGCCCACGTGACGGCATTCTGCGACGCCCCAGCCGCTGACCTGCACGGATGGCGGCCGTGGAGTCACTGTGGCGGGACGCCTACGGCCGCGCACGGCCGCTCCGCACCGGCCGTGCGCGGCCGTGGTCCCGACGCCCCGTTCTCACCCCTCCCCCGCAGCCGAGAAGCCCGGACGCTCTCCCATACGCTCTGTGCACCGACAGCCACCGGAGCTACGCGACAAGCCCCGGTGTAGAATCAGTCGAATGTCGGATACGGCCATTTCTGGCCTGGAAGCCCTCGACCCCTTCCTGTACGACGTACTACAGGAGTGTGGGGCGCAATCCGGCGGTATCCACTTGCTCTTCCCGCCCGCGGGGCAGGTCCTTGGATTCGCCGTGAAGGCCGGTATGCCGGACGCCCTCGCGAGGCCCTGGACGCGGCTCTGGGTGGGCTCGCCGGCCCTCGCCGCCGAGGCAGTCCGCGAGCGGCGGATGGTCTGGCTCCCGGTCGGCGACTCGCTCGACCGCCTCGGCTCGTCCGCCGAAGCCCCGTACTCGTACGGCTTCGCCTGCCTCAGCGCACCCATCGCCTCCGCGGGCGCCGTGTGGGGCTCGCTCACCCTGCTCTTTCCCGCCTCGCAGCCACCCCGGCTGACCCCGCGGCAACATGCCGCGGTCGGGAAGTGCTGCGCGGCACTGGGGCGACTGCTCGCTGACTCCTCCGCGCGGGGCCGACCCTTGCTGCCCGCCCCCGAACCGCACACGATGCGGCAGCCCCCGACGGAGCGGCCCACCGAGGCGAACGCGGTCGCCGCCGCGGACTTCGCCCAGCGGCTGCCCGAAGGCGGAATGGCACTCGATCCGGAGGGCCGGATCACCTTCGTCACCGCGAGAGCGGCCGAGCTGATCGGCGTTCCTGTGGAGCGTCTGCGCGGGCAACGACCTTGGGAGCTCCCCCAGTTGAGTGCCTCCCTCTTCAAGGACAGCTACCGGACAGCGCTCCTCAGCCGGGAGCCCACGGCTTTCACGGTCCTGCGGCACCCCGATACCCGGCTCTCCTTCGTCCTCCATCCGAACGCCCTCTACACGGGCGACTCAGGACTGAGTGTGCGCGTCTCCTCCAGCCGGGACCAGAAGCGGCCGCAGCCGGGTACCCCGCCGACGACCGGCGGCGAGGCGGGTGGCCGGCCCGGGACCGACGGTGCCCGTGCCCTCGGCAGCGACACCGCCCCCGCCTCGCTGGAGACCATGTACGAGCTGATCAATCTGGCGGCCACGCTCACCCAGGCCGTCGAGGTGGCCGACATGGTGGAGCTCATCGCCGATCCGATCATGGCCATGGTCGATGCGCAGGGCTTGGCGCTGCTCACCCTGGAGGACGGCAGGCTGCAGAACGTCGGCTTTCGCGGCTACGCGGCCGACGCGATGCGGCAACTGGACGGCGCTCAGATGCGCTGGATGCCCACCCCCGCCTCGCAGGCACTCAGCAAACGGGAGGCCGCCTTCTACAGCACGCCAGAAGAGATGGACGCCGTCTACGACGGTATGTCGACACTCACCGGGAAAGCGGCGTGGGCGTATCTCCCGCTCATCGCCTCCGACCGGCCGGTCGGCTGTTGCGTGATCTCCTACGAGCGACCGCGCACGTTCCCGCCCGGCCTGCGCGCCGTCCTGACCTCCCTTGCCGGCCTTCTGGCGCAGGCCCTCGACCGCGCACTTCTGCACGACGCCCGCTCCAACTTCGCGCAGCGCCTGCAGGCCAGTTTCCTGCCCGGCGTACTGCCCGAGGTGCCGGGCCTGCGAGCGGCCGCACGCTACCGGTCCACCACGTACGGCATGGAGATCGGCGGTGACTTCTACGACCTGATCGGGCTCAGCGGTGGCAACGCGGCGGCCGCTGTCGGCGACGTGCAGGGACACAATCCCACAGCCGCCGCGCTCATGGGCCAGGTACGCACCGCCGTACACGCGACGGCTGGAGTGGCGCCGTCCGAGGTGCTGTCCCGCACCAACCAACTGCTGATCGACCTCAACGCAGGGCTCTTCACCAGTTGCCTCTACGCAGACATCGATCTGGCGACCCACCGCGTCCGGCTGGCGAACGCCGGCCACCCGCCGCCACTGCTGCGCCACCCGGACGGCACGGTGTCGATCGTCCGAGTGCCGCCCGGACCGTTGCTCGGCATCGTACGCGCGACCGAGTACCCGACCATCGAGATACCCCTGCCGCCCGGCGCGGAGCTCTTGATGTACACCGACGGCCTCGTCGAGATACCGGGCACCGACCCAGACGTCTCGACGGAGCGGCTGGCCCGTGTTCTGGCCTCCACATCGCGCGGCGAATCCGTGGACACCCGCGCCGACATCCTCCTCGAAGCCGCCCCGTCCGCCGGCAGTGCCGACGACGTAGCCCTGCTCCTGATCAGCGTGGACTGAGCACCGCCGGGCAGAAAGCACCTCAGCCCGGCCGCCGGCTCCGCCACCCGCACTGCCCTCGATCGCACCGTCCGGGAGCCGGTGGGCCGGGCGAGACGGCATCATGAACTGGTACTCAGGGGGGGTGGTTGGTGTGGCCGCGCGTAGGCCGTCTCGGCAGGAGATCAATCGGCGTCGTGGGAGTGCGGGGTTCGTGGGGCGCCGTGGTGAACTGGCGGTGTTCCGGGAGACGTTCGCACGCAATCCCGAAGAGGTGGATTTTCCCTATCTGTTCCATGTGCACGGCAACGGCGGGGTAGGGAAGTCGACGCTCGTGCGGCAGTGGGAGACGACGGCGCGCGAGCAACCCTCGGTGTTCACAGCGTTCGTGGACGACGAAGTGCATGACGCGCTTGAGGCGATGGAGACGATCAGCGCCGGGCTCGGCCGGCAGGGGCATTCGCTGAAGCGGTTCGAGAAGCAGCTGGCCACCTACCGTCAGCGCCGTCATCAGGCGGAGAGTACGGTGCCCGCGCAGGAGGCGACCGCGGTCGAGGCAAGTGCGGGGGAACCCGTGCCGGCGTCGCCGTCGAGCACGGTCGCGGCGCAAGTGGGTCTGGTGGGCCTGGGGATGCTGCCGGGGATCGGGGCATTCGCGGGGGCGGTGGATCCGGGGCAGGTGGCGCTGGGGGCGGACCGGATGCGCACGCTCCTGAACACGCGGCTGCGCAGCCACGACGACGTACAGCTGGTGATGAATCCGCTGGCGAAACTGACCCCGGTCTTCCTTGAGGATCTCGCCGAGGTCGCGGAGCGGGTCGAGCGGGTGGTGCTGTTCTTCGACGTGTACGAGCGCACCGGCCCGGTTCTCGACGCCTGGCTGCGGAGCATCGTCTTCACCGAGGACCACGGCACCCTGCCTGTCGACGTGCAGATCGTGCTGGCGGGCCGGTCACGCTTGGACCCCCGTGTCTGGGGGGACCATCTTGGCCAGGTGACCGAGGTGCGTCTGGACGTGTTCACCGAGGACGAAGCCCGTACTCTGCTCGCCACTCACGGTGTGACCGGCGAAGAGACCGTCGAATTGGTCTTGCGTCTGTCGGGGCGGCTGCCGCTCCTGGTCGACATGCTCGCCCGCGGCGGCCCGACCACCAGTGACACTGTCGTCGATCCCTCGGAGACCGCGGTCGAGAGGTTCCTGAAATGGGAACCCGACCCCGCGCGCCGAGAGGCGGCGCAGGCCTGCGCGCTGCCCCTGCAACTCGACGAGGACATCTACCAGGCCGCCGTCCCGGAGTCCGCCGTCGACGGCTACCCATGGCTGAGGGCCCTGGCCTTCGTCTCCCGCCAGGCCGGGCGCTGCCGCTACCACGACGTCGTCCGCGACACCATGCTCCGCCTGCAGCGCACCCGGTCCCCCAGCCGCTGGCAGCAGCAGCACACCCGCCTCGCGGACACGTTCGGGCAATGGCGCCAAGGGGTGGAAGCCGGGCTGGGCACCGACACCGACGCGTACTGGGACGACACCGAATGGCGGGAACATCGCCTCAACGAGACCTACCACCGCCTGTGCGCCAACCCCCGCATCGCGCTCCCCGACGCTCTCCTGCAGACCGTCCAGGCCACCGACCACGACACTGCCACCCTGCGCCGGTGGGCGCAGGCCCTCGGCCAGGCCGGACATGACACCGATGCCCCTGCCCTCACCACCTGGGGCGAGCGCCTCGAAGCAGCGGCAGAACAGCAAGCGTCCGGTATCGCCGCACTGACGCTCCTGCTGACCGCACCCGAACTCACCACCGAGACCCGTGTCCTGGCTCACTCTGTCCGCGCTCGCGACCACCGGGTGGCGGGCGACTACGACAGCGCCCTCGCCGACTACGCGACAGCTCACCGGCTCGCCCCTGACACCGCGCGAGCTCACGCCGGCCGTGGAGAGACTTACCGGCTCATGGAGCGGTACGACGAGGCCCTCACCCACTTCAACCGCGCCATCGAACTCGACTCCGGCACCGAGTGGTTCTTCCATAGCCGTGGAGATACCTACAGTTCTCTGGGCCGGTACGACGAAGCGCTCACCGACCTCACTCGCGCCATCGAACTCGACCCACAAGCCGACTGGGCCGTCGCCAGCCGGGGCGTGACGTACCGGCTCATGAAGCGCTACGACGAGGCCCTCACCGACTTCAGCCGCGCCATCGAACTCAACCCGGACGATGCGTGGAACATCACCAGCCGGGGCCTGACCCACCGGTTCATGAAGCGGAACGACGAAGCGCTCGCCGACTACGACCGCGCCATCGACCTGGACCCGACCTACGCGTGGGCCATCATCAACCGCGCAGAGACCTACCGGCTCGTGGAGCGGTACGACGAGGCGCTCGCCGACTACGACCGCGCCATCGAACTCGACCCCCAGGCCGACTGGGCCATCACCGGCCGCGGTAGGACCTACCAGTCGCTGGAGCGGTACGACGAGGCGGTCACCGATTTCAACCGCGCCATCGAACTCGACCCGAACTACGAATGGGCCATCGTCAGCCGGGGCGTGACGTACCGGCTCATGAAGCGCTACGACGAAGCACTCACCGACTTCAACCGCGCCATCGAACTCAACCCGCAAGCCGACTGGGCACTCACCAACCGCGCCGAAACCTACCGGCACATGAAGCGCTACGACGAAGCACTCACCGACTACGACCGCGCCATCGAACTCAACCCGCAAGCCGACTGGGCACTCACCAACCGCGCCAAGACCTACCATGCGCTGAGGCGGTACGACGAAGCACTCACGGACTACAACCACGTCATCGGACTCAACCCGGAAGCCGACTGGGCGATCGCCAACCGGGCCATGACCTACCAGGCGCTGGAGCGCTACGACGAAGCACTCACCGACTACAACCGCGCCATCGAACTCGACCCCACCTACGCATGGGCCATCGCCAACCGCGGCGAAACCTACCGGGCACTGGAGCGCTACGACGAAGCACTCACCGACTTCGACCGCGCCATCGAACTCGACCCCACCTACGCATGGGCCATCGCCAGCCGCGGCGAGACCTACCGGCTCATGGAGCGCTACGACGAGGCGCTCGCCGACTACAACCGCGCCATCGAACTCGACCCCACCTACGCATGGGCCATCGCCAGCCGTGGTCAGACCCATCGGGCGCTGAAGCTGTTCGACGAGGCTCTGACCGACTTCAACAACGCCATCGAGCTCAACCCGCAAGGCGACTGGGCCATCGCCAACCGGGCCATGACCTACCAGGCGATGGAGCGCTACGACGAAGCACTCACCGACTACAACCGCGCCATCGAACTCGACCCCACCTATGCGTGGGCGATCGCCAACCGCGGCGAGACCTACCGGCTCATGGAGCGCTACGACGAAGCGCTCACCGACTACAACCGCGCCATCGAACTCGACCCCGACGACGCGTGGGACATCGCCAGCCGCGGTCAGACCTACCAGGCGATGGGCCGCCACCACGAAGCACTCGTGGACTTCACCCAGGCCATCGAACTCGGCCCGGAGGAAGACTGGGTCGTCTGTGGGCGCGGGGAGACCTACCGCGCCCTCGGACGCTACGACGAGGCGCTCACCGACTTCGACCGCGCCATCGAGCTCGATCGTGAGGACGGCTGGTTCCTCTACCAGCGAGCGATGACCCACCGCAGCGCGGGAAGCAGCGACGGCCGCGGCGACTTGCTCCGGGCCGTCGAACTGTTGAAGACGAGCGCCCAGGCGCCTGGCCCTCGTGGTGCCGGCGGTAGAGCGGATCTCGTAGTCGCATACTGCGCCATGCGTTGCCGGGCCGAGGCGGACGATGCCCTCAGGGTGTTTCTGGAGCTTTCCCCCTCGCACAGCGGGTTCCGCGAGTTGCTCAGCGATCTCGACGAGTTGATGCGGTTGGACCCCGCGACCCGTGAGCAGGTGGAGCAACACCGGGAACGTCTGCGGCAGGTACTGGCGGCGTCGCCACCGCTTGAAATCTGACCATCACCGCGCGCGCCGGCCGTCGTCGCAGAGGGGCGGAGCAGTTGGCCGGCGCAGGACCGGGAGACGGGGCCTGTGCCGGGAACCCCAAAGAGTCAGTCCTCGGGGTTCCCGCGCGCTCCCGCTGTCGGGTTGTTGTTCCGTCGGTCGTCGGCGTTCCAGCTGGCGAGGAGGCGGATCGCGTCGGCTTCGGGGGTGCCGGGTTGGGGCGTGTAGACACTGAGTATCTGGCTGGAGGCGGAGTCGATGCCGAGGGTCTCGTAGGGCAGTGTGACCTCGCCGATGAGTGGGTGCCGGAAGGTCTTCGTGCCGGCTCGGTGGATTCGTACGTCGTTGGTCGCCCACCGTGTCCGGAATTCTGTGCTGCGGGTGGCGAGTTGTCCGATCAGTTCGGTCAGGTCGGGGTCGTCGGGGTGGCGCCCCGCCTCGATGCGCAGCATTGCCACGGTGTCCGCTGTGATCCGCTCCCACTCGGGGAACAGGTCCCGGGCCCTGGGCTCGTCGAGGAACAGGAAGCGGGCGCTGTTCGTCCGTCCGGGCAGGTCGTACATGGGCGCGAGGAGTGCGCGCCCCAGTGCGTTGGCCGCCAGGAGGTCGAACCGCCCGTTGAAGACGACTGCGGGTAGGTGGTCCATCGAGTCCAGCAGGACTCGGATTCCCGGAGTGACGAGGTCCTTCGCCGTGCTCCGGCTCCGCTTGGGGGCCGCGGGGGTCAGAGCGGCCAGCAGCCGGCCGAGGTGGGCGCGTTCGTCGTCGTCCAGGCGCAGAACGCGGGCGACGGCTTCGACAACTCCGGCTGAGGGCCCGGTCGCCTTGCCGCGTTCGAGCCGCACGTAGTACTCCGGGCTGACCCCGGCAAGCAACGCGACCTCCTCCCTGCGCAGGCCCTTCACCCGACGGCGGGTGCCCGAGGGAGGAAGGCCGACGTCGGTCGGGCTGACCCTGGCGCGGCGGGTGGTGAGGAACTCGCGGACCGCCGCCCGCGCGGTCTCCTTCTCATCCATGAGATCGAGGATAGGTCCGGCCCACATCCCGTAACGGGTCCCGGCGAGTACCCCTTTTCGCAGAGCCTGCCCTCAGGTGACGAACCGATGTTGGCTGGAGGCCGGCGAGATCGGGATCGGCGCCCGGATGCCACGGACGCCGACCCTCACCGCTTCCCTCCGCCGTCCTTCGACACTCTCGACGAGAAATGAGTTCTCTGATGCAGCACGCCATGCTGGGTAGCCTGCGGGTCTCCCGGATCGGTCTGGGTGCCATGACCATGGCCGGCACCTACACCTCCGGCGGTGGCCTGGACGACGCCGAATCCGTCCGCGCCGTCCATCGCGCCCTCGACCTCGGCGTCACCCATATCGACACCGCTGAAAGCTACGGCCCCTACCACAGCGAGGAGATCGTCGGTCAGGCGCTGGAGGGGCGGCGCGACAAGGTCGTCCTCGCAACGAAGTTCGGCATCCTGTCCCATTCCGGTCGTGGACCCGGTCCCTTCGACAGCAGTCCCGCCAACATCCGTACCGCCGTCGAGGGCTCCCTGCGGCGTCTTCGCACCGACCGGATCGATCTCTACTACCAGCACCGGGTCGACGCGAACACCCCGATCGAGGAGACCGTCGGCACGCTTGCCGAGTTGGTCGCCGAAGGCAAGGTCCTGCACATCGGCCTGTCCGAGGCCTCACCGGACACGATCCGCCGCGCCCACGCCGTGCACCCGATTGCCGCGTTGCAGACCGAATACTCCCTGTGGACCCGCGACGTCGAGACCGAACTGCTGCCCCTGCTACGCGAGCGGGGCATCGGCCTCGTCCCCTACGCACCGCTCGGGCACGGCTTCCTGACCGGCCAGATCCGTACGCCGGACGACATCCCCGACGACGACTGGCGAAAGACCAATCCGCGCTTCATCGGCGAGGCCTTCCACCAGAACCTGCGGCTCGTGGAGGAGGTACGGAACATCGCCACCGAGGTCGGGGCCACCCCGGCACAGATCGCGCTCGCCTGGCTGCTGGCCCAGGGCGAGGACATCGCCCCGATTCCCGGCAGCCGGCGAGTGGCTCGCGTCGAGGAGAACACCGCCGCGGACGGCATCGTCCTGACCGCCGGCCAGTCGCGGCGGCTCGACAACATCACGCCGGCCACCGGCGCCCGACACGACGAGATCAACATGGCCTCGATCGACCGCTGAATCCAGCATCGACAAGGTGCCGTGGCTGCCGTTGCCCGCTCAGTTCATGACCAGTACGGCGCCCAGGATCATGCCGCCGATCATGCCTACGGCGCTGACCACTATGGCGGGTACGGCGAGTCGCTCGTGCCGCACGGTCTTGGCGATGATGGCCAGCACCAGGCCGATCGCACCGAAGACGATCGGCAGGAAGATGAACGCGATCACACCCAGCACCATCGCGATGATGCTCAGGACATTGCCGTTCGCCGTGCCCTGCGGTGTGCCCTGGGGCCGCTGACCGGTGGATTGATTACCGTACTGCGTCGCCATCTGCCACTCCTTCGGGACAATCATCCTGAGGCCCGGTCGCGGGGTGGACCGGCCTACTCCACGCGTACCCCCAAGTCCCTTGCACACACAGCGAGTAGGCCTTGCGGGACTTGGCAGGGAGCGGTCGGGGCGGGGTGTTCCCTCAGCACCCTTCGGGTTCGTTCATCCTGCGTCCGGGTCCTCCTGGCCGTCCGGCGCAGCCCGCCCCGGGCCCGCCCGCGGCACGGGGGAACCTCGGGCCGAAGGGCACTCCTCTTGGGCGACCGCAGGCGCTCGGCATCCCCGTACGACCCCACAGGCTGTGCCGTCCACCCACGCCTACTATGATGATTTGGGGCATTTGTTACTTAAGTCGTTTCCGCTGGTCGATGTCCCGACGAAGTGAGGTTCCTGATGGGTACAGGCGATCGAGCTGTGCTGGTGTCCGAGCCCGGCGGAGATCTGGTTCTCACGCGGGTGGAGACGCCTGAACCAGGAGTCAGGCAGGTGCGGATCGCTGTCGAGGCGTGCGGGATCTGCCACTCCGACGTTCCGATCATCGCCGGATACGTTCCAGGGACCACCTTCCCGATGACCCCCGGTCACGAGATCGCGGGCCGCGTGGAGGCCGTCGGTGCGGGGGTGGACGAGTGGCAGCCCGGAGACCGGGTCGCTGCCGGTTATATCGCGGGCACCTGTGGTCACTGTGACGCCTGCCGTGCCGGGGACGGCATCAACTGTCCGGAGGCTCAGACGCCCGGGGTCTCTTATCCGGGCGGATTCGCCGACACCATTGTGGTGCCGGCGAACGGACTCGCACGGATCCCGGACGGGCTCGCATCCGCCCATGCCGCCGCACTGGCCTGTGCCGGACTGACGGCCTTCAACGCGTTCCGCAACAGTGGCGCCACACCGGGGGATCTCGTAGCCGTTCTGGGCCTGGGCGGCGTGGGGCATCTCGGTGTGCAACTGGCGGGCGCGATGGGTTTCGTCACCGCGGTTGTCACCCGCGGCCCGCAGAAGGCGGAACTCGCCCGCGAACTCGGCGCGGACCACCCCATCGACAGCGAATCGCGGGATGCCGCCCTGGCCTTGCAGGAGCTCGGCGGCGCCAAGGTCGTCCTCGCCTCGACCACCGACGCCAAGGCGATCTCGTCCGCCGTCGGAGGGCTGGGCCGCCGCGGCGAACTCGTCGTCGCGGGCCTGCCCGCCGAGAACCTGGAAATCGGCGCACTGGACCTCATCTTCGGCACCAAGCGCGTGTACGGAATCATCTCGGGCACCCCCCTCGACCGCGAGCAGACATTCCGGTTCGCCCTCAACACGGGGATCAAGCCGCGTATCGAGGAACTTCCTCTGGAGAACGCGGCCGAGGCGTACGCGAAAATGCTGTCCGGAGAGGCCCGCTTCCGCATGGTTCTCACCACCGGAAGGTAGAGCGACCGGACGGGCGGCGGTGTATGGCGGTGTCCATCGCCGAGTCCAAGGCCGCCGCGCGCGAGAGCCGGCTCCCCTCGCTGCCGTGCCCAGACGTCACAGAAGGTCGTCGATGGTGATGGGCAGCGAGCGGACGCGTCTGCCGGTGGCGTGGCGGACCGCGTTGGCCACGGCTGCGGCGATGCCCACCAGACCGATCTCGCCGATGCCCTTCGTGCCGATCGGCGAGAAGCGGTCCGGTTCGCCGACGAAGACGACGTCCAGGTCGGGGATGTCGGCGTTGACGGGGATGAGGTAGTCCCCGAACGTGCCGTTGGCGATTCGACCGGTACCCGGGTCGGTGACGGTGTCCTCGAACAACGCCTGGCCGATACCGCCGATCGTCGCGCCGATGATCTGGCTCCGGCCGGTCTTCTCGTTGAGGATGCGACCCCCGTCGATGGCCGACACCACCCGCGCGATCCGCACCAGGCCCAGGTCCCGGTCGACCCGCACCTCGACGAACTTGGCGCCGAAAGCGCCGGACGGCGCCATGCCGAGATCCTCCGGGGAAGCGGGCGTGCTCGAACCGTCCGCCGACAGTTCCGGCAGCCCGTTACGGCTGAGGATGTCGATGTAGGACTCGCCCCGGGAGGACTCGCCTTTCACGTGGACTCGTCCGCCGCCGGCGGTCACCGCTTCCGGCGGGACACCGTGCAAGGGCGACTCGCCGTCTTCCGCGGCGAGCTCCGCGAACCGCCGGACGAGGCGACCGCAGGCGTCGACGACCGCGTTCCCCAGAGATCCGGTGAGTCCCGAGCCGCCCGCCTGGGGAGCGGCCGGCATGTCGGAGTCGCCGAGGTCGAAGCGGACCAGGCCGAGGGGGAGCCCGAGATGCTCCGCCGAGACCTGGGTCATCACCGTGTAGGTGCCGGTCCCGATGTCGGTGACGGCGCTGAGCACCAGCGCGCTCCCGTCCCGGCTGACAGTGGCCCGCGCGGAGCAGGGCACCGAATACCACGGGTAGCTGCATCCGGCCATCCCGTATCCGATGAGCCAGTCCCCGTCCCGCATGGAGCCCGGCTCGGGGTCCCGGGACGACCACCCGAAACGCTCGGCCCCCACCTGGTAGCACTCCCGCAACGCCTTGCTCGACCAGGGCAGGCCCGACCGGGGGTCGACGTCGGTGTCGTTGCGCAGACGCAGCTGCAGCGGATCCATCGCCAGGGCGTAGGCCAGCTCGTCCATCGCGGACTCCAGAGCGAAATTGCCCTGGCCTTCCGCAGGGGCGCGCATCGAGCAGGGGGCAGGACGGTTCAGACGCGCCTGGACGTCGCGGGTGACCACGTTCCGGCACCGGTACGCGAAGGCCGAGCCCGCGGAGACAGCCTCGTAGTCGTCGTCCTCCATGGCCAGCGACGAGACGGTGCGGTGGTCGATCGCCGTCAGTTCTCCGCTCCGGTTCGCGGCGAGCGACACCTGTTGCACCGTGTCGGGCCTGTGTCCGACGCAACTGAACATCTGGGGCCGGGTCAGCACCAGCTTGACCGGCCGGCCGATCAGCCGCGCCGCGGCGACGGTGAGGATCACGTGCTGCCAGGCCCGCAGGCCGGCGCCGAAGGCACCTCCCACGTACGGCACCAGTACGCGAACGGAGCTCTCCGGGACCTCGAAGACGGCGGCCAGAGTCTCCTTGACCATGGAGGGCCACTGGGTGGTGTCGTGGACGGTGAGCCGGTCCCGGTCCCAGATGGCGAGGGTGGCGAAGAGACCGAGCGGGCTGTTGGTGTTGTCCGGGGTGGTGTAGGTCTGCGTGACCTTCACCTCGGCCGAGGCCAAGGCCGCTTCGGTGTCCCCCCGATCGCTGTCCGTCCCCCACGGGTCGATCACCTGGGGGGCCTTCGGGTCCAGCACGTCGAGCAACGGCTCCGTGCGCTCGTACTCGACAGCCACCAGCCGGGCCGCCGCAGCGGCCTGCTCGGGGCTCTCCGCCACGACAAGAGCGAGGTGCTGCCCGTAGTGCCGGATGAGGTCGTCCTGCATCGGCGGCGGCGGTGAGGCGCCGAGCGCCGTCATGGGTCCGCGTTCCAGCCTCGGCATATTGAGGTGCGTGAGCACCCTGATCACGCCGGGCGCGGCCTCGGCGGCGGCGGTGTCGATACGTACGACGCGGCCCGCGGCCACGGTGCTCCCGACGAGAGCCGCGTGTACCTGGTGGTGGACGTTGAAGTCCGACGGATAGGGGGCGGCTCCCGCCACCTTGCGGGGACCGTCCACCCGGTTGATTCCGGCTCCGACGACTGTCCCGCTCATGCCGCCACTCCTGACACGGTGCGCAGTTCGCGGACCAGGCAGCGCTGCGCGAGTTCCACCTTGAACGCCGTGCCGGGCAAGGTCCACGCGTCCTGTACGGCCACCCGCGCCGCTCGTCGGAAGGCTTCCGTACCGGGGGGCGAGCCGACGAGCTCGCGCTCCGCGTCCAGCGCCCGCCATGGCCGGCTGCCCACCCCGCCGAGCCCGATCCTGGCCTCGTGGATGATCCCGTCGGAGATCACCAGGGCCACCGCGGCCGAGGTGAGCGCGAACTCGTAGGACATCCGGTCCCGTACTTTCAGGTAGCCCGAGAGAGCCCCGGCGGGAAGCAGCGGGATCTCGACGCCGGTGATCAGTTCGCCGTGCACGAGGTGGTTCTCGACGTCGGGACTCTCCGATGCCAGGAGGTAGAAGTCCCTCAGCAGGATCCGCCGTTCGCCCGTGGGGCCCTGGATGTGCACCACGGCGTCGAGTGCCACCAGGGGGACGGCGAGGTCCGAGGCGTGCAGGGCGATGCACCGCTCGTTCGCGCCGAGGACGGCGTGCATACGGGGCACCCCCTCGACGGCCGCGCAACCGGACCCGGGTAGGCGCTTGTTGCACTTCGGGACGTCGGGGTCCCGGAAGTACCGGCAGCGCGTGCGCTGCAGCAGGTTCCCGCCGATCGTCGCCATGTTCCGCAGCTGGGTGGACGCGCCCTTCAGCAGCGCTTCCCGGACCAGGGGCAGGCGCTCGGCGACCGTCGGATCGGCCGCCAGTTCCTCCATCGTGGTCAGGGCGCCGACGTGGAGCGCCTCGCCCCGCCGCTCGGTACCGGCCAGTGGGAGACGTGTGATGTCGACCAGCATGCCCGGGCCGAGCACCCCGTCCTTCATCAGATCGAGCTGTGTCGTCCCTCCGGCCAGATACGCGGCGTCGGGACGGGCCGAGACCAGTCGCACCGCGTCGGAGACTTCCGTCGCCCGGACATACTCAAATGACCGCATTGCCGTTCCCCTCAGAGACCACTTCGCGGATCGCCGCCACCATGTTCGGATAGGCGCCGCACCGGCAGAGGTTTCCGCTCATGAATTCACGGATCTCGTCGTCCGTCCCGGCTCGTTCTTCGTCGATGAGGGCGATCGCCGACATGATCTGTCCCGGCGTGCAGAATCCGCACTGGAAGCCGTCCCGTGCGACGAACGCTTCCTGTACGGGATGGGGCGCGCCCGCACGTGCGACGCCCTCGATCGTCGTCACCGCGCGGCCCTCGCACTGCGCCGCGAGAGTGAGACACGAGAGCACCCGCTTCCCGTTCACATGCACCGTGCAGGCACCGCAGGCTCCTTGGTCGCACCCTTTCTTCGTCCCCACCAGACCCAGGTGATCGCGCAGTGCGTCCAGGAGGGTGACGCGCGTGTCGAGGCTCAGGACGGATGGGCGCCCATTCACCGTCAGTTCAGTGACGGTCTCGAATACTTCGGGAACCGTGGTCCCACGCGAGATGTCCGCGCGCATGCTCAGGCCTTCCAGGTGATGAGGCTCGCCAAGAGATCAGAGGGACGGAATCAGCGGCGACGGCTTTCGCGTTCGCCGGGAGCGGGTCGCCGCGGCCACTCGCGGGGATCAGGCGATGGCCGCATAGGCGGTGACGTGCTCGATCCGCATCCGCCCCAGCAGCATGCCCGGGACACTGTTGCGCTCCCCGAACTCCCGTGCACGGTCCTCGCCCATGTAACGCGCGGCGATACTCGTCGCCCAGGTGAGCAACTGCCCGGGGTCTTCCGAGATCTTCACGCGTCCCCGCAGCACCACGAAGGAATAGGGCGGCCGCTCGTCGTCGACGCACAGCGCGGCCCGTTCGTCCCGGAGAAGGTTGTGGCTTTTCACCGTCGTGTCCTCGGTGGTGAAAACGAGATCTTCGCCGTCCAGCAGGAACCACATGGGCGCGATGTGCGGGCTGCCGTCCGCCCGGACGGTGGACAGCTTGCCGGTGCGAGTGCCTTCTTCGATGAAGGCCTTCCACATGTCCTCACTCATTCGTTCAGCCATGCCCGGCACAGTACGGAGCGAAGTATCACGTTGCTCCGAGGGCACGCCGCGCACGGCCCGGAAACGGAGCGGCATTCATGCCACCGGCCATGGGCGCGCCCTGGGCGGCAGCTCTGTTCTGCCGCCGGCTACGCCGTCGGAGCGGGTCTGGTTCCGGCGGCCCGTATCTGGGCGTAGACATGCGTGCGGAGTTCGGCGAAACGGGCGTCGGCGCGGCTCTCCAGCTGGTCCCTCTCGTGGGGCAGAGTGATCTTCAGCTCGTCCTGGACCACGGTGGGGGACGCCGACAGCGTGAGCACGCGCTGTCCGAGGTACACGGCTTCGTCGATGTCGTGCGTGACGAAGAGGATCGTCATTCCGCGCTCCTGCCACAACTTCCTGACCAGGTCCTCAAGCCCCGCACGGGTCTGCGCGTCAACCGCGGCGAACGGCTCGTCCATCAGCAGGACTTCCGGCTCGTAGGCCAGCGCCCGGGCGATCGCGACCCGCTGCTGCATACCGCCGGACAGCTGCCAGGGATAGGCGCCGGCCGACGCCGTGAGCCCGACCGCCTCCAGCGCGTCCTCGACCAGCGCGTGGCGGCGTTGCCGGCCGAGGGACTTCTTCTGCCGGAGAGGCAGTTCGACGTTGTCGCGCACCCGCATCCAGGGGAAGAGGCTGCGGCTGTACTCCTGGAAGACCACGGCCATCCCGGGGCGTGGTCCTGTCACCGGGCTCCCGTCCAGCAGGACCTCGCCCGAGGTCGGTGCGAGCAGGCCAGCGACGCACTTCAGCAGCGTGGTCTTGCCGCAGCCCGATGGGCCGACCAGGCAGACGAGTTCGCCCGGATCGAGGGTGAAGGTGAGATCGCGCAGCGCCTCCACCTCTCGGCCGTGTCCCCCGTAGATCTTCCTCAGGCCCCGTACGTCGAGCATCGGGTGGCGTCCTTCTTTCGGTGTCATACGGCTCAGCCCGATCCTTTGGAGGCGCGCAGGCCGTGGTACCAGGCGAGCGCCCTGCGCTCGACCGCCTGGAACACGACCGACAGCAGGAAGCCGATCGTGCCGAGCAGCAGGATTCCGCTCCACATCTCGGGAATGGCGAAGCTGCGCTGGAACTGCACGACGGTGAAACCGAGGCCGTTGCTGGCGGCGGACATCTCACTGATGACCATCAGGATGATCCCGATGGAGAGCGCCTGGCGCAGTCCGGCGAAGATCTGCGGCGCGGCCGCGGGCAGCACCAACCGGCGCAGTCGCGAGACGCCGGTGATGCCGTAGGAGCGGGCGGTCTCGGCGAGCACGCCGTCCACGGCGCGCACTCCTTCGACGGTGTTGAGCAGGATCGGCCATACGCACCCGGCCGCGATCACGGTGACCTTCATCGTGTCGCCGATGCCGGCGAAGAGCATGATCACGGGGATCAGCACCGGCGGCGGTACGGCGCGGAAGAACTCCAGCACCGGCTCGGTGAGGGCGCGTACGGCGCGGTAGGTGCCGATGAGCACCCCGAGTCCGATCCCGGCGAGCGCCGCCAGGGTGTAGCCGCCGGTCAGACGGAGCAGGCTGGGCAGGACATCGCGGGTGAGCCGGTCGGTGGTCCATACGTCGTCGGTGACGGAGAGGATGGTGGACAGCGGCGGGGCGTAGATGCTCTGGCTTCCCCGGGAGCCCAGCCACCACAGCGAGGCCAGGAGCGCGGGCAGGGCCAGGGCGTAGAGCAGGCGTCGTACGATGCGGGTCACAGGACCGCCTCCCCGCGTACGGACTGGTGCCAGAACAGCGCGCGGCGCTCCACCGTCCGGGCGGCGAGGTTGATGAGCAGCCCGAGCAGGCCGGCGATCATGATGAGGGCGTACATCTCGGGCACGGCCTGGGACGTCTGGGCCACGGCTATCCGGGAACCGAGTCCGGGGGAACCGATGACCAGTTCGGCGGTGATGGCGAGGATCAGGGCGACGGAGGCGGCGAGCCTCACCCCGGTCATCACGTACGGGAGCGCGGTGGGCCACAGCACATGGCGTACGCGCGCCCATGTGCCCAGGTTGTAGGAGCGGGCGGTGTCCCGGGTGACCGGGTCGACGTCCTGGATGCCGTACAGCACCTGGACGAGCACCTGCCAGAAGGCGGCGTAGACAACGAGCAGCAGCGTCGAGCCGAGACCCGTGCCGAACAGCAGCACCGCGAGAGGAATCAGCGCGACCGACGGGATGGGGCGGAGGAACTCGATCGTGGACGCGGTCGCCGCCCTCAGGAACGGCACGCTTCCGATCAGCACGCCGGCCACCACGCCCGCGACCACCGCGATGGCGAGGCCCAGAGCCCAGCCGGTGAGGGTGTCGCCGAGTGCTCGCCAGAAGGCGCGGTCGTTGAGCTCGACGGCCAGTGCCCGGACGATCCGGGAGGTGGGCGGCAGGTAGTCGGCGGAGACGACTCCGCTGCGCGGCAGTACCTCGACGGTGAGGAGGAGTCCGAGCAGGCCGGCCAGGCCCAGGGCCGCCGCGCCCGGCCTGGTCGCGGAGGGAGGCGGAGTCACGGCAGAAGCTCGTCCAGGTCGGGCACCTCGGTGAACAGGCCGTCCTGCCTGCCCAGTTCGGCGAGGGTGTCGATGGAGGAGCGGTTGGGTTCGGCGGGCCACTTGGGCAGGGTGACGTTCTTCAGTGTCGCTTCGGGGATCTTCGTGTAGGTGGTGATCACACGGCGTACTTCGTCGGGGTGGCTGTCGGCGTAGGCGAGGGATTCGCGGGTAGCGTCCTGGAACGCCTTCACCACCTCGGGGCTCTGCTTGGCGTAGGCGGTGGAGGTGAAGTACATGGCGACGGTGAGATCGGGAGCGACGTCGACGTAGTTCGAGGCGATCACCCGTCCTCCCTGGGCCTTGATCGTGGCAAGTCCCGGTTCGACCACCCAGGCCGCGTCGACCTGTCCCGCGTCCAGGGCCGCGGGCATCTGGTCGAAGGGGAGCTCGACGAACTCCACCCGGGAGGGGTCGCCGCCCGCCTTCTCGACCGATGCCTTCACCGAGGTGTCCCCGATGTTCTTGAGGGTGTTGACGGCGACCTTCTTGCCCTCCAGGTCCGCGGCCGACCTGAGCGGGCTGTCCTTCTTCACCGTGATGCCGCCGAAGTCGGCTCCTTCCTCGCCGGTGGAGGCGACGCCGTTGGCGACCGCCTTGAGCGGCACCTTCTTGCTCTGCGCGACGAGCAGCGAGGTGACGTTGGAGAAGCCGAACTGGAAGTCGCCGCTGACGACCCCGGGCACGATGGCGGCCCCTCCCTGTGCCGGGGTCAGGGTGAGGCCGATGCCGTGTTTCTCGTAGAAGCCCTTCTCCTTGCCCAGGTAGATGGGTGCGACATCGACGATGGGGATGACGCCCACCTTGACGGCGGTGGTCTTGCCGGAGCCACCGGCCGCCGGGTCGCCGCCGCCGGTGGATTCGGAGTCCGAGCACGCCGTGAGTCCGCCGACAGTCAGCGCGGCGACGGCGATCACAGTGAGCAGACGACGCATGTGTAGCCCCTAGTGGTCAGGTCCTTGACGGCTGATGGGAAGTCCCGCGTAGTTGTCCGCCAGTTCGGCGGCCGCGTGCCGGGAGGTGGTGACGCGGTCGAGCTGAGCCAGTTGGAGCCGGCTGTCGAACGGGCTCTGACCCGGGTCGGTGTGCAAGGTGGTGGTCATGAAGTGCGAGAAGTGCTCGGCACGCCAGACGCGGCGCAGACAGGTGTCGGAGTACGCGTCCAGCAGGGCGGTGGATCCGCTGTCCTTCCAGTCGGCCAGCGCCTCGGCGAGAACCACCACGTCCGCGACGGCCAGATTGAGACCCTTGGCGCCGGTCGGGGGCACGATGTGTGCGGCGTCCCCGGCGAGCAGCAGCCGGCCGTGGCGCATGGGCTCCGTCACCGAACTCCGCATGGGCAGCACGGACTTCGAGGTGATGGGACCGCGGGTGAGGCTCCAGTCACCGTCGACGGCGAAACGGGCGTCGAGTTCGTCCCAGATCCGGTCGTCGGGCCAGGCCGAGACATCCGTGTCCGCCGGCACCTGCAGATACAGCCGGCTCACGGTGGGCGAGCGCATGCTGTGCAGGGCGAAGCCGCGTGGCGAGTGGGCGTAGACGAGCACCTCGCAGGACGGCGGGGCGTCGGCCAGGACGCCCAGCCACGCGTAGGGGTACGTGCGCTCGAAGGTGCGGGCGACCGAGGCCGGCAGCGCTGATCCGGTGATGCCGTGGTGGCCGTCGCAACCCGCGATGTAGTCGCAGGTGAGGGTGTGTTCGCCGGCGCTGTCTCGATAGTGGACCTGCGGGAGTCGCCCGTCCAGGCCCGTCACGGCCACCGCCTCGGCCCCGAAGACGAGCGGCGGGCCGTCCTTCAGCTGCAGGCCGATCAGGTCCTTGACGATCTCGGTCTGCGCGTAGATCCACACCGAACGCCCGCCGGTCAGGGCCGGGAAGTCCAACCGGTGCGAACGGCGGTCGAAGCGCAGCTCTATTCCGTCGTGCTCAAGGGCCTCGCGGTTCAGCCGTTCACCGGCGCCCGCGGCCCGGAGTACATCGACGGTGCCCTGTTCGAGCATCCCGGCCCGCTGGCGCTGCTCCGTATAGGCGCGGTCGCGGCTCTCCAGCACCACACAGCTGACGCCGGCGCGGTGCAGCAGCCGGGCCAGCAGAAGACCGGCAGGGCCGGCGCCGATGATTCCCACCTCAGTACGCATCCGTCACCGGTCCCCGCACATGCATGCCCGGACGTTCGCCAGGTGAATTATGGTCCACTATCGGGGGTTGAGTTTGGGGCAGCGCCGTCGGAGGTGTCAACGCCTTTGCGTCATACGTTTCTTGGCGGCCGCGCCGGCCTCAGCCGAGGATTGCCGGGTGCCGCTCGATCGCGGCCGCCAGATCGGTCTCGATCCGCCCGGCGGTGACGGCCAGCTCCGGGAGTACATCGGTGCGCAGTTCGTCGGCGCTGCGGTGTGCCGCGTGTGCGGCGACGTTCACGGCGGCCACGATGCGGCCGTCACGGTCCCTGACGGGGACGGCGATGGAGCGCAGTCCCTCCTCCAACTCCTGGTCGACCAGGGCGTATCCATCACGCCGAACGGCCCTGACCGCCTTGCCGACGGCGGCACGGGACGTGCGGGTGTACGAGGTGAGGGGCGTCAGGGCCCGGGGAATCCGGGCCGCCAGTTCCTCGTCGGAATGCCCGGACAGTGCTGCCCGTCCCATCGATGTGGCATACGCGGGCAGCCGGGTGCCGATCGCGAGGTCGACGCCCATGACGCGGGTGGCCGCGACCCTGGCCACGTACCTGATCTCCGCGCCGTCGAGTACGGCGACCGAGGCGGAGTCGTGCACCCGCTGGACCAGGGCCGCCAGGTGCGGGGCGGCGAGTTCGTCGAAGGTGAGCCGCGACTGGGGCGCGTACCCCAGTTCCAGGACCCGGGGAAGCGGGGTGAAGCGCCGCCCGTCGGCGGATACGCGGACGTATCCCAGGTGCCTCAGGGCGAGCAGGCAGCGCCGTGCGGTGGCGCGGGCGAGACCGGTGGCCTCGGCGACATCGGTCAAGGTGAGGCCGCCGGGGGAACGCAGGGTGCTCAGGACGGCCAGGCCCCGGGCGAGCGACTGGAGGAAGTCCGGTCCCAGTTCGTCCTTGACGGCGCGCAGATACGTGTCGTCGAGCATCGGCGACAGCGCCGCGGCCCTCGCCTCGCCCCCGGGGCGCGCCAGCTCCGCCGCCATCTCGGCCGCGCAGTCGCGCAGTTGGGGCAGCGCGTGCTCGGCGAGGCTGTCGGCGGTGTGCCGGCTGGTGTGGCTGACCACACTGACCGCGCAGAGGACCGTACCGTCCAGGTCGTACACCGGCACCGCGAGGGCGATCAGGCCCGGTTCGATGAGCTGGTCGTCGAGGGCGTGGCCGGCATCCCGCGCGGCGGCCACCCGGCGCTCGAAGTCCGCGGTGCCAACCGCCGGGCCACGGCTCGGGGGCAGGGCCGGGAAGGCCGCCTGGTTCGGCCGCTCACCCAGCCGCTGCCGCCAGCCGGTCCACCGGGCCTCGTTCCAGTCCGCGGCGAACAGGGCGCCCGGTGCGCAGCGTTCGGCAGGCAGGAGGTCACCGACGCGGAAGCTGACCACCATCGTGCGCCGCCTGGCGAACTGGGTGACGAAACGCGCCCCGTCGCCGTCGGGGACGCACACCGACACCGACTCGTCGAGCGCGTCGGCCAGCCGCAGGGCGCACCGGTCCACGGCATCGGGTACTCGGCTCGCGGCCAGATAGGCGTTGCCCAGCTCCAGCAGTCGCGGGGCGAGCAGCACGTCACGGCCTTCCGCGCGCAGATAACCGAGCCGGACAAGGGTGCTGACGATCCGGTCGACGGTGGACCGCGCCAGCCCCGTGGCGCGGGCCAAATCGCTGGGGCGCATACGCCCTCCGCGGTCGGCCGACAGGGCGCCGACAACGGCCAGCCCGCGCTCCAGGGTGGCCACGGACTCCCCGCCCGGCTCGACAGCCGGTTCGGCAGGCGGCTGGACCGCCTCGGCGGCGGTGGGGGTACGCGGCATCGGATGCCCTCCTGCTTTCGTCCTTGGGGCGCACGCTACCCGTGGGGCCGAGACCGTTGACACGGCCGAGCCGTTCGGACAACACTGCAAGCGCGCTCACGCATGAACGATAGTTCATCTAACGAACAGGGTGGGAGCGGATGGACAAGGTGGTGACCACCGCGGCCGAGGCGGTGGAGGGCATAGCGGACGGCGCGTCCCTGGCCGTCGGCGGCTTCGGGCTCAGCGGGGTGCCGGACATACTGATCCAGGCGCTGTACGAGGCGGGCACCGGCGCCCTGCATGTGGTCTCCAACAACTGCGGCGCCATGGAACGCGGTCTCGCGCTCCTGCTCACCGCCGGCCGTATCGCCCGTGTCACCGGCTCCTACATCGGTGCCAACAGGGAGTTCGCCCGCCAGTACCTCGCCGGCGAGGTGGAGGTCGAGATGATCCCGCAGGGCACACTCGCCGAGCGGTTGCGGGCCGGCGGCAGCGGCATCCCCGCCTTCTACACCCCCGCCGGTGTGGGAACCCAGGTCGCCGACGGCGGCATGCCCTGGCGCTACGACGGCCACGGCGGCGTCGCCCTCGCCTCGCCGCCCAAGGAGGTCCGCGACTTCGAGGGCACCTCCTACGTCCTGGAGCGCGCCATCCGCACCGACTTCGCCCTCGTACGGGCGGCCAGGGGCGACCGGCACGGCAACCTCGTCTTCAGCAAGTCCGCCCGCAACTTCAACCCCCTCGCCGCCATGGCCGGGCGCATCACCGTCGCGGAGGTCGAGGAGTTGGTCGAACCGGGCGGGATCGACCCGGACCAGGTCCATCTGCCGGGGATCTTCGTGCAGCGCGTCCTCCCGCTCACCGCGGCGCAGGCCGCGGAGAAGCGGATCGAACGCCGCACGACCCGGGAGGCGCGGAGCTGATGCCCTGGACACGCGAGCAGATGGCCGCCCGTGCGGCAGCAGAGCTGCGCGACGGCGAGTACGTCAATCTCGGCATCGGACTGCCGACGCTGATCCCCGGGCACCTGCCCCCCGGCGTCGAGGTGGTCCTGGAGTCGGAGAACGGCATCCTGGGCACCGGCCCCTTTCCCGAGGAGGGCGAGGTCGACCCCGACCTCATCAACGCCGGCAAGGAGACCACCACGGTCCTGCCCGGGGCCTCCTTCTTCGACTCGGCGCTCTCCTTCGCCATGATCCGCGGCGGGCACATCGACACCGCGGTACTCGGCGCCATGCAGGTGTCCGCCACCGGCGACCTCAGCAACTGGGCGGTGCCGGGAAGGCTCATCACCGGCATCGGAGGCGCCATGGACCTGGTGCACGGCGCACGCCGCGTCATCGTGACCATGACCCACACCGCCAAGGACGGCAGCCCGAAACTCGTCGAAACGTGCACCCTTCCGCTCACCGGCAGGGCATGCGTCAGCCGCGTCATCACCGACCTCGGTGTGCTGGACGTGACACCGGAGGGCTTCCAGCTCGTCGAGACCGCCCCCGGAGTCACCGCCGACGGCATCGCGGAGCGGACGGCCGCCGCGGTCCACATCGCCGCGTCCGGCGAAATCGCCGGAGGGGTCCACGCCCTCGAACGCTGACCCTCCACGCACCTCACGGAGTTGCCGCATGACCACACACGCCCTGCCCGAGGGGTTGTCCCAGCAGGAGATCGACGCCGAGATCGCCAAGGCCCAAACGGCGTCCCACCCGCCGCACCATCCACCGCGCGACTACCCGCCTTACCGCAGCAGCCACTTCCGCCACCCCAAGCAGCCCCCGATCCCCGTCCGCGACCCGGAAGCGGTCGAACTGACCGGCCCCGTCTTCGGCGTCACCGACGTGACCACCCTCGACCACGACCTGACCCGGCAGCACCAGGGCGAACCGCTCGGCGAGCGCATCACCGTCAGCGGACGGGTCCTGGACCGCGCGGGCCGGCCCGTGCGCCACCAGCTCGTCGAGCTGTGGCAGGCCAACGCCTCCGGGCGCTACGCCCACCAGCTCGACCAGCACCGGGCGCCGCTGGACCCGAACTTCACCGGCTTCGGCCGCTGCCTGACCGGCGACGACGGGAGCTACAGCTTCACGACGATCAAGCCCGGCGCCTACCCCTGGCGCAATCACGTGAACGCCTGGCGGCCCGCGCACATCCACTTCTCGCTCTTCGGCACGGCCTTCAACCAGCGGCTGGTGACGCAGATGTACTTCCCCGGTGATCCCCTGTTCCCCTACGACCCGGTGCTCCGCGCCGTCACCGATCACGCCGCCCGGGAACGGCTCGTCGCCGCCTACGACCATGAACGGTCCGTCCCGGAGTGGTCCCTGGGCTACCGCTGGGACGTCGTCCTCGACGGCCCGGCCGCCACCCTGTTCGAGCCCGGATCCCGGCCGGCGGAAGAGGAGGTCCGATGACGCCCCGGCCGCACACCCCTTCCCAGACGGTCGGTCCGTTCTTCGGCTACGCGCTGCCCTTCCCGGGCGGCGGCGACATCGCCCCGGCCGGCCACGCGGACACGATCACCCTCCACGGCCATGTCCACGACGGCGCCGGACAGCCCGTACCGGACGCGATCATCGAGATCTGGCAGGCGGACCCCCGGGGTTCGCTCTCCGGGGCGCCCGGCTCCATGCGCCGCGACCCCGTCACAGGACGGGGCATCGGCCGCGACGGCGTGGAGTTCACCGGGTTCGGCCGCGTACCGACCGACGCCGACGGCCACTGGGCCGCCCGCACCCTCGCCCCCGGCCCGCATCACGACGGCGCCGTCCCGTACCTCTCCCTCGCCGTCTTCGCCCGCGGACTGCTCCACCACCTCTTCACCCGCGTCTACCTGCCCGAGCACGCCGACGCCCTGGCCCGCGACCCGTCGCTGGCGACGCTGACACCCGAGCGCCGGGCGACACTCCTCGCGCGGCGCGAACGAGACGCGCTGTACCGCTTCGACATCCGCCTTCAGGGCGAAGACGAAACGGTGTTCCTCGACTTCCCCTACGCGCCCCGGCCACTTGGGGATGTCCGCGGATGATCCCGCCGAGATCGAGAACCGTCCCGCCACACGGCAGGAGAACACACCATGACCCCGGCCCGCCGGCTGCTCCACCACCGCCTCGACGGACCCGACGGTGCGCCCCCACTGATCCTCGGCCCCTCCCTGGGCACCTCACTGGCCTTGTGGGAGCCCCAACTCACCGCCCTCGCCCGGCACTACCGCGTCCTGCGCTACGACCTCCCCGGGCACGGCGCCTCTCCCGCGGCCACGCTGCCGGATCCACGGCCGGGCCGTACCACCGTCGACGACCTGGCCCGCCTCGCCCTGGATCTCGCCGACCACCACGGATGGCAGACCTTCCATTACGCGGGCGTCTCCCTGGGCGGTGCCATCGGCGCCCATCTGGCCGTGCGTCACCCCCGGCGCCTGGCCTCGCTCGCCCTGGTGTGCTCCTCCGCCCGCTTCGGTGAACCCACCGCCTGGCACGAACGGGCCGCGCTGGTACGCGAACGAGGCACGCGCCCCCTCCTCGACACCGCTCCCCCGCGCTGGTTCGCCGCCCCCGCCACGGCGATCACCCTCGCCGGCAAGGCCCTTCTGGCCGACCTCGCGGGCACCGACCCGGCCGCGTACGCCGCCTGCTGCGACGCCCTGGCCACCTACGATCTGCGCGCGGCCCTGCCCCGGATCCGTACCCGTACCCTGGTCGTCGCGGGCCGCCAGGACCCGGCCACCCCGCCCGCGCACGCCCGTGAGCTGGCCGACGCCATCCCGCACGCCGGTCTCACCGAGATCGCCGGCGCCGCCCATCTCGCCGGCATCGACGCCCCGGCCCCGGTCACCACGGCGCTGCTGGCCCATCTGGACGCCGGCCGGGCCGACCGGTACGACGCCGGGACCACCGTTCGCCGTGAGGTGCTCGGCGACGCGCACGTCGACCGGGCGAATGCCCGCACCAGCCCGCTCACAGCGGCCTTCCAGGACCTGATCACCCGCTACGCCTGGGGTGAGATCTGGACACGGCCCGGACTGGACCGGCGCACCCGCAGCTGCATCACCCTCACCGCCCTCGTCGCCCACGGCCACCACGACGAACTCGCCCTGCACATCCGGGCAGCCCTCACCAACGGCCTCACCCCCGAAGAGATCGGCGAGGTCCTCCTGCAGTCCGCCGTCTACTGCGGCGTCCCGGCCGCCAACACCGCTTTCGCGATCGCCCAGCGCTTCCTCGGCGACGAGGTCGGCAGATCTTCCGAGAGGTGAGCCCGCGGGTGCGGAGACACCCGCCAAGGGGAGATCAACTCACGCCGCCGCAAGTCTGAAAAGGAGCGCGAGCAGCGAGGAGACAGCGAACGACGCCAGCGACCCGTGGAAGAAGCGCACGGACCTCTGCATATGCATGTACCGCCTGTGGTGCGACCTGATCACGATCCACAACTCCGACGTCGCGTGATCGATCGCGTCGGATCGCCGCAGGCTGAGCTGCGTCTGCCGGAAATCAGTCAGCGTTGTCACCCAGCGCATCGTGTCGGAGTGACTGAAAGCAGGCGCGAAAGGAGTCAGATCGCCGCCCTCCCGGGCAGTCCAGCCGGATTGATTGATCAACGACCTGGTGGCGGACGCGACAGACAGCGCGGCGAAAATCAGAGTGGACGCCGCCGCCACGAAGACGCACGCCGAGGCCAACTTGCTCTGCGGTGTCGCGCTGCTGAACGACATCGCCACCACGCCGGCGGCCGTAAAGGCATTGGCACTGAGCAGGACAGCCGCACGATTCGCCACCGCCGACCGCAGTTGATCGCATCGGAGGATGTGCCACTGCAGTATTTCCAGTAACTCCTCGGGCGAACACCGCCCTTCGATATCTCCCATGATCCCCCCGTTTCAACTGTCATCACCTTCCCTCCTCTTCGTGATCGTTACACCCGGGTGAAGCCGGGCCTGGCCTGACGACCTGTCGCGTCCTGTGGCAGCACACTGGACCCTTGGCGAATCAGCCGGATCGCCGCCCCGCACCCATCGGAAGGACCGTGATGAGCACCGACGCCACTTCGCTGACCACCGAAGACCTGGAGTTCCTCCGACGCCCCCTGCACGGGCTCCTGTCCGTGGCCGCGGGCCCGATCCCCGCGCAGCCTCGACCGGTGTGGTTCGAGGCCACCGCCGACGGCACGGTCCAGCTGTTCACCGGCCCGGACACGCTCAAGGTGCGGCGCCTGCGCCGCGATCCCCGCGCCTCGATCGTCGTCGCGGCCCCGGTGGGTGAACGCGAGCGCTGGGTCTCGATCGCGGGCGGCGTCACGATCGAACGCGACGGAGCGCACGACCTGGCGGCCCGCCTGGCAGCCCGCTACTGGGACCTCGACGACCCGACCCGAGCCGCCGACCTCGCCGGGATCCTGGCCGAGGACCAAGTCCGCCTGGTCATCCACCCGGAAACCGTGAAGCGGTACGCGTACTGACCGGTCAGCGCCCCGGAGTGGCTTCGCGGTACGGACAACCCACCACGGCGGGACGACTAACGAGCCGGTCCCCCACCTCGGCGCCAGGGAAGCCACCGTCGCGATCGACGTATGTCGTTTTTCAGCATCAACGGTACGGTTACCGCCGCGACCACCAACCAGATCACCGCCCACCCCACCAGCTTCCACCCCACACTGCCGTGCGCGACGATCTCGGATGTCGGCACCAGCGTTGCCAGGCCGAGAACCAGCCAGCATCCCGCACGGATCACCACCATCACCGGGCCCTCGGACCGGGTGCCGCTGCCGCGCATACGCAACGCGGACGACAGCACCAGCCCCGCCCCGATCCAGGCCAGCATCAACTCCCGCACCAGCGAGGAGGCGGACGACGGGGTGAACCGGTCCCGCTCGTCGCCGACTCCGATCACCACCACCTCGCCGCGCCAGATCTCCAGATCCGCTGGGTCCCCCTGGCTCGCTGCCCCGTACAGCCCCTGGGAGACGTCATACACCTCGGTCTCCCCTGCCGTCCGTCTGATCGACAGCGTGTACTCGGTCTTCACGTTCTGGTCCTCGCCGACGCCGGTGACGACCTCCCGGGTGCCCCTGTCCGTCACCCGGGCGCTCTCCCGCACAAGGCACTTGCTCGACTCCGGCGGCTCGTTCCCACCCGTACACGTCTTGGCGTTCCGGAACTCCACCGCCTGCCGGTACGGCTCCCCCGCCAGATCGACACCCGTCCATACAGCCGCCAGACCGAGTATCAGCACGCAGCAGCGCGCGATGACCCACCCCACGCTCCCCCCTCTCCGCCGCGGTACTCCCATCGTGCGCGCGGCGGCTCCGGGGAACAATGGTCCGTTCGCTGCTGTGTTGTCTCGCGAGCCAGGCGGGTCCGGCGCGAACCGTGGGATGACCGGACCGGTCGCCGGGCAGAGGTCGGACAACCGCTACGACGCGTTGGCTATCGGCGTCGACGACCGCCTGATGGGCGGTGGAGTACCGGTGGTTCTTCGACTGCTCGGCGACCGGGTGGGGCGCGGAGTGGGCAGAGACCCTGACTCAGGGAACGAGGTGGCCCGCGGCGCGGAACAGCTCGTACCACTCGGCCCGGGTGAGCGGGAGTTCGGAGCCCTGGGCGGCGCCCGCGACGCGCTCCGGGCTGGTGGTGCCGAGGACGACCTGCATCCGAGCGGGGTGGCGGGTGATCCAGGCGGTCGCGATCGCGATGGCGGGGACGTCGTACAGGCCGGCGAGGCGGTCGATGACGGCGTTGAGTTCGGGGTAGTCCGGCGAGCCGAGGAAGACACCCGTGAAGAAGCCGGCCTGGAAGGGTGACCACGCCTGGATGGTGATGTCGTTCACGCGGCAGTAGTCCACGATCCCTCCGCCGTCGAGGCTGGCCGACTGCTGCTCCGCGAGCATGTTCGTGGAGACCCCTTGAGCGATGATCGGCTCGTGTGTGATCGAGAGCTGAAGCTGGTTGGCCACGATGGGCTGACGCACGTACCTGCGGAGCAGGTCGATCTGGCGCGGGGTCTGGTTCGAGACACCGAAGGCGCGCACCTTGCCCGAGGAGTGGAGTTCGTCGAAGGCGCGGGCCACCTCTTCGGGCTCGACGAGCGCGTCGGGGCGGTGGAGCAGCAGGATGTCGATGCGGTCGGTCCGCAGGGCCGCGAGTGAGCCCTCGACCGACTTGACGATGTGTTCGTAAGAGAAGTCGTAGTACGGCCCGTCCGGCACGATTCCGGCCTTGGTCTGGATCGTGATCTCGTCGCGCTGGGACGGGCTCAGCTCCATCGCGTCCGCGAAGCGGCGTTCACAGTCGTGCAGCTCGGCGCCGTAGACGTCGGCGTGGTCGACGAAGTCGATGCCCGCATCGCGCGCGGTGCGGACGAGTTCGCGGACTTCGTCGTCCGTCTTGTCGGCGATACGCATCAGGCCGAGCACGACGTTCGGGGCGAGGATGTCGGTGCCGGGCATGGTGAAGGTCTTCACGACGCTTTTCCTTTCAGATGTGCAGGTCTGCAGAGTACAAGCGGGGCCGCCCCGCACTTTAGGCGGCGGAGGGTCCGTCGGTGGCGAGCGCGAGCTCGGCGTCGAGCAGCGAGTCGCGAGATGCGGTGACCCAATTCACCCGCCGCGGAGTCGGCCCTCCAGACTGAACGGGATGGATCGCTGTCCGATCCTTGCTCGTCCCGACAGCCGACTGTGGAGAGATCCTCATGAACGAGAACCCGCGCTTTGGTATCTATCTGCCGCCGTTCGGTCCGTTCGGTGACCCCGGTGTTCTCGTCGAACTGGCGGTGCGAGCGGAGGCAGCCGGGTGGGACGGCGTGTTCCTCTGGGACCACGTGGTCACCGACGCGCTGCCGATCGCTGATCCCTGGACGACATTGGCCGCGATCGCGCACGCCACCGAGAATCTGCTGCTCGGCCCGATGGTGACGCCGCTGGCCCGGCGCCGGCCGTGGATGGTCGCCCGGCACGCGTCCACCGTCAGCAGGCTCGCCCGCGGACGGCTTGTCGTCGGCACCGGAGTGGGCGTGGACGAGTCCGGTGATTTCAGCAGCTTCGGGGAGCCCGCCGAACTGGCGACCCGCGCGGCGATGCTCACCGAGGGGCTTGGGCTGATGCGGGCGATGTGGGCGGGCAAGGCCGTCCAGCACAACGGCCCGCACTATCAGGTTCATCTGGCGGCCACGGAACCGGAGCCGCATCGCATCCCGGTCTGGATGGCCAGTTCGGCCAACAACCCGCGGGTGATCAGCCGGGCCGCCGGCTGTGACGGGATCTTCCCCAATCCGGACGACCACGAGCTCCTCCCTGGGGAAGTCGGCGACATCCGCGAGGCGTTGCGCCGTGCCGGTCTGCCGGCCGACCGGCCGTTCGACATCGCCGTACGCGGCAACGCGAGTCCCGCGTGGGAGGAGGACAAGAACGTGGACCTCAAGGGACTCGCCCAGGCCGGCATGACCTGGTGGCTGGAGTCACTGATTCACTTCGACCCGCTGGATCTCTCGATGGCAGTCGTCGACGCCGGTCCGCCCCGCGTGTGAACGGCGCGGCGCCGCGCACCGCATGCGAACGGCGCGCCCGCCGCACCGCCTCACCTGCTCCGCTCGGCGCGGGCCTGGGCGGCCCGGTGGCGGCGGGCGGTCCTGAGCTGCGCCGCCGCGTCGTTCAGCAGGGTGTCCAGGACGACCGGGTAGACGCTGTGTGTCATACGGCCGGCCAGCAGTCGTGCGGTGGCGGCGATGTGGGGGTGGGTGGCGGCGGGAAGCCGGGCGTACGTGGAGCTCCACATCTCCTCGTCCGTCTCGCGGGCCTCGTCGGTGAGGGCCAGCGATCCCGCGTCGAGGGCGGCGAAGGCCAGAGTCGAGTCGATGAAGGCGTGGTAGACGCGGACCGCCGTGGCGTCGGGGAAGCCCGCGCCGCGCAGGACGCCGAGGATCGCCTCGTCCGCCGCGATCTCACGGGGGCGGCCGGTGACCCGGCTGACGGTCAGTACGGCGGCCTGCGGATGTTGGAGGTAGGAGGAGTGGATGGCGAGCCCCAGGGCGCGCAGGTCGACCTGCCAGCTCCCCGTGGTCGTCCAGTCGTCCAGCGCCCGTCCCATGAGTTCCTCGCCGATGGCCCGGGTCAGATCGTCCATTCCGGCGAAGTACCGGTAGAGGGTGCTCGGGTCGGCGCCGAGGGCGGCGCCCAGTCGCCGGGCCGTCAGCCCGGTGCTGCCGTGCTCTCTCAGCACACGGAGCGCGGTCTGCACGATCAGTGTCTCGGACAGTACGGAGCCCTGCCGGGTCTTACGGCGCCTGCGTCGCGCCTGCTCCGGCACCACCTGTTTCGGCATCGCGTTCCTCCTCTGTTCCTGGTGAGCCGCCCCACCGGGTGCTCTTATGCCAACACAGTTGACGCCAACCGCCGCCATCCCGTTGCATCGGGGCACCCCGCAGGCGCCGGCCCGCGGGGACGAAAGGGTGTGCGACATGCGTGTACTGCTCGTTGGCGCCGGCGGCGTCGGAACCGCCGTCACCCGGATCGCGGCCCGCCGGGACTTCCTGACCCATATAACCGTGGCCGACTACGACCTCTCCCGCGCCGAGACGGCCGTCGCCGCGCTCGGCGAGCACGGGGACCGCTTCAGCGCACGGCGCCTGGATGCCTCCGACGAGGAAGCGGTGCGCCGGGTGCTCGTCGAGGAGAGATGCGATGTGCTGCTCAACGCCACCGATCCGCGATTCGTCATGCCGCTGTTCCGGGCCTCTCTCGCGGCGGGCACGCACTACCTGGACATGGCGATGTCCCTGTCCTCACCGCACACCACCCGCCCCTACGAGAGCTGTGGTGTGAAGCTCGGCGACGGTCAGTTCGAGCTGTCCGGCCAGTGGGAACGGTCGGGCCGCCTGGCTCTGGTCGGCATGGGTGTGGAGCCGGGGCTGTCCGATGTCTTCGCGCGGTACGCGGCCGACGAACTCTTCGACGAGATCGAGGAGATCGGCGTACGGGACGGCGCCAACCTGACCGTCGAGGGCTACGACTTCGCGCCTTCCTTCAGCATCTGGACCACCATCGAGGAATGCCTCAATCCGCCGGTGGTCTACGAGAAGGAGCGCGGCTGGTTCACCACCGCGCCGTTCAGCGAGCCGGAGGTCTTCGACTTTCCCGAGGGGATCGGTCCGGTGGAGTGCGTCAACGTGGAACACGAGGAGGTGCTGCTCATCCCCCGCTGGGTCGACGCGCGGCGGGTGACGTTCAAGTACGGACTCGGCGACGACTTCATCGCCAAGCTCAAGGTCCTCCACGAGCTGGGGCTGGACTCCACCGCCGAGGTCACGGTCCCCGGGCGGAGCGGGCCGGTCCAGGTCTCGCCCCGTGATGTGGTCGCCGCCTGTCTGCCCGACCCGGCCACGCTCGGCGACCGCATGTCCGGCAAGACCTGCGCCGGCACGTGGGTCAAGGGCGTCAAGGACGGAGCCGCGCGGGAGGTGTACCTCTACCACGTGGTCGACAACCAGTGGTCGATGGGCGAGTACGGCTCCCAGGCCGTGGTCTGGCAGACCGCCGTCAATCCGGTCGTCGCCCTCGAACTGATCGCCGGTGGCGTATGGACCGGCAGCGGGGTCCTCGGCCCCGAGGCCCTGCCGCCCCGCCCGTTCCTCGACCTCCTCACCAAGTACGGCGCACCGTGGGGTCTGCGCGAGGAGGACTGACGGCGCTCCGGGACCGTCAGGCCCGCCGGGCACCCTCCCCGGTGTCGTCGTCCAGGGCGATGGCGGCCTGGGCCACCAGGTCGGCGGCGACCAGGCGGGCTTCCAGCGACGGCGGGAGGGTGTCAGGTGTCGGGGTGATCATGAAGCGGCCCTGGTACCGGCCGCGGACGCCGGCGCGCAGTTCGATCTCACCCTCGGGCCACCCCTGCCGCTCCAGGTCCCAGATCCAGCCGGCCACCCTGACCGTCCCGTCCGGGTCGAGCCGTGGCGGGCGCCCGAGGAGCGTCCCGTACTCGAAACGGCAGGCGCTCAGGTCAAGCAGCTCGATCAGTTCCCGCCTCGTGCGCCGGACGACCTCGTCGGAGGACGCGGTGGAACGCGCCAGCCGGGTCGTGCCGTGCAGCCGCTCCAGGTGGGAGGCGTCCGTGACCGCGACACGCTTCAGGACGCGGGCTCTTGCGGCCAGTTGCGACACGATCAGTCCCGCGACGAGGAGCAGGACCGCCGTCTCGACGTCCGCGCGTCCGTGAATGTCGAAGCTCAGGTAGGGCCGGGCGTGGAAGAAGTCGAACCAGGCGGCGGCCGACAGAGCGGCGACCGCGCCGGCGAGACGGTTCCCGAGGGCCGATACAGCCACGACGACCACCATGAACACCAGCGCGAGATTGGTGTGGGTGAGGCTCGTACGGAACGGCACGAACACCAGCGCCGTCGCCAGGGGGGCGACGAATCCGGCGGCCAGGGCGGCCACGTCGCGGAGCGAACGCCTCATGATCACCTCTCGGAACTCCGGGCCTCTCCCTTCCCAGCGTGCTCCTGGTGCGCCGCGGTGGCACCAGGAAGACGTACGACGCTGGCGACGACCGCCCCGCGCCGGTTCCGAAGGACCCGTTGCGGCCGTCCCGCACGCCGACCGGGCGGCGGACGCCGACGTGAGGTCGGAGTACGCCGCCCTGGGGCGGGACGAGAGCCGCGGGAGATGGTCCGCGCGCCCGTTGCGTCTACTTCTGGTCGCGGTTGAACACCGAGCTCGACCAGAGGTATCCGAGCACCGCGAGCACCAGGCACCAGCCGATGACGAGCCAGCCGTTGTTGCCGATCTCGGTGCCGAGGAGGAGTCCGCGCAGGGTCTCGATGGCCGGGGTGAACGGCTGGTACTCGGCGAACGGCTGGAACCAGCCGGGCATCGTGTCGACCGGGATGAACGCGCTGGAAAGCAGCGGGAGGAGAATCAGCGGCATCGCGTTGTTGCTGGCGGCCTCCGCGTTGGGGCTGACCAGGCCCATGCCGACGGCGATCCAGGTGAGTGCCAGGGCCACGAGCGTCAGCAGCCCGATCGCGAGAATCCACTCTAGAATCATTGCGTCCGTGGACCTGAAGCCGATGGCCAGGGCGACGGCGCCCACGAAGACCACGCTCATGATCGACTGCAGGACGCTGCCGATGACGTGCCCGATCAGTACCGACCCGCGGTGGATCGCCATCGTTCGGAAGCGGGCGATGATGCCCTCGGTCATGTCCATGGAAATGGACACCGCGGTCCCGACCGTCGTGCCGCCGATGGTGAGCATCAGGATGCCCGGGACGATGTAGGCGATGTAGTCGGCGCGGTCCGCGCCGCCGATGCCCGCGCTCATCACGTCGCCGAAGATGTAGACGAAGAGCAGCAGCAGCATGATCGGCGTGAGGAGCAGGTTCAGGGTGAGGGAGGGGTAGCGGCGCGCGTGCAGGAGGTTGCGGCGCAGCATCGTGTTCGAGTCGCGGACGGCGAGGGACAGGGAGCTCATCGGACATCCTCCTTGGTCTGGTTGGGGATGTTGGCGGGGCCGGTCAGGGCGAAGAACACGTCGTCGAGGTCGGGGGTGTGGACGGTCAGTTCGTCGGCCTCGATGTCGGCCGAGTCCAGCCAGTCGAGGATGGAGCGCAGTTCGCGCTGGCTGCCGCCGCTGGGGATCTGGAGCGCGAGTGCCTCGTCGTCGCGGGTGACCTCACGCAGGGCGAAGGCGGCGGACTGGTAGGTGGCCGGGTCGGTGAAGCGGAGCCGGATGTGCCCGCCCGGGATGAGCCGCTTCAGTTCCTCGGCGCTTCCCTCGGCGGCGATCCTGCCGTCGTTCAACACGGCGATGCGGTCGGCGAGTTCGTCGGCCTCCTCCAGGTACTGGGTGGTGAGGAAGACGGTGACGCCGTCGGAGACGAGGCCGCGGATGATGCCCCACATGTTGTGGCGGGAGCGCGGGTCGAGCCCGGTGGTCGGTTCGTCGAGGAAGATGATCCGCGGCCCCCCGACCAGCGTCATGGCGAGGTCCAAGCGGCGCTTCATGCCGCCGGAGTAGGTGGAGGCGGGCTTCTTCGCGGCGTCGGTGAGATCGAAGCGTTCCAGGAGTTCGGCGGCGGAGCGGCGTCCCTCGGCGCGGGAGAGGTGGTGCAGGTCCGCCATCAGGAGCATGTTCTCCTCACCGGTGATCAGACCGTCGACGGCGGAGAACTGCCCGGTGACCCCGATCGCGGCACGCACCGCCTGCGGATCGGCGGCCAGATCGTGCCCGCCGACACGCAGGTCACCGGCGTCGGCGGTGATGAGCGTGGACAGGATCTTGACGGCGGTGGTCTTGCCGGCGCCGTTCGGCCCGAGCAGCGCGAACACGGACCCGGCCGGGATGCGCAGATCGATCCCGTCGAGGACGAGCCTTTCACCGTACGACTTGCGCAGACCGACAGCCGAGACGGCGGCAGTCCCGTCCTTGCCATTGGCACGCTTGGACGTGGGCATGACAGGTGAAGGCATGGGCCCTCCCGTTCGAAGGATCGAATGGATTGAAAGCTGGACTCTCAGCGAGCGCGGCGGATGTCGATGTTGCCCCAGCGGGTGCGGGCGCGGATCTTGACGCTGTCCTCGGACTTGTCCGGGGTTCCGGACGCGGTCAGCGTGTTGCGCACCTGCCCGCGGTCGGACTTGACGTCGAGCCAGGCGGCGGTGCCCTCGCGGATGCCAACATTGATGGCACCGTAAGAGGTCTCCAACTGGACGGTGCCGCGAGCCACTTCGTCCACACGCAGGGTGCCGTGGGCGGTCGTGGCGGTGACCGAGTCCTCCGCGCGCTGGATCTCGATGTCGCCGTTGGCGCCACTCACCCGCAGCTCACCGGTCGCGGCGCCGACGGTCGTTGTGCCGTGCGAGTTCTTCAGTACCGCGGGGCCGTCGACCAGGCCCACGCGCAGACTGCCGGAACTGGTGGTGATCTCGGCCATGCCCTCGACCCGGTCCACCGTGATCGAACCGTGCGACGCCGTCAGCTGCAACGGACCGGTGGTGTCCAGCCGGACATCACCGGACGAGGTCTTCACACGAACCTCACCCAGCCGGCCCTCACCGACCACCTGCGCCCAGGCCCCGGTCAAGCGGAGGTCCGAGCCCGCGGGCAGTTCGACCGTCACGTCAACAATCCCGGTGCGGCCGAGCAGATTGGACTTGGGAGTCCTGACGGTCAGTGCGCCGCTCGCGTACGAGACCTCGGTCTGCTCGGCGGCCCGCACGTCCTTGTCCTTCTTCGGGTCACGGGGCTGCACCTCCACGACGGTGTCGGGGCGGTCGCCCGCGGTGAACTGGATGGAACCGGCCTCCACATGCGCCGTGACCGAGATCGGCTCGGGAGTGTCGAAAGAAGGCATGGCTCTACCGTCCTCTTGGGTGTTCGTGACGTCTCCGCTGGTGGGACGTGGTGTGGGTGAAGCCGTTTCAAATCAACTGGTCAACGCACCCAGCCCGTGAAGCCCTGGCCGATGGTCCTGGCCCTCTCGGGAGCGCGGGGGGTGGCGGCGCCGCCCGTGTCGACCGCGGCCGACACGACGCGTACGAGCCACGCGTTGACCGACAGGCCCTGGCGGCCCGCGGCCTCCTCCGCGCGGGTCTTGAGGTGGGCGGGCAGACGCAGATTGACACGGGCGGTACCGCCGTCGTCCGTGTCGGCGGGGACCGGGGCCGGTGCGGGCGCCGGCGTGTCGACCGGTTCGGCCCGTTCGTCGTACTGCGGCAGCACCACCACGAAGTCGGGTTCGAGGCCACGCAGCCGTACGTCGACCGAACCAGGGGCGAGTTCACGGGTGATCTCGTCCATGGCGGCGGACAACACATTGAGCAGGGTCAGGCGGGTGGCCGACTCCAGCGGCGCGGTCAGCCGCTCGGCGAGCGTACGGGCTTCGTCACCCGCTGCCTCGGCGGCCACCGTCAGTTCCCTGCGGAGTGTCTCGACATACGGCGTGAGGTCCATGACGCAATAGTGGCACCACTGTTGCGCCATTGGCAAGCCCGAAGGTCGGAAACATGGCGCAGATGGCATTACGTGGCGCCAGGCCGATCTGTTGTTGCAGGTCAAATGGGGGGTGAGGTGGCGGCGCCAAGTTGTCGCAGGTTGGTGTCGCGCGAGTCGGCTGGGCCTCCTCAGCCCGAGCCGCCCGACTGACCGACCCCGACCTACCGCCACTCGGGCGGTGCCTCACCCCTGCAGGACCGGGCCGAACCAGGTGGTGAGAGCGGTCCGGAGCGCCGAGGTGTCGAGCGCGCCGCCGGGCCCGGCCGCCCAGGCGACATGGCCGTCGGGGCGGATGAGGAGAGCGGCGGGGGCGGGGATCTCACCGGCGGCCGGAACGGTCCAGTTGTCGTCCTCGCTCCGCGCCTCGACGATATCGACGCGACCGGCCCAGCCCTCGGCAGCAGCCGCCAACTCGGCGCTGCCGCGCAGGTCGAGCAGTACGGGGCGGGCGGCGTGCAGCAGTTCGTAGACGCGGGTGGCGCCGTCGGGCGTCTTGAGGTCGGCGTCGGGAACCCGGCGGCCCGCCAGAGGGTGGTCGCCTCCGCCCGGGTACCGGATGTCCAGTCCGGTGATCATGCCGCGCAGGTACCCATTGACCTCGTCGAAGACCATGAGCGAACTGAACACGTCGCGCAGCGCGTCCGTCTGAGCGCCGGGGCGGGCCAGGGCCACGTGCACCCTTCCGAACGCGGACGCGACCTTGAGGCTCCTGGGTACCCGCCAGGCGCCACGCCGTTGGATCCGTCCGGCGGCGGCGGAGATCGTGGAGGTCGTGCCGGCGTCCGCCTCCGGGAGCGAGTCCAGAGACGACAGGAGCTCGCCACGTGTCCTGGCGGTGAGCGCCCGGCCGAGACGTCCGTCCAACTCCTCGTGTGTGATGTGCCCTTCGGCGTACGCATCCCGCAGGCGCTCCACAGCCGTGTCGCGGTCGTCATCCCGGATCAGTCGCAGCGGGTTTTTCGGCAACCGGGGCACTGCTTCACTGTATCGGGTGCCAGAGATGTGAACACCCCTGAACGGGGCGCCTGTTGGGAACTGACCGCTCGTCGTCACGGCTGTCGCTCGGGCGGCGGACTTCTCACCTCTCCCCCGGACCCTCCGGGCCTGTGGAGGTGCGGGCCAGTTCCCGGAGTCGCACCCTGGCCGCCGGTCCCGTGCGGCTGGTGGTCCAGTACGGGTGCCACCAGATCCGTACCGACAATCGCAGCAGCCGACGGCGCAGAGCGGCCCGGTCCTGCCCGGGGCACGGCGCGGCAAGCGCCTCGTAGGTGGCGGTGAAAGCACGGCGGGCCTTCACCAGGTCCTCAGGCAGAGAGTGGGCGTCCATCCCAATATTAGAACGCACATTCGATTCTCGTGTTACACCGCACCCCACTGCCGGAGGCCGACACGCCCCGCGTCGTGAGAACCGGTGGGCGCGGGGGTACCTATAGCGGTCACACCCGAACAGGTCGAAAAGGAGGCCCGTCGTGCCCGCAGGATCCAGTCCCAAGCGAGAGCGGCAGTACGAGCACATCAAGCAGGGCGCCGAGAAGCGCGGTACGCCGGAAGGCCGTGCGAAGGAGATCGCCTCGCGCACGGTCAACAAGGAACGCGCCCGGTCGGGTGAGGCCAAGTCCGCAAGCAAGACGTCCACACGAGACCCCAAGTCCGCCTCGCAGCGTGGGGGTGAGCGTTCCCACAAGGGGCCTCAGGGCCCGACGCGGGACCAGCTCTACGCGGAGGCGAAGAAGAAGAACGTCGAAGGGCGCTCGTCCATGAACAAGGAGCAACTGCGCAAGGCCGTGGGCCGCTGAGCCGGTCGGCCGGTCGTTTCTGGATGGGCCGGGAGTGGAGTGTCACGCGTGACACTCCACTCCCCCCTTTCTGGGGCCGGTTCAGCTCGGCACGCCCGCCACCAAGTGATCGCCGGGGATGCCCGCGCGGTTGGGGGCGTAGTACTCCTTGATCCCCTCCGACCAGGTCGGGACCGTGATCCGGTCGTCCTTGTCCGGGCCGAAGGCGTTGAAGAGAGCGTCGATGTTGGCCGGGGAGAATCCGATCGCCAGCATGAGGTCGGTGAAGAGGGCGCGCTCGATCCGTCCGTCGCCGTCGGGGTCGCCGAGCGCCGAGAGCGCCTCCGCGAACTCGCCGATCGTCGCGTCGAATCGCTCTGGGCTGAGCACGCACCCCACGTACTCGTCGAAGCTCACCCGGCCGTCGCGGTTGGCGTCCAGTTCGGTCTTCAGAGTTGTCCAGTACCGCTGGAACGCGAGCCGCATCGCCTCCTTCGCCGGCGCCCCGGAGCCATGAGCCGCCGCGGTGACACGACTCGACATCAGGTCGAAGTCCTCGGCCTCCAGATATCCGTTACCGTCCGCGTCGAGCAGGGAGAAGACGAGTTTGACGCGGGACACTGCCTCTGCGCGCATGGCCTCAACACCTTGTTCCGTACGGAGCCCGTACTGGTCGGGATCACCTCCACCATCAGGTGGGCGCACCGCGGCACGCCCGGGCGGTGACGGCAGTTCACTTGATGAGGTGAAGTCCAGCCGCGTGAGGTGTGCCGGCTCCGACGGTGTGAGGAATCCCGCCGAAGCCGGGCGCTCCAACTGCGGCCCTGCGGAGGCCGACTCGCTGCCTGGGGCTCTCCAGCCTCGTCCCGCCCGGCAGGAACTGTGACTGCCGTCACAGGCGTTGTCGTGTCGAGAACTCCGGGTCAGCTCCATCCCAGGGGCACGAGCAGCCGCAACAAGCATCCACCGGTACTGCTACGCCCGCGGCCCCGACGGCACGGTCGTCGGGTCGGCCGGGGAGCTCAACTGAACAAGCCAGTCAGCACGTTACGCAACGATTCCCTTCCGGAAAGGACCCACCGTCATGGCTGTCGCCGATGACCTCGACCACGCCACCGACTCGCAATGGGACTGGGTCGCCGAGCAGACTCGTACGTATCTGGCCTCGGGCGGCACCGAGGGACACGAGTCGAACGGCGTCTACACGCTCGTACTCGCCACGACCGGACGCAGGACCGGCATACCGCGCCGCACATGCCTGATCTACGGCACCGCGGGCGAGGACTTCGTCGTCGTCGCCTCCAAAGGAGGTGCCGACGAGGATCCGGCATGGTTCAAGAACCTCCAGGCGGACCCCAGCGTCGGGGTGCAGGCCGGCGGCCGTCGATTCACCGCTCGCGCCCGGGTCGCGTCCCCAGCCGAACGCGAGGCCCTGTGGCGCCAGATGGCGCGCATCTTCCCGCTGTACGACGAGTACGCGCAGAAGACGGCCCGCGAGATCCCGATCGTGCTGCTCACTCCGCAGAACCGTCCCTGACGGGCCATCCGGCCCGGCGGATCCTCGAAGACTCCCGCGCGATCATCTGCCGGCGACGCCTCGTCGCCCTTCGGGCACGGGAGGTGCCCCCTGCGCTGTCGGAGTCGTCCAAGTACGGCCCCGCCCTGCGGGCGGACGACGCCACTTCTCAAACAGGACCTATGAGTTCTTCTCCGCCCCGGCCCGATACGCCGCGACCGTCGTACGGCTCGCGCACGCGTTGGAACAGAACCGGCGCGTCCGGTCGCGTGACTGGTCCGCGAAGTGGTTTCCGCACCCGGCCGCCGCGCACCGCCCCAGCGGCGCCGCCGCCGAAGGAGACCTTCGGCGGCGGAGCGGCTACATGAGCGGACCCACCGACCTCGACCGGAGGGTCAGCGGCGACCGCCGGAGGGCAGCGTGAACGATGCGGGACCGGCCGGCAGGTCCACCGTGTACTGGGCCAGGTAGGTGTCCAGGAACGGTGAGCGGGCCCCGCCGGTGGCGCGGTCGTCGGCCGGGTCGTCCAGGGCCAGTTCGACCCGTGCGTCCTTGACCTTGATCGTCTCGCCGGAGGGTGTGTCTCGCCATGAACCCGTCTGGATGGAGCCGATCTCCACCGCCAGGACGTGCCCGGTTGTCAGGGTCCAGTCGGTCGCCTTGAGGTCGACCGTCAACTTGCCCGAGTCCAGCAGGGAGACCTGCTCGTCGAACATGACGGCGGTGCCGTCGGGAGCGACGTCGTACAACTTGACCATGACGTTGCCCTGGCCCTTGGCGGTCAGGGAGACCTGTGGGGTCCCGGTGACGCGCACGGCTTCCTTGACCGGCTTGGACCACACGAAGAAGCTGGACGTGATCTCACCGGCCTTCTGGCGCTTCGCCTGTCCCTTGGCCAGGCCGTTCGGCGCGGCCGGGTCGAGCGCGGGCGCGTTCTCCATGTCCCACTCGCCGGGAGCCTGTTCGCGTGACCGCGGCGTCGCCTCGCCGGACGGGGCCAGGCCTACGCGCGCCGAGGCACCGCCGTCGTCCACGTACGAGCCGTCGCCGAGCTTGACGGTCACGGGCCGCTCCACGACGGGCCACGTCTTCTGGGCACGCCAGGTGCCGGTGGAGTCCTGGACCGAGTAGGCCGGGTAGTTGACCTTCGGCTTGATGCCCTTGAGGTACTGGTCGTAGAAGGAGAGCGTCTCGTCGTACCAGCCCTCGCGTCCCATGGCCAGACGCCCGTCGCTGGTGCGGTCACCGCCCCGCACGTGGTCCCACTGGCCGAGCCACCCCCGCTCCGGGCCCTTGTGATTGGCGAGGTACTCCTGCATCTCCTCGGGCTTGGTGTTGTTCTCGATGAAGCCCTGCGTGACGAACAGTGGAGTGTCGGTGCGCTTGGCCATCTTGGCCAGGTCGCGGGAGGTCCAGTGCTTGTCCCGCTGGTCGGCTATTCGGTATCCGGCCGAGTTCTCGGTGAGGCACTCGGGGTGGGTCTCCTCCCACCGGGCGTTGGCCTGGTAGCGCGCGTCGTCGTCCGCCATCTGACCAAGGGTGGCGATGGAGTTGTAGGCGTTGGCGGTACCGGTGACGTTCGGGCGGGGCACCCCGTTGGAGTAGATGTACTGGTACATGTCCCACACGGGCTCCTGGGCGACGACGGCCTTGAGCGCCCTCTGATCCAGGTTGTTGCCGATGAGGCCGGTGACGGCGTCGTACGACTTGCCGTACATGCCCACCGCACCGGTGGACCACGGCTGCTTCGCCGCCCAGTCGATGGCGGCCTTGACGTCGGCCTGCTCGCCCGGCCCGCCCCAGTCGAGGCAGCCGGTGGAGCCGCCGAAGCCGCGCAGGTCCACCATGACGAAGGCGTACCCCTCGTCGAACAGGTCGGTGCCCTCGATGAAGTCCTGGAAGCGGGACGAGGGGCCGGTGTGCGTCCAGTCCTCGGTACCGGTCTGTCCAGAGTGCCCGAAGTAGGGGCCGATCGAGAGGATGACGGGAACGCGCTTCTTCTTGGGCAGTGCCTCGGGGAGGAGGACGTCGGCGTGCAGTTCGGTGCCGGAGCGGTCCGAGGACGGGAAGTAGCTCTGCGTCCAGACGGACCCCTCCGGGACGCGGTCGTTCTCCGCGTGCGTGACGGGGTCGGTCGCGGTGGCGACCTCGCCCGCGACCGCGCGATCCTCGGCCGCGGCGACGGGGCCGGTGAGCGTGCCGGTCAACGCGAGGGCCGCGACGAGTGTTGAGGCGGCCCATGTGGCCGAGCGACGTCTTTTCACATGCGTCTCCCAGAGTTGTGGGTGCGTGGTGGTGCGGATGCACCGGTCGGGCGGAGGCCTTGACCTGCCGTGGGGGAGGCGACGGTAACGGCCCCGCATACGCGAGGAGTTGTGTCAGGGACATGGTCGGAGTAGACGGCGAGGCAGCCTACGATTATCGGTAAATCGCGTCAATGACGCAGCGCTCCCCGCGACCCGGCCCGGAACCTCATCCATGCAGGTCAGGCCGGGCTCGGATGCCTCAAGATCCCCCGAGTCGCGGCATGCCTCCTGGCTGTTGGTGATCAGTTCCGGTTCCGGTTTCTGATCGAGGTCGGCAGCGAGGGTTGGCGACGGGCGTGGCCCAGCCCGAACGCGGCCGCCGCGAAGTGCGGTTCTGGCCGCAGGAGTTGGCCCACCCGGAGCACCTGGACTGTCTGAACTGACCTGGGGTCTGCGGACCTGGCCTCGCGCGTCAGCGCTTGGACCTGGTGCGTTGAACCTGCGCGGGCACCATCCGTACGAGCGTTCGCACCGCCGTGTCGATCAGGTCGTCCGAGGGCGCGTCGGAACCGTGGGTCAGGAGTCGCGCGAGAGTGCGGACCAGAGCGGGCGTGGCCATGACGTGGCGGTTGAGGAGAGGCCGATAGCCGTAACGGGCGAGTACGAGGTCGGCAACGGAGTTGCCGAGCCGGTAGTACCGCCCCCAGCGGCGGTTCACCTCTCGCTGGTACTGGTGCAGAGCCTGCTCACGCGGCGTCCCGCCGGGGCGGTGCAGAGCGAGCGCGACAGTTTCGGCGGCGACCTCCCCCGCCTCCATCGCCTGAACGATGCCCTCGCCGCTCCACGGACTGATCATGCCCGCGCTGTCGCCGATGAGGAGCAGGCCGCGGTGGTACTGGGGCCTGCGATTGAAGCCCATGGGCAGCGCGGCACTCCGCAGCGGGGAGTCGGCGTTCTCCTCCCTGAGCCCCCAGTCCGGAGGCAGCCGGAGGAGCCACTCGTCCATGGTGGCCCGCAGATCGACCGCTCCGTGCCGCCGGTGGGGAAGTGCGCCCAGGCCCACATTGACGCGGCCGTCACCGAGCGGAAAGATCCATCCGTATCCTGGCAGGTCGCGGCCGGTACGGGAGCAGAGCAGATCGGCCCAGAGCTCCAGGTACGGGTCGTTCGTGCGGACACCGCTGCGGTAGTAACGGCGAGCGGCGGTGGCCATCGGCCTGCTTCGATCGCGTTCCAGCCCCATGGCCAGGGCTGTTCTCGCTGACGCGCCGTCAGCGGCGATCACCACGGGGGCGCGGTACGTCTGTGGCTGCTTGTCAGCACCGGTGATCGCGCACACGCCGACGATGCGCCCGCCGCGGTCGGTCAGAGGACCTGTCGCTTTCGTATCCAGACGCAGCCGGGCTCCGGCGGCCACCGCCTGGCGGGCCAGGATGTCGTCGAAGTCGTGCCGACTGCGGGTGAGGCCGAAGTCCGGGTGACTGCCGGAGCGAGGCCAGTCGATGTGTACCTGGCGTCCGTCGCAGATCCAGCGCATTCCCTTGGTGCGTTGCCAGCCGGGAGCATCGATGTCGACACCCATTCGGACCAGTTGATGTACGGCCCGCGGGGTGAGGCCGTCACCGCACACCTTGTCCCGCGGGAACGTGCCCTTTTCCAGCAGCAATACGTCCACGCCGGCCCGTGCCAGGTAGAGGGCCGCGGTCGAACCCGCCGGGCCCGCACCCACCACGATCACCTGCGCCTCGCTGTCGCCGACGTCGGCGAATTCGTGTGATCGCTCTGTTGGCGGCACGTGCGGCCTCCTCGATCAATAGGTAGCCGGTGACGCTCCTGCTGCCACGCGCCAGCGCTGCGCGCTTCCGTGAGTCCGCTCACGTGCGCGTGAGACAACTACCCAGTCCGTGCTGGGGCAGACCCTCGTCATGCGCCCGACGCGCCGTGACCCCCACCGCAGGCCATCGACCAGCCATCGCCGACGGGACGGGGGCCCTGCCCAGCACGGCGTGGCCCCCGATGCGTCGGCGTAGGAGGGCTTTCAGGCGAGGGCACCGAGTGTGAAGCCTCCGTCGGCGACGATTTCGGCGCCGGTGGCGAACCGGGCTTCGTCAGAAGCGGCGAAGAGGATGAAGTCGGCGATCTCCTCCGGGGTGGCGTTGCGCGGGATGGCGAAGTCGTCGACCGGTACGAGTGCGTTGCCGTCGGGACCGTAGGCACCCGGTCACTCAAAGAGCTGCAACCCGAGAACCGTGACGAAACCGGCCCCGACCACAGGGCCGCGGTGACAGCCGCCGTAGCGACACTCCTCCCGCCACCCGGCCCCCTCTCCTGAGGGCATCGGACGGTTCGCCCCGCGCGAGCTCAACCGCGCGCGTGCATCCGCTCGTTCGGGACGGGCCCACGACGGCCACCGCCGCATCTCGGGCCCAACAGTTGCCGCAGGGAAATTATCCACCCCTCACCTGCGGAAACAGACATTTTCGGATCGGCGGAGGCAGGCCGGTGCGACGACTGTCTCAATTCACTCCCAGGACAGGGAGTGTGAGACCTGGATCCCCGGGCACGCGATGAATTGAAGAAAGCATCGCCGCCGTACGGGCGGGGCGTGAACCTGCTCGGTCTTTCGCGTTTTCTGCTGACGGGAAAGAATTTCTATGCGTGAAGGGGACACTTTTATGAGCAATAACATTTGGGGTTACCAGCCGACCGCCGGCCACACCGCGGGTACCGACCTCATCGGATACAAGGTCGAGGCGACCGACGGCAGTATCGGCAAGATCGACAAGCACTCGGACGACGTCAGTTCCGCGTACCTCGTGGTCGACACGGGCGTCTGGATCTTCGGCAAGCACGTTCTGCTGCCGGCCGGCGTCGTCCGGACGGTCGACCAGGCGGCCCGCACGGTCTTCGTCGAGCTGACCAAGGAGCAGATCAAGGAGTCTCCGGAGTTCGACAAGGACAAGCACCTTGGCGATGTGGGCTATCACCAGCAGCTCGGCACCTACTACGAAGGCCACCGCCCTCGCTGACGCGTCGAGCCACAGCATGTGTGGGGCGGACCGGGCAACAACCGGTCCGCCCCACAGGCATGTCAACCCGTAGCTGCCGGTACGGGTCGCGGACGTCGCACGGTCCACAGAGGCCGCAAGCACGAGTCCGTCACGCTGCTCGCCGGGCTCGGCGTCGAAGGAGACGTACACGCGGGCAAGACGATCCGCCACCACCCATCCCGTACCGCGCCGCCACACCTCGGCTTGCCCGATGCACCGACTCGTAGTCATCGGCGCTGAGCACCTCCATGTCCGTGGGCACAGCCTGCCAGTGGGGGCTGTCCCGTAATTCCCCGGCGGGCGCATGAGGGCGCGTTCACGGCTGGGGGAGGCCCGGACGCCGACGTGGAAAGAACGTGTGTACGGTCGGGCGCATGACGCTTCAACATCCCGCGGACCGTGGCGGGGACAGACCCGGACGGTTCGCCCGCCTCGCGGAGTACGCTTCCAACTTCTCCAGCTCACCGGCATTCTTCGGGGTCTGCATGGTCCTCGTCGGCATTGTCATCGGCGCGCACTTCGCCAAGCTCGACGTGACCTGGCTGCTGCTCGCCGGCGAGTCGATGACCGCCGTGACGCTGCTGCTGCTTGCCCTGCTGAAAAACTCCGAGCGACGCGCGGAGCACGCCATCCAGCTGAAGCTGGACGCCATCGCGGCGGCTCTCCTCGAAACGCAGGAAGGCAAGCCGGGCACGGCCGTGCACAGCCTGAGGGAGGCCATCAAGATCGAGGACGACACCTGAGGAACCCGGCGGCCGACCGCTGCCGCCGGGGCGCCCACGCCCACGTCAAGTCCGCCGGGACCTCATCCACCACCCGCCGCGTCGGCGCCGTCCTCCGGGCCGTCCACACCCTCCTGACCTTCCGACCTTCTGACCCGCATGTATTCAGGACAGAAAAGGCTCAGTGCTCGCAGAGGGAGAATTCTCGTTCGTATAGCTGCTCGTTGTGTTCGTCGACGAAGAACTTGCGTTCCCGCATGAGTTGTTCGCGGTAGTTCTGGGCTTGTTCCAGCGTCATGGTCGAGGTGTCGGACCATGGCTGTTGCGGTGGCACATCAGATGTCGAGACGATCCGTTCCGACGGGTCGACCAGGAAGAACGCGAGAATCTTGCGATGTCCCGGTCGGGCGGGATCCGTGAGACGGAATGAGCCGACGCGGTGTTGCAGGATGTTCGGGAACGCCAGGCAGCGGCCCGCCGGGGTCGACGTCGATCCCAGCGTCTGGTTCAGAGCGTCCTCGTCCTCCAGGCCGTAGACCTCGCGCAGGCCGTTGTCATCGCTCTGCTCGTAGTCCGGGTCGTCAAGTGCCGCGCGGAAACTCAGCCTGCTTTCGGTGATGTTCTCGCTGTCCCAGTAGTAGATGGCGGTCGAGACGATCCGCTCGTTCATCATCCCCTCGACATGCCAGGAACCACCGGCGTACTCGGGCTTGTCCGGGGTGAGATGAATGGTGGCGAGCTTGACGATGACCTGGAGACGGCGGCCGCGCAGGTCGACCCGGGCGGATTCGGCGGGCGACTCGGGTGGGGTGAAGGCCGGGGCGTCCGGGATGACCGGGCGGCGGTTCTCCCACCAGTGGTCGTGGGCCTCGTCCCACGCACGGACGGCTTCCGCGTAGGCCCCGTCATCACCGTAGGAGGACTTGTCCGGACGCTCCGGCTCCGGGTCGTACCACCCGAAGGGATCGGCCTCGATCCGCAGGGGTCGCGGATGACGCAGATCCGTGAGCACGTTCTCCAGCAGCGGGCGCATGCGCGCGAACAAGTCAGGCAGGACGGACGCCAGTTCGCGATGAGTCTCGGGGTGGACGTTGTTGACGTACGAACGGAAGGAGACATCGCCGTCGTCACTGACGTCGACGTCCGTGGGCAGCCACTGGAATCTCTCCGAGAACTCGTACCTCGTATAACGGTCCGTCGGGTTCTGCCAAGCCCGCTCGTGCGCACCGCCGGCCTCTCTCACCAGGCAGAACAGAGAGGGATGAACCAGGTCCAGTACCTGGCCGTCGGACCCGGGATGCCAGTCCCTTTCTGCCTCGGGGACCTGTTCCAGAACCCGGACCGCCTCGCGCAGCCGGGATCGCAGCGCGTCGTCGACCAGGGTGTCCGAGTGCCACACCCCGTCGACGGCGGACACCTCGACGCCGGTTCGCGCGTCCCGCAGTGCGGCGTAATGCGGGAGTTCGGCAAGCACATATCGAACCTGCGCTTCGGTGAGGCCCTGCGCGATCGCTTCTCGCTTCCACCTGTCGCGGATGCCGGCATCGTTCATCTTGTCGAACCACCCGGGCTTCTCCCGAATGTGTGAGCTGCACTCCATCATCTGAAGTTCCCGCAAGGTTCGGGGTGTCGCGAACGATATGGAACGCGAAGCATGAAAGGGCAGCGGGAAAGCGGACAGGCCAGTCAATTCTCTTGGTCCTCACAGTCGGTGTGCGGTGGCGGGGACCATACTTCAGCAGACTGACACCGCAGCCGTGGTCGGACGTGACGTCCATCAGCCCCAGCGTCGGCGGTGGTCTCCGCTCGGCCGCCTCCGCCGTCCCGCGTGCCCAACGACGGCCACGGCGAGGTGCCGTGGCCGTCGTTGCCCGCTCGGCGAGATCACCCGACGCGGGAGTCAGGCGGGCAGCACGGAAAGCGAGACCACACGCGCGTCGTGACCGGCCCGGTCCCGGATCCGGAGGGCGACATAGCGGGCCGTGCCCTTGGCGTCGAGCGTCGCGTCACGGCCCCTCGTACGGAAGGTCCCGACCGGTTCGTACGACAGCCCGTCTGTGCTGAACTCGGCTTCCGCCGACGGCACACGGCCTCCCGTCCAGCTGATCCGGATCTCGCCGATCGCCGTCGGTTCCCCGAGATCGACCACCATGCGGCCGCCGGCCCCGGGACGCCAGGACGTGTGCCGGTCACCGTCGACCGCCGCCGCGGGATCGGACATGCCCGCCGGGAGCGGCGCCGTCGGGAAGGTGACCCGGCCCAGCGCCATGTCGGTGAGCGGATACGCGGTGGCACCGGGCACGGTCACATGCTCGGTGCGTCCGCGGCGCACGCTGACGTGCGTCGCACGCCCGCCGACCGGAGTGACCAGCAGACGGCAGGAAGGCCCGGTGAGACGCAGCGTGGCCGCGTCGACCACCTCGACGTGCAGCCCCGCCGGGACGCGCCCACCCGAACTCGGACGCAGAACGAAGCGCGCGGGCCTCACCTCCGCGCGGGCGGCGGGGAGTTCGGCACGGTAGTCGGTACCGTCGGACGTCACCGTCTGCGTGCCCGCGTACAACCGCACCGAGCGGGTGTCCTGCGGCACGGACACCGTGGTGGTCACCGCCGCGGCCGACAGGTTGAACAGGCTGAGATGCCCTCCCGCGGTGCTCGCCCGTACGCCGGGATGGCCCGCGCCGGGCGCCTCGCGCCCCGCCGCCGCCTTCACCTCGGCCGGACCACCGTTGGCGTAGCCCTCCACGACGACCGCCTCGGCCGGCCCGTCCGAGAGGATGAGCGTGTCGCCGTAGACGGCGAGGGCGTTCTTCCCACCGCGTACGACGAGGCCCGCCCGCCCGTCCACCGAGATCCAGCCACCGGTACTGACGAGGTCGGCCTTCGGGTAGCGCGCCAGGTCCGTCCACGTCTTTCCGTCGGCCGATCCCTGGAGTGCGTACGCACGGCCCGCGGCGGACTCCCAGCGCAGGGTGAGACGGTCGAACTCCCGCTCCTGTCCGAAGTCGATCGTGATCCAGCTGTCCGCCCGTGTGCGGTCCGCGACAGCCACGGCCCAGCGCGACGCAGGGTCGCCGTCGACCGCCAGAGCCGCGCCCTTGCCCGCGTCGGCGGACGACGCGGTCACGGTCGCACCCCTGGCGAGGTCCGCGCCCTCGGCACCGTCGCGGACCTCGATCGCGTACAGGGAGTAGCCGTACTTCGGGTCCGGGAGGATCCCCTGCATCCGCACGTGCCGGTAGGAGGCCCTGGTGATGGTCGTGTTGTCCGTGCGCCCGCCGGGGGCAGGCGGCGGGTTCGCGGCGCCGCTGTCCTTGGCGGCGACGGTGGTCGTTCCCTCGGCTGCGGTGTAGGTACGGCCGCCGTCGAGACCGGCGACACCGGGCATGGTGAAGTTGTGCACGTCGAGGCGGCCTTCGCCGGCCGAGGTGCCGCTGGTCGCGTAGACGACATCACCCGAGGGAAGGGTGGTGAAACCCGCGAAGCCCGTGGGCAGCGTGAGAAGGGTGGCGCTGGCGTCGAAGCCGTCACGCGGTTCGCTGTACGTGGTGACCGAACGGCCGGCGGCTTTCGCGCTCGTCGCGGGAAGGAACATGGGTGTGGTCCCGCCGAGCGCGAACAGCCAGTCGTCGTGGGCGGGCTGCCAGGCGAACTTGACGAAGCCCGGCTTGCTGACCGCCGCGGCCCAGGCCGCCGGCGACTGGTGCGCGACGAGACCCGGTCCGCTGCCGAAGTCCCTTACGCCGCTGGCCCGTTCGAACAGTTCCCGCTCCGTGAGCGGGCGTACGGCCCTGCCCTGAGCGGCCCGCCACTCGTGCAACAGATAGCTGATGGCGATCTCGGCGCGGGCCTCCGGCTCGTACTTGGGTTCCCCGGAGAACTTGGTGAGCCGGTTGACCGGCGGGTACGCCTGGTAGGCCTCCAGGCGTTCGGCCAGCGCGGCTTCGGCGCGGGCGGCGGCCCGGTCCCCGACCACCTGGGCGAGGAACGCGACGGGGATGACGTCGCGTCCGTAGAGGTGCTCACGGTCGTCGACCATCGGCATCAGCGGCTCACCCGAGTCGCTCATCACCAGGAGGAGCGTTTCCCACAGGAGACCGGCATTGGGCTGGGACGTCAGGACCTCCGGCATCGGCCGGCCGGCGGTGACGAAGTGCGCGGCGTTACGCCCGGACGTCCGCCACAGCTCTGACTGGTAGTGCGGCCCGAACGAGCCGTGGTTCTCGACGATGAAGGTGTCGTAGAGGTTCTGCGCGGTGTTGTCGCTGACGGCAACACCGTCGACCAGGGCCGGATTTACGCGGTCGGCGGCCGGCAGTCCGGTCTCGTTGCGGCTCCACCTGCCGAAGGCGTCCTTCCACCGCTGGTATCCCGAACTCTCGGGCGCCCAGGCGAGACCGGGAGCCAGCGACTGCGCGTAGACGCCCATCTCCTCCAGCTTGGTGTCGCCCACGAATCCGCCGGTGAGACCGCGCGGCGTCCAGTCTCCCGACGCGGGGTCGTCACCCGTGCCGAGACCGGTGGTGTACTCGGCCTGCGCAAGCGCGATCGTGTCCACGTTGTCGCGCGTCGCGCTGTCCAGCCGGTCCCAGAGCAGGCGCGCCGCAAGGACGAAGTAGAGCTGGAAGGTGGTGTCGAAGAAGAGGGTGCGGCCCCATTCGGTGCCACCGGTGAGGCGGTTGGAGGCCGCGAAGTGCTTGATGGTGTCGATGGTGCGGGAGAGCAGGGTCTTCTCGTCGATACCGGCCCGCTCGGCGTCGTACGTACCGCGGGTGAGCAGCAGCGCGTTGCCGAGGACGACGGCGAAGCCGAAGTCCTTCGCGGTGTAGTACCCCTTGGCCGCGTCCCATTGGGTCTCGGACCAGCGGGTATGGGTGAGCAGTACGCGGTAGTAGATGTCAGCGATGCCGTCGGGAGCGGCCGGGCGACGCATGGCCGGTCGGCCGTCGGCCACGGCCGACGGCACGCCGAGAGACGAAGTCGTCGCCAACGCCAGGGATACGCCTGTCAGTTGGGCGAATCGTCGTCTACTCAGCTTGGCCTTGGGGTGGTTCACGCGGATACGCCTCCTGGGACGGGACCGAAGACAACGTTGTCAACATCACGCTCATTCTTCGTATCCGAAGCCGAAACCGTCAAGACCCGGAGTGCGCCCGCCCACCGGTTCGGCCAGACCCGCCGTCCGGCCCCTTTCCCGCGCAGGCCCACACGTTCAGGCGAGCCGCGAAAGGAGCCGGGGTCCATAAGCCCTCTAAGATCGAAGAACGAAAGCCGCAAAGAGAACTTTTCGCTCGAAGGGTGTGCATCAGGATGCAGACACGTCATATCGGCACCGTCGAGGTCAGCGCCGTAGGGCTCGGCGCCATGAACATGTCGATCGAGGGCCGGCCTGACGAGGCCCGGTCGATCGCCACCATCCACGCGGCGATCGATGCCGGCGTGAACCTCATCGACACCGCCGACTCCTATCACCTGGCCGGCCACGACGAACTCGGGCACAACGAGAAACTGATCGCCAAGGCACTCTCCTCCCACAGCCGCGGATCCGAGGTGATGGTCTCCACCAAGGGCGGCCATACGCGTCCCGATCTCAACCCCGGTCCGTACATCTGGCCGGTCAACGGGCGCCCCGAGCACATCAAAGCGGCCTGCGAGGGCTCGCTCAAGCGGCTGGGCGTGGAGGCGATCGGGCTGTACTTCCTGCACCGCACCGACAAGGACGTCCCGTACGCGGACTCCGTCGGTGCGGTCCGTGACCTGCTCGACGCCGGCAAGATCCGGATGGCCGGCATCTCCAACGCCGATCCCGCCCAGATCGAGTCCGCCAACGAGACACTGGATGGACGGCTCGTCGCGGTCCAGAACCGGTTCTCCCCCGGGTTCCGGTCCAGCGAGCCCGAGCTGGAGCGGTGTGACGCGATGGGTATCGCGTTCATGGCCTGGGGCCCGCTCCGCGGCGTCTCCCGGCCGGCCGGCGGCAGCAGCCCCGTACACGACCGTTACGCCCGGATCGCCGAGGCGCACGGGGTGAGCCCCCAGCAGGTCAGCCTGGCCTGGATGCTGGCCAAGTCACCGATGGTGATCCCGATCCCCGGATCTACGCGACCGGAGACCGTACGGGACTCGGCGGCGGCGGTCGATCTCGTACTGAGCGATGCGGAACTGAGGGAGCTCGACACCGTCTGAGGCCGCGGTCTCCCGTGTCCGACTTCCGCGACTCCTCCGTCCCCGCGGGCTTCCGGGCGTGCGGCGCTCCGGATCCGCCGGTGGAGACGGCGGGGTGCGGCGCTCCGGCCCGGGAAAGCGCCTTGGGCTCAGCCGTCCGGTCCCGCCTGCGTGGATCCGGAAGAGGCCTCTTCCTGCCCCGGCCGGGCCGCCGGGACGGTGTCGGCGGGTGTCTCGGCATCGGACGAGGTGGCATCCGACTGCCCCGGGTGCGCCGCCACGTCGAAGCGGGCGGCCTCGGCAGCGATGGTCATGACCGTACGGAGCGAGTCGTAGGGGGCGGGACTGCGCAGAGCACGGGAGGTCACCATCGCTCCCTCCACACCCGCGAGGACGGCCTCCGCCAGCCCCCGCGCCGAGGCCTGCTGCTCCACGCCGAAGGCGGCGAGGTGGAACGCCAGCCTGTCGGTCATCCGCGAGAATGCGCCGCGGACGGTCCCACTCACCTCGGCCGACTCCTTCGCGGCGCCCTCGGTGACCCGCGGAGCGACACCGCATCCTCGCGCGTAGTCGCTGGACACCATGCCGTCGCGGCCGAGCGTGACGTAGAGATCGATGAACTCGACCACCGACCCGGCCAGGGCGGCGGCGCTGTCGATGATCTCGATCTGTTCGCGGACGTGCGCCTCGGCCGCCTCGATCACCAGCTGCGTCTTCCCGCCGGGAAAATGGAAGTACACCGAGCCACGCGAGGTACCGCTCTCCCTGAGCACGTCGGAGAAGGCGGTCGCGTTGTATCCCCGCTGCCGGATCAGTTCCCTGGCCGCCTGACAGCGGCGCGGCCCACTTGCGGAAGGTCCGCTCCCCGGCCACCACCCGGCCGGCAAGGACGGGCGGCGGTCCTGTCCCGCTCCCGTCTCGGCCTCACCCTTGCGGGGACGCCTGTGCCGGGTGGTGGCGGACAACCATGCGAGGTACTTTCGGAAGGCCGGACACGCTGAGGCGGGGCCTCACGACCGGGCTGTCGGCCGCCGTCGACCTACTTGGCCGCGAACGTAGCCGGTCCGGTATTGAATCCGGGGTGCGCGCCGACGAAAACCGGCAGATCAGGATCCGGCAGCTCCGACCGGAGGAGCGCCCACCTATTGGGGACTACGCCGCCTCGTTGCCGCGACCCGATCATGGGAGGCACTGATGACGGGCAGCAAGCCGAACCAACACCAGGAGATGGCCGGCCAAACCGTCGTGGTGATAGGCGCGAGCTCGGGAATCGGACTCGAAACCGCTCGTCACGTCCGTGCGCTCGGAGGCCAGGTCGTCATGGTGGGGCGGGACCCGGGGCGACTGGAGCGAGCGGCGGAGGAAGTCCAGCCGCTGAGCACCACGTCGTTCGACGCGACTGACCCCGAGCGTCTCCGGCAGTTCTTCAGTGAACTCCCCAGCACCGTCGACCACGTCATATCGACAGCCGGCGGTCCCTCGTACGCGCCGCTGGCCGACATGGACCTGGCGCAGACCAGTCGGCACTTCGGCGAACGCCTCGCCATGACGGTCGGGATGGCCAAGTACAGCCAAGGCAAGGTCCGGGACGGGGGAACGCTGTTGTTCATCGGTGGCACCGGCGCCCCGGCAAGGGCATGGCCGTCACCTCGGCGCTGACCGCGGCGCTCCCCGCCCTCACCGCGAGCCTGGCACTCGAAGTGGCGCCGATCCGGGTGAACCTCATCGCCGCCGGATTCGTCGACACACCCTTGTCAGCCTCGCTCCTGGGCGAACAGCTCGAAGCGCGGCGGGAAGAACTCCGCGCCTCGCTGCCCATCCGACGGGTCGTCGGCCCGCAGGACATCGCCGCTCTCGCTGTACACATCATGCGCAACGAAGCCATGACGGGAGCGACGTACGACATCGACGGCGGCCAGCAACTGGTGTCCGCCTGACCCGTGCCCCGACTCGGCGCTCAACCAGGAGATCCGGTGCGGCGGCCCTTCGAGGCGGTCGGTCCCGTGCGGGTGACGACGCTGGTCGGGGGCATGATCCGGCACAGTCGCCGTCCTTGTCCAGCCGGCTCCGGTTCTGCCGGGCAGTTCGCGAGCGGGCGATTCCATTCGAGGGTTGTGTCGTTGTTTCGGGCGTGTTGATCATCACTGAGGCCGTAACCGGCTCCCACCTGGCCCTCGACAGCGCCAGGCTGACCGAACTGCTCTTCCTCGACGGCCCCGAAGGCACCGATTCCCACGAGCGCTGGCGCAAGGCCATCTCGACCGAGTTGTTCCGTCACCGCACCGACGCCTCCGTCGAGGAGAGGTGGCAGCTCTCCTACGACCGGCTGCGGGCCCTGAACGAAGAGCTGTTCGCCCCCGAACACCTGGCCCGCGACCCACGCGTTCTGGCCGCCCTGCACGAGTGGGTATCGGTGGTGGACGGCGCCACCTCCACCGTGGCCGGCATCCACTACAACCTCTTCCTCGGGAGCCTGCTCGACGACCACCTCTCACCGTCGCGCGACCTGAGCGATTTCACCGCGCTCGCCCGCACCGGCGTCTTCTTGTGCACCGAACGCGCCCACGGCAACGACGCCGCCGCGTTGGAGACCGTCGCCCGATTCGACCGCGCACGTGACGAGTTCGTGCTGCACACCCCCCACGAGGGCGCCCAGAAGTACATGCCCAACACCAGTGCGGCGGGCGGACCGAAGACGGCGGTGGTGGCGGCCCGACTGCTGATCGACGAGCAGGACCAGGGCGTCTTTCTCTTCCTCACCCCGCTGAGCGACCGCCGGGGAACCCTGCCGGGCATCACCGTGGTGACTCTGCCCGAACGAATCGGCAGCCCGGTGGACCACTGCGCCACCAGCTTCGACCAGGTACGCCTCCCCAGGACGGCCCTCATCCAGGGCGATCACGGACGGCTGCTGCCGGACGGTACCTTCACGAGCGACGTGGGCAGTCCGCGCAAACGGTTCCTGCACTCGATCCGGCGGGTGACCGTCGGGAAGCTCTGTATGAGCGCGAGCACCCTGGGCGGCTGCCGGGCGGCGCTGGCGATCGCTGTCCGCTACGCGTACACCCGGCGGATCTCCGGCCCGGTGGCGGGGCGGCGCGTTCCGCTGGCCGCGCACCGCAGCCATCACGCCCGGCTGCTCCAACGCGTGGCGACGGCCTACGCCATGACCTTCTTCCACCGCGCGGTCACCGAGCGCTGGATCACCCACGAGCCCGAGGACCGGGCGGAGACCGAACGTCTCGTGGCCGTCGCGAAGGGGTGGATCTCCTGGCAGGCCCGGGAGATCGTGATCGAGAGCCGGGAGCGCTGCGGCGCCCGGGCGCTGTTCCCGGTCAACGGGTTGGCGGAGTTCGCCGCGAACGTGGACGGGGCCATCACCGCGGAGGGGGACAACCTGGCGATCTGGTGCAAGGCGGGGGCAGAGATGATCTTCGGTCGTACGCTCGCGCCTGAGCCCCAGGAGGCAACAGGCCAGGAGAGTTTGACCGACCCCGGCTTCCTGCGAGGGGCCGTCGCCGCCGCCGAGCGTCACTGGCACACGACCGCGCGCCGTGACCTGCGGCGCGGCGACAAGGGGGACGCACTCGGGCGCTGGAACAACGCGTCAGCCGCGGCCCTGAGCCTGGTCGAGGCCTACTCGGTGGGCCAGGCCGCCGACGCCTTCGCCTCGGCCCTCGCCCGTGTCACCGACCCTCGCACCCGCGCCGTCCTGGACGACCTGTACTCGCTGTTCCTGCTGGTCCGGGTCGCCTCCAGGAGCGGACTGCTCCTGGTCGAGAAGGCGCTCACCGAGGAGCAGGTCCGCTCACTCCCCCGGACCCTGGAGAGCCTGACCGCCCGGCTCGCCCCACATCTGCCGGCGCTGACACAAGCCTTCGACATCCCCGAGGAACACCTCTCCTCCCTGCCGATGCTGACGGCACCCTGACGGTGCTCCGCCCGCGCTCCGGCACTCAACAAGTCCCCGAACCAGTAGGGCACACGGGCGGTTCGCTTCGTTCAGGGTGAGGCGGGCGACGGCGGCTTCGCGGTCGGAGTTGACTCGGGCGTGCGGGTGCCCACGAGGTCTCGTACGCCGGTCGACTCCGCCCGCCGAGAAGTTCGTCGCTCCGAATGGTTGTTCGGGATGGCGCGGACAGCTTCCCGGGGCCATGCTGATCGCCCTGAGTGGCTCGCCGTCAACTCGGCAGGCGCTTCGGGGTGGTTGTTCCGGTGATGCGGCCCCTGCCGGGCCGGGAGCGGAACCGGGACCAGGCATGAGGGCGTGGAGAATGCACCTGGGCAGACCGCGACACGAGCCGCGTGACGAGAACATGCCGTGCGATCAGGTCGACGCGGCGGTACGGGAGGACAGGGCGGCGCTCGCGGCGGCTGGGCGGCGCCCTGATCAGCGCATACCGGCCCTGGGGAATCTGGCGACGAGTCTCTACTGTGCCTACCGCTGTCAGGGGCGGGCGGATCAGTTCGATCAACTCCATGAGGCGATAGGCCACTTGACGGAGGCCCGGGACCTCGCCGCGGCGGAGGCAGCTCGCTTGGGCGGTAGCGCCCAAGGACTGCACGCCGCCGAAGCGGCCCGGGACATCGAGCACAACATCAACGTGTTCCGGTCCTACCTCCCCGGCCGCTCCGGAGCCGGCTCCGGCCCCTCAGCCGTGGCGAGCGGGGAGTCGACGCGCGAGCAGTTGGAGCGCGCGTACCGTCGCCCGGGAGCCGGGATCGAGGAACGCGCGGGCGCTCTCCTCCAGTTGGCCGCGGTGGACTACGGCGAATGGGAAGTCTCCGCACGTGAGGAGTTGCTGGCGCGAGCGATCGAACGGTGCCGGGAGGCCGGACGGCTCCTGGAGACTTCGTCCGACGGCCCACTGCGCCTGGTGGCCCGGTCCAACCTGGCGAACGCGCTGATGAGTTGGGTCACCCGAGTCGGCACGTCCGTCGACCAGCACCTGACGGAAGCCCACGGCATCATCGAGGAGCTGGACGCCTCGGGCCAAGGCCCGGCCGTTCCCGGCTATGCCGCCGTGCGCTCGCTCGTGCTGTCGCAGATCGCCTTCGTACGTCATCAACGCACCAGCGACACGGGCCCGTTGGCCGAGGCGGAGGAGTCGCTCAGGCGGCAGTCCGCCGACCAGGGTCCCCTGCACGGAATCATCGGCGACCGGACGAGAAGCGTGGAGGCCGTGCTCGCGGAGATCCGCCTGCGCCGCGACGGCCGTCTGCAGGCCGGTGACGAGGCCGTCGACATCCTCCGTAACGACGGGGAGGCGTCAACCGATCCGGCCTATCTGCTGAATCAGAGCTTCGCCCTCTTCCGCCGCCATCAGGTGCGCGGGGGTGCCGGCGAGCCCGCTTCACAGGATCTGTACGACGCGTTGGCCCTGGCCTCCCGGGCGACCGATCTCTCGGGCGGCGGGCCCCTGCGCGCGAATGCACTGCGCATGTCCGCCCACTGCCTGCTGGATCTCGCCCGCATCCGGCCGCAGTCCGCCGAGCCGCTGTTCGAGGAGGCGCTCGACAGGATCACGGAAGCACTGGGCGGCGGCACCTTCAACGAACGTGAAGCACTGCTCGCGGGCGTGACTCAGGCGGAGTGCCGGTTCGGCCTCGCGGCCGTCCGCCGCGACCTGCCCGGCCTTGAGGCCGCTGCCGTACAACTCGCCGCGTTGGATGGTCAGTTACCGGCCGGCAGTGCCAACCGGTCGGTGCTCCTCGCGCAGGTTTTCCGAGTACGGCTGGCCAAGGCGCAGATCAGCGGCGCCCCGGACGACGAGGCACGGGCCACCGAAGCCGCGAAGCACGCGTGCGACGCCGCGGCCGAGTTCAGCCCCGCCGTCGAGCACAGTACGGCGCGGGCCTGGGGCGACTGGGCGTGGAGCCGTGGTGCGTTGCTGGAGGCGGCCGAGGCGTACCGCCACGGACTGAGCGCACTGCACCACCTCAGCCGTGTCCAGGTCACGCGCGGCGACAAGAAGTCGGTCCTGTCCCGCGCCGACGGGATGGGAGCTCGCGCGGCCTACGCCTTCGCCGAGTCCGGAATGCTCGGCCGTTCCGTCGTCGCCGTCGAGTCGGGCCGGGCGCTGATGCTCACCGAGGCCCTGGAACGAAGGGCCGCCGACCTGGACCGGCTCAGGCAGGCAGGGCGTTCCGATCTCGCCGACGCGTTCCGGGCCGCGGCCGCCGAGGTGGCGAGCACCGACGCGGAGCTTCTGGCCGACTGGTCGACCGACTCGGGCGCCGGGGTGGGGGCCGGGGTGGAGGCCGACGCGGGAACGCCTACGGGCACCGGGAGGGACGCGACGCGGGCCGCGCGGGTACGCGACCGGTTCGACGCGGTGGTCGCGCGGATCCGCGATTCGGTGGGGCTCGAAAGCTTCCTGCCGCCTCCCTCGTACGGCGAACTGGCCCGGACCGTAAGGGAGTCGGGCACGCACGTGGTCTACCTCCTGGCGACCGACCGCGGCGGTGTCGCGCTCTCGCTGCCCGCGACCGGCAACGCGCGACCGCTCCGGATACCCCTGCCCTCACTCACGACCTCGGTCCAGGACGGGCTGGTCGCGGATTGGCGGGACGCTCTGGACACGCCGGACGAAGAGGAGCGCGAGGCGAAGTGCGACGCCGTCGCCGACCGGCTGTGGACCGACGTGATGGCTCCCGTCCTGCGCCGGCTACGCGGTGTGGCAAAGGTATCGCTGACCGCGGTGGGCGGGCTCGGCCTGCTCCCGCTACACGCGGCCCGCCGCCCTGACCCCACCGCTCCGACCGGCCACCGGTATGTGATCGACGACCTGGCCGTCAGCTACCAGCCCAACGTAAGGGCCCTCGGCGCCGCCCGCGCCATCCGCTCCCGCACCGGCCGAAACCACACCCTGCTGACGGTGCAGGAGCCGGAACCGGTGCCGACGCACGACCCGATGCCCTCCGCGAAGTGGGAAATATCCCTGGCGCGACAGCACTTCCCGAGCGGGACGGGAACCTCCCTGAGCGGCTCGGAAGCCACCCGCGAGGCCGTACTCGCGGCGCTGCCGCACGCTTCGGTCCAGCACTTCGTCTGTCACGGCACGGTGGTGGACGGCTCGCCGCTGGACGGAGGGCTCGTCATGGCACGGGGGCGGCTGCTGACGGTGCGGGACGTGCTGAGACTCGCCTCGCGGGACGCGCGCCTGGCGCTCCTGCCGACCTGCCGCACCGGGGCGCTGGACGAGGCGGTACTCGACGAGGCCGCGGGGATGCCTTCCGCGTTCCTGCAAGGCGGTTACGCCGGGGTGATGGCGACCGGATGGGACGCGGACGGCTGGGTCTGTTCGCTCATCACCGACAGGTTCTACACCCACTGGCTGGGCGACGGGCTGGAGCCGGAGCAGGCGCTGAGACAGGCTCAGATCTGGGTACGGGACTCCACCAACGCGGAGAAGTACGCCGCGTATCCCCAACTCCCGGCCCTGGCACCGGAGTCAGGGGAGGAGGCCGGCCCCTGGGCGTCGGCGCGGCAGGACGCCAGCACGTTCTGCTGGGCCGTTCTCTCCTTCCACGGGTGCTGACAACTCACTGTCACGGTGGTGGCGTTGAGGAGGGGGACGCGGACGAGGCCGAGGGCGCCGACGTGGGAGACACCACATAGGTGACGGTGATCGCGGTGATCCGGCGGGCGCTCAGGATCACCGCGCCGGTGTCCGGCAGTTCGGCCGCCTCGACGGCACCTGGTGGACGGTACTGGAGGGGCCCGCCGAGGACGAGTTCGCGCTCCGCGTCGTCCGACACCCGGTTCGAGTACGAGCGCAGCCACCCGGACCAGTAGGCGCCGTCCTCCAGCAGACAGCCGACCTGAACGCGCGCCTCCGGCCACTCGTTGAACGCCTGCCACCAGGCGGAGACCCTGGATGGGTGCTCTTGCTCGGGCACGTGGCGTCCGACGACCGGCAGCCGCGCGGCCAGCCGGGCGGCGCGTTCCGTTCCGCACCAGGCCGCGCCGCAGACGGCGACCAGGAGCAGGACCAGTGACCACCACAACAGGGAGACGTAGTGGGAGCGGGCGTACGGGCCCGGCTCGCGGACCAGGGCCCCCACATCCGGGGTCGAACCCGGCGCGCACACCCGGCACAGGCCGAACAGCAGCAGCGCCAGAGCGTCGGCGACGACGCTGATGGTGATCAGGCGGAGCGTCTCCCAGAGCGGGGAGACGTCCCGCTCGGGCCACCGGAGCTGCCGGACCTTGATATGGGCCGCTCCCGGTAGGAGCACGACGATGAGCAGGACGAGACCGAGGATCGTGGACGGCAGCATGGACCGCTTTCTGTGCCGAGCGGGACCGAGGCGCGATGCGCTTCAATGACATCAACGCACCTACCCACGCCACGAGGAGTTCGAGTGCAGGACACTCCCGAACCGGCGGAGGAGACCCCGCCGAACACCGAGAAGCCCGGCCAGGTACGTCGCAGGAAGCGGGACTACCACGGCACGAAGAAGGCCCCCAACAGCCAGCGCCCGCTCACGACGGACCAGCAGTCGAAGCCCCCGCCCCCGGCCCAGCCGGCGCCCCCTCCCTCCTGAGAGCCGCCGACCCCGCCGTGCTGAACTCGAAGAACGCCTCCAGGAGGGCGAGGAGCCCGGCGACGGCCTGGCGGTGCTCGTCTTGCGACCACGGCTCGGCCGGCCGGCCCTCGGGGAACACGATCTGGACGACCTGGGCGGGCCAGACGAGGTTCTGACCGACCCGGTGGGTGTCCGCGAGCCACTGTCGCAATCCGCTGAGCAGCGCACCGCCGGAGGCATGGTCGTAACCGTTGAGGTAGGCCGTTACTCCCTCGTACGTGACGCGACCGACGTACATGCCCAGCCGCTTCCGGAAGTTCTCCCAGAATCGCTGGTGTGACTCGACGGGCCAGCTCCAGGCATCCGGCACCCGGGAAAGGTCGGCGCCCAGGCCCCAGGTGGAGTAGATCACCGCGTCGGTGCCCACGCCGAGGGCGGTGAGGAGAACAGTCGTGCGCTCAGCGGGATTGACAGGGCCGGACCTCCTGACCCAGACGTACGTTCCCGAGCTGTCACGCTCGTGGTGGGTGACGACGAAGTCCGTGCCGTCGAGGACGAAGAACGCGGCGCGCACAGCGCCGTGTTCGTCCCATGATTCCTCGATCGTCAGTCTCAGCCGCCGAGCCACCGAGTCCAGGTCCACGGCGAGGAGCGCCAGCGCGATCAGCGGCTCGGTGGCGGCCTGGAACACCGAGCACTGCCGTGCCGGATTGCCCGCACCCACAGGAGTCGAGGACACGGCGGGCGCCCAATTCGCCTCAGGATCCGGAAGGTTGATCATCTCAGTCACACCGCACAGTCAATCAGCCCGCCGGTCGGACCACCGCGCCCGCCGGCCCACGGCGGGACGGGAAAGGTTACGCGCCGTACTGGTCCGCCTGCCCCGATAGGCACGCGCCTCTTGTTGGGGAGGCCGCCCCGCCGGCGGTGGACGGGACGTGGGCGGCGACCGCCGGGGCGGGGTTCGGGGCCTCGGGGGCGACGTGGGGCGGCAGTTGTGCTCCGGATCCGTCGTACCTGTCCGCTCCGCGATTGAACTCGAGGTCGCTCTCATCCGTATGGACGGGCACCGAGGAGAATCGAGGAGCTGTCCCTTGGCGATCATGCACAACGGCCGAGCCGCCAGACGGCAGACCATGCGCGCGATCCGCCCGCAACGGCAAGGCGCGCGCCCGTTGTTGGCGATGTGGTGGGCGGGCGCGATCGGTGTCATGGCCCTGTGGTGGCAGAACACGCCGGTCGTCCACATCGACCTGGCCGAGTGGCTGCTCGGATCGGGCCGCCTCACCGGACTGCTGGGCGGCTACACGATCGCGGTCGTCGTCCTGCTGATGGCCCGGGTCCCGGCGCTGGAGCGGCGGGTGGGTTCGGACCGGGTGGCGCGCTGGCACGCGATGAGCGGTCGTTTCGCCGTCAGTCTGGTGCTCGCCCATCTTCTGCTGACGATCGGAGGCTATTCCGTCCAGGCCAACACCGGTCTGGTGGAGCAGACTCTCGTCATCGTCCTCGACTTCCCCCGGATGATCGAGGCGACCGTCGGCACCGCGCTGCTGCTGGTGATCGGCTTCATCTCCGCGCGGGCGGTGCGCCGGAGGATGCGCTACGAGATCTGGTACTACCTGCATCTGCTCACCTACGTCGCGGTGTATCTGTCCTTCTGGCATCAACTGGCCGCCGGCGCCGAGTTCGTCGCGAACCCGACCGCGCGCACCCTCTGGTACGTCCTGTACGGCGTGGCCGGTCTCCTGCTGATCTGGTATCGCGTGCTGGCGCCGATCCGGCTCAACCGGCGCCATCGCATGCGGGTCGAGAGGACGGTGTACGAGTCGCCGGGCGTGGTCTCCGTCCTGATCACCGGGCGCCGGCTGCACCGGCTCGGCGCGCAGCCCGGCCAGTTCTTCCGCTGGCGGTTCCTCACGGACGGGCTGCGCTGGAGCTCCAATCCGTACTCCCTGTCTGCGGCGCCGCGACCCGATCTGCTGAGGATCACCGTCAAGGCGAACGGTGAGCACAGCGAGGCCGTGTCGCGGCTCCGGCCCGGCACCCGGGTCTGGGCGGAGGGTCCCTACGGAGCGATGACGGCTGCCCGGCGCAGCCAGGAGAAGGTGCTGATGATCGCGGGCGGTGCCGGTATCACCCCGATGCGGGCGCTGTTCGAAACGCTCCCCGGCGAGCCGGGCGACCTGACCCTGCTCTACCGGGCCAGCAAGACGGAGGACCTGGCGCTCTGGGGGGAGCTTCGGCAGATCGCGGCGGCGCGGGGCGCGCGGTTGCTGTACGCGGTCAACGGACCGGACGGGGTCCGGCCGGAGATCACTCCGAAACGGTTGCGTGAGCTGCTGCCGGACATCGACGACCACGACGTCTATGTCTGCGGGCCGGCCGGGCTGGCCCGCCAGTCGTACGAGGCACTGCGCGAGGCGGGTGTGCCCGACCGCCGTATCCACCATGAATCCTTCGAGATGTGAGAGACAGCCGATGAAGAGGAAGCATCCGCTCCGGCGGGTCATGCTCGGTGCCGCGGCGACCACGGCGGGCATCGTCCTGTTGCTTGCCCTGAAGCAGCCCGGCGGGTCGTCGGTGGCGGGAGTGGCCGCGCCGCCCGCCGGTGGGGTGGGGGCGTCCGTGCCCGTGGCCGGGGCGGGAGCCCCGGTGGACGAGGTTCCGCCGCCGGACGGTGCCCCGGTGGACGCTGCCCCACCGGGCGAGGCGCCCCCGGCCGGGGCTCCCGCGGACGAGCCCCCGCCGGCCGCCGACGCGGCCCCGGATCGGCGGACGGTGCTCGGTGACGCGGTGGACACCCAGTACGGCCCCGTACAGGTACAGCTGACCCTCAGCGGCGGAAGGATCGTCAAGGCGGAGGCACGTCAGGCACCGGACTCCGACGCTCAGAGCAAATCGGTCAGCGCCAACGCCGTACCGAAACTCAACCAGGCGGCGATCACGGCGCAGAGCGCGGGGATCGACGCCGTCTCCGGTGCCAGCTACACCAGCAAGGGCTATCAGGACTCGCTCCAGAGCGCCCTCGACAAGGCCGGCGTCTGAGTGGGGGCGGGCATCGAACGGCTGCGCCACGTCGAGGAGTCGATGGGCACGGTCTTCTCGTTCGACATCCGTGGCTCGCGGGACGGGGCCGAGGTCCGGGCCGCGCTCCGGGCGGCGGTGCTCGCTCTGCACCGCACCGACGAGATCTTCTCGACATACCGCCCGGACAGCCAGATCATGCGGCTCGGGCGGGGCGAGCTGGACCGTTCCGACTGTGCGCCCGAGGTCGTCGAGGTCCTGGAGCTGTGCGCGGCGGCGGAACGGGAGAGCGAGGGTTGGTTCACCACGGGTTACGCGGGAGGTCTGGACCCGACAGGGCTGGTGAAGGGCTGGGCGGTGGAACGCGCGGCCCGTACGATCGCCGCCTCCGGTGCCGGCGGGGTCTGTCTCAACGGCGGCGGTGACGTCCAACTGCTGGGCGGGCCCTGGAGGGTGGGGATCGCCGACCCGTTGCGTCCGGGGGCGCTGGCGCTGGTGGTCGGGGCCCACGGTGATCTGGGGGTGGCCACCTCGGGTCCGGCCGAACGAGGGTGCCATGTGATCGACCCCCGCACGGGTGAGGCCCCGGTCGGCGGCCTCGCCTCGATCACGGTGGTCTGCCCGGCGGGGCTGACCACCGCCGACACCCGGGCAACGGCCGCGTACGCCATGGGTGACCGGGCCCGGGACTGGCTGGAGGCCCTGCCGGACACCGAGGGCTTCGCGGTCACGGCGGACGGCTCCACCTGGACGACGAGCGGATTCCACCGGCACACCGCCGGGGTGAACGCCTAGCCGGTACGCCGTGGAGTGTGCCGGGGCTCCTGCCTCCATCGGGTGTGGCGCCGTGCCGCGTCTGCCGCGGTGCACGTGTGCACCGGTGAGAGGCCTCCTCGTTCGGGCGAGGGCATTCATGTGCGCCCCTTGGGGCGCCCCACTCCCCCGCATGCGGGGGTGCCGCCGGATTCGGCGGCGCGGTTGCGGGAACAGATGAGTGCCCCGTTCTACCCACAGGAGACCCGCGATGAGCGACACGCAGAAGCCCAAGGACCCGGTCAGCAAGCACCCGCAGCCGGACTTCCCCGAGCAGGAACAGGCACATCCGGGGTGGAGCGGCCCGATGGACCCGCCGCCGGACCACGGCGAGGAGTCGTACGAGGGTCACGGCCAGCTCATGGACCGCAAGGCCCTGGTCACGGGCGGGGACTCCGGCATCGGTCGGGCCGTGGCGCTGGCCTTCGCGCGCGAGGGCGCCGATGTGCTGTTCAGCTATCTGGAGGCGGAGGAGGAAGACGCCCGGGAGACGGTACGGCTGGTGGAGGAGGCCGGGCGCAGGGCGGTCGCCTTCGCGTGCGACCTCCGCGAGGAAGCGCAGTGCCGGGAAATCGTCGACCGGGCCGTCGCGGAGTTCGGGCGCATCGACATCCTGGTCAACAACGCCGCCTTCCAGATGTCGCAGCCGGACGGTATCCAGTCCATCTCCACCGAGCAGTTCGACCGGGTCGTACGCACCAACCTGTACGCCATGTTCTGGCTCTGCAAGATGACCCTGCCAGTCATGGCGAAGGGCGGAAGCATCATCAACTCGGCCTCCGTGCAGGCGTACAAGCCCAGTCCCCACCTGCTCGACTACGCCATGACCAAGGGCGCGATCGTCAACTTCACGCAGGGGCTCGCCCAGATGGTGGCGCAGGACGGCATCCGCGTGAACGCGGTGGCGCCCGGTCCGGTCTGGACGCCGCTGATCCCCGCGACGATGCCCGACACCGTCGAGTTCGGGAAGCAGTCCCCCCTCGGACGGCCGGCCCAGCCAGCCGAGATGGCCCCCGCGTACGTCTTCCTCGCCTCGCCCCGGGCCAGCTACATCACCGGGGAGATCGTCAACGCCACCGGCGGCACTCCCCTCCCCTAGGGTCTGTCGTTCGGATCAGGCCGGATCAGGGAGCGCCCGCCGCGGCAGCGGCTGATGTCTCGATGGTGCGTGCGATCGCAAGGCGGAGGATCGTCCTCGTTGAAGACACGACCTAGGGATCTTCGTGGGCCCGGAACGCCGGGCGGGGTGGTCCGCCGGTCCCGGGGTTGCCCGCCATCACGCGGTACATGCCGATCGAACCGTGCGTGGCCGTGTCGGCGAAGCCGAATTTCTCGTAGAGGAAGCGTGCGGGGCCGTCCGCGATCAGCGAGACGTAGGCGGTGGCGGGCGCCCGGCGCTCCAGTTCCTCGGTGAGAGCGGCCATGATGTGCTTGCCGAGGCCACGCCCCTGGTGTGCGGGGTGTACGCAGATGTCGACGATCTGGAACGCGGTGCCGCCGTCACCGATGATGCGGCCCATACCGATGGGCTCACCGTCGTGATGGAGGATCACCCCGTGCCATGTGTGGGGCAGGGCGAGGGCAACCGCTTCGGGGGCTTTGTCCGAGAGACCGGCATCGACGCGAAGGCGGCGGAAGAGCTCGACGGAAGGGACGCCGACGCGCAACTCGTAAGGGGCATGAAGGCCAGTCATATCAGCGGTCGCCGCCGTCCTGCGGCGGGCCGCCGATCAGCGGTGCCGCGGCCGGTGCCGCACCGACACCCCCTGCGGCGGTACCGATCGCCGTCCGTCGGCGCTTGCCGTCGTTCATCCAGTGCCTCCGTGAGGACTCCGCGGGCGTGCGGTACGCCCGTTCCACCGAGCCGTGGGCGGTCAACCAACGTGATCTCCCGATGCGCCGGTGACCGCCACTGGCTCGCGCACCCACTGAAGCACGATCCGCCGAGCCCGCGGCACGCACTTCCCGGTGGTGCCGGGCGGTGTCAGCGTTTGACGCGGTTGCGGATCGCGAGGACCGCGAGGCCCAGAAGGACGGGTTCGGTGACGCGGGAGGCCATCTCGATGTAGGTGCCGGAGGTCGTCAGGTCCTGGCCGGAGGAGCGGAAGACCACTGAGTTGAGCGTGACGCTCAGGGCCTTCTCGAAGCGTTCGCCGGTGAACCTGGCCCCGGTGGGGTTCCGCGGGTCGGCCTTGTCGATCTCCAGGGCGATCTTGCCGCCGCCGGCCGGTACGGTGCCGGTCGCTTCCTGCTTCGGGGAGTCCTGGGGGATCCCGAAGGCCATGAGCAGCAGGACGGTGGTGATCATGGCGGTGCCCAGCCAGGCCAGGGCGCGAAGGGTGCGCAGTCCGTATCCGGACAGGGCCCAGTAGGCGGTCAGCAGTAACCGTTCTCCCCGGGGCCGGGTGGCGTCGTGGCGGCGCATCTCGCATTCGCCGTAGTAGAAGTCGGCTGCGTCCGGTTCGTTCTTGCTGTCCTCCAGGGACTTGCGCATCTGCCGGTACAGCGCCGCCACGGCCGCCGGTCTCAGTTCGGGGGCGTCCGGTGGCGGGGGTGTCCAGCCGCGGGCTGTGCTGGAGTGGCGGGCGGTCCGTACCCGCCAGTGGTGTTCCTCCGGCAGGGTGTTGCGGCGGCTCCACCACCAGGGGTAGCGGCGGTTCCAGTGGGTGGGTGTGGGGGCGAAGGTGCACCAGCCGTCCACCTTCATCAGGTCCAGGTGCACCGCGCCCGCGAACCGGCAGCCACTCAGATCGATGTCGTGCAACGCCAGATGCGCGGTGTCGACGCCGCTCACCGACGTCAGCCGGACACCGGCGTCGCGCCCGACCAGCTCCCCCTCCGGCACCGGCTCGTCCCGGCGGCGGGGGAACGCCGTGGGGTGTGCGGTGACCGTGACCGGGTACTCCAGGACCGCGTCGCTCAGATCAACTTCGGCGTAGCGCAGCCGTAGCGCGGCTCTTGAATCCCAGCGCGCACGCGTGAGGCTCACCGCGCGGGCTGCGATCTCCAGCATGACCGGCGCGCCGAACACCACACCGTCCATGACGACCCTGCCGCCGCACACCAGCGGCCCCACACGCGATGCCTCCGCGAACCGCGTTCCGTTGAACGAGGCGTCGCGGGTGAACGTCACCCCGCGGAACCCGCATCCGGCGGCGAAGGTCACCCCGCGGAACCTGGCGTCGCCGGCGAAAATCGCTTCCCCGAACCAGGCGTTGCCGGTGAAGGTGGCATCGTCGAACGAGGCATCGCCGGTGAAAGCAGCCTTCCCGAAGCCGGCGTCGCCGGTGAAGGTCACCCCGTCGAAGGAGACGTGACCGCTGAAAGTGGCTCCGTCGAACCGGGCGCTCCCGAGTGTGGGGCGCCCAGGGGCGGGATCACTCAGCGCGTCGAGCAGGCGGTGCAGCAGGTCCTGGTCGAAAGGGGTGCCGCGGTGGTCGATCGGCGCACCGGGAGTCAGTGTGCCGAGATAGGCGGCACGATCGGTCTCCTCCATGTGGACCAGACAGGCCAAAGTGCCCGCGACATGAATGCCACGACAGCCCACCGGATCGTCCGTGGGGTCGGCGCCATGACCGCAGTACGACCAGTCCGGCGGCGGAGCGGAAACGGGGTTCGGGTACGTCATGCCTGAAGGACGTTCCCTCACGGCGGGTCAGTTGCCGTCCTGTCCCGCTGGTGCGCCTCGCAGCGCGTACAGGTGAGAAAGGTCGGCGGACAAGCTCTCTCGCCACGCACGCGCTGAGCCATCCGGGAGGGTTGTGATTCGTGCGGCGTCTGCGGGAAGGAAGGTCCACAACGTAAGGAGGTGGACGTGCCGCGTGATCGGATCGGACTTACCGAGGTACTGGCAGCGGCGGAGGGTACCCCGCCGGTGCGCTCCATCGATGTGGTGGCGCGCAGTCTGAGTGACGGGATCGGCGCGCGACACGTGTCGTTCCTCCTCGTCGATGTCGTCGGCCGACGGGTCGTGCGCGTCAATGAGGCGGCGGTCACGCAACGGGGGCGCGAAGCCGAACAGATTCTCCTCGCAGGCAGTGTCTACGAAGAGGTCCTGCGCACCCAGAAGCTGGTGCAGATCTCGGCGGACGGCGAGGGGCAGCGGGTGCTCGCTCCTGTCATGAACCGCGGCGACACCATCGGGCTCCTGGAGATGTTCCTGTCCCGGGTGACACCGGAAGCGCTGGAGCGGATCGAGGAGACCGCGCACGCGCTGGCGTACATCATTGTCACCAACCGCCGCTTCACCGATCTGTACCACTGGGGCGAGCGCACGACCGCGGTAAGCCTGGCCGCGGAGATCCAGCGCCAGCTCCTGCCCTCGGCCTCCTCCTGCGAGGCTCCCGAGTTCGCCCTCGCCGGTGCCCTGGTGCCGGCCGACACCGTGGCGGGTGACACCTATGACTACACCGTCGACCACGACACCCTGCACCTGTCCGTCACCGACGCCATAGGGCACGACGTCGATGCCGCGCTGATGGCGACCCTCCTGGTCAACGCCTCACGCAGCGCCCGCCGGGACGGGACGGACCTCGCCGAACAGGCACGCCGGATCGACCGGGCCATGCTCGACCACGGCCACCGGACGTTCGCCACAGGCCAGCTCCTGCGCATCGCCCTGGACGGGTCCAGTGCCCAGCTCGTCAACGCGGGCCATCTCTGGCCCCTGCGGCTGCGCGACGGCAGGGTCGGCGAAGTGCAGCTGTCCGTGAACCTGCCCTTCGGAGTCGCCGGGGAGGACCGGTACCAGGTGCAGGATATCGACCTTCGCCCCGGTGATCGCCTCGTGCTCTACACCGACGGCATGCAGGAACGCCGGGCGAGCAGTGTCGACCTGCCCGGACTCATCCGTAACACCGCCGCCGAGCACCCGCGCGAGGTGGTGCGCACTATGGCCTCGGTGGTCTCCGATGTCTACAACGGTCACCTTCAGGACGACGCCACCGTGGTCTGTCTGGACTGGCACGGTCCTCCGGTGCGGAGAGTGCCGCTGAATGCCGGAGCCGGCACCTGAGTCAGGCCAGTCTCGTTCGCACCGACCGCTGAACAAGCTCCGGGAACGCGCCCCCCGTGTGACGGCCGGTCGGCGAGGATGGGGACATGCCGCCGGGGGGCGGCATGCCTGGGGGGCTTCGATGGACGACAGTGTGGCGGTACGCGGAACGAGAGTACACACGGGCGAGGTCCGCTCGCTCGTGTGGAACGGGGACGATCTGCTGGACCCGGTGGGCGGTTGGCGCCGCTGGTCGCCCGACGGGACCGAGCACCGCCGTGCGCGGCGACCGTACGGCAGGTCGTACGACCGCGCCGTCACGTCGCCGTCCGGCCGCTGGACCGTGGTGTACGCGGAGCGCGGGACCAAGGGCCTGCTGCTCGACGGGCGGCGACCGGTCCGGGAACTGCGCAGGGACGACTACCGCGCCTCGCAGTTCGACTACCCGGTGGGCCTCGGGATGCTGGCGGACGGCCGGGAGGTGCTGGTGCACTGCCCGGAGAGGTTCAGCCGGCTCCGGATCGAGGACGTCGCCACGGGCGAGTGCCTGGCCACGGGCTCGGGAGAGCCGATGTCGAGCCTGTTCCACTCACGGCCCGCCGTCAGTCCGGGCGGGCGGTGGATGTTGTCCGCCGGCTGGGTGTGGACCCCGGCGGGCGTCTGCCCGGTCTACGACCTGAACCGCGCGCTGGCGGACAGCTCCGTACTGGACGGACGCGGCCTCGTGCCCCACTGGCCGCTGACCGATGCCGAGGTGGACTCCGCCTGCTGGCTCGACGGAGACCGAGTGGCCCTGGTGACCGGCGATTTCGGCGGCGAACCGGACGAGGACGACGAGGAGGACGACGACATCGACCTGGGCCGGCACCAGCTCGGGGTGCGGTCCCTCTCCTCGGCCACCTGGCTCTACCGCCACGACCTCCCCGGACCGGTCGGCACGATCCTCGGGTGCGGCGACGCGGTCCTGGCGTTGTACGGGCACCCACGTCTCTTCGACATCCGTACGGGCGGACTCGTGGCGGAGTGGCCGGAGCTGGCCATGTCCCGGCGGCAGGGCGCGTACGGCGGGGATCCGGGGGACTCCCCCGTCACGGCCGTCCACCCGGACGGCACCCGGGTGGCGCTGGCCGTGGAGGACGGCATCGCCGTCATCCGCGTTCGGTAGGGCGGCATGGACGGCCGCGCTCGTGGACGGGTAGGCGTCCTGGCATGACCACAGAAGGCAACTCCGTGCTGGTCGACATACGGAAGTACGACGGCAGGTCGAGCGCGCTGTGGACCGCCACCCGGCTCGGTGAGGACGCGCACGGCGTGTGGCTGGGTACGGCGCGGGGCGTTCCCGTCGGTTCGGCCGGGGGCGGCTGGACGACCCGGTTCGCGTACGTGATGGTGGTCCCGCGCGACGAGTGGTGGACAGCCACGTTCTGCGCGGCCCCGGGGCCCGAGATGTACTGCGACGTGTCCACCGTGCCCGAGTGGAACGCGGACGGGTCCGTCCTTCGAACCATCGACCTCGATCTCGATGTCGTACGGCCTCGTGGTGGCGACGCGTACGTCCAGGACGAAGACGAGTTCGACGAACATCGAGTGGTTTTCGGCTACCCCGACGACCTTGTCGACAACGCCCGGCGAACCTGCGCGTGGTTGATGCAGGCGGGCCGTCGCGGTGGAGAGGGCGCCGAGCCTTTTGCCTCGGTGTACCACCACTGGCTCCGCCTTCTCGGAGATCCGGTGTGATCCCGGACCAGCTGTCGCAGCCGCACCTCGGCTCAGGGCCGGGGGGCCGGCGGTGTCCAGGCGGCTTCGGCCGCGCGGGCCGTGGGGTGGGCGGCGAAGACCTGGTCGAGCCCCACCATGCTGAAGATTCTGCGGATGTGGTGGGGAACGGCTGCGAGGGCGATGTCCGCCTCGGCGGCGAGCGTGTGGTTGCGGGCGGCGATCAGGGCGGTGATGCCACTGGAGTCGCAGAAGGTGACACCGGCGAGGTCGATGACCAGCTGCTGGCCCCGGTGAAGGACCAGGCCGGGGAGAAGGTCGCGTACCTGGGAACAGCTGGCGTGGTCGAGTTCTCCGGTCAGTTCCAGGACGGGCCCGGCGACGGTGGTCCGGGTGCGGATCGCGAGGTGAGTCACAGATGCTCTTCACTGGGGCGGGGGACGCCGATGGCGAGGACAGCGGTGTCGTCGTCGACACCGGTGCCGAAGGAGTCGAGAAGGTCACGGATGGCGGCGACGGCGCCGGAGGGGGTGGTGGGAGCGAGACCCCGGGCGAAGTCCAGGAGGGCCTCGTCGCCGTAGCGGTCCTCCTGCCTGAGGCTGTCCGAGGCCGCGCGTGCCTCCGTGAGGCCGTCGGTGTGCAGCAGCATGGTGTCGCCCGCCCCCAGGTGGAGGGTGGTGGTGACGATGTGGGCGTCGGGCAGGACACCGATGAGCTGTCCGCCGGGGGTGGGCAGATAGCGGGCGGTTCCGTCCGCGCTCATCAGCAGCGCCGGAGGATGGCCGCCGCTGGCGAGGGTGATGTCGAAGCCGCCCCGCTCGGCGGGGGTGACCAGCCCGAAGACGACGGTGCAGAAACGCGGGTCCTCGCCGTTGTATTCGTGGTTGAGGACGGTGTTGAGGTTGCTCAGTACGGCGGCCGGGTCGGGGTCGTAGACGGCGGCGGCGCGCAGGGTGTAGCGCGCCAGGGACGTGACGGCCGCCGCCGCGGCGCCCTTGCCGCACACGTCGCCGAGGAACAGCCCCCAGGTGCCGCCGGTCAGGGGGAAGAGGTCGTAGAAGTCGCCGCCGACCTTGTCGGTGGAGGCGATGTGGTAATGCGCTGCCACGTCCAGTCCGGGCACTTTCACCAGGGCGGGGGGCAGGAGGGTCTGCTGGAGGACGGCGTTGAGGCGCTGGAGTTCTTCACGTTCGCGTTCCGCCTGCGTTCGGGCACGCAGCAGTTCGCTCTCGTAGGCGCGGCGGTCGCGGGCGTCGAAGACGGTGGTGCGGATGAGCAGCGGCTGCCCGTCGCCGCCGGTCTTGACGGTGGAGGTGACGAGGACGGGCAGCCTGCTGCCGTCGGCCGCCTTGAGTTCCAGGGCGATGCCGCTGATCTCGCCCTGCATCCGCAGCAGCGGTGCGAAGTGGGTCTCGTGGTAGAGACGGCCGCCCACGGTGAGCAGGTCGGAGAAGGTCCTACGGCTCACCAGGTCGCCGCGCTTGTGGCCGAGCCAGTCCAGCAGAGTCGTATTGATCTTCACGATCGTGCCGTCCAGCAGCGTGGAGAGGTATCCGCACGGCGCGTGCTCGTACAGGTCCTCCGCGCTGTCCTCCAGCAGGGCGGCGAATGCCGCACCGTCCTCCGGCTGCCCCTCGCCGGGCGGGCGGTCGCCGAGCGGGGGTTCGCCGAAGGGGGGTTCGGCGCTCCCGCCGTCCTCCCTCTCGCACATCATCTCGCGGCCGTGACGAACTCGGTGATCGCGGCGGCGGTTTCCTCAGGGGCGGCGAGCTGGGGGCAGTGTCCGGTCGCGTTCAGGGTGACCAGCCGGCTTCCCGCGATCCTCGACCGTACGAATGCCCCCACCTCCGGCGGCGCGATCGCGTCGCTGGAGCACTGTGCGACGAGGGTGGGAACGGTGACCCGCGCGAGGTCCTCGCGATTGTCGGAGAGGAACGTCACCCGGGCGAAGACACGGGCGATGTCCGGATCGGTACGGCAGAAGCTGTTGGTCAGCTCCTCGCCCAGCTCCGGCCGCCCGGGATTGCCCATGATCACCGGGGCCATGGCTCCCGACCAGCCCAGATAGTTCGCCTCGAGCGATCCCAGGAGCTCGTCGATGTCCTCGGCGCTGAACCCGCCGCGATAGCCGCTGTCCGGATCGTCGATGAAACACGGCGACGGGGCGAGGAGCACCAGCCCGGCGAACAGCTCCGGCTCCCGCGCGGCGGCCAGCACCCCCATCATCGCGCTCACCGAGTGCCCCACGAAGGTCACCGGGCCGAGCGCCAGCTCACGGCAGATCTCCACTACGTCCTCGGTATAGCCCTCCAGGGTGGAATAGCGTTCCCGGCTCCACGCCGACAGCTCCGAACGGCCCGCCCCGACGTGGTCGAACAGGACCACGGTGAAGTCGCGCTCCAGAAGGGGCACCACGAGCCGCCACATGTTCTGATCGCACCCGAAACCATGCGCCAGCATCACCACCGGCCCCCCGGGCCGGCCGGTCACCGTCACATGGTTCCTGCTGCGAACTGTCATACGACCATCCTCGCAGAACGCTTTGTTCACCATGGCCGCGTGGATCACCCCAAACGCTCCGTACGCACCGTTCACGCGGTTCACTCCATTGCGCTCCTTCTCGCAGGTGGAGACGCCCGGGACGGGGCGCGGGAACCTGTCGCCGCCCGCGCGTCTCGGACCGCGATCCGGGGGTACATTCCGTTCGCCGCGCCCCGCGCCGGACCGGGCGCGCGGCTCCTGTCTCCTGCGGGCGCCGGCCAGGTAACACCGTGACCAGTAGTACTCAGGACCGACCCCAGTCGGCCTCCCCCGGCGCCGGGACACCGGCACCGGCGACGACTCAAGAACGCACCACGCGGATACGCCGCCGACTCGAACGGCTGATCGGCATCGCGGCGACCGAGGGCAACTCGCTCACCGCTCTGCGCAACGGGGACGAGATCTTCCCGGCGATGCTGGCCGCCATCCGCTCAGCCGAGCACACCGTGGACATGATGACGTTCGTGTACTGGCGGGGAGACATCGCCCGCGAGTTCGCCCGCGCCCTGGCCGAACGGGCCCGGGCGGGCGTACGGGTGCGGCTGCTGCTCGACGGGTTCGGCAGCCGGCTGATCGAGAAGGAGCTGCTGGAGGAGATGGAGGAGACCGGTGTCCAAGTGGCCTGGTTCCGCAGACCTCTGGCACTCTCGCCGTTCAAGCAGAACCACCGCTGCCACCGCAAGGTCCTCGTCGTGGACGAGCAGACGGCCTTCACCGGCGGGGTCGGCATCGCCGAGGAGTGGTGCGGCAACGCGGGCAACGAGCACGAATGGCGCGACACCCACGTAGAGGTCCGCGGGCCGGCCGTGGACGGCATCGCCGCGGCCTTCGCGCAGAACTGGGCCGAATGCCACGACGACCTCTTCGACGACTGCGACCGGTTCGTCCAGCACCGTCCCGAGGGCGACGCGGTGGTGCAGGTGGTGCGCGGATCGGCCAGCTTCGGCTGGCAGGACATGCAGACCCTGATCCGGGTGATGCTGGAGTCGGCCGAGGACCGCTTCCGGCTGGCCACCGCCTACTTCTCACCCGACGCGTACTTCATCGAGCTGCTGTGTGCCACCGCCCGGCGGGGTGTGGAGGTGGAGATCCTGCTGCCCGGCCCCCACACCGACAAGCGGGTCTGCCAGCTGGCCGGTCAGCACTATTACGAGGACCTCACCGCCAGCGGGGTGAAGATCTACCAGTACCAGCCGACGATGATGCACGCCAAAATCATCACCGTGGACGCCGTCGCCGCCCTGGTCGGCTCCACCAACTTCAACCGCCGGTCCCTCGACCACGACGAGGAGATCATGCTCGCCGTACTGGACCAGGAGTTCACAGCCACCCTCGACAGCCACTTCGACGAGGACCTGGAGGCCGCCATGCCGATTCGGCCGGGACGCTGGAAGCGGCGCTCCATGCTGCAGCGGGCCGGCGAGGTCGCCGTCCAGCCCATCCGGCGTTTTCTGTAGCGCGCGTGAGTGGTCAGTTCGCCGGGGCGCGACGTTGAGCTTCCCGGACGACGCGGTCAGCGGTCTCCTCGGGAGTAAGGGCGGCGGTGTCGAACCACCAGCCGGTATCGCCCAGTTCGCGCTTCATGGCGGCGTCGAGACCTTCGTAGCCGTCGAAGTCGAACCGCTCCCGGGGATCACGGATGGTGTTTCGGTACCGGCACACCTCGATGCCCGGTGCGAGAACGACGAACAAGACCCGCCGGGCGGGAAGGAGTTCGCGATCACGCCGAGAATCGTCCCAGCGTTGCCCGGCGCTCGGCAATCGTATTTCAAAGCCCGGCTCTTGTGCACTGAGGACTCCTCACGAGGTGATCTCCTGGGTCAGGAGGCGTTTTCAGGGGTCCGGTCGGCCAGAAGAGGCGGGCACGCACGGGCAGGGTGTTCGCAGCTCGATCGAACCCGGCCAACTAATTTGTCGGAGTGCCGCCGGGCCGGCGCCGGGGCCGGGAAACGGGTGTCACCTCCGGCAGGTGGGGTCTTCGGCCGGCAGGTCTCCCGACTTCAGGTAGGTGTTCACCTCGGCGTCCACGCAGGCGTTGCCGTACTCGCCGTACATGCCGTGACCGATCACGCCGCGCACCGTGAGCAGCCGGGAGCCCGTCAGCAGGCGGTGCATGGCGCGGCTGCCGCGGTAGGTGGTCGCCGTGTCGCCCGTGGCGGAGACGATCAGGGCAGGCGCGCCGTTGGTGACCGACGTCGGCGGCTCGTGCGGGGCGGGCCAGAAGGCGCAAGGGTCGATGTTGTTGGTGACCGGCCCGAAGAGCGGGTGGTGCCGGCGGCTGCGCCGGATGTCGCGCCAGTAGACCTCGGTGTCTCGCGGCGCGGCGCGGTCTCCGCAGATGATCGCGGCCGCCGGGCTGACATCCTTCGAGCTCGCGCCGTCGAGGACGAAGCGCAGTAAGCCCTCCAGCCGCGGGGTCGGCTCGACGGGAATCCCCCGCGCCGCCTTGTCCAGCACCCCTACGGTGGAGGCGAATACGGCCCGCGCGTCCTCGCGGTCGCTGCCGACGCCGAGATGGATCAGGTACGGGACCACATGCTCGTCGACCCGGTAGGAGCCCACGGGCAGCGGCCGGTCCGACGCCGCCTCGATGATCCGCCGCACGGTGGCGAGCACCGCCTCACGGGTGGGGCCCAGGCCGTGGACGCGGTGCCGCGCCGCGGCCCATGACGCCCAGGCGTTGAGCGCCCGCTCCGAGGCGGGCTCGGTGCCGCGCAGCAGCCGGGGTCCCGTCCGGCGTGGATCACCGGCGCTGTCGAGGACCACCCGGTCGGTCCGGCCCGGGAACATCCGCATGTAGACGGCGCCGAGGTAGGCGCCGTACGAGTACCCGAGGTAGGAGACCCGGCGCTCACCGAGCGCCGCGCGGACGACGTCCATGTCGCGGGCGGTGTTACGGGTGGAGACGTGGGGCAGTACGTCGCCGTGGCGGCGTACACACCGTTCGGCCAACTCCTTCTGGAAGACGACCTGGCGGTCGAAACCGGCCCGGTCCTGTCCGGCCGCGCGGAGCCAGATACCGGAGGGCCAGCCGCAGTCGAGCGGCGTACCGCGCCCCACGAAACGCGGATCCATCCCGACCAGGTCGTAGCGGGCGCCGGTCTCGCCCATGTGCGCGTGCGTTTCCAGCGGCATACCGAGGGTCGGCTCACCGGGGCCGCCGTGGTTGAGCATCAGGGTGCCGATCCGGCGTGCCGGGTCGCTCGCCGGCAGCCGCGACACGGCCAGTTCGATGGTCCGGCCGGTCGGCCGTCGGTAGTCCAGCGGAACGGTGACCCGGGTGCACCGGGCGCCGTCGCGGTCCAGCGCCGTGCCCACTTCGTCGTCGGGGCCCTGCCCGCAGTCCGCCCAGGTGAGGGGCTGGCCGTAGTACGCGGCGAGGCCGGGGGCGGGGGGCCGCACGGCGTGCGCCGCACCGCCTGTCGCGGCGGCTGTCGCCGGGCCCGCGGCGGTACCGGAGGCCGCCATGATCAGTGCCACGGCGGGTGCGCCCAATCGCCTTGCCACGCCGGGACGTTGACTCCCGGTCCGCGGCCGCTTGTTGGTCTGATTCCTGATCTGCTTCCTGGCCTGCTTCGTGCCCCGCTTCGTCGTCATGACCGCGAAGCTAGGCTCGGCGCACCACGCGCGGGAATGGTGCCCACTGCCTGCCGGCACTACAGCCCGCTGTAGTGCCTCGCCGATCGCCGTGCCGGATACTGAGTCCCCGACTCGTGGACGGAGGTGCGGACATGGGCGGAAGCCGGGCTCAACGCCCCCGCGCCGCGCGCTACTTGCTCGGCAGCCTGACGACCGCCGCCACCGCCCTCGTCGCACTGCCGTTGCTTGTCCTGCCGGCTCCGGCGCACGCCTGGGCCGACTGGCACCGGCGCCGTGCCGGGCTGCTGCTCGGCGTCCCGGTCCCGGAGCGCTCCGCGCCTGAGGCCGACGGCCCCCGCGCCCGGTGGCGCCGGCTTCGTACGGACCCCCACGCGCGCCGCGATCTGTTGTGGCTGCCGGTGCATATGGTCACGGCCCTGCCGTTCGGCCTGGCCGCCGTGGTGTGCCTGGGCAACGTCGTCACGGGCTGGTGGGCCATGACGTTGTGGTGGGCGCTGCCGGAGGAGGCTGTGCCGAAGCTTCTGGGTGACATCACCGTGGACGGCTGGGCGGTGGCGCTGACCGCGGCACCGGCGCAGATCGGCCTGTTGACCGCGGTGGCATGGTGGGGCGGCCCGCCCCTGGCACGCGCGCACGCCCGTATCTGCCTGACCATGCTGTCGCCGTCCGCCGCCCAGCGACTCACCCGGCGGGTGGAGGTGTTGACCCGTACGCGCGCCGAAGCCCTGGACGCCCACGCGGCGGAGCTGCGCAGGATCGAGCGCGACCTGCACGACGGCGTACAGGCCCGGCTGGTGGCCGTCGCGATGCGGCTGGGGGTGGCCGGCGAGTCACTGGCGGACGCCCCCGACGACGTGCGCGAGCTGATTCGGCAGGCACATGAGGGAGTCGAGGAGGCGATGACGGAGCTGCGTCAGGTGATCCGCACCGCCTACCCGCCGATCCTCGCCGACCGTGGCCTGGGCGGAGCGCTGACGGCGCTGGCCGCCGGCTGCGGCGTACCGGCCCGGGTCCGCTTCGGCGACGTGGGCCCGGTCCCGGCCGCCGTGGAGGCGGTCGCCTATTTCGTCGTCGCCGAAGCGCTCAGCAACGCCGCGAGGCACGGCCGCGCCCCGCGGGCCGAGGTACGGGTGGGGCGGACCGGCGCCGGGCTGTCGGTGCGGATCACGGACGACGGGATCGGTGGCGCGGACGAGGAGCGTGGCACCGGTATCGCCGGGATCCGCCGCCGCGTCCTCGCCCTGGACGGCAGCGTCCTGGTCACCAGCCCGCCCGGCGGCCCGACCACGATCGCGGTGGAGGTGCCGTGCGGGTCGTGATCGCCGAGGACAACGTGCTGCTCTCCAGTGGTCTGGAACTGCTGCTGACCGCTCGGGGCTTCCAGATCGCCGCGATCGCCACCGACGGCCCCGGGTTCCTGGCCGCTGTCGACGAGCACCGGCCCGAGGTGACGATCGTCGATGTGCGGCTGCCGCCGGCTTTCAAGGACGAAGGGATACGCGCCGCTCTGCGGGCCCGCGCCGACCACCCCGGCCTGCCGGTGCTGGTGCTGTCGCAGTACGTGGAGCGGGAGTACGCCAGGGAACTGCTCTCCGACGGGCGGGGCGGTATCGGCTATCTGCTCAAGGACCGCGTGGGACGAGTCGCGGAGTTCACGCGGGCGCTGCGTCGCGTCGCCGCGGGCGGCACCGCCATGGACCCCGAGGTCATCGCCCAACTCCTCCTGGGGCGCGACCGGGATCCCCTCGCCGCCCTCACCCCCCGTGAACACCAGGTGCTCGCTCTCGTGGCCGAGGGCCATGACAACACCGCCGTCGCCGACCGGCTGGCCATCACCCTCAACGCGGTGCACAAACACATCGGCGGGATCTTCGCCAAGCTCGGCCTGTCCCCCACGGACAGCGGACACCGCCGGGTCTAGGCCGTACTCACGTATCTCGATCGCCGGCAGCCTCCGTTGCCGTAGACCGAGTGCCGGTACGCAGGGGTCCCGGGCCGGCGCCCGCGTGACCGTCCGTACCCGGTGCGGAATCCCGTTGTTCACCTGCCGGTGGTCCCGCCACCGTCCGCGACGTCCATTTTTGACCGGCGGCAACGGCTGGGTGGCAGCCCAGATGACTCGTCGGAGGAGGCTCTCGTGCCAACGGTTCATACGGCGCGCCGGACCCGTCTCGTGGTCTGCGCCGCCGTCGCACTCGTCGTCGTCGCCATCACGCTACTGACATCGAACATCGAGGCGAGCGGTCCAACTGCGGCGCCCGGCAAGGGTGGTGGGGCCGTCGAAGTCCCGTCGACCACGACACACGAGGCATCCGCCTCCGTCACCGAAGACAACGTGGTCCACTACACCGCCGCCGCCGGCCAGCTCAACGAGACGACCGTCGGTTTCGCGGCGGGCGAGAAGTACCGGTTCACCATCCGCGACGAGGTGCTGATTTCCGTGGGCTCCGGCTGCACCTACCCCGATCGCAGTGACCGGACCACGGTGATGTGTACGAGCTATCCGCCCGGTGACCGGGCGTCCGACCTCACCTCACTGGTCGTCGACCTGAACGACGGCGACGACCGTCTGACGATGGCGGCAAGCAGTCACGCGTACACCAGAATCGACGGCGGCCCCGGAGACGACGTTCTTCGCGGCAGCGGTTACGACGTCTTCTACGGCGGAGAAGGCGACGATCAACTCGACGGTGGCGGGGGCGCGTACGGCGAGGGGTCGCACGGTGGCCCCGGCCACGACGTGCTCACGCACTGCGGTGACTCCTGCCACCAGAACTGACACCCACCCTCGACGGGGCGGTCGTCGCCGGACGCAACCAGAGCCCGCGCGGGGGATCTTGCGGCGGGGCCGGCTCAGGCGCTCGCGGAGCGCGCGTCGTTCGGATCCTTCGCGGGCGACGAACTCACCCGAGGATCTCCAGCAGTCGCTTTCCCAGAACGGCGGCGGACGCGGGATTCTGCCCGGTTACGAGGTTGCGGTCCTCCACCATGTACGGCTTCCAGGTCTCGCCTCGGCTGTACTCGACGCCGACCTTGTCCTTCAGTTCGTCCTCAAGCAGCCATGTCGCCCTCGATGCCAGCCCGACCCCTTCCTCCTCCTCGTTGGCGAAGCCCGTGACCTTCCAGCCCTTGAACGGCGACTCTCCGTGAATCCTGGTGGCCAGCATCGCGGCGGGGGCGTGACACACGATCGCGAGCGGCCTGCCCGAGGCGAGCTGCGCCGTCAGCAGCCTGCCCGCGTCGGCGTCGAACGCCAGGTCCGCCATCGGACCGTGGCCACCCGGCAGATAGACCGCGTCGTAGTCTTCGAGACGCACGTCCGACAGCTTGAGCGGCCGCCGCATCACCTCCGCGTCGCGGATGACGGCCTCCAGTTCGAGAGCTCCCTTTTCTCCGCCTGCCATTGCCGGGCGCAGGCTCATCATGTCGACATTCGGCGTCACGCCGCCGGGAGTCGCGACCACGACCTCATGCCCGGCGTCCGTGATCGCCTTGTACGGGTTCGCGAACTCCTCGGCCCAGTAACCTGTCGCGTACCTGGTGCCGTCCTTGAGCACCCAGTAGGTCGCTCCGCTCACTATGAAGAGCACCTTCGCCATCACACGCCTCCTCGCGACAGGTCTGAGTAAATCCACTGATTTCAGCCTAATCACGCGTTCGGCCGAACGCATACGGACGGCGACTCGGCCACTGGCCCAGGGAGCGTTCCCGCGTCAGTCGTCCCCGTCCTCCGCGGGGGCTACCGCGACGGCGTCGAGGGCGGCGCGCAGATACGGGACCATCCGCTCCACCTGCGCGTCGTTCAGCGCGGTGCTGCCCAGAAGGGTCCGGGTGAGCAGAACGCCCGAGCACAGGGCGACAAGCAGGGCGGAGCGGGCCATCGTGTCGGTGCCGGGCAGCGCCTCGGCGAGCCGGGTCTGGTAATTGCGCTCGATGCTGTCCCGCATGATGGCGGCCGCGCGGGCGTTGGAGGCGGAACGGAGCGTCAGGAGCAGCCCGTCGACGGCGCCTTGGTCCGTTTCGATCAGGAGGGCGTGTGCCGCGTCGGCGTTGAGTTCGGGCGTCATCATCAGCGACTTCTCGTAGGCGAGATCGACCACCTCGGCGAAGAGCCCTTCCTTCGAGCCGAAGTACCGGCTGATCAGCCGCGTGTCCACGTCGGCCGCGCGAGCTATCTCGCGCACCCCCGCGCCGTCGTACCCGAGTCGCGTGAAGGCGTCACGGGCGGCCCGCAGGATGCTCGCGCGGGTGGCGGCGGCGTCCCTGCGACGGGGAGGTGGCACCGGGGGGAGATCATCCTCACTCATGGTGTCCAGGGTACGAGGTCGCCGTGGTGCGGCCGCCTGCCCCGTTTACATGTCCACCAGTGTGGACATAGCATGTCCTCAGTAGTGGACATGCGCTTGTATGTCCAGAGCCAACCGATCCATGAGGGTTTACCATGCCCATTTCTCAGCGCGTTCTCGGTACGGCCGGCCCCACTGTCGGGGCGATCGGATATGGGGCCATGAGCTTCGCGAAGCCTTACGGGCAGACCGACAACGACACCGATGACACCCCGGACGACCTGATCGGCCGGGCCTTGGAGCGCGGCGTCACGCTCATTGACACCGCCGACGTCTACGGCCCCAGCGAGGAGATCATCGGCAAGGCCGTCGCGGGGCGCAGGGACCAGGTGGTGATCGCCACCAAGTTCGGCATCGTACGGTCTCTGGGTCCGGAGGGGCCGCCGATCATCAGCGGCCGACCGGAGTATGTGCGTGAGCGCGCCGAGCGTTCTCTGACCCAGTTGGGCACCGACCACATCGATCTCTACTACCAGCATCGCGTCGATCCCGATGTCCCGATCGAGGAGACGGTCGGTGCCATGGCGGAACTGGTCGCCGAGGGCAAGGTGCGCCACCTCGGGCTCTGCGAGGCGGCTGCCGACACCATCCGCCGGGCGCAGGCCGTGCACCCCATCGCGGCCGTGGAGACCGAGTGGTCCCTGTGGTCCCGCGACATCGAGGAGGAAGTGTTCCCGGTCTGCCGCGAACTCGGCATCGGGGTCGTGCCCTACAGCCCGCTCGGCAGAGGCATGCTCACCGGACAGATCACCTCGCTCAGGGACCTCCCGCAGAACGACTACCGCCGCAACATGCCCCGCTTCGCCCGTGAGGCGTTCGAGACCAACCTCGCCGCCGTCGATGTCGTCAGGGAAATCGCCCGGGCGCACGAGGCCGCACCGGGCCAGGTGGCCCTGGCCTGGCTGCTCGCGAAGGCGCCCGGCGTCGTCCCGATTCCCGGAACCCTCCACATCTCCCGTCTGGAGGAGAACGCGGCCGCCGCTGAACTCACCCTCACGGACGCGGAGCTCGCGCGGCTCGACGCGCTGAAGGTCGTCGGTGAGCGCGAGACCGAGATGGGACACAACTGGTCGTACGGAGTCACTCCCGCTCGCTGACAACCCCGCGCTGGGCCATGGACGAGGCAGCGGCTCTCGCGGCCGGCATCCCGAGCGTGGAGCCGGTCCAACTCGCCGATCAGCTGTGGGAGATGAACGCCGAGAGAGACCGGATCGAGCTTCCCTGGCCCCCTCTCGCCCAGTCTTAGGGCCGTGACCTGGGCCGGGCGGTCCGGTTGATGGGCGCCGGGCGTGGGAGCGGGCGGTCGTCGAGGAAGATGTCCGTCTGCTCGTTGTAGAAGGCCACGAGCCCGGCGATGGGTGCGAGCTGGCGGGTCGGGAAATCGTAGGCCCAGGCGATGTCCGCGTAGCTTCCGGCTTTCGTGGTGACGGACCAGTAGGCGCTGGTGCTGCCCTTGTACGGGCAGGCGGTCACGGTCTCGCTGGGCACCAGCCGGGTGAGATCGGTGTGGACGCGGTCGAGGTAGTAGCGGGTCGGCAGGCCGGTTTCGAACACCATGACGGTCGAGGGCGCCTCGGCGAGGACCTCCCCGTCCAGTTCGACGCGGACGGTGCGGCTCGATCGGAGCGCGTCCACCCGCGTGTAGGGGCTGCGGGGATGGACGAACACCTGCTCGTCCTCCTCGAACCACGCGTCGGGGGCTGCCCAGTCGATCCGTACGGTGCCCGCGAGACCCGGCGGCGCCTCCTCGGTCCAGAGCCGGGCCGAGCCGGGCCGTTCGACCCCGCCGCCGCGCAGCCCGTGGCGGCGTGCCACCCCCAGGCTCAGCTTCTGCGTGTGGTCCTCGTCGATGAGAGCTCCTTCGATGAAGTCCTCCGCCGGAACGCAGTACTGCGGATAGCCGGGCCACTCCCACACGTAGAGAGCCCGCACGGTGTCGAACACCAGCCGGCCGGCCAGAAAGGCGCGGATACGGCGGGCGACCGGTTCGACATGGCCAACCGGGACGATCATCTGTGGAAAGTACTGGGCGTTGTCAGACATGGACGCCTCCTGTCCCTGGCCGGTGGCGGGGCTGCCTCACCCACGATCACATGGTCCAGCCGCCGGGAGGACGGGTTGCGGGCATTGAGGTGACCCGGTGCGCCGACCGTTTCCCCGGGATTGCGCCCGGGCACCCAGGGCTGCATGAACCGGGAAGGTATTTGTATGCCCAAGGGCGTGACACGGCTGATCCTGGTGGGCGTGGTGGCCGGCCTGCGCAGCCAGCTCGGGACAGCCGCCGTCGCACTGACCACGGACCCCGGCGAACGGGCCCGGCCGGCGAACCTGTTCGCCGGGGTGTGGGCCAAGGGAATCACCGCCACAGCCGCCCTCGGCGAACTGGTCGGGGACAAGTTGCCGAAGACGCCGAGCCGTCTCAGCCCGTCCGGGATCACGTCCCGGATGGCGTTCGGCGCACTCGCCGCCGTGGCGCTCGCCTCCCGCGAACCGGGCGGCGCCCCGCCGGCCGTGCCCGCCACGATCGGCGCCGCCGCCTCACTGGCGGGCACGTTCGGCGGGGCGTACTGGCGCCGTACGGTCGCCGACGCGGGCCGTCCCGACTGGCCCGCCGCCCTGGCGGAGGACGCCACCGCCCTCCTCCTGGCGTACGCGGCGGTCGGACACCAGTGGCCGCGCCGGGTGGGGCCGGCGAACCTGCCCATCGGCCTCGTCAGGTAGCCGGAAGCGGCCGGATCCCGCCGTGTGGAACGGTGCCCCCGGACCCGCCGGGCCGTTCTCGACCCGAACCGCTGTCGAGAAGCCGGTCAATACGAAGAGCGGAGGGCACTCACCCGTCACCACGCGGGGCGAACGGGCGCCGCACGGTGACCATCGCGACATCGTCCTCAAGACGGGCATGCCCGCGCAGATCGCTCTGGAGGGCGTCGAGCATGGCGGCCGGGGGACGGGCCGTCCAGGCACCGATACGCTCCGCCAGCGGGTAGAACACACCGGCGTCGTCGCGGGCCTCGATGAGGCCGTCGGTGTAGAGCAGCAGGGTGTCACCCGCCTCCAGACGGTGGGTGTCGACGCTCACGGGGTCGCTGTCGAGGCTGAGGAGCCCGACCGGCAGCGCCGGTCTGGACGCCGACAGTTCCCGCACCGTCCCCGCGTGCAGGAGAAGCGGCGCCGGATGGCCGCAGTTGACCAGCCGCACCTCCTCACCCTCACCGACCACCTCCACCACGACCGCCGTCACGAAACACTCCCGCATCCGCCGCCCCGCCTCAGGCTCCTCCCCCACCTCACCGGCCTCCCGCGCCTCGCCGCCCTCCCCCACCTCACCGGCCTCCCGCGCCGTGTCCCTCGCGCGAGCCAGATCGCGGCGCACCGCGTCGTCCAGAAATACCGGCAGATCATCCAGCGCCACACCCTGCCGGGCAGCCTGCCGGAAGGCGGTCAGCAGGAACAGCACCACTTCCAGGGTGGACAACCCCTTCCCCTGCACATCCCCCACCATCACCCGCGGACGCCCGCCGACAACCGCGCACGCGTACACATCCCCGCCGATCGTCGACTCCTCGTCCGACGCCAGATACGCCGACGAGATCTCCACCGGGCCCAACCGCGACGGCAACGGACGGAGCAACGTCGCCTGCGTCCGCGCCGTCACCCGACGCGACTGCGCCAGTTCGTTCGCACGTTTCTCCCGTACCGCCGCCGCACCCGCCGCGGCGGCGCTGATGACCACCGCCGTCGCGAGGGATACCGGCGCCTCCGACCAGTTCAGACGCCCGTTCGCCGAGAGCGAGACCACGAACGCCGGCAACATCAACCCCGCGATCACCAGCACCGGCCCGGGGCCGGTGAAGACCGCCGCCAGAGCCGGCAGTGCCAGCATCATCCCGCCCAGCCGCACCACCGACCCACCGAACAAGTCAGCCACCAGCACCAGAACCAGAACCACGAACGCCGCGCCCACGAACGCCCGGCCACGCCACAGCGACTGAGAACCCCGCCTCCACACACCGTCCAACGGCATGACTTCACCCTACCCGGACTAACTAGGACAGACTCACCGAAAGCGGACAGGCCACAGGGCCGCGATGAGTTCCCACCGCGTCGCGAGTCTGTCCTGGTGACCGCCTCACAACGGCTCCCGGACACCACGGAGGACACCATGACCACCACCCCGCCCCCGGCCGCCCGCCCATCGTCGATCCGGCCACCTGGCAGGCCGCCCGTGACGAGCTCCTGGTCCGCGAGAAGGCGCACACCCGCGAGGGCGACGCGATCGCGGCGGCGCGCCGCAGGCTGCCGCTGGTGGAGTTCGACGGGACCGTCGAGGGCGTCGGCCCCGAGGGCCCGGTCCCGTTCCTGGACCTGTTCCAGGGCCGCGACGCGTGGAGTTCATGGGCTACACCCAGCCCTGGTACTCGGTACGCGACGCGAACGCGCCGATCGGCGACCCCATGGGCTACCTCACAAGCTTTCTGCGCGAGGGCGACCGCGCGTTCCTCACCTACTCCACGACGGCCCGTGGCAACGAGCGGGTCAACGGGTCCCTCGGACTGCTCGACATGACGCCCTACGGGCGCGGCGAAGGCTGGGAGGACAACCCCGAAGGGTGGCCGGTGATCGGCGACGTCCGCGAGGGCTATCCGGCCGAGGCCCGCCAGTCCTGCTGGTCCTGGCGCTCGGACGCCGAAGGACACGCCACCTGGGGCCCGACCAGCCGCCCCGTGCCGCAATGGGCCCGCCCCGGCGCGGCCCCCGTGAAAACACTCGGCCGCCGGGGTCACCACCACTGACACACAAACGGGGCGCGTCGCGCATCCCGCCGGGCCGGCGAGCGGTCCGCCATCACCTTCGGCCGAGCGCCGCATCCGCGGTCCCCGCCGACCCGCCGGTCTCGGTGCGGACGCCCAGGGTGCGGGAGATCTCCTCGGCCTGCCGACGCGCCTGCTTGTGCGCGTCCTCCAGTGAGGCGTGGTGCTGGGGCAGCAGATGCCGGAGCGGCTCCATGATGGGGGCGTACGTCAGTTCGGGTGTGATGGCGCGGACGTCCAGCGACATCAGGTTCGGGTCGCCGAGGACGGTCTCCAGTGTGGGGACCAGGAAGTCCTTCCCGTGCTGGGGCGAGCCGGGGCCGTAACCACCACCGCGGGCGGATACGACGACGGCGGGGCGGCCCGCGGTGCGCACGGCGTCGCCCAGGCCGATGGTCCTGCCGACCACCATGGTGTGGTCGAGCCACGCCTTGAAGACCGAGGGCATCGAGTAGTTGTAGAGCGGTACGGCGAAGAGGTACGCGCCGGCGCCGAGGAACTCCTCGACCAGCTCGTCCTGGAGCAGGGCCGCCGCCTTCTGCTCGGGGGTCCGCTCGTCGGCGGGGGTGGTGCGGGCGGTGATACCGGGGGCGCCGAGGTGGTCGACGGGGTCGAGCGCGAGGTCACGCCGGACGATGTCGCCGGTCCAGGCGGCGGTGAAGGAGTCGGCGACCTGGCGGGAGATGGACGAGGCGCCGGAGGCGGAGGCGTCAATGCGCAGCAGGTAGGACATGGGGGCTGCCTTTCGTTCTGTGGGGCGGAGTACGGATGTACGGAAGGGATCGGTTCAGGAGAGGGGATGGGGCAAAACGGCGCAGCCGTCGGGTCCGCAGACGCCCTCGCCTTCGCCTTCACCGAGGACCCGCAGTGGCGCGGGCTCGGGGTGGGTGGCTTCCCAGACCGTGGTCATCGCGGCCAGGAGTTCGTCGGTGCTGACCGCCCCGCGCAGGGCGTAGCGCCCGTCGAGGACCGTGAACGGTGTGCCGCCGGCGCCGAGCCGCTCGGCCTCACGCTGGTCGGCGGCCACCCGGTCGCGGTAACGCCGCTCGCGCAGGGCCCGCGCGGCGTCGGCACGGTCAAGTCCGGTCTCGGCGGCGAAGCCGAGTACCTCGTCCTCGGTCCACAGGCGCCGCCCCTCGCCGAAGTGGGCGCGGAACATCGCCGTCCAGGTCTCCTCGCCCCGTCCCTTGTCGGCGGCGTGGGCGAGCAGCTCGTGGGCGAGGTCGGTCGGTCCCAGGGTCCGCTCCAGCGCGCGGTAGGGATCCAGTCCCTCCGCGCGGGCGGCAGCCTCGATGGGAGCGAAGATGCCCTCTCCGTCCGCCGCGGAGATGCCGTGCGTCTCCAGCAGCTTCCGCTGGGTGATGCCCGCGCGCGGCAGATCCGGGTGGAGCTGGAAGGAACGGTGGGTGACCCGGACGTCGTCCGCGTGCTCGAAACGCTCCAGTGCCAGCCGGAGCCGGTTGTCCATCAGCCCGCAGTACGGGCAGACGATGTCCGACCAGAATTCGATCTTCACGGTGGACCCCTCTCGAAACTCACTATCTGTTCGTAGCCACACTGTGCATTAGGATGACGAGTGACACAAAAGGCACATTCATGTGCGTGAGTCTGGGAAAGGGCTGGTCACCGTGGCCGTCGAGAAGGAGATCCGGCGGGGGCGCACGAACGTGCGGGCGAACGTGCGCCAGATCCCCGGGCCGTGCGCGCACTGGAACGATCAGGACGCCGACTTCATCCGCGAGACCCTCGACCTGGTCGGCGACAAGTGGAGCGTGCTGATCATCGGCACCCTCTCCGACGGACCCGTGCGCTACTCCGACCTGGCGTACGCCATCCCCGGGATCTCCCAGCGGATGCTCACCCTCACGCTCAAGCAGCTCCAGCGCAGCGGGCTCGTCGACCGCACGGCGTACGCGGAGGTCCCGCCCCGCGTCGAGTACTCCCTGACGGCTCTCGGGAAATCGCTGCTCACCACCGTGCTGGAGCTGGCGGCCTGGTCCGCCGACCGGCAGACGGAGATCCGCCGCCACCAGGACACCTACGACACGCGCAACGCCTGAGGCCCTCCTCCTCAGGCGCCGGCGCCGCCGTCGACCGGCACGATCGCGCCGGTCACCCGCCTCCCACTTGTCGATCATCTCCGTGGCGGTTCCGCCGGGGGTGATGCCGTTCACCCGGATGCCCTGACGGCCCCAGGTCACGGCAGCGGTCTCGGTGATGCTGCTGAGCGCGCGCTTCATGGCGCCGTACGCGGGGAGGGCGGGGTTGGCGCGGCGGCTGCCGATGCTTCCGAACGTGCTGGGAGCCGAGGCCGGTGATTATCTGTAGCGCCGCGTCAGCCGGTTGGGGCGGTGTCCTGGAATCCGGCGTGCCGCCCACGAGGTGGACGGCCGACGGCCGGGCCGCCCCCGCGCGGTGTCCGCGGGGGCGACCCGGCCGTTGCACTTCAGGCAGGTCCGGAGCGATCGGCCGGGAAGCCGATCAGACGAGGTCGAACCGGTCCAGGTTGGAGACCTTGTTCCACGCCGCGACGAAGTCGTTCACGAACTTCTCCTTCGCGTCGTCGCTCGCGTAGACCTCCGCGACCGCGCGCAGCTCGGAGTTGGACCCGAAGACGAGGTCCGCGCGGCTGCCGGTCCACTTGACCTCGCCGGTGGCGGTGTCGCGCGCCTCGAACGTGTTCGCGTCCTCGGACGTCGCCGTCCACGTCGTACCCAGGTCGAGCAGATTGACGAAGAAGTCGTTGGTCAGCGACCCGGGGGTGTCGGTGAGGACGCCGAGCGACGACTCCTGGTAGGTGGCGCCCAGGACGCGGAGACCACCCACGAGAACGGTGAGTTCGGGGGCGCTCAGGGTCAGCAGGTTCGCCCGGTCGAGCAGCAGGTACTCGGCGGGCAGCCGCTGGCCCTTCCCGAGGTAGTTGCGGAATCCGTCGGCGGCCGGCTCCAGCGCCGCGAAGGACTCCACGTCCGTCTGCTCCTGGGAGGCGTCCGCGCGGCCCGGGGTGAAGGGGACCTCGACGTCGAAGCCGGCCGTCCTGGCCGCCTTCTCGACGGCGGCGGCACCGGCGAGCACGATCAGGTCGGCCAGCGAGATCCGCTTTCCGCCGCCCTGGGCGGAGTTGAACGACTCCTGGATGCCTTCGAGGGTGCCCAGCACCGTCGCCAGCCGGTCGGGGTCGTTGGCCTCCCAGCCGCGCTGCGGCTCCAGGCGGATGCGAGCACCGTTGGCGCCGCCGCGCTTGTCGCTGCCGCGGAAGGACGAGGCCGAGGCCCACGCGGTGGAGACGAGCTGGGACACCGGCAGACCCGAGGCGAGGACCTGCTCCTTGAGGGAGGCGATGTCGGCGGCATCGACGAGCTCGTGCGTCACGGCGGGCAGCGGGTCCTGCCACACCAGCGTCTCGGAGGGGACCTCGGAGCCGAGGTAGCGCACGATCGGGCCCATGTCGCGGTGGGTCAGCTTGTACCAGGCGCGGGCGAAGGCGTCCGCGAACTGGTCGGGGTTGGCGTGGAATCGGCGGGCGATCTCGTCGTACGCCGGGTCGACGCGCAGCGCCAGGTCGCTCGTCAGCATGGTGGGCGCGTGGGTCTTCGACGCGTCGTGGGCGTCCGGTACGGTGCCGGCTCCGGCGCCGTCCTTCGGCCGCCACTGGTTCGCGCCCGCCGGGCTCCGGAACAGCTCCCACTCGTAGCCGTAAAGGATGTCCAGGAAGCTGTTGTCCCAGGTGATCGGAGTGTTCGTCCAGATGCCCTCAAGGCCGCTGGTGATGGTGTCGCCGCCCTTGCCGGTGCCGTAGCTGTTCTTCCAGCCGAAGCCCTGCTGCTCGATCGGGGCGGCCTCCGGGTCGGCGCCGACGCTGTCCGCCGGGCCGGCGCCGTGGGTCTTGCCGAAGGTGTGGCCGCCCGCGATGAGGGCGACGGTCTCCTCGTCGTTCATCGCCATCCGGCGGAACGTCTCGCGGATGTCGCGCGCCGAGGCGAGCGGGTCCGGAGTGCCGTTCGGGCCCTCGGGGTTGACGTAGATGAGGCCCATCTGGACGGCGCCGAGGGGGCTCTCCAGGTCGCGGTCACCGGTGTAGCGCTCGTCGCCGAGCCAGGTGGTCTCGGGACCCCAGTACACGTCCTCCTCGGGCTCCCAGACGTCCGCGCGACCGCCGGCGAAGCCGAAGGTCTCGAAGCCCATGGTCTCCAGGGCGACGTTGCCGGCGAGGATCATCAGGTCGGCCCAGGAGAGGCTCTGGCCGTACTTCTTCTTGACCGGCCAGAGCAGTCGGCGGGCCTTGTCCAGATTCCCGTTGTCCGGCCAGCTGTTGAGGGGGGCGAAGCGCTGCTGGCCCGCACCCGCGCCGCCGCGGCCGTCGCTGATCCGGTACGTACCCGCGCTGTGCCACGCCATACGGATGATGAAGGGGCCGTAGTGGCCGAAGTCGGCGGGCCACCAGTCCTGCGAGGTCGTCAGCACCTGCGCGATGTCCTGCTTCACGGCGGGCAGGTCGAGGGTCTTGAACGCCTCGGCGTAGTCGAATTCCTCACCGAGGGGGTTGGCCACGGCGGGGTTCTTGGCGAGGATCTTCAGATTGAGCCGCTCCGGCCACCACTTGTGGTTTCCGCCGCCCTGGGTCGGGTGAGGGGCACGTCCGTGTGCGACCGGGCAGCCGCCCTCACCCTCCTCCTTCGCGTCTACGACGATTGCATCATGGTTCTCAGACATGGGAATCCTTCTGGACCTGGCGGATCACGGTGCTCGGTGCGGCCGGGAGCCGTCACACGCTGCTTCTTGGCTGTCGACCGGAACCGATCCTACGATGGACAGAGTCCAAGTCAAGAAGTGAACTAAAAGTACATCCGGTAAGAATCCGGCCAACTGGGCACCCTCGGAAGCGACTCGGGATCCCGCGAACACTGAACAGGTGAACTGACATGAGCGACCTGCTGGAGCGACTGCGAGGACGTGGCTGGCGGTTGACCTCCCAGCGCCGCGTCGTCGCGCAGGTGCTCGACGGTGACCACGTGCATCTGACGGCCGACGAGGTGCACGCGCTCGCGGCGAGGCGGCTGCCCGAGATCTCCCGGGCGACCGTCTACAACACCCTGGGCGAACTGGTCTCCCTCGGCGAGGTGATTGAGGTCTCCACGGCGGGCCGCGCGATGCGCTACGACCCCAACGCCCGCCATCCGCATCAGCACTTGGTGTGTTCCGGCTGCGGTACGGTCCGCGACGTCCACCCGAACGGCGATCCGCTGGCGGTCCTCCCGGCGGCGGAACGGTTCGGTTTCACGGTGTCCGACGTCGAGGTCACGTACCGGGGTCTGTGCCCGTCCTGCGGCTAGAACCCGTCCTGCGGCTGGAACCGCCGCCCTCAGCGCATCGTGGTGATCAGACCCGCGTCGATCGTGACGTCCGCGCCGGTGATGTTCGCGGCGCGTTCACCCGCCAGGAAGGTGACCAGGTCGGCGACCTGCTCGGGGGTGGTGAAACGTCCGAGCGGTGTGTCTCCCACCGCGGACGCCGCGACGTCCTCGGCCGGCCTGCCGGTGGCACGCGACATCGTCTGCGCCATGCCGCTCTCGCCGAGCCACAGGTCCGTCGCCACCGGGCCGGGGCTGACCGAGACCACGCGGACGCCCCGCGGGCCCAGTTCCTTCGACAGGCTCTTGGCGAGGTTCGTCAGGGCCGCCTTGACCGCCGAGTAGTCCAGCACCAGCGGGTCGGGCAGGAACGCGTTCACGGAACCCACCATCACGATCACCCCGGCGCCCCGCCCGACCATGTCCGGGACCGCCGCCCGCGTCGTACGCACCGCTGTCATGAATCCCAGCGCCCACGACGTGTTCCAGTCGTCCTCGGTGATGCCGAGGAATCCGTCCGGGCGGGGAGTCACCGCACCGACGCTGTTGACCAGGATGTCGACGCCTCCGCGTTTCACCGCCGCCTCGACCAGTTCGGCCGGCCCGGACGGCTCGGTCAGGTCGCCTCGTACGAAGGTGACCTTGCCGGCTTCGACCAGTTCCCCGAGCTCGTCGCTCAGCGATCGCGATCCTGCGACGACATGCGCCCCGGCGCCGGTGAGAGCGAGGGTGACGGCCAGACCGATCCCCTTGCTGGCGCCGGTCACCACGGCGGTCCTGTCACCCATCTCCATGTCCATCGCCGTACCTGCTTCCTGTCACCGGCGCCACCGTGGGCACGAACTGTCACGTCAGACTTGGGGTTCCGACTCCTCCAGACGCCACAGGTAGAGGCACGCGAGCGTCCGGTAGGGGCGCCACGGCTCTCCGATGCGTGTCGTCTCCACCGGTGCCGGGAGTCCGGGCAGGTCGTAGAGCTTCTTGACCGCTTGACGGATCCCCAGGTCACCGACGGGCAGTACATCGGGCCGGTGCAGGTGCCAGATCATGAACATATGGGCCGTCCACGTCCCGATGCCTTTCACAGCGACGAGCTGATGGATGACGTCGTCGTCGGGAAGGTCGTGCAGACGGTCGAGTTCGAGCTCGCCGGACAGGATGTGCTCCGCGAGCGAGCGCAGGGATTCCGTCTTCGCGTGGGACAGTCCGGCCGCGACACGCAGTGCTTCGGGATCGTCGTCGAGGACCTGCCGCGGTGTGGGAGTCCGGCCGCCGAAGCGCTCGATGATCTTGCGGTAGACCGCACGGGCGGCGAAGGACGAGATGTTCTGGCTGGCGATGCCCCTGATGAGGGCGCCGTAGCAATCCGTCGGCATCTTCGGATCGTTCGACATCGACGAATCCGGCGGCAGCGAGGGGCGGGGTCCGCCCCCGCGTGCCACGGCATCGATGACCGAACCCAGCACCGGGTCCGCGCGGCGCAGGTGCTCCTCCGGTCTCCTCACCTTCTGCTTGGTCATACGTCCAACGTAAAGCCGCACCGGTGGCACCGCGCGCGGGAACCGGGCCGGTGGAGCCCTGCGTACGCGCGTGACCCTACGGGAGATCGCCCCGGCTCTTCCTGACCCGGTCGCGGTGCGCGGCCTGCTTCGCGCGGTTGCCGCAGATCGCCATGCTGCACCAGCGGCGGGCGCGCCCCCGGGTGTGGTCGACGAACATCAGCGTGCACGCCGGGCCCTCGCACGCCTTGACGTCCGAGAGGTCCTCCTCGCTGAGGAATCTCGCGAGCGCCTCGGCGATGGGCAGCAGCAGCGACTCCGGCGAGCGCCAGCGGCGCAGCGTCCGCAGCTGAAGACCGGGGGCGTTCCCGCTTTCCGCGACGCCGAGTTGAAGGAATCCCTCGTCGCGCGCGAGCAGCCGGTTCAGCGGCGCCAGCTCCGCCAGGTCCCGCGCACCCAGGGGCCTGCCCCTGTGCGCGCGTACGAAGGCGCGGAACTCCTCCCGCAGACCCCGGGCCTGGGCGGCGACACTGTCGAGCTCGCCGGGCAGGGCCTGCTCACGCAGGGACACGAGCGTGTCGGGCGACACCAGTTCCGCCTGCTCCAGCCAGGCCAGCAGTCCGTCACCGTCCTCGATCCAGTCGACCGGTGTGTCGACGGGCGTGGCAACGGAGTTGAGGAAGTCCAGGCCGAGCGTGTCGGCCAGGAACAGCGCCGGAGCGTCCCGGGTCATGTCACCACCCCTTCCTGTCGCGCGAGCGCGTGGCGTCAACTCTCGAACGAGAGAGTAACCCCCTTGAGCCGCGTTGACAAGTTACGGTGCGATTCCTAACCTTGCTAGTGGAAGCAGAGCAGTTACCCCCGCCATTGAGCCAACTGCGGGATCAATGGAGCACTCCGGGAAACACATGCGGTAAATAACCTTCCCGGCAGCAATTGAGCAGTTACATGGAGCAGTCCTGAGGCGGCGGTGGCCGTGGGCCGTCGGCCGCCTCTCCGAGAAAGGTGAACGTCATGGCTGACATCGCATACCGCACGGCCGAGGTGGACGGTCTGAAGGTGTTCTACCGGGAGGCCGGAGCGCCCGACGCGCCCACACTGCTTCTGCTACACGGCTTCCCGTCGTCGAGCCACATGTTCCGCGACCTGATCCCGCTGCTCGCCGACCGCTTCCACATCGTGGCTCCCGATCTGCCCGGCTTCGGCAGGTCGGACATGCCCGCGCGGGAGGACTTCGACTACACCTTCGAGCACCTCACCGATGTGATGGACGGCCTGACCGAGGTACTGGGCCTGGACCGGTTCGCGCTGTACGTCTTCGACTACGGCGCACCCGTCGGATTCCGTATCGCCACCCGGCACCCGGAACGGATCACCGCGATCGTGACGCAGAACGGCAACGCGTACGAGGAAGGGCTGAGCGAGAACTGGGCCCCGGTGCAGGCGTACTGGAAGGACCCGTCGGCGGCCAACCGGGAGGCTGTCCGGATGCTCCTGCGGCCGGAGACGACGGTCTGGCAGTACGAGCACGGTGTCCCGGAGGTGACGCGGGTCGGCCCGGACGGATACGGCCTGGACAACCACTATCTCGCACGCGACGGCGCGCACGAGATCCAGCTCGACCTGTTCCTGGACTACGCGGGCAACGTCGCCCTGTACCCCGTGTTCCAGGAGTACTTCCGGACGAACAGGCCACCGCTGCTCGCGATGTGGGGCAGGAACGACCCGTTCTTCCTCCCCGCCGGGGCCGAGGCATTCAAGCGCGACATCCCCGACGCCGACGTCCGTCTGGTCGACACCGGCCACTTCGCGCTGGAGACCCACGCCGACGAGATCGCGGCGGCGATTGGCGGCTTCCTCACCAGCCGGCCGGCGCGCCCGGCGGCGGCCGACAACTCGACTCCGGTCGATTCGAGTCCCTTCGAGTCGATTCCGGCGAAGGAGAAGTGACATGCCGAACTCCGTAGCAGTGGTCACCGGAGCCAGTCAGGGTATGGGGCGTTCCACGGCGATCCGGCTGGCGCGGGACTTTTCCTCGATCGTCCTCGTCGCGCGCGACCGGGCCAATCTGGAGGACACCGCCGCCGAGGTACGGAAGGCCGGGGCCGAGGCCCTGGTGATCGACCTGGACCTCGCCGACAGCGGGGCGGCCGGGACGGTGGTCGAGCAGACCCTGGAGGCGTTCCACCGCATCGACGCTCTGGTCAACATCGCGGGCGCCGTACCGCAGATCGACCTGTTCGAGATGACGGACGAGCAGTGGGACGCCGGCCTGGCCCTCAAGCTCCACGGAGCGCGGCGGCTGACGGTCGCGGCCTGGCCCGCGCTAATGGAGTCACAGGGATCGGTCGTACTGATGTCGGGAAACTCCGCGATCTTCCCCAAGGCTCCCTACGCGGCGGTCGGCACGATCAACGCGGCGATCGCCGCCCTCGCGAAGGCGTTCTCCGACCGTGGCATCGCCGACGGCGTCCAGGTCAACAGCGTCCTGCCCGGCCCGGTGATGACGAACCGGCGCCGTTCGTACCTCGAACACTGGGCGCCGCTCCACGACATGACCGTGGAGGAGGCGATCGAGGAGTTCCCGCGGAAGGCCGAGATCGGACGCTTCGGCCGGCCGGAGGAGCTCGCCGAGCTGATGGCTTTCATCGTCTCGCCCGCGGCGCGCTGGATGACCGGGTCGACGCTTCGGATGGACGGTGGCGAGGTCAAGTCCGTCTGACAGCACGTACGTTCGCCGGCCGTGGCCGTATCGCCCGCGGCCGGCGCGCGCCGCCGGCCGACCGTCGTGACGATCGCGTCGCGCCCGGAGAGACCGGATCCCGGAGAGACCGGATCTCACCGCGGGACCGTCGCTCCCGCGCGTACCGGTTCAAGACGGATCACGACACCCTTCGACGTCGGCGTGTTGCTGACGTCGGCCACGCTGTCCAGGGGCACCAGCACATTGGTCTCGGGGTAGTACGCGGCGGCGCACCCGACCGCCGTCGGATAGGCGACCAGGCGGAAGCCCTCGGCGCGGCGTTCGATGTCGTCGTGCCAGACAGTGACCAGGTCCACCTCGTCGCCGTCGCTCAGGCCGAGCGCGTCCAGGTCGCGCTGATTGACCATCACGATCCGGCGTGAACCGTGGATGCCCCGGTAGCGGTCGTCCGTGGTGTACGGAATGGTGTTCCACTGATCGTGCGAGCGCAGCGTCTGCAGTACGAGATGCCCCTCGGGGGCGTCCAGCATCTCGAACGCGTTGCGGGTGAAGAGCGCCTTTCCGACGGCGGTGGGGAAAACCCCTTCGTTGACCGGGTTCGGCAGCAGGAAGCCCCCGGGACGGGTCGCCCGCGCGTTGTAGTTGTCGAAGCCCGGTACCACGCGGGCGATGCGGTCACGGATCGTTCCGTAGTCCCCCTCGAACTCCTCCCAGGGCACGGGCACCCGGTCCCCCAGCGTCATGCGGGCCAGCCGGGAGAGGATCGCCACCTCGCTGAGCAGCTGTTTGGAGGCGGGTTCCAGGCGTCCGTGGGAGCTGTGGACCTGGCTCATCGAGTCCTCGACGGTGATGAACTGCTCCCCGCCCGCCTGGATGTCCTTCTCGCTCCGCCCGAGCGTGGGAAGGATCAGCGCAGTGTCGCCGCAGACGGTGTGCGTACGGTTCAGCTTGGTCGAGATCTGGGCGGTGAGACGGCAGCGGCGCAGCCCCTTCTCGGTGACCGGGCTGTCGGGAGTGGCCCGTACGAAGTTGCCAGCGAGGCCGAGGAAGAACTTGATCCGCCCGTCGAGCATCGCCCTGATGGAATCCACCGTGTCCAGACCGTGCGCGGCGGGGGGCTCGAACGAGAACTCGCGGCCGAGGGCCTCCATGAACGTCTCGGGCATCTTCTCCCAGATACCCATGGTCCGGTCGCCCTGCACGTTGCTGTGGCCCCGTACGGGACACGGCCCGGCCCCGGGCTTGCCGATGTTGCCCCGCAGCAGCAGGAAGTTCACGATCTCCCGGATGGTGGCCACGGCGTGCTTCTGCTGTGTCAGCCCCATCGCCCAGCAGACGACGACCCGTTCGCTCCCGAGCACGGCGTCACGCAGCCGCTCGATCCCGGCGCGGGTCAGTCCGGTGGCCCTGAGGACATCGGGCCATGAGACGGTCGAGCGGATGTGCTCGGCGAACTCGGAGAAGTCCTTGGTGTGCGAGTCGATGAAGGCACGGTTGAGCACGGCGCCGGGCTTGGCGTCCTCGGCCTCCAGCAGCAGCAGATTCAGCGCCTGGAGGAGGGCGAGGTCGCCACCGAGACGGATCTGCAGGAAATCGTCGGCGATCACGGTCCCCCGGCCCACCACACCCCGGGGCTTCTGCGGATTCTTGAACCGCATCAGGCCCGCCTCGGGCAGCGGGTTGATCGCGACGATACGGCCACCCCTGCGCTTGGTCTCCTCCAGGGCCGAGAGCATCCGGGGGTGATTGCTGCCGGGGTTCTGGCCCAGGATGAGGATCAGATCGGCGTGGTGGATGTCCGACAGGCTCACACTGCCCTTGCCGGTGCCCAGCGTCTCGTGCAGGGCGGCGCCACTCGACTCGTGGCACATGTTGGAGCAGTCGGGAAGGTTGTTGGTCCCGAAGGCGCGGGCGAAGAGCTGGAGGACGAAGGCCGCCTCGTTGCCGGCCCGTCCCGAGGTGTAGAAGGCGGCTTCGTCGGGCGAGTCCAGGCTCCGTAGCTCGTCGGCGATCAGGCCCAGCGCCTCGTGCCAGCTGATCGGCTCGTAGTGGTCCGAGCCCGGCCGCTTCACCATGGGTTCGGTGAGCCGTCCCTGCTGATTGAGCCAGAGGTCCGACCGGCGGCCCAGTTCGGTCACCGAATGACGGCGGAAGAACTCGGGGGTGACGCGTCGCTCGGTCGCCTCGTCGTTGACGTGCTTGGCGCCGTTCTCGCAGTACTCGTTACGGTGCCGGCTCCCCGGCTCGGGGTCCGGCCAGGCACAGCCGGGGCAGTCGATACCCCCCACCTGATTGAGGTTCAGCAGTGTCAGCGCGGTGTGCCGGGCGGAGGTCTCCGCGAGGGAATAGTTGAGCGCGTGGGCGACGGCGGGAACGCCCGCCGCCCATTTCTTGGGCGGAGTGATATCAAGTTCGTTTTCGCTCGGTTCATCGGCCGGTCGCCTCTTCACCCGGATTGCCTTTCGCCTCAGCCGGTCGGCCAGTTGGGGACGTGCGGATGTTTCTGTCCCGAGTTCGGCCGGACATGGCTGTCGCGGATCGCGCCGCGCCACTCCCCGGTCTCTCGTCCCTGGCCCTCGATATATTCCTTGAAGGATTTCAGGTCTTTGTGCACCCGGCGGTGGACGACGCCCAGCGCGTTACCGGAGCGCTCGACGAATCCGCGGGGTGCGAAGTCGATCCGCAGCGTCACCCGCACACGGTCCTCGGCCAGTTCCAGGAACGTCACGGTGCCCGAATGAACGGGCCGGCCCATGCTGCGCCAGCTGACCCGCTCGTCAGGGCTCTGCTCCACGATCTCCGCGTCGAACTCCTGGGTCATCGGACCCAGCCGGGTCACCCAGTGGGTCATCGTCGAGCGTGGCCGGTCGATCCGTTGCACACCGTCCATGAAGCGGGGAAAGCTCTCGAATTGCGTCCACTGGTTGTAGGCCACGCGGACCGGAACGTCCACGTCGGAGGATGCCTCGATGGTGGTCATGGATGTCCCGATCCCTCCGCGCCGGATTGTGGCAATCGCCCGACAGAGACCGGGCCGAAAGAAAGCCCGGCACAGCGACAGCCTAGGGAAATGTGCCCGGGGCCGCTCCTGGAAGTGGGGCGGATGGCCCAGCCGACACGGATGGCACATCCGAGTGGCAGCGGTCAACGTTCTGGGATTGATTCGGTCTCACATTTCTAAGCCCGGCCGGCCGGTGATCTCACCGGTCCGACTTCTTTATGGTGGAGGTGTGCGCGATGGACCCCGGCAAATTCGCCGTGATCTTCCCCGATTCGGCGTTCGTGCCTGTGGTGCTGGGATTCTTCGGCCTCGGCACGGGCTATCTGATCTACGGTCCGCAGGAGCTGCTCCGCGCTCCGCGGCGGAATGCCGATGTCGACCGGGCGATGGGCGTATGGGGAATCTTCATGCCCGGCCTGTGCCAGTTGCTCGCCGGGATCTATCTCTTCGTCGGGCTCACCTGGTTCCAGGTGTTCCACGACAAGGCGCTGTTCATGGCGGCGCTGGCGTTCAGCGCGTACGGCATTCACTGGTTCGCGCTGGGCTGGAACCGTTTCCAGCGGACCGGGGTGAAGACGGATGCCGGTATGTGCGTGGCCTTCGTCATCCTGTCGGTGCTGGGCATGGTGGTCTTCTACAGCGCCGGGGCCTGGCCGGTCGGTCTGCTCTTCACCGGCCTCACCGGTGTGTACGTCACCAAGTTCTTCACCAGCCTGCCGTTCGACAGGCCCCGGCAGGGTGGGACCCGGGGGACGCTGGCGACCGCGGGCGAGTGGGGTCAGGGGTTCTTCCACACGATCACCGGTCTGTGGCTGATGTACCTGACCTTCGCGACGACGCTGAACATCACCTCGGGGTACACCCTCCCGGGCGGCTGATCCGCGCCCGGCCGGCCCGCGCGCCAGTGGTGTTCTTCGGCGAGAGTACGGCGCTGGGTGAACCGTACGGGGAACCCGTACCGCCAGTGCGTGCGTGGTCAGGTGTCGGCGGGCGGTGGGACGTCCTCGGGGCCTCCCGGTTCGCCCCAGGAGACGGCGATCATCGCCATGTCGTCGCCCAGCTCGCCGCCCGCGTACGCGAGCAGGTCGTCCAACAGGTGCTTGAGCAGGGCGGAGGGGCCTCCGTTCGACCGGACGGCCGAGCGCCCGGCCACCGCCGCGCTGTCGGCGAGTGGGTAGAAGTTGCCCTCGCGGTCCCGCGCCTCCGAGACCCCGTCGGTGTAGAGGAGCAGAGAGTCGCCCCGGGGGAAGGGGAAGGTCTCCTCCTCGTAGGACGCCTCGCCGAGCCCGCCGAGTCCCAGGGGCGGCGATGGTTTGCGGACCAGGAGGGGTGTCGCTGCCGCCTCGTGGATCAACAGCGGCGGCGGGTGTCCCATGTTGAGCACGTGGACCGCCTGCTCGTCGTCCGGGATGTCCACCAGCAGCGCCGTGACGAACCATTCGCCGCTCTCGTCCTGCGCGTGGTCGAGTTCCGAGAGACCCCAGTGGACGCTGCCCTCCAGATACGCGGCCAGCTCCGGCAGCGGCGCCTGCCGGTGGGCCGTTGCCCGGAATGCGCCGAGCATGATCGACGTGCCGTTGAGGGAGGTGAGTCCCTTGCCCCGGACATCACCGATGAGGAAGCGCGTCGAGTGCTCGGTGCGGGTGACCGCGAACAGGTCTCCCCCGATGCGGCTGTCGGGCTCCGCCGAGCAGTACTCGCTCGCGATCCGGAGCGGCCCCGCGTGCGGCGGCAACGGCCGCAGCAGGGCCAACTGGGTTGTCTCGGAGACCAGTTGGGCCCTGACCAACTGGCGCTGGTGCCGTTCGCGCAGATAACAGAAGAGGGTGACGAGCACCGAGACGACAACCAGCGAGACGATCTCCAGCACGACGCGTTCATCGCCCAGCGCCTGTCTTTCCAGACCCGCGACGATCTGGGACAGCACCGCAAGGCCCCCGATGGCCGCCACGAGCCGGGGCCCGCCGAACGCCGCGGTGAAGGTCGGCGCGACGACGAGCAGCGGCGCGACGTGAAGGTTCCGGGGCAGCCAGATGTCGATCACAGGCACCGCGACGACGATGGCCAGCGGCACAAGAATCAGGGCCCCACCCGCCATCGGAGGGGGCCTCAAAGCCGTAAACCCGGACCAGCTACGCATACCTCCTGCATACACCATTCCCCCGACGTGGCCGAACCGACCCGGGGAGGCGTACTGGCCCCGCGTTACGGGGTCAGCACGATCCGGCCGAAGACCTCACCGGCATCCATCTCGTGATGAGCCAGCGCGGCCCGGTCCAGCGGGAGAACGTCGTGGACCACCGCCTTCAGGTCACCGCGGCCCGCGGCGGCGAAGTGCTCACCGCGTACGGCACGCAGTTCCTCCGGGGGGACGGTGGCCGCGCTGAAGGTGGAGAAGGTCAGCGATTTCTGGAACGCGGCCATGAGCCCGGCCCCGAAGGTCGCGGGCGGCCGGCCCGCTACGGCGCCGACGGCGACCAGGCGTCCGCCGGGGTTGAGCCGGTCGAAGAACGCCGGCATGTTCTCGCCGGCCGCGACGTCGATGATGACGTCGTAGGCCGAGGGGGTGTCGTCCGCCGTGCCCATGCCCAGGCGGTCCAGCACGTGCGTCGCGCCCAGGCGGCGCAGGCGCTCACCACGCGCGGGCGACGACGTGGTGACCGCCACAGCCGCTGCGCCGTCGCGGGCTGCCAGCTGGACCGTCATGATGCCGAGGCTGCCGGCCGCGCCGCGTACCAGGACCGTTTCGCCGGGCGCGAACCGGGCGTGCGCGAGCCCGAAGTGCGCCACGGCACCCGCGCTGCCGAGGGTGACCGCGTCGACGGCGGACAGCTCGGCGGGCAGAGCGACGATCTCCTGGGCCGGGGCGACGGCCTGTTCCGCGTACCCGCCGCCGTTGCCCGTGGGCGCCCACACGCGTTGGCCGATCCAGGACATCTCGACCCCCTCGCCGACCGCGGTGACGACACCGGCCACCTCGCCGCCCGGCACATGCCTCTCCGCGAAACCGTAGTCGGCCAGGGCGCCGCTGCGGATCATCGTGTCCACGCCGCCGACGCCCGCGGCCTCCGTGGAGATGAGCACCTGTCCCGGGGCGGGTTCGGGTGCGGGCAGCTCGACGACCGCCAGGCCTTCGGGCCCTCCGTACGCCTTGATCACGATTGCTTTCATGTCGCCTCCAGGGGATCTAGGCTGGAACCGTAAGCGGACGCACGCGTCCGGTTGAGCGAAGTGAGAGCGATGACCGCCGAATGTCTCGGACTCTGCGCGCGGACGCGCTGGACAACCGCGAGCGCATCCTCGGCGCGGCGAGGGAGCTGCTCTCCGCCGAGGGCCTGAACGTGCCCACGCGGAAGATCGCCCGGCGCGCCGGGGTGGGGCCCGCCACCGTGTACCGCCGCTTCCCCGCCCGCCAGGACCTCGTCGCCGCTGCCTTCGCCGACCAGCTGCGCGCGTGCCGAACCATCGTCGACGAGGGGTCCGCCGCGCCTGACCCGTGGCAGGGCCTGTGTCTGGTGATCGAGAGGATCTGCGAGCTGCACGCACGGGACAGGGGCTTCACGGAGGCGTTCCTGTCGGCCTTTCCGGGGGCCTCCGAAGTCGCCGGGGGCCGCGAGTACACGGTCAGGGCCGTGGCGGAGCTGGCCCGGCGAGCCAGAGAGGCGGGGCGCCTGCGTGCGGACTTCGTGCTGGACGATCTCATCCTGATGCTCATGGCCAACAAGGGGATCCGTGCCTCGTCCGCCGAGGCGCAGGTCGCGGCTTCCCGGCGCTTCGCGGCCTATGTCATCGAGGCGTTCGAGGCACGCCCCCGGCACACACCCCTGCCACCAGCACCACGCCTGACCTCGGCTGCGACTCCGGACACGGTCTCCGTCGCGAGGCACGGGCCGACGGAGGAGTGAGATCGGGATCTGAGGGGTGGACATCCATGTGAACTCCCCGGTGGCCAGGAAGCGTTGCCCCGCCGCCTCCGGGGAACGCCGCGCGTCTTGCCGGAGGGGCTGGACGTTCTTGGACGAGTCCGACAACGAGTCGAGGTGCCGTGACAGGCGCCGTGGGGCAGACGGGACTTTCACCACACGCCCTAGGCGTCCCGGTACAGGTCCCGAACCTCGGCGCATCGCTGGAAGCCGGCCGCCTGGTAAGTGGCGACAGCGCCCGCGTTGGAGCTCGGGGTGCAGACGAGCGCGCTCGACGAGCCCAGTCTCCGGAGCGCGGACGCCGCGGCGACGGAGATCGCCTCGCCGTAGCCGCGGCGGCGATGGTCCCGGTGCACACCCATCGGTTCGAGCAACCCGGGCCTCCCCGGGCCGGCCGACCACACCGTCACCCCCGCCACCGCGTTGCCCCGGTCGTCGTACGCGATCAGACACCGGGCGTCGGCGTACGGCAATCCGGTCGCCATCGCGTGCCAGCGCTCGTCGGTGAACCTCGATCCGTCGAAAGCTCCCCGGTGGACGGCGGCGAACACATGCGCCTGCTCCGGCCCGACCACCTCGATCCGCGCGTGCGGGTCATCCACCGGCTCCGTGAGGTCGCGGCGCAGCGGTGTCCACGGCTCGTCGGCCTGCCAGCCGGCCTCGAACAGCAGGTCGTGTACGAGCGCGCCCACCGGCGCCTCGATGTTCGCCCTCCCCCGGGGCAGGACCGCGCGCTCCGGCGAGGTCACGTCCTCAGCCAGCCGGCGTGCCAGCTCCTCGTCCCGCCGGGCGTCCGGCGCGATCGTCAGCCGCAGGAGCCCGGGGCCGTCGAGCAGCCCGACGGCGAGGGTCTCTCCGTCCCGGCTCCAGGTCCTGACCGCCGCGGCGGTCGCCTCCGCGCCCGCCCGCCAGAACCAGCCCAGGTCGCCCGGATGCAGTTGCATCGGCGCCCCGTCGTACTGCCACTCCCGCAGCGCTCCCACGGCCTCGCTCAGCCCGTCGACTCCCGGCTTGTACAGCCCAATTGCCATACCTCCGATCACACACCACAGCCCCGGCGGTCGGCACCCGGTTTCCGACCGGCCCGCCCGTCCCGCGATTTCCGTGTACTGGCCGGTAGAGATCTATGCGCGGCAGTGCGCCCGCCTCTACCGTCGGGGCACCGTTCCCGGCCCGCCGACCCGGGTCGGGCGTCCCGTCGTACTCCCGTCGTACTCCCGCCCAGGAGGTTCAATGTCACCCCCCACCCCCCGTCGCTCCAGAAGCAGAGTCGCCATATTGGCCGTCGTCGCGGCCCTGGGAGCCGCCTCGTTCACCGCTCCTCCCCCGGCCCTCGCCTCCGCCGGCGCGGCCGCCGACGGGGAGTACCTCGTCGGGCGCGGCATCGCCGACGTCACCGGCGAGGCCGCCGAGACCGGGATGATGGGATATTCGAGCTTCGACCAGAAGACCTCCGGCATCCACCAGCGCCTGCGGTCGCGCGCGTTCGTCGTCGCCGACCCGGCGACCGGGAAGCGCGTCGTGTACGTCAACGCCGACCTGGCGATGGTCTTCCAGTCCGTGCGGCAGGGCGTCATCTCACGCCTGAAGGAGCGTTACGGCAGCCTCTACGGCGAAGAGAACGTGCTGCTGTCCGCCACCCACACCCACTCGGGGCCCGGTGGCTACTCGCACGACGTCGCGTACAACCTCTCCGTTCTCGGCTTCCAGAGCGGCACCTACCGGGCCATCGTCGACGGCATGGTCGAGTCCGTCGTCAAGGCGCACGAGGACCTGAAGCCCGGCACCATCAGCCTGGGCACGGGCACGCTCACCAACGCCAGCGTCAACCGTTCCCGTACCGCCTTCGACCGCAATCCGGCGGCCGACCGGGCCGCGTTCCCCGGAGCCGTCGACCCCGCCATGACCGTGCTGCGGTTCCGGCAGGGCGACAAGGAAGCCGGCGCGATCAGCTGGTTCGCCACCCACAACACCTCGATCACCAACAAGAACACGCTCATCAGCCCGGACAACAAGGGCTACGCCTCCTACTCCTGGGAGCACGACCTGGAGGGTGTGCGCTATCTCGACAACACACCCGGGTTCGTCGCCGCCTTCCCCAACACCAACGCCGGCGACATGTCCCCCAACCTCAACCTGAAGCCGGGATCCGGCCCGACCGAGGACGAGTTCGAGAACGCGCGCATCATCGGCGAACGCCAGCTCGACAAGGCCCGCACGATCTACCGGTCCGCGGAGCCGATCAGCGGCGGTGTCGACTCACGGCTCGCGTACGTCGACATGGAGAACGTGACGGTGGACGGGGCGTACACCCCGGACGGGCAGGAGCACCGCACCTGTCCCGCCGTCGTGGGCGCGTCCACGCTCGCGGGCAGCGTCGAGGACGGTCCGGCGATTCCCGGCTTCAACGAGGGCACACGCACGCCGATCGCCTCCATCATCGACGCGCTGCACGTCGACACCCCGTCCTGGCTGGCGACCTGCCAGTACCCGAAGGCGAGCCTGGTCCCGACGGGCCTGCTGAGCAACGTCCATCCGGTCACCCCGAAGATCCTGCCCCTGCAGATCATGAAGATCGGCGAGCTCCATCTCGTCGCGGGCCCGGGCGAGTTCACCATCGCCTCCGGCCTCCGTGTCCGCCGTACCGTCGCGGAGCAGCTCGGTGTCCCGCTCGACCGGGTGCTGCTCCAGGGGTACGCCAACTCCTACAGCCAGTACGTGACGACACCGGAGGAGTACGACAGCCAGCAGTACGAGGGCGGCTCCACCCTCTACGGCCGCTACACGCTGCCCGCCTATCAGCAGGAGTACGCACGGGTCGCCGCGTCCCTGCGCGACGGCAGCGAGCTCGACCGCGGCACGGCGCCGCCGGACGAGTCGGGGCGGCAGTTCAACTTCCAGACCGGTGTGGTCTACGACAATCCGCCCCCCGGTACCGCGTTCGGCGGTGTGATGACCCCGCCGGACCCGTCGTACGCCCGCGGCCGGACCGCGACGGTCGAGTTCGCCACCGGGCATCCGAAAAACAACGTCCGCCGGGGTGGCACCTTCTTGGAGGTACAGAGGCTGGTCAACGGGAAATGGGTGCGGACGCTGGACGACGGCGACTGGCGGACCACATACCGGTGGACGCGTATCAACGGTCTCACCGGCACGTCGAAGGCCACCATCACCTGGGACATCGGCGCGGACACCACTCCCGGTACCTACCGGATCGTCCACCACGGCGACTCGAAGAACCTCCTCGGAAAGATCACGCCGTTCACGGGGGCTTCCCCCGCATTCACGGTCAGCTAAGCCCTGTCCGGCGGACAGTCGACGAGAGCTGCGTCGGGGGCCTGCGGCGGACGTACGCCGCGGGTCCCCCGGCGACGGGGCCGCTGTCGGCGCCCGGCCGTTCACCCGTTCGGCCCCCGCGCGGCCGCATCGCCCGCGATGAGAGCAGCCCCGGCGCCCGCCGCCCGCATGATGGGCCGGTGATCAGTGTCCTCTTCGCCGTGCTGACATCGATCAGCAACGCCTGCGCCGCCGTGCTCCAGCGGCGCGCCGCCTCCACCCTGCCCGACTCCGACGCCATGCGGCTGTCGCTCATCGGGCATCTGCTCCGCAAGCGCGTCTGGCTCGCCGGTATCGGGCTGGTGATCGTGGCCGCGATCTGCCAGGGGGTGGCGCTCGCGACCGGGCCCATCGCCGTCGTACAGCCGATCTTCGTCATCGAGCTGCCCCTGACCCTGCTGATCGCGAGCTACGCCTTCCGCACCCGGCTGGTGCTCAGCGCCTGGATGGGCGTGGCCGCGGTGACCATCGGTCTGGCGCTCGGACTCGGCGCGGCCGCGCCCACGGGCGGCACCGAGACCGTGCAGGGTTTCTCCTGGCTCCCGGCTCTGGTCATCACCGGGATCTTCGAGGCACTGGTGATCGCCGCCGCGCTCAGGACGCGGAGGAACACGCGCGCCGCGCTGCTGGGACTCGCCGCCGCCTGCGCGTACGCCCTGACCGCCGCGCTTCTCAAGGACGCCGTGGCCAGCCTTGAGGAAGGTGCGGGGATCGGCGCGTTCTTCGCCTCCTGGCAGCTGTACGCCACCGGCGTCGCCGGAGTCGGTGCGCTCTTCCTCCTCCAGAACGCCCTCCAGGCAGGGTCCCTCGTCGCGTCGCAGCCGATGCTGACGCTCGGCGACGCGCTGATCAGCATCGTCTACGGGGTGACGCTGTACGGCGAGAGCGTACGCACCGGCTGGTGGCTGCTGCCGGCACTCCTCGCGGTCGCCCTCATCACGGCCGGCTGCATCGAACTGGCGCGCTCTCCCCTGGCGTCGGGCACCTCCCCACGCAAGCGCCGCGCGCACTGACGCCCGCGTGAACCGCGCCCGACAAGGGCTGAGGGGCCGCCGGGGAGGTCCCGATGGTTCAGGTGCCCCGGGCGATGTCGGTCAGGGCGTCGCGACGCGTGGGTACCCAGCCCAGCTCGCGGCGGGCCCGGTCGCCGGAGAGCCGCTGGTCGAGCGCGAACGCCTCGGCGATCGGGCCCATCCGCCGCACGGCCTCCTCGATGGTCAGCGGTTCGATCCTCCCCGGGCAGCCGGCGGCCTGGCTGAGTGCTTGGGCGATGTCCGCCAGCAGGGGGTTCTGGCCGCCGGCGCCGATGTAGACGGAACCCGCCGGGGCGTTCAGCGCCAGGACGTACAGCTCGGCGATGTCGTCGACGTGGACGATGGCCCAGTGGTTGGAGCCGTCCCCGATGGAGGGCACGGCTCCGGCGGCCCGCCCCGGCTCGACGAAGTACATCTGCGACAGCCCGCCGGAACGGCCGTAGACCAGTCCTGGCATCACGACCACCGGGCGCTCCCCGGTCCCGGCACGGGCGAGTACGCGCTTCTCGTTCTCCAGCCGCCAAGTGGTGATGGGTGGCGGGCTCATCGGGGTGTCCTCGTCCGCGACGCCGTCCGTGTCGCCGTACACCCACGCCCCGCCGGTGTGCACATACGGGCGGCTTCCCGCCCCGTCCTGCAGTGCCGCCGCGGCCGCGCGGTCGATGTCGGCGGTGTCCTCGGCGTAGTCCACTCCCTGGTGGATCACTCCGTCGGCCTCGCGGGCCGCCTGCCGGAGGATACCGGTGTCCGACAGCGTCCCGCGAACGGGGGTGGCGCCCAGTTCGGCCACGGTGCGCGCGGAGCGCTCGCTGCGCGCCAGCGCCGTCACCTCGATGCCGTGCCGGGTCAGGGCCTGGATGGTGGGGCGGCCGAGGTAGCCGGACCCGCCTGTGATGAAGACCTTCATCGTCCTCACGGTCCTTTCGGATGGTGGCGGGAGGTCCGCCGCTGATTCCACCCTGGACCTGGGCCGCCCGCCGCGTCCAAGACCTCTTTCGCCATCGGTGATGCCCTCAGGACATCAGTGCCGGGTGGCGGCGATCTCGGCGAACTCCGGCATCAGCGGGGAGTTCCGGTGGGTGCTCCAGGCGAGGCACACCTCGTTGGGTCCGATGTCGTCGATGGGCACATGGGCCACATCGGTATGGGTGTAGTACGCCGCGGTCGACAGGGGAAGGACGATCACGCCCCCGGTTGTCGCGACGCGTTCCAGCTTCTCCTCGACGCTCCGGAAGGCGGGTGCGGAGCCGTCGACGCCGAGGCGGTCGGGGAGGTCACGCCACTCGGGGACGGCGTCGGGATCCTGCAGCAGCCGTTCGGTGGCCAGGTCCGCGATACCGATGGACTCCTTGCCGGCCAGACGGTGGTGCGCGGGAAGGACGGCGACGCGGGGTTCCTTGAAGAGCGGGCGCAGGGTCAGACCACGATGGTCGACGGGCAACCGTACGAAGCTCACGTCGATGAGCCCCTCGTGCACCGCTTGGACCTGGTCTCCCCAGGAGGTGCGCACCACCTTCACGGTCAGCTCGGGATGCCGGTCGGAGAAGGCCCGCACGGGGCCGGTCACGGTGATGCCGGGCATGAAGCCGACCGTGAACGTCGACGCCTCGTGGGCGGCCCGCCGCACACGGAGGGTGAGGGCCTGGGCCGAGGCGAGCAGAGGTCCGGCGTCCTCCAGCAGCTGGCGACCGGCGGCCGTCAGCTCGGTGGACTGCTTGTTCCTGTCGAACAGCCGCGCGCGCAGCTCGTGCTCCAGGGCGCGGATCTGGCGGGAGAGCACCGGTTGGGTGATGTGCAGCCGCTCCGCGGCCCGGCCGAAGTGCAGTTCCTCGGCGACGACCACGAAGTAGCGCAGCTTGCGCAGATCGACATCCACTAGATCTCCCAGCGTGTGTACGCCATGGCACCAGGCTAGTTCCTCCGTACGGTTCCCTCGGTGCGACGGAGAGGTGGAGGCCGGGAGAGGTGGAGACGGCGCGCCCCGATACGGGCGCGTGCCCGGCGTGCGCCGGACGCGCTCGGTGCCGTTGCCGGACCGCCCCCGTCAGCGCCTTCGCGGCCGGTACGGTGCGTGACGAGGGTGACGACTGGGAACCCTGGACGCTGACCGCCGAGCACAGCACCACAGCACACCGGAACACGGGGGAAAGACCATGGCCGCGACCACATCGACCCGAAGGCCCCGAGGACAACGCGCGAAACGGTGGGGAACGGGCGTCGCGCTCGCCACGCTGGCAGCTCTGACGGTGGCCGGGTGCGGCGGCTCCGACAAGACCGATGGGGCGGGCGGGGCCGACACGGCTCCCCCGCCCGGGCAACAGACCTCGAAGTCCCCTTCCGCCCGGCCCTCCCCCGCGAAGCCGTCGGTTTCGGCGGCGGACGGGAGCGATGTCGGTGCCTGTAAGGACGGCGACTGCGAGATCGCGGTGTCCGAGCCGGTGACGTTCCCGTTCAAGGGTCCGGGCGGTGAGGCGACCCTGTCGGTGACCGAGATCGGCAAGAACAGGGTCGAGTACACGGTGAAGTCCGGCAACGGCCGGTCCGAGGGCGGCGCGACCGGTCCGGGGCAAGGATGCATCACCGTCCTCCGTACCACCGGCAGCGGAAACTCGTGCGGCGGACTCGGTGAGGCCGAACGGCCGGGCAAGCAGCCCGACGCCGTGGTGATCCAGGCGGCGACCGGCGAGAACGGTACGGCGATCGTCCACATCGTGTCCGACTGACCGGGGACCCCGAGCCGGCCGGCGTCCACGGCGGGCAGCGCCTCCCTGGGGGCTTCGGAGTGGGGTGTCAGTCCAGCGTCGCGTAGACGATCAGGTTGTTCACCGGGTGGCCCTCGGCGTCGAAGTCGCCGTCGCAGGTGATCAGTCGCAGGGCGTGGTCCCGTGTCGGGCCGTAGACCTTGTCGGTGGGAAAGGAGTCCTTGCTGACACTCTCGGAGCCCGTGACGGTGAATCGCATGGACTCCCCCAGGCTGTTGCGGACCACGACGTCCGCGCCCTTGGCGACCTTTCTGAGGTCGTGGAAGACAGCCTTGCCGAACCGTGTGTCGTTGTGGCCGATGATCACGGCCGCGCCTGCCTCACCGGGCGCGGCGCCGCCGGTGTACCAGCCGGCGGTCATGCCCTTGTCGGGCGGCGGCACTTCGACCGTGCCGTCGGTGTTGAGACCGAGCTCCAGCAGGGAACTCCTCACGCCGATGGAGGGGATCCGGACCTCCACCGGAGCCGCGGGTCGTCCAACTGCCGCTCGGTCACCGGGCGAATGGGTGCCGACGGCGGTACGGTCGCGGGCTCCGCTGCCGGTGGCCGGGTCGTCGGGAGCCGTGCCCGGCGCGGGCGAGCAGCCGGTCAGCACGGTGAGGACCACGGGGACCACGGGGACATAGCGGGCGAGGCGGGCAGGGGGCACAGCGGGCTCCAGAACAGGACCGGGAGGGTCAGGGGCCTGTGATCGGCTCAGGCCGGATGAGCGGCCGGCGTCAGCGGTCGCCGTAGGGGCCCCGGGCGGGCACCAACCCCTCGTACTTACGAGGTGGCGCCGCCCGGCAAGGACGGCGCCACGTCGTGCCGGGTCAGACTTCGCGCCGCCCGGCGGAGCGGCGGCGCACCACGAAGGTGCCGGCGCCCGCGAGCAGCAGCGCTCCGGCGGCCGAGCCGACGAGGGTGGTCGTTCCGCTGTCTCCGGCCGGGGCCTCGCCCGCGGCCACGCCGCCACGCGGGACGGCCTTCTCGCCTGCCGCGGCCTTCTTCGCGGCATCCTCCTTCATCTTCTCCTCGGCGGAGAGCCCGCCCTCCTTCGCGGCCTGGGCCTTCTTCTGCTCCGCGGCCTTCTTCTGCTCCGCGGCCTTCTTCTCGTCCGCCGCCTTCTTCTGCTCGGCGGTCTTCTTCGCGTCCGCCGTCTCGTCGGTGGGCGGCTCGTCGGCCGCCGACATGACCGGCGTCCGGGCCGCTTCGGAGGCGACGGCCGCGGAGACCGGGACGAACATCGCGCCGGCCACGACGGCGGGCAGTACGGCGAGACCCAGGCGGTGACGATGTGACATGTATGGCTCCAGTTCCAGCCCGAACTCGGTGGTACCCGGGCGCTGAATCGCCTCAGGTTCCGGGCAGGGCTCCAGGCTGGCGCCAACCTGTGAAGAAGCTGTCAGAGCGTCATGTCGATCGCATCAGGGTCCGCCGGTGCCCTCGTCGCCCACCTCGGTCTCCCCGCTCTCCTCGGCGGCAGGGCCGTCCGGGGACGCCGCCGGCAGCCGCAGGGTGAAGACCGATCCCTGCCCCTCCGTGCTGACCACCTCCGCCGTCCCGCCCTGCGCCTCGGCGAGCTTGAGCACGATCGCCAGGCCCAGGCCGCTGCCGCCGGTACTCCGGTTCCGCGACTTCTCCGCCCGCCAGAAGCGGTCGAACACATGCGGAACGTCCTCCGCGGGGATACCCGCGCCGGTGTCGGCCACCTCCAGCGCCACCCCGTCCCCGTCCCCGGAACCGGAACCGGTCACGTACGAACGCAACGTCACCCGGCCCCCGGACGGTGTGTGACGCACCGCGTTGGAGACGAGATTGCTGACGGCCTGGCGCAGCCGAACGGGATCGGCGTACAGCGACGGCCCGGGTCCGCCCGGCCCCGCGGGGGCAACCGTGAGGGTGACCCCGGCCGTCTCCGCCGGGCCCTGGTACGCCGCCGCCACCTGGCTGAGGAGTTCGTCGGCGTTCACGGACTCCGGATGCAGACGCAGAGCGCCCGCGTCCGCCGCGCCGAGGTCCTGGAGGTCGTCGATGATGTGCTGGAGCTGGACCGCCTCCTCCAGGAGCGAGGAGACGAACGCCGGGTCGGGATCGGCCAGTCCGTCCTGTGCCGCCTCCAGCCAGCCGCGGATGTTGCTCAGCGGCGTACGCAGCTCGTGGGCGACATCGCTGACCATCACCTTGCGCTGCTCCTCCAGCCGGGCGCGGTGTACGGCCATGTCGTTGAAGGCGGCGGTCAGCCGTCCGATCTCGTTGTCCGGGCCGACCGGCACCGGCGCCGAGTCCAAGCCGTCGCGCATCCGCTGCGCGGCGCCGGTGAGCGCGTGCAGGGGCCGTACGAGCCGGGTTCCGGCGATCACCGAGGCGCCTACGGTGAGAGCCAGGACGAGGGCCGTGACGCCGACGATGCGTGCCGTGTTCGCGGGTGAGAGGTCGAAGCCGGGCACGCTGACGGCGCCGGTGCCCTCGATGAACAGCATCGCGGGCGCGGCGACATAGGCCGTGAGCTGCTCGCGGCGGGCGCTGCCGACGCAGGAGGCGATGGCCCGGTCGTACGCGCTGTCATGGGCTCCGGCGACCCGGCCCTTGGGACCCGCCGCGATCTCCGCCGCCCTCTTCTTGTCGGCCGCCATCTTCTCGGCGGCCGACAGTTCGGCCTCCGTCTCGCCGACGCCGACGCCGCTGCCCGTGCCGGGATTCGGCTCGGGGAAAGCGGGCTGGTCGTGCCCCCGGTCCCAGGACAGGTCCAGATTCAGCGTCACTCCCGTACGCCCCTGGCGTTTCAGACAGGCGTCGGCCAGTTCGTCGAGTTCGTCGAGGGCCTTCTTCTCGGTCGGGGTGGTGCCCGACTCGCCTGCCAGGCACTTGAGTTCCAGGGAGCGGTCGGTGTCGTTGCTGACGAACTCGACACGGGGCCGCCCGCTGGGGCTCTCGACCACGTCGGCGGCGATACCCACCGCGCTCAGGCACGCGACGTGCTCGGCGGTGCTCTTACGCAGTTCGGCGCGTTCCGCCGCGGGCAGCAGGAAGGGGCCAACGGCCCGTGGATCGACACGGTCCGCACCGGCGGATATGGCCTCGGGCACCAGCACGGTGTCGACGGAGAGCGGGTCGACCACCGCCGAGGCCTGGGCCGGAAGAGGCGGGACGGCCGGAGTGGCGGCGGAGGACTCCGCGGAGTCGAAGAGGAGGCGCCGGTCCTCGGTCGTCAGGGCGATCCGGCGTTCGGACTTGGCGGCCAGTTCCCGCACCGTGTCCTCGACGCCCTCCCAACCGGGGTGCGTCGCGGCGTACTCCAGCAGCGTGTCGTAGATCTTCGCGTCGGAGCTGAGATCCTGCCCCTGCTCCTGGCGTATCGCCCCGGAGGTCGTCTGGACCGCGAGCCAGGCGGTGGCGGCGACCGAGCACGAGGCCACCAGCACGGACACGGTCAGCAGCCTGCCGAGCAGACTCCTGCGCAGCGGCAGGCGCGGCCGGCCCCGTAGCCGTAGGCGCTGCGACCGGCGCGGTGGCCGCGGCTGTTCAGGGCCGGGCATGGCGTACGTTCTTCGCGGGGTCCGTCAGTTTGTAGCCGACGCCGAACACCGTCAGCAGCCGGGTCGGCCGCCGTGGCGCGTGCTCGATCTTCTTGCGCAGATTCATGATGTGCACGTCCACCGTGCGATCGCTGATGTACTTGTCGAAGCCGTGCAGTTCCTCCAGGAGCCGCTGCCGGGTGAAGACCCGGTCGGGCTCCATGGCCATCGCGGTGAGGATGCGGAACTCGCCGGGGGTGCACTCAACCGGCGTCTCCCCGACCGACACCTCGTGCCGGGCGGGGTCGATCCTGAGCGTGCCCACCGACAGCGCCTCGTCGGCGGAGGCAGCGGCGGGCGCCGGCGCCGGGCCGACGCCGGAGCGTCTGTTGCGGCGCAGGAGGGTACGTACGCGAGCCGTCAACTCCCGCGGGCTGAACGGCTTCGTCATGTAGTCGTCCGCACCCAGATCAAGACCGAGCAGCAGATCGTCCTCGGTGCTGCGGGCCGTCAGCATCAGCACCAGTACGTCACGGGACTCGGCGCGCAGGATCCGTACCACGTCGAGGCCGTCGGTCCGCGGCATCATCACGTCGAGGACCAGCAGATCGGATTCCCCGCGGCGTACCTCCTCAAGAGCCGTACGGCCGTCCCCGACGACCGTGACCGTATGCCCTTCGTGCTCCAGATAACGGCGCACCAGTTCGGACTGTTTCACGTCGTCTTCGGCGACCACGATGTTTGCGCACACGTCGGCGATCGTAGCGAGAGTGTCGCCCGGGCGGCTCTCAGGAGGTGCGTCCCGTCGGGGCGGCTCAGTCGCGTTCGCGCTGGTGGGCGGCGAGGAGGAAGAGCCAGATCTCGCTGACCGTCGGGAAGCAGGCGATGGCGTGCCTCAGCCGCTTGAGCGGGACCTCTCCGGCGACGGCGACGGTCGCCGAGTGGAGCAGTTCGCTGACCCCCGGGCCGACGAAGGTGACGCCGAGCAGGACGTCCCGGTCGAGGTCGACCACCATCCGGGCGTGGCCCTGGTAGCCGTCGGCGTAGAGGTTGGCGCCCTGGGCGGCGTCGAAGTCGAGGTCGACGGTCTTGATCCGGTGACCGGCGTCGGCCGCCTGCTGGGCGGTCAGACCGACCGCGGCGGCTTCGGGGTCGGTGAAGAAGACCTGCGGGACGGCGTGCTGGTCGGCGGTTGTCGCGTGGTCGCCCCACGGGGCGTCGTCCAGAGGGCGGCCTGCGGCGCGGGCCCCGATGGCGTCGCCCGCCGTCCGGCCCTGGTATTTGCCCTGGTGGGTGAGGAGGGCGCGGTGGTTGACGTCGCCGAGGGCGTACAGCCACTCGCCTTCGGCGCCGTGGACCAGACAGGTGGTGTCCACGTCCAGCCAGGCGCCGGGGGTGAGGCCGACCGTGTCGAGGCCGATGTCGTCGGTGTTGGGGGTACGGCCGGTGGCCAACATGACCTCGTCCGCCTCCAGTTCACCGCCGTCGTCGAGGGTGAGCGTCACGGGCCCGCCGGGATCCGGCCGGCGCACCGCAGTGGGCACAACGCCGGTCCGTACGTCGACCCCCGCGTCGCTGAGACTGCCCGCGACCAGTTCGCCCGCGAAGGGTTCCATGCGGGGGATGAGGCGACGGCGGGCCAGCAGGGTGACCCGGGAGCCCAGCCCCTGCCAGAGGGTGGCCATCTCGACTCCGACCCCGCCGCCCCCGAGGATGGCCAGCCGGGCGGGCACGACGCCGGAGTCCGTACCCTGCCGGTTCGTCCAGGGCCGGGCCTCCCGGATGCCGGGGATGTCGGGCACGGTGGGCCGGCTGCCGGTGGCGACGGCGACCGCGTGCCGGGCGGTGAGGGTGAGGTGCGCGCCGTCGTCGCGGGTGACCGTGACACGCCGGGGGCCGTCGATGCGGCCGTGGCCCCGGAAGAGGTCGGCGCCGCTGGACTTGACCCCCTCGGCCTGCCCGGTGTCGTCCCAGTCGGTGACGTACCGGTTACGCCGGGCGAAGACCTGGCCCGTGTCGATCGCACCGGTGACGGCCTGCCGGGCGCCGTCGACGCGGCGGGCGTCGGAGACGGCGATCACCGGCCGCAGGAGGGCCTTGCTGGGAACGCAGGCCCAGTAGGAACACTCGCCGCCGACGAGCTCACGCTCCACGACGGCCACGGTCAGACCGGCGGCACGGGCGCGATCGGTGATGTTCTGTCCGACGGGACCGGCACCCAGCACGACCACGTCGTAGGTGCCGCTGCCCTGGCCGCGCCGGCTTTCGGATGTCTCAGTCATTGCTCCCTCGATTCCCGATCGAGAACCGTCGATCCGTCGAAGGGCGCTGTCCCACGCCGCATCTCCACACAACCACTGCTCGGGGCCCCACGCAGCTTTTGCCGGGCCCCGCGCCGCGGCACGGATCCGGACGATGAGCCGACGCCGTCCGGATCCGAATCCCGTTGCGCCTTCACCGCCGACTGCGCATCCTGCGGGAATGCGCTTCTCCGTCAACATCCCCAACTTCGGCGACTTCGCCGACCCCCGTAACGTCGCGACCGTGGCGGCAGCCGCCGAAGAGGCCGGCTGGGACGGGCTCTTCGTCTGGGACCACGTGCTGCACCGTTACCACCAGGGGCGTCCCTTCGGGGATCCCTGGATGCTGCTGACCGCGGCCGCCCTGGCGACTTCGCGGATCCGGCTGGGCACGCTCCTGACGCCCGTCCCCCGTTACCTTCCGCAGCAACTCGCCCGCCAGGTGGCCACGTTGGACCACCTCAGCGGCGGCAGGGTGATCTTCGCCGCGGGCCTGGGCGGTCCGGTGGAGGACGAGTACCGCAGCTTCGGCGACGCCGCCGAGCCGCGCCGGCTCGGCGAGCGGCTGGACGAGGGGCTGGACCTGTTGGAACGCTTCTGGTCCGGCGCGCCGGTGAACCACCGGGGTGCCCACTACGAGGTCCGGGACGTGACGCTGCTGCCCGCCACCGTGCGGCGGCCGCGCCCGCCGGTGTGGATCGGCGGTTTCTGGCCACGTCGTGCGCCCATGCGGCGTGCGGCGCGGTGGGACGGCGCGGTGCCGCTCTTCGAGACCGCCCGGCATGGTCATGTGCCGGACACGGCGGAGGTACGGGAGATGGTCGGCTACGTCCGGGAGCAGCGTACGGCGGCCGGGGCCGAGCGGCCCTTCGAGTTCGTGCTCGGCGGTGTCACGCCCCCGAACGCCGCCAAGGCCAAGGACGTGATCGGGCCGCTGCACGACGCGGGCGCCACGTGGTGGGACGAACGGCAGATCCAGACCGGCCCCGACCTGGACCGTCTGACCCCGGTGCTACGCCGTGTCGAGGCGGGGAAGCCGGTGCTCTGAACCACCCTCGGCCCGTGGCCCCCACGGCTTCCTCCCGGGCCGAGGACCCGCCGATCACCCTCACGGGCTGTCGCCCTCCCAGTCCCATCGCCGCGGATCACCGGCGCGCGGCCCGTAGCCGGCGCGGCCGCCCGGGCCGTACGCCCCGATCTCCGTGACCAGCATCGCGCCCGTGCCCAGCTCCTCGTCCGTCCAGCCGGTCACGTCGAGCAGCAGCCCGTCCAACGGGCCCGCGCACAGCTCCCGGTACACGCGGCCGGGTCGTGGCCCGGGGTCGGGGTCGTCGTGGTCGGCGCCGTACACCCGCCGCCGTATCAGTTCGTCCATCACGGCAGCATCCCAGCCACCACTGACAAGCCCGGGTCCTCGGCCGGCCCCCGTGACGGGCACGGGTCCGGACGGGGATCCGGCTCAGACCCGGGCGATGAACTTCACCTCGACCAGCAGCTCCGGAAAGGCCAGCCGAGGAGTGCCGATCATCGTGCTCGCCACCTGTGGGTCCGGGCGGCCGTAGGCTTCCTTGCGGACCGGGCCCGCGGCGGCGTTGCCCGCGTCGGCGTCCAGGACATACAGGACCTCGTCGACCACGTCGTCCAGCGATGCGCCGAAACGCCCCAGCAACTCAGCGGCGTTCGCATAGCACTGGCGCAACTGCTCGCCCATGTTGGTGAAATCAGTGACCAGTCCGTCGTCACCGACCGGCGCGGGGGCGACGAATTCTGCGCCGTTGTGGGCCACCTGGCCCGAGAGGTAAATGGTGTCGCCGCGCTTGACCGCCTGAGCGTATCCGTAACTCTCCTCCCACGGGACTCCGAAACTTTCAACCTTGTTGGCGTTGGCATTGCTCATGACGCTCCGATCATCGAAAGGTGAGTTCCTTCAAAACGGTAGGGCGACTGGTCCGCGAGGGCCAGACTTGGCCGTGCCACTTACAGCAAGGATCGTGCCGACCGGCACCGGTCTTGTGGCCCCGCGCGTGGGCTACTCTGGACACGGAACGCGGAGACGAGGGAGCGTAATTGCCGTCCGGAGATGCCAAGATAGTTGTCGCGATCCTCGCGGTGCCGCGGCTGTACGCGCTGGACGTCAGCATTCCCGCGCATGTTTTCGGTCAGCACGCCGGCTATCAGGTCATTGTGTGCGGAGATGACGACTTCGAATCCTCCGGCGGTTCGAGCGACAGCTCGCCGTACGTCGATGTCGCGGCCGACATCAGGCCGACCCATTCGCTCGCCGACATGGAGCGCGCCGATATCGTCCTGATTCCTGGTTATGAGGACCCGCGTCTCCCCATCCCGGAATCCTATGTCAAGGCACTGAGGGCTTCCGTCGAGCGAGGTGCCCGTATCGTCGCCGTCTGTACGGGTGTTTTCGCGCTGGCGGCCGGCGGAATGCTGAACGGGAAGACCGCGACGACCTATTGGAAATATACCGATCTCCTTCGGACGTTGCACCCCGGGGTCGATGTCGTCGAGAATCGATTGTTCGTCGAGGACGGGGCAATTCTTACGTCGGCGGGCGCCGGCGCGGGACTGGATGTGTGTCTGCATGTCGTCCAGGCCGATTTCGGTGAGGCTGTCGCCGACGAGGTGGCGAAGGACGTCGTCGTCTCTCCCGCCCGTACCGCGAACGAGCCGCGGTACGCGGACACGCTCAGCCCTTCGCGCGCCGATCTGCGGGCGACACGGGAATGGGTGATCAGCAATATCGGTTCGCCGATCACGGTCCAGCAGATGGCGGACCACAGCCTGCTTTCCCGCAGAACCTTCATCCGCCGTTTCGCCCGTGAGACAGGCATGCCTCCCATGCACTGGGTCACACGCCAGAGGCTGACCGGTGCGCGAAGGCTTCTTGAGGAGTCCGACTGGTCGGTGGAGAGGATCGCCGGCGCGACGGGTTTCGGTACGGCCGCGAACTTTCGGAGCATCTTCCGGCGGGAAGTGGGGGTGACCCCGACCGCCTACCGGAAGTTGCACACGGAGCGGCTCGTCGAGCCCTCGTGAGGAACAGCGTCCGCGGGGCGGTTGAAGGTCAACCCTGGCGGCGCACAGGAAGTACTACCGCCCGTGTCGTCATCCGCGATCGGCTCCGGCGACGCCCCTCCGGTACACCCTCGCGCCCCCGCCTCGGACCGTCCTGATCCGTCCTGGGAGGCCCCTGTCCCCCGCGCCCTGTGGACGCATGATCACCGTTGTCAGTGGCCGCCAGTAGGTTCATCCGTGTTCCGCCGTTCTGGCGGCGCCCGGGGCCTGATCCAGACAACAGACCCCAAGTCCCCCCTGCGGAAAAGGAGATGGTGCGGTGTCGGATTGGGAGAGGTCGAGCACGGCACGGGTGGTCCCACCCGCACGGCCGCGCAAGCTCGCCAAGGTCCCGTTCGTCGAGCTGGCCGACGGACGCGTGCAGGGTGTGGTGTCCAGTGGATCGGACATCGAGCGGGTCTACGTCTCGTCCGTCGCGGCCGGCACATTCGCGTTCGCGTGCAGCACCAACAACAACCGTCCCTGCGGCGGCGCGCGCGGCAGCTTCTGCAGACACATCCGGACCCTGATCGACGAGGCGGCACTCCAGTACGGCCCCGAGCGTGTCGCCCGCTACCTCCGGCTCGACACCGACGTCTGGGGGACGACCGAGGACGCCCTCGCCGTGGCCATGATCGCCACCGGCCCACCACGAGGAGACAACGCGGCAGCGGCTTCCGTCTTCAGCCGGTTCCTGCGTCACCTCGCGTATCTGGAGCTCGCCCCGACCACCGCGCCGGTGCCGGAGATGCAGTGGTTCCCGCCCACCAGGGCGGTGGCGTGATGCGCGTCGACCTGCTCACCGAGTCCGTCGCTGGGCTCGACGAGGCCCTGGCGGCCGTCGACGCCTTCGACCGGGCTCTGGTCGTCGGCCTGCTCCGTCCCCACGCCGTCCAGGCCGCCGGTCTGACCGAGCTGGCCGACGCCGTCGCGGGGACGCCGCTGGCCGGCAGAGTCGCCGAGGCGGCCGAGAAGGCGGCGGCCGGTGCCGCGAGCGAGGACCACTTCGTCGCCCTCGCCGCCGCCCGCACCGCCCTGGTCGGCTCCGTCCACGACGCGCTCATGGAACGCGTCGAGGCGGCGACCGGCCGGTCACACGCCGGGGAAAGCGTCCCGGAGCCGCCCGAACCCCACCCGGCGAACCTGCTCGTGGCCGCCCGTTCCTGGCTGGCCGACCTGGCGCGCTGCGGCTGGCAGGGCATCGATCACGAGGTGGTCTCCGGCTCGGCGGCTGTCGTCTCCGCGATGCTGCCGGACCCGGACCTGCGCCGTCTGGCGACGCTGCTCGACGGCTTCGCCGCCGAACTCGCCGCCTCCTGCCCGGGCTCCGCGCTGGAGCGCGTGCCGGTACGACGCTGGGCCGACCTGTGGTCGCGGGCGATGGTGCTGACGGTTCCGGGTGCGGCCGGTGTTCCCGTGACCGGTATGGTCTCGGGCCGGCTCCTGCCCCTGGGCGTCGACGTGCAGGAGCACGCGACCGCCGTACAGGCCCAGGTCCACGCGGTCTTCGAGCCCGCGGACGGTGGCGCGTCACGCCTCGTGCGCGGATGCGTGTCGGTGCCGAAGCCCGACACGATCGTCGGTGCCGGCCTGTGGCAGCTCCTGCGACCGCACATGTCTCTCCTGGCCGCCGTGAGCGAAGGCCGCTCGATGGACCTCAGCGACATGCCCGTCACCGCCGAGGGCGACCTGGTCTGGAGCGACGCGCGGGCACGCGCGGGCGCGCCCGCCGACGCCTTCGCCACCGCCCGCGTCGCGCTGTCCACCGCCTCGGTCTCCGCGACCGCGCCGCTGGACCGGCATCCCGCGCGGATCGCGGCACCGGTCTTCCTGGAGGGCTACAGCTCTCAACAGGACGACGACGGGCTGACGTTCACGGTCGCCGACCACCGCCTGGCCGTGGACACCGACCGTATTCCGACGGCCGGACCGCTCACCCCCGAGGCCGTCGCCGTGTCGCGGGCGTGCATCGGACTGCTCCGCTGGGACGCCGGGGAGTTCACCCTCCAGCCGCTCGCCGTCGAGACGACCGTACGGAAGAAGCTCACCGCGATCCACGCCGGGGCCTGGGCCGGCGGTACGACGGACAAGGCCGGTGCCAGGGCGGAGAAGGCCGCCACCGACGCCGGGACGATGCTGCGCGAGCGGGCGGGAAGGCTGTTGCGGAAATGACCGGAGACAACACCGGCGCGAGTTCGCACGACAACCGCCGCCAGGTCCTGTACTGGCGACTCCTCGCCCAGCTCTTCGATCCCGAGGAGCAGGCGGCGCTGGAGTCGGCGAGCCTCGCCGTCGTCGAGGACATCGGGCTGCCTTCGGCCCTGCTGGACCCGAAGGTCTCGGTGGGCTCGACCGTACAGCGCCACCCCGAGCTGGCCGCCGAGTTCGACGGTCTGATGGTGCCCGCCCCCGAGCCCGCCGGCACGGAGCCCGAGGGCGCCGACACACGTGATCGCCCCGCCGAGGTACGGCGCGCGGCGCTGGTGTCCAAGGTGCTGCTGAACGTCTACGGGTCCGGCTCGGGCACGGTCACCGCCGACCAGCTCTCGCGGTGGCAGTCCGACGCGGGCTGGCTGGAGCGCGCCCTGGGCTGTGAGCCCGGCGCGCTGCGTGGAGGCCGCTCCACACAGGGCGGCGCGGGTCGCGGCGACAGCCCGTACGCCTCCGGAGGCGGTACGACACCCGACCTGAGCCGGCTGATCCCGACGATCGGTCCGGAACTGGGCGCCATCGAAGCGGACCTGGTCAGGCGGATGCACCTGCGTGAGGTGCTCGCCGACCCCGAACTCGCGGCGCGGCTCACCCCGAGCATGTCGCTGATCGAGCAGTTGCTGCGCGACAAGAACAATCTGTCCGGCGTGGCCCTGGCCAACGCGAAGGCGCTCATCAGGCGCTTCGTCGACGAGGTCGCCGAGGTGCTGCGTACGCAGGTGGAGAAGGCCTCGGTCGGCGCCCTGGACCGCTCGGTGCCGCCCAAGCGGGTGTTCCGCAACCTCGACCTCGACCGCACGATCTGGAAGAACCTCACCAACTGGAGCCCCGAGGAGGAACGGCTCTATGTCGACCGCCTCTTCTACCGCCACACCGCGCGCAAGACGACGCCCCAGCGGCTGATCGTGGTGGTCGACCAGTCGGGTTCCATGACCGACTCGATGGTCAACTGCACGATTCTGGCCTCGATCTTCGCCGGGCTGCCGAAGGTGGACGTCCATCTGATCGCCTACGACACCCGTGCGATCGACCTGACTCCATGGGTGCACGACCCGTTCGAGTCGCTGCTCCGCACCAATCTCGGCGGCGGCAACGACGGTCCCGTCGCGATGGCGATGGCGCTCCCGAAGATCACCGATCCCCGCGACACGGTGATGGTGTGGATCTCGGACTTCTACGAATTCGGCCGCTCCCAGCCGTTGTTCGAGGGCATCGAGGCGGTCCACCGGTCCGGGGTGAAGTTCATTCCGGTCGGCTCGGTGACCAGCTCCGGCCGCCAGGAGGTCAACCCCTGGTTCCGGGAGCGGTTCAAGGCGCTCGGCACACCGGTGATCTCCGGTCACATACGCAAGCTCGTCCACGAACTCAAGACGTTTCTCGCTTAGAAAGGCCCCGTCATGTCTGACCTGTTGCGCGCCCCCGCCGAGATCAAGTACGCCGAGGAGCTGGACTGGCTGGAGTCGGTCGACGACGGTCCCAAGCCGTTCTCCTGGCGCCTTTCCCCCAAGATGGTCCGTCTGTTCATCCTGGGGTCCGAGCGTTCCGACGGTCTCGACCGGGAGATCCCGCAGAAGTGGTTCGGCGACCGCAGCCTGGTCGAGCGCGCCGTCGTCACACTGGCGTCCGACCGCGGTCTGCTGCTGATCGGTGATCCGGGGACGGGGAAGAGCTGGCTCGCCGAGCTGCTGTCCGCCGCGATATGCCGCAGCTCGACCCTGGTGGTGCAGGGCACGGCCGGCACCACCGAGGACCACATCAAGTATTCGTGGAACGTGTCGATGGTGATCGCCAAGGGCCAGTCGCGCGAGTCGATGATCCCCTCGCCGATCATGACGGCGATGGAGACCGGTGCGATCGGCCGGTTCGAGGAGCTCACCCGCTCCACGAGCGACGTCCAGGACGCCCTGATCTCGATCCTGTCGGAGAAGTACATCTCGGTCCCCGAGCTGGACAGCGACAGCATCGTCTTCGCCAAGCCCGGATTCTCCGTCATCGCCACCGCCAACAGCCGTGACCGGGGCGTCAACGACCTGTCCTCGGCGCTCAAGCGCCGGTTCAACTTCGTCCGTATCCCGGTGGTGACGAACAGGAAGAGCGAGGCGGAGATCGTCCGCTTCCGTACGGAGGAACTGCTGCGCCGTCACCAGATCGAACTGGACGTGCCGCCCACTCTGCTGGACGTACTGCTCCAGAGCTTCGCCGATCTGCGCGCCTCCGCGGCCGCCGCGGGCAGCGACGACGAGAAGCTGGAGTCGGCGCTGTCGAGCGCCGAGCAGATCGGCGTACTGGAGGACGCGATCCTGCACAGCAACTTCTTCGGCGAGCGCGAGCTGACGGCCCGAGCCCTCGCCTCCTCGCTCGTGGGATCGCTGGCCCGGCGCGAGCCCGAGGACCTGGCCATCCTCAACAAGTACCTGCACGGTGTCGTGGAGCCGCGCAGCAAGGAAAAGGGCGGGTCCTGGCCGGAGTTCCTGGAGGGCGGCCGGGACGCGATCGCGACCCTCTCATGAGCGCGGTGCGGGAGGGGGCGGCCTTCGAGGCACTGCGCACGCAGTTGCGGGAGGCGGCCACATCACTGGCAGACGGGCCTGAGGCGCTGGAGGGCATCCTCCTGGGCATCGTGGACGACGTCGACCGCGCGGTGCGCGAACCGCTGGAGATCTTCCCCGTCTGCCACCACTCACCGGCCTCGGCGATCGCCATGGCCCGGCGGCTGCGGGAGAAGCGGCCGAAGGTCGTGTATCTGGAGCTGTGCGAGGACATGGCTCCGCTCCTGTCCGAGCTGCGCAACTGCCGTCTCCCGGTGGCGGTCCAGGCGTTCGCGAGCGAGGTCGACGGCTTCCCCGCCGGCTGGGCGCCGCTGTCGGTCGTCGCACCGATCACCGAGGCGTCGGCCGAGTATCAGGCGATCGCCTACGCGCTGGACACCCCCGGCGTGGAACTGGTCCTGGTCGACCGGTCCTCGGACCATGTGTTCCAGTGGCAGGCGACCGGGACCGAGTCGGCGGAATCCGAAGATCCGCCGGGCCCGGGGGCCGAGGAGGAGGCGGGGCTGCACGGCGACGCGGTCGGCGTGGAGATCGGCGACCTTCGACCGCGCTTCGCCGAGTTGGAGGAGCATCTGCTGCGCCACGGCCGGGTGCGGCACTGGTCGGAGTGGTGGCATCAGTACGTCGAGCTGCCGCTCGGCGACAGCGATCACGACACCTACCGGCAGGTCATGCTGCTGATCGGCAGTCTCTTCCGGCGGCTGGCACCCGGCAAGGAGGACCGGGTCCGGGTGGACGAGGACCGCGAGCGCTACATGTGGACCAGGATGCGCGAGCATCTCGCCGCGTCCGGCACCGATCCCGGGGACTGTCTCTATGTCTGCGGCGCGTTCCACGCGGCCAGCAGGGTCGCGGAGTTCGGGGTCGACGGCGCCGACACCTTCGAGATCAGCCCGCCGAGTGCGAGCGTGTGGCAGCACGGCCTGATCCCCTCCAGCCATGCCGCCATCGAGGCCCAGTTCGGTCTCGCGGCCGGCTCGGTGTCCATCGCGGCGACCCAGTGGGCGAAGAACCTCAAACGCACCCGGGTCCAGCCGTTCCGGCTCGTGGGACAGGCGGGTGCGAAGAAGGCTGCGGCGAAACCCGCGAAGACCGAGGTCCCGGCCGTCCCCGGGATCGCGGACGCCCTCTCGGACAAGCTGTCCGGTTTCCTGCGGCGCGCGCCGGTCCTCGATCCGCTGGACGAGGCCGAACTGCTCGGCTGGTCCGTGGAGATCGTCCGCGCGGCGCGCCGCAACGGCTATCTCGCCTCCACCGCAGACGCTGTCGCCGTGTTCGAGACGTCGATCCTGCTGGCCGGTATGCGCGACCGGGCCAGGCCGACGCCGTACGACTTCCAGGACGCGGCGATCACCTGCATCGAGAAGGACAAGGTGCCGGGCCGGCGCGACGTGCGTCGCATCGTCGAGATCATGATGGGCGGCGACCGGATCGGACAGGTCGGGTACGACGCCCTGCCGCCGCTGGCGCGTGATGTCCACGACCGGCTCGCGCCGCTGAACCTCAAGCTCCAACAGCGCGGTGTGCAGCGGGCGTTGCTGGACATGGCGGCGAATCCGGAGCTGGGGCGGTGCTCCGACGTGCTGTGGATGCTGCGCCATCTGCTGCCGTGGGGCGCCGCGCGGGCGATCATGGGCGAACGACGGCTCGGCGAGCAGCCCATCCAGGAGTCGTGGGACCTGGCGCTGGGCACGCATCAGCGGGCGTTGATCGAGCTCGGTTACGAGGGCGTCAGCATCGAGCAGGTCCTGGAGCAGCGTCTGCGGCGCCGGGCGTACGACCCGCAGGCGACCGCGGCGGCGGTCCTGGAGGCGGTGGAGGACGCGACACTGTATCTGCGCAGCCGCCGCCTCGCCGACGAACTGGGCACGCGCGCCCTGGAGGTGCTGGCGACCGAGCGCGGTGTCGACGGGGCGCCGGAGGTGCTGCGCCGGGTGCGCCGGCTGCTGGCGTACTACCGGACCAGTGAGCCGGTGCTGCCGCCATGGATCGAGTCCTTCGTCAAGACGGGTTACGCGCACTACTGCACCCTGTTGCCGACGGCGTTCACCGACGAGGACGCGACGGTCCGGCAGGTGGCCGCGACCCTGGGGTTCCTGTTCGGCATGGAGAGTCTGGCGCTGTCGCTCGGCTGCGACCGGACACAGCTGGAGCTCGCGTTCGCGCAGTCGCATCCGCGGGAGCCGGCCAAGCTGGCGCTGCTGTGGGCGGCTCAGGTGCAGCTCGGTCAGCTGTCCCGGGCGCGGTTGCGTTCGCGGTGCGACGAACTGCTCGGCAACCCTCTGGTGGTGCCCGCCTACCCGCGCTATCTCAGCGGGTTCCTGCACGCGCTGGAGCCCGTCCCACAGCTGGCGGACTTCGTCGTGGAGGCGGTGTCCAACGCCTTCGCACGGCTGCCGGATCCGGTGCTGCTGCCGTGGCTGCCGACCCTGATCGGCACGTTGCGGTCCGACGGCGCCGATCTGGCACCGCTGCTGATCCGGGAGGCGGGACGCGTCTTCCCCGGCCGGCTCGCGGCGCTGGACGCATGGGTGCCGCCCTGGCGGGAGTCACCGGACGCGGGAGCCGCGCCACGGTCGGCCCGCGCCGACGGCAAAGGCGCCGGTACGGGCGCGGGTGCCGCGCTGCTCGCCGCGTACCCGCGGACGTGCGACGCGGTCGCGGATCTGCTGGGTTACGAGGGCACGTGGGAGAGGGCCGTTCCGGTCCCCTCGGGCGCGGTGCTCACCGCCCGCCACCCGGACACGGCGGTGGCCCTGGAGGTGCTGCTGGCGGGACCGTGACCACCGGCCGATCGGCCGCCCGCAGGACGCTGCCGGGCCCTGCCGATATTTCCGGTGGCCCCGGTCACAAGGATCATGAGATGTTCTCCCGTCGTCGAGCGTTCAGCGAACGGCGACGGTAGGACCTCAATCAGACTTCAGGTCAAGCCCGGCCCCCGAGCGTGCGCGCGAAGGCGTCGAGCGCCCGGAAGTCCGGGTCCAGCAGGCCGAGCCGCGGGTCGATCCGAAGCAGCAGCGCGGATCCCTCGTGGTGCGCGGCGACGTAGGCCCGGTCGGCGTCGCCCAGTTCGTCGTCGACCCAGGCGAAGGGCCTTCCCGCGGCGTACGTCACGAGGTCCCGTGTCTTCCAGAACGTCTCGTCGGGTCCCGCCGCGTGCATCACCGGCCAGTCCACCGCGGGGAGTTCGGGCAGTCCGAGAACGGGCCCGATGAACACGTTCGCCTCACTCCCCCACGTGGTGGCCCACACCAGGTCGTACAGTCCGGCGAGCTCCCGGAGCCGGCGCCCGTGGTCGGGGTTGAGCCAGACCCGCAGGGGCCGCACCGACGCCCGTGGCATGCCCGGGTGCTGGGCGATCCAGCCCTCGGGCTTCATCCGGTGCGTCCTGTAGCCGAACGGGCGCCGATGGGGCTTGGCAGCGTACGGGTTCAACGGGCCGTCCACATCGAGATAGAGAAGGGGGCGGCTCATCAGGGGTCCTCTCGTGGCGCTCGGAGTGCGGCGAGAGTAGCCCCGATCGGTGCCGCGATCCTGGGCATTCTCCCGGCGCCGCCAGGTGTCGCGACCGGCTCACGAGGGCTGACCGGCGCCGCCGCCCTCCGTCCGGCCGGTCACCGGGTCCGGCCGGTCCGAGCCGCGGAACGTCACGGCGGCGCAGACCAGCGCCGGTACGGCCACCAGGGCGAAGCAGAGGGACAGCGGCAGCCTGCCCAGCAGTACCCCCACCAAGGCCGCACCGCCCGAACTCCCGGCGTTCACCGCTGTGTTGACCCAGGCGCCCGCCCGGGTCCGGGCGTCCGGGGCGGCGGCCTCGTCCGCGATCAAGTAGGCGGTGATCAGTGCCGGGGCGACGAACAGCCCCGCCACGGTCGCCGCCGCGCCCAGCGCGTACACGTTCGGCGCGAGCCCCGCAGCCGCCAGCGCGACCGCGAGCGCCGCGCAGATGACGGCGAGCCGCGGGCGGGCGGCCGACCGCCAGGAGAGGGCGCCGTTCGCCAGGCCGCCGGCAGCGCTGCCGGCGGAGAGCGCGGCCAGTACCCAGGCCACCGCTCCGGGCTGGTGCCGTTCCTCGGTGAAGGCGATCACCAGCAGTTCGAGCCCGCCCAGACAGAGCCCGACCCCGGCGGCGGCCAGCACCGGCTGCCCGAGACCGCGTTGCCGGGTGCGGTGGCCGAGACGGCGGCGCGCCCGCCAACGCCCAGTCGCTTTGGGCCGGGTCGCGGCCCGCTCCGGGAACGGGACGGGTGACAGTGCGAGCGCGACCGTCCCCACCAGTACGAGCGCGGCGGAGGCGGCGACCGCGGCCGCCGGCTCCACGTACGCCACCAGGACCCCGACGAGCAGGGGCCGACGACGAGGAGCAGTTCCTCGGCGACACCGTCGAGGCTGTACGCGCGCCGCAACATCCGCCGGTCCGGCAGCAGTTGACTCCACAGGGTCCGCATCGTGGGCCCGAGCGGCGGCGTACAGGCTCCGGCGCAGGCGGCCGGCACCCCCAACAGCACGCCCGGGACGGCGCCGGTGCCCACCGTCCCCGCCCCGCCGGAACCGCCCGGCCCTGCGGAGTCGCGGGTGACGAGGGCGAGCACGGTCAGCAGCGCGGCGTACAGCACGGCCATCGGCACGAGTCCCCCGCGCGGGCCGTACCGGTCGACCAGTGCGGCTCGCACGGGCGAGAGGGCCACACCGCTCGCACCGAACAGTGCGAGTGTGCCGCCGGCGACGGCGAAGGAGCCGGACGCGTCCTTCACCGCCAGCACGAGGGAGAGCGACACCATCGGGTAGGAGAGCCGGCCGAGCAGAGCGGCGGCGAAGGTGCTCAGGGCGTGCGGAGTCCGCAGGACAGCGGCGTACGAAGACATCGGAGCGGTTCCTCGGAGAGGGCGGCGCGATTCGGGCGCCGCGGCCGTACAGGGACGCCGAAAGACCGCGACGGAACGGCCGTCGCGGTCTGCACGAGGTCCTACGCACGGAAGAGGAACACGCGGTCAAGCTAGCAGGGCGGGGGAGTGACCGGGCCGGGGGTGGCGCGGCGCCTCACACGCTTCGCGCACCCCCGGCCCGCTCACCTCACGCGTTGGGGTCGAACGGGATACCGGCCGGCTTGGCCTTCACCAGGTGGCCGTTGAAGTTGCCGTCCTTGAGGCCGAAGACGGCGCTGCCGAAGTTGGCCTGGCTCAGCTTGTCGCGCAGACCGGCCGGGTAGCCGTTCCAGCCGACCAGCCTCGGGAACTGCCAGGTGCCGTGGTGGTTCTCCGGCGGGTCGTCGTTGCCGTTCGCCGCGCGGAAGGCGTGCGTGCCTATGCCGTCCTTGTGGTAGACGACCTTGGCGTGCGTCCCGTCGAACCGGATCTGGTCACGGGTGTGGATGTCGAAATTGCCGTGCGCGGAGGTGGAGACGTACTGCACCTGGTCGTTCTGCACCCAGATCACGACGTGTTCCCAGTCGTTGCGGTGCCCGCCGAGCCCGCTGCCGGCCACGGCCTGGTCCTTCTCGAAGTAGAGGCCGTACATGATGGCGCACCAGCCGTTGTTGCACTTGCTGCGCGAGTATCCGTTGGTGTTGTCGAGGTCCCAGGAGTCGCGGCACTGGCCGTTGACGGCACCGCTCGGGTTGAGGCCCGGGTTGATGGTGCCGTCGGGGCCGATGGCCGGAGTGGGGTAGCAGCCGTCCGTGTCGTAGTCGAACGCCGGCTGGAATGTCTGCTCCAGGCCGTCCGCGTTGGCGGGAAGGGCGCTGGGGGGATCGGCGAGCGCGCTGCCGGGAAACGCGATGACGAGCGCGAGGGCGCTACCAAGGGTGAGTGAGACATTCCGGATGCGCGAGGTTTTCTTCACTGCGTCCTCCTGATCGACCGCAACGTGGGGGCGTCGGTCATTTTGACATGCTCGGATCATCTTCTCGGCCGTTGTTGACATACCGAGCGTCAGGAGATGTCAGCGCGATGAAAGATCAACCAATAGCGGGGGTGAGCGACTTGAGGCGGAGCCGCACAGCGGGCCACGGTGTCCGGGGGGGGCTCCCGGGACGAGGCCGCCGGACAGGGTCCGGCTCTTCCGGTCACAACTCCACGAGTACGGCGCCCGTATGGCGTCCTTCGAGCAGTTCGCACAGCGCGCGGGGCGCCTGGTCGATGCCCGACAGCCGCGCGTGCGGGAAGACGACCGTGCCCTCGCGCAGGCCACGCCCGAACTCCCGCATACCTTCGGGGATCGCGTCCAGATGGTCACTGGCCGATGTGCCCCGCAGGGTGATCCCCCGCACGATGAGCGACCCGGTGTCGATCCCGGCGGGCGCCGTGAACCCGCCGGCCAACTGGCCTGACAGCGCGCCGACCAGGGCCACGCGCGCACCGCGCCTGGCCACCGCCAGCGCTGCCACGAGCTGCTCGCCGCCGACATTGTCGAAAACCACGTCGAGGCCGTCCGGAGCCGCCTCGCGCAACTGCTCCTCGATCGGGCCCGCTCCCCGGATGACGACGGCGTCGTACCCCAACTCCCGCACCAGATAGTCACCCTTGAGCCGGGAGCCCGTGCTGCCGATCACCCGTCCGGCCCCGCGCAGTCGTGCGAACTGACCGGCCATCGTCCCGACACCGCCCGCCGCGCCGGTCACGAACACCGTGTCCCCGGGCCGTACCTCACCACCTCGTACGACGCCGATCCACGCGGTCACCGCCTGGGAGAGGTACGCGGCCTCATCGGGGAGCACGGACGGGTCGACGCGCTCGGCGTCCGCCACATCCACGACCGCGTACTCACGCCAGCCCAGGCCGTGGGTCACGACGGCGCCCGGCTCCAGCTCCCCGCCCGGCGCCGCCACGACCTCCCCGACGGCGGGCGCCCACAACGGCTCACCCAGCGCGGCCACCGGGATGGGCAGGTCGGAACCGCCCTGCATCACCGTACGCATCACGGCGGCCACGCTCATCAGCCGGTTGCGCACCAGCACCTGACCCGCCTTCGCCTCCGGGACCGGTACCCGCACCACCTCGAAGTGATCGGTGCTGAGCAGACCGTCCGGCCGGGCACGCAGCCACACTTCACCGTGGGTGGCAGGGACAGCGGCGGCGGTCATCGCGACTCCTGGGGACGGGGACGGCGTGTCGTGACGACGTTAGAACGCCTCGCCCGTGTCACGTACAAGTCCCCGGCGAAACTGGCGCGTTCACCGCCCCTCACATCCCCTGAAGAACCCCTTCGGGTGACGGCTCGAACTCCCAACTCCCCGCGAGGCGGAGGAGAGCGGCGAGGGGAACGGCCTCAGGACTTGAGAGCCTCCGCGACCGACTGGGCCAGCGGGGTCGTGGGCCGGCCCGAGAGACGGGAGAGATCGCCCGGCGTACCGGCGAGGAGACCGCGTTCGATGGCCTTGTCCACACCCAGGAGGATCGCCGCCATCGGCTCGGGCACTCCGGCTCCCGTGAGGATTTCCAGCAGCGTCTCGCCGGGGACGTTGCTGTAGACGATCGTGCGGCCGGTCTGTCGCGAAAGCTCCGCCGCGTACTCGGCGAAGGACCACGCCGTGTCGCCGCTGAGTTCGTACGTCTTGCCGAGATGACCCTCGCCGGTCAGTACGGCGGCTGCCGCCGCCGCGTAGTCGGCCCGGGCCGCGCTGGCGACACGCCCCTCGCCCGCCGCGGCGACCACGGCGCCGTGCTCCAGCACGGGGGCCAGGTTCTCGGTGTAGTTCTCGGTGTACCAGCCGTTGCGCAGGAAGGTGTGGGGCAGCCCGGAGTCCAGGATCAGCCGCTCGGTGGCCTTGTGGTCGGCGGCCAGTTCGAAATCGGCTTCGGGGCCGCGCAGTACGCCGGTGTACGCGAGTTGGGCCACGCCCGCCGCCCGCGCGGCATCGATGACCGCCGCGTGCTGCGGTACGCGGCGGCCGGCCTCGTTCCCCGAGATGAACAGGACACGGTCGCCGGCCCGGAAGGCGTCCGTCAGTGTCGCGGGAGTGTCGTAGTCGGCGATCCGCACCTCGACACCGAGCGCCGCCAGGGACGCGGCCTTCCCGCTGTCCCGCGCGACGGCGGCGATCCCACCGGCGGGCACACCTGCGGTCAGGAGGGATTCGATGACGAGACGGCCGAGGTGTCCGGTCGATCCGGTGACGACGATACTCATGAGGTGGCTACCCATTTCATATGATTGGTCCTGTTTGGCGGTGCTACGTAACGCGCCCGGCCAACGATATGTATCGCACTAACTCAGAGGAAGTACCCACCTTGAAGTAAGGTACCGGAATGGACGAAAGCCTCTCCTCCCCCAATGTCAACCGGCGGATGTGCCCCTCCCGGCTCGTACTGGAACATGTGACGAGCCGCTGGGGCGTGCTGGTGCTGGCGGCTCTGCTGGAGCGCTCGTACCGTTTCAGCGAACTGCGCCGCGAGATCGACGGGGTCAGCGAGAAGATGCTCGCCCAGACCCTTCAGACCCTTGAACGCGACGGCTTCGTCCACCGCGACGCCAAGCCCGTGATCCCGCCGCGCGTGGACTACTCACTGACCGACCTGGGCCGCGAGGCGGCCGAGCAGGTGTGGCAGCTGGCGCGCTGGACGGAGCGGCGGCTGGACGCGGTGTTCACGGCCCGCGAGACGTACGACGAGGCACGCGGCTCCGCACCGCGGGCCGGGACCCGAGCCGGAGCGCAGGCGACCCACTAGGGCGCGTTCCGAAAGCCGGTCCGTCGCATCGGTACCGCGACTCACCTTCCGCCCAGGCGCGTTGCGACCGCGCGCCCGCTTCGCGACCGTGAACGCGCCTGCCCGGCCGCGACGTTGCACGCGCTCCGCCATCCGGCCGGACGCCTCATCACCCCCTTCATCAATCCTTCACACCTTTTGATGAATCATCAGAAAGTTCTAGAGATTCGTACCGAACCTCTGGACAGTCCCCACCCGGCGCTCTAATGTCTCGGCCCACCGAGACATGTGTTTCGTCGCGGTAACACCGCAGCCGATCGGCGCTCCCTCGAACGCCCTTGACCCCACGAGTCTTTCCACGTCTCTCCCCCCATGGCCGGGCCACCGCCCGTCACGAGGCGCCGCGCGACCGCCGTCACGGTGGTCGTCGCTCACGCACCGTGCAGCAACCCCCGTCGGACGACGGGGAAACCGGCCGGGTCACCGACTCTGCCGTGACCGCAGCGGAAGGGAAGCGACATGAAGATCCGTACGTTCATCGCCACGGCCTCACTGGTGGCATCCGGGAGCCTGGTGGCCTTCTCCGGCTCCGCCCAGGCCGCTCTCTACACCACCTGTGTCGGTGACGGCGGAGCCGTGACCGTCAGCAACGACCTGGTCGTACCTGCCGGGAAGTCCTGCACCCTCAGCGGCACAAGAGTCAAGGGCACGGTGACGGTCGAGGCCGGCGCCGACCTCGTGGCGGCGGGAGCCACCTTCAACAGCGCGGTCACCGTCGAGGAGGACGGCTACCTCGACCTCACCGACACCACCGTCAAGGGCACGCTCACCACCGAGTCCGCGTTCGGCGCGCACCTGGAGAAGAGCACCCTCAAGGCCGTCGACGCCACCGAGGGATTCCTCTACACGGTCGACTCGACCGTCGGCGGGAACATCAGCAGCGAGGCCGGCGAACTGTACGTCTCCGGCAGCACCCTCAACGGCTCGGTGACCGGCGACGGCAACCAGTACACCGACGTGTACGACTCCACCGTCAAGGGCGCGCTCACCGTCAACGGCAACACCCTCGGCGGCGTGTTCTGCGCCAGTGAGGTGTACGGCGCCGCCAAGTACGCCGCCAACGCCGACATCCTCCAGATCGGCGGCGAGGGCCTGCTCGGAAGCTGCACGGGCGCCTCCTACTTCGGCGGCAACGTCGAGATCACCGACAACACCGCCGAAGCCGTGCTCGACAACGCGATCGTGCGCGGCGCCCTCACCGCCACCGGCAACAACCCCGTCCTGGTCGTGGGCGATTCGGCGCGCATCCGCGGCAAGGTCACCGGAGAGACCGCCGAAGCCGGCGCGTCGTCCTCCCGCTCGGCCAAGAAGGCCGCGCCGCAGGACCGTGGTGCCGACCTCGCCGAGAAGGCCGCCGAGCGTGCCGCCGCGGCACGGGCCGACGCCAACGAAGCGGGCAAGTCCAGCCTCTGACACCGACGCCGGGCCGCATCCGCGGCGGAACACCCGGCCGGCGCCTCTCACGTCGTACACCGAGGGACACACCCAGGCGCGATTCCCACCGCACACCCGCACGCACCACCAGAAACACCACCCAACGCACCACCAACGGCACTCGTAGCGACGACGCACCAGGCAGGACACGGCGACCGCCCCGTCGCCGTTCCTCCTCCCCACTGCTCGGCGCCCTTCCCCTTCCCGCCGGAGAACCGGCCGGAACAGCGCCGACGCAGTCGCCACGCCGCCCCTCCGCCGTCGCGGCGCGCGCACCGCAGAGCAGCAGGCTCCGGTCGCGCGCGCCCCGGTCCCACCCTCTTCTCCTCCATTCCCAGGAGTGACCGTGAGCCATATTCACAAGTCCTTCGACCGCAGGGACTTCCTGCGCGCCACCGCCGGCACGACCGTCGCCCTGGCCGCCGCCTCCGTCACAGGAGCCACCGCGGCCTCCGCCGCCCCGGCGCGGACCAATCTGTCCATCCCCAAGGACCGGATCGGCATCCAGCTCTACAGCATCCGCGACAAGGTCACCTCGCTCGGCTTCGCCGTCGTCCTCGCCGAGCTGGCGCGGATCGGCTACCAGGAGATCGAGTTCGCCGGATACACCCAGAACACCTCCATCCTGGGCCGGCAGATCACCCTCCCGGAGATCCGCACACTCCTCGACGACAACGGGCTGCGCGCGGTGGGCAGTCACGTCGGCATCGGCAACCTGCGCTCGAACCTCCAGGGCGAGCTCGACGCCGCCGAGATCCTCGGCATGCCGCACGTGGGCACGGCCAACGCGCCGTCGAACCTCAACACCGTCGCGGGCTACCGCGCCGCCGCCGACGAGTTCAACGTCTGGGGCGCCGCGGCCACCGCGCGCGGTCTGAAGCTCTACCAGCACAACCACGCGGGCGAGTTCGCGTTCGCGACGGACCAGCCGTCGGTGCGGCTGTACGACGTGTTCCTCAAGAACACCGACCCGCGCCACGTCTATCTGGAGCTGGACATCTACTGGGCGTACGTGGGCCAGTACCGCTGGCCCGGATTCGACCCGGCGGCGTACGTGCGCAACCAGCCGTACCGCTACCCGCTGTTCCACATGAAGGACGGCGACGCCAACCCGGCCAACGCCAACGGCTTCGACATCGTCGAGTTCGGTGCCGGCGACCTCCCGTACGAGAAGTTCGTCCGCGACATCGGGCCGCGCGCCTCGCACGTGGGCATCTGGGAGCAGGACACCGCGCCCAACACCCTGCCCAATCCGCCGGGTTCGCTCGGCGCGGCGGAGCGCAGCTTCACCGCGCTCAAGGGACTCCTCGCCTGAGCGGAGCCTCCCCCGGCGAACAGGCCGGGCGCCTCTCCCGCGCGGAGGCGCCTGGCCTGTTCCGTCCACTCCCTGTCCCCGCACTCCTTACCGCCAGCGAACGAGGAGACGCATCACCGTGCACCGCACCCTGAGACGCCTGATGACAGGGGTCCTGCTCGTGGCACTGCCCGCGCTGGGCGGTGTGGCCGTCGCGCCCGCCGCCCAGGCGCACCCGGGCCACGAACACGCCCTGGACTGGTCGAACTACGAGAAAGTCACCCTGACGAAGGACACCGGCGAGCCGATCGACCTCGCCGTGCTGCCCGACAACCGGGTCCTGCACACCGCCCGCAACGGCGACGTACGGCTCACCGACCCCGGCACCGGTGTCACGAAGGTCGTCAACCATGTCGACGTGTACCAGAACTCCGAGATGGGGTTGCAGACGGTCACGCTCGACCCGGACTTCGCCACCAACAAGTGGGTCTATCTCTACTACTCGCCGCCGCTGAACACCCCGCCCGGCTCCGCGCCGCAGACGCTGCCCGCCGGGCAGACCGACGCGTACTGGAAGCAGTGGGAAGGGTACGACACCCTGACCCGCTTCAAGTGGACCGGCGACAAGCTCGATCTCTCCACCGCGCAGGAGATCATCCGGGTCGACGCCAACCGCGGTCAGTGCTGCCATGTCGCGGGTGACGTCGACTTCGACAGCAAGGGGAACCTCTACCTCGCGACCGGTGGCAACACGCCGGCGTCGGGCCCGAACGTCAACGGGTACACGCCGATCAACGACGCGGCGGGCTACAACCCCGGGCTCGACGAGCGCCGAGGCGCGGGCAACACCAACGACCTGCGGGGCAAGATCCTGCGCATCGACGTCCAGGAGGACGGCGGTTACACCATCCCGGAGGGGAATCTCTTCGAGCCGGGCACGGCCAAGACCCGCCCCGAGATCTTCGTGATGGGTCTGCGCAACCCCTTCCGGCTGGCGGTGGACCGGAAGACCGACGCCGTGATGTGGGGCGACTACGGCCCCGACGCCGGTACGGCGGACCCGAACCGCGGTCCGATGGGATACGTCGAGTGGCAGTCCACGACCAAGCCGCTGAACAGCGGCTGGCCGTTCTGCACCGGTGACAACACCAAGCCCTACCGGGACTTCGACTTCGCGACCCTCACACCCGGCCCGGCCTTCGACTGCGCGGCGCCGGTGAACGACTCGCGCTGGAACACCGGTCTGACCGAGCTGCCCGCGTCCGCGCCGGCCACGCTCTGGTACGGCGACAGGGACACCGACCAGCCGTGGCCCGAGCTGACGGCCTTCCGCGGTCCCGGCGGTCCGGGCGGCCAGGCCCCGATGGGCGGTCCGGTCTACCACTACGACGCGGACAACCCCTCGCCCGGCAAGTTCCCGGAGTACTGGGACGGCAAGGCGTTCATGGCGGAGTTCTCCCAGGACTACGTCGCCGCGCTGACGCTCGACGGTCCCGACGGCCCGGTGAGCAAGCTGGAGAACCTGCTGCCCAACAGCGAGCGCGCGCAGAACGGCATCCCGCAGTGGGACAACCCGATGGACCTGGAGTTCGGCCCGGACGGCGCGCTCTACGTCCTCGACTACGGCGACGGCTTCTTCCGGCAGAATCCCGACGCGGGTCTCTACCGGATCGACTACGCCGAGGGCAACAAGGCTCCCACCGCGGTGATCAAGGCCGACAAGACGTCCGGCCAGGCCCCGTTGGAGGTCTCCTTCAGCGCCACCGGGTCCAGCGACCCGGAGAACGGCGAGCTCACCTACCAGTGGGACCTCGACGGCGACGGCACGTTCGACGCCACCGGACCCGCGGTCAGCCGTACGTATGCCGAGAACGGGCAGTTCCAGGCCCGGCTCAAGGTCACCGACCCACAGGGCAAGTCCGGACTGACGAGCCGTCAGATCACGGTGGGCAACACGGCGCCGACGATACGGATCACCTCGCCGCCGGACGGCGGGTTCTTCAACTGGGGCGACGCCGTGCCGTACGGCATCGCCGTCGAGGACCCGGAGGACGGCACCACACCGGACTGCGCCAAGGCCGCCTGGACCTTCGGTCTGGGACACAACCAGCACGGGCACCCGGTCAACAGCGGCACCGGCTGCACGGGCGGCGTGCTGACCCCGGCCGACGCGGGACACGGTGACACCGAGAACGTCTTCGGCGTCCTCGGCATCACCTACACCGACAAGGGCGCGGGAGGCGTGCCGGCGGCGACCGGAGACGCCCAGGTGGTGCTCAACCCGGCGCTGACGCAGGGCGAGCACTACGACTCGGCGGAGGGTGTCACGATCACCGACGACACCACGGCGTCCGGCCAGCGCAAGCTGACCTCGTTCGACGCGGCCGACTGGATCGCGTACGACCCGGTGTCGTTCGCCGGGATCAACGGGGTCAAGACCCGTGCGAGCGGCGCCGGTACGCTGGCGCTGCGCTGGGGCTCGGCGGACGCGGAGCCGTTCGCGACGGTGCCGGTACCGGCCGGAGAAGGCTGGCAGACCGTCACCACCGCACTGGGCAACGCGCCTTCGGGGACGGGCGAGGTCTTCGTCACCAGCTCCGGCGGTGTCGAGCTGGACTCACTGACCTTCCAGGGCGCCGGCGTCGCGGACAAGACGGCGCCCAAGGTCACCGCGACGCTCAACCCGCCCCGGCCGAACGGTGACGACGGCTGGTACACCGGCAACGTGTCGCTGTCGGTCGCCGCGACGGACAACGGAACGGTCGCCAGTCGTCAGTACTCGGTCGACGACGGGGCGACGTGGCAGTCGGCCAACGCGGCCGTCACCCTGTCCAAGGAGGGTGCCACCACCGTCCGTTACCGGGCGACCGACAACGGCGGCAACGTCTCCGAGGTGGGCTCACTCACCGTACGGATCGACCGCACCGGTCCCACGGTGACGGCCACCGGTCTCGACGCCGACGGCGTCTACGGGGACTCCGAGCGGCCGACACCGGTCTTCTCGGGCGCGGACGCGGTCTCCGGAATCGCCACCACGACGGCCACGGTCGACGGCAAGGCCGTCAGTTCCGGTCAGGCGCTGGAGCTGTGGCGGCTGCCGCTGGGGAACCACGACCTCACGGTCAGGGCCCGCGACAAGGCCGGCAACACGACCACGAGGACGGTGGCCTTCACCACCCGTACCTCCTACGCCGACATCCGCGCGCTGATCACGAAGCTGCGGGCCGACGGCCTGGTCACGGCGCAGGGACAGCAGCGGCTGACCGTACGGCTCGGCCAGGCCGAGGCGCACACCGACGCGGGCCGCACCAGTCAGGCCGCGGCCGTGCTGGAGTCGTTCGCCGGCTACACCGCCGATGCCGCTCTGGTGCCGGACAGTGCGGCGGGTGCGGCCCTGGCACGGGACGCGCGGGCGCTGAAGGGAGGCGCCACCGGCTGACGCCGGGATGTACGGGTCTGCCCCGCCCTCACCGGGCGGGGCAGTTCCGTGCCCGGACTGCGTGAGCACCTGGGGGGCGTCGGTGGAGCGGGTTCCGTCAAGAGGGCGGCAACTTTCGGTCTTCTGTGAAAAAGTTGCCCGGGGGCGTGTCTGGTACGTGACGCCGCACGTCCGCGGGGTGGTGCGGGCGACGTCAGGGCGCGCGATCGCGGGGCGGAAGCGGCGGCTTCGCGGCCGGGGCGGCGGACCGGCCGTACGCGGCCGGCCGAGAGCAGCGCACGGTCCCGCCGTCCGCGAGTACGAGCCTTGCCGGTGAGGTGCCGGCGCCCCCCGTACCGCCCCATGACGACTCCCGGCAGCCGCGCATAGGCGTCCAGAGGAAGTGAGCCCGTGAGCATCCAGTACCGCGTGTTGAGTCTGCTGCGGGACAACGGCCCGCTGTCCCGCGCCCAGCTCGCGGACCGGCTGGAGGTGCCCCGCCCGCGGCTGCTCGGCGAACTCGACCGTATGGTCGCGGCCGGGCGGGTCGTGGAGGCGGGCCCCGCCGCGTCGCGCGGCGGTCGGCGCTCCACCCTCGTACAGCTCGACCCCGGGGTGCGGTTCGCAGCGGTCGATCTGGGGGCCAGCTCCGTCGACATCGAGATCACCGACGGCGCGCTCGCACCGGTGGCGTCCTGCTCCGAGCCCGCCGACATCCGCTCCGGACCGGTCGCCGTGCTCGGCCGCGTCAGCGAACTCCTGCGCGAGATGGCCGGCCAGGGGCACTACACACGGCTCGACGCCATCGGCATCGGGCTGCCGGGACCGGTCTCGTTCCGGGAGGGCGTCCCGGTCTCGCCGCCGATCATGGTGGGCTGGAACCGCTTTCCCGTACGCGACACCCTCGCCCGCGAGCACGGCTGCCCGGTCGTGGTGGACAACGACGTCAACGTGATGTCTCTCGGCGAGCAGCACAGCGGGGTCGCGAAGACCGTCGACCATCTGCTCTTCGTGAAGATCGGGAGCGGTATCGGCTCCGGTATGCAGCACCACGGCCGGATCTACCGGGGCGCGGAGGGCTGCGCCGGGGACATCGGACATGTCCAGGTGGAGGCCGAGTCGGACGGCCCGGTCTGCTCCTGCGGGAACACCGGCTGTCTGGAGGCGTACTTCGGCGGGGTGGCGCTGGCCAGGGACGCCACGGCGGCCGCGGTGTCGGGCCAGTCACCCGCTCTCGCCGAACGGCTCGCCGGACGAGGGGTGTTGACCGCCCTGGATGTCGCGGAGTGCGCGGACGGCGGCGACAACACGAGCGTCAACCTCGTCCGGGCGGGCGGCCACCGGGTCGGGCAGGTGCTCGCCACTCTGGTCAGCTTCATGAATCCGTCGATGATCGTGATCGGCGGCGGTCTGACCGGGCTCGGCTATCCGCTGCTCGCCGAGATCCGCAGCGTCGTGTACAAACGCTCACTGCCCCTGGCCACGGGCAATCTGCCGATCGTCATGTCCGAACTGGGGCCGCGCGCGGGCGTCGTGGGCGCTGCGCTGCTGGCGAGCGAACTCGCGTACGGCGAGGAGTCCCCCACCGGAGCGGCCTGACCGGCCCGTTCGCCTGTCCGGGCGCCCTCCCGTCACCCGCGTCGCCCCCCTGGCGCATCCGAGTGGCCGCCCCCCGCGCCGTCGGTCACCATGACCGGAGCCGGACGGGGTACACGCACGGGTGAGCCCGATCGCGAGGGCCACCTCAGGAGGAGAGCCGACATGATCGATGCCGTGGACATCCGCGAGTGGCGCACTCGGGACGTCGTCGACTCCGACGGCCGCAAGATCGGTTCGCTGGAGGCGGTCTACGTCGACACCCGTACCGACGAGCCTTCCGTCGCGACGGTACTGATCGGCATGCCGACCCGGCACCGCCTCGTCTTCGTCCCGCTCACGGGGGCCGTCGTGGGGCCCGGCTATGTGCGGGTCAACTACGCGAAGTCGGTCGTGAAGGACGCGCCGTCCATGGGTACGGACGATGTGCTGCCCGCCGAGGACGAGAAGGCGGTCTTCTCCCACTACGACCTGCCCTACGAGCCGGGCCCCAGCGGCGAGCGCCAGCTCGCCCGCCGCTGACCGCCGAAAGGCCTCACCGCAATGATTGTCGTACTGCTCCTGATCATCCTGGCCCTCGTACTCGGCATGATCGGATTCGTCGGCGAGGGACTCTTCTTCCTGCTCTTCATCGGCGTCGCGGTTCTCTTCGGCGCCTTCGTCCATGCCGCCGTGCTCTGGCGCCGCACCGGCCGCCGCCCGGTGCGCTGACGCCGTCGAGCGGCCCCGCGCCGCCCAGCCCGGCAGTGGCGGGGACAGAACGAATCCGCTGGTCAGACCTAGCGTGAGAGGTACGGCAACGCCCGTTTCACGAGGAGGCGGTCCGCCAGGCGGCCGACGCCAGCCGCGGTGTCCCTGCGGGAGGGGGGACCTGGGGCGCTCAGGAGGACGGTCGTGGGGGCGTCGCGCTACGCCTTCGGCACAACGCCGCCGGTCTCCGCCTTGACGAAGGCCTTCACGGCCGTCGTCGCGGTCCGCTCCACCAGGTCGACGCCCTTGCGGTACGTGGGCTGTCCGTCGGACAGCACCGCGACGAGCAGGGTACGTCCGCCGTAGTCGACGCGCCCGATGCTGTTGATGTCCCACAGGCCCGTCTCGCTCCGTGACAGCCAGCCGTTCTTCAGCGGCGGCTCGGCGGCGGCCCTCTTGCCGTCGGCGGCGGATATCCCCCAGCGCTGGTCCGCCTTCACCGTGCTCATCAGTGACCGCAGGTAGTCGCGTGAGTGCGTGTTCAGCGGGGAGCGGGCATCACCGAGAACGGCCTCCAGGAGCACCGTCTGGTCGGCCGCGGTCGTGCGGGTCAGGCCCCAGTGGCCGTCCTTGTCGCCGTGGGTGGCCTCCAGGCCGAGGCGCTTGTTGGCGGCGTCGAGGCCGGCCGTCCCGCCGATGGTCTTCCACAGCGCGTTCGTCGCGTCGTTGTCGCTGTTGCGGATCATGGCCGCGGCCAGCTTCCGCTGCTTCGCGGTGAGCGGCGTTCCGCCGTCCTGGGCGTCGAGCAGCAGGGTCGCGAGGATGTCGACCTTGACGATGCTCGCGGTGTCGTAGGCGCCGGTGCCCGCGCCGTAGACAGCCGCGTGCCGGCCGTCGAGATCCTTGACGGCGACGGTGTAACGGCCGTCACCCTTGGGCAGCGCGTCCAGCGCCGCGCGCACGGCGCCGTCGACTCCGGCCGACGCCGAGGCGACGGCGTGGGCCGGACGGTCGGCCGCCGACGCCTCGGACGCCGGACGGTCGGGCGTCCGGTTCGCGGCGAAGGCCGCGCCCGACGCCGTCACGGCGAGGGCGAGCGCGGCGGCGGCCAACTGCGACAGTCTCGGAATTCGAAGCACAAATCGGACATTAGGCAATAGAGGGCCGCTGAGGCAACGTGCGTATCGTCACAGGGACGGCGCTGCCCGGCCCGGCGAACCACCGGGCCGGGCAGCCTTCACTCGCCTTCTCAGCAGGTCAGATCGCGGCCCGGCGCGGTGCGCAGCACGCGTGTGAACTGCTTGTAGAGCTCGACCCGGTGTTCCATCTGCGCGGGATTGCCGCCGTTGCACTCGGCGGATCCGTTCAGACTCCAGATCGTCTGCCCGAAGCCCTTCTTGTTCACCATCGCGTCGTGCCCGGTCATCGTGCCCGGTCCGGACTGGGTGTTCCAGTACCAGAGGGCCGTCATCCAGGCCACGGCCGGATCGGTCTCGACCAGCCACGGATTGTTGAGCAGGTCGAGACCGAGCGCGTCGCCCGCCGCCTTGTAGTTGAAGTTCCAGCTCAGCATGATCGCGCCGCGCCCGTAGTAGGCGTCCCGCCCGGCCGGGCAGCCGTAGGGCTGGGTGTCGTCGCAGAAGATCGGGTACATGTCGGGGTTCTGCGACACCACGTAGAACAGCCCGCCGGTCTCATGGCTGATGTTGGCGAGGAAGGCCGCCGCCTCCTGCTTGCGGGTCGTGCGACTGCCGGTCTTCGCGAAGCCGGGGTACGCCTCGGTGGCCTCGATGAGGCCGTCGTACGTGAAGAACGGGTCCCGGTCCGGGAACATCCGCTCGAACTGGGCCTCGCTGACGACGAATCGCGGCTTGTGGTGCGCGCCGCGCGCCTCACCCGTCGCACCAAGGCCCCCCTCGCTCCGGGAGGGCTGTGCGGCGGCCGGCAGCGCGGCGACGAGCAGACCGCAGACCAGCAGCAGGGCGGCCATGACGGCCGTGGTGCCTCTTCTCAACACTGGGGCTTCACTCCTGAACGATGTGTGGGGGACAGGCGTTCATGTGTCCGGCGCTCGTCCACAACTGCCGCACGGGGCAGGCCGGTTACGCGGACGTCGCCGCGCAGAGGCTACGTCCGGGGACCCCTCCCTGGAAAGGTCCATACCAATTCTTTAGGCGAACGGAGACCGCTCACTTCCCGCCGCGAGCCCGCCCCCTGATCCAACCCGATCGATGCACGGCATCCGACCCTGTGGGCTGATCCACCGGGGATTACGGGACAGCCCTTAAGCTCGGCCAATGGCCAAGTATTTCGACGTACACCCCGAGAACCCCCAGCGGCGCACCATCACCAGCGTGGCCGAGAGCATCCGGTCCGGCGCTCTCATCGCGTACCCGACGGACTCCTGCTACGCGTTGGGCTGCCAGTTGGGCAGTCGGGACGGCATCAGCCGGATCCGGTCCATCCGGAATCTCGACGACCGTCACCACTTCACGCTGGTCTGCCAGAACTTCGCGCAGCTCGGCCAGTTGGTGCAGATCGACAACGACGTGTTCCGCGCGATCAAGGCGGCGACGCCCGGCAGTTACACCTTCATCCTGCCGGCGACCAGGGAGGTGCCGCGTCAGCTGCTGCACCCGAAGAAGAAGACGGTCGGTGTCCGTATCCCGGACCATGTCGTCGCCCAGGCCCTGCTCGCGGAGCTCGGGGAGCCGCTGCTCTCCAGCACGCTGCTGCTGCCCGACGACGGTGAGCCGATGACCCAGGGCTGGGAGATCAAGGAGCGGCTCGACCATGTGCTGGACGTCGTGGTCGACTCGGGCGACTGCGGCACGGAGCCGACCACCGTCATCGACTTCTCCGAGGGTGAGCCGGAGATCGTACGCAGGGGGGCGGGCGACCCCGCGCGGTTCGAGTAGGCGAAGGGCACGGTCAGGGACCGGGGCGGGCCGGGGCGGGGCGCCTCTCGCGTCGCCGACCCCGGCCCACGCCTTTACGCTGGTCTGAGGCTGTCCGGACCGTGCTCCCGACCGCGCTTTCGACCGTCCGGGCGGAGGAAGGAAGTCCCGCCATGGCGATCATCTCGCGCGGGTTCCACGGCCGAAGGCCGGATCCCGGCCGGAAACTGCCGCCCGGACAGTACGAGGTCCACGACTTTCCCGTCCTGTCCGCGGGGCCCACTCCACACGTGACGCACGACGAGTGGGAGTTCACCCTCACCACGGAGACGGGCGCCCGGCACACCTGGGACTGGGCACAGCTGATGGCGATGCCCGCCGAGACGCCGACGGTCGACCTGCACTGCGTGACGAAGTGGTCGAAGTTCGGGACGCACTGGGAGGGGGTCTCGCTCGACAGCCTGATGGAGGACGTCGAGACGGCCGCCGACTTCGCTCTCGTCCACTCCTACGGCGGGTACTCGACCAACCTCCCGCTGGAGGACCTGCTCGACGGCAAGGCGTGGATCGCCCACCGCTACGACGGTGAGGAGCTGGCCCCGGAACACGGCGGCCCGGCGCGGCTGCTTGTACCGCACCTGTATCTGTGGAAGTCCGCGAAGTGGGTGCGCGGGATCGAGCTGCTGCTCGACGACGAGCCGGGGTTCTGGGAGGGCCTGGGCTACCACTCGTACGGAGACCCGTGGCGCGAGCAGCGCTATCAGGGGGACTAGGGAGTCTTCTTGTCGATCAGGCCGGACCAGGGAGTGCCCGCTCCGGTAGCGGCTGATGTCTCGCTGGCGCGTGCGACCGACGACAACGCGGCGAGCGCGCGTAGCAGGGACCGCGAGCCCGGCAGGATCGGCAAGACAACCCCCAGGGCCTGGCTTTCGGATCAGGCCGGATCAGAGAGCGAGGTCTGGTGCCGTGCATCGCAAGGCGAAGGAAGGAGCCGACGCGGAGCGTCGGCGACTGACGACAACGCGGAGAGGTGCGGCACCAGGGACCACGAGCCCGGCAGGATCCGAGAGCCAGGTTCTGAGGGCGCGCGCACCGCTGCGCTGGCTGGTGGCCGAACTGGTTGACCGGCGGGCGGAGTCGCGGACGGCCCAGACGCTGGTGTTCGACGTGCCCGGCTGGCCGGAGCATCTGGCGGGCCAGCACGTCGACGTACGGCTGACGGCGGAGGACGGGTACAGCACGCAGCGCAGTTACTCGGTGGCGTCCGCACCCGACGGCGACCGCGTGGAGCTGACGATCCAGCGCGTGGAGGACGGTGAGGTGTCGCCGTATCTGATGGACGTTCTGGAGCGCGGCGAACAGGTGGAGCTGCGCGGTCCGATCGGCGGCTGGTTCGTCTGGCGGCCGGAGCGGGCCGAACCGGTGCTGCTCGTGGGTGGCGGCTCGGGGGTGGTACCGCTGATGTCGATGGTGCGGACGCGTGGCGCGCTGGGCGGGAGCGCGCCGTTCCGTCTGCTCTACTCCGTGCGCGAGCCGGACGATCAGCTCTATGTGCCCGAACTGCTCCGCGGGGAACCCGGCCTCGACACGGAGTATCTCTACACGCGCGCCGCGCCGCCCGAACACCCGAGGCCGGTGGGCCGGTTGAGGGCCGAGGATCTGGTCCGCGGGGGCTGGCCGGCCGATCAGCGGCCCATCTGTTACGTGTGCGGGCCGACGGGCTTCGTCGAGAACGCGGCGACACTGCTGACCGGCCTCGGACACGACCCCGGCCGGATCAGGACCGAACGCTTCGGCCCCAGTGGAGGATGACATGGACGCCAACCTGACGCGCGACGATGCCTACAGCGACGGCAACATGCTGGGCGGCCCGCTCTCCGAGATCTTCGCGGTCGATCTGACCGGCGCCGTGGGCCGCTGCGCCGGGTGCGGCCTCCAGGGGCCGGTGGCCCAACTGCGCGTCTACGACCGGGCACCGGGTCTGGTGGCCCGGTGCCCGCGGTGCGAACAGGTGGTGCTCCGGCTGGTCCGGGGGAAGGACACCGCGTGGCTGGACCTCCACGGCGCCTCCGCACTGACGATCCCCCTCGCCCCGGCGCCCTGACCCTCGGACGAGGACTGACGGGCCGTCAGGAGCCCACCCGGCGTTTGTTCCAGACGTCGAACCCGACGGCGGCCAGCAGCACCAGGCCCTTGATGACCTGCTGGTAGTCGGTACCGATGCCGACCAGGGACATCCCGTTGTTGAGGACACCGAGGACGAGTCCGCCGATGATCGCGCCGAACACCGTGCCGACGCCACCACTCATCGACGCCCCGCCGATGAACGCCGCCGCGATGGCCTCCAGTTCGAAGTTGACGCCCGCCTGCGGGACACCCGCGTTGAGGCGCGCCGCGTAGACGATCCCGGCGAGCGCGGCCAGTACGCCCATGTTGACGAAGACCAGGAACGTGACACGCCGGTCCTTCACACCGGAGAGTTTCGCCGCCGCGCGGTTGCCGCCGAGCGCGTACACATGGCGGCCGACGACCGCGTTGCGCATGACATAGCCGAAGCCGATGAGCAGCGCGGCGAGCAGCAGCAGGACGACGGGGACACCCCGGTAGCTGGCGAGCGTCATGGTGAAGGCGAGGACCGCCGCGGCGAGGGCCACGCATTTGGTGAGGAAGAGGTTGCGGGGCAGGACCTCCAGTTCGTACTCCTTCTGGCGGCGGCGGTCCCGCACTTCCTGGAGCAGTGCGAACGCGAGCAGCGCGAGCCCCAACAGCAGTGTCAGATTGTGGTAGTTGGTGGCCGGTCCGATCTCCGGGAGATAGCCGGTGGAGATCTTCTGGAAGCCCTCGGGGAACGGGCCGAGCGAGCGTGAGCCGAGGAAGATCTGTGTGCCGCCGCGGAAGAGCAGCATCCCCGCGAGGGTGACGATGAACGAGGGGATGCCGACGTACGCGATCCAGAAGCCCTGCCAGGCCCCCGCCACCGCGCCGATGGCGAGGCCGAGTACGAGCGCGAGCACCCACGGGATGTCGTGCTCGACCATCATCACCGCGCACGCGGCGGAGACGAACGCGGCCAGGGAGCCGACGGAGAGGTCGATGTGGCCCGCGATGATGACGATCATCATGCCGATGCCCAGCACCAGGATGTAGCTGTTCTGGAGGACCAGGTTGGTGACGTTGTTGGGCTTGAGGAGTACGCCGTCGGTCCATATCTGGAACAGCACGACGATCAGCGCGAGCGCGATGAGCATGCCGTACTGCCGCATGTTGCGCCGCGCCGCGTCCATCAGCAGATCGCGGGTCGCGGAGGAGCGCGGGCGGTCGGGCGGCGGTGGGCCGCCCTGGGGCTTGTCGCCCGGGGATTTCGAGAGGTCGGTGGTGACCGGACCCATGTCGTCTACCTCGTGTTCCTGGTCATGTGGCGCATCAGGACTTCCTGCGTCGCCTCCGCGCGTGGGATCTCACCGGTGAGCCGGCCGGCCGCCATCGTGTAGACGCGGTCGCACATCCCGAGCAACTCCGGGAGTTCGGAGGAGATGAAGACGACGGCCTTGCCCTGGGCTGCGAGCCGGTCGATGACGGTGTAGATCTCGTACTTGGCACCGACGTCGATCCCGCGGGTCGGCTCGTCGAGCAGGAGCACATCGGGTCCGGCGAAGATCCATTTGCTGAGGACGACCTTCTGCTGGTTGCCGCCGGAGAGCCGGCCGGTCTGTTCGAAGACGGTCGGGGCCTTGATATTCATGCTGGTGCGGTAGGACTCGGCGACGCGGGTCTCCTCGTGCTCGTCGACGATGCCGCGCCGTGCGACCTTCGGCAGCGCGCTGAGGGTGATGTTGCGGCCGATGGTGTCGATGAGGTTGAGGCCGTACTGCTTACGGTCCTCGGTGACGTACGCGATGCCCTGTGCCACGGCTTCGGGCACGGTCCTCGTACGGATCTCCCGGCCGTCCTTGAAGACGGTCCCGCTGATGTTGCGGCCGTAGGAGCGCCCGAAGACGCTCATGGCGAGTTCGGTGCGGCCCGCGCCCATCAGGCCGGCGATACCGACGATCTCGCCCCGGCGGACATGGATCGAGACGTTGTCGACCACCTTGCGCTGCTGGTCGATCGGGTGGTGCACGGTCCAGTCGCGGATCTCCAGCGCGGGCCGCGCCTCGGGGTCCCCGTCGTGCGGTGTGCGTTCGGGGAAGCGGTGGTCGAGGTCGCGGCCGACCATGCCGCGGATGATGCGGTCCTCGGTGGTCGACTCGGCCCTGACGTCGAGGGTTTCGATGGTGCGGCCGTCACGGAGGATGGTGACGGAGTCCGCGACCTCGGCGATCTCGTTGAGCTTGTGCGAGATGATGATGGAGGTGATGCCCTGGGCCTGCAACTCTCTTATCAGGAGCAGGAGTTGGGCGCTGTCCGTGTCGTTGAGCGCGGCGGTCGGCTCGTCGAGGATGAGCAGCTTCACCTCTTTGGCGAGGGCCTTCGCGATCTCCACCAACTGCTGCTTGCCCACACCGATGTCGGCGACCCTGGTCTGTGGGTGCTCGGTGAGTCCGACCCTCTTGAGGAGCGCCGCGGCGTGTTTCAGTGTCTCGTTCCAGCTGATGATCCCGTGACTCGCGTGCTCGTTGCCGAGAAAGATGTTCTCGGCGATCGACAAGTACGGGACGAGCGCCAACTCCTGATGGATGATCACGATGCCGCGCGCCTCGCTGGCGCCGATGTCCTTGAAGGCGCAGGGTGAGCCCTGGAAGAGGATCTCTCCGTCGTAACTGCCGTGCGGATGAACGCCGCTGAGGACCTTCATCAGCGTGGACTTGCCCGCTCCGTTCTCCCCGCAGATGGCGTGCACCTCCCCCGGGGCCACGGTGAGCGTGACGTCGGAGAGCGCCTTGACCCCGGGGAAGGTCTTGACGATGGAGCGCATCTCCAGGACGGGTGGGGTCACTTCAGGTCACTCGCCTTGAGGTAGCCGGAGTCGACCAGAACGGACCGGTAGTTGGCCTTGTCGACGCTGACCGGGTCCAGCAGATAGGCGGGGACGACCTTCTTCTCGTTGTCGTACGACTTCTCGTCGTTGACCTCGGGCTTCTTGTCGTTGAGCACGGCGTCGGCCATCTGCGCGGCCTGCTTGGCCAGCGTTCGGAAGTCCTTGAAGACGGTCTGCGTCTGCTGCCCGGCGACGATGGACTTGACCGAGGCGACCTCCGCGTCCTGCCCGGTGACGATCGGGTACGGCTTGGCGGACGTGCCGTAGCCGTCGGACTTCAGGGCGGACAGGATGCCGATGGAGATTCCGTCGTAGGGCGAGAGCACCGCGTCGACGTCCTCGGAGCCGTACGACTTGGTGAGCAGGTCGTCCATGCGCCGCTGCGCGGTCCCGCCGTCCCAGCGGAGTGTCGTGATCTGGTCGAGCTGTGTCTGGCCGCTCCGCACGACGAGTTGCTTCTTGTCGATGTACGGCTTGAGGGTCTTCCAGGCGCCCTGGAAGAAGTAGCGGGTGTTGTTGTCGTCCGGTGAGCCGGCGAACAGCTCGATGTTGAACGGGCCCTGGTCGTCGCCGCCGTCCTTCAGACCGAGCTTGTCGACGAGGTACGTCGCCTGGAGGACACCGACCTTCTCGTTGTCGAACGAGGCGTAGTAGTCGACGTTCTCGGTGCCGAGGATGAGCCGGTCGTAGGAGATGACCTTGATGCCCTGGTCGGCGGCCTGGCCAAGGACGTCGCCCAGCGCCCGGCCGTCGATGGAGGCGATGACGAGGACGTCGACCCCCTTCGTGATCATGTTCTCGATCTGGGAGACCTGCTGGTCGACGTCGTCCTCGCCGTACTGGAGGTCGGTCTTGTAGCCGAGCTTCTCGAACTCGGCGACCATGTTGCGGCCGTCGGCGATCCATCGTTCCGACGATTTGGTCGGCATCGCGATCCCGACGGTGGAGCCCTTGCCGCCTTTCTTCTCCTCCTTGCTCCCGCCGTCGCTGCTCTGGCCGCAGGCGGTCAGTGCGAGGGCGAGCGATGCGACGACGGCGGTGAGTGCGGCGCGGCTGGTGCGCATGGTCATCAGTCCTTGTCCTTAGGAGAGCGGGAAACGGTTGAGGGGTCCGGGGAGACGGGAGCCGAGCGGTGACATGCCGCCGTCGGCGCCGTGCCGGGCGAGCAGGTCGAGCACGAGCCGGCCGCGCCGTACGCGTTCGCGGGCGGTGGCCAGGGTGAGTTCGCGCAGATGGGCGCCGTACGGGTAGATGCCGGGCGCCTTGGAGAGGCCGAACTTGAGGTAAAGGGGCGCGCCGCGGCGGATCAGTTCGGCGGTCTCGTACATCCGGACGTAGCCGCCGAGGTCGTCGGGTGCCTCGATGTAGAGGTCCAGCGGGGCCCGGCTGGCGCCGCGGATCTCGGTGAAGTGGGCGAGCGCGAGATCGGAGGGGATGTTGAGGGAGTCGGCGCCCAGTCGTTCGTAGACCGCGTACGAGGCGGGGTTGACCGGCCCGATGAGCGCCGACACCTTGAGGGTCGTGTCGGCGGGCAGGTCGCCTCGCGCCCGCAGCCGGTGCAGCGACCAGAGCACCCCCTCGTCGGCGACGAGCAGGCATTTGACGCCCAGCTCGGCCGCGCGCAGGGCGTCTTCGACACAGCCGGCGACGGCGTCCCGGCCACGGGCACGCAGACCGGCGCCACCGGAGTCGGTGCGGGTGGCCGCGCCGGTGTCCCAGGTGCCGCGTGGGCCGGTGAACAGACACAGTTCGATGTCGCGGTCCGCGCAGGCGCCGACCATCTCGGTGATCTCGTCGTCGGTGAGCATCCAGACGCCGCTGCCCTGACTGATCCGGTGGACGGGCACGTCGAGGCGGGCGGATTCCTTGAGGACCTCGGTGAGGGCTTCGGGGCCTTCGACGGAGGGGATCTCGGTGCGCCAGGTGCCGCCGTCGGGGAAGGTGTGCGGCGACGTGTCCGCGGGGTGGTCTTCGGGTGCGGCCAGGCCGAGGGCGGCGAGGGCCCGCTCACCGGGGCGGCGGCGGGTGCCGGGGGCTGGTATGTCGGTCAACGGACATGTCCTTCGGTCGCTGCCTGTGGTGCTCGGCGGTGCTTGCGTTCAGGGGAGTTGACGCGTGTCGAGGTCTGTTCGATATTCCGAACTACGTTCGGTTCGCGCGGCGGGAGGCGGTCGTGGAACGCCCCACCGGGCCGGTCAGGGGCGCAGCAGCACCTTCCCCGTGCCGGGGTCGCCGCCGCCGACGAGTTCGACGGCCTCGGCGTACCGCTCCAGCGGGAACTCGTGGGTGATGAGCGGCCCGGGGTCGAGCAGGCCCGCCGTGAAAGCGCGTACGGCGAAGGACCAGGCGGCCGACGGGGCGCCGAAGACGCTGCGAACGGTCAGCTGGCTCAGTGAGAGGTGGACGGGGTCGATCCCGGTCGCGCCGGCAGTGAACATGCCGGTGAGTACGACCCGGCCGCCACGCCGTGCCAGCAGGCAGGACGAGGCAGCGGTGGTGGGCGCGCCCGCCGTCTCGACGACGAGGTCGTAATGGCCCGGGCGGCCGTCGGCCTCCTTTGGCGTGAGTACGTCGTGTGCGCCGAACGTGGACGCGAGGGCGGCGCGTCGGGCGCGCGGTTCGATCACCGTCAGCTCGCGGGGGCCGTACGCGGCGAGGAACTGGACCGCGAGCAGTCCGAGCGTTCCGGCGCCCACGACGGCGATCCGCTCGCCGGGCTCCGGGGCGCCGGCCCGTACGGCTCCGGCGACCACGGCGGCCGGCTCCAGGAGGGCGGCGGCCCGCAGATCTGCGTCGTCGGCCAGGGGGTGCAACAGGCGGCCGGGTACGACGACATGGTCGGCGAACGCACCCGGCCGGGTGAAGCCCGTCTCGTCGTAGCCACCGGTGCACAGCGATGTGTCGCCGGCGCGGCACCGTTCGCAGACGCCGCAGGTACGGAAGCCCTCCGCGACGGTGCGCCTGCCGACGAGCGCCGGATCGACTCCCCCGCCGACGGCCTCGACGGTGCCGGACCATTCGTGGCCGGGGGTGACCGGGTAGCGGACGTAACCGGGGTCGCGGCGGCCGTGGTACACCTCGCGGTCGCTCAGACAGATCCCGGCGGCCGCGACCCTCACCAGCGCCTCCCCTGCTCCGGGGACGGGCGGCTCGCCCTCGACGAGCCGGTGGACGCCCGGTCGGTCGACGACGACGGCCCGGCTCATCGGGACGCCTTGGGGTCGCGCTTCTCCCAGCCCTCGGCCCAGAGGTCGAACCGGGCCTGCTGCTGCGGGAATTCGGCGGCCGCGTCGGCGTCGAACTCCACACCGAGTCCCGGCGCGTGCGAGATTTCGAAGCAGCCGGTCTCCGGGTCGACCTCGGGCGCACCCGTGACGATCTTCTTGATCTCCGCGTCGGCGAAGTCGTTGAAGTGCTCAAGGATCTTGAAGTTGGGCGTACAGGCGGCCAGTTGGAGACTGGCGGCGGTCAGCACGGACCCGCCGACGTTGTGCGGGGCCACCAGCACGTAGTGCGTCTCGGCGGTGGCGGCGAGCTTGCGCGTCTCCAGGATGCCGCCGAGGTGGCCGACGTCCGGCTGGATGATGTCGGCGGCCTGCGAGGCGAACAGCTCCCGGAACTCGATGCGGTCGTGGATGCGTTCGCCGGTCGCGACGGGGATGTCCACCTTCCCGGCGACCTTGCTCAGTGCCTGAAGATTCTCCGGCGGTACGGGCTCCTCCAGCCACGCCGGATCGTACGGCGCGAGTTCGCGCGCCAGCCGCACCGCGGTCGCGGGGCTGAACCGTCCGTGCATCTCCAGCATCAGCTCGGTGTCGGGGCCGATGGCGTCCCGCACGGCCTCGATCAGCGACACCGCGTAGCGGGTGCCGGCCGGGTCCAGCTCGAAGTGGCCGGTGCCGAACGGGTCGATCTTCAGGGCGCGGTAGCCGCGGGCCACGACCGCTTCGGCGGCCTGGTGGTACGCCTCCGGGGTGCGTTCGGTGGTGTACCAGCCGTTCGCGTACGCCTTGACGCGGTCGGTGACCTTTCCGCCGAGCAGCTGCCACACCGGGACGCCGAGCGCCTTGCCCTTGATGTCCCAACAGGCCATCTCCACCACGGCGATGCCCGACATGACGATCTCGCCGGCTCGCCCGTAGTCGCCGTACTTCATCCGGCGGACCAGGTCCTCGACCGCGAACGGGTCGGATCCCGCGATGTGATTGGTCTCGGCCTCGCGCAAGTACCCCACGAGCGCGTCGGTCCTGCCGAGCATCCGCGTCTCGCCGACGCCGGTCAGCCCCTCGTCGGTGTGGACCAGGACGTAGGTGAGATTGCGCCAGGGTGTGCCGACGACATGGGTGCTGATTCCCGTGATGCGCACTGCGCTACCCCTAGAGGTTGTTCGATATTTCGTCATGCGTTCGAAATGCTGGCGTGACCGTAAACAGCTGGACGGGGGGTGTCAATGGGGCGTGCAGCCGTTAGCCTTTGTTCGTCATTCCGATCAATGGCCGGAATATCGAACCTAAGGGTGGGGCGGACATGGGACGGCTGGTCCCCGCGGTGACGCGGGCGTTCGACATTCTCGAACTGTTCCTGGAGGGTGACGGGAAGCTCTCCGCGCCCGATGTCATCCGGCGGCTGGGGCTGCCGCGCACCACCGTGCACGAACTGCTCACCACCCTCGCCGCCCGCTCGTATCTGGAGGCGATCCCGGAGCAGCCCGGCCGCTACCGCCTCGGCGTACGCGCCTATCAGCTCGGCAGCCGGTACGCGGAGCAGCTCGACCTCGCGGCCGAAGGCCGGCAGATCGCCACGGACATCGCGGAGACCTGCGACGAGACCGTGCATGTCGCGATCCTCGAAGACCTCGACGTCATCTACATCGCGAAGGTGGACTCCACCCACACGGTCCGGATGGTGTCCGCCGCGGGCCGCCGGCTGCCCGCGCACTGCACGTCGGTCGGCAAGATGCTGCTGGCCTCACTCCCGGAGCCGGAGCTCGACGCCCGGCTCACCGGCGCGGAGCTCACCGCCATGACCGCCAACAGCATCACCGACCCGGCCGCGCTGCGGACGGCGCTCGCCGGCATCAGACGGCGCGGTATCGCGGTGGAGCACCGGGAGTCCAACTCGGACGTGAGCTGTGTGGCCGCTCCGGTCCGCGACCGGCGGGGACAGGTCGTGGCCGCGCTCTCGATCTCCGTCCCGATGATCCGCTGGACCGAGACGCGCGAGGAGGAGCTGGCCCAACTGGCCGCGAAGGGCGCGGAGGCGCTGTCGGTACGGCTGGGACACCGGCCGGCGAGCTAGGGTCCGTCGTTTGGATCTTGCCGGGCGGGGAGGCCGGGGTGTGGGCGGTGGGGTGGCCCGCGGGCCGCTCCCGAGGACTTTCCACTCGTGCGTGACAAAGTATGGACGCTCCCGACAGAAGTCTCTAGTCTTTCGCTCGACGTCGACCGGCGGCGTACATGACAGGTCATCGGTCGAGCCGTTGAACCGACAGAACGCCATGTCCGAATCCGCATCCGCATCCGTTGCCAGACCTCCGTATCCGGTTCGAAGGGCTTGCCCGCGGTGAACTCCGCCCAGGGGCGTGGGTGTTCTTTCCTCCCGGTGCGCGAAGTGCCAGGAGGAAGAATGGATCAAAGACCGGGCCGCCGCCTGCGCAGATGTCTGCTCAGTCTGCTCGCCGTCTCGTTCCTCGCCACCGGCCTCATGACAACGCCGGCCACCGCCGCCGACCCCGTCGCGGCCGATCCCGTCACCCGTGAAGTGCCGCCGCAGGAACCGGGGGTCACCCTGCGCGTGTTCGACGTGCAGGTGCCGCTGGACAAGATCTGCGTTCTGAAACCCGGACAGACCCCGAACGTGGACAAGTTGATGCCCACGATCGACTGGTCGTCCACCGATGACTTCGGCGGGATCGGCGACAACTTCGTGTCGCAGGCCATCGGCAACATCGACGTCCCGCAGAACGGTTCGTACGCCTTCCGGCTGACCAGCGACGACGGCTCGCGGCTGCTGATCGACGACCAGGTCGTCATCGACCACGACGGTCTGCACGGCGCCGAACCGAAGGACGGCACGGTCACGCTGACGGCCGGTTACCACTCCCTGCGCATCGAGCACTTCGACCGCACCGGCGGTCAGAACGTCACCCTCGCCTGGCAGCCGCCGGGCGCGTCCGGCTTCGCCGTCGTACCCAACTCCGTTCTCAGCACGGACGCCGATGTCGTACGTGTGACAGCGCCGGGCCGCAAGGAGTGCGAGGGCGTCAGGGACTCCCCCGGCGACGGTCTGCCCCTCAACGGGGTGCACCCCGGATACACCCTGACCGACCTCCGGCCGAGCGGGTTCGAGCCGCAGGTCACCGCCATGGACTGGCTGCCCGACGGACGCCTCGCCGTCACCACGTGGGGCGGCACGGACAACGAGACGGGTGAGGTCTACCTCCTCAGCGATGTCACGGGCGACACCGGGCCGGAGAAGGTGAAGGCGAAGAAGGTCGCCGAGGGCCTCAAGGAGCCGCAGGGCATCAAGTACGTCGACGGCTCCCTGTACGTGTCGCAGAAGGACGAGCTGACGGAGCTCCAGGACACGAACGGCGACGATGTCACCGACACCTACCGGAAGGTCGCGACCTGGCCGTTCGGCGGGAACTTCCACGAGTTCGCGTTCGGGCTGCTCTACCAGGACGGCTTCTTCTATCTGAACCTGTCGGTCGCGATCAACCAGGGCGGCGCGACCACGGATCCGCAGCCCGCGCGGAACCGCGGCTCCACCATCAAGGTGAACAAGGAGACCGGCGAGGTCAGTTACGTGGCCGGTGGCCTGCGGACCCCCAACGGCATCGGCTGGGGCCCCGAGGGCGACATCTTCGTGACCGACAACCAGGGCGGCTGGCTGCCCTCGTCGAAGCTGGTCCACATCAAGCAGGACCGCTTCTTCAACCACTACACCAACCCGGCCGGGCCGTTCGACGCCAAGCCGGTCACCAAGCCCGTGCTGTGGCTGCCGCAGAACGAGATCGCCAACTCCCCCAGTACCCCTCTGCTGTTGAAGGAGGGACCGTTCGCCGGGCAGATGATCTTCGGTGATGTCACCTACGGCGGCCTTCAGCGCGGCTACCTGGAGAAGGTCAAGGGCGAGTACCAGGGCGCCGTCTTCCGGATGACCCAGGGACTCGAAGCCGGGGTCAACCGGATCAGCATGGGCCCGGACGGCGCGATCTACGCCGGCGGTCTCGGCGCCGGCGGCAACTGGGGCCAGGAGGGCAAACTCTCCTACGGCCTCCAGAAGCTGACGCCGAACGGCGAAGAGGCCTTCGACATCCTGGCGATGCGGGCGAAGCCGGGCGGCTTCGAGCTGGAGTACACCAAGCCGCTCTCGGCCGAGACGGTCGCGGAACTGGTCGACCGCTACGAGGTCAAGCAGTGGTACTACACCGCGACACCGGACTACGGCGGTCCGAAGATCGACGAGGAGACGCTGAAGGTCCGGTCGGCCACGGTGTCCGCCGACGGCAAGAAGGTCACCCTCGCGATCGACGGCCTCAAGTCCAACCGTGTGGTGCACATACGCTCGCCGCGGCCGTTCAGCGCCGAGGGCGGCGAGACGCTGTGGAGCACCGAAGCCTGGTACACCCTCAACTCGCTGATGGGGGACGAGGCACCGAAGACGCTGTACGAGGCGGAGGAGGCCTCGCTGACCGGCGGCGCGCGGGTCGACACCGAGCACGCGGGACACTCGGGCGGCGGCTTCGTCGACAGCTACGGGACGCAGGGCGCCACCACCACGTTCGACGTGACGACGACCAAGGCGGGCAAGTACGACGTCGGGCTGCGGTACGCCAACGGCCCGAACCCGTTCGTCGGCGACAAGACCGTGAGTGTCTACGTCAACGGCCGCAGGATGAAACAGGTGACGCTGCCCAGCACCGGCAAGTGGGACGGCTGGTCGACGGTGACCGAGTCGCTGCCGCTGAGCCGCGGTGCCAACACCATCGCGTACCGGTACGACGAGGGCGACACCGGCCATGTCAATCTCGACCTGATCACCGTCCATCCCAAGGACAGCCGCATCACGCTGTTCGACGGGAAGGACCGGTCGCAGTGGCAGCACATCGACGGCAGTGACGTCCGCTGGCCGTCGGCCGACGAGGAAGCGATGGAGGTCTGCTGCGGCGACATCCGCACCAAGCAGGCGTTCAAGGACTTCAAGCTGCATGTCGAGTTCCGGGTGCCGCAGCTGCCACCGGACGTGACCGGCCAGGACCGCGGGAACAGCGGTGTCTATCTCCAGGAGCGGTACGAGGTGCAGATCCTGGACTCGTTCGGTGTCGAGAAGCTCGCGAACAACGAGGCGGCGGCGATCTACACCAAGAAGGCGGCGGACCACAACGCCTCGACCGCGCCGGAGACCTGGCAGACGTACGAGATCACGTTCCGTGCCGCCCGCTTCGGCGCCGACGGGAAGAAGACGGAGGACGCCCGCGTCTCCGTGGTGTGGAACGGCGAACTCGTCCACGACGACGTGGCGATCGACGGTCCGACGGGTAACGGCGCACCGGAGACCACCGCCAATGGAGCCGTCCGGCTCCAGGACCACGGCAACAAGGTGCGGTACCGCAACATCTGGATCGAGCCCACGGCGTAGTCGGCCCGACGGTCTCCAGGCCCTCTCCCCCCGGCCGGTCACGGTCGGAGGGAGAGGGCTTTTCCGGCCCTTTCGTCAGGTCGCTACTGCGCGTAGACGCTCAGGCCGGACAACTGACCCGCCGGCCAGCCGGTGTTGCCGGAGATCTGTATCCGTACGTACCGGGCCGACGCCGCCGACGCGAGGGTGACCGTCGCCGTGTTCCCGCTCGCCGGGTCGAAGACCCGGGCGGCCGGCGCGCTCAGCGTCGTGAAGCTCGTCCCGTTCGTCGAGCCGAGGACGGACAGCGTCTGGGTACGGGCGCCCCAGGCGGGGTTCGGCGGCAGCGACAGCACGAGCCGTCGTACCGGAAGCGCGGAGCCGAGATCGATCTGGATCCACTGCGGGAAGGCGTTGTTGGCGCTCTCCCAGTAGCTGTTGGCGTTGCCGTCGACCGCGTTGCCCGGCCCGTAGCTCTGCGTCTGACTGCTCGCGCTCGCCGCCCTGCTCAGGGCGAGGTCGCCCGTCGGCGGGTTGGGCCCGCCCCCGCCGACCACCGGCGGTGTCGGACGGGTCGGCGTCAGGGCCAGTTCACCCTTGAGCATCCGGCCCCCGTCGCCGGTGAGCCGGAGGTAGTAGTCCGCCGAGCAGGCCGTGCCGTCCTCGTCCAGCGCCCGGATGCCGGAACCCGCCGGGACCTGGGCGGAGGTCTCGGCGGTCTTGGCGATCTGGTTGCCCTCGTTGTACTCGTCGAACATGGAGATGTAGATGCCCTGCACGCCGATCCGGCACATGTTGTAGAACTGCCGCCACATGAAGTCGCCGTGCGCGCGGTGGCCCGACTGGAGGTCGCCGGGCAGGACGCACGGCTGGTAGTCGATCCCGTTGGCGTCGCAGTGCGCCTGGTCCGGTGTGTTGACGTTGGCGTAGAAGTTGTCGGCTCCCGCGATGTCCCCGATCCGGCCGACCATCCACGGCGAGATCATGTCGAAGGCGAGGTACACGTCCATGTAGCCGGGCCGTGAGTCCTCGATGCCCCTGCGCCAGTGCGTGGGCACGCCGCCCATCACATAACACCCCTGCGCCTTGAACCAGTTGACGACGTCCAGACAGACGGCCGCCGACCAGGTCTTGTTGGGCTCGTTGAAGCCGAACCCCCAGATGCCGACGACCGGTTTGCCGTTCTGCCGTGCGTAGGCGGGCGACTCGGTGTTCGCCTTCATCTTGGCGAGCCAGTCCGCCTTCATCTCCGGCTGCATGTTCGTCCAGGCGGTGGCGTCGTACATGATGTAGTACTTGCGCCCGTACCTCTCCGCGGCGCTCCGTACCTTCACCGCCATGTCGTCGCGGGTCGCGCCCTCGCCGCCGTTGGGGTTGAACCGCTGAAGGGCCGCGGTGTCGATGCCGTTCTGCTGCATCCACGAGAAGTGCGTGTCGACGGTCTGCTGGTCGTACGAGGAGAACAGCGAGGCCGGCTGCCCGTTGCCGAGCGCCGGGTAGGCCGTCCGGTAGGTGTGGGTGTAGTCGCGTACATCGGGCCAGCTCACGATCGCGGTGTTGCTCGGGGACGGCGACTGGCCCCAGTTCTGCGACCAGTGCCACCAGCCGTTGATCGGCGCGCCGTCGCCCGAGCAGGCGAACCAGCCCTGGTAGCCGACGGTGATCTTGCCGACGACGTCTCCGGGTGGGGAGGCGGCCGCCTGTGCGGTACCGGTCTGGGCGGCCAGGCCTGCCGCCGCTCCGGCGCCGGCTATCGCGGACGCGATGACGGTGCGTCTGGAAAGTGCCACGGGGTTCCTCGCAATCGGCTCTGCGTGTGGAGGTGCGGGGAAGAGCGGCATGCGGCGGCATGCGGAGTACGCGGTACGCGACGGCGCCGTACACGTCCCGGCGCACGGTGCGGCCCCCCCACAACGTAGGGACCCGACAGTCCACGGGCAAGACAGAGGACTGGAAATTATTGACCGAACCGCGTCATGATCCGAAGACTGAAGCGAAATAACCGCCGCCCGGGGTGGCTCGGCGGAACAGGCCCGTCACCTCGGCGCACGCCGTCGGCGTGATTCCTCCAACGCCGCCCGGTGACTGCGCAGCTGACGGTGCGACAGGACAACGAGAACCGGGAACGCGAGCACGCCGATCGTGCTGGTCCACAGCGTCTCCTCGCCCGGATGTCCGGCCCACAGGGCGGCGGCCAGGTGCGCGGCGGCCAGGACGGCCATGCCCGCGTACACCCATCGCACCCAGGTCAGCATTCCGGCCTGTTCCTCGGTCAGCGGATAGCGGCTCGTCCCGGACTCCGGAATGGTGGTGGCCATACGCCGCGTCTACCCCCGAAGTACCCCGCCAGCCGTCGTACCGGATGACGGACGCCTCGGCCGAACCGGCGCCGGACGAGCCGGCGGCCGGACAACGGGAAGAAAAAAGCGGTGCGGTCGCCGCACCTCTCTCAGTACACTCGCCACGAACTCGCGCGCCGCACGCACTTCGTCGCGGCGCGCGCTCCGTGACCAGTGAGGGGAGACCGGCCGTGCGCTACCGCACCGCTGTTGTCGTTCCCCCGGCACGGTACGAGGTGATCCTGGTGTCTCGCGGCGCCCGGCGCCGGCTGCGCGGCCGGTCCCGGATGTCCGTGACGAACGCCTGATTCTCCGTCAGTCCCAGTCAACTCGCCGTTTGGGCAACCTCGTTGGGCATGGGCCCGAGGAGAGCTGCCGCGCCGGGTCGCTCCGGCGGGATGCTTCGTCCGGCAATCGCGTCGCCCCTCTCCCTGGATCACCCGAAAGGCCATGGGCCGTGCGTACCGACCTGCACCGTCAACACACCAGCGCGCTCACCAACCCGCTCACCGCCGTCCGGAACCTGGGCATTCTCGCCCACGTGGACGCCGGCAAGACCACTGTCACCGAGCGGATCCTCTACCTCACCGGCACCACCCACAAGCGTGGCGAGGTCCATGACGGCACCACCGTCACGGACTTCGACTCGCAGGAGCGCGACCGTGGCATCACCATCTTCGCCGCGGCCGTGACCTGCTCCTGGGACGGTCACCGGATCAACCTCATCGACACGCCGGGCCACGTCGACTTCGCCGACGAGGTGGAGCGTTCGCTGCGCGTGCTCGACGGCGCCGTCGCGGTGTTCGACGCGGTCGCGGGGGTCGAGCCGCAGAGCGAGTCGGTGTGGCGGCAGGCTGACCGGTACGGCGTGCCCCGGATCGCGTTCGTCAACAAGCTGGACCGCGCCGGGGCCGACCTCGACGCGGCCGTCGAGTCGATCCGCCGGCGGCTCCATCCGGCGCCGCTGGTGGTGCAGTTGCCGATCGGTTCGGAGGACGGCTTCACCGGTGTGGTGGACCTGCTCCGGATGCGCGCCCGGATCTGGTCCGGCGGCGGCACCGACTCCTACGAGGAGGGCCCCGTGCCCGACTCCCTGGTGGCGGAGGCGCTCCGGCGCCGCCGGTTGCTGGAGGAGGCGGTCGCGGAACTGCATCCGCTCGCGCTGGACGAGTTCTGCGCGGAGTCGACGCTCTCCGCGCCGACGCTGGCCGCCGCGCTGCGGGACCTGACCCGTACCGGCGAGGGTGTCGTGGTGCTGTGCGGTTCGGCGTACCGCAACCGCGGGATCGAGCCGCTGCTTGAGGCGGTCGTCGCCTATCTGCCGTCGCCGCTGGACGTACCGGCGGTGCGCGGCACGGTGGGCGACGAGGAGCAGGAGCGGGCCGCCGATCCGGCGGGGCCGTTCGCGGCGCTGGTGTTCAAGGTCAACTCGACCTCCACCGGCCGCCTGACGTATCTGCGGGTCTATTCGGGGACGGTCGGAAAGGGAGAGGCGGTGCTGGACGTGGGTACGCGGCGTACCGAGCGGATCAGCCGGATCCTGCGGGTCCAGGCCGACCGTCACGAGGAGGTGGACCGGGCTGTCGCCGGGGACATCGTCGCCGTGATCGGGGTGAAGGCCGCCCGTGCGGGTGCCACCCTGTGCGTGCCGTCGGCTCCGCTGGTCCTCGAACCGCCGACCGTCGCCGATCCGGTGGTCTCCGTGGCTGTCGAGGCGCGCAGGCGCACCGACGTCGACCGGCTGGTGACGGCGCTGGCGCGACTGGTCGAGGAGGATCCCTCGCTGGGCGTGCGTACCGATTCCGAGACCGGTCAGACGGTGCTTTCGGGGATGGGTGAGCTGCATCTGGAGGTGGCGGTGGAGAAGATCCGCCGCGCCCACGGGCTGGACGTCGGAGTCGGCCGGCCGCAGGTGGCGTACCGGGAGACGGTCGGGCGCGGGGTGTCGGGGCTGGTGTACCGGCACGTCAAGCAGGACGGCGGCGCCGGTCAGTTCGCGCATGTCGTCCTCGACACCGAGCCGTTGGAGGCGGCGGCCTCGGACGACCGGGGCGGCTTCGAGTTCCGGTCGACCGTGGTCGGCGGACGCGTGCCGCAGGAGTACGTCCGGGCGGTCGAGGCCGGCTGCCGGGACGCGCTCGCCGAGGGTCCGCTCGGCGGTCACCCGGTGACCGGGGTGCGGGTCACCCTGACCGACGGGGCGACCCATTCGAAGGACTCGTCGGAGATGGCGTTCCGTACGGCCGGTCGGCTCGCGCTCCGTGAGGCACTGCGGGCCGGCACGATGGTGCTGCTGGAACCGGTGGTCGAGGTCACCGTGACCGTCCCCGACGACGCCGTCGGCGGAGTGCTCGGCGACCTGGCGGCCCGGCGCGGCCGGGTGTCGGGCTCGACGGCGCGGGCGGGTACGGCCGTGGTCACCGCGACGGTGCCGCTGGCCGAACTGTTCGGCTACGCGACACGGTTGCGCAGCCGTACGCAGGGCCGTGGCACTTTCACGGCCCGCCCGACCGGCTATGCCCCGGCCCCGGGCGCGCCGTCCGCGACGGCCGCGCCCCGGTAGCGCCTGACAGCGGTGGCCCCGCCCGTACGCGGGCGGGGCCATCCTGCCCCGGGAAGACCCGGGGACGCGGTACGAGGCCGGGTACCCTCCCGCGCCTGTCCGGGCTCATGTCGCCAGCAGGGACTCCAGCAGTTGGTTCATGCCCGGCTCCGGAGCCGGGGAGCCGTTGATCGTGATCGTGGCGGTGTGGGGACCGCCGCCGGACCAGGACGGGCGGCGCAGCAGCAGTTCGGGGCGGGCCGCCGCCACCGTCAGCAGCGGTACGGGACCCGCCGTACCGGCCAGGTTCTCCACCAGGTCCAGCAGCCGGGTACCGGCGAGATGGAGGTCGTCCATGACGATCACGAGAGGCCGCTCGCGGGCGACCTGGCCGAGGAACTGCCGCCAGTCCTGCTCCACTTCGCGCCGCCCGTTCCCACGGGGTCCCGAACCGGGCTGCGCGAGAAGGGAGTTGAGGCGGATGTGCAGGCGCCTGGCGCCCTCCCGGCTCCTCGCGAGGCTCTGGACGACGTGGTACAGCTTGTCGTCCACGGTCGGGGGGGAGTCTCCCTCCCGTAATCCGCAGTAGGTGGCGACGATCTCCCTCCGCAGGGCGTGGGGCCCGTCCGGCACGGACGGCGGGGTGTGCCAGTAGAGGAAGTGCCCGGCGTCCGAGGACCCGCCGCCGCTCGCCCGGCGACGGAACTCGGCCAGCACCTGGGACCGGCAGCCGTCCGACTCGCCCAGCACGGTGATGAGATGGGGCAGCTCGCAGCGCCGGGTCCGCTCCAGGATGCCGCGCATCAGGTCGAGTTCGCTCTCGTGCTCGGTGACCGGCCCCGGGCGCGCGGCCGTCGCGGGGTCGGAGCGCGCGGGGCGGGCGGTGTCCTCGGCGGCCCAGCGGGAGGGGGTGCCGGCGATCCGGCGGTAGCCGATCTCGGAGACGGTGGCCCGGTGGGTGTTGTCGCAGACCTGGACGGCGCCGAGAGGGACCAGTGCGAGCAGGGAGTGACACACGTCCAGCAGAGCCCCGTTGACCGACAGCGGCGTGGTGCTGTCGTCGGAGCGGTGGCGTACGAGGGCGTCACCGGTGGCGACGGCGGCGCGCACGGCGAGTCCGCGCAGCGCCGGCCGCGTGCGGTCGCCCTGCCCCGCCGCTCCGGTGGGGCAGGGCGGGCCGGCCGGGGCGGCCGCGGGGACGAGGGAGTCGCGTATCGCGACGGCGGCACGCACCGCGCGGCTCGCGCTGTCGCGCCCGCCGTCCTGTTCGTCGTCGCGCGCCTCGAAGAGTCCGAGGCAGACCGATCCGATCGAGGCGGCAACCACTCCCCCGTGCTGCTCGATCTTCTCGCGGGTCATGGCCGCGACGCCTTCGAGGACGTCGTCGACGCGCTCGGCGGGCACGGTGCTGAACTCGTTGCCCAGCCGTCCGCGTACCAACAGGACGCTGACGTTGCGGCGTTCGGTCGGCGACCCCTGATCACCTCGCGCGGGCTCGCGTCGGGCCGGAACCGGAGACCCCGGGGTGTCGGCCGGCGCGGAGGCGGACGCCGGGACGGATGTCGCCGCCGCCCGGTGCGGAACACCCGGCAGCGGCGCGGGCACATGCAACGCGGGGTCATGGGTGAGGATCGCCTCCTGAAGCAGGCGCAGTTCGCGCCCCGGCTCCAGGCCCAGCCCCTCGACCAGCGCGGTACGCACCCGGGAGTAGACGCCCAGGGCGTCCGCCTGCCGCCCGCAGTAGTAGAGCGCGCGCATCAACTGCCCGCAGGCACGCTCACGCAGCGGTTCGGCCTCGACCATCGACTCGACGGCGCTGAGGACGGACAGATGGCGCCCGCAGGCGAGTTCCGCCTCGAAGTAGTCCTCCATCACGTCCAGTCGGGCGCTCTGGAGGGAGTTCAGCTCCGGCCACATCGCCCCGGTCTCGGCGACATCGGCGAGCGCGGGTCCGCGCCACAGGGCCAGGGCCTTGCGGAGCGAAGCGGCGGACAGCGCGGGATCTCCGGCCGCGAGCGCGTTCCGGCCGTCCTTCACCCAGCGGTCGTACAGATACAGGTCGACATGGTCGGGCTCGACACGGATCTGATAGCCCGGCGCCCGGGTCAACAGCATTGCCGGGGAACGGGGATGGCTGTCCGCCGCCAGTGCGCGGCGCAGCCCCCACACCGCGTTCTGCAGGATCTTCCGTGAGGTCGCCGGAGCCTCGCCGACACTCCACATGGCTCCGAGCAACCGACTGATCGGCACGATCTGGTTGGCGTGAAGCAGCAAGTAGCCGAGAGCCGCTCGCTGCTTCACGCCCACCAGTTCGACGGTCCGTTCACCGGCCGTGACTTCCAACGGCCCCAGAACACTGAAACGCATCGTGGCCCCCCAGCCCTGCCTGTCGCCATCGACCAATGGCCTCGAACAATACAAACCGTCCAGCCGTTTTGTCAAAGGGCGGGAACTGGAGATCCATAGTCGATTCTCGGGGGACAAATCCACTCAGAACCTAAGTTCGGAGCTTCAAAAGGATACCGAGTGGTTCGTTTCATGTGTCATCGTACGGGCCGCCTTTGTCGGTCCGATCAGCGCACCGGCGCACCCGGACCCAGCGGTATGCCGAGCGCCCACCACGCCAGGAACAGCAGCGTCCAGGCCACGGTCATCGCGACGGCGAGCGGCAGTGTGTACGAGGCGAGCGTGCCGATGCCCGCGCTCTTGCGGTACCGCTGGAGGAAGCCGAGCGCCATGATGAAGTACGGACTCATCGGTGTGATGGCCGTGGAGCCGGAGTCCGCGATCCGGAACAGCGCCTGCGTCGTCTCCGCCGGCACGCTCACCAGCATCAGCATCGGGACGAGCACCGGCGCGGCCAGCGCCCACATCGCCGAGCCGCTGGTCACCATCACGTTCACCAGCGTCAGCAGGAGCAGGACCAGCAGGAAGACGACCACGATCGGCAGTCCGCTGGATTCGAGCGCCTCGGCCGCCCTGACCGCGAGCACGTCGCCTATGTGGGTCCAGTCGAAGTACGCCAGGAACTGGGCGATCGCGAAGAAGAGCACCAGCACGGGCGCCATCTGCTTGATGCCCTCGGCCATCAGCCTCGGTACGTCGGCGGCCTTCTTGATCGAGCCGGAGCGCAAACCGTAGACGATGCCCACCAGACCGAAGAGGAACGCGACGACGGCCGCGATGCCGTCCAGGAAGGGCGATTCGACGATGCTTCCGCCGTCTCCCCGCAGCGGGGACGAGGCCGGCAGAAGCGCCGCCGTCAGGACCACGACGGCCGCGAGCAGCGTGCACACGGCGCGGCGCAGCGCGGAGCGTTCCCGGTCGCTGAGCGTGAGCTGGCCCAGGTCGTCCAGGTCGGCGTCGGGATCGGCGTCCAGGTCGGGCCGCTTGCTGAGCACGTACTTGGTCACCAGCGTGATCACGACGGCGAGCAGGAACGAGGAGGCTATGTTGAAGAACCAGTTGCTCAACGGCGACACGTACGCGTCGTCCCCGCCGACGATCTGCGCGGCGGCCGTGGTGATGCCCGCGAAGATGGCGTCGTTGGGGGTGGGCAGCGGACTGGCGTCGTACCCGGAGGCGATCGCGGTGTACGCGACCACGATGCCGAGGATCGGCGAACGGCCCACCGCGCGGAAGGCCAGACCACCGAGCGGCACGAGGATGATGTAGGCCGCAGCGGAGGCGACATGGGCGACCGTGCCCGCGAAGGCCACGGCGAACACCACCCATGAAGCCGGTACGCGCGAGACGCCGACCCGCATCAACGCGGCGAGGAATCCGCTGCGTTCGGCGACGGCCACACCCATGATGACGACGACGATGGTCGCCATGGGCGGGAACGTGGCGAAGTTCTCGATCATCGTCGAGACCGCCATGGCGAGCCCGTCGCCGCTGAGCAGGTTCTGTACGACGACCGTCTTGTCGTCCGCCGGGGAGACGACGGAGACCTCCGCCGCCGCGAGTACGGCGCTGACGACGGCGAGGATCCCGGACAGGATCCAGAACAGCCAGAAGGGGTGGGGAAGGGCGTTGCCCGCGCGTTCGATGACGCCCATGGCACGGATGATCAGCGGCAGCCGGGGCTCGGCGGGGGTCTCGCCCGGTGTGCCGGGGGTACCCGGGGTACCTGGTGGTGCGGGGTTCTGAGTACTCATGAGCGGCTCTCCTTACTCGGTTCCCGCGTCAGCGGCCGGCTGATCTCGGGGTCCGGTACTGGCGCAGGAACTGCCACATCACCTCGTGCGCCTCGATGGTCTCGGTGACGTATCCGCCACCGCTGTAGCTGTCGGCGCCGGGCCAGGTGTGCCCGCCGTCCGTGATGGCGACATGGCGCACGTCGGCGCCGCGGTCGCAGCCGTTGTAGCCGGTGATCGTGATGTCGGGCTCGATCGTGCGGGTGTGCGGCCGGGAGCGGCAGTCGTTGCGGCCGGCCCACTCGGCGGTCCAGTCGGGGATCGCGGGCAGGCCGCGCTCGGCGTCGCCGGCGTAGGGGATCGTGACGTCGCCCGTGCCGTGGAAGTCGATGACGGGGACGGGCCGCGACGGGCGGCAGTTCTCGCCGGTCTCGGGGTAGAACGCGCCGGCCACGGGGGCGATGGCGGCGATCCGGTCGGACATCCGGCAGGCGAGCAGACCGGTGAAGCCGGCGCCGTTCGACTTGCCGGTGGCATATACGCGACGCGAGTCGACGCAGAGGGTGCGCCGCAACTCGTCGATCAGGTCACCGGTGAAGGCGACGTCGTCGACACCGGCCGCGGCGTACGGCGCTCCCTGCCAGGCCTGCCGGTCGCCGTCGCCGGTCCCGATGACCCCGTTGGGGTACGCGACGATCGCGGGCAGGTTCGACAGCCCGGAGAACTCCTCCGTACCGACACCGGTGTTGCCCCGGCCGTGGAAGGCCAGCACGACGGGCCAGTCCTTGCGCGGGGTGTAGTCGGCGGGCAGATGGAGTTGGTACGTACGGGAGAGCCCGCCGCTCGCGACGGTGCGGAGCTCGCTGGTGCCCGGCTGCTGCGGCGCCGGCTGCCGACAGCCCTGGGCCGACGAAGAGGTGGCGGCGGTGGCGGGCGCGGGCGCGGCGGCGGTCGCCGTGACCGGCGCCAACGCCGAACCGACGAGGGCGAGTCCGGCCGCGGCCACGGCCGTACGGAACAAGGCCCGGGCACGGCCCGGAGTCAGGCGTCGGCCGCCGAACGGGGACTGCTTCATTGCAGGCTCCTTCTGCCGTACGGCGCGGGGTGCGCGTACGGCTGGGTGTGATGAGACGGTGCGGGGACGGGGATGCGGGGACGGGGATGCGGGAATCAGGGCGCGCGGAACCACACGCGGGGTACGGGGACGGGTGAGGAGCGTGCGCCGACGGTCGCGCGGGACGGCGCACGCGGGAAGAGGTGGAGTACGCGGAAGGGGGCTTCTCCGGGCCCCTCTAGGCGTCCAGCCACTCCTTGACGAAAGACACGATGCGGGACACGGCCGTGTCCACGATGGCCTGGCCAGCGGCGGCGGTGGCCCGTCGCGGGTCGCCGAGCACGCCGTTGGCGCTGAGCCGGTCGTAGCTCACCGCGAGCGCGGGGTGGCCGCGTCTGGAGAGCCGGGAGAGCGGATCGAGATCGGCGGTGGCCGTCGATCCGGGGGTGAGCCGGTCGTGGTGCACGAGATGCGGCGCGAGGTGGAGCATCTGGGCCGTCTCGGCCTCCCCGCTGTGTCCGTGCACCTCGCCGACGCGCATGTCCGCCACGGCCTCGGGCGCCAGCGCGGTGAGCGGCGTCCACGCGAACTCGAGGTCGGGCCGGGTGACGAGCAGGTCCTGCGCGACGGTGGACAGGGTGGCGTTGTTGCCGCCGTGGCCGGTCACGACGAGGATCTTCCGCCAGCCGTGCCGGTACAGGCTGTCGACGTACTCCCGTACGACGGCGGCGAACGTCGTCGTGGAGAGCGTCACCGTACCGGCGAACGCCAGATGGTGGGGGGAGACTCCGACCGGCAGGGAGGGACCGATCACCGCGCGCCCGCCGAGTTCGGCGGCCACCAGGTCGACCACGGACTCCGCGCGGAGCGTGTCGGTCGCCATCGGCATCCCGGGCCCGTGCTGCTCGAAGGCACCGGCCGGCAGGATGACCACCGGGCTGGATATGACGGCGTCGGCCGCCTCCACGGTCGTCATCTCGGCGAGCCGCGGGGAGTGCCGGGGGGAAGTGGGTCCGGAGGTCACAGCAGGCCTCCTTCCGGGAGTGCGAGATCGGTGTCCGGCTCGTCCGCCGGGAAGTCGGCCGTGAGGACCGCGTCGCGGATCGCCGCCAGATGCGTACGGGTCAGCCGTTCGGCCGCCGCGGCGTCACCGTCGCGTACCGCGTCGAGGATCTCCAGGTGCTCGGCGTGGTCCCGGGCCCGGTCGTTGTACCGGTGCCGGATCTCCACCTGGTCCCGGGCGCGGACCTGGAGCAGGGCCTCGACGGCCTCACGGAGCAGGGAGTTGCCGCTCGCCGCGGCCAGCGCGACGTGGAAGTGCACCGACTGCCGCAGGGATTCCTCCGGTGGAAGCAGCGCGTTGGACGCCGCCGACTCCAAGTCCTGTACGGCTTCGGCCATCCGCACGTTCGCCGCCGCGGCGGCGACGGCCGGCTCCAGCACCAGCCGGGCCTCGACCAGTTCCAGCACCGAGGCGCGGGTGCTGCGCGGCAGATGGGGGTTGGCCATCAGCCGGCGCCCGATACCCGGGCCCACGTACGTTCCCGAACCGTGCCGGAACTCCACCACGCCGGTCGCCTCCAGCCTGCGCAGCGCCTCACGCACCGTGGGTGTGGTGACGCCGAAGCGGCGGGCGAGGTCACGGGAGGACGCCAGGGCGTCTCCGCGACCGAGGCGTTCCGAGCGGATGATCTCGACGATGTTGTCCGCCAGTCGCTCGGACAACGACAACTCACTGCGACTCATGAAGTGAATAGATCACTTGATCTCTCGCGGTGTCAATGCTCCTGACGGCGACTTTTGGACGCATCGATCGTTCTCGGCCTGTGGTGGCAGCGGTATCAGTGGTAGCTTCGCGGCCATGAGCGAATCCAAGGCCGCGGCCATGAGCCTGCGCTTCCCCGATCCCGGACAGCGAGCCGCGATCGTCGCCGCGGCCAAGGCCGCCGGTGTCAGCCTCCAGGAGTACATCCTGTCGGCCGCGTACGACCGCGCCACCGCCGTGGAGAACACGTTCCTCGAAGGCTTCAAGGCGTCGATGGAGCGCGGCGGCGACGCTTTCGACACCGAGCCGAGCGCCGTCGACCCCACCCCCGAGCAGCGCGCCGCCGACCGGCGGGCCCGGCAGGAACTCGAAGAGCGCGAGCGGGGCCACGCCGCGTGAGTGCGAGCGAGCCCGAGCCGAAGATCGATGTGTCCTACCTGCTGCACGCGGCCGAACTGCTGCCCCGCGACCCGCAGGTGGACGACTACGGTCCGCTCCACGCGGCCGTGGCCCGGGTCTACTCACGTGCCATGGACCGGGACATCTACGGCTCCCCGCACCTCAAGGCCGCCGCGCTGCTCCAGACGCTGGCCCGGCTGCCCTGTCTGGAGCACTCCAACGAGGCCTTCGCCTGGCACTCCTGCGAGGCGTTCCTCTCACTGCACGGGCACCGGCTGCAGTACCCCGCGAAGGCGGCGGTCGCGCTCGTACGCGACGCCGCGTCGGGGACACTCGGTGTCGCCGGCGTCGCGCGCCTCCTGCACGGCTGGACAACCGGCTGACCGGGCGGCGGCCCTGGATCCGTCACCGACGGTTCTTGACCCGCTCGCGGACGTTCTCGATACGGCCGCAGTCCGCCGCCAGTTGCCTGGCACGCTCCTCTCGGAAGGCGACGCCGAGTTCGGCACGCCGCTCGGCGGGGACGTTCTCCCGGGCACCGTTGAGGATGGTCCGCTCCTCCTCGTCGAGGTGGTGGTTCACCGCCTCGACCAGGTTCTCCAGCTTCTCGTCCCATGCGGCGGAGCCGACGTCACCGGCCTCCAGACCGGTCTCCAGCAGGTCCAGCAGCGCCTCGTTGCCCTCGTCGTGCTCCTCCTCGCCGTGCTCGACCTCGTCGTCGTCGATGTTCCTGAAGCGGCGCAGCGCGGGGTAGACCTCCGTCTCCTCGGCGTCGGCGTGGGCGATCAGCAGCCCGGCGAACTCGCGCAGCGCCGCCGCACGGTCCTCCTCCACGCTCCGCATCCGCCGGAACAGATCCTCCATCGTCCGGTGGTCCTGGAGGATCAGTGCGACCACATCGTGCTCGGTGTCCATGAGGCTCCTTCTGTCGGCTCGTCGCCCGTTCGGCGCTCGTCGTCCGCTCGTCGTCCGCTTTCACGAGCTCGTTGTCGGCCCGTCGACCGCTCGTGTGCCCGGAATCCGCCGCCCTGCTCAAATTCCGTTGCCGCTCCCCGGCCCGTCGTCGAAGATCGGTGCCGATGACCGACGAACTGGAAGAGACCCGCCGGCTGATCGACGCCGGTGACATCCCCGGCGCCGTACGCGCTCTGCGTCCCGCCGCCGAATCCGCCCCTCTCACCGAACTGGCCGACGTCGTGGGCAGGTTGGCCGCCGCGACCGGCTTCGACGACCTGTCCGCCGCGTCCCGGGATCTGACCGCCAGTCCCCGGAGCCCGCAGGCGCTCTACGACTTCGGCTACGGCTGCGTCGAACGGGGAGTCGGCTTCCTCGCCGTGCCCGCGCTGCGCGAGGCCCTGCGGCTGGCGCCCGGCTCGTACGCGGTCCTGGACGAACTCGTCTCCGCCCTGGAGGGCGAGAACCGCCATGCCGAAGTCGTGGCCCTGCTCCTGGAGCGCGACGCCACTCTGCGGCCCTGGCCCGAGCGGTATCTGCTCGTCTTCAACTCCCTTCTCGCCGGGGACCTTTCGACCGCCCGTACGCACTTCTCCCGGCTGCCGGCGCCCGACGACCCGACGTGGGAGTGGGCCCACACACGGGTGCGCGGCATGCTCCGCCGGGCGGAGCTCGCGCGGTCCGCACACCCGGCCGGCGGCCCGCGCCTCGATTCGCGCGATCTGCGCGGCTGGCACTACGTCCTGACCGGCGGCCATCTGGCGACGCTCTCGCCGTACGGTTTCGACGCCGCCATGACCGGACGCTTCGCCTACCTCCAGGACAGTGCCGAGCAGTGCCGGCGCGGCCTCGGCCGGCTGCGCGTGATCCTCGACGCCGCCGGACGCCGGCCACGCACGGTCTCCCTGCTGCCGGGCCGGTCCGACCGGATCCTCGGTCTCGCGGCGGCCGAGGTGCTCGGGCTGCCCACGGAGCCGTACTCACCCGGCGGCACGGACACCGTGGTCGTCGCCTACGACCTCAACGACGTCGACCGTGAGGCGGCCGTCTCCCTCCGGGACCGGACCGACGGGCAGGTCCTGTACGAACACGCCACCTGCTGGACGGACCCGCCGGTGGTGAGCGCCGACGTGAGCGGCCTGCTCTGCCAGACGGTCGTCGAGCCATGGGGTGAGCGGCTGCTCATGACCGACGACGGGGCCACGCGGCAGCCTCCTGACGCCCGCCCGGAGGCGGAGATCGCGGCGGAGATCGTACGCGCCGACGGAGCCGCCGATCCCGGCGACGGGGAGACCCCGCCCGACCCGGACACGGCGCTGGCGGCGTTCGTCACCGGGACGGCCGCAGGCTGGGCGACCGGCCCCCGGACCCGTGTCGCCTCCCCCGGTCCGGTCCCCAGCGCCCGCTTCGCCTAGGGCCTGTCGCGGGCACCTGCCTCCGCCCGGCCCCTTCCGGACCGCCCCGATCCACCCGGGGGACATTTGGGGCGTATTCTGAAGATCTCTCCTCATGTTCCTGGAGGTTCCCGAATTCTCACCCTCCAGGTCGACGAGAGCCGGGCCGGGCACCCGCAGGGGGCGGTCCCGGACGTCGCACCGCGACGCTCCGGAAACGCGCAGGCTGGAGCCCTTCTGGAAAGGATCGAGTCATGGCCGACGAGTCACGAGGCGACGATGTGTACCAGCCCGAGAACTCGGACGTACAGAACGGCCCCTCCGACGATCTCGATCTGGAGAACGTGATAGGCGAGCGCGGGCTGGACGACATGATGACGGAGGGCTACTCCCCGCCCGAGCGTCCTCTCGGTGTCAACAAGTACGGGGTCACCGGCGAGGAGCAGCAGGAGGGCGAGACCCTGGAGCAGCGGCTCGCGCAGGAGGCGCCGGACGTGCGGCCGGAGGCGGGCGACGACGTCGGTGACGTGCCCGACGGCGAGGGCGAGCCGAGGGACACGGAGACCGGTGAGGAGCGGGCGGGGCGCTTGCAGCCGGTGGACGACATCGCCCCCCGCCGGAATTCGCATGTGTCGGCGCGCGACGTGGGGATCGACGGCGGCGCGGCGTCGGCCGAGGAGGCCGCCATGCACATCTCCCCGGACGAGGAGGACGAGGCGTAGTGCGAGGGCGACGGAGACTCACCGGGTGGCACGGCTCCCCCGCCGGGCACGTTCCCCGTCGCCGTACGGGCTGAGGTTCGCCATGGCCGACCGGAGCGGAGAGGACCGACTGGCGCGCTACCACGGCAAGCGCCGGTTCGACACCACCGACGAGCCGCGCGGCGAGGGCGCTGGCCCCTCCGAGGAGTTGTCGTTCGTCGTCCAGATCCATGACGCGCGCCGTATGCACTTCGACTTCCGGCTGGAGGTGGACGGCGTACTGAGGTCCTGGGCCGTGCCGAAGGGTCCGTCCACCGACCCCGGCGACAAACGTCTGGCGGTGCCCACCGAGGACCACCCGCTGGAGTACCGGGAGTACGAGGGCGTCATCGCCTCCGGTGAGTACGGGGCAGGCCCGGTCATCGTGTGGGACCAGGGGACCTACTCGCCGATGGGGGCCGAGAGCCTGGCGGCCTTCGCCGCCGCGCTGGACAGGGGCCACGCATCGTTCCGGCTGAACGGGCAGAAGCTGCGCGGCGCGTACGCGCTCACCCGGTTCCGTGACGGCAAGGACGGATCGGGCGAGGCGTGGCTGCTGGTGAAGAAGACCGGTTCCGGCAGTACGCACGGCGTCCGCGCCACCCCCGACCCACGGCGGGCCCGGTCCGCCCGCACGGACCGGACGCTGAGCGAGGTGGTCCGGGACGCGCGGGACGAAGGGACTCGGGACGACGAGGGCACGTAGAACGACGGGGGGATGCGGGGGACGACCGGGGGACGCGAGGCGGGTGGATGCCGGATCATGGGAGCAGCCGCGTCCATCGATCCGAAGGCAACGACCATGCTTGACGCAGACCTTGACCACACAGGTCTTGACGCCGACGACGTCCGCCGTATCGCGATGTCCCTGCCGCGCACGGTGGAGAAGGAACTCTGGAACATCCCCACCTTCCATGTCGCGGGCCGGATGTTCCTGACGGTGCCCGACGAGGGGACGTCGTTCGCCGTCCGCTGCCCCAAGTTCGAGCGTACGGAGCTGATCGCGGCGGAGCCCGAGAAGTTCTGGGTGCCGCCGCACGAGGCCAACTCCTCCTGGGTACGGGCCCGGTTGAGCGCCCTTGAGGACGAGACCGAGTTGTACGACATCCTGGTCGACTCCTGGAAGCAGGCAGCCCCGACGGATCTCGCGGAGTCCTTCGGGAGCTGAGAGACCGATGAGTTCCGGGGCGCCCTCCGGTCGTAACAGCAGCAGATTCGACAACACGAGTCCGGCCACGGCCGACGGCCGAGAACACTGGAGCCACGCATGATCCCGAATGACGCCGTGTCCGGCAGCGATGTGCCCCGGAGCGCCGAGCGCCTGGTCGAGGCCAACGGCGTACGCCTGTGCGTCCAGACCTTCGGCGACCCCGCCGACCCGACCGTCCTGCTGATCAGCGGCGCGGCGAGTCCGATGGACGGCTGGGACGAGGGGTTCTGCGCCCGGCTCGCGGCCGGCCGGCGCCATGTCGTGCGCTACGACCAGCGGGACACCGGCCGGTCCGTCTCCTCTCCCGCGGGCGCCCCGGACTACACCTTCTCGGACCTGACCGCGGACGCGGTGGGTCTGCTGGACACGCTGGGCGTGGACCGGGCGCATGTGGTGGGCATCTCCATGGGAGGAGCACTCGCGCAGTGCCTGGCCGTCGCGCACCCGGAGCGGGTCGCGACGCTGACCCTCGTCTCCACCAGTCCGGCGGGTCCCACCGATTCGGAGCTGCCGCCCCCGTCGGAGCGCCTGCGCGCGGCGTTCGCCGATCCGGCCCCCGAGCCGGACTGGTCGGACCGCGCCGCGGTGATCGCGTATCTGGTCGAGGGCGAGCGGCTCTTCACCGGCTCGGCGCCGTTCGACGAGGAAGCGGTACGGGAGGTGTCCGGCCGGATCGTGGACCGCACCACCGACATCGAGGCGGCCATGAAGAATCACTGGGCGCTCAAGGACGACGAGAACCCGGTCACGGTCCGTCTGGCGGAGCTGGCCGCGCCGACCCTCGTCCTGCACGGCACCGAGGATCCGCTCTTCCCGTCCGCCCACGCGCGGGCCCTGGCCGAAGGGATTCCCGGTGCCCGTCTGATCATCCTGGACGGGGTCGGTCATCAGGCGCCCCCGGCCCGCGTGTGGGACACGGCGATTCCCGCCGTACTCCGCCACACGGACCGGGACTGACCCGGGTCGGGCCCGGCCGGAGCGGCCGGGCCCGGGTCACGCCGCCTCACTCCACTTCTTCGAGCCGTCCCGTGGCCACGTCGAAGACGAATCCGCGGACCGCGTCCGTGTGCGGAAGGAAGGGGCTCACCGTGATCCGGCGGACGGACTGACGCACGTCCTCCTCCAGATCCGTGAACGCCTCGGCCGCCCACGGCGGCCGGATCCCCGTGTCCTTCTCGATGTCCCGCTTGAAGCCGTCGTCGGTGAAGGTGAGCATCCCGCACTCCGTGTGGTGGATCAGGAAGATCTTCCGCGTGCGAGCAGCCGCTGACTGATCGCCAGGGAACGGATCGCGTCATCGGTGACCGCTCCCCCGGCGTTCCTGATGACATGGGCGTCGCCCTCGTCGAGGCCGAGAATGCGGAAGATGTCCAGCCGCGCGTCCATGCACGCGACCACGGCGAGCCGATGGGTCGGGGGCAGCTGCGGAGGTCCCGGGAATGTCTCCGCGTAGGTCCCGTTGTCGGCGGCGAACTCGTCTGTGACGGACATGGCAGACCCACTTTCCTTTTGGCGACAGAGCCACAGTAAAGGGGCGAAATTCGAACACAAAAGAGGACAGATCACCTCGCCACAGCGTTGCCGTGCCCGGCGGCAGAGAGGGTCTGAGGCCCCCCGGCGGTCAGTACCCCGCCGGCTCGTCGGCCAGGTAGGGCGGCGCGGGCTCGTACTGGATGTACCGGCGGACCGCGCGCGCGTGGTCGCGTCCGTGCAGCCGGCCGATCAGCCACAGCGCCATGTCGATCCCGGCCGAGACACCCTGACTGGTGACCAGATTCCCGTCCACGACATAGCGGGCGTCACGGACGACCGTCACATCGCCGCGCGCCTGGAGTTCGTCCTCGAAGCCGTGATGGGTGGCCACCCGTCGTCCACGGGCGGGACCGGCCTCGTGCAGCAGAAGGGAGCCGGTGCACACGCTCGTGACCCAGTCGGCGCCGGCGGCCGTCCTGCCGATCCACCCGATCAGCGCGGAGTTGTCCACCTCGCGCCGGGTTCCCCGGCCGCCGGGGACGAGCAGCACGTCCAGCCGCGGGCTCTCGCCGAGCGTGTGGTCGGGTACGACCCGCATGCCCTTGGCGCACTTGACCGGGTCGGGCCGCTCGGCCAACAGGACGGCCGTGTCGGCCCGGTCGCGCAGCATGGAGGAGGCGGTGAACACCTCCCAGGGGCCGACGAAGTCCAGTTCCTCGGCGCCGTCGAAGATCAGCAGTCCGTAAGTGGTCATGGGCGCTCCCTTGTCGTCATGGGTGGTCCTTCGCGGTCGGGCGTGCCGTGGTGCGTCAGGTGTCGCCCTCGGCCGACCGGAAGCGGTCGCGGTAGTCGGTCGGCGTCACGCCGCAGTGGCGGTGGAACGCCCGGCGCAGTGATTCGGAGCTGCCGAGTCCGCTGCGGCGCGCGATCGTGGCCACGGGGTCGTCGCCGCCGGTGAGTGCCCGCTGGGCGGCCTCCACCCGTACGCGCTCCACGTACTCGCCGGGTCCCACCCCCAGCTCCGCGGTGAACCGGCGCTGGAGATGACGCGGACTCAGTCCGGCGCGGGCGGCCAGGTCGGCCAGGGTGTGCGGGGAACCGGGATCGGCGTGGACCGCCGAGACAGCGGCCCGGATCGGGTCGGTGGCGGGCTGCGTGGACCACAGCGGAACACTGAACTGCGCCTGGCTGCCGGGCCTGCGCAGGAAGAGCACGAGATGCTGGGCGACGGTGTGCGCGACCTCCCGGCCGAGGTCGTCCTCGACCAGCGCGAGCGCCAGGTCCATGCCCGCGGTCACTCCGGCGGATGTCCAGACCCGTCCGTCGCGCACGAAGATCGGCCGGGTGTCCACCGTCAGCTCGGGATGCTCACGCCGCAGCTGGGCGTCGCGGCTCCAGTGGCTGGTGACACGTCGGCCCGCGAGCAGCCCGGTGGCGGCGAGCAGGAAGACACCGCTGCACACCGAGGTGACCCGGCGGGCGGTGGCGCCCGCCTCGGCGATCCATTGGACGAGGCCGGCGTTCCGCGCCGCCTCGTCGACTCCTCCCCCGCCGGCGACCACCAGGGTGTCGATCCCGGCGGGATCCAGTTCGGCGATGGCGTGGTCGGCGTGCACCCGAAGTCCGCCGGTCGAGCGGACCGGGCCCGCGACGGGGGCCACGATGCGGCAGTCGTAGCCGGGGCCGGCCCGGCCCGCCTGCTGGAACACCTCGAAGGGGCCGGAGAGGTCGAGCGACTGGAATCCCTCGAAGATCACGAAGACAACGCGTCGGTGCTGCACGTCGTCAAGCCTGCGCGTCCGCCGGTTCCGTCGTCAACGACGTACCGCCCACACATCACGCCATGCGCCGGGCCATCTGGTCGGGTGAACGACCCGCCCAGCCTGCGGGTCAAAATAATTTGATCATGTTTGAGTACCTTTCATGAAAAATCGCATGAAACTCAGCATGTTCCTGGTCGCCACGAGCGCGGTGGTGGTAGCGGCCGGCCCGCTCCCCACCATGGGCGGGCCTGCCTCCGCCCAGCCCTACTCGGCGCCGCTGCACCGTTCGGCGGCCCCGCTGCTCGACCGCTACATCGTCTCCGTCGACGCCGCCTTCGACGCGAGCACGCTGCTCAACCGGGCCGGGGTGAAGCCCCTGTTCACCTACACGAGCGTGCTGCGCGGATTCGCGGCCGAGCTGACCCCCACCCAGCTCAAGACGATCCGGGCGACCCCGGGCGTCACCGCGGTCGAGGAGGACTCCGAGATCGAGGCGCAGGGGACCGCTCCGGCGAAGAGCCCGGTGCCCGCCTCGTCCTGGGGCCTGGACCGGATCGACCAGCAGGAACTGCCGCTGGACGGCCAGTACGACGCGAAGAGCACCGGCAAGGGTGTCACCGCGTATGTCGTCGACACGGGGATCGACTTCGGCCACGAGGAGTTCGGCGGGCGCGCCGAGGCGGGTTACGACGCCATCGGTGACGGCCGGCAGGGCAGGGACTGCCAGGGCCACGGCACGCACGTGGCGGGCACGGTCGCCGGCCGTACGTACGGTGTCGCTCCCGAGGCCGACGTGGTGAGCGTCCGGGTCCTGGACTGCAAGGGCAAGGGCACCTGGTCGGGGATCCTCGCCGGCTTCGACTGGGTCGCCGCCAACGCCGAGCAGCCGGCCGTGCTGAACGGCTCGCTCGGCGGCCCGAAGTCGGTCGCCGTGAACAACGCGGCGACGGCGCTCTCGCGGCGGGGCGTCCTGCCGATCCTCGCGGCCGGCAACGACGCGGAGGACGCCTGTTCCGTCTCACCCGCCTCCGCGGAAGAGGTCGTGACGGTCGGCTCGACCGACCGGAACGACAAGCAGTCCAGCTTCTCCAACCACGGGAGGTGCCTGTCGCTGTACGCGCCCGGGGCCGCCATCGAGTCGGCCAAGCTGGGCGGCGGCAGCGTCTCCCTGAACGGCACGTCGATGGCCTCTCCGCATGTCGCGGGCGTGGCCGCGCTCTACAAGGCGGAGCACCCGGACGCGAGTCCGGATGAGCTGGCGCAATGGCTCGGCGGCTCGGCCACCCAGAACAGGCTGTCGGCCGTCGGCGAGGGTTCGCCGAACCGGCTCCTGTTCACCGACGGGCTCTGACACAAGGGGCACCGACGGGTGGGCGAATGGGGCCGGAGAGACCCACATGGCCCATGAAGAACCGTTTCTGCAACCGCTGTTGGAGGGACGAACCGGGATGTTCGGAGAACATTCACACAGGCCGGGACAGTCTTTCGACGACCTGTTCCACCCCACCGCACCATTGGAGTGTCCTGTGCGACTTCGTACCAGTGTGGCCGCCGCCGTCGGCGCCCTCGCCCTTGTCATCGCCCTTCCGGCCTCGGCCGGCGCGGCTCAGGGTGACTTCACCTACCAGCACTACACCGAGACCGGCATCTCCCAGACGTCGGCCCTCGTGGACCCGCAGAGCCGCGAGTGCATCACGCTGCCCGAGGTCCAGGACGAGACGACGGCGCCGGCGCACAGCCCCCGCAACAACACGGACGCCACGGCGACCGTGTTCGCGGGCGCCGACTGCGAAGGCCCGTACTTCACCCTCCGGCCCAACGGAGGCCACGCCTCGGAGCGACTGCTGGTCCGTTCGGTCGTCTTCAGCTGACCACCGGCTGACCTGCCGAACCACTGAACCGGCGGACCCGGCCGGCCGACTGGGCCGGCCGGGTCCGCCGACCAGCCGTCCCGGCACGAGCGTCACCGCCCGTGCCGGGGCGGCGCCATGTCCGACCGGGCCGGCGGGCGGCCGAACGGCTCAGGAGTACTCCCGCTCCTTCGGCGCGAAGATCAGGTTGCGGCTCTTCTCGGGGCGGTCCCCGGTGATGGGGACGAGCCTGCCGTCCGCCTCGGAGATCCAGCGGAAGGTGTAGTCGAGTCCCTCGAAGGGCTCGGTGAGCTTGCCGAGCAGTGTCTTGTGCAGGGCTTCGAGAATGATGACCGGACGGTCGCGCTTGATGACACCCCGCGCTCCGGCCAGGACGCTCGGCTCGTGCCCCTCGACATCGATCTTGATCAGGTCGACCGGGGTGTCCCCCATGGTCTCGTCGACGGTGAGCAGATGGACGCGTGTGGTGAAGGCGCTGGCCGGCGGCTTGGTGAAGTCCTCCAGCGAGGACCCGGTGGAGAGCAGGTTCGACAGCGGGAAGCGGATGTTTATGTCCGCCGTGCCTCCGTGGTCCGAGACGCCGTTCTGGTGCAGGACGAGATTCTTGAGGTTGTTCGCCCGGTGGTTGACGGCCAGCCTCGCGTGGATCGGCGGCACCGGCTCGAAGGCGTGCACGGCGGCCTTGGGCGCGGAGAGCGCGGCGATCATCGCGTAGTAGCCGACATGGGCGCCGATGTCGAGGATCGTACGGCTGGTGGCGGCGAGCCGGCTCCAGTGACGCAGGCTCGACGACTCGTAACCGAAGCGGCCGTTCCACACGGTGTCGAGGGCGACGGCCTCGTCGTTCGCGCAGAACATGACGAACGGCGGGCAGTGCTCGGAGTCGATCTCGACCCAGCCGTGGTGCGGGAAGCCCTTGCGGTGCTTGGTGAGGATGTCCGAGGTGGTGACGGGCCTGACCCGCGCCGCCTCCTGCTCCGTCCGCCGGTTGGCCTCCTCGAGATCGCGAATCCGGGTGCCCACTCGCGCACCGGCCGGCCGGCCCGGCCGCGGCCTCCCGGTGCTCGCGCTTGATGAGAACTTACGGAGGATCTTCACGGGGCTCCTATATGTCGTTCAGGCGGCCGGGGGGGTAGGGCGATGTTGTCGACACCGAGTGAGCGGCGGATGTTGGTTTGATGAACGGGCGGGGAACCATCCCGTGACGACGGAGGGGCCGGCCGGCGCCTGCGGGCGGGCGGGGTAGCGGGGCGGCGAAGGGCCCTTGGGTTACGTTTTCCGTATGCCCTCTGTGAATCACGAACGTTTCGGCAGGATCGGTATCTGGAGCTCGGCCCTGCACCCCTCGGACCCCGGCCGGGTCGCCGCCGCCTCGGCGGCCGTGGCCGAACTCGACTCGCTCGGCTACGGAACCATCTGGCTGGGCGGCAGCCCGTCGCTGGACCAGGTCGCTCCCGTCGTCGAGGCGACCCGTCACATCACCGTCGCGACCGGCATCCTCAGCATCTGGGAGCACCGGGCGCAGGCGGTCGCCGAGCAGGCGGCGCGGCTCCAGCAGGACGCCGCGGGGCGCTTCGTGCTCGGGCTGGGGGTCAGCCACGGCGGGTTCACCCCCGGCTACGCACGGCCCTACTCGACCATGGTCGAGTACCTCGACGCCCTGGACGCCGCGGCGGCCCCGGTGCCGGCCTCGGGGCGGGTCCTCGCCGCACTCGGCCCGAAGATGCTGAAGCTCGCCGCCAGGAGGGCGGCGGGCGCGCATCCCTATCTCGTCACCACGGAGCACACGGCGGAGGCCCGCGACGCGCTGGGTCCGGACGCGCTGCTCGCGCCGGAACTCACCGTCGTACTCGACACGGACATCGACGCGGCCCGGACCGTCGCGCGCGGGATGCTGTCGATGTATCTGCGGCTGCCCAACTACACCAACAACCTGCTCCGGCTCGGCTTCACCGAGGGCGACTTCGCGGACGGCGGCAGCGACCGTCTCCTGGCCGCGCTCTTCGCGCTCGGCGACGCGGACACGGTGCGTGCGCGTGTCCAGGAGTACCTGGACGCGGGCGCCGACCATCTGGCGCTTCAGGTGCTGGCGGGCGACCGGGCCAAGGACCTGCCGCTCGCCGAGTGGCGCACGCTCGCCAAGGCTCTGGAGCTGACGCCGCGGAGCTGACGGGGCCGTCGCGGAAGCCGCCCGCCCGCGGTGCGGGCGGGCGGCTTCACGGAAGCGAAGGACGGGCCGGCGGCCGTCGGCGGCCGGCGCGCAACGCAGGACAGGTCAGACGCGTTCCAGGACGACCACGGGGATCTCCCGGTCGGTCTTGGTCTGGTACTCGTCGTACGCGGGCCAGACCTCGGCCATCTTGCGCCACATCTCCGGCCGCTCCTCCGCGGTCGCGGTACGCGCGCGGGCGGTGAAGCGGTCGCCCTTCAGCTGTACCCGGACCTCGGGGTCGGCCTCGATGTTGCGGTACCACTGCGGGGCCACGTGGGCGCCGCCGTGGGAGGCGACGACCATCAGGTCGTCACCGTGGTGACGGTAGATGAGGGGGGTGCTGCGCTGCTCGCCGCTCTTGCGGCCGGTGGTGGTGAGGATCAGCGTGGTGGTGCCGTTCTCCCACACGTGTCCCACCTCGCCGTCCGTCTCCTGGTAGCGCTTCACATGCTCTTTGCCGAACAGCATCTGCCGTCTCCTTCCGGGTCTCGCCGCGCCCGCCGCGTCCCGCGCAGGGACGGCCCGGGGCCCGTGCGATTCCGACCGTAGCAACGACCGCGCGACGGCGGCCGTTGTGCGGCGCATGCCGCGCGCCGCGTGTTCAGAGGCCGTCAACAACGGGGCGGAAGAAGTTATTCCGATGGGCCGGTCCCGCGATTACCGGGGCAGCCTGCCCAGTTGCAGGGTGTCGGCGAAGGAGTCCTCGGACGTACGCCATTTCCCGGCGCCTTCCGAAGGCTTTACATATGCGTACGCGTAACCGTACTCACTCTCGTACGGGTGCTCCGCCGCGACGGATGTCCGCCCGTACGCGTCACCGCCGGCGTAATCGTCCTGGATTTCCGTCTCGTCGATCAGCGAGGGGCTGGCACGATCCATCCGCAGTGCGTCAACGGATTCCGCGAGCAGTTCGTATTCCGTGGTTTCGTCGTGCGTGGCCACTCGAATGAGCAGGCCTGCCGCCAGATGTTCCGCGACCCGGTCCTGATGAGCCTGATTGTCGCGCCAGGCCCGCAGCATCTGGGGTACGTCGGGGACATTGTCCGCCAGTGGGGCGAGCGCCTGGGCGGGGAAATTGTCATTGTCGGGGCTCGGATCGAGACGTTCCGCAATCCATGTGGCCCGGTCCCGTAACCACCACAGTGCAAGTGACAGAGTGGGTGCGCGATACGTTCCCAGAGGTACGCCTATACGCTGACCGCCACTGACTCCGTAGGCGGTGACATGGCACAGGAATTCATCATGCACGGCCGCTCTCCTCGCGCCGTTCATTGGTGGCCCGATGGCCTGGGACGTATTGCTGGGTGCTGACGGTGCGCGGTGGCAGGGCGATTCCCGGAGAGCAGAATCAATGATCTTTAGGGGCGCCCCAACGTATTATTATGTAGTTCGCCGACTCACTGTCACGTCATCATTCTGGCCAGAGTTCGAGTGCGCCAATCATCTTCATGGCCGAATTTCGGTACCGCCACGGGGAGTCCGGCGGAGCTGGGCGGATGCCACGATCATTCCCCAACTGCCTTGCACGGCACCGACCTTGACGTTCACTGTATGAAGTAGCAGTGGGAGACTGCGGTACAACACAACAGGGGGACACATGGCCACGGGCAGAGACAGTGACGAGGAGGGGACGGGCGCGGGCTCAGGCTCCGAAGCGGGCAGAGACGCGGACGCCCCGGGGACGGTCGCCGGCGAACCCAGCGACGCCGTACCCCCGTCCATACCGGCGCAGCCGCTGACGCCGCCGCCCCCGCCGCCCGCCTCACCGCCTCCGACACCGCCGGCCCAGCCCCCGGTGACACCGCCGCAACCGACCCAGCCCCCGGCCTTCGAGTACCCCCCGCCCTCCGTTCCCCCTCAGCCCGTCGGCCCGCCGCCCGCGTCCGGTCATGTCGCCGCCGTCGCGCTCCTCAACCTGACCGGCCTCGGGCTCGGTTACGCCCTGATCCGCGACTGGCTCCGGCTCGGACTCAGCCTGGCCGCGACCGGGCTGTTCCTTCTCCTCGTGCTGCCCGCCGACACCAACGGCGCACCCGGGCCGCTTGTCGTGCTCTACGCCCTGGTGCTGATCGCCGCGGCACTCGACGGTGCGCGGCGCGCCCGTGTCCCGGTCGCGCGACCGCCGTTGGTGCTCCCCGCCCTGCGGCCCGCCGTGGCCGTCGCCGTGGCCCTTGTCCTGCTGGCGATACCCGTGGGCGGGGCCGTGGCCTACGACGGTGCGCGGGAGGAGGCGGTCGAGCGGATGCTGCTCGACCGGCTCGCCGAGGCCGACAAGAAGGTCGAGGCCACGCGCGAGAGCACCGGCAACAGCCGGGACAAGAGCGTGGGATTCACCGCCGCTCTCGGTGTCTACCGGGACCTCGGCGAGAACGAGGGGGATTCGAGGGCGGGCAAGCTCGTGCCCGAGCGGCTCACCACCTTCTACAAGGCCGTGTCCGTCCCGTACACGCGGAAGGACTACTGCGACGCCGTCGACGCCCTCACATATCTGCGCGAGGTGCCCGATTCGGTCGACGCGGATCTGCTCGGCGAGCTGGTCAAGTGGCCCGACCAGCCGTTGGCCACCTCGCTCCTGGAGTGCGGGAAGCTTGGACTGGCCCCGGGCAAGCCGGTCTCGGACGGCGGTGAACTGGCCGAACTCATCTCGCTGTTCCCCGAGTCGGAGCAGGCCGGTGAGGTGAAGCCGGCCGTGGCCGCCACGATCAGGGACCGCTCCGGGAAGCTGGACGGAGCCGAACCCTGCTCGGTCAGAACGGAGTTGGAGACCATCTCCAAGATGGTCGGCACCTTCGAGACGGACACGGCCGCACTCAAGAAGAGCGCCGCGGCGGGCGTGGAGTCCGGGACCTACGCCTGCGGTGTGGACCAGTTCAAGGACAAGGACTTCGACCTCGCGCAGGAGACCCTGACCTCGTTCAGGTCGACGTACAAGGACAGTTCGCGCAGGGACCGGGCGCGGGACATCGCCATCGCCGCCGAGATCGCGCAGGAACGCGCCGCGGCCGGCGACCGTCTGCCGCCTTCGAGCGCCCCGGGCGGTCCCCGGCTGGAGGTCGTGATCAGCAACGACGCCTCGGACGCGGTGGAGATCCTCTACACCGGCCCCGTGACCGGCACGGTCAAGATCAAGGCCTGCGGCGGCTGTGTGAACTACTCCAGCTACGACGCCGTGGACAGGGCCTGCAAGGACTCCGGCAAGAACTACCCGAGGAAGACGCTGCGGCTGCCCGTGGGCGACTACCACTTCCTCCTCAAGCACTCCGGGGACGCGGCGAACGACGTCACGAGCACGACGGACGGCATGTCGATCGATCCCGGTTACTCGTACACGTACTGCAGCTATGTCGTCGAGAGCGACCCGTTGGGCTCCGTCCCACCGCTCATCCCCGACCTCCCGGACCTCCCGGACATCCCTCTCCCGTCCCTGGAGCCACTGGAGCCCCTGCTGTCCAGGTAGGCCACCGGGCACGTCCTCTAGGATCTGCGGCATGGGTATGACCTGAGCACACGAGCGTGGTCCAAAACCGCGACCCGGCAGCCACCGGGCCTCGTTCGTGTGCCGTCACCCAGATCCAGGAGAGACCTGTCCCATGCGTCATGTGCCGCCGTCCCCTGTCCTGAACCGCCGCGTAGAACGGCTGCGTGAGCTCGCCGAGGCCGAACCGCGCCTGGACGGAGTGCTGTTGTACGGCTCGTGGACCCTCGGGGAGTCCGACGAGCACTCCGACATCGACGCGTATCTCTTCGTACGGGACGCGGACGCGGAGACCTTCGACGGGCGGGAGTTCGTCGAGCGGCTGGCCCCGCTGAAGCTGGCCCACACCAATATGCACGGCATTCTCGCCGTCGTCTTCGAGGACCTGATGCGTGGAGAGTTCCACGTCGACGCGGCGGGGCCCGGGATCGACCTGATCCCTTCCTGGGAGGGCGCGGTGCATCTTCCCGACCCCGGCTCGGCCGTCCTGCTCGACCGCAGCGGGCGGCTCACCGCCGCCACCCGGCGGCTCGCCGAATTCCGTCCACCCGAGCCGGTGTCCACGGCGCAGGAGCTGTGCGACGAGCTCGCCAACTGGACGCTGATGCTGGCGCATGTCGCGGCGCGTGGCGAGAGCGCCCGCGCGTACAACCTGCTGCACGCCGTCGTCTCACCGCTCCAGTTGAAGCTGTGCCGGCTGCTGCGCGGTTCCACGGCGCACTGGCTGACGCCGAGCCGCGCGCTGGAGCAGGACCTTCCGGAGGCCGACCGCGCGCGCCATCTCCGCACGACCGGCGGGGCCCGGCCCGACGAACTGCGGTCGGCGGCCGTCGAGAGCTGGCGGTGGAGCCGGGACCTGGCGGCGGAGGCGTCGGCTCGCTGGGGCACCCGGCTGCCGCTTCAACTGCACGTCGAGATCGCGGAGTTGCTCGCCGGGGGGTGAGTTCGGCCGGCCGCTGGAAGACGGCGTCCGACCTGGAACGGTTCAGCCGTACATGGCAGAGGTTCTCCTGGGTCCTATCCAACCTTGACATGCGTCGGCGGCCCCGCCTACCTTCTCAATGAATCGATTCATTCATCGATCAGGGATCGAAGGAAGCCTCTTGATGACGCCCTCCCCCGGAGCCGCTCAGCCCCTCCCCGCCGCCGAACTCCTGGCGCGTTCCCACCGCCTGGGCGCGGACCCGCGCAACACCAACTACGCGGGCGGCAACACCTCCGCCAAGGGCCTGGCCCCTGATCCGGTGAGCGGCGCCGACACGGAGCTGATGTGGGTCAAGGGCTCGGGCGGGGATCTGGGCACGCTCACCGAACCGGGGCTGGCGGTGCTCCGGCTCGACCGGCTGCGCGCGCTCGCCGAGGTGTACCCGGGCGTGGAGCGCGAGGACGAGATGGTCGCCGCCTTCGACTACTGCCTGCACGGCAAGGGGGGCGCGGCTCCCTCCATCGACACCGCCATGCACGGTCTGGTGGACGCCGCGCACGTCGATCATCTGCACCCCGACTCCGGCATCGCGCTCGCCTGCGCGGCGGAGGGCGAGGCCCTGACGGCGGAGTGCTTCGGCGACCGTGTGGTGTGGGTGCCCTGGCGCCGGCCCGGGTTCCAACTCGGCCTGGACATCGCCGAGATGAAGCGGGCCAACCCGCGGGCGATCGGCTGTGTGCTCGGCGGCCACGGCATCACCGCGTGGGGCGACACGTCGCGGGAGTGCGAGGAGAACTCGCTGAGCATCATCCGCGAGGCCGAGCGGTTCCTCGTGAAGCGCGGTAGGCCGGAGCCGTTCGGGCCGCTGCTGGAGGGATACGGGCCGCTGCCCGACGACGAGCGGCGGGCCCGCGCCGCCGCGCTGGCCCCGCTGCTGCGCGGGCTGGCGTCCACGGACCGGGTCCAGGTGGGTCACTTCACCGACAGCGCGCCGGTGCTGGACTTCCTGGCCCGCGCGGAGCACCCGCGTCTCGCGGCCCTCGGGACCTCGTGCCCGGACCACTTCCTCCGTACGAAGGTCCGGCCGCTGGTCCTCGATCTGCCGGCGTCCGCGCCGCTCGACGAGGTGACGGCCCGCTTCGGGCGCCTGCACGAGGAGTACCGCGCGGAGTACGCCGCCTACTACGACCGGCACGCCGACACCGACTCCCCGGCGATGCGGGGCGCCGACCCGGCGATCGTGCTGGTGCCGGGCGTGGGCATGTTCTCGTACGGCAAGGACAAGCAGACGGCGCGGGTCGCCGGGGAGTTCTATCTCAACGCGATCAATGTGATGCGGGGCGCCGAGGCGGTCTCCTCGTACGCGCCGATCGACGAGGCGGAGAAGTTCCGTATCGAGTACTGGGCGCTGGAGGAGGCGAAACTCCGGCGGATGCCGGCTCCGAAGCCGCTGGCGACGCGGGTCGCGCTGGTGACCGGCGGCGGGTCCGGGATCGGGAAGGCGGTCGCGCACCGGCTGGCGGCCGAGGGCGCGTGCGTGGTCGTCGCCGATGTGAACGCGGGGAGCGCGGCGGAGGTCGCCGTTGAACTGGGCGGTGCGGACCGGGCGTTGGCGGTCACCGTCGACGTGACGGACGAGGCCGCGATCGCCGCCGCCTTCCGCGAGGCGGTGCTCGCCTTCGGCGGGGTGGACCTGGTCGTCAACAACGCCGGAATCTCGATCTCGAAGCCGTTGCTCGAAACGACCGCCCGGGACTGGGACCTTCAGCACGACATCATGGCGCGCGGCTCGTTCCTGGTCTCGCGGGAGGCGGCGCGGGTCATGACCGGGCAGGGCCTCGGCGGGGACATCGTTTATATCACCTCGAAGAACGCGGTGTTCGCCGGTCCCAACAACATCGCGTACTCGGCGACCAAGGCCGACCAGGCCCATCAAGTACGCCTGCTGGCGGCGGAGTTGGGAGAGCACGGGATCCGGGTCAACGGCGTGAACCCGGACGGGGTGGTGCGCGGGTCCGGGATCTTCGCGGCCGGCTGGGGGGCGCAGCGGGCGGCGGTGTACGGGGTGCCGGAGGAGGAGCTGGGCGAGTTCTACGCCCGGCGGACGCTGCTCAAGCGAGAGGTGCTGCCGGAGCATGTGGCGAACGCCGTGTTCGCCCTGACCGGCGGCGAGCTCACGCACACCACCGGGCTGCACATTCCCGTCGACGCGGGTGTCGCCGCGGCGTTCCTGCGTTGAGGCGCTGAGAGGAAGCTGGGGGGCACCGCCGTGTCGTACGGCTCCGAACCACAGGCGGCAGCAACGCCGGGCGCCTCACGGGGCGCGGACGCCCCGGTCTTCGTCGCCGTCGACCTCGGCGCCACCAGCGGGCGGGTGATGGCGGGGCGCGTGGGCGGGCCGGGCCGGTCCGATCTAGGCGCACTCGACCTGACTGAGGTGCACCGCTTCCCGAACCGGCCTGTTCGGCTGCCGGGCGGTCTGCGGTGGGACGTGCTCTCGCTCTTCCAGGGGGTGCTCGACGGCCTCGGCCGTGCGGCCCGTACGTACGGCGACGTCGCCTCGATCGGGATCGACAGCTGGGCGGTGGACTACGGGCTGCTGGACGCGGACGGGCAGCTGCTCGGCAATCCGTACCACTACCGGGACACCCGTACCGAAGGTGTCGGTGAGCGGGTCGGGAGGACGGTCCCGGCCGGGGAGCTGTACCGGATCACCGGGTTGCAGCATCTGCCGTTCAACACGGTCTTCCAGCTCGCGGCGGCCTCCGGAAGCGCTCAACTGGCAGCGGCCAGAACGCTGTTGATGATCCCCGATCTGCTGACGAACTGGCTCACGGGCAGTGTCGGCGCGGAGGCCACGAACGCGTCCACGACGGGGCTGTTCGACGCGCGGGCGGGTGACTGGTCGCACGCGCTGATGGGCCGGCTGGGCATCGACCGGAGCCTGTTCCCGCCGATCCGGCGGCCGGGGGACGCGGCGGGGACGCTGCTGCCGTACGTCGCGGCCGAGACCGGGCTGCCGCAGTCCACGCCGGTCACGGCTGTGGCCTCGCACGACACGGCTTCGGCCGTGGCCGCGGTCCCCGCGACCGGGCCGGGCTTCGCGTACGTGTCGTGCGGTACGTGGTCACTTGCCGGGCTGGAGCTGGCCGGGCCGGTCGTCACGGAGGCCTCGCGGGCCGCGAACTTCACCAACGAGCTCGGACTGGACGGCAGTTACCGATTCCTGCGCAACGTCATGGGGCTGTGGCTGCTGTCCGAGAGCCTGCGCACCTGGGGGGACCGTGGGCTGCCGGCCGACCTGGAGCCGCTGATGGCGGGGGCGGCCCGGTCACAACCGTTCGCCGCGCTGGTCGACCCGGACGACCCGTCGTTCCTCACACCGGGCGACATGCCGGCGCGTATCGCCGCGTACTGCGTCCGCACGGGCCAGCGACCGCCCACCGACCCTGCTGCGACGGTCCGTTGCATCCTGGAGAGCCTCGCGCTGGCCCACCGCGCCACGCTGCGCACGGCGGCCGAACTGTCGGGCACCGACATCCGCGTGGTGCACCTGGTGGGCGGTGGCAGCCGCAACGAGCTGCTCTGCCAGCTGACCTCGGACGCAACGGGCTTGCCGGTGGTCGCGGGCCCGGCCGAGGCCACCGCGCTCGGCAACGTCCTCGTCCAGGCCCGGACCCGGGGCCTCGTCGGAGACCGCTCCGACATGCGCCGCTTGGTGGCGCGGACCCAGCGGCTGCGCCGGTACGCGCCCCGCGGCGACGCCCGGGCGTGGTCGGAGGCGGCGGCGCGGATCGGACTCGGCTGAGCCTTCCGTCGAAGTCCACCGCCCGTTCCGCTTATGTCGCCGGGACAACGGCTGGGGTACGGTGCCTGCCATGGGCCCGTACTCGAACTACCGTGCAGTGGAGCCGCGTCACAGCGGTCCCCGCGGTGAGTGCGCGCCTCGCGGCCTCAGCTTTCTGCTGCGCCGCGGCCGGGTGGGATCCCCGCCCGCCTGTTGTTGTCGCTGTCGCTGACCTCCGGTAGCGCCTCGCCCGTACCGTCACGGTCCTGACGGCCGCTGCCTCGCCGGACCCGCCGCCCGCGCCCACGCGCCGGTGCGGGCCGTCTCCCCTCCCCACCGGTTCGTACTCCCGAGGAGCCTCGTGACCACCTTTGCCGACATATCCGCCGTTCCCGCCCTCCGCGATCCTCACATCCCCGCCGACGGCCTGTACGAAGGGCACCGGGAGCTGCGCCGCGTTCCCGAGGGCTGGGAGGACCGGCCGTACGGACTCTTCGAGCTCGTCCCGCAGTCCGCGACGATCGGCGCCGAGATCAGGGGCCTGGATCTGTCGTCTCCGCCGTCGCCCGCCCTGCGGAACGAGCTCAATCGCGCCCTGCTGGAGTGGAAGGTGCTCTTCTTCCGGGGGCAGCGTCTCTCCGCCGGCGCGCAGCGGGCGTTCGCCCTCGCCTGGGGCGAGTTGGAGACCAATCCGCTGCTGACGGCGGCCGGGGACGCCAAGGACGTGGCGCGCTTCGACCGCACGGCCGTCCCGACCTTCGAGAACGTGTGGCACACGGACGTCACGTTCCGGGAGCGGCCGGCGATGGGCGCCGTGCTGCAACTGCGTGAGGTGCCGCCCGCCGGGGGCGACACCATGTGGGCCGACATGGCGGTGGCGTACGACAATCTGCCGCGCGAGGTGAGGGACCGTATCGACGGGGCGCGAGCCGTTCACGACTTCGTGCCGGGCTTCGCGCGGTTCTACCCCGCCGAGCGCCTGGCCCGGTTCCAGGACGCCTTCCCGCCGGTGGAGCACCCCGTGGTGCGGACGCATCCCGAGACGGGCCGGCGGATGCTCTTCGTCAACACGTCGTTCACCACCAGGATCGTGGGGCTCCCGCGGGAGGAGAGCGACCGCCTGCTGCGGCTGCTGTTCCAGCAGGCGCATGTGCCGGAGTACCAGGTCCGGTTCCGCTGGCAGGCGGGCGACATCGCCTTCTGGGACAACCGCGCCACCCAGCACTACGCGGTCGCCGACTACGGCAGGCACCGGCGGGTCGCCGAACGGGTGGCCATCGCGGGCGACCGCCCGTACTGATACGCCCGGCCGTCCGATCGCCGACCCCGGCCGCCTGATCCGGCCGTCCGATCGCCGCCCGCCCGCCAGGGGTGTCCCGCCGGCTACTGCTTCTCGGTGAGCCCGGCGATGCGCTCGCGGTAGGCGGCGATCTCGCGTCCGGTGAGGGCGAGGCGGCCGGGCCCGGCCTCGTCGGCGGCCAGGAAGGGCGCCTGCTCCATCGCCCGGTACAGCGGTCCCGGCAGATTGAGCAGGAGCTGGCCCTGCTCGGCCGTCTCGATCACCATCCACGAGTTCCGGTCGGCGGCGCCCTCCCCGACGACGTTCGGCTCGATGGTGCTGGCGGCGATGACGGTCAGGACAGGGGGGATCGGGGTCTCTTCGCTCATGCACCCTCCCTATCAGGGCGGCTCGGGCGCCGCCCAGCGATCGCGGCGAGTCCCCCCTGACACAGCCCGTCCGGCCGTCCGCACGGTCACCGCGTCCACCTGGGCTCATTCGCGATGCTGCCAGGAGCATGCCGGGCGGGAGCGCGGGGCGGCCCTGAGAACGCGGCACGGCGCGGGTCCACCCGGGAGACCGGTGGGCCCACGCCGACATGCGGTTGTGCGGTTCTTCGAGCCGCTGGGACGGCCTGGGGTGTGCCGCTCAGTGGCTCGGGCCCCGACCGCCGCCACGGCCCCGGTCGTCATGCCCGGGGGCGTCGAACTCGACCTGCTCCTTGCGGACGTCGGCCGACACCTCTTTCTGCTCGGTGACCTTCTCGGTCTCCATGCGTACGCGCTCCACCGGCACGGCCTCCTTACGGACGACCGCCTCCTCGGCGTGCAGGATCACCTCGGCCTCGGCGTTGCCCATGGGCGAGCGGCCGATCTTCCCGTCGCCCGGCTTGATGGGCTCGCGCACGATACGGACCTCTTCGTGGGTGACCGGCACGGTGGTGGTGACGTTCTCGGTCACGACCACCTTCCGGAGCCGCGCGCGGCCGGACTCGTGCTCCTCGGTGCCGACCCGGAGGCGCTCCTCCGAACGCACCATTTCGTCGTCGCCGCCACCCGTGGCACCGGCCATGGCGGCCTTGGACTCGTCCGTACGACCGGTGGTCCCGGCATCCTGGGCCGAGGCGTCGGTACGGTCGGTCATGCCCGGCTGCGACGTGGCGTCCGTCCGGTCCGGGCCGACGGCGCCCTCGGTTTCGCCGCTCATGGTGTCCTCCCCGCTCCTGCCTTCCGTGGCTGCCGTTCCGGGTGCCGGGCTCATACCCGAGGACCCGCTGCGCTCGCTGGGACGGGCGACGCCGTAGTGGTCGTACAGCTCTTGCTCCTGTGCGACGTCGAGATGCTCGTCGGCGTCCATGCGAGGGGCGTCCTTGACCAGTTCCTTGGCGTGCGGGATCTGGAGACCGCCCTCGTCACGGGTTGCGCCGGCCAGCGGCACGAAGGACTCCTTCATGCCGAACATGCCGGTCTTGACCGTCACCCACTCGGCGCGCCCTGTCTGGTTGTCGAGGTACGCCTGCTCGACACTGCCTATCTTCTCCCCGTCGGCGTCGTAGGCCGTCAGACCTGTGAGTTCACCCACGTGGTGGAAGACATCGTCGGCTGCCATCAGTGATCACTCCTTGGCGGCGAGCCGGCGGGGTCGGAATCCCCGCGCGTCGGCTGACTCGCGTATTTCCATGCGGCACCTGCTGACGGCGGGCGGCAACCAGGGAAATCGCCCCTCTGGCCCGTCCGGGGGACAAAGGGGCGTCGGAGGCGCCCTGCTGGGCTCCGAGCAGATCGGCGGACGGATTCAGCCATTCGGGTGACACCCGAGGGGAGCGCCCGCCGATGCTCACGCGTTGTAGGGGCGCGATGACGGAAAGGAGTCGGATGATACCGACGAATTGATCAGCCGCCCGTCGCCGCTGTCCACACGGCGGTGTCCGGGGCGATCAGATCTCCGTCCAGGCTGTCGCTGGCGAGCAGCACCTCGCCGTCCGGCAGCGGGAGTGAGCGTTCGGAGAGATTGATCCGGCATTCGAACCGGCCCTTGCGGAAGGCCAGTTCGCCCTCGCGCGCGGGCAGCCAGCCGAACGACTCGTCGCCCCGGAAGCGGGTGCGTACGGACAGCGCCGTGCGGTACAGCTCCAGGAAGGAGTCGGGCCGCCCGGTCTGGGCCTCCACCGCGTGGTCGCCCCAGCCCTCCGGCTGCGGGAGCCAGCTCCCGCCGGGCCCGAAGCCGTGGCTGCTGCCGCTGCGGGTCCACGGGATGGGTATACGGCAGCCGTCGCGGCCCTTGGTCGTGCGTCCGGTCCGCTCCCACATGGGGTCGCGCAGCGCGTCGAGGGGCAGGTCGGAGACCTCGGGGAGACCGAGTTCCTCGCCCTGGTAGAGGTAGGCGCTGCCCGGCAGGGCGAGGGTCAGGAGCGCGGCGGCCCTGGCCCTCCGGTGGCCGAGCGCGTCGTCCGGCGCGGGGTCGGTGCCGCCGCCGGACAGCCAGGCGCGGTAGTCGATGCCCTGGGGAAGGGAGTAGCGGGTGCGGTGCCGTACGACGTCGTGGTTGGAGAGTACCCAGGTGGGCAGGGTGCCGACCGCGCGGGCGCCGGTGAGGGAGGTGTCGATGACCTTCCTGAACTCCTCGGCGTCCCAGGGACAGCGCAGATGGAAGAAGTTGAACGCCTGGTGGAGTTCGTCGGAGCGGGTGTAGAGGGGCAGCCGGGACGCGCTGACTCCCGCTTCGGCGACGGTGATCCGGGGAGGCGCGTAGGAGTCGATGATCTTGCGCCAGGCCCGGTATATGTCGTGTACCTCGTCGCGGTCCCAGAAGGGGTGGTTCTCCCCTTCGGGCGGGGAGTTCAGGGAGGCCGAGTCACGTCCCCCCGTGTCCCGCAGGGGTTCCACGAGGTCTTTGCGCAGACCGTGGGCCACGTCGATACGGAAGCCGTCCGCCCCGAGGTCGAGCCAGAAGCGGAGGATGCCCTCGAAGTCGGCGAGGACGTCGGGGTTCTCCCAGTTCAGGTCGGGCTGCTCGGCGGAGAAGATATGCATGTACCACTGGCCGTCCGGGACCCGTGTCCAGGCGCCGCCGCCGAACTTCGACTTCCAGTCGGCGGGCGGCAGGCTCCCGTCCGGGCCCCGCCCGTCGCGGAAGATGAAGCGGTCCCTCGCCGGTGAGCCGGGCGGTGAGGCGAGTGCTTCCACGAACCAGGGGTGCTGGTCGGAGCAGTGGTTGGGCACGACGTCGACGATGACCTTGAGGCCGAGGCCGTGGGCCCGCCGCACAAGGCCGCGGAAGTCGTCGAGGGTGCCGTGGCGCGGGTCGACGCCCCGGTAGTCGGAGACGTCGTAGCCGGCGTCGGTCCAGGGCGAGGGGTAGAACGGGGTGAGCCACAGGGCGTCGACGCCGAGACCGGCGAGGTGGCCGAGCCGGTCCGTGATCCCGCGGAGATCGCCGATCCCGTCGCCGTCCGCGTCGGCGAAGCTCGGGACGTACACCTGGTAGACGACGGCTTCGCGCCACCAGTCCGGGGCGGGCTGTGACAGCCGGCCGCCGGGGGTGTCGAGGGTGTTCGGAATCACGGGTGCCTCTCGTGCTCATCTTCGGTCGGGCCTGTGGTGCGGGTTGTGCCTGATGCGTAGGTGGTTCCTGCGACGGGTGGTGCGTCGTACGAGGGACAGCCTGTCACCGTCGCGCGGCAGGCTGAAGGACGGATCTTCGAATGGTTATGGAAGGGATGTCCGAAGGACGTGAGGGCGCGGGCGGTGAAAGCCGATCCGGCGGGTAGCGGATGACAGACCTGGTCGTCCCGTCACACCGGAGGAGATTCCATGCCGTCCTCACTGATCGAAGCCGTCGACATCAAGGCTCCCGTCGCCGTGAGCTGGTCCCTGTGGAAGGACGTCGAGCGCTGGCCCGCCTTTCTCAGTCATGTCAGGCATGTGGAGCGCATCGACGATTCCCTGTTCGCCTGGCAGGTCTCCCTGCCGGGCGCCGACAAGAGCTTTGTGGCGGAGCTCACGGAGGTCGTCCCCGAGGACCGCATCGCCTGGCGGACCACCGAGGGCGTGCACCACGCGGGAGTCGTCACCTTCCACCGGCTCAGCGACACGGAGAGCCGGGTGACGCTCCAGATCGAGTACGACCCGCAGGGGTTCGTGGAGCACCTGGGCGCGCTCACCAATCTGGACTCGACGCTGGCCAACTACGACCTCGGGGAATTCCGGAAGATGGCCGAGAGTGCGGCGGCGCTGCCCTGACTCCGCCGTACGGAGCGAGCGTACACACCGAAGCGTCCCGCCCGATTTCTCGGACGGGACGCTTCGGTGTTTCGGTGTGGGGCCCGCGCGGGTCTCTCGTGGGCCGTTTCGCCAGGGCCGGTCCGTCGTACGGTCCGGCGCGGGTCGGCGGGCTCAGGACCTGCGGGACCTGCGACGGGCCCGAGCGACGGCGAGGACGACCACCGCCACTCCCCCGGCGACCAGCAGCGGCCGGGGGTTGGCGCGCCCGGTCCCGGCGGCCTTGGTGGCCACCTCCTTGCCGGTCACCGCGGCCCTCGTGGCCGCGTCGCGCACCCGTTCCGGCGTGTGCTCCTTGATCTGGTCCCTGACCTGCTGACCGACCTCGACGACCTGGTCGCGGACCTCGGCGGCCTTCTCCTGCGTACGGCCTTTCACATCGGCCTTGGCGGCGAGCTGCCCCACCGAGTCACCGAGCCGTTCACGCGCTTCCTCGACCCGGTGCCTGGCTCCGGCCACCGTGTTGTCGTCGGACCCCTCGGGCCCGTGCGAGTTCTTGCTCATCGGTGCGCCCTCTCCTTGATCTCCTTGATGTCGGCCTTGACGCTCTCCGTGGTCCGCTCCGGCGTCAGCGGCGCGGCCTCACGGGTCCCCGGCGGCCCTGCCCCGCCAGCACCGCGGCGGTGATGGCGAGCACCGCGGTGACGATCAGCGCGGAGGCCCAGACCGGGAGCACCAGGGCGAGCGCGGCGATGACCGTCGCCACGAGCGCCTGGAGGGCGAGGACGCCGACGAGCGCGGCGCCTCCGTAAAGTCCGCCGCCGCGGCCGGCTCTTCTGCCCTTCTCCCTCATCTCGGCGGTCGCGAGCCGGAGTTCTTCCCTGACGAGCTGGGAGAGCTGCTCCGAGGCCTGCTGCACCAGCTCAGCCGCCGACTTCTCGGTCTGCTGGGTCACGGTGGTTCGCCTCCAACGAAAATCGGCGGGCTGCCCACCGGGGCGGGGACGGACATCCCCTGAGCCGGTGGGCCGGCGGGCTGGGCGTCAGTGCTTGAAGGTGTCCTTGGCCTTCTCCTTGGCCATACGCGCGTCGCTCTTGGCCTGGTCGACGCGGCCTTCGGCCTCCAGCCGCTCGTCGCCCACCGCGCGCCCGGTCGTCTCCTTGACCTTGCCCTTGGCGTGCTCGACCTTCGCCTCGGTCTTCGAGTTCTTCTTGGTCATGTCACTCACGTCCTCTGGTGCCGATGAATCGGATGGACGCTATGCGTGTGACCCTTGACGCGGCGGCCAAACACCCCTCGGGCGCCGCCCTTTACGCTCGGCCCGGGCCGTCAGGCGTCCGGGCCCCGGCGGGTGCGCCGGCGTTCCAGGCTGCGGCGCAGATGCTCCGTCATCGCCTCCGCCGCGCGGTCCGGGTTTCGGCGCAGGATCGCGCGCAGGACGCGGTCGTGCTCGGCGAGGGTCAGCGGGCCGGCGCCCGGGATGCCGCTGAGCCGGAAGATATGCAGATGCGAGTGCAGCCGCTCCACCGCGTCGGCCAGCAGTGAACGGCCCGCGGCCCGCGCGATCGTGTCGTGGAAGCGCTGGTCGGCGGCGGCGAACTCGCGGTAGGCGACGTACCGTTCGCCGGATCCCGGCCGGCCCCGCATCTCCTCCACCAGATTCTCCATGGCGTCGAGCTGCTGCTCGTCCGCGTTCACCGCGGCCAGGGCGGTCGCTCTCGGCTCCAGGAGCAGGCGCATCTCGAACAGTTCCTCAAGGCCCTGGGGAGTGAGGAGTTCGGTGGCGCGATAGCCGGCGAGCGAGCGCTTCGTGACGAGCCCGTCGGACTCCAGCCGCGCCAGCGCCTCGCGTACGGGCGTGGGTGACACCTCAAGCGTCCGGGACAGGGATTCGATGCCGACGCGGGCGCCCGGCTCGATCTCGTGATCCATGACCATCGCCTTGACGGCCTCGTAGACGCCGTCGGCGAGGACCTGGCGCGGCGGCCCGGGGGCACCGGTGTTCTCCGTGCCCCCCGCCCGGCCCGAAGTCGTGTCCGACAAGGTCAGGTCTCCTCAATGCCGCGCCCGAGCAGTCCTCCATATTCTATAGGACTCACTCGACCGCCACCGGGCCCGTTGTGCCTACTCCATCAGGAAGACCCGCTCCATCGGAGTCCACCACTGGTCCGGCCCCGCCTCGGGGACCGGCTCCTGGCAGGGGTCGGTCAGCTTCCACCACTCCCGCGTCGCCTCGTCGGCGGCCATCGCCGCGAGATCGGCCGCCAGATCGTCGCCGTGGTACTCGAAGTAGCTGAAGAGCCGGTCACCCAGCAGGTGGATCGAGTAGTTGGCGATGTGGCAGGCGCGCAGCCTGGCGAGTACGGGCTCGGGCACCGCCCGGTGAAGTTCCCGGTACTCCTCCAGCTTCTCCGGCCGCACCTTGATAACCTGTGCGATGCGCTGCATCAGCCCTCCACCACCGTCCGCCGCGGAATCCACCATCAGCGGGAACCTATAGGAACGACCCCAGACAGAGAAGCCCAGGACGGAACAAATTCCCGGCGCACAGTGGCTGACGTGCGGCCGTGGCTCATGGCTAACCTCAAGACGCTTCTAACTTCCTATAGGAAATCTGGCTGTCTCTGGAGGCGTCATGGCCGCTCCCCCACCACTCCCCGGTTCGTCAAGGCGGTCGCCGTCACTCGCGCCGGCCGCCGTCGCCACGGCCCTGTCGGACCTGCGGTGTCTGCGCGCGGGTGAACCGCTGTGGCGCCTGGCCGGCGGGGCGCACAAGCGGCTGCCGGTGTACGACACCGAGGGCGGCCGGCTCCATCTGTCGGCCGGGGAACTGGTCGAGAACGCCAAGGCGGCCCGGGCAGCCGGGCTGCGTGGCGTGAAGCCGCTGACGGGGGCCGGGGCGATCCGTCGGGCACGTACCTTCGAGCCGCTCGACATCGCCTGGTTCGAGGAGCCGATGCCCGCCGAGGACGTCGCCGGCCAGGTACGGCTCGCCCGCTCGACCACTGCCCCCGTCGCCGTGGGCGAATCGATCTACAGCCTGGGGCACTTCGCGGAGTATCTGTCGGCGGGTGCGGCGGGGATCGTGCAGGCCGATGTCGCCCGGGCTCGGGATCGAGTGGGACGAGGACGCGATCGGGGACCTGCGCGTCGCCTGATCAGTCCTCAGCCGGGGCCGTGGCGTGGTCCCGTACCGCGTGGGAGTAGAAGACGGACTTCTGCTGCTTGGTGCGGTGGGCCTCGGACTTGGCGACGAGCTGTTCCAGCGCGTTCCGTACGACGTTGACGTTGGAGTTGCGCGCCGGGTGGTCCGCGGCCAGTTCGGCCGCGAGCTCCGCCGCCGAGCGCGGCTCGCCGTGCGCGGCCAGCAGGGTGCCCACCAACCGGGCGAGACTGGGCTGCTTCTCGGCCGCCGCGGCGCCTCCGGATGCCTTGGCACGGGCTTTGGCCGGGGCCTTGGCCGGGGCCTTGGCCCGCTTCCCCACCTTGCCGGAGCCGGCCGATGCCTTCGCGGGGCGCTTCGCCGTCCGCGGTCCCGGCACCTTCGGGCTCCGCGCGGCGTCGGACCCGGCGCCGTCGGCGAACACCCGCTGTACGCCGAGCAGCAGGGAGTGGTCCCGCTCCAGCCTCTCCAACTGGCCCTGAAGCGAGTCGATCTCACCGCGGAGGCGTTTTCGCTCCGACGCGTTGCGCTCCAGGTCGGCAGCGACCTGGGCCTCGTACTGTGACTGGACGCTCGTGAACTCGTTGACGGCGGTGCCGGACATGAATGGCTCACTTCCTCTGGATGACGTCTGCGTGGCGTCCCCCGGTTGTCCGCGATGGTACTTCCGCCGGCGTGTCCATCCCGAAGCCGACCGTCAGGTAACACCTTGCTGAACCATGCGTGGTTGCTGGGTGGGCGCGGGGGGCAAGTGCACTTCGAGCGGTGATCCCGCCGCGACAGTCGAAAAGAGAGTGAGGGCCGGGATGGGTGACATGTGGGTATTCGCTGTCGAGTCGGGCCATGTGCCGGGTATGGACCTCACCGGTTACAGCGTCCATGCGACCGACGGGACGGTGGGCAGCGTGGACAGACAGTCCGAGGGCTCACCGTTCGAACACCTGGTGGTGGACACCGGGATGTGGGTCTTCGGAAAGAGTCTCGTCATTCCCGCGGGGCTGGTGACCTCGATCGATCCGGCCGCGCGGGTGATTCGCGTCGCCTGTACGAAGTCGACCGTGAAGGGCGCTCCGGTGTTCGAGCGCGATCACGACACCAGGGACCCGGTGTACCTCGGTGGTCTGAGCACCTATTACTCCTCTTTGGTCACCACTTCCTGATACCCCGCCACGCACCAGTGCCCCGGCAGGACGCTGCCGGGGCACTGGCGGACACACGGACGTGTCCCTGGGCTGAGGTGTCCTAGGCGGGGACGATGTTCTCCGCCTGGGGGCCCTTCTGACCCTGCGTGACCTCGAAGGTCACCTTCTGGCCCTCCTGGAGCTCACGGAAGCCCTGGGTGGCGATGTTGGAGTAGTGGGCGAAGACGTCGGGGCCTCCACCGTCCTGCTCAATGAATCCGAAGCCTTTTTCCGAGTTGAACCACTTGACGGTACCGCTGGCCATGTGTCCTCCAAAGGACTCATAACGGTCCCCGCACCGTGCGGGAACCGGAGGTGATCGCCCTGGTCCTCAGAGACGTTGAACAGCCGAATCGCCCGCGACTGTGATCACGGGCGACAAAGTACTTCGGAACCACGACAGCTAAAACTGACGCTACACGTCTCCTCGCTTCCAGACCACAGAAACGATCAAGCGTGACGCCCGACAACACCCGCACAGGGCAGTGACAGCGCGCCGCGAGCCGCATTATGTCCTCCGGGAGAGGGAAGCGTCCGTGAATGTCCCCTCCCCGCCTCGCGTGTCGAATCTGTCGGTAGGGTGAGAGGTGATGTTCACCCCACAGGGCCCGACCCTCCGCGAACTGACCGTGCAGGCGCTCTCGTCGACCGAGCGCGGCTACGACCTGCTCGCGCCGAAGTTCGACCTGACCCCCTTCCGTACTCCGGACCGCGTGCTGGACGCCGTGGCCGACGCCCTCGGGCACCTCGGCCCCTTCCGCGCCGGGCTGGACATCTGCTGCGGCACCGGAGCCGGTGTGGACGTCCTGCGGGAGGTGTGCGTCGAGCGGGTCACCGGTGTCGACTTCAGCGCCGGCATGCTCGCCACCGCCAGGTCCGCCGTGCTGCCCAAGGACGGGGCGGGCGGGGGCGGTTCGCGGGAGGACGGTTCCGGCGGGCCCGCCGTCGACTTCGTACGGGCCGACGCCCGTGCCCTCCCCTTCCGCGCCGCCTTCGACGTGGCCGTGAGCTTCGGCGCGTTCGGCCACTTCCTGCCGTCCGAGCGTCCCGCGCTCTTCACACGGGTGCGTGAAGTCCTGCGGCCCGGGGGCGCCTTCGTCTTTCCGGTGCCCGCGCCGCCGCGCGTGGGTTCGCGGCTGTACTGGACGCTCTGGGGCTTCGACGCGGCGATGCGGGCGCGCAACGCGATGTGGCATCCGCCGTTCGTCATGTACTACCGCACCTTCCGGCTCGCCGATGTGGTGGACGAGTTGACGCGTACGGGCTTCGAGGTGGATCTCGTCGCGCTCGACGGCCTGGGGCGGCTGCCGGACGGAAGCCCGCGCTGTCGCCTGGTGGTCGCGCACCGGCCGTGACCGGCCGGGGCATCAGGCCGCCGGGCCGGGCGCTCCCGTACGCCGCCAGGCCCAGCCCAGCATGACGAGTGAGGCGAGCGCGGCGAAGGCGCACCAGGTCGAGACCCACTGCATCCGCCAGATCACCGCGCAGATCACCGCCCCGACGGCGACCAGGACGCCGAGCAGCCGCACCGTCCGGTCGGCGGCCAGCAGCAGGGCGCCGATCGTCGCGAGGAGGTAGCCGGCCACGGCGATCTCCGGCTGTGGCAGGTGGACGGCGTATCCGATGGTGTGGCCGCGGATGTCGGCCGTCACCTCGCGGGTGGCCAGGTAGTAGGAGAGCGCGGCCGAGGTGGCGGCACCGGAGACGATGGGCAGGGCCAGCCGTCCGCGGGACCCCGGTGGCGAGGCCACCAGTACGGCCAGCGGGATCCAGAGCGCCAGCAGTGGTATCGCGATGACGGCCCAGGCGGTGGTGGCGGGCCCCGCGCCGCCGCCCGAGTTCCATACGACGGCCTCGACGATCTGATGGGCGCCCAGGAGCAGGGGCAGCGCGGCGAGCGGGAGATCGCGGGCCCGGCGTACGCGCGCGACACAGACCGCACCGATCACGCTGATACAGACGCCCGCGGTGAGGTCGGCGGTGGCGCTCCAGCACATCGTGCCATCCAGGGACCGAAAGGGGCGGTGATGGTGTGATCACCGCATAACGGGTCTGATCGTACGGTTTCGGGGAGCGCCCGAGCGGGTGACACGGCCCTTGGCCGGGGCCCCGGGTCACTGCCGGGCGGACAGACACGGACAGACGCACGAAAGGACCGACGGCAGTCCGTCGGTCCTTTCGTGGTGAAGCTGTCGGGTCTGTCGGAGGTCTGTCAGATCCGGCCTCCGGTCATCCTGGCGAGCCGGCCCCGCGGCTTGGCGGTCTGCCGCCCGAGGGCGAAGGCCCCGCCGGCCAGGCCGACGACACCGGCGGCGGCTCCCGCCGCGATCGCCTTGCGGTGCTTGACGACCGTCCACGCGGTGGTGGCCGTGGAGGCCGCCTTGCCCGCCGTCGACACCACGGCCTGCCGGCTGCTTTCCCAGCCGGCGGTGGCCGCGCGCTTCGTCGCCTCGCCGGCCGACCGCACACCCGCTTCGGCGGACTTCTCGGCGGCCCGCACAGATGACTTGGCCTTCGAGGCTGCGACCGCCGAGTCCGTCTTGGCACGGCTCGCGGCGTTGCTGCTGGTCTGCCGCGCCTTGGAGGCGGCGGCCTTGCTCGCGCCGAGCTTCGCCGCCGTACCGTTCGCGTTCCTTTTGGCTTCGCTGTCCTCAGTCATGAGGTTCGTGTTGCCGCTCGACGCGGGCTGAAACACCGGGCCCGACCGATTGGTGCGATGCCTCGCTTCACAGGCGCTGCCAGAGCGCGGGGACGTTCGGGGGCTGCCAGCCGGGCTGTGCCTGGTGGGCCTGGAGGCAGCGGTAGGTGGCGCCACCGTAGGTGACCTGGGCACCCGCCGCGTAGACGGTGCCGGCCGCCCATGTTCCGCCCGGCTCACCGGGGTCGCCGGGGTCCCCCGGGTCGCCGGGCCCTGTGGTGGTCCTGAGAGTCAGGGCGTACGCCTGAAGCAGCGGGTTGATGGGCTGGTAGAAGGTCGTGCCGCCGGACGAGCAGTTGCCGGAGCCGCCGGAGGTGACGCCCTGGGCCTGGCTGCCGGAGATGAACGACCCGCCGGAGTCGCCCGGTTCGGCGCAGACGGTGGTGCGGGTCACGCCGGAGATGGTGCCTTCGGGGTAGGTGACGCTGGTGTTGTGCTGCTGGACGACGCCGCAGTGCCAGCCGGTGGTGGAGCCGGACCGGCAGACCGACGCGCCGACCGGTGCCTGGGTGGACCCGGTGACCTGGACGTTGGCGCCGCCTTGGCCCTTGACGTACGGGGTGGCTGTCCAGCTCGTGTTGGTGGCGACCCAGGCGGTGTCCCGGCCGGGGAAGGTGGAGGCCTGGAAGGACCCCTGTGCGACCTGGTTGTAGCCGCTGGTCGTGGTGCCGGGGCGGCCGCAGTGGCCCGCGGTGGCGAAGCCCTGCTGGGTTCCCCTGGTGACGGCGAAGCCGACGGAGCAGCGTCCGCCGCCGTTCATGTAGTACGCGTCGCCGCCCCGGATGTCGTGGAGCGCGCGCGGCCGGTCGGCCGATGTCTCGACGCGGACGAGGTCGCGGTCGATCCCGGCGGCGCGGATGAGGTCGTGTGCGGCGGCGGGCCGGACGGCCTGGACGACGACGGCGTTCGTGGGGACGTCGACGTACCGGACGGGTGCGTCGGCCGCCCCGGTCCGGGCGGCGGCCCGGTCGAGAGTTCTCATCGCCGATTCGAGTGCGGCGAGGGGGTGCGGTACGACGGTGGCGACGGCGCCGGCGGCCTCGATGGCCGGGACGTCGGCGGGGTCGGTCGTGGCGACCGTGAGCCGGGCGGATTCGGCGCCCTGGACCCAGGCACCGGCGTACGCCTCGCCGAGTTCGAGTCCGAGCCGGCCGGCGGTCGCGCCGGCCTCCGCCTCGTTGGCCAGCCGGTGGCGGGCCTGCGCCTGGGTGAGGCCGAGGTCGCGCCGCATCGCCGACAGCAGGGCGGGGGAAGCCTCGGCGGCGGCCAGGGTGTCGGCCGCCGGGCGGGGGGTGGCGGCGGACCTGGTGGTCGTGGCGGACGCCGTGCCCGGCAGGCCGGCCAGCAGGAGTGCGCCGACGGCCGCGAGCGCGGCGCACGCGCTCGCGGCGTGTCTGTGGAGCATGGGGAGTCTCCTCGGTTTCGGTGAGGTGGAGGTGCGGGCGGGGAAGCACCGAAACCGTAGGAGTGGTCAACCGCCGTTCATAAGATGCCAGTTCTCCCTCTGCCTGGCGTTATGGATGACGCCCCGGGTCCCCGGCCGTGTCTCTACGACGGCCGCCCGGCGTGGAGGCTGCCGGGCGGCAGCGAGGCGAGGGGGCCGTGCCCGCCGTCGAGCCAGTCGGCGTAGCTCTCGCTGCGTGCCGCGGCCTCCGCGTGCGCGGCGCGTGCCTGCTCGAAGACGGCGGGCACGCTGTCGGCCGCCCGCGAGGCCGGGTGCCAGCCGAGCAGGTGCCGCCAGCTGAGCGGGGTGCCGGCCAGGGGTCTGGTCACCAGTCCGGCGGTGTTGGGGAAGGTGGCGCGGCAGAGTCCGACAGCGCGGCCGACCTGGACGAGATGGACGCAGGAGGCGGTGTCCGTCTCGTACACGCTGGTGGGGGTGAAGCCGGCGCGGGCGCAGGCGGCGGTGAAGCAGTCGGCGAAACAGCCGTCGCCCGGTACGTCGGCCCACGCCTCGTCGGCGAGCTCGGCGAGGCCGATTTCCTGGCGGCCTGCCAGCGGGTGGGCGGCGGCGAGCATCACGAAGACGGGGTCGCTGGCGATTTCGCGCCACTCCAGCCGCTCGCCCGCGGGTGGGCGGCTCGCTCCGCAGGAGCCGATCAGGGCGTAGTCGATCCGCCCTTCGGCGACCGACGCGGCGATCTCCCGTTCGGACCAGGAGGTGTACGTGGTGACGGGGATGCCCGGGTGGGCGGTGACGAGCCGGTCCACGAGCCCGCCGAGAAGGGGGCCGTGGGTGCCGCCGAGACGGAAGCGGCGGGTCTCCTCCGGGGTGCGGGCGAACCGGACGGCGTCCTGCTGGAGTTCGGTGACCGCGGGCAGCACGATCCGGGCGCGGGCCAGCACGAGCTCACCGAGGGGTGTCGTACGTACGCCCTGCCGTCCACGCTCGAACAGCCGCCCGCCCAGGGCGCTTTCGATCCGCTTCAACTGCGCGCTGAGGGCCGGCTGGGCGAGGCCCAGCACGGACGCGGCCTTGGTGAGGCTGCCCGCGTCGGCTATGGCACGGATCGTCTTGAGATGCCGCAACTCCAGCTCCATGAGGCGAGCTTGGACTTCGGCCCGTTCGAGGGCAATAGTCAGGTCCAGACCAACAGCTGCTACGGGGCGTACGCCGGGCGTGCGCGCCCGAGGGCCCGTATGGCGGTGTACGCCCCCGGAGGTCCCTCGGACCGGTCGGCCCTGCCCTGCGACGCGGCGACAGTCGCGTATGCCCGGCGACGGGCGGACACTGGAAGGGAGGAGGCGAGTCATGCGCAAAGTAGCTGACTGCAGGGATTTCCCGAGCGACAGCAAGTGCACGCTCACGATCTCCGGTGAGGAAGAGGAAGTGGTCCGCGCCGCCGGTGATCACGCGGTGAGCGTGCACGGACACGCGGACGGGCCCGAGCTGCGCGAGCAGATCCGGTCCACGCTGAAGGACGAGGTCCCTCAGCACGCCTGAGACCGAAGGGCGGATTCATGGAAGCGGACAAGGGTGACAGGCTCGTGGTTCACGGGCGGATCGTTGGCGAGCAGGACCGGGTGATGGAGGTCGTCGAGGTACTGGGACCGCCTCATTCACCGCCTTTCCGGGTGCGCGACGAGCGCGGTCATGAATTGATCATGGTGCCGGGCCCTGATTCACAGGTGGAGCGTCCAGGAGACCGTCGGCCGGGCGCCTGATGCCCGGGCTCGTCGTTCTCACCACTGTCGGCGCACGGTCGCCTTGGTGCCCGTCACCAGGCTGGCCGGCGGGACGTCGTCGGCCACGACGGCGCCCGCGGCGACCACCGCGTCACGGCCGATGCTGACGCCGGGCAGGATCGTGGCACCGGCACCGATCCACACGTTCTCCGCCACGTCGATGGGCGCGCCGGTGAGGTAGAGCCGCCGCTCCTCGGGATCGACCGGATGCCCGCCGGTGATGAACGTGACCTTCGGGCCCACCATCACGCGCTCGCCGAGCCGGATACCGGCGTAGTCCAGGAACGTGCAGTTCTGGTTGATGAACACGCGCTCGGAGAGGTCGAGGTTGAGGCCGTGCTCCGTGAAGAAGGGCGGATAGATCGTGACCCCCGGCGGCAGTGGCTTGCCGAGGATCTGTTCGAACAGTGCCGCCTTGCCAGCTTCGTCGTCGAAGGGCAGGACGTTCAGGCGCGAGGTGAGTTCCGTGACCCGCAGGACTCTCTCTGCCATGGCTCTGAACTCTGCGCTGTGGATGCGCATGAGACGGTCGCTGGACATGCCACGATCCCTTTCTGGTGTACGGGTGACCGAACCGGCCCGAGGGCGAGCCGGCGTCATCGGGACCGGGACGCGGTGTGGCCGCGTCGTTGCTCCGTCGCCCAGGACGGGAGCCAGACCGGCTCGGGGAGTCCGGCGAGGCTTCCGAGGTGGGCGACGACGCGACGGAGCCCCGGATGTGGATTCGTGCGGGGGAGGATGAGCGAGAGCGGGTACGCGAGGGTCGGATTCTCGACGGGGATGCGGCGCAGGTCGTGGGTGGGCGGCCAGATGTACCGGTCCCGCGCCCCGACGAGGGTGGCCACGTCCGAGGAGTCCGCGAGGGTGTCGAGGAGTACTTCGTCGCCGAAGTGCGGACCCGCCGCGTCGATCCGCAGGTCGAAGTCGGTCGCCAGCTGATCGTAGAACTCCGCCCATTCGCTTCCGGGTTCGATGCCCGGCACCCAGATCCGGTGCTTGCGCAGCTCCGTCGGTGTCAGCCGGCGCGCCGAGGCGAGCGGGTGCCCCGGACCGACGAGAAGTTCCAGCGGGGAGTCGAACGCGGGGATCATCCGCACGTCGGCCGGCAGTACGGCCGGGTCGGTGACGGTACGGAACGAGGCGTCGATGTCACCCGTTTCGACGGCGGCGACCGCCACGCGCGGGTCGCTGACCCTGAGGGTCACCACGTCGAGATCGGTCTCGGGATGCGAGCGCCAGTAGTCGTGCAGCACGACCGCCTGTGCGCTTCGCAGACCGAGCACGTCGATCCGAAGGGCCCGGGAGCCCGGTCTGACCGCGGCGACGGCGCGCTCGACACCGGCGACGATGCTCCGCGCGTGCGGGAGGAACGCCTGACCGTCGAGCGTCAGCTCGACCCCTCGGGCCGTACGGGTGAACAGACGCACTTCCAGCGCGCGCTCCAGGGCGGCGATCCGCTTGGAGACGCCCTGCTGTGTCATGCCCAGTTCGTCGGCGGCCTGCCGCAACCGCCCGAGCTCGGCAGCCCGGACGAACGATCGCAATGCCTCGGTGTCCACCGGCACATCGTAGGAGTGCCCAACCAATGGTTGTGGCTCGCCGAGGACTCGTTGTTCGATCCCGCCGCGATGGCCGCGCCCCGGCACCCGGATGTGAGGAAGCTCCGCCGGACGAGGTCCCGGTTCCTCATTGACAAGGTCGGTTAATCAGATTAGCTTTTAGCTAACAACATTAGCCATGGGGAGATGTCATGACCGAGTACCTCGCCGTCGACAGCGGCACGATCGCTTACGAGGTGGCCGGATCCGGCCCGCTGATCGTTCTCGCGCACGGCATGGGCGACAGCCGCGCCTCGTACCGTGCCGTGATCCCGCGGCTGGTGGCCGAGGGCTACCGGGTCGCCGCGGTCGATCTGCGCGGCTGCGGCGAGTCCAGCGTCGGCTGGCCCGCCTGGAGCCGCACCGCCATCGCCGGTGACCTGCTCGCCGTGATCCGCCATCTGGGCGGGCCGGCCGTACTGGTCGGCCACTCGATCTCCGGTGGCGCCGCCACCGTCGCCGCCGCGCGGGAGCCCTCGCTGATCACCGCCGTCGTCGAGCTGACGCCGTTCACCCGCAAGCAGTCGGTCCGCATCGGCGATCTGAGGGTCAAGCGTTTCCGGCAGGGCATGCTCCGCCTGCTCGGCGCGGGCGCGTTCGGCAGTGTGCCGCTCTGGCGCTCGTATCTCGACGTGGCCTACCCCGGCACGAAGCCGGCCGACTGGGCCGAGCGGCTCGGCCGTGTCGAGTCCCTGCTGCGCGAGCCGGGCCGGATGAAGGCCCTCCAGGGCATGGGCCGCAGCGCCCCGACCGACGCCGGCGCGCAGCTCGGCAACGTCCGCTGCCCCGTCCTGGTCGTGATGGGCACCCTCGACCCCGACTGGGCCGACCCGCGCGCCGAGGGGGCGGCGATCGTCGACGCCCTGCCGCCCGGCCTCGGCCGCCTGGAGATGATCGAGGGCGCCGGGCACTACCCGCACGACCACTTCCCCGACCAGGTCGTCTCGCTCACGCTCGCCTTCCTCCGGTCGGACGCCGCCCGTGCCTAGGGCCGGCCTGGACCCGGCGGCCGTGGTCGCGGCCGGTGCCGCCCTCGCCGACGAGGTGGGCCTGGCCAATCTGACGATGGGCCTGCTCGCAGAGCGGCTGGGCGTGCGCACCCCGTCCCTGTACAAACACGTGGGCGGCCAGGAAGACCTCAACCGGCGCATCGCGACTCTGGCGTTGGGCGAAGCCGCGGACGCCATCGGCGGCGCGGTCCAGGGGTACGCGGGCCGTGACGCCCTGGCGGCCGCGGCGCGTGCCTTCCGCGCCTTCGTCCTGGAACATCCCGGCCGGTACGGCGCCACGATCGGGGTGGAACCGCACGGCCCGGACGATCCGCTGGCCGTCGCGGGCCGGCGGTCGCTCGGGGCGTTCAGGGCGGTCCTGCGGGGCTACGACATAGCCGAGCCCGACGTGGACCACGCTCTTCGTATGCTCCGCAGCCTCTGCCACGGCTTCGCCACGCTGCAGGCGGCCAACGGCTTCCAGTGGAGCGCCGACATCGACGAGAGCTTCGAGTGGCTCATCTCCTTCGCCGACCGGGGCCTGCGCGCCATGTGAGGAGCGTGTCGGCGCCGGCCGCCCGGCCGGCGCCCGCGGCCTCAGGACGACACGCGCATGAGATGGATCGCCGTGCTGGCCCAGTCGCCCTCGGGGAGCTCCAGCGGCAGTCCGTGTTCGAGCAGCACCGTCGCGTGGTGCCGCACCCCGGTCGCCACGTCCCGGTAGACCGCCCCCGCTTCGAGTCCGGCGAGATGGACGGGCAGCTCCGGGCGTCCCCGGCGCGGCGCCCGCTGCCAGGCGAGCACCAGGGCCTCCGCCCGGTCGGGCGAGGTGTACTGCACGACGGTGGGTCCGTCGTCCACCGGTCCCCGCAACCGGTGCTGGACACCGTGCTGGACCAGATGGCGGATCTGCTTGTAGGTGCCCACGAACCCGGCCGCCTCCGCGATCTCCTCGTCCGACCAGCGGGTCAGATCACCGCCGACGGCCAGCAGCCCGGCCATCGCGACATGGAAGCGGAAGGCCAACGGCACGGTCCGCGCGGTGAGTTCGTTGGGCACGTCGGTGACCCAGGCGGCCATGGTCGACGCCGGGTAGAGCTGGCTGTAGCCGTGCTGGATGCCGATGCGGTCGGCCGCGTCCGTGTTGTCGGACGGCCATGCCTGGTCCGTACGGGACAGGATGCCGAGGTCCACGCGCCCGCCGCCGCCGCTGCACGCCTCGATACGCAGCGCGGGATGGTCCGCGCGCAGCCGGTCGATGACGCGGTAGAGGTTGTGCACGTACGCGCTCCACAGCCGGTCGTCGCCGTCCGGTCCCGCGCCGCCGGGGCCCGCCTCGCTGAACGGGCGGTTCATGTCCCACTTGAGGAAGTCGACGCCGTTGTCCGCGACGAGTGCGGTCAGCCACTCGTACGCCCAGTCGGCGACGTCGTCCCTCGCGAAGTTGAGCACGAGCTGGTTGCGCAGTTCGGTGCGCGTGCGGTGCGGGAAGTGCAGGATCCAGTCGGGGTGCGCGCGGTAGAGGTCGCTGTCGGCGTTGACCATCTCCGGCTCCACCCAGAGGCCGAAGAGCATGCCGAGACGGTGCACCTCGTCGGAGAGTGGCGTGAGGCCCTTGGGGAACCGGTCGGGTGACGGCGTCCAGTCGCCGAGCCCGGCCCGGTCGCCGCGCCGGGCGCCGAACCAGCCGTCGTCCATGACGTACAGCTCGGCCCCCAGTTCGGCGGCGCGCGCCGCGAGGGCCATCTGCCGCTTCTCGTCGATGTCGAAGCCGGTGGCTTCCCAGGAGTTGTAGAGCACGGGGCGGAGCTCGTCGGGATGCGGCAGGACGTGCGCGCGGGTGTACGCGTGCCAGGCCCGGCTCGCGGCTCCGAAGCCGCCCTCGGTGTGGAGCCCGGCGAAGCACGGTGTGGTGTGCGTCTGTCCGGGGCCCAGGCGCAGGGTGGTGGAGTCGTGTCCCGCGCCGCCGGTGAAGCCGGCCCGGCCGTCGGAGGTGCGCTGGGCGGTGATGCGCCAACTGCCGCTCCAGGCGAGGGCGGCGCTCCACACCTGGCCGTGGTCCTCGGTCGCGCCCCCGTCGTCCAGCATGACCCACGGATTGAGATGGTGACTGGATATGCCGCGCCGGCTGGTCAGGACGGTCTCGCCGAACGCCAGTGTCTCGCGGCGGAGTTGGGTCTCGGCGGCCCACTGGCCGGTGACATGGCCGAGCCGGTAGCCGGCGCGCGGCGGCAGGGTCCAGGCGGCGGAGTCGGCGCGCAGCACGACGATGTCGTCGGTGCCGGTGTTGCACAGCGTCGTCCAGCGCTCGATCACATCGCTGTCCTGGTGCACGCGGTAGTGCAGGACGATGTCGAGCGGGTAGTGCCGGTCGCGGAAGAGCAGGTCCAACTCGGCCGCCCCGCCGGGGGTTTCACGGATGTCGTGGCCGACGGCCGCCCATTCGAGTGCGCGGGTGCCGTCGGCGAACCGGACCTGGAGCGAGGGCACGCCGTAGCGGGCGCCGCCGTCGACGGGCAGTTCCTCGCCGACCGGGGGCCGGCCCTCGAAGCTGTTGGCCTCACGGTCCACGGGGTGGGGGCGCCCCGCGATCTCCCGCGCCTCGTCCAGGGTCAGCCTGCCGCCCCAGGCCACATGACACGGCGCGCCGCTGCTGTCGGTCCGCACCGCGTACGAGGTGTGCGGAGTGCTGAGCAACCACAGGGCGGCATCCGGGGCGTAGGAGATCTGGGGCATGGAGATCCTCACGTTCGGGGGCAGCACTGTGACGGCAGGTAGCCAATCCCGCCCTTTGATCCGCTGTCAAGTGCCCTGCTCCCACAAACTTTTCTCATGAGAAGGCATGATCAACTTCAACTTCGCAGGGTTCCTGCTTTTTTTATTGACAGAGGAAATTAACTCACCTACGTTTCCGGCCATGTCAACGACCGACCAGGTGGAGGCGTTTCCGGCGGCCACACCCGCCGCCTCCTTGGTCTTCACCACCGTGCTCTCCCAGGGCCCCCTCTCCCGGGTGGAGCTCTCCCGGCGCACCGGCCTCTCGTCGGCCGCGGTGACCAAGGCCGTACGCCCGCTCATGGCGGCCGGTTACTTCGTCGAGGCCGCGGACGAGAGTGCGCCGCCCGCCGTCGGCCGGCCGGCCAACCCGGTACGGGTGGACGGCGGCAGGGCCCTGTTCATCGGCGTGAAGGTGACGGCCGACGAGGTGATCGCGGTCCTGGCGGACCTGTGCTGCCGGATCCGGCTGGCCCGGCACGTACCGCTCACCGCACGTGAGCCCGGTGCCGTGATCGCCGTGATCGCCGAGCTGACGGCCGAGTTGAGGACGGAGGCCGAGGGGTTCGGCGTCCCGGTCCAGGGCCTCGCGGTCGCCGTGTCGGGGGATGTGGACCGGGCGGCCGGAGTCGTCCGCTACTCCCCCTTCCTCGACTGGCGTGACATCGCCCTCGCCGAACTCACCACGGCGGTGACCGGACTGCCCGCGACGGTGGACAACGACGTACGGGCGCTGACCGTCGCCGAGCAGTGGTTCGGCGCGGGAGTGGGACTCTCCAACTTCGCGCTGGTCACCGTCGGCGCCGGGATCGGCTGCGGCCTCGTGGTCAACGGACGGGTGGTCTCCGGGGCGCACGGGGTGGCCGGTGAGATCGGCCATCTGTCCATCGACCCGCGAGGGCCGCTGTGCCACTGCGGCAACCACGGCTGCGTCGAGGCGATCGCCTCGGACTCGGCCATCGTGCGCCGTATCGAGCGCGACACGGGCGAGCCGCTGGCCGGCCCCGCGCAGGCACTCGAACTGGCCCACGGCGGCAGCCCGGTGGCCCGCGAGGCGTACGCGGACGCGGGCGCCGCGATCGGCCGGGCGATCGGCTCCGTGGTGAATCTGCTCGGCCCCGAGCGGGTGATCATCTCGGGCGAGGGGCTCGCGGCCTACGACCTGTTCGCCGCCCAGATCAAGGAAGCGTTCTCCGCGACCGCTTTCAGCACCGCCGACCAGTGCGACGTGATCACACGTCCGCTGGCATTCGAGGAGTGGGCGCGCGGGGCCGCGGCCACCGCGATACAGACCTTCATCGGGTCCGACACCTTCTAGGAGAAGCGATGACGCAGCAGAGCCGCATACCCGGAGCCGGTGGTCCGAGACGACGCAGCGTCGTCAACGGACTGATGGGGGTCGGAGCGGCCGCACTCGCCGGGCCCGCCCTGGCGGCGTGCGGCGGCGGCCCTCCGGCCGCCGACCCGAAGACCGTGACGTTCGGCTCCAACGGCGCCGACGCCACACCCAAGAAGGCCTACGCGGCGGTGACCGAGGCCTTCACCAAGGACAGCGAGCTGAAGGTCAAGACCAACACGGTCGACCACGACACGTTCCAGAAGAGCATCTCCAGCTATCTGCAGGGCACGCCGGACGACACCTTCACCTGGTTCGCCGGTTACCGCATGCAGTACTTCGCGGAGAAGAAGCTGGCCAGTCCCATCGACGACGTGTGGGAGACCATCGGCTCCGGGTTCAGCGAGGCCGCGAAGCAGCTCTCCAAGGGCAGCGACGGCAAGTACTACTTCGTGCCGCTGTACAACTACCCGTGGGCGGTCTTCTACCGCAAGAGCGTATTCAAGGAGCGCGGTTACACGCCGCCCACCACCTGGGCGCAGTTCGTCGCGCTGGCCAAGAAGATGAAGAAGGACGGGCTCTCCCCCATCGCCTCCGGCTACGGCGGCGGCGACAGCTGGTCCATCCTCGGAGCCTTCGACTATCTGAACCTCCGGGCCAACGGCTACGACTTCCACATGGAGCTGATGCGCGGCGACGTCGCGTGGAACGACCGGCGCATGAGCACCGTGCTCGATCTGTGGCGGGAACTCGCCCCGTACTACCAGCCGGGTGCCGGCGGGCGTTCGTGGCAGGACGCGGCCCAGTCGCTGCTCGACAAGAAGTCCGGCATGGCCGTCATCGGACTCTTCCTCGGCCAGCAGATCACCGACACGGCGCTGCGCGAGGACATCGACTTCTTCCCGTTCCCGGAGGTCGACCCGGCGCACGGCACGGACACCGTCGAGGCGCCGACCGACGGATTCATGCTGAGCCGCAAGCCCAAGAACACCGAGGGCGCGGTCAAGTTCCTGGAGTTCCTCGGCAGCCCCGAGGCCGAGAGCATCTACATGGGCGTCGACCCGAGCAATGTCGCCGTCCACAGCAAGGCCGACACCAGCAAGTACAACGCGCTGCAGAAGAAGTCGGCCGATCTGATCGGCTCGGCCAAGCACATCACGCAGTTCGGTGACCGGGACAGCGACCCCGGCTTCATCTCGACCGTCGTGCTGCCCGGTCTGACGCAGTGGCTCGGCCACCCGGACGACGGCGCGGCCACGCTGAAGAAGATCGAGTCGCAGCGCTCGCGCTTCTTCTCCGGCTGATCCGGTCACGACGCGCGAGACGCCTGAGACACCCGAGCCGCCACCCCGCCGATCCGCCCGAGGGACGCCCACCCCTATGACTTCCACAATCAAAGCACCGGAGGAACCGGTCGCGCCGGCCGTGCCAGACGTCCCGGCCCGCCGGCGCAGGCCGCGCCGGCTCGGCCTGCGCGACAGGCTGTTCCTCGGCGTCATCGTCGGGGTGCCGCTGCTGGCCCTGCTGATCTTCGTCTGGCTGCCCGCTCTCGCCTCGTTCGCCCTCTCCTTCACCAGTTGGGACGGCCTCTCGCTGTCCGACATCGACTGGATCGGCTGGGACAACTACCGTGAGATCTTCACGAATTACCCGCCGTTCTGGCCGGCCGTCCAGCACAACGTCATCTGGCTGCTGTTCACCGCGCTGCTGCCGACGCCGTTCGGCATCTTCCTCGCGTACCAGCTCGACCGGAAGATCCGCTTCACCCGGATCTACCAGACCGCGATCTTCCTGCCCATGGTGCTGTCCCTCGCCGTGGTCGGGCTGATCTGGGAGATCATCTACAACCCGGACAACGGCCTGCTCAACGGCATCATCGGTTCGGTCTCGCCGGGCACGCACATCGACTGGCTCGGCGACCCCGACCTCAATCTGTGGGCCGTGCTCGTCGCGTCGGCGTGGCGGCACACCGGCTACATCATGATCCTCTATCTGGCCGGGCTCAAAGGCTTCGACCCCGCCCTCAAGGAGGCCGCCGCGCTCGACGGCGCCAACGGGCGGCAGACATTCCTGCGCGTGGTCTTCCCCGCGCTGAAGCCGGTCAACATCGTCATCCTCGTCGTCACGGCGATGGAGTCGCTGCGCGCCTTCGACATCGTGTACGTCCTCGGCGGCGGTATCGGCAGCAAGCCCGGTATGGAGCTGCTCTCCCTGCTGATCACCGACAACATCGTGGGCGAGACCAGCCATATCGGCTACGGGTCGGCGATCGCGGTCATCATGCTGCTGGTCTCGCTGACCGCCATCTGCACCTTCCTCGTACAGAACTTCCGCAAGGACAAGGAGGAGGCGTGACCGCGACAGCCACACCTCCGGCGGCCCCGCCATGGGCACCGCAGGCCACACCTGCCTCGAAGCCCTCGCGCCCGAGGCGCCAGACGGGCCGGCATCTCTTCCTCGCCGGTATCTCCCTGCTCTGGCTGGTCCCGCTGCTGTGGGCGATGTACACCTCGCTGCGGCCGTACGAGGACACCGCGAAGAACGGCTATCTCTCCTGGCCGAGCGGTCTGAGCCTGGAGAACTTCACCGACGCGTGGGCGCAGTCGGGGCTGGCGCACTTCTTCTGGAACTCGGTGCTCGTCACCGTGCCCGCCGTGCTCGGCACCCTGTTCTTCTCCGCCGCGGTCGCCTTCTACGTATCGCGCTTCGACTTCCGCTGGAACATCGCGCTGCTGATGCTGTTCACCGCGGGCAATCTGCTCCCCGCCCAGGTGCTCATCACCCCGCTGTACCGGCTGTACCTCCAGTGGAACCTGCCCGGCTGGATGAGCGACTCGTATCTGCTCTACAACTCCTACTGGGGCATCATCGTCATCCATATCGCCTACCAGTGCGGCTTCTGCACCTTCGTGCTGAGCAACTACATGAAGACGATCCCGAAGGAGATCACCGAGGCCGCGCTCGTGGACGGCGCGCCCGTGTGGCGGCAGTTCTTCCAGATCGTGCTGCCGCTGTGCCGCCCGGCCTTCGCCGCGCTCGCGACGCTGGAGTCGATCTGGATCTACAACGACTTCTTCTGGCCGCTCGTACTGATCGAGACCGGCGACAAGCGCCCCGTCACCTCCGCGCTCGCCAGCCTGGAGGGGCAGTACTTCACCAATCCCAACCTCATCGCGGCCGGCGCCCTGATGACCGCGATTCCGACGCTGATCGTGTACTTCGCGCTCCAGCGCCAGTTCATCAGCGGTCTGACCATCGGCGCGGGCAAGTAGGCCGCAGCGCCCACCCCCCGCACCTCCCTCCCACCCCCGCTCCTCCCCATCACGAGAAAGCAGGAGGCTCCCTCCCATGCGCCCACCCGCTCGCACCGTCGCGAGAACCACGCGCGCCGCGCTCGTCCTCGCCGTCACGGCCGGCCTGGCGGTCGCCGTGCCGACCACGGCCCAGGCCCAACTCCCCGACCGGGCACCGGTCCAGGCGTCCCAGGTCCCGGACAGCGCCACCGCCACCGGCAAGAACGCCGTCGCCGAGAAGCCCTACATGGGCTGGAGCAGCTGGAGCCTCCAGACCACCTCGTACCCCGGGGTGAACACACGCGGCAACTACAGCTATCTCACCGAAGCCAACGTGAACAAGCAGACGGACGCGCTGGCCTCGAAGCTCAAGAAGTACGGCTACGAGTACGTCAACATCGACGCGGGCTGGTGGCGTGGCTGGGACTGGACGCCGGAGTTCGACGAGTTCGGTCGCCAGAAGACCAACACCGAGCGCTTCCCGAGCGGGATGAAGGCGGTCGCGGACCGTATCCACAGCAAGGGTCTCAAGGCCGGCATCTACCTTCCCGTGGGTCTGGAGAAGGAGGGGTACGGCGAGGGCAAGCTGAAGATCTGGAACACCGACGACTGCACCACCGGGGACATCGTCTACAGCGATCTGCGGACGACCAACGGCTGGGACAGCTCCTACAAGATCGACTTCACCAAGCCGTGCGCGCAGAAGTACGTCGACTCGCAGGCGCGGCTGATCGCGGACTGGGGCTACGACTTCCTGAAGCTCGACGGCGTGGGCCCGGGGTCCTTCAAGAGCGGTGACAACTACGACAACCGCACGGACGTCGCCGCCTGGCAGAAGGCCATCAAGTCCACCGGGCGGCCCATCCACCTGGAGATCTCCTGGTCGCTCGACATCAACTACGCCAAGGACTGGAAGGCCACGTCCAACGGCTGGCGCGTCGACACCGACGTGGAGTGCTACTGCAACACCCTGGTGTCGTGGGAGAACTCGGTCGAGGACCGCTGGCGTGACACGCCCGGCTGGACCCGGTACGCCGGGCCCGGCGGCTGGAACGACCTGGACGCGATCAACGTCGGCAACGCCGACATGAGCGGTCTGACGAAGGCCGAGCGGCAGAGCTACATGACGCTGTGGGCGGTCGCCAAGTCCCCGCTGTACAGCGGCGACGACCTCACCAAGCTGGACGACTACGGCCTGTCGCTGATGACCAACCGCGACGTGCTGAAGATCAACCAGCAGCCGGGGAAGCCCGCCAAGCCCGTCACCTCGGTCGGTGACGAGCAGGTCTGGGCCTCCGAGAACCCCGACGGCAGCTACACCGTCGCCCTGTTCAACCAGGGGGACTCCCCCTCGCCGGTGACCGCCGACTGGCAGGCGCTCGGCTTCACGGGCCAGGCGTCCGTACGTGACGTGTGGAACCACGAGAGCCTCGGCCGGCACAAGGACGGCATCACCCAGGCCGTACCGGCGCACGGCTCACGGCTGTTCACCGTCACCCCGCAGGGTCCCGGGCTGAAGACCGACGCGTACGAGGCGGAGTCCCCCGACAACGTCCTCACGGGCTCGGCCTCCGTCGCGGACTGCGACGAGTGCTCGGGCACGAAGAAGGTCGGCAACCTCTACGTCGGCGGCAAGGTGCAGTTCACGGACGTCGTCGTCAAGAAGGCCGGCCGCTATCTGGTCAAGGTCGCCTACACCTCGGGCGACCCGCGGTCGATCGGCGTCTCCGCCAACGGCAAGGCCCCGGTCGCGACGGCCTTCCCCGCCACCGGCGGCTGGTCGGCGGTCGACTCGATCAGCGTGCCGGTCACGCTGAAGGCGGGCAGCAACACCGTCACCTTCGACAGCGGCGAGGGGTACTCGCCGGACATCGACAAGATCGACGTGCCGCGCATCTGATCCCGGCTCCGCACGAAGGCGTGTCCGCGAAGCAGCGCCGCCCGCAGGCCCGGCGGGACTTCGCGGACATGACCCACCACACGGGGGCGCGTCCTCACGGGCGCGCCCCCGGCATGTGTCCCACGTACTTCCCCTTCCGCAGGAATGGAGTTGTCCCGTGAACGACCAGCACCCGCACGACCCGGCGCCGTCCGGCACCGGCCCGACGTCCGGCACGAGCCCGACCCGGCGTCGCGCGCTCACGCTCGCCGCCGGCGCCGCCACGCTCACCGCGCTCGGCGGACTGCCCGCCTTCGCCGCCTCCGCTCCCGCGAAGCGCCCGACGGCCTCCCCGATGCTCGCCGAGGGCGAGGGCTCGACGACCCGGATGTGGTACCGCGCCCCCGCCGGTGAGCAGACGATGCTCGAACGGGCCCTGCCGGTCGGCAACGGCCGTCTCGGCGCTCTGGTCGGCAACGACCCCGGGCATGAACTGCTCTTCGTCTCCGACGCCACGATGTGGACCGGCGGGATCAACGACGTGCTGGAACCGGACGGCCAATTCCCTTACGGGCGGGCCGACTTCGGCAGCTTCACCCAGCTGGCCCATGTGGCGGTCGACATCCCGGACCACGACCTGGGCACGGTCAACGACTACCGCCGCGAACTCGACATCGACCAGGGCCTGGTCACCTCGGGCTACGTCCGCTCGGGCGTCACCTACGAGCGACGCGTCTTCGCCAGCCACCCGGACGACGCGGTCGTCGTCCACTTCTCGCAGCGCGGCGGCGGCCACTACACCGGCACGATCTCGCTGGAGGGCACCCACGACGAGACGACGTCGGCGGACGGCGGGAACGACAGCCTCTTCCTCGGCGCGGAGTTCGCCAACGGCCTGCGGTACGGCGCCGCCGTCACCGCGAGCAGCAGGAGCGGTTCGGTCACCACGAGCGGGTCGCGGATCGTCTTCACCCGGTGCGCCGACCTGACCGTCGTCATCAGCGGTGGATCCAACTACGCCCCCGACTCCACCACGGGCTACCGCGACCCGGATCTCGATCCGGTCGCGCTCGCCAGGACCAAGGTCCGGGACGCCGTACGTCACTCGGCCACCACACTGCTGCACACCCATGTCGCCGACTACCGGGACCAGTTCGAGGGGATGAGCATCTCGCTCGGTCCCTCCACGGGCGAGCAGCGGGCGCTCGACACCTGGGAGCGGCTCAAGCACCGTACGCAGCAGGATGTGCCCGACCCCGAACTTGAGGCGCTGTACCTCCAGTTCGGCCGCTATCTGATGATCAGCAGCTCGCGGGACGGTCTGCCGGTCGCCCTCCAGGGGCCCTGGCTGGACGGCAACGACCCGGACTGGATGGGCGACTACCACACCGACATCAACATCCAGATGAACTACTGGATGGCCGACCGCACGGCGCTCTCCCGCAACTTCGACGCGTTCACCGACTACTGTCTCGCCCAGCTGCCGGTCTGGTCCGAGCTGACCCAGGCCCACTTCAACGATCCGCGCAACCGGTTCCGCAACTCCTCGGGCAAGGTCGCCGGGTGGACCGTGGCGTACTCGACGAACATCTACGGCGGACTCGGCTGGTGGTGGCACCCTCCGGGCAACGCGTGGCTGTGCAACACGCTGTGGGAGCACTACCAGTACACGCAGGACCTCGGGCATGTGAAGAAGATCTACGCGATGCTCAAGGGGGCCTGCGAGTTCTGGGAGACCCGGCTGGTGACCATGACGGTCAAGGACCCGGAGACCGGCGAGGACCGGGAAGTGCTCGTCGCCGACAACGACTGGTCACCGGAGCACGGCCCGCAGGACGCGAAGGGCATCACCTACGCGCAGGAGGTGGTCCGCGACCTGTTCATCAACTACCGCGAGGCCTGTGAACTGCTCGGCAGGGACGCCGAGTTCGCGAAGACCGTGGCCGGGCTCCAGGAGCGGCTGTACATGCCGGAGGTCAGCCCGAAGACCGGCTGGCTCCAGGAGTGGATGTCCCCCGACAACCTCGGCGAGACGACGCACCGTCATCTCTCGCCGCTGATCAGCCTGTTCCCCGGTGACCGGATCCGCCCCGACGCCTCGCCCGCGGCGCTGGTGAAGGGCGCGACCGAACTCCTCACCGCGCGTGGGATGGAGAGCTTCGGCTGGGCCAACGCCTGGCGCGCCCTGTGCTGGGCGCGGCTGAAGCACGCGGACAACGCGTACGAGCTGGTCGTCAACAATCTGCGGCCGTCCGTCGACGGCACCAACGGCACCGCGATGAACCTCTTCGACATCTACGAGGTCGAGAAGGGCCGCGGGATCTTCCAGATCGAGTCCAACTTCGGCACTCCCGCCGCGATGATCGAGATGCTGCTCTACTCACGGCCGGGCCATATCGAGCTGCTTCCGGCGCTGCCCGACGCCTGGGCACGCTCCGGCTCGGTCACCGGCATCGGCGCGCGCGGCGGTTTCGTCGTGGATCTGAGCTGGCGGGACGGGAAGGTCCGGGAGGCGAAGATCCGCAGTGTCGGCGGACGCAGGACGAAGGTCGCGGCCGGCGGTGTCTCGCACGATGTGGACCTGCGTTCGGGAAGAAGCGTCACGTTGCGGCACTTCGGATGAGCGGGACCGTACGCCGTACCGGGGCCCGCCGGCTGCTCGGTGTCCTCGCCCTCGCCTCGATCCTTCTCGTGCCCGCGCGGATCCCGTCCGCCACGGCCGCCACCGGCCCCGGTACGGCGGCCGTTCCTCCCCCGCCCGCGAAGTCCGTCGTCACCTGGGCGGCGAGCGCGGACCGGATGGGCGAGGCGGCCGGCGACCGGAGTTACCGGCTGATCGTACGGACGAGCGTGGGCGGCAAGGCACTTCGTGTCCGGGTCTCCAACGCGTTCGGGGACCGGCCCCTGGTCATCGGCAGCGCGTACGCCGGGCTCCACGAGAGCGGCGCCCGGCTGCGCCCCGGCAGCAACAAGAAGCTCCGCTTCGACGGCTCGGCGTCCGTGACGCTCGCGCCGGGCGAGATCCGCTACAGCGACCCGCTGCCCGGCAGGGTGGCGGCGATGAGTGATCTGGCCGTCAGCCTGTACGTGCGCGACGCGGGCGGGCCCGCCACCGGGCACGGGATGGCGCTCGCGACGTCGTACGCCACGAGCGGGGACCACGCGGCGCGGGAGCGGGACGAGGCGTACACCGAGCGGCTGGGGTCGTGGTTCTACCTCGACGCTGTCACCGTGGACGCGGACCGCGGGGCGGGCGCCGTCGTGGCGCTCGGGGACTCCATCACGGACGGCTGGCAGTCCACCACCGACAGGAATCTGCGCTGGCCCGACTTCCTGGCCCGCCGGCTGCACGCTTCCGCCGGCAGCACCGTGAAGGGGGTGGCGAACGCGGGGATCTCGGGCAACCAGGTCCTGGCGGACGGGGCGGCGCAGAGCGCGCTCAAACGGCTCGACCGTGACGTGCTGTCGCTGCCCGGGGTCCGGACGGTGTTCCTGTTCGAGGGTGTCAACGACATCAAGGCCCACACCGGCGTCACCGCCGCGTCCCTGACGGCGGGGTACCGCGAGATCATCGACCGGTCGCACGCCGCTGGTCTGTGTGTCGTCGGCGCCACCGTCATGCCTTTCAAGGGCTGGTCGGAGTGGGATCCCCAGGGTGAGGCGGTACGTGCCGAGGTGAACGAGTGGATCCGCACGAGTGGGGAGGTCGACGCGGTCGTGGACTTCGACAAGGTGGTGCGCAGCCCGTACGACGCGGAGCGGATCCTGCCCGTGTTCGACAACGGGGACCATCTGCATCCCAACGACAAGGGCATGCAGGCGATGGCCGACTCGGTCGCCCTGAAGTCCCTGGAGTGCGACCGCGCCCCCGCGCTCAGCCGGTGACGTCGGTGGGGTCGGGGTCGGGGTCGGCGTCGGTGAGATCGGCCGCGAGGAGGTCCATCAGCAGTCCGTCGTGCCAGGTCCCGTCGGGACCGCGCTCGTACTCCCGCATGACCCCTACGGGCCGGAAGCCGACCTTGCTGTAGCACCTGATCGCCGCGGCGTTGTCGGCCGCCGGGTCGATCACGATGCGGTGGTGGCCGAGGTCACTGATCAGATGCCTGGCCAGGGTCCGTACGGCGTCGGTGCCCACCCCTCGGCCGTGCGCGGCCGGATCGAGGTAGATGTCGATGTTCGCGTGCCGGTAGTCGGCGTCCTCCTCGGACCCGAACTGGATGGCGCCCACGGTGGCGCCGTCCAGTTCGATCACCAGTGAGGTGATGCCGGGCTCGTCGAGGTCCTCGGTGACCGCCGCGAGCAGGTCGTCACCGCCGCGCCACGTCGCGTAGACCTCGGGCGTGGCGCGGATGGTGGCGAGCGGGGGGATGTCTTCGGGGACGGCGGGGCGCAGGACAACGCGAGCACCGTTCAGCGTCTTCTCCATGAGAGCACGCTATTGGATCAGTGTTTCGAATTTCCGTGCTTTTCCGCGCCCCTCACAGAGGTCCGTCCCGCCATGCCTACCAGCGGTGGTGGATCTCCGCGCGGATTCGGCGGTCGTACAGGTCGCGCACCGCGTCCAGCGTCGCCTCCGAGAGCGGTGCGAGAGAGGCCGCCGCGGCATTCGACCGTGTCTGCTCGACGGAGCGGGCGCCGGGGATGACGCTGCTGACGCCGGGCTGCTGGATGATCCAGCGCAGCGCGGTCTGGGCCGGGGTGGCGCCCTCGGGGGCCAGTGAGGAGAACTCGGCGGCGGCCGCGAGGCCCGTGGCGTACTCGATGCCGGAGAAGGTCTCGCCCTGGTCGAACGCCTCGCCGTGCCGGTTGAAGCTGCGGTGGTCGTCGGCGGCGAAGACCGTGTCCTTCGTGTACTTGCCGGACAGCAGACCGGAGGCGAGCGGGACGCGCGCGATGATGCCGACACCGGCCTCACGGGCGGCGGGCAGCACCTCTTCGAGCGGCTTGAGCCGGAAGGGGTTGAGGATGATCTGTACGGAGGCGACGCCCGGCCTGGCGATGGCCGCCAGGGCCTCGGCGCAGGTCTCCACGCTCACGGCGTAGGCCGCCGTCCGCTTCTCGGCGACCAGGGTGTCGAGCGCGTCGAAGACGGCGTCGGTGGAGTAGACGGCGGTGGGCGGGCAGTGCAGCTGGACCAGGTCCAGAGTGTCCACGCCGAGGTTGGCGCGTGAACGGTCGTTCCAGGTACGGAAGTTGTCCAGGCTGTAGTTCTCGGGGCGCTGCTCGGCACGGCGGCCCATCTTCGTCGCGACGAACACGTCGGCGTCCGGGCGGCTCTTCAGGAACCGGCCGATGAGCTGTTCGCTGCGGCCGTCGCCGTACACGTCCGCCGTGTCGAAGAAGGTCACGCCCGATTCGAGCGCCGCGTCGAGGACGGCGAAGGCGTCGGCCTCGGCGACATCACCCCAGTCGGCGCCTATCTGCCATGTGCCCAGTCCTACGACGGAGGCCTCACGGCCCGTCCTGCCCAGTACGCGCTTCTCCATACGGACGATGCTACGTCGGCCCCCGCGCGGCTCGGCGGGAGGGGCGGGGGGCCGGACGGGCGGCGGAGGGCCGGCGGGCGGTCTCAGATCTGCTGCGTGAGGTTCACGGTGTTGCCGTCCGGGTCCTTGATGTGGGCGACCCGCTGCCCCCACGGCATGTCGTTGGCGGGCCCGAGCATCTGCCCGCCGAGATCCTCCACGCGTGGCAGCAGCTCGTCCACGTCGGAGACGGCGACGCTCAGGAGCATCCGCTGCGGCGCGCCGAGGTCGACGTCCGCGTCCGAGACGAGCCCGAGGTCGGAGTCGCCGACCCGCAGATTGATGAAGAACGGCGCCCCCTCGTCGGGGGTGCGCGACGTCTCCTCGGCGCCGAGCAGTCCTTGGTAGAAGGCCAGCAGCCGGTCGATCGCGGGCGAGATGACCATCGGCTGAATCGTCCCGGACATATGTTTCCTCCTACTGACGGCCGCTCGGCTCCCCCGCGGGAGCCTCCGGCACACGAATGATTTCCCGTTGCTGACCGGCGGCGGGCCCGCGGCTCATCGGTCGTCGGCGGAATGTGACCACCACCACCCCTACGGTGCCTTGCCCACCGAGAACACCGCGCCCGCCGGATCGGTGACGGTCGCCATGCGGGCGTACGGGGTGTCCTCGGGCTCGGTGGAGGACCCGCCGGACGCGGTGGCGCGCTCCGCCACGGCATCGGCGTCGGACACGGCGAACAGCGTGCCCCAGGCGGAGGTGGGGACATCGGGGCTGCCGATGATCCCGCCGATCTCGTGCCCGTCGGGGCGGCGCAGGAAGGTGAAGTCGAGCTCCGGTACTTCGTCGTTGCCGTCCAGGGTGAAGCCGAACAGCGCGGTGTAGAAAGCGCGGGCGGGCTCGGGGTCGGGGGTGATCAGGTCGTTGCGGACCAGCGAGTCGGGCTCGTTCACGATCTCGCTGCCGAGCCGGGAGCGGCCCTGCCACAGACCGAACCGGGCGCCGACCGCGTCCAGCGCGACCGCCGTCCGGGCATGGTCGGCCAGGTCCGCGGGCGCCTCGATCAGCCGGCCGCCCGTCTCGGTGACGCGCCGGGCGGTGTCGTCGCAGTCGTCGGTGGCGAAGTACATGGTCCACACCGCGCTGGTCCGGTCCGCGTCCGGGACGATCCCGGCGACGGGACGGCCGCGGAGCAGACAGACGGTTCCGTCGCCGTCGCCGCTCGGGTACGGCTCGTACTCCCAGCCGAAGAGCGCCTGGTAGAAGGTGAGCGCGCCCTCGCGGTCGGGGGTCCTGAGTTCGATCCAGGTGGGCGTGCCTTCGGGCTGATTGGTGCTGAGAACGGTCATGATGTGCTCCTTCGCGAGACGCCGGGGCGAAGTCTCCAACGTAGGCACCGACCAGGACAGAACTTGTCCTAGAAACACCCCTGGATGAGCGCCGGGTACACGATCGGGCGCTCCATCATTCGGTCATGACACGCTCATCGAGGCGCGGGCCCCTCGGTCGGACGGTTCTCGCCGTCGCCGTCGGTGCCGCGTGCACCCTCACCGGCTGCGTATCCGCACCGGACGACTCGGAATCCGACGACGGGCGGAGCACTCGCACGGTCCGGCCCGCCCGGACCGCCGTGCTGCTGGGCGACACCGTGCTCGTGAACCATCCCGACGGCCCGGACGAGGCGATGCTTGCCCTGGCGGTGACGGCCGTCGTCGACGAGGCGTCCCAGGTCGCGGGCGCCGGCGCCGCCGGCTCGAAGAGCGGCGCGGGTGGGGCGAGGCAGGCGCGCGCCGAGGACGGCAGGAAGTGGATCGCCGTCCTCGCCGAGGTGAGCAACGCGGGGGCGCGGCCGTACGCACACGACGTCGCGCACAGCTTCACGGCCGTGGACGGACGCGGCCACCGGCACGCGCCGCTGCCCGCCTCGGCCGATCTGACGGTGGGCCCGATGATGACCTGGACCGTGCCGCTCGCCGCCGGCCGGACGGCGCGCGGGTGGCTCGTCTTCGACCTGCCGGCGGACGCGGTCCTGACCGCGCTGGAGTTCGGCCGTACGAGGACGTCGGCGGCCTCGGCGAACTGGGCGCTGTGACGCTGCCGCCCCGGGGCCGGCCCCTCCCACGGGGCTGAGGGGACGACCGAGACATTGCGGGAACATTCGGCGACCGGTCGCCGTTGTGAACAGTGTGGGTGTGGACGGAGCAGTGTCCCCGGGCCCCATTGAGAAATGCCCACAGGGAAGATCGTTCGGCTGAAGCCCTGTGGAGCCTACCGCCGTGAGGCGACCGCCGTCCGCACCCCGCCTGAACGGCCCCGACCGGTCTCCCCCGTCCGGTCGGGGCCTCCTTTACTGTTCAGCCATGACGGCTGGGGCGGACGGGGCGGACACGGAACGGCCGGGCGGATTCGCCGCCGCGACCGGCGACGGTCCGCCGTCGGCCGTACCACCGGAGGTCCGCGCGGCCGAGGTCCGGGTCGCCTTCGCCGGCCTGTCGCAGATCCGCCGCCTGACCAACACCACGGCCCCCGATCCCGCCGCCGTTCCGGCCGCCTGGGAGCGGAATCAGCCGGTCCGCGCCATCGCCCTGACCCTGGAGGCAGCCGGGATCACGCCCTCCGCGGTCGACGGCGAAGGGCGGCGTACCGCCACGGGATTCCGGGTCGCCGCCGGTGAACGGCCGGGGACGGTACGGGTGGAGTGGCTCGGCCCCCACGGAAGCGGCGCCGCCCAGGACGAGGAGCACCAACTGACCGCCTGCGCCGCCGTGCTGAGCCCGCTGGGCTGGGAGGCCCTGCTCTACCGGGGCCCCCGCCGCCGGCGCTTCCTGGAAGTGGAACCGGCGCTCTGAGCCGGGCCGCCGCACCGTGTTCTTCGCCTTGCGCATTGCGGGTTCACGCGGTCACAGGCAGTTCCATCAAGCGCAATACGGGGTACTCCCCATGCCATACGTAAACCGGCGGTAAATAGTTCAACGGTCGACCCTGTTTTATTTGAAGCCGCAGGTCAGACACCGATCCGGAAATCGAATACTGTCATCTGGAAGACGCCCTTAACAGTTGCCTCCCGGCTCCTTACCGTGGTCCGCACATTGACTCACAAGGCGACACGGGAGCCGGAATGCCAAGTAATGCTCTTTCCCGTCGTGCAATTCTGCAACGTAGTGCGGTGGCGGGCGGTGCCCTCTCCCTGGGGCCCCTGCTCGGCGGCGCGACCGACGCTCTGGCGCAGTCCACCGGGACGGCGGCAGCCGCCGGCAAGGCCAGGAAGGACGTCTACGGACGGATCGGCGTACGGCCGCTGATCAACGCCCGCGGCACCTACACGATCATCAGCGGTTCGCTGATGCTGCCCGAGGTGCGGGACGCGATTGACGCGGCGGCAAGACAGTACGTACATCTCGACGAACTCGCCGACGCGGTGGGCAAGCGGCTGGCGGAGATCACCCAGGCCGAGCACGGTCTGGTGGCCTCCGGTTGTCATGCTGCGCTCACGCACGCCACCACGGCGTGTGTCGCGGGCGGAAACCCCGATCTGCATGTGCGGCTGCCCGATCTGACGGGCTTCCGGAAGACCGAAGTGATCATCCCGGCGCACTCGCGCAACGTGTATGAGAACGCGGTCAGCGCGGTCGGGGTGAAGGTCGTCGAGGTGTCGACGCCCGACGAGCTGAAGCAGGCCATCGGCCCGCAGACCGCCCTGGTCTACATCATGGCGGGGCCGAGGGTCGACGAGAGCGAACTCCCCACGGACGTCGTCGCCGGCATCGCCGGGCCCGAGGGCGTACCGGTGCTGGTCGACGCCGCCGCCGAGATCCTGACCATCCCCAACGTGCATCTGGAGCGCGGCGCGGACCTGGTCGCCTACAGCGGCGGCAAGGCCATCCGCGGTCCGCAGTCCGCCGGTCTGCTGCTCGGCCGCGAGGATCTCGTACGCGCCGCGTGGGTCAGCAGCGCGCCCCACCACGGCATCGGCCGCGGCTACAAGGTCGGCAAGGAAGAGGCCATGGGCATGCTGGCCGCCGTCGAGATGTGGGTGCAGCGCGACCACGACGCCGAGTTCGCGCGGTGGGAGTCCTGGCTGAAGTCCATCTCGCGCCGGGTCTCCGCGATCGGCAGTGTGAAGACGGAGGTCACACAGCCGGACAGCCTGTCGAACCGAACGCCGTCCCTCAAGATCACCTGGAACGAGAAGAAGCTCGGCGTGTCCGGCCAGACCGTGATGGACACCCTGTACGAGGCCGAGCCCCGGATCGCGCTGAACGCGTCCGGCGGCGAGGACCCCTCGCGGACGGGTGTGTCGATCACTCCGTACATGCTCCAGCCCGGCGAGGAGAAGACCATCGCGGACGCGTTGGTCCGGATACTCACCGACCCGCCCGAGCCGCCCCCCGCGCCGCGTCCGCCGTCGGTCGACGCGACCGGCACCTGGACGCTCGACATCGAGTACCTGGCGGGCAGTTCGAGTGCCCACCGGCTGGAGCTCACCCAGGACGGCGCCGAGATCACCGGCACCCACACCGGTGAGTACGTGTCCAGGAAGGCGACCGGGTCGGTCAGCGGCAAGACGGTGACCGTGCGCAGCACGCTCAGCGAATCGTCGGGCGACGCACTCGACTTCACGTTCACGGGGACGCTCAAGGGCGACTCGATGAGCGGCGATCTCAATATGGGCGAGTATCTGAAGGCCACCTGGAAGGCCGAGCGCGGCGGCTGAGCCCCGCGCTCCCGGTCCGGCCCCGTTCCCCCCGGTCCGGCCTCGGCCGGGATCTCTCCCCCCTCGATCAACTCTCCCCAGCAGCAATCCCATTGACGCTCCGTTCCCGCGCCCGTGCGCGCGGGCACGGACGAAGGAGGACGCGTGACGAACCGCAGGGACTTCATCCGCAAGGCTCCGGTGGTGGCGGCCGTGGCCGCGACCCCGGCACTGGCCGTCAAGGCCACCGAGGACCGCAAGCGCCCCAAGCCCGAGAAGGAGATCCACTACCCGGGTGGCGGCGAGCCGCCGGAGAACCCGCTGTTCAGCCCCGTCGTCAGCTATGGCGACCTGGTCTTCATCTCGGGCATCGGCGCGCACTTCGAGGGCGACATCACCTCCCACACCGAGCATGTGCTCAACGAGGTGGAGAAGTACCTCGAAGCCGCCGGGTCGTCCATGGACCGGGTGCTCAAGGTCAACGTCTATCTCAACTCCCTCGACGACTACGACGGGATGAACGCGGTCTTCCTCGGCCGCTTCGGCCCCGAGCCCGGCGTTCGCACCACGATCGCCGCGCAGGCCGGTATCCCCGGGGACTCCCTCGTCGAGATCGACTGCATCGCGGTGCGATGAGCCTCACCACGGCTCGTACCGCCACCACTCGCACCACCACCGCTCGTACTTCGCGTCACCGGACGAAATTGGGGTTGGCATGACTTTGAGATCACGGGCCCCCTGGGCCGTACTCCCCGCGGTTCTCACCCTCGTGGTAGGCGCGTCGGCCGCCAGCAGTGCCAACGGCCCGTCCTCGGACGACCCGGCACCGGGCGCGGGCGCCTCGGCGACCGCGGTCACCTACGACCTTCTGCTGCGGAGGGGTCATGTCGTCGACCCCAAGAACGACCGCGACAAGGTCATGGACATCGCCGTCAAGGACGGCAAGATAGCCGCCGTCGGCTCGAAGATCGACCCGTCCCGGGCCAAGCGGACGATCGACATCAAGGGCAAGTACCTGGCTCCCGGCTTCATCGACATGCACACCCATCTGTTCCGGGGTGAGCAGGACGCCTACGCGGACGGTGTTCTCGGTCTGCCGCCGGACGGGTTCACCTTCCGGGCCGGGGTGACCACCGCGCTCGACACCGGTTCGTCCGGCGCCGAGAACTTCGAACTGTTCAAGAAGAACATCATCGACACGTCCAAGACCCGGGTGCTGGCGATGCTGAACATCGTCGGCAAGGGCATGGCGGGCGGTGACAAGGAGCAGGACCTCAGCAACATGAGTGCCGATAAGGCCGCCAAGGTCGCCAAGAAGTACCCCGAGATCATCAGGGGTATCAAGACGGCCCACTACAACGGCCCGTCCTGGGAGCCGGTCGAACGCTCCATAAAGGCCGGCGAGATGGCCGGTGTGCCGGCGATGATCGACTTCGGGTCGGACAGCCCGGAACGGAGCATCGAGGAGCTGCTCACCAAGAGGCTCCGCGCCGGCGACATCTACTCCCACGTCTACTCCGGGCTGCGCCACGAGCTCGGTGACGACGGGAAGCTCAACCCAGCCCTCCAGGCGGGCCGCGACCGCGGCATCCTCTTCGACGTCGGCCACGGCGGCGGGAGCTTCGACTGGAACGTCGCCATGGAGGGCAAGAAGGAGGGCTTCTGGCCCGACAGCATCTCCACGGACCTCCACACGGACAGCATGAACGCGGGCATGAAGGACATGTCCAACGTCATGTCCAAGTTCCTCACGATGGGTCAGCCCCTGAGCGACGTCATCGAGGAGTCGACCTGGAAGCCCGCACAGGCGCTGGGCCGCAAGGACCTCGGCAACCTGTCCGTCGGCTCACCGGCCGACATCGCGGTCTTCGACCTGGAGAAGGGCGAGTTCGGGTACGCGGACAGCTTCGGCCTGCGGGTCGACGGCAAGGAGAAGCTGGTCACCGAGCTGACGGTGCGCGCGGGAGAGGTCGTGTGGGACCTCAACGGCCGGACGGCAAACCCGTGGACGCCGGGCGCCGTGGGTGACAAGAGCAACGAGGAGCACGCGGCCCCGTAACCGGACCGCCCGACACAACGGCAGCCGCTCCCGGCCTTCACGGCCGGGAGCGGCTGCCGTTGTGTCATGTGCTTGCGGGCTCGGCGCGGAGAGGGGACGCGACGCACCGTCAGTGCGTGGCCCCCTCGCCGTGATGATGGCCGTGGCCCCGGCGCCGCCAGCTGACGGCGCCGTCGTCGCGCGGGGTGCGGTCGACGACCAGCACCTCGGAGACGAGCAGGAGACCGGCCACGGACGCCGCGTTGAGCAGGGCCGTACGGACGACCCGTACGGGATCCAGCACTCCCGCGTCAGCCATCGGTCCGTACCGCCCGGAGAGCGCGTTCCAGCCCTCGCCCTCCGGGAGCGCGGCGACCGTGGCCGCCACGACCCGGCCGTCGGCGCCCGCGTTCGACGCGATCCGGCGCAGCGGCTCGGCCAGCGCGAGACGTACGGCCCGGGCCCCGGCGCGCTCGTCCCCGTCGAGGCCCAGGTCACTGTCCAGGGTCCGCGCGTGGTGCAGGAGCCCGGAACCGCCGCCCGTCACCAGCCCTTCGGCGAGTGCGGCGCGGGTGGCGGCCACCGCCCCGGTGATCCGGCGTGCGCGTTCCGCCAGTTGGGTCTCGGTGGGCGCGCCGACGCGGATGACGCAGACACCGCCGGTCAGCCGGGCCAGCCGTTCGTCCAGGGCCTCGCGGTCCCAGTCGGCACGGGCGGTGTCCCGTTCGTGGCGCAGTCGCTTGACGTGTTCGCCCAGGGCGTCCGCCGTACCGCCGCCACCGATGACCGTCGTCGTGTCGCGGGTCACGACGGTCCGGGTGGCGCGGCCCAGTGCGGCGAGGCCGATGTGCTCCAGCGCGAGGCCCGCCTCGGGGGTGACGACCTGACCGCCGGTGAGCACGGCCAGGTCTTCGAGGCGGGCCCGCCGTCGCTCCCCGAGCGCGGGTGCGCGGACGGCGGCGGAGACCAGGGTGCTCCGCAGCTTGTTCATCACGAGGGCGGAGAGCGCTTCGCCTCCCACCTCCTCGGCGACGACGAGCAGGGGGCTGCCGGTCCTCGCCACCTGCTCCAGCACGGGCAGCAGCGGTGCGAGCGTCATGATCCTGCCGGGGTGCAGCAGGACGTACGCGTCCTCCAGCACCGCCTCCATACGCTCCGGGTGGGTCACCATGAAGGGGCTGAGGAAGCCCTTGTCGAAGCGCAGGCCTTCCGCGAACTCCAGCTCCGTCGTGGGCGCGTGGGTCTGTTCGACCGAGATCGACCCGTCCGGGCCGACCTTGCCGAACGCGGCGGCGACCAGCCGGCCGAGGTCAGGGTCCCGGGCCGCGGCGGACGCCACGGCCACGGTGCGCCGCTCGTCGCCCACGGGGGTGGCGGCGGCGAGCAGACTGTCCGACACGGCGCGGGCCGCGGCGTCGATGCCGCGTTTCACGGCCACCGGCGAGGCGCCCGCGGCCACCGCGCGCAGACCGCCGCGGACGATCGCCTGGGCCAGCACCGCGGCGGTGCTCGCGCCGTCGCCGGTGTCGCGCCGGGTCCTGGCGGCCACCTCCCGGACGAGCCGGGCGCCGAGGTTCTCGTACGGGTCGCCCGGCTCGGCCGCGCCCGCGACGACGGCGCCGTCGTCCGTAGCCTCCGGCGGCCCGGGGGCGCGCGGGAGGACGACGGTGCGTCCGCGCGGTCCCAGGGTGAGGCCGACGGTGTCCCCAACGACGTCGACGCCGCGCCCGAGGGCGCGGCGTGCGGACGCTCCGAACAGCAGCTCAGTCATCGTGCGGGCCGAATCGGCCGCGTTCCATCAGCAGGGCGGCCTGCATCATCGCCCTGGCGTACCCGGTGTCGTACAGCTCCCCGCCGTGGCCGCCGCCGCCGACGTCCTTGTACTGGTTGCTCTCGGTCGAGCCGTTCTCGCGGTCGAAGTCGAGGGCCCTGGGGTGTTCGGCCAGGACGCCCCGGTGGTAGCCGTGGCGGATCAGTTCACGCATGAAGCCGAACATGTCGACCTCGCCGGTGTCGGGGAAGACCTCGGCGTACTTCACGCGCGGCTCGTCGACGCGGACGTTGCGGTAGTGGATGTGGTTGATGCGGTCCTTGCGGCCCATCCAGTGCAGGAACTCGACCGAGTCGAAGCCGGTCTCGGCGGTGACACCGCTGTGCACGGTCATGCCGTTCGACGGGCTGTCGACGGTGTCGACCATCCGCTTCCAGTCGGCGACCGAGCCCATGATCTGCGGGTTGCCGCGGCTGATCCGCGCCGGCGGGTCGTTGGGGTGCACCGCCATCCGTACCCCGGCCTCCTCGGCGACCGGGACGACCTCGCGCAGGAAGTGCTCGTAGTTCTCCCAGAGTTCCTCGCGGGTGAAGGCGGGGACGCCCTCGGGGCGGGGCAGGTCCCTGACCTTGACGCCGTCGACCTCGCGGTCGGCGTCGAAGGCGGTGTAGCCGGCGCCGATCCGGTCGCCGGTGTCGAGCTCCTCGTAGTAGCCCTCCATCAGACGGTGGACGTACCAGTTGTACTCGACGACGGGGATGCCCGCCTCGCCGGCGGCGCGCAGGGAGGCCTTGATGTCCTCGATGGCCTGGTCGCGCCCGTCCTGGCCGCGTACCACGCTGTCGGGCGCGCTGATCAGGTAGGCGGTGACATGCAGGCCCTGGGCTTCGAGCCGTTCACGGTCGGCGGTGAGTTCCGCCGTCTGCCAGGGCGCCTCGGGGACGTCGGTGATCAGGGCGCCGTTGACCCCGGCCTGGCGCCAGCGCCGTACGGTCTCCTCGGCGGGGTCGCGGGAGAACCACTGGCACAGCCTGGGGGTGTCGGCGCTCTCCGTGACCTCCTGCGGCCAGCGGAGCGAGGGCAGGGGCGCGGCGTGGCCGCGGCCTCCGGGGGTACTGCCCCCGGGTCCGGCGGCACCGGCGACGCCGGCGCCGGAAGCCAGGGCCGCGGCCGAGAGCGCGGCGGCCGACGACGAGTGTTTGAGGAAGGTTCGTCGCGAACTCGATTGGTGCTGTCCGTCCTGCACGTTCACGGCCTTTCCGTAGGAGGGTGCTGAGCGATGGCGGTGCGCGGAAGGGTGTGGTGGGCCGGGGTCCGTCGCGCGGAGCGTCAGGCCCGGAGCTGACCGGCGTGGCGGTGTACGGCCTCCCGGTCCGGGATGGGTCCCACCGCGCCCTGGCCGGTCGTGGTGAGCGCCGCCGCGACCACCGCGTAGCGCGCCGCCTCCAGCGGGGAGTCCCCGTCCAGCAGCCGCGCGGCGAAGGCCCCGTCGAAGGTGTCGCCGGCGCCGGTCGCGTCCGTGGGTACGACCCGGTGGGCCGGCACATGGGTGGTGCGGCCCTCCTCGCCGAGCAGCACGCCGTCGGCGCCCATCTTCAGGGCGACGATCGCCGGGCCGCGCGCCGCGAACTCCGCCAGCACGTCCGCGGGTTCGTGCGCCCCGGTGAGGAGGCGGCCCTCGTCCAGATTGGGCAGGACGATGTCGGCCAGCTCGGCGCTGCGCATCACGATCGCGCGGGCGCGGGCAACCGGCCACAGGGCGGGGCGGTGGTTGGGGTCGTACGAGACGAGTGTGGAGTGCGCGCGGGCGGTCTCCATGGCGTGGAAGGCCGCGTCGCAGGCGGAGGGGCCGATCGCCTGGGTGATGCCGCTGATGTGCAGCAGCCGGGCGGCGGCGACCGCCTGCTCCGGAACGTCCTCGGGAGTCAGGCGGCTCGCGGGTGACCCGGCGCGGCGGTAGGTGAAGGCGTGCTTCCCGTCGCCGTGCCGGGTGATGAAGTAGATGCCGGTCGCGCCGCCGGGTTCGGCGACGACATGGGTGGTGTCGACGCCCTCCCGGCGCCACAGCTCGGCCAGCGCCTGGCCGAAGGCGTCGTCGCCGACGCGGGTGATGTAGCCGGTGCTCGCGCCCGAACGGCGGGCCGCGATCGCCATGTTGGAGGTGTCGCCGCCGAAGCCGATGTGGAAGGCGGTGGAGCTCTCCAGCGCTCCTTCGGCGGCGGCGTTGAATTCGAGCAGGGGCTCCCCCATGGAGAGCACGGAGGGGCCGGTGCCGGGCATCGCGTCAGATCCGGTTGTACTTGGCGAGGCCGTCGCGCAGTGATCCCGACGACAGGATCAGCGCGGTCTGTTCCTTCTCCCGGTTCTCGATGTCCTGGGCGGTGGCGAGGACTTCGCCGACGAGGTCCCTCGGTACGCGCACGACACCGTCGCGGTCGGCGACGATGAGGTCCCCGGGGCGTACGGTCACTCCGCCGAGTACGACGGGCTCGTTGAGCGAGACGGTGCGGTAGCGCCCGAGGGTGGTGGCGGGCACGGCGTGGCGGGCGTACACCGGGAAGTCGGGGAAGTCCCTGCGGATCTCGGTGACATCGCGCACCCCGCCGTCGAGGACGCAGCCCGCCAGCTTCCTGGCGACGGCGCCCGCCGTCATCAGCCCGCCCCAGACGGCGACGTCGGCGGCGCCCGCGTCGATGCACACGATGCTGCCGGCCGGGGACTCGTCGATGGCGGCCAGCGCGTGCACCGGCGGTTCCAGCTCGGTGTCGGGCACCTCCCGGACCGTGACCGCCGGTCCGGCCAGCGTCCCCGCTCCCGGTACGACCTGGTGGACAGCTCCTTCGAGATAGCCGCGGACGCCGTGCTGTTCGACGGCGTCGGCGACCGACGCGGTGGCAAGGGACCTGTAGGCCTCAAGGGTCGCCTCGGAGTAGCTGGTCATAGGGGTTCTCCAGTCTTTTTCCCGGGTTCCGGGATCACGGGTTCCGGGGGAACAGGTGCGGGGGCAGGGCAGACGCCGCCGGCGCCGCCGCGGGCCGGTCGGACTGTCCGACGGGTCAGGCCGGGCTCTTCGGCGCGGTGGGCACGCCCTTGACCGCCGTCTCCGGCTCGGAGCCCAGCGGCACCACGTACTTCATGACGACGCCGTACACGAGGGCGCCGAGGAGCGACATGCCACCGGCCACGGCGAGCGGAACGAAGTACGAGCCGCCGAAGGCGTCGAGCAGGACACCCACGACCACCGGGCTGAGCGCGCCGGCCGCGTTGGAGGCGAAGCCCTGGATACCGGCGAGCGAACCGACGTTGGCCGGGGTGGGCGCGACGTCCACGGGCAGCGCCCACAGGCTGGACGCGGCGAAGCAGAGCGACGCCTGGGAGACGGCCAGCAGCGCGAGCGCGAGGTAGGCGCTGTCGACGACGCCGGCGAGAACGATCACCGAGGAGAGGATCATCCCGATGACGATGGGGAACTTGCGTGCGTAGGTGACGCTGCGGCCCTGGTTGATCAGCCGGGTCTGGACCCAGCCGCCGGCCCACTGCGCGGGCATCGACACCAGAGCCGGGATCATGCCGAAGAAGCCGAGCTTCAGCAGGTCGAAGTCCCGCTCGTCCACCAGGTACGACGGGAACCAGGTGATGAAGAAGTACAGCACGAAGGACAGGCAGAAGAAGCCCAGGACCATGCCCCACACGGTGCGGTAGCGGAACAGTTCCCTCCACGGCATGGCCTTGACGGTGGGGTCCCATTCGTTGGCGCCGCCCGCCCGGATGTAGGCGCGCTCCTCGGCGCTGAGCTTGGGGTGCTCGTCGGGGTCCCGGTAGAACCTCAGCCAGAAGGCGGTGAAGCAGAGTCCGACGACTCCGGCGGCGACGAACGAGCCGCGCCAGCCGAGCCAGGCGATCACCACGGTGGTGATGGGCAGCGCGAAGGCGGTGCCGGCCCGGCCCCCGCTGTCGAAGATCGAGGCGGCCATCCCGCGCTCGCGCACCGGGAACCAGCGCGACACGATCTGTGAACTGGACGGGTACGCGGGCGACTCGACGGCTCCGAGCACCAGACGTACGAGCAGGAGGACAAGGAATCCGGTGACCGCGCCGACGAGCATGGTCGCGATGGACCAGGCGGCGACGGCGAAGGCCATCATCCGGCGCGGGCCGTAGCGGTCGACCAGCCAGCCGGCGCCGGGCAGGAACGCCGCGTACGTCCAGAAGAACGCGCCGAGCAGCAGCCCGGTCGCGGTCTTGGATATGTCCAGGTCCTTGGTGATGTAGGGCAGTGCCACACCGAGATTGGCGCGGTCCATGTAGTTGATCGTGACGGCCCCGAAGGCCAGCCAGATCATGGTCCATCTGACACGTCCCGCCGGTGTGCCCGGGACGGGTGGGGATACGGTCATGAATGCTCCTCGAACGTGCGTCGTCCTTGCACGTGAGCAGTGGCAGGAGTCATCGGTCGCCGGGGCGGGAGGTGGGGGCTCCTGGTCGATCCCGGTAGTGGCGTGAGCGTATGAGCCCGTTGTCCCCGGCGTGAAGGGCGAGTTGCACATACGGGTATTCGGAAAACGGATTGCGTCTCATTCGCTTCGGTCGACGGACCTTGTTGCCCGCTGTCGGCTCGCGTACAGCAAGGGGCATGCTGCGACCAGAAGTTCGTCTCGAATGGTTTGTCTCATTCCTCGGTGTCATCGACACGGGGAGTTTCAGTGCCGCTGCCGAGGCCGTTCACCGCTCCCAGCCGCGGGTGAGCATGCATGTGGCAGCGCTGGAGCGGGAGGCCGGTGTGCCGCTCTTCGACCGGAGCAAGCGGCCGGTGCGGCTGACGGAGGCGGGTGAGGTGCTCGCCGGTCACGCCCGCGCGATCCTGTACCGGCTGGGGACGGCGGAGGAGGCGATGGCCACCCGCCGCGACTCGGCCCGGGGTGTCGTGACGCTGGGGAGCTATCCGAGTGCCAGCGCCGCGTTCGTGCCGAGTCTGCTGGAGCATCTCGCGGTGAGCCGGCCGTCCATCAAGGTGGTGCTCGTCGAGCGGTCGACGCTGGAGCTCGACTCGGCGCTGTCGCACGGCGAAATAGACATCTACCTGCGGCCCATGGCTCCGCCGGTCGGTGACACGGTGCGGCTGCGGGCGCTCTGGCAGGAGTCCCTCTCGGTCGTCCTGCCGCTCGGGCACCCGCTGGACGAGCTGCCGGATCCGCTTCCGGTCTCGGCCGTCGCGGCGTATCCGCTGATCACCATCGGGCGGCTCGGCTCACCGGACGTGCCCGGTTTCGAGACGTACAAGGTCTTCCGCGAGCAGGGTTTCGAGCCGGAGGCCGTACAGGCGACGAACCAGCCGCAGACGCTCGTCTCGCTCGTCCGCAGCCGGCTCGGGGTGGGGGTCACCAACCATCTCGCGGTGTCGACGGCGGACACCAGGGACGTGACGATCCGGCGTCTCGACTCCCCGTGCGGGCGCCGGGTGGCGGTGCACTGGGATGCCAATCGGCCGCTGATTCCGGCGGCGCGTACGCTGTTGAGGGAAATCCTCGAAGCACCGATTCCGCCCGGAACTCAACGCCTGACGTAATCCGTTCGGACCTCGCCGGTCAATTCGTATATCGAGGGCGGGGCATTCGGAGAACGAATAACCGGAAGCGGGCCGGCCGGCATTTCACCGGCCCGCTCTCGCGGTCCGTTCGCAGCCGGCCTCCTCGCCCCACGGCCACTGCGGCATGGGCAGTCTCCCGATGACCTCGCGCACGGCCTCGACGGCGGGTGAGACGACCGGGCCGGCGCGCCACCAGGCGGCGACGGCGCGCTCGCACTGCGGGTCGGAGATGGGGACCAGCGCCACGCCCTCGGTGTTCGCCGTCGTCATGGCGAGGCTGTTGGTGATGCCGACGCCAAGTCCGTGGCGTACGAGGGAGATCAGGGTCTGGGGCTGGTTCGTCTGGGCCGCGATGACCGGGTTGAGTCCGGCGTTGGCGAAGGCGAGGTTGGTCTCGTACTGGCGGGCCTGGCCCTCGCCGCTCTCGCCGATGCTGATCACCGGGAGCATCGCGGTCTGCGCGAGTCGTACGGAGCCGGTGCGCGCGAGCGGATGGTCGGCGCGGAAGACGGCGACGAGGGGCTCGCGCCAGAGCACCCGGCTGGCGACCAGGTCGGAGTTGACGAGCGGATGGAGTGGGCGTATCGCGAGGTCGAGGTCGCCGCTGACGAGATCGGTGCCGAGCGCGACGCTGGGCCCCTCGCGCAGCACGAGCCGTACCTGGGGGTGGCTGATCCGCAGGGCGCGTACGGCCAGCGGATAGAGGTACGAGGCGGCGCTCGGGTACGCTCCGAGCCTGACCTGTCCGGAAATCGTCCCTCCGGTGAGATCGGCCAGGACATTGAGCCTGCGCAGGATCTCCTCGGCGTGCGGAAGCAGCCCGCGGCCCTCCGGAGTGAGGACCGCGGGCTGCACGGAGCGGTCGAGCAGACGGGTGCCGAGGAGCCGTTCCAGCTCCGCGACATGGCTGCTGACCCTGGGTTGTGAGCGGTAGAGGGCCTTCGCCGCGGCGGAGAATCCGCCGTGGTGGGCCACGGCCACGAAGCTGGCGATCCAGTCGATCCGGTAGTGGTAGACGCTCCCGATGTCCATTGAGTCCCCGTCTCCGATCCCTAGGTCTTCACCTAGATCAGGGAGCCTACCTCGCAGGTCACGGGGGGTATGGAGGGTTTCTTCAGCGAATGAACCGATTCACGTAGTCGGCGCCGAGGCCATTTTCCGTGTAGTGGGCACGACACATGTCGATCTTTGTGAAGGTGTCCTCGTAGCCGGTCTGGACCCCGTTGTCGTCGACGTAGGCCATCGCTCCCGTGATGTTGAAGAACGTGATCATCTCGTCGCAGTCCTCCGGCACGGCCAGCGTGTGGATCTCGCCCGGGGGCTCGTAGACGAAGTGTCCGGCCTCGGCGACCCAGTCGTGCTCGTGGTAGTGCCACTTGCCCTTGATGACGTAGCCGAAGACGACTCCGGGGTGGCGGTGGCGTGAAACGATCCCCGCCGCCGTGACCTTGAGCAGATTGCACCACTGGCCGGTGACGGTGTTGAACATCAGCGGCCGGAACCAGACGTCGGGAGCCTGTGGCACCCAGATCCGGTCGTCGTCGGGCAGCGCCGCGACGGCGATCTCCTCCGGGACCACGGTGGACACGGGGATGACGGGGCCTTGCGGTTCGGTCATGGTTCTCTCCTCCTGAGGGTGGAAAGTCCGGGGGGTGCCTGGGAGTTCAGGCGGCGAGGTATCCACCGTCCACGGGGAGTACGGCTCCGGTGACGAAGCGCGCGTCCTCGCCGCAGAGGAAGGTCACGGCGCCGGCCACGTCGGCCGGTTCGCCCCAACGCCCCAGCGGGGTGCGCCCGATGATGCGCCGGGCCACCTCGTCGTCGGCCCGCAGGTCCGCCGTCAGGGCCGTACGGATCCATCCCGGCGCCACCGCGTTCACACGGATGCCGTCCCCGGCCCAGGCGACGGCGAGGGCCTTGGTGAGCTGCGTGATGCCGCCCTTGCTGGCCGTGTAGGCGGGCACCCGGGGGCCGCCGAAGAAGCTCAGCATGGAGGCGACGTTGACGATGCAGCCGCCCGAGCGGCGCAGTTGGTCGTGCGAGGCGACGCAGGCGCGCATGGTGCCGGTGAGGTTGACGTCGACGACATGGGCGAAGACCTCGGGCTCGTACTCGCGGCCCCGGGAGATCACACCCGCCGCGTTGACGAGGACGTCGAGCCGCTCGATTCCGCCGAGGAGGTCTTCGAGTTCACCGTCGTGGGTCAGGTCCATCTCGACACGGCGGACCGAGTCGGGCAGCCTCCCGGCCGCGCCGTCCGCGTCGAGTCCGGCGGCGATGACGCGGGCGCCGTCGGCGGCGAAGCGCTCGGCCACGGCCGCGCCGATACCGCTGGTGCCGCCGGTGACGACGACCGTGCGGCGGTCCCCGGCCGGCGCGGGCCCGGCCGCCGCGCGCGACGCGTCGTGTTCCCCGTCGCGCTTTCCGTCGTCGTCGACGGGTTCCGCAAGGTGCTCCTCGCTCACTGCCATTCCCTCCGCACGGAAACACGACGCTACGGACCCGATTCCAACAGCCTTGGGGGTGCGGGGCCTTCGATCATGCGGGAGGAGGATGACCCCCATTCGATTACGGGGTGCTCCGGCCGGCCGGGGACGCGAACCGCCCCGGACACCGGGGTGATCGGTGTCCGGGGCGGGTGCGCGGAGCGGGGTGCCGGCGGCCGGGTCAGCCTCGGTACTGCGCCAGTACGCGGGTGAAGTCCCACGCCGCCTGGCCCACGCCGGAGCAGGTGTCGGCGCCGCCACCGGTGCACGGCCGGTCACGGTTGACCGACCAGAAGGTCAGCCGGGCGAGGTGACGCTGCTGCGCGTAGGCGAGGATCGTACGGAAGTCGGCGACGGTGATGGTCTCGCCGACGTCCGTGACGCCGTTCATCGACGAGATGCCGGTCTTGCGGTAGGCCTCGTCGTCGCCGTAGCCGTAGGCGTTCTTGACGGCGGTCTTCAGGCCCTCGGCGGCGCGGACGGACAGCGTGCCCATGTTCTGGCCGTTGCCGCCGAAGTTGAACGGCATGATCGTCCAGCTGTCGACCGTGAGACCGGAGGAGGCCGCGCGGTTGATCAGGCTGGTGTCGGGGCCGTTCTGGCCGGTGCCGAACGTGATGTAGATCTTGATGCCGGGGTTGTTGGCCCGGATCGTCTTCAGCGCGTCGACGGTGCGCTGCTGGACGGTGGGGCTGTCGTACGCGGCGGCCTCGATGTCGATGTCGATCGCCTTCAGGCCGTACGCGTTGATGACCTTCTGGTACGCGGCGGCCAGCTCACCCGCGCTGCCGCAGGAGCTCTCCAGCTTGTTGCCGCTCCAGCCGCCGAAGGACGGGATGACGTCGCCGCCGCCCGCGCGCACGGTGTTGATGGTCTGCTGGTCCACTCCCCCGGTCAGCGGCCGGCCGCCGTCCCACTGCGGGTTGCAGTAGCCGTTGCTGAGGACGAAGGCGAGGGTGAACCACTTGACGCCGGTGGCGTTCTGGACGGTGGCGGGGTTGGGCGGGCTGCCCCAGCCGTTATAGATGTACGGCGCGACGGCCATGGGCGCGCCGCCCGGGTCGGGGTTCCCGCCGCCGCCGGAGGGCGCGGTCCACTTCTGGTTGGCGGCGCCGGTGCAGGTCCACAGCTGGAGCCTGGTGCCGTTGGCCGAGCTGTTGCCGGTGACGTCCAGGCACTTGTTCGCCTGGGTGTTGACGATGTCGCGGGCCGCGGAGACGGTCCACTTCTGGTTGGCGGCGCCGGTGCACGACCAGAGCTGGAGGACGGAACCGTTCGCCGTGCCGCCGTCCTTGACGTCCAGGCACTTGCCCAGCGCGCGGATCGTGCCGTCGGAGGCGACGTCCCACTGCTGGGCGCCGCTGCCGTTGCAGTCGTAGAGCTGGACGGCGGCGCCGTTGGCGGAGCTCGCGCCCGCCACGTCCACGCACTTGCCGCCGAGGCCGGTGATGGTGCCGACGGCCGCGGGGGCCGCGGTCGCCGGTGTCACGGTCATGGTCGAGGCGACGGCCACCAGGGGCATGGCCAGCAGAGCCAGGGGTCTGAGGTGCTTCCAGGGCTTGAACGAGGCAGTCATGCGAGGTCACCGTCCACTTCGGAGGGGGGCCACCGGGTGTGCCCGGTGGGCCGGTTCGCCG
>NZ_BMMV01000002.1:189932-199303 GCF_014646115.1 Streptomyces camponoticapitis | reverse complement strand
ACAGGCCGAGCCTGTCCGGCGCCCGACGGCAGACGGGGGGTACTAGTCGCTGACGCGTACGTAGTCGACGACCAGTTGCTGCGGGAAGACAGTGCTGCCGTCGGGGTCGCCGGGCCAGTAGCCGCCGACCGCGAGGTTGAGGATCAGGAAGAACGGCTTGTTGAACACCCACTCGCGGCCGCCGAGATCGGCGGGCGTACGGGTCTGGAAGACGTTTCCGTCGACCGACCACTTGATGGAGTCCGGCGCCCAGTCGACCGCGAAGGTGTGGAAGTTGTCCGCGAACGCCTCGCCGTTCGGCAGGCTGTAGCCGGCGCCGATGCCGCCCTCGCCGGAGTAGCCGGGGCCGTGCAGCGTGCCGTGGACGGTGTTGGGCTCGAAGCCGACGTTCTCCATGATGTCGATCTCGCCGCTGTTGGGCCAGCCGACGTCGCCCATGTTGCTGCCGAGCATCCAGAACGCGGGCCAGATGCCCTGGCCGCGCGGGATCTTGATGCGGGCCTCGACGCGTCCGTACGCGGAGTCGAACTTGCCCGCGGTGTTCAGCCGGGCGGAGGTGTACTCACACGTGCCGTACCAGCACTGGTAGTTGCCCGGGTTCTCCTTGCGGGCGGTGATCACGAGATTGCCCTGCCCGTCGAGCTGGGCGTTGTTGTTCCCGGACGTGTAGTACTGCCGCTCGTGGTTGTTGACGTTGTCGCCGGTCTCGATCTGCCACTTGTTTCCGTCGACGCCGGCTCCGGCCGGGCCGTCGAAGTTGTCCTCGAACTTGACTGCCGCGGGTGCCGCGACGGCGTGGGGGCCGTCCGCGGCGGACGCTCCGGCGGGCACGGCGGCCACGGCTCCGGAGGTGCACAGAAGTGCGAGGGCGTACAGCGCCGTACGGCGCCGCCAGGACATATGCACGGTCATCACATCGCTTTGCGTGGGGGGCATGCGCATGACAGATGTTGCTGGGGGAGGAAGCGCTCGCGCGCTTATTTCAATGCCTGATTTAAGGCAGCCACGGGGTGCTCGTCAAGGAGTTGGTATGGACCAAATTTTTCAGCAGTGTGTTTCCGGCCCATCCATGTGAACGCAGGGCATGACTCACCCCCCACTCAACTCCCGGCGCGCGCACGCTTCTTGACCTGCACATGATGGTCGCGGAGCATTCACCCCAGCGTCACAGACGCTGTGGAAAGCTCCTGCCGAAACGTCACATCGCCATGGTCACCGTGTGCACCGCCGCCACCCTCGGCAGTGCGGGCGGTGATCTCTTTTGGAGAGGACACCCCCACATGTCCCGTCGTCACCATCCCGCCGTACGGCCGGTGCTGGCACTGTGCGCCGCCACCGCGGTGCTCGCCGGCAGCGCGGCCGCCGCCCCGGCCGCCACACCCCCGGCGGCAGCGTCGGGAACCGCGGCCGTCCCGGCCACGACCGGAACCGCCGCGCTGGACGACACGTACTACGAGGGCGCGCTCGGCAAGACCGGGCCCGCGCTCAAGAGCGCGCTCCACTCGATCATCAGCGACCAGACGAAGCTCTCGTACAGCGGCGTCTGGGAAGCGCTCAAGGTCACCGACCAGGACCCGCGCAACTCCGCGAACGTCATCCTCCTCTACAGCGGCGCCTCGCGCGCGAAGTCCAAGAACGGCGGCGCCGTCGGCGACTGGAACCGCGAGCACGTATGGGCCCAGTCCCACGGCGACTTCGGTACGTCGCAGGGCCCCGGCACCGATGTCCACCATCTGCGTCCCGAGGATGTCCAGGTCAACGGCATCCGGGGGAACAAGGACTTCGACAACGGCGGGAGCCCGGTCAGCGGCGCGCCCGGGAACCTCACCGACAGCGACTCCTACGAGCCGCGCGACGCGGTCAAAGGCGACGTCGCCCGCATGATCCTCTACATGGCGGTGCGGTACGAGGGCAACGACTCGTTCGCCGACCTCGAACCGAACGACCGGGTGAACAACGGCTCGGCCCCCGCGATGGGCCGGCTGTCCGTACTGAAGCAGTGGAACGACGAGGACCCGCCGGACACCATCGAGAAGCGCCGCAACGACCTCATATTCAGCCAGTTCCAGCACAACCGGAACCCCTTCATCGACCACCCCGAATGGGCCGAGTCCATCTGGTGACACCCCCGGACGACACGGCGCGGCCTCCCGTGGCCTGATCACCCCGGCTGCCAGAGTGGGCGGCGTTAACTCCAAGCGCCCCCATCGGGGAATGCTGGCCGGAGCCCCCGGTCGCGGATGTCCGAGTCCGCGCCCGGGGGCTTCGGTTTGCCCCGGCGCACTCCGCAGACAGCCCCCTGGAGGTCGTCCGTGACACCCGTCTCGGCCACCGATGTGATCACCGACGCGCTGGTGGAGCTCCAGCGGCGGGTCGCCAACCTGGACGAGGGTGAGGTCGCCTCGTACATCCCGCAGTTGGCCACCGCCGACCCGCACACCTTCGGCATCGCGCTGACCAGCATGGGCGGCAACCATTACTGGTCGGGCGGCGTCGACACGCCCTTCACACTCCAGTCGGTGTCGAAGCCGTTCGTCTACGCGCTGGTCCTGGCCGAGCTGGGCCTGGAGGAGGTCACCCGCTGGGTGGGCGCCGAGCCCAGCGGCGAGGCGTACAACGCGATCAGTCTGGAACCGAACACCGGACGGCCGGCGAACGCGATGATCAACGCGGGGGCGATCGTCACGACCGCGCTGGTCCCCGGTACCGACGAGGAGGAGCGTTTCGAGCGCATCCTCGACTGTCTCGGCCGGTTCGCCGGACGGCGGCTGGACGTGGACGAGAGGGTCCGCGCGTCGGAGTCCGAGACCGGCGACCGCAACCGCGCCCTGGCGTATCTGATGCGCGGCGCGGGATCGCTGCCCGGCAGGCCGAGCGGCGTCGAGACGTACTTCCGTCAGTGTTCGGTGCGCGTGACCACGGTCGATCTGGCGGTGATGGCCGCGACGCTGGCGAACGGCGGCGTCAACCCCTCCACGGGCGAGACGGTGGTGCCCGAACCGGTGGCGGTGCAGGTCCTCGCGGTGATGGCCTCCTGCGGGATGTACAACGCGTCGGGCGACTGGCTGCTGCGGGTCGGACTGCCGGCCAAGAGCGGTGTGTCGGGCGGGCTGATCGCCGCCAGCCCGGCGCGGTTCGGTCTCGCGGTGCACAGCCCGCCGCTGGACGCCACGGGCACCCCGGTACGCGGTGTGGCCGTGCTGCGCGAGCTGTCGACCCGGTTCGGGCTGCATCTGATGCGCCGGTCCTCGCGTACGGCGCCGACGGTGAAGCTGGCGGAGACCGCGCGGACCGCGCCCTCCGACCGCCCGCGCAGCGAGGCCGAGCGTGAGGTCATCGAGCGCGCGGGCGACAACGTGGCGATCGTCGCCGCCCAGGGGATCCTCGACTTCACCGAGTCCGAGCGGCTGCTGCACGAACTGGGCAACGTCCTCCCGGAGGAGCCCGGTTGGGTGGTGCTCGATCTGGAGGACGTATCGGAGATCAGGCCGTTCGCCGAGATCATGCTGCGCGAGGCGCTGACCCGGCTGGCGGCGCAGGGGCACCAGGTGACGGTGGTCGGCGATCTGGCGCCGCACGCCGACGAGGGCACCCGAGCGGACGGCGAGGGCGCGTGGCGCCAGGTGCCGTCCCGCGAGACGGCGGTGGCCCGGTGCGAGGACGCGCTGCTCTCGGCGGGCATCAACCGGCAGGCAGGGCCGGTCAGTTCGGACGGGGAAGAGGGTGGCGACGGCGCTTAGACCGACAGCGAGGGGGCGGGTGAGCCGCCTTCTGGACAGGTGTCTATGGTTCATGGACACCTGTCCGGAAACATGAACCCCTGAGGATGCCCCCGTGAGTACCGCCGCCCAGATCCTCGTCGCCCTCGTGGCCGCCTTCCACGTCTACGTCATGGTGCTTGAGATGTTCCTCTGGGAGCGCGGCCCCGGCCGGAGCCTGTCCGGCTTCGACGCCGAGATGGCCCGTGCCACCGCGCCCCTGGCCGCCAACCAGGGCCTCTACAACGGATTCCTGGCGGCCGGCCTGGTCTGGGGTCTGATCGCGGCCGACCCGACGGGGCGGCACGCGCAGATATTCTTCCTGAGCTGTGTGGTCGTCGCCGGGGTGTACGGCGCGGCCACGGCGAACCGCCGCATCCTCTTCGTCCAGGCGCTGCCGGGCGCGATCGCGCTGGCCGTCGTACTGGCGGCGGGATGACGGACCCGACCTCCGGCGGAGCGTCCGGCGGGACGGCCGGTCCCGCGCCGTCGAGCGATCCGCGGACGGCCCGGACCCGGGCCGCCCTGCGGCGGGCGCTCCTCGACGAGTGCGCGGAGCGCCCGCTCGAACAGGTGGGCGTTGCCGCGCTGGCGCGCAGGGCGGGAGTCGGGCGGGCCACGTTCTATCTGCACTACGCGGACCTCCGCGCCCTCGCCGTCGACGCGTGCGCCGCGGTCGTCCGGGACGCGGTGGACGCGCTGCACGCCTGGCGCGGTCTGCCGGATCCCGTGTCGCCGCCGGCCGACCTGACGGCCTTCTTCACCGGTCTCGTACCGCACGCCGGCCTGTACCGCACGCTGCTGCGCCCCGGCGGCGGCGGGCCGCTCGGCGAGCTGCTCCACCGGGAGCTGCGGGAGCGCAGCCGTACGGAGCGGGCACTGGCGGGAGCGCCGGAGCCGGAGTTGATCGCCTCCGCGGTCGCGGCCTCGTTCGCCGGCGTGCTGGCGGACTGGCTGCACGGTCTGATCGACGCGTCCCCGGAGGCGGTCGCCGGTCAGGTGTGGCGGCTACTCGTCGTGCTCCACCGCGCCCCCACCGGTTGAGCGGCCGGGCCCGGCCCGGGACCGCGCACACCCGCCGCGCCAACTCCCGGTAACGGTAGGTCACTTGTCCCGCCTGTGGCATATGCCGGAAGCACCACCGGATCGAGTGTTGCCGAATCCCTTACGAGCCGTAGCGGCCTGTGCAACAGTCGTAACGGTCCACCCTTCACAGCTGGCAGTGCCACGCCTGTATCGGAGTTCGAGATGCCGTCCCATCTGTTCGCGGACCGTCCCGCCCCGCAGCCGCCGGAGCGGGGCGTGGTGGAGTCCCTCATCACGCGCACCCGCAGGCTGCGCGGTGACGTGGACGCCGTGCGCAGGGACACCGTCGCCGACGAGCACGACACCCAGTGGCGCTGGCAGCGCGCCCTCTGTGACCTGGCGGTACATCAACTGGACGATCTCGGCGCCCACTTGGGACAGCTGAAGAACGGAAGGCCCGGCGACGAGACCGAATCGCCGTCCACGGAGGCGGACGGCGCGTGCGCCGGCGACGGGAGCGGTTCGCTGCTGAGCCGGGTCGGCAGCGCCGAGTGGAATCTCCTCACCGACGAGGTCACCTGGTCCCCGGAGCTGTACGAGATCTTCGGCCGGAGGCCCGAGAAGGGCCCCATGACCCTGGACGAACTGCCGTCCGTGATGGTCGCCGAGGACCAGAGCCTCCTCCAGACTCTGGTGACCGAGTGTCTTGTCGACGGCAGGCCCATCGACAGCGAGTTCCGCATCGTCAGGGCCGACCGGCGCGTGCGCACGCTGCACATGATGGGCGAGCCCGTGCTCGACTCCGACGGCTGTACCGCCTCCATGTGGGCGGTGCTGCGCGACGTCAGCGAGTTACGCCGCAGCCAGCGCGCGGTCCACGAGTCGGGTGACTCGCTCCGGCGCCGTGAGCGGAGCGCCAGGACCGAGCAGCGGCTCGTGGCCGAGTTGCAGGAGGCCGTGCTGCCCTCGTGGCGCGGGTCCCTCCAGTCCCCGCAGAGCGAGCCGGGAACGCTGGATCTGGCGGGCCACTATCTGCCGCCGGCCGGCGGCGGACTCGTCGGGGGCGACTGGTTCGACGCACTGAAACTCCCCGACGGGAACACCCTGTTGACGGTCGGCGATCTCACTGGCCACGGCGTGACGGCCGCCTCCACGATGGCGATGCTCCTCGGCGCCCTGCGCGGTATGGCGGTGGCCGGAGTCGAGCCCGGCGCGCTCATGGGCCATCTCAACCAACTGCTCGACACGGCGGACCAGCCGGCGCTCGGCAGCGCGGTCTGCGGCCGCTACCGCGCCGAGACCCGCACCCTGGTCTGGGCACAGGCGGGACACCCCGCCCCGCTGCTGTTCCGCGACGGGACGGGGCGCGCGCTGACTCCGCTGGACGGCGTCCTGCTCGGCGCGACATCGGGCGCCGCGTACGAGCAGGCCGAGATCCAACTGCTGCCAGGTGATCTGCTGGTGCTGCACACCGGCAGGCTGACGGACCGGACCGGGGTGGACCGGCTTCTGGCGCTCGGGCCCCGCCTGACCGGGGCACGTGACGCACAGGACTGTGTCAGGACGGTCGTCGAGGAGTTCGGCGAGACCGGACGCGAGGACGACGCCTGTGTACTCGTGGCAAGGATCGGCCCGGAGTCGTAGCCGCCGGGGACCCGACCCCGGCCCCCGAACTTCCCCGGGGACGTGCTGGATCCGCGACTAGATCTCCGAACTCCTCGATTTCCTCCCGGTATGCGGCGGCAGCACCGCGTCGATCTCCTCGCGCAGCTCCTGGATGGAGGCGTGCGCCGCGTACTGACCCGTGAGCCGGTACATCTCCCGCAGCCGGTCCCAGGTGCGGTGCGACGAGGTCTCCCCCATCGACACCAGCGCCAGCCGCGCGTAACGGTCGGCCTGTTCGGGATCGTCCGCGATGAAACAGGCGGAGGCCAGCGAGAGATAGTCGAAGATCATCGACCGCTGACGGCCGTTCTGACGCAGCTCGATCGCCCGCTTGGCATGCCGTTGAGCTATGGCCGCCGCCGCGGGTTCGTGATCGGCGAGCGTACGGTACGCCAGCGCCTCCATGCCGTGCAGATCCGCCTCGTCGAACAGCTGCATCCAACTCGGCGGCGGCACATCGCTCTTGTCCGAGACGAACAGGTCCTCCGCCTCGCCCAGGGTCCTGCGCATGGCCTGGCCGCGCCCCATCGACGCCTGTGCCCAGGCCTCGATCGTGCAGAGCATCGCCCGGGTGCGGGGCAGCACCTCGTCCCCCGAACCGGACTTGGCCAGCTTCATCAGGTCGAGCGCCTCGTCCGGCCGGCCCAGATGGACCATCTGGCGCGCCGCTCTGGAGAGCGCCTCGCCCGCGCGCGGACGGTCCCCGCCCTCGCGTGCCGCGTGGGTCGCGATGACGAAGTACTTCTGGGCGGTGGGTTCGAGGCCGACGTCGTGCGACATCCAGCCGGCGAGGACCGCCAGGTTGGCAGCGACGCCCCACAGGCGGCGCTGGAGATGGGGTGGGTGGCGGTACGAGAGCATGCCGCCCACCTCGTTGAGCTGGCCCACCACCGCCTTGCGCTGGAGGCCGCCCCCGCGGGAGGCGTCCCAGGCCCGGAAGACGTCGACGGAGTTCTCCAGTGCGTCGATCTCCTGAGACCCGATGGGGGCGGCCTCGTAGCGGTCGTACCCGGCGGGGTCGGCGTTCAGTGGATCGGCGCTCCGGGGAGCGTCGTCGGTCAGAGCGGGGTCGGAGTGCAGCCAGTCGTACATGGAACTGCTGAGTGCGGCGCCTGCGGTGAGCACGGCGCCCGCGCCCACCAAGCCGCGTCGGTTGAGCATGAGGTCCATTCCCGTGAATTCGGTGAGGACCGCAGCCGTCCGGTCGGGCGCCCAAGGCAGGCCGTCGGGGTTCGATGCGTCCCCGGCGTCCCGTCGTCTCCCCGCGCGTCCGTGTCGCACGAACCCGAGGTCCTCGATGGTCACGACACGGCCGAGCCGCTCGGTGAACAGAGATGCCATCACCCTCGGTACCGGATCGCGTGGGATCTCCCCCATGTCGATCCAGCGTCTGACCCGCGAGGTGTCGGTGGCCAGCTGCGGGTGGCCGAGGGCCGCCGCCTGTCTGTTCACCAGCCGCGCGAGTTCGCCCTTGGACCAGCCGGCGAGGCCGAACAGGTCCGACAGGCGGGCGTTGGGTTCTCCGGTCACGTCAAGCCCCCAGGTTCTCGGCTGAGTTGACAGTAACCCTCTGTCAGATGCCTCGCGACTATTCGCCAGGCTTCGCCAGGGTCCGCTACGTGGTGTGCCACCCGCGGCCGGGTGTCGTGTAGGAACGCGCCACCCCGCCCCGGGGGTCCGACACATTCCCCAGGGTGCGGAAGGACCGCCGGGACGGGTGGCGCGGGAATTAGTCGGTACACGAAGGGATCCGTTCGCCCATGTACACAGCGTCGTCGTACACAGCATCGTCCTCCGTGGCCGTCCCACCCCGTCAGCAGCGGCCACCCGCGGCCGGCGGCGGACCGTATCTCGACCCCACCCACGCCGGCCGGACCAGGCGCTGGCCGCCCACGGCCGGCGGGCCGCTCGGCGGCAGACTGGATCTGTCGGGCCCCCAGGGCGCGCAGTTGAGGATGGCCGTCGCCGCGGTGCACCGGATCTGTCCGGAGTTCAACCCGGTGCAGGTGCTGCGGCGCAGCGGCCGGTCGGTGCTGCTGGTCGGGACGACCGGGCGGACGACCGCGGTGGCCAAGTGCCTGCTGGACCAGTCACCCGCCTGGGCCGAGAGTTTCCGGCACGAGATAGCCACTTACCGCTCGTTCGTGCGGCACCGGCCGCCGGTACGGGTCCCCCGGCTGATCGCCGCCGATCCCGACAACTGCACGCTGGTGGTCGAGCGGATGCCGGGCCGCGCCGCGGCCCTGTCGCGCCACCCCGTCGAGGCTCCTCCGCGCGCCGACGTACGGGCCGTGCTGGGCGCCGTGACGCGGCTCAACACCTGGCGTCCGCCGGGCGACATGTTCGGGGCAGGTCTCGACTACGCGTCGCGGATCACCCGCTACCACGAGCTCGGTCTCTTCACCGACCGGGACCTGGGGGATCTCCAGACGCTGATCCGTGGTCTGGGGCGGCCGGGCATGCGGCAGTTCTGCCACGGTGACGCCCTGCTCTCCAACATGCTGCTGTCACCGGCGGGGGCGGTGCTGGTCGACTGGGAGCACGCGGGCTGGTATCTGCCCGGGTACGACCTGGCGACGCTGTGGATGGTGCTCGGGAACAACCCGCTGGCACGGCAGCAGATCAGCAAGCTCGCGCAGATCAGGGGCGCGGCGGACCGGGACGCCTTCCTGGTCAATCTGATGCTGGTACTGACGGCGGAGATCCGTAAGTACGAGACACAGGTGCAGCGCACCATGCGCGAGGCTCCGCCGGCCGGCGGGGCGAACCAGCCCCAGCAGGGTGCGGTGCCCACGGGCGAGGAGCAGCGGCTGCTGCTGCGGCGGCTGCACGACGACTGCGCGATGGCCCGCCGGGCCGTACGCGCCGCGGTCGGAACACGCTGACCGGCGTGCCGACCGACCGCGGGGAGCGGCGCGGGGG
>NZ_BMMV01000002.1:0-189922 GCF_014646115.1 Streptomyces camponoticapitis | reverse complement strand
GGTGCCGACACACCGGGCGCGCGACGCGCGTTGTGCGTTGCGAGACATGCGTGGTGCTCTACGGGCTACGGTCCGCTGAACTCGACCGTGTCCACGTCGAACGAGTTGTTCTGGGGTGACGTGAAGACGAGATACAGCTTGTGAGTGCCCGGGTGGGCCTTCACCGGCACCGCCTCCGTCGCCTGGTAGACGTCCCAGTCCCCGGTGTTGGGGATCGGGGTGGTGGCGAGCAGTTCGCCGTCCGGCGCGCCGGCGCGCAGTTCGATCGCTCCGACTCCGTACGGCGAGGAGATCTGGTAGCTCACCGAGTCGATGCCCTCCACGCTCATCGGTTCGAACGCCACCCAGTCGCCGTCGCTGATGTCGCCGATGCGTTTGCCGTTCGCGGCGCCCGCCTGGTCGACGATGCGGGTGCCCGACTGGTCGTCGTGGTACTCGGCCTGCTTGAGCTTCGGCTGCAGGACCGCCCGCCCGTAGCCGGTCAGCGCGGGTGCCCCCTCGCCGCCGCCGTCGGTGTACTTGGCGTTGAGTACGTAGGTGAGGTCGGCGCCCTCGGGGTGGCCACCGAGATCACCGGTGTCCACGGTGCCCTCGCACCCGGGGATGTCGTTGGTCGGGTGCTCGTGCTCGTCGTGGCCGAGTGCCGGGTTGATGGTGACCTTGGAGCAGTCGACGGTCCCGTCCTCCGGGTCGGTGACGGTGATCTTGTACGGGACCTGGTCGCCGAACTCGATGAGTTTGCCGTCGACCGGGATGTCGATGGTCACCTTCGGGGTGGTGTTGCCCGCGGTGATGGGCACGTTGGCGAAGCCGGACTTCCCGGTGGAGTCGGTGACCTTCAACTGGGCGCTGAACTCGCCTGCCTGGGTGTAGGTGTGGGTGGCGTTCTCGTCGGTGGAGTCGAACGTGCCGTCACCGTCGAAGTCCCACTCGTAGGTCAGCGCGTCACCGTCCGGGTCGGCGCTGCCCGCGCTGGAGAAGTCCACTTCGAGCGGGAGCGGTCCGTCGGTGACGGAGGCGGCGGCCTTGGCGACGGGGCTCCGGCGGCCCTGGGCGTAGTCGATGCGGTAGAGGCCGGAGTCGTTGTTGCCGCCGCCGAACTCGCTGCCCCACTCCAGGACGTAGAGAGAGCCGTCGGGCCCGAAGGTCATGTCCATGGGGCTCTTGAAGGCCACCGAGTCCATGAAGTCGTTGACCTTGAGGAGCTTCTCGTCCTTGTCGAAGCGGACTTCCTTGATGTAGTTGCGTGACCACTCGTAGAGGAAGCTCGCGCCGTCGAAGTACTCGGGGAACTTCGTCTCGGAGGGGTTGTCGGGGTCGTAGCGGTAGACCGGTCCGCCCATCGGGGCCGAGCCGCCTTCGCCCATCTCCGGGAACTGCTCGGACACGCCGTAGCCGTACCAGAGTTCGGGCTGCTGGATCGGCGGCAGTTCGGTCAGCCCCGTGTTGTTGGGCGAGGGGTTCGTCGGGTTGGCGCAGTCGAACTTCTCGCCGATCTCCCCGGTGTCCGGGTTGTACGGCGCGTACGCCTGGTTGTTCCCGTGGCAGAACGGCCAGCCGAAGTTCGCCGACTTCTTGATGACGTTGTACTCGACCAGGCCCTCGGGGCCGCGGTCGGTGGTGGGCAGTCCGCGGTCGGGGCCGTAGTCGGCGAGGTGGACGTAGCCGGTCTCCTGGTCGACGGTGAAGCGGAAGGGGTTGCGGAAGCCCATCGCGTAGATCTCGGGCCGGGTCTTGTCGGTGCCTTCCGCGAAGAGATTGCCCTCGGGGATGGTGTAGCCGCCCTCGTCGGTGGGCTTGATACGGAGCAGTTTGCCGCGCAGGTCGTTGGTGTTGCCCGCGGTGCGCGCCGCGTCGAGCATCTCCTTGCCCTCGCGCCAGTCGATCGGCGCGTAGCCCTGCCAGTCGGGGTCGAGGTTGGGCGGGACGTCGTCGCCGACGCCGAGGTACAGGGTGCCGTCGGGGCCGAACTCGACGGCGCCGCCGGTGTGTCCGGGTTCGGTGAAGGTGCGGGAGCGGTAGGCCGGGACGTCGAGGAGTTTCTTCTCGCTGGCCAGGTCGAGGGTGTTGCCGTGGAGGGTGAAGCGGGACAGCCGGTTGATGTCCTCGGATTCACCGGCCGGCGCGTAGTAGAGGTAGACCCAGTGGTTGGTGGCGAAGTCCGGGTCGAGTTCCATACCGACCAGGCCGTCCTCGCCGCCGGTGTAGACGTCGAGCTTGCCGGCGGTGACGGTGGAGTGGGACGCGGGGTCGAAGACCTTCAGTTCGCCGTTGCGCTGAGCGTAGATCGCACGGCCGTCGTCGGCGACGTCGAGCTCCATCGGGTCGGCGGTGTTGTCGTCGAGGGTGACCTTCTCGTAGGCGCCCCAGTCGGTGCCGCCGCAGTCGCCCGGTTTCTCACCGGCCGCCCACTGGAGGCCGCCGACGACATGGTCGCGGAAGGCCTCTTCGTCGTAGGCGGGAGTGTCATGGCCCATGGCGGTGGCCCAGACCTTGCCGCCCTCGGTGTTGCGGCACCAGGAGATGGGGTGGTCGGCGCCCATCGCGTCGGGGCCGGGGTTGTACGTCGTCTCGTCGGCGGTGACCAGGACATGGACGTCACCGCGGGGGTTCTCGTCGAAGTTGTACCACTCCTCGGGGCGTTCCCAGCGCTCGGGAAGTCCCTTGGTGGAGGGATGGACCTGGTCGGCGACCTTGGCCGTGCCCTGGAGCACGCCGGGCGAGTGGGTGGGCATGTGGGCGCCGCCGTTGATGGTCTCGTCCCACCACGGGAAGGCCTCCTCGACGCCCATGTCGAGGGTGTTGTGAATGGCGACGACGCCCTTGCCGCTCTGGACATACGTCTTCATGGCCTGGCGCTGGGCCTCGGTGTCCCAGACCATGCCGGAGTTCTGGAGCATGACGATCGCGTCGTACTGCGCGAGGTTGTCGTCGCTGAAGACGGTGGGGTCGTCGCTCTGGACGATCTCGAAACCGTTCTCGGCGGCCTCCTCCTCGAACATCGTGATGCCGTTCGGGATGGATCCATGGACGTAGCCGACGGCGCGGGTGAAGAGCAGGGCCTTGAAGGCCGGTTCCTTCTCGGCGGCTCCGGCGCCGGTGGGCAGGGCGGTCAGGGCGAGCAGCAGGGCGCCGGCCCCGGCGACGAACGCTCTTCGGAGCGCTCTCCCACGCCGCCTACTGTCATGCGCATGCCATTTCATCTGCCGATCCTCTCTGGGGGGATGGGAGCGGTCGGTCGGTTCTTCGCCCGCCGGGTGGCGCTCAGGTCCTGGCCCGACGGTTGGCGCTCAGCCGCCCGGCGAGAACCCGGCGCAGGAACGCCAGCCCGTCGGTGGCGAGCGAGTCCTGGCTGGGTGCGAGCGGGCGCCAGACGGAGGCGGCGACCGCGATCGCGTCGTTGTGCGCCGTGAAGGACTCGATGCAGAGCGGCCCCCGGTAGCCGCCGTCCGCGAGCGCGGTCAGGAACCCGGGCCAGTCGAGATGGTCCGCGCCGGGCGCGCCGCGGTCGTTGGCGCACACCTGGACATGGACGACGCGGTCCCCGGCCTCCCGTACGGCGCCGGGCAGACCGCGCTCCTCGATGTTCTGGTGGTAGACGTCGAGCGCGATGCCGATGCCCGCCGGGTCCAGACCGTCCATGGCTTCGAGGCACTGGGCGACGGTGTTGAGCAGACTCGTCTCGTACCGGTTCAGCGGTTCGACGGCGATCGTCACCTCCGCCTGGCGCGCGTGCGCGACGACGGGCGCGATGTGCTCACGCCACTCGGCCCACGCCGCCGCCCGCTCGCCGTCCGTCATGCGCCAGGAGCGCCCGACGGCCGTGTAGACCGGACCGGCCACGACGGGCGCACCAATCGCCCGGGCCGCGTCGACGCAGCGCCGCAGATAGTCCTGCGTGGTGCGTACGGTCGCGGGATCGGTGGCCACGAGATCGCGGCCCGGCGGCATGACGGCAACAACGGCGGCCGGGGCGAGCCCCGTCGCGTCCAGCACCTTCGAGGCGGCGGCGGGCTCCCAGTCACCGGCCTGTTCCAGGGGGAGTTCGACGCAGTCGAAGCCCCAGGCGGCCAGCCGCGGCAGCGTCCCGGCCAGGGCTTCGCCGTCGACCGGTGAGTGCCAGATCCACGGGTTGGCGCCGAGCGCGAACGGCGGGAGTGAGGGCGGGCGTGAGGGCGACGTCCCGGCCGGCGCCGTCACTTGCCGCCCCAGTCCTTCGGGAAGCCGGGCATCGACTCGCAGCCGCACATCGCGTAATGCAGCGGCGGCATACCGGGCTTGAGGTAGTCGGCGAGGTTCTCCTGCGTGATGGTGGGCTGCGGGAGCTTCCACTCCTTGGGCACCTTCTGGCCCTTGAGGATGTCCAGCGCGGCGATCACGGGCGTACGCCACTGGAAGGTCGGGTACGCGGGGGCGATCGCCGTGAGGTCCTTGTCCTGCCAGGCCTGGAGGAAGTCCTGCTGGTCCTCGCCGGTGATGGGCGGTACGTCCTTGCCCGCGTCCTCGAAGGCCTCGACGGCGGCGACGGCCGTGGCGCCCGAGTCCATCCAGACACCGTCGATGTCGCCGTGCCGGGTGAGCGCGTCGGTCACGATCGACTTGGCCTTCGCCGGGTCGCCGTCGGTGAACTTCACGTCCACGACGTCGAGTTCACTCTTGTCGAAGGCGACCTTCGCGGCCGACCAGCGGGTCTCCAGGACATCCACGCCGGGCGAGATGCGCAGCGCGAGGATCTTGCCCTTCGGCTTGACCTTCTCGACGAGGAAGTCGGCCGCCACGGCGCCGTACGCGTAACCGCCGATCGGGTTGACGAAGGTGACGGCGCAGTCGGTCTCCACTCCCCGGTCGAAGACGATGACCGGCAGCTTGCCGCAGGCCTGCTTCACGGCGGGGGTGAGGGTGGCCGTCGTGTTCGGCGAGACGATCAGCGCGTCGCAGCCGCGGGCGGAGAGTTCCTGGATGTCGGAGATCTGCTTGTCGTCCTTGCCCTGGGCGTCCAGGACGGTGAACTTGGTGATCTCCTTGTGGAGTTTCACCTCGGCGCGCATGTTCTTCAGCCCCACCTGCCGCCAGGGGTTGAAGACGCCCGCGTTGGAGAAGCAGAGCTCGATGCCGCTCGGGTCGGCCATCTTGTACTGGGAGGTGTCGGTCATCTGCGGGTTGAGCATCTGCTCCCACGGCTTGTCGGCCGGTCCCTCGGGCGTCTCGCCCGCGAGGGCCAACTGGCGGTCGTACTCGGCCTGTTCGAAGAAGGTGGACTGTTTCCCGGTGCCCGCGTCCGCCGTGCTCCCGCTGCCCGACGCGGCCGGCGGCGACTCGGCCGGGGCGTCGCTCGTGCAGGAGGTGACGAGTACGGCGGCGAGCAGCGCGGCGCCCGCGGCGAGCGCACGTCCGCGGAGGTTGCGGATGAGGGTCATGAGGGGGTTCCTCCCGAGTTGTGCGTACCGGTGGGGTGCGTAGTGCCCGGTGGCGTACGGTCCGGTGGACCGCTGCCCGGTGGCGTACGACGGTGGCGCAGCCGGGACCAGTCGGCGGCTCCGAGGCCGACCGCGGCGATGACGATGACACCTTGGACGGTGGACTCCAGGGCCCCGGAGACGCCCTGGAGGTTGAGCAGGGTGAACAGCGCCTGGAGCGAGAAGGCACCGGCCATCGCGGCGACCACCGAGCCCCGGCCGCCGCCGAGGACCACTCCGCCGAGGACGACGGCGGTGATGGCCTCGAACTCGTAGCCCCTGCCCGCCTGTGCGGAGACTCCGGAGAATCCTCCGACGAGGACGGCGGCGAGCGCGGCGGCGGCGCCGGAGAGGATGAAGGCGACGGTGCGCACCCGGATCACCCGCACTCCGGCGAGGGCGGCGGCGCGGTCGCTGTCACCGGTGGCGACGAGCGTGCGTCCGAAGTCGGAGCGCATCACCAGGACGGCGGCGGTTCCGGCGACCAGACAGGCGACGACCGCCCAGGGCAGCCAGCCGAAGGCCGTGCCCCGGCCCAACTGGCGGAAGGCGGTGGGCAGTACACCCTGGGGGGAGCCGCCGGTCCAGAAGAAGGCGGCCCCTTCCAGGATGAGCATCATCCCGAGGGTGGTGATGAACGACGGTACGCGCAGGACGGTGGTGATCAGGCCGCTGATCAGCCCGGCCAGTCCCCCGGCGACAAGCAGGATGGCCGTCACCACCAGCCAGTGGGCGTCGGGGAAGGAGCCGTACAGCTCGGCGGCGACGACCACGCCCGCGGTGACGATCGCGCCGACGGAGAGGTCGAACTCCCCGCAGACGATGACCAGATACTGCCCGGCGGCCAGGATCACCAGCGGCGCCGCGCGTTTGACGAAGGAGAGGAAGCTGTCGGGTTCGTAGAAGCCCGGGTCGGTGATCAGCAGCGCGAGGAGCAGCACGGCCAGGAGCAGATAGACGGGGATTCCGGTGCCGAGCGCGCGGACGATCCGCGTGCCGGTGGCGGCCGTCGGGGCCTTCCCTGCCGCGGACTTGGCCGTGTCCGGGGTCTCGGTCGGGGCGCTCATGCGCTCCCCCCTCCCTTCAGGGCCTTCGGTGCCTTGGGGGTCCGCCTGGGCCGGGCGTAGATGGCGACGGCGGCGATGATGACGACGCCGCGCACGACGTTCTTGAAGAACGGGTCCACGGAGAGCTGGTTGAACACGCTGTCGAGTACGGCGAGGACGAAGACGCCGCCGAGGGTGCCCGCCACTCCCCCTCGGCCGCCCGCGAGCGCGGTGCCGCCGAGGACCACGGCGGCGATCGACTCCAGGTCGTAGCGCGCCTCGGTGCCCGCCCACGGGGCGCCCGCGCCCAGCCGCGCCGCGAGGAAGAGAGCGGCGGCGCCGACGCAGAGCGAGCACAGGACGTGGGCGATCACGACGGTGCGTCCGGTCCGTACGCCGGAGAGCCGGGCGGCGTGTTCGTCCCCGCCGGTGGCGTACATGTGGTGGCCGAGGCGGGTGCGGCGGGTGATGAGCCACATCACGGCCGCCACGGCGATGAGCAGGAACACCGAGACCGGTACGGGCCCGATGCGGTCGTAGCCGAGGCGCTGGAAGGAGACGGGCACCTCGCCGGCGGGTCCGGTGTAGTTGTCCTCGATCCAGCCGCGCAGGATGAACGCCATGCCGAGGGTGGCGATGAACGCGTTGACCTTGAGTCCGGTGACGATCAGCCCGTTGGCCAGGCCGACGGCGACGGACAGGGCGAGGACGGCGATCACGGCGGTGACGACTCCGCCGCTCGCCATGGTCTCGGCGGCGACGAGAGTGCCGAGGCTGATGAGGTAGGCGACGGAGAGGTCGAGGGAGCCGGTGAGGATGACGGCGGACTGGCCGACGGCGACGAGGCCGAGCGCCACGCAGTTCTGGAGGATCGCGACGGCGTTGGCGGTGGTGAGGAAGGACCCGCCCTGGGCGGTGACGACGATCCAGCCGAGAACGGTCACGGCGAGTGCGGCGAGCCAGACGCCGACGACGGGGTCGACGGACCGGCGTACCGAGCGGAGGGCCTTCTTCATGGACAACGATGTCTGCTTCGGCGGGGGGCCCGACGGGGCGGGAGCCGATTCGACGGTGGTCATGCGGCGCCCTCCCGCGGGGCACCCGGCGCGCCGGCGGCGCGGTCGGATCCGGCCGTCGCGAGGCGCATGATGCTCTCCTCCCCGGCCCCGGCGGGCAGTTCACCGACGAGGCGACCTTCGGACATCACATGGATCCGGTCGCTCATCCCGATCAGCTCCGGCAGTTCGGAGGAGATGATCAGTACGGCGAGGCCCTCGCGGGCGAGTTCGCGCACCAGGGTGTGGATGGCGGCCTTGGCCCCGACGTCGACGCCCCTGGTGGGCTCGTCGAAGAGCAGCACCTGAGGGCCCGCCGCCAGCCACTTGGCGATGACGACCTTCTGCTGGTTGCCCCCGGAGAGGAACTGGGCCTGCTGGTCCTCGCCGCGTGACTGGAGCCGTACGCGTTCCAGGAGCGCGGTGACCTCCCGCCCGGCCGGTGGTCTGCCCCGTACCGCGACGGCGCGGGTGACCAGCAGCGCGTTGTCCCGTACGGACTGGCGCAGGGCCAGTCCCTCGCTCTTGCGGTCCTCGGTGACCAGGGCGATGCCCGCGCGGATGGCCTGGCGCGGCCTCGACGGCCGCAGGGGTTTGCCGCCGACGGTCATGGCGCCGGTGGTGAAGGGCGCGGCTCCGAACAGGGCGCGGGCCAGCGACGTACGCCCCGCCCCTTGCAGACCCGCGATGCCCACGACCTCGCCGGCGCGCAGGGTGAGGTCGATGTCCCTGAGGCGGGCGTTGCCGCCGCCGGTGACGGTGAGCCGTACCTCGCCGATCTCGTCGTGGCGGGCGCGCGGCGGGTAGTACGCGGTCAGGTCGCGGCCGACCATGGCGCGGACGATGTCGTCCGGCGTGGTGTCGGCGGTGCGGACGGTGGTGACATGGCGGCCGTCCTTGAGGACGGTGACGCGTGTCGAGAGGTCGAAGACCTCCTTGAGGCGGTGCGAGATGTACAGGATGCCGAGTCCGCGCGCGGTCAGCCTGCGTACGAGGGCGGAGAGGAGCGCGACCTCGTGCTCGGCGAGCGGCGCGGTTGGCTCGTCCATGACAAGCACCCGCACGTCGGACGCGAGCGCCTTGACTATCTCGACCGTCTGCTGCCGGGCGACGGACAGGTCCCGGACGAGTGTGCGCGGGGTGATGCCCGTCTCGTCGATCTCGGCGAGGAGTTCGGCGGTACGCCGTTCCATGGCGGCGCGGTCGACAAGGCCCCGGCGGGTCGGCTCCCGGCCGAGGAAGACGTTCTCGGCGACCGTGCGGTGCGCCAGGAGCGCGAACTCCTGGTGGATGATGCCGATCCCGGCCGCCTGCGCCTGGCCGGGGTGGCTGAAGGTGTGCGCCGTTCCGTCGAGCGTGATCGAGCCGGTGTCGGGGGTGTGTTCGCCGGCCAGGACCTTCATCAGGGTCGACTTCCCGGCGCCGTTCTCTCCCACCAGGGCGTGGACCTCGCCGGGTTGAAGGTCGAGTCCCACGTCATGGAGCACACGCACCCCGAGAAAGCTCTTGGACACGCCCTGCATCGTCAGCATCCCCTGGCTCCTCGATGGCTCCTCGGTCGCGGTCTGCTGTGCAATGTCGTGACTGGTCTTTGACCTGTCAAGAGTCCAAGCGCCGTTCATTTCAACGGAGTTGACGGATACTTTGGTCGGACGGCGAATCAATGGCGTCTTGTGAGCAGCGAAAGTCCTCCATAAGGTGATGCCATGTCTGCGCTGCCGGATAACAGCAGTTACGCCGTCTCCCACACACCGGGCGAGGTGCTCACGCTGATCAGTTCCGGAGCCGCGGCGACGCGCGCGGATCTCTCCCGGATGACGGGGCTCGCGCGCTCCACCGTCTCCCAGCGCGTGGACGCGCTCATCGCGCACGGCTTCGTCGACGAGTCGGGGCCGGAGGCCGGCGGTTCGACGGGCGGCAGGCCGCCCCGCAGGCTCCGGCTCCGTACCCGCGAGCACGCGGTGGCGGGCGTGGACCTCGGAGCCTCGCACTGCCGGGTGGCGCTGATGGACATCGGCGGTACGACCCTGGCCACGCAGGAGGATCCGCTGTCGATCGGGGACGGCCCCGACTCCGTCCTGCGCCATGTGGAACGCACGCTGCACACCCTGCTGGAGAAGGCCGGGCGCGAGGCCCGCACGCTGCGGTCCATCGGGGTGGGGGTGCCGGGGCCGGTCGAGTTCTCGACGGGGCGTCCGGTCGATCCGCCGATCATGCCGGGCTGGCACCAGTATCCGATTCCCGAATTCTTCGCCTCCCGCTTCGGCGCCCGGGCGCTCGTCGACAACGACGTGAATGTGATGGCGCTGGCCGAGCAGCGGCGAGCGTTCCCCGACACCCGATTCCTGCTCTACATCAAGGTGGGTACGGGCATCGGCTGCGGCATCGTCGCCGACGGCAGGCTGCACCGGGGCGCGCAGGGCAGCGCCGGCGACATCGGGCACATCAAGGTCAGCGAGCAGGAGGACGCCTGCCGGTGCGGGAACTTCGGCTGTCTGGAGGCGGTGGCCGGCGGCGCCGCGATCGCGGCCAGGCTCGCGGGGCTGGGGCTCGACGCGGCGTCGGGCAGTGATGTCGTACGGCTCGTGAAGTCCGGCAACAGGGACGCGCTGCGGATGGTCCGCGAGGCGGGCCGCGCGGTCGGCGAGGTGCTGGCGGGGCTGGTGAACTTCTTCAACCCCGACACGGTCGTGCTGGGCGGAGCGCTGGCGGCGGTGCACGACCAGTTGCTCGCGGGAGTGCGGGAGGCGGTGTACCGGCGGTCGCATCCGCTGGCCACGCATGTGCTGCGGATCGAGCCGAGCCGTACGGGTGAGAACGCGGCGGCGTTCGGCGCGGGGATACTCGCGATCGAGCACGCCCTGTCGCCGTCGCAGGTGGACCGGCAGTTGGCGCGCGACATCATCTCGTGAGCGCCGACGCGTCTCCGGACGGGTGGACCTGACGGAGCGTCATGTTCAAGAAACGTCAAGGTCGGACCAACATCGTTCCAGGTCGGTCGAGTCCACTCATTGGTTCACACCACTGACGCACCGCAGGCCCATGGCCTGCCGACCACGAAACTCCGCGACACGCGGGCTGACGTGCGAAATCCCTGCCGCCACGCCTGATTGACGGATCGCCTTCAAGCCGATACCCCTGTAGCCCTGCCCTGTGCCCCCGCACGATCTTCCGCGTGCCGGGCACAGCCCCGCGGGCGCTACGCGCACCACGTCACTGGAGGCCGCATTGCAAGGTTCCGCCCCCACTTCCGTCAGATCCGTCCGCGGACGCGCGACGCGGACGGCGGGCGCCGTCGCCTCGGCGGCACTGCTGCTGCCCCTGGTGTCGGCCGCCCCCTCCGCCACCGCCGAACGGCCCACCGCCGGCTCGCTCCAGCGTGACTTCGCCGCGGCGGCGGACCGGTACGACGTACCGCGGAGCGTCCTGCTCGGAGTCTCCTACCTCCAGTCGCGGTGGGACACACACAGCGGCTCGCCGAGCGTGACCGGCGGCTACGGCCCCATGCATCTCACCGACGCCAGGACCGCGATCGCCGAGGCACCCCACCACTCGCACGGCACGGAGGACGCCCGCGGCGACACGTCCCGCGCGGTGCGGACCGGCGCGCCGGACGAGGTCCGCGAGGCCGTCGTCCCCGAGAACTCCGAACTCCCGGCGCGGCTGCGCACCGTCGACCGGGCGGCGAAGCTCACCGGGCAGTCCGCCGAGCGGCTCAGGCAGGACGCCGCCGCCAACATCCGCGGCGGCGCGGCGCTGCTGGCCGACGCCCAGCGGAAGCTCGGCAGGCCTCTGAGCGCCGACCCGGCCGACTGGTACGGCGCTGTCGCCCGTTTCTCCGGCGCCGACGACTCCGCCACCGCCTCGACGTACGCGAACGACGTCTACGCGGTGATCAGGGACGGCCAGACGCGTACGACCGACAGCGGGCAGCGGGTGGCGCTGCCGGCCACGCCCGGTGTCGCCCCCGACACCTCGCAGGTGTCGAAGCTCGGGCTGCGCAAGGCCGACGCCGGGCAGACCGAGTGCCCGCGCACCGTGGCCTGCGAGTGGATCCCGGCGCCGTACGAGGAGTTCGGCGAGGGCGACTACGGCAACCACGACAAGGCCGACCGGCCCAAGGCCGGGTCGCCGTCCATCGACTCGATCGTCATCCATGACACCGAGGCGACCTGGGACACCACCCTCCAGTTGGTCCAGGACCCCACCTATGTCTCCTGGCACTACTCGCTGCGCTCGTCCGACGGGCACATCGCGCAGCACGTCCCGCTCAAGGACGTCGGCTGGCACGCGGGCAACTGGTACGTCAACGCCACGTCGGTGGGCCTGGAGCACGAGGGATTCCTCGTCTCCCCCGACGCCTGGTACACCGAGGCGATGTACCGGACGTCGTCACGGCTGGTGCGCCATCTCGCCGACCGGTACGACATCCCGCTCGACCGGCAGCACATCATCGGCCACGACAACGTGCCCGGCACGACCGCGTCGACCATCGCCGGGATGCACACCGACCCGGGCCCGTACTGGGACTGGGCGCACTACTTCGAGCTGCTGGGCAAGCCCTTCAAGGCCGACGGCGGGCGCAACGCGAACGCGGTGACGATCCGTCCCGACTACGCGGCCAACCAGCCCCTCTACACGGGCTGTGTGACGGCCGGTCAGGCGTGCGCCCCGCACGGCTCGGGCGCGGTACGACTGCACACCGCGCCGGACGCCTCCTCCCCGCTGGTCAAGGACATCGGCCTGCGGCCGGACGGCGGGGAGTCCACGACGGGCGTCAACGACCTGGGCGCACGAGCGTCGACGGGCCAGCAGTACGCCGTCGCCGGGCGCGAGGGCGACTGGACGGCGATCTGGTACCTCGGCCAGAAGGCCTGGTTCCACAATCCGCGTACGGCGCCCACCGCCGTGAGCGCCGAGGAGCGGGTGCTGACACCGAAGGCCGGTCTCGCCGAGGTCCCGGTGTACGGCAGGGCCTACCCGGAGGCGTCGGCGTACCCGGCCGACATCCCGGTGCAGGCGATCTCGCCGTTCCCGTACAAGCTGCTCGCGGGCCAGAAGTACGTGGTCGGTGACCAGGTGCCGGGCGCGTACTACTTCGCGCCGACCTTTGACACCACGGGTCACCGTGTGGTGACCGGCAAGGAGAAGTACTACGAGATCCAGTTCGGGCACCGGGTCGCCTATGTGAAGGCGTCCGATGTCCGGGTACTGCCCTCGGGCCGCTGAGAGCCCGTCGGGTCACCCGACGGGTTCGAAGACGCGGCTCTTGTAGGGCGACGGGCGCCACCGGCCTGTGGGGGACCGGTGGCCCCCGGCTCGTTTCCCGCGGGCGGCAGGGGCGGCGGGCTGTCAGTAGCGCAGCATCGCCGCGATCCTGCCGTGGCCCGCGAGCATGTCGTCGTCGAGGAACATGACCTGCGCGCCGCCGTCGAGGGCCGACTCGACCAGTTCGTCGACGATGTCGTCCTGCACCTCACGGCCGAGGGCCGCCCCGTCCTCGCCGTCGACCGGGATCAGATGCCCGTCGCCGATCCTGGCGGAGCGCTGGAAGTGCTCCTCCACCGCCACGAGGCCGGCCCGCCGCTCGCGCACCGCCTCCCAGACCTCGTCCAGACCAGCGGCGAAGGTACGCCTCCCCTTGGCGTCGTCGAGCCGGGCCAGCGCCTCCGTCTCCTCGTTCCGCCCGTACTGGTCCACGACGGGCCGGACCGCCTTCCACAGCACATGGGCCGGGCCGTCGGTGAGGCCGCCCTTGGCCAGCCGGCCCGCCGCCGACCTCGCGGTGGTGCCCGCGTCCTCCAGCAGGGCGAGCGCGGGGGCGACACCGACCAGATGGAACGGGAGGGGGCGCGCGGCGAGTACGGCCGCGAGGGCCTCGTCGACGGACCGCAGGAACTTGCGGGTCTCCTCGTCGGTGAAGGTGCTCGGCGTGTCGCCGATACGCTCCTCGCGCTCGACGTCCCACGTCTCCTCGGGCGGAGTCATCGGGAAGCCGTCCGCGCGGTGCTCCTGCAGGGACTCGCCGTCGCCGCTCCACAGTTTCGCGCGGTCGGCGGCCACGCTCAGCACCCAGTAGCGGGGTTTCTGGGCGGTGGCGGCCACCAGGTTCCGGGTGAGATAGGTGTCGCTGATGACGACCGACTCGGGCGTCTCACGAGGCAGGTACCAGACCTGGTGTTCGTCGGCGTCGGCGAGGATCAGCAGCCCGTCGCGCTTGTGGCGCATGTCGACCTCGGCCACCGCCTCGTTGAGCTGCGTCCGCACGGCGAGGAAGGCCGCCTTCGAGATGTCCGGGTCGGCCTCCATGCGGTGCACGGCGCCGGCGAGGACGTTGCGCAGCCGTACGGGGTCCTCGTCGTTCCGCAGCTCGCGCCGGTGGGTGGGCATCGTCAGGGACACCGCCGGGTAGGACCGCGGCTTCCTCAGCCTGCGCAGGACCTCGGGCGTCAGATCGTTACTGTCCATGCTGCCCCTTAGCTCGGCGGAGGTCCGACACCGGCGAGCGGCCGGTATGGAGTACCCCGGACCTCTCTCCATGGTGCGGGATTCGGCCCGTATCCGCAGGGGCGGGGACGTTCCTGTCGCGGCGGGGTTTCACCCGGCTGCCGCCGCTGCCGGGCGAAACCCCTCGTACCGCGTCCGTCAGTGCCGGCCGCGGCCCGCTGTGAATTCGTACACCTGTCCGGCGGTGGCTCGGAACGTCTCCTCGCCGCCGGGCAGCAGGGTGCTGCGCAGGGTCAGATTGCCGGTACGGCTCGCCGTCAGGACGATCCGGCTCGCCTTGCCGCCGGCCCAGGTGATGTCCAGCGTGGCGCCGCCTCGCGCCCGCAGCCCGGTGACCGAGCCGTCGGGCCAGGACGCGGGCAGGGCGGGCAGGACCTCGATCGGGCCGTGCTGGCTCTGGAGCAGCATCTCGGCGACACCGGAGGAGGCGCCGAAGTTGCCGTCGATCTGGAACGGCGGGTGGGTGTCCCAGAGGTTCGGCAGTGTCGAGCTCTTCAGCTGCTCGGTGAGCATCTTGTGCGCGTGGTCGCCGTCGCGCAGCCTCGCCCAGAAGTTGATCTTCCAGGCCTTGCTCCAGCCCGTGCCGCCGTCACCACGCGCGGTGAGGGAGACCTTCGCGGCGTCGGCCCACTCGGTGCCGACCTCGATCTGCCGGCCCGGGTGCAGGCCGAAGAGGTGCGAGACATGCCGGTGGTCGTTGTTCGGGTCGTCCAGGTCCTCCTTCCACTCCTGGAGCTGTCCCCACGACCCGATGCGCAGTCCGGGGTCGAGGTCGCGCAGCGCCAGCCGGAGCTCCCGGCGGAACCGGGGGTCGTCGCCCAGGGTCTCCGACGCCTCCAGCGTGTTGGTGAACAGGTCGTACACGATCTGCTGCGACATCGCCGCGCCCGCCGTGAAGTCACCGTTCTCGGGCGAGTAGCTGGGGGTGACGACGAGCTTGCCGTCGCGCGGGTCGGTCCGCAGGAAGCCGAGCCAGAACTGGGCGGTCTCCTTCATCACCGGGAACGCGGTGGAGCGCAGATAGTCCGTCGAGGCGTTGAACCGGTAGTGGTCGTACATCTGCTGGGTGAGCCAGGCACCGGCCTCCGGGAACCAGAACGACTGCGGGTACTGGTGCAGGCCCGTGAAGCCGTACGGATTGGTCTCGTTGTTCACCACCCAGCCGTCGGTCTCGAAGATCTCCCGCGCGGTGATCCGGCCCGGTGCGCGCATCGAGTCGACGTACTTGTCGTACGGCACGGTGGTCTCGGCGAGGTTGGTGACCTCGGCGAGCCAGTAGTTCATCTGGAGGTTGATGTTGACGTGGTAGTCCGCGTCCCAGGGCGGGTTGGTGACGTTGTTCCAGACGCCCTGGAGGTTGGCGGGCAGCGAACCGGCCCGCGACGAGGCGATGAGCAGATAGCGGCCGTACTGGAAGTACAGCGCTTCGAGTGCCCTGTCGGCGGCGCTGGTGCCGCCCGTGTACTGGGCGAGCAGCTGGTCGGTCGGCAGGTTCGGCAGCTGCTGGCCGATGTCGAGCGACACCCGGTCGAACAGCCCCTGGTAGTCCTCGACATGCTCGCTGCGCAGGTCTTCGTAACCGCGCCCGGCCGCCCGGTCGACCGCGTCGGTGACCGCGCCGTGCGGGTCGTCGGTGCGGTAGTCGGGGAAGGTGTCGGCGTAGTCGGTACCGGCCGCGAGGACGAACCACGCGCTGTCGGCGCCGCTGACGGTGAGGGTGCCGTTCCCGGCGGTGACGGTGCCGCCTTCCGTACGTACCCGGATCTGGCCCTCGAAGAGCAGCCCGTTGTTCTGGAGCGCGCCCCGGATCGTGAGCCGGTCGCCGCTCGCCGTGGCCGTGAAGTCCTTGCGGGGGGAGGTGTAGCGGAGGGTGAAGCCGATCTTGCCCGGCTGGTCGGCGGCGAACCGGCCCACGATGACCTTGCCGGGGTGGGAGGCGAAGAACTCCCGTGTGTACGTGGCGCCTTGGTGGGCGTACGAGACCGAGGCGAGGGCCGTGCCGATGTCCAGGGAGCGCCGGTAGGAGGAGTCGGGGCCACCGGGCGCGCCGGGGACGTCGAGCAGCAGGTCGCCGAAGACGTTGTAGGAGCCGAAGTTGTGCTTGGGCTGGCCCAGTTCGGCCGCGACGGCCTCGGGGGTCATGGACCCTTCGGCGTCGATTCGGTCCTGAACCGAGCGCAGCACTCCGGGTCTCGGGCTGGTCCAGTTGCCGTGGTCGTAGTCGGGCGCGCCGGGGCCGCCGGTCCACAGCGTCTTCTCGTTGAGGACCAGTCGCTCGGAGGCGAGCGTTCCGTAGATACCGGCGCCGAGCGCGCCGCTGCCGATGGGCAGGCTCTCGCGCTCCCAGTCTGCGGCGGGCTTCGCATACCAGAGCGTCAATTCATCGGAGGGGTCGGCGGCTGCCGCTCTACCGGCCAGAGCAGGTACACCCAGCGCGAGAGCACTGGTTACGCCGAGTGCGGACTTCATCGTGGTTCTGCGGGTGATGCCCTGAGTCATGCGGCAGACGTTAAAAGTCCGATGACTGAATTGGCAAGGCACATGACAAAACCTCGCGGCAGGCATTTCTCCCGGCCGCGAGGCGATGGGGTGGGACGCGCCGGGGAACACCCCGCCGGCCGCGTCGGGGGCGGTTTTCGGCCCCGCCCTGCTCAGCCCTGCTGGAAGAGCTCCGCGGGCAGCGGCTTCAGCAGCGCGTAGAGGTCGTCGGTGATCGGCCGGTCCCAGCTGGCGATCGTGACGAGCACGTTGTCGCTGCGGTCGAACTGCACGCAGGCGATGCGGCTTTCGGAGAGCTTCAGCCGGCGCACGATCAGCAGGTTGTCGCCCTGCATCACCGGCACGTCCTCCGTGCTGACGACGTCGACCTGCTCCTCGTTCTCCAACGCGATCAGCAGCTGCGCGACCTCGAAGGGGATCTGGCCGTCCTCCAGCTCACGGGCAGGTGACCCCTCGGGCAGATTGCCGATGATCATCGCCGGGCCGCGTCCGCCGAACAGGTCGTACCGCAGGAAGACACCCTGGCAGCTGCCGTCGGGTGCGGGCAGCAGACCGGCCCCCAGATTTCCGGGCCAGTCACCCGGATCCATGGCCAGGACGTCGAAGTCCGGGCCCGCGGGTGTGGCGGCGCTGCGGCGGCGGAGGAAGGACATGCCGCAATGGTACGTCTCTTCGGGACCCCGGCGACGCGGGACCCTGGGGCTCGCCGGGGCGGGAGGCGGGACTCGGTCAGGTGAGGTCGAACTCCCCTTCGCGGGCGTTGAGTACGAAGGCCCGCCACTCCGCGGGGCTGAAGATCAGCGAGGGATTCTCGGGTTTGCCACCGTTGCGCATGGCGATGAAGCCTTCCACGAAGGCGATCTGGACGTCTCCCGTGCCCTGGCTGCTCGAACGCCAGTCGGCATTGCTCAGGTCCAGCTCCGGCTTGTCCCAGCCCGCCAACAGCTGCTGGGTGGTGGTGCTCTCAGCCACGTCCCGCTCCTCCCGGTTCGTCGTCCGGGGCCAGCCTATCGATCGTTCCCGGTCCCCGACAGGCCACCGCACCGGCGGTCCCCAACCCCCTTGCGGAGGGCCCCAGTTGACGCCCGTACGGCTCAGGACACACCTTGTCCGGCCGCGTCCGGGGTACCGCCAGAGCCTTGACGCGCGTCCGGAGGGCTGGATTACTGAGCGGGAAGAGGATCAACCGAATGATCGGTCGTCCGAGACCTTCGACGGCCGTCGGCCGAGGCTTGCACGGAAGAGTCGGAGAGTCAGCCATGACGGTATCGCTGGACGCCGGGGAGCAGCTCGGCCACGACGAACTCGAGGCGTTGCAGCTCACACGGTTGCGGGCGACGCTGCGGCACGCGTACGAGAACGTCGCCTTCTACCGGGAGTCGTTCGACGCCGCCGGGCTGCGGCCGGACGACTGCCGGTCGCTCGCCGACCTCGCCCTCTTTCCGTTCACCGCCAAGTCGGATCTGCGGGACAACTATCCCTTCGGGATGTTCGCCGTCGACCATGCGGACGTCCGGCGCGTCCACGCGTCCAGCGGCACCACGGGCCGCCCGACCGTCGTCGGCTACACGCGGGGCGATCTCGACACCTGGGCGGACGTGGTGGCCCGCTCGATCCGGGCGGCCGGCGGCCGACCCGGTCACAAGGTCCATGTGGCGTACGGATACGGCCTGTTCACCGGCGGTCTGGGCGCGCACTACGGCGCCGAGCGGCTCGGCTGCACCGTCATCCCGGCGTCCGGCGGCATGACCGGGCGGCAGGTCCAGCTGATCACCGACTTCCGGCCCGAGATCATCATGGTGACGCCCTCGTACATGCTGACGCTGCTGGACGAGTTCGAGCGCCAGGGAGTCGATCCCCGGGCGACCTCGCTGAAGGTGGGCATCTTCGGCGCCGAGCCCTGGACCGAGGAGATGCGGCGGGAGATCGAGGAGCGGTTCGCGATCGACGCGGTGGACATATACGGCCTCTCCGAGGTCATGGGCCCCGGTGTGGCACAGGAATGTGTCGAGACGAAGGACGGCCTGCACATCTGGGAGGACCACTTCTATCCGGAGGTCGTCGACCCGTTCACCGGTGAGGTGCTGCCCGACGGCGAGGAGGGCGAGCTGGTCTTCACCTCCCTCACCAAGGAGGCGATGCCGGTGATCCGCTACCGCACACGCGACCTGACGCGGCTGCTGCCGGGCACGGCACGGGTGTTCCGGCGGATGGAGAAGGTCACCGGGCGCACCGACGACATGGTGATCCTGCGCGGGGTGAATCTCTTCCCGACCCAGATCGAGGAGATCGTGCTGCGTACGGCGGGGGTCGCCCCGCACTTCCAGCTGCGGCTCACCCGCGAGGGCCGGATGGACGCCCTGACGGTACGGGCCGAGGCGCGGACCGGGGCGACGGCCGAGCAGCGCGCGGACGCCGCGCGGGCGATCGCGACGGCGGTGAAGGACGGGATCGGGGTCTCGGTCGCGGTCGAGGTGGTGGACCCGGAGACGCTGGAGCGTTCGGTGGGCAAGATCAAGCGGATCGTGGACCTCAGGACGCCGTGAGCGGCCCGGCGGTGCTCGGGGGTGGCCGCGGACGTGACAGGACGGGTGCGCGGCCGGTGAGCCGCGCACCCGTCCTGTTCGTCGTCCCGGTCGCCGGGCAGACCTTCCGGGCCCGTCCGGCGACCGGGTCACCACATGTCAGACGCGCGCCATCGGCTTGTTCCAGTCCGTGTCGGAGTCCGGCCCGCGGCCGGAACCGTGCGTGTTCCGCTCCAGCGTCTTGCGGAGCTGGTCCCCCTCCACGTCCACGTTCGGCAGCAGCCGGTCGAGCCAGCGCGGCAGCCACCACGCCTTGTCGCCCAGCAGCGCGAGGACGGCGGGCACGATGGCCATCCGGACGACGAAGGCGTCGAAGAAGACCGCGACGGCCAGCGAGAACCCGATCAGCTTGATCATGGACTCGCCCGATCCGGCGAAGCCCGCGAAGACCGCCATCATGATCACCGCGGCCGCGGTGACGACCCGGGCACCGTGCCGGAAGCCGGTCTCGACGGCCTCCCGCGGCTGCTCCCCGTGGACGTACGCCTCACGCATGCGCGTGACCAGGAAGACCTCGTAGTCCATGGCGAGACCGAAGACCGTGCCCACCATGAAGATCGGCACCATCGACATGACCGGACCGGTCTGCTCGATACCGAAGAAGTCCGAGAGCCAGCCCCACTGGAAGACCGCGACCACCGCGCCGAGCGCGGCGACGACCGACAGCAGGAAGCCGAGGGCGGCCTTGAGCGGTACGAGGACCGACCGGAAGATGAGCATCAGCAGCAGGAACGCCAGACCCACGACGACCGCCAGGTAGGGCAGCAGCGCGTCGTTCATCTTCTGCGAGAAGTCGGTGTTCAGCGCGGTGGCGCCGGTGACCAGGACCTTCACCCCGGCGTCCGAGGCGACCTCGCCACCCGCGTCGCGGACCGAGTGGACCAGGTTCTCGGTGTCCACCGACGAGGGACGGTCCTTCGGGACCGCGGTGATCATCGCCGTGTCGCCGGCCTCGTTGTAGGTGGCGGGGGTGACGGCGACGACGTCCTTCACGCCCTTCACGGCGTCGGAGACCTGCCCGACCGTCGCCTCGCCGTTGTCGGCGCCCTTGAGGTCGACGACGACCACGAGCGGGCCGTTGAAGCCGGGCCCGAAGGAGTCCGAGAGAATGTCGTACGCCTTGCGCTGCGTGGTGCTGGTCGGCTGCGAGCCGTTGTCGGGAAGGCCCATCTCCAGCGAGGCGGCCGGGACGGCCGCGACGCCCAGGCCGACGACTCCCACGAGGACCACGACGGCGGGACGGCGCAGGACGAAGCGGGCCCAGCGGGTGCCCATGTTGGGCTTGCCGGGGGTGGACGCGACCCGCTCGCGCTCCAGCTTCTTGCGCGCCTTCTTGCCGAGCACACGCTTGCCGGCGAAGCCCAGCACGGCCGGGACGAGGGTGAGCGCGACGAGGACCGCGACGACGACCGTTCCGGCCGCCGCGAGGCCCATCTTGGTGAGCATCGGGATATTGACGACGGCGAGCCCGACCAGGGCGATGACGACGGTGAGCCCCGCGAAGAAGACCGCGGATCCCGCCGTGCCCGCCGCCCGTCCGGCGGCTTCCTCCGGCTCGTGCCCGTCCGCCAGCTCCGACCGGTAGCGGGAGACGATGAACAGGGCGTAGTCGATGCCGACGGCAAGGCCGATCATCATCGCCAGAACACTGGTGGTGGAGTCGAAGTCCATCGCCCCCGCCAGGGAGGCGATGACGGAGACACTGATCCCGACGCCGATGAGCGCGGTGACGAGCGGCAGGCCCGCCGCGATGAGCGAGCCGAAGGTGATGACGAGCACGACGGCGGCGATGGCGACGCCGATGACCTCGGTGACTCCGGCGGCCGGGATGGCCTGGAGTGCGTCACCGCCGATCTCGACCGTCAGTCCGCTCTTCCGCGCGTCGGCCCCGATGTCCTCCAGCGAGGTGCGGGTGTCGTCGGTCAGCTCCAGCGTGGTGACCTTGTACGAGACCGCGACATAGGCCGTGGAGCCGTCCTGGGAGATCGCGTTGGCCTTGTAAGGGTCGACGACCTGACCGATCTGGTCCGAACCGGCCGGCAGCGCCTTGACGACCTCCTCGACCGTCGCCCTGTTCTCGGGCGAGGCCATCGTCTGGCCCTCCGGCGCCTTGAAGACGACCCGTGCGACCGCCCCGTCGACGCTGCTGCCGGGGAAACGCTCGTCGATCAGGTCGAAGGCCTTCTGGGCCTCCGTCCCCGGAATGGAGAAGCTGGAGCCCGCGCTGGCGGCGGCGGAGGCGCCGATGCCGGAGAGGGCCAGCAGCGCCACCCATACGAGAGCGGTGTAGATCCGGCGGCGGAACGCCAACCGTCCGAGTTTGTAGAGAAACGTGGCCACGAGGCGTACTCCCGGTCTGGGGGGGATCAGGACATGGGGAAGGGGCTCGGCGCACTACCGCGCCGTGCCGTGGGGTGAGATCGGCCGCGGGTCGGACGGGCGGAGCACCAGCGCCGTGCGTCGCCCCTCCGGTCGGACACTCTCTGTGCCACGACACGAGAAGTTACGCAGAATCGGACGGCGGCACATTGGGCGTACGACCCAGATAGGGGGTGTTGCTGAGTACACCCCTACGGCGGCCCCGTATTAGGGGTGGTCGACGGGCGGTCCCGGCAACTGTCGTGGAGGGTCGCCAAGTTGACGGGTGACCGCGGGTCTACGGGCTCACCGCGAGGAAGACGAAAGCCGCGAACACCGCCATGTGGACACCGCCCTGAAGGAGCGTCGCGCGCCCCGGCACGACGGTGAGCGCCCCCACGACCACGGTGAGGGCGAGCAGCACCATATGGGTGGCGTTCAGGCCGAGGACCAGCGGTCCTTCCAGCCAGACGGTGGCGAGCGCGATGGCCGGGATCGTCAGGCCGATGCTGGCCATGGCCGAACCGAGCGCCAGGTTGAAGCTGGTCTGGACCCGCTCGCGGCGCGCGGCCCGGACGGCGGCCAGGGTCTCCGGCGCCAGGACGAGCAGGGCGATGATCACACCCACCACGGCGTGCGGCATCCCGGCCGCCTCCACGCCCGACTCGATCGTGGGCGACACCGCCTTCGCGTCGCCGACGACGGCGACCAGCGCCACGAGGAGCAGCACCGCGCTCAGTGTCGTCGCACGCCGGGTGGGCAGCGGCGCGTGGTCGTCCACCTCCTTGATCTCGCCCTCCTGGGTGACGGGCAGGAAGTAGTCGCGGTGACGGACCGTCTGCATGGCGACGAAGAGGAAGTAGAGCGCGAGGGAGGCGAGGGCGGCGAACGTGAGCTGAGCCGTGGAGAACTCGGGCCCCGGTCTGCTCGTCGTGAAGGTCGGAAACACCAGGCTGAGCGTGGCGAGTGTGGCGACCGTGGCCAGCGCGCCGCCCGTGCCCTCGGCGTTGAACACGGCGACCCTGCTGCGGATGGCGCCGACGATGAGGGAGAGGCCCACGATGCCGTTGCAGGTGATCATGACGGCGGCGAAGACGGTGTCCCTCGCGAGGGTCGCGCTCTTGTCGCCGCCGTCGACCATCAGGGTGACGATGAGGGCCACTTCGATGACGGTGACGGCGACGGCGAGCACGAGTGAGCCGAACGGCTCGCCGACCCGGTGCGCGACGACCTCGGCGTGGTGCACGGCGGCGAGTACGCCGCCCCCGAGGAGCAGGGCCACGAGGCCGACCGCGTAGCCGGGCAGGTCGCGTCCCCAGCTGAGCACCAGCGCGGCCAGGGCGAGCAGCGGTACGACCACGGTCCAGCGGGACCACAGCGAACGGATCCCGTCACGCGTCGTCATACGCCTCACGCTGCCAGAGGTCCCCGGCACCCGCGCGGTGAGCCGCGGCGTCGTCGCCCGTCCGGCACGCGGGCGGTAGCCTCGGGCGGCGAGCGGTTTCGGACGGAGCGTCAGAGGGGTGCCGGATGCGGGCGGACACGGCCGCGGGTGACGGGATCGGCCGGCGGAGGCCGGGCGGCGGGCCGGCGCTCGCAGGCGCGCCGGCGCCCGTACCGTTCGCCGACGCGTCCACCGCCATGAGCGCGGGAGCGGGGCCGCCCGGCCCCGCGGGGCCGGGCTCCGGGCGGCCGTCCCTGACGCTGCGGCGGGGCTCCCCCGAGCGCGCCGGGCTGCTGCCGGGGCCGCTGGAGCGGCTGGTCACGGATGCCGAGCGGTTCCTGGCGCCTTCGCCGGAGCACCCCTGGTACGCGGGCGCGGTCCTGCTCGCCGGGCGCGGTGGCACCGTCGCCCTCCATCGGGCGATCGGCAAGGCGGTGCGCTACTCGGCGTACGACGAGGCGACCGACACCGGGGTGGAGCTGCCGGCCGGCCGGCAGATCGCGATGGCCGAGGACACCGTCTTCGACCTGGCGTCCGTCTCCAAGCTCTTCACCTCGATCCTGGCCGTGCAGCAGATCGAGCGCGGGGCGCTGGCCCTTCAGGGGCGCGTCGCGTCGTACCTTCCCGGCTTCGGCGGCGCGGGCAAGCAGGACATCACCGTCCGTCAACTGCTCACGCACACCTCGGGCTTCGTCGCCTGGATCCCGCTCCACAAGGAGCCCACGCGGGAGGGAAAGCTCCGGATGCTGTGGGACGAGGCGCCCACGAGTCCGCCGGGCAGTGTCTACCGGTACTCCGACCTCAACCTGATCTCCCTTCAGCTCGTCCTGGAGGAGATCACCGGGCGCGCGCTGGACGTGCTGCTGCGTGAGGACATCACCGCCCCCCTGGGCATGCACCGCACCCGCTTCAACCCTCCCCCGTCCTGGCGGCCGAAGATCGCGGCCACGGAGGACATGCGGAGGCCGTGGTCGGAGCTCGACCGCGGGCTGGTGTGGGGAGAGGTGCACGACGAGAACGCGTACGGCTTCGGCGGGGTCGCCGGTCACGCCGGCGTCTTCTCGTGCGCCTGGGACCTGGCGGTGCTGGGCCGTACGCTCCTGAACGGCGGCGCGTACGGCGGGGCGAGGATTCTGCGTCCGGCGTCGGTCGAGCTGATGTTCACCGACTTCAACACCGGCTTCCCCGGTGACGCGCACGGTCTGGGCTTCGAGCTCTACCAGCACTGGTACATGGGGGCCATGGCCACGCCGCGTACGGCGGGGCACACCGGCTTCACCGGGACCAGTCTGGTGCTCGATCCGACGACCGACTCGTTCCTCGTCGTGCTCGGCAACTCCGTTCATCCGGTGCGCAGTTGGCGATCCAGCAGTGCTCCGCGGGTCGCCGCCGCCGACAGCCTGGCGCGCGCCGTGCCCGTCTCGCCCGGGAGGGGCCGGAGCGCGTGGTTCTCGGGCATGGCCACCGGCGCCACGGCCACGCTCACGCTGCCCGCGCTGCGCGTCGCCACCGGGCGGGGGCGGGTGCGCTGCTCGCTGTGGTGGGACACGGAGCCCGGTACCGATGTCCTGGTCCTGGAGGCGGCCGACTGCTCCGCGGGAGCCGAGTGGGTGCCTGTCCCCTTCACGACGACGCGCTCCGGTGAGCAGGCCGGCACCGCGCGTCCCACGGGCTCGGTCTCGGGCTGGTCGGGGCGCGTGTGGCACCGGCTCCATGCCCGCCTCGCCGCCTGGCGGGGGCGCGAGGTGCGGCTGCGGTGGCGGTACACGACAGGGGGCGCCTGCGTCGGCCGTGGGGCGTATGTGGAAGGGCTGCGGGTCGAGGACGGCGACCGTACGGTGTTCGACGACTCGCGGCGCGAGGACGCGGCGCGCGTCGAGCCGGCCGGCTGGAGCGTGTCCCCGGACTGAGTCCTGGCGCGTCCCGCTCTCACGAACCGCCGTCGCGGTCGGCCGCCCTTCGTACCCTTGTGCGACGGTCGAAGAGGAGCGCACTAGGGTCATCGCGTGACCGCGACCACCGCCTTCAGCGACCCGTTCCTCCGGATGACCGAGCCGCACGCCGCCTGGGGTGCCCAACAGCTCGAAGCCTTCAACGAGTTCATGCCGACCGGGCCGTGGACCGCCGATCTCGACCAGCGGCTCTACCGCCAGGCGGGCCGCGATCTGCGTATCTCCGTGCTGGGCAGCTTCGACACCTCGGAGGGGTCCTGGCTGTGGGGATGGGCGAACCCCGGTTTCGGCGAATCGCCCGTCGTCGGCGCGGCGAACGAGATACGGCGGCTGGGTGAGGCCCACGGCATCCCCGAGTTCACCACCGACCTGGTCGACCTGTCGGCGTTCGACGACCCCCGGTTCGCGGTGGAGACCCTCGCCTTCGGGGCGATGGGCGCGCTCGGCGCGGCCGGTTACCTCGGCGTCCAGGCCTCCCCCGAGGGCCGTCTGTACATGGTGCCGGACGACCCGCGGGTGCCGCGTGCCGTGCCCGACGGCATCACGCTGCCGCGTGTCCTGCTGACGGGTGCGGGCCTGCTCGCCGGGAGTTCGGCCCGCGCCGTGGTCACGGGATACTTCGGCCATCACGGGCTGACGCCGCGTCAGGAGGCGGACCGGGTGAGCGCCGAGCTGCCGGGGGGCGCCACGGCCCAGGTGCTGTTCGACGACGCGGGCCGGATCGCCTCCGTCGAGATGAAGAACGTCTCCGGGTAGGCGTTCGCGCCGGGCGGGAGCGTCACTTGCGGACCGACAGCGGGGTGGCGATGTCCTCCAGGGACCTGCCCTCGGCGGCCACCGCGAAGAACACGGCGACCACGCCGGCGGCGACCATCAGCGACGCTCCGACGCAGAACGCGATGACGGCGTCGCCGACGACCCCGCTGTCGGTGAGGCTCGCGAACAGCAGCGGTCCGGAGATCCCGCCCGCCGCCGTACCGATGGCGTAGAAGAACGCGATCGCCATGGCGCGTGTCTCCATGGGGAAGATCTCGCTGACGGTCAGATAGGCGGAGCTGGCTCCGGCGGACGCGAAGAAGAGCACCACGGCCCAACAGACGGTCATGGTGGTCGCGTCGAGCCAGCCCTCGTTGAAGAACCAGGCGGTGAGGAAGAGCAGCAGCCCCGAGACGATGTACGTCCCCGCGATCATCGGCCTGCGCCCCACCGTGTCGAACAGCCGCCCGAGCAGCAGTGGTCCGAGGAAGTTGCCGAAAGCGATCGCGGCGAAGTAGTAACCGGTCGAGCCGCTGGACACGTCGAAGAAGTTCACCAGGATGGCGCCGAAGCCGAAGGTGATCGCGTTGTACAGGAACGCCTGGCCGATGAAGAGGGAGAAGCCGAGCGTCGCGCGCTTGGGGTAGACGCGGAACAGCGTCTTCGCGATCTCGACGAACCCGATGCTCCTGTGCTGTTCGATGGTGATGGACCCCCCGGGCTCCGGCAGTTTCTTCCCGGTCTCCTGTTCGATCTGGCGCTCCGCGCCGGAGACGATCTCCTCGGCTCCTTCGTCGTGTCCGTGGATGAACATCCACCGCGGGCTCTCCGGAACATGCCGGCGGACCAGCAGGATGACGAATCCGAGGACGACGCCGAGCGCGAACGTCAGCCGCCAGCCGACGTCCTTGGGGAAGATGCTCGTGTTGAGCGCGAGGACGGAGAGCAGGGCCCCGGCCATGGCGCCGAGCCAGAAGCTGCCGTTGATGATGAGGTCGACGCGGCCGCGGTACTTGCTGGGGATGAGTTCGTCGATGGCGGAGTTGATCGCCGCGTACTCCCCACCGATGCCGAAGCCGGTGAAGAAGCGGAAGACGCAGAACCACCAGACGGTGTACGAGAGAGCGGTCAGCGCGGTCGCGATCAGATAGACCGCGAGGGTGACGAGAAAGAGCTTCTTACGGCCGAACCGGTCGGTGAGCCAGCCGAAGAAGAGCGCCCCCGAGCACGCGCCGGCCACATAGATGGCCGCGGCCGCGCCGGTGACCTCGGCCGCGCTGATCGGCAGGCCGCTGCCGTCCTCGGAGAGGCGGCTCGCGATGTTGCCGACGACGGTGACTTCGAGGCCGTCCAGAATCCATACGGTGCCGAGGCCGATCACGATCATCCAGTGCCACCGTGACCACGGCAACCGGTCGAGTCGCGCCGGGACCTCCGTGGTGACCGTCCCGAGGGCCGGGGCTCCGCTCTGGCTCATGCTCTGCCTCCTCGCTGGCGGCGGCGCCCTCGGCGCGGCTGACGCCCCGACTCCGTGTACCCGGGGCCCAAAGAAGACAAACGGGGCATCGTCCGTACGGCGCAAGGGCCGTACGGACCGATGGGCGGCACCGGGTACGCGGGCCGGGCTCAGCTCGTCGCGCCCCGGACCGCCTCCAGCACGGCCATGGCTGCGTTGTGACCTGGCACTCCGCTGACGCCGCCACCGCGCACGGCGCCCGCCCCGCACAGCAGCACGTTCGCGTGGGCGGTCTCCACGCCCCACCGGCCCGTGCCGGGCGTGGCGTAGGGGAACGCGAGATCACGGTGGAAGATGTGGCCGCCGGGCAGCCGCAGTTCACGTTCGAGGTCGACGGGCGTCTTCGCCTCGATGCAGGGCCTTCCTTCGGCGTCCACGGCGAGGCAGTCGGCGATCGGCTCGGCCAGATGGGCGTCGAGCTGCTCCAGGGTCGCCCTGAGCAGTTCGTCGCGCACGGTGTCGTTGGCATCGGCGAACAGCCGGGCGGGGGTGTGCAGTCCGAAGAGGGTGAGGGTCTGGTAGCCCTGCTCGGCGAGCTCCGGGGACAGGATCGACGGGTCGGTCAGCGAGTGGCAGTAGATCTCGGAGGGCGGCGCGGACGGCAGCCTGCCGCCGGCCGCCTCCTCGTACGCCGTCGCCAACTGCCGGTAGCCCTCCGCGATGTGGAACGTCCCGGCGAACGCGTCGCGCGGGTCGACGCTCCGGTCACGCAGCCGCGGCAGCCGGCGCAGCAGCATGTTGACCTTCAGCTGGGCGCCCTCGGCGGGTGGGGCGGGCGGCGCGTCGCCGAGCAGCCCGGCGAGCGCCCGCGGGGACGCATTCACGAGAACGTGGCGGGCCGCGACGCTCCCGGTGTCGCCCGCCTCCGTACGGAAGGAGACTTCGGCGTGGCCGCCGTCCGTCTCGACGCGGGTCGCCTCGTGGCCGGTGACGATCTCCGCCCCGGCCGCGCGTGCCGCGCCGGCGAGCGCGTCGGTGAGCGCGCCCATGCCGCCGACCGGCACGTCCCAGTCACCGGTGCCACCGCCCACCACGTGGTAGAGGAAGCAGCGGTTCTGCGGGAGGGACGGGTCGTGGGCATCGGCGAAGGTGCCGATCAGCGCGTCGGTGAGGACGACTCCGCGTACGAGGTCGTCGGCGAAGCGGTCCTCGATCGCGACACCGATCGGTTCCTCGAAAAGCATGCGCCAGGCGGCCTCGTCGTCGATCCGGGCGCGCAACTCGGCGCGCTCGGGCAGCGGTTCGGTGAGGGTCGGGAAGACGCGCTCGGCGACGCGGAGGGTCGAGCCGTAGAAGGACTGCCAGGCCGCGTACTCGCTGTCGCCTCCGGTCAGTCGGGCGAAGGACTCCCTCGTACGGTCGGCCCCACCGCCCACGAGCAGTCCGGTCGGCCCCCCGCCGCGCTCGGCGGGTGTGTACGAGGAGACGGTCCGCTTCCGCACGGCGAACCGCAGCCCGAGCTCGTCCACGATCTTCCGGGGCAGCAGCGACACGAGGTACGAGTAGCGGGAGAGACGCGCGTCGACACCGGCGAAGGGGCGGGTGGAGACGGCGGCCCCACCGGTGTGTCCGAGACGCTCCAGAACGAGGACGGAGCGCCCGGCCCCGGCGAGATAGGCGGCGGCGACGAGTCCGTTGTGACCGCCGCCGACGATCACGGCGTCGTAGGAGGCGCGGGCGGGAGAGGCGAGTGCGGGCATGGCTCTTGGTAACACGTCCGCGCCCACGACGGGACCCCGCCCCGTCCGACCGGCCCACGAGGGCGACGGGACAGCCCTTGGGCCGTGTCTTCAAGGTCCCGCCCGGCCTCCGGGCGGACGGCGCTGCTGTGAAGACACGACAGACCCTAGGGCGTGTCCGCAAAGTAGCGCCGTCCGCCCGCAGGGCGGGGCCCGGGGCGTCTGGTGCGGTGCATCGCAAGGCGGAGAATCGGCCTCGTACCGGGCGTACTCGGCCGACTTCGACAACGCGGCGAGGCGCCGTACCAGACGCGCTGGGCCAGGCGGGACTTTGCGGACACGCCCTAGGGCCGGCCCGCCTCGCGCTGCTGTCGCAGGGCCGCCACCCGGCGGTAGAGCTCCACCGCCTCGCCGCCCCTGCCCAGTTGTTCGAGGCAGTGCGCCTCGTCGTTGCGGCTGGCCAGGGTGTCCGGGTGGTCCGGGCCCAGGACGCGTTCGCGGGACTCCGCCACACTGCGGTAGACCGCCAGGGCGTCGGACCAGCGGCTCAGCCAGCCCAGGCCGACGGCGACCTCGCGGCGGCTGACCAGGGTGTCCGGGTGGTCCGGGCCCAGCACTCGTTCGCGGATCGCGCAGACGTCGCGGGACTCCGCCAGGGCTTCCTCCCAGCGGGCGAGGCGGCCGAGGTTCACCCCGAGGCCGTGGCGGGCGCGCAGCGTCTCGGGGTCGGTGGGGCCGTGGACACGGGTGCGGTCGTCGACGAGGCCCCGGTAGAGATCCAGGGCCTCGGCGCTGCGGCCGAGGCGGCCGAGGCTTATGCCGACCTCGTAGCGCGCCGCGAGGCTGTCGGGGTGGTCCCCGCCCAGCGCGTGGGTGCGGCCTGCCGCGACGTCGCGGTACGTCTGGAGCGCCTCCGTCCAGCGGCCCAGCATGCCGAGCGCGTACGCGACCTCGTACCGGGTGACCAGCGTGTCGGGGTGGTTGGCGCCCAGCACCCTGCCGCGCGCCTCCGCCACCTCCAGCGCCATCCGGTACGAGTCCTCGATCCGGCCGAGCCGGCTGAGGTTGAAGGCGAGGTTGTGGCGGCAGCGCAGGGTGTCGGGGTGGTCGGGCCCCATGGTGCGTTCACGGGAGGCGAGCACCGCCGCGTACACCTCGTGCGCCTCGAAGTGCCTGCCGAGCTGGCCCAGGACGTACGCGGTCTCCTGGCGCGCGGCCAGGGTCTCCGGGTGGTCGGGGCCGAGGGCCCGTTCGCGGCCCTCCGTGACGCGTACGAACTCCCGCAGCGCGTCCGACGTCCGGCCGGTCCGGCTGAGCGTGAAGCCCACCTCGTAGCGGCTGCCGAGGGTGTCGGGATGATCGGGCCCGAGCATGTGTTCCCGCTCGGCCGCGACCGAGCGGTGCACCTCGCCCGCCTCGTCCCAGCGCCCGAGCCTGCCCAGGCTGAGGCCCGCGCTGTGCCGGCTGTTGAGCACGGCGATCTGCTCGGGCGAGGGCGTGGGGCGCTCACGGGACGCGTAGCCGCCAGCCGAGGTCCCGGCCGGTCCCGACGGCGTGGTCCACTCACCGGTGAGTCCCGCCGTGTGGTCGGGCGGCGTGGTGCGCAGGGCGGAGGAGCCGGTCGCCTTGTGGCCGACGGTCATGCCGTACGTCCAGGAGGGCAGCCGGGACGCCCTCGGGTCCTGACCGCCGGCGGCGTGCCCGTGGGACGTGGAGCCGGCGGCCGACGGCGGGTGCGCGAGCATGGGCGACAGGGCCGGCGGACGGCCCATCCGCCCTTCCCGCCCGTAACGGCCGTAGCGTCCGGTCGTTTCGGGGTGCTCCGAGATGGACCGGGCCGCGATGATCCGGTGCCGCAGCGCGGTGGCGTCCGACGGACGCTCGTCGGGCGTCTTGGCCAGCAGGTCGAGGACGATCCGGTCGAGGAACTCGGGAAGTTCGGACCGGTGGCTCCGCAACGGCTGGGGCGCGGTGTCCCGGTGACCGACCAGGACGGCCCACGCGTCGTCCAGGTCGAAGGGCGGGGCGCCGGTGGCGATCTCGTAGAGCACACAGCCGAGCGAGTACAGATCGCTGCGATGGTCTATGTGTCCGCCGCCGATCTGCTCGGGCGACATGTAGTGCGGCGTGCCCATCGCGATGCCGGTGCCGGTGAGTTTGGACGTGAAGCCGATGTCGTGGCCGAGCCTGGCGATGCCGAAGTCGCAGATCTTCACCGCGCCGTCGGTCAGCCGCACGATATTGGCTGGCTTCAAGTCCCGGTGGACGATGCCCTGTTCGTGCGTGTACGCGAGCGCGTCCGCGACCTGCTCGGCGATGTCGACGATGTCCGGCACATCGAGCGGACCCTGGCTGTTGTCCTCCAGGAGCTGGCTGAGGTTACGCCCTTCGAGCAGCTCCATCACGAGATACAGCACACCGTCGTGCTCGCCGAAGTCGTGGACGACGGTGACGCCCCGGTGCTGGAGGGCCGCCGCGACACGCGCCTCCCGGCGGAACCGTTCGCGGAGCACCCGGGTGAACGACTGATCCTGCTGCGGACCGAGCGGCTTGAGGCATTTGACGGCGACGTGCCGGCCCAGCGATTCGTCCTGGGCCCGCCACACCTCGCCCATGCCACCGCGCCCGATCAGATCGAGCAGCCGGTACCGGCCCTGGATCAGACTGGTTTCCGCCATCGCCTGCTGTCGCCCCCGTCACCTCGCTGCGCCCTCCCCGGCCCGTCCAGTATGGCCGCCTGTCTGCGGAGTTTGGCAGCCTGTCGCCTGAGTTTGCGTGGGCCGGGCCGGGTCTCGCGTCCGAGCCTGGCCATCGCGCCTCTGATGTGGCCCGGTGGGACGCGCCGGCGCAGCCACCCGGGGACGGCCCGCAGGACCGCCCCGGTGACGACGAGTCGGCGGGTGACCCGCCGTGGGCCGGGGGCCGCTCTGCCGTACAACTCGTGGGCGTAGCCGGGCAGTGAGTCGTACGCGAGGGCCGACACGTGCCGCCACAGCACCGCGCGGGCGGGGACGAGCAGCGGGTGGACGGGGGGACGGCGCAGGAAGTCGTCCACCTCGCGCGCCTCCGGGCCGCCGGCCAGCTCCGGTCGTACCCGCTCGAAGTACGCGGCGAGTTCGGCCCTGTTGGCGGGCACGAGCGCCGGGTCGAGGCCCACGAGGCGGGCGCCCGCCCGGTGTTCGTCGATGTAGAGGTCGGCCTGGGCGTCGGTGACGGGGAGTCCTGAGCGGCGCAGGAGGTGCAGGTAGGAGTCGACCTCGGCGCAGTGCACCCAGAGCAGCAGGTCGGGTTCGTCGACGCCGTAGCGCTCGCCCGTCACGGGGTCGGTGACCTTGATGCGGGTGTGGATGCGGCGGACGCGGGCGCCGGCCCTCTCGGCGGCCTCCGTGGTGCCGTAGCTGATGGTGCCGACGAAGTTGGCCGTCCGTCTCAGCCGCCCCCAGGCGTCCTTCCTGAAGTCGCTGTTCTGTATGACGCCGCGTACGGCACGCGGGTGCAGCGCCTGGAGGTAGAGCGCGCGGACTCCGGCGATCCACATCATCGGGTCGCCGTGCAGCTGCCAGGTGACCGAGTCGGGGCCGAAGAGTCCTGGGTCGGCTCGGGAAGCACCGGGAGGAAGGGTCTGCCGGCGGGCGTCCGCGTGGGTGTCTCCGTGGCTCACGCTCGCTCACCCCTCCGCTGCTTCTCCGCCGGACCGCCAGGTTAGCCCTCCCGGGCCCGCCGTCCGGCACGGGACCGGGCGGGCTCCGGCGGGCTCCGGGGAAGCGCGCGGGCGCGGGGCGTTGCAGGATGGCCGCATGCTGCTGGCCACCCTCGCCCATGTCTCGCAGGAGGTCGCCGCCACGTCGGCGCGGTCCCGGAAGATCGCCCTGCTGGCCGAACTCTTCCGCGCGGCCGGGCCCGCCGATGTGCCGGTCGTCATCCCCTGGCTGGCGGGCCGGTTGCCGCAGGGGCGGATCGGGGTCGGCTGGCACTCGCTGAAGGACCCGGTGCCTGCGGCGGACGAGGCCACGCTGACCATCCACGAGGCGGACGAGGCGGTCACCGCTCTCGCCGCCGTCGCCGGTCCCGGCTCGCAGGCCGAGCGCAGACGGCTGGTCCAGGCCCTGCTGGGCGCGGCGACCGGGGAGGAACAGCGGTTCCTGATCGCGCTGCTCTCCGGTGAGGTGCGCCAGGGCGCGCTGGACGCCGTCGCCGGGGAGGCACTCGCGCAGGCGACGGAGGCGCCGCCCGCCGCCGTCCGGCGGGCGGTGATGCTGGCCGGGTCGCTCCAGAGCGTCGCCGAGCGGCTGCTGGCGGACGGTCCCGGGGCGCTGGAGGAGTTCCGGCTGACCGTCGGCCGCCCGGTGCTGCCGATGCTCGCGCGGACGGCGGCGGGCGTGGCCGAGGCCGTGGAGCGGCTCGGGCCGTGCGCCGTGGAGGAGAAGCTGGACGGGATCCGCGTACAGGTCCACCGGGAGGGTGACGCGGTACGGGTCTACACCCGCACCCTCGACGACATCACCGACCGGCTGCCGGAGGTGACGGCCGCCGCGCTGGCCCTGGACGGTGACCGCTTCATCCTGGACGGGGAGGTCATCGCCCTGGACGCGGACGGCAGGCCCCGCCCGTTCCAGGAGGTCGCGGGGCGGGTCGGCTCGCGTACCGATGTACGGGCGGCGGCGGTCGCGTTGCCGCTGTCGCCCGTCTTCTTCGACGTGCTCGCCGCCGACGGCGAAGAACTGCTGGACCTGTCGTACGCCGAGCGCCGTACGACGCTGGACCGGCTGGTCCCGGCGCCGATGCGCGTCCGGCGGGTCGTGGTGCCGGGGCGGGACGACGCGGGTGAGGATTCGGCGCCGGACACCGCCGAGGCGGTGGAGTTCCTGCGGGTCACGCTGGAGCGGGGCCACGAAGGCGTCGTGATCAAGGCGCTCGACACCCCGTACAGCGCGGGCAGGCGCGGGGCCGGATGGGTGAAGGTCAAACCCGTCCATACGCTGGACCTGGTGGTGCTGGCCGCCGAGTGGGGTCACGGCAGGCGCACCGGCCGCCTGTCGAATCTGCATCTGGGCGCCCGGCGGCCGGACGGCTCGTTCGTGATGCTGGGCAAGACGTTCAAGGGCCTGACGGACGCGATGCTGGAGTGGCAGACGGCGCGTCTGCGGGAGTTGGCCGTGGACGACGACGGCTTCACCGTACGGGTGCGTCCTGAGCTGGTGGTGGAGATCGCGTACGACGGGCTCCAGCGCTCGTCCCGCTATCCGGCGGGAGTGACGCTGCGGTTCGCGCGGGTGCTGCGCCACCGTGAGGACAAACCGGCGTCGGAGGCGGACACGCTGGAGACGGTCCTCGGGGCCCACGGCCCGTCCGGCGCGTGAGCACGCGGTCGCTGCGCGCGGGTTGCGCGGCCCGGGGGACCGCGCAACCCGGCGTACGGCGCGGGGACGGCGGCTACTGGGCCGCGCCGCGCTCCACGACGGTCGCGAGGACGGACGGCAGCGGGTACCAGTCCGCCGACGCGATGCTCGCGTGCTTACGCGCAAGCAGCGCGACGCGGTCCCGCGCCTGCGCCTCGGTCGGGTTCGTGCCGTCGATGGCGGGCGCCACCGAGTGGGCGTCCGTCATGACGACCAGGTAGTGCCGCTGGTCGTACCAGGCGGTGTCGAAGCCCTCGGCGGCGTAGATGGACGCGGAGCCGTCGAAGACGACGAACCACGGCCGGAGCGAGGCGTCCGTGTACCTGGTACGGGGGTCCCCGGCGGTGGCGCCGAGCACGGCGGGGAAGGCCGCCGCCTCGCCGAGCCGGCCGGCGGCGGCGAGGTCCCGCAGATGGGTCGCGTACTCGCGGTCGGTCCACAAGGTGTCGAGGGGGTTCTGCTGCTCGACGGTGCCGGGGATCAGCTCGAATATGAACTTGCCCGCGAGCGCGGAGCGCGCCGGCCAGCCCCGCTCCTGGACTGCGGTGTCGAGGTTCGCGCTGCCGCCCACCAGGTCGGCGGGGCGGAAGAGGGCGTCGCCGAGGGTGGAGCCGAGGAGCGCGTCCAGCGCGGCGGGACCGCGTCCGGCCTTGCCCTGGAAGCCGTCCTTCAGCTCGACCTTGACGAGGATGGGCCGGTGGCCGGGGTTGGCGTCGTGCCAGGCCTTCATGTCCTTGAGGCAGCCGGGCAGGCCCTGGTCGCGTGCCTTGGTGCGCAGTTCACCGGCGTTGGCGGCGTTCACGCAGTTGCTGTTGCTGCCCAGCGGGTTGCTGTGCGAGACCCGCCAGGAGGCACCGAACACATTGGTCCACACGTCGAGTTCGAGCATCCCGGCGCCGGAGTCCAGCGCGTCGGCGAAGTACGGGAAGGTCGTCTTCTCGTACGCGTTGTGGACCCCGACCCCGGTGGAAGAGGAGTACGGCAGCTGGTCGTCGGCGGCGGCGGTGCCCGCCTGACTCAGGGCGCCCACCAGGGCCAGTGCCCCGGCCGCGCTCGCGGCAACTGTCGTACGCATGAGTCTTCCCATGTTCCCGGCCTTCCCGTCATACGAGTGAAGTGACGGGAACAGTAGGGCAGTCGTGTGACGTACGGGGGGACAGGGGCTTACGTGATCCGGCACTGTTCGCAGTACGGCGGGAACAGACGCATCCGTGGCCGATATCCGCGTCGCGGCGCCAGGGCCTGCGCGAGAGCCCTCAGGGCACGGAGGGCCGGGGCGGCGTCGACTGGCGGCCCATCAACTCGGCCAGACCCCGCCGGGTGGCGGCGAGCACGACACGGTCCTGGGGGCGCAGCACGTACCCCGGGTGCAGGTCCCAGACCAGGCCGGTGGTGCGGTCCTCGTCGTGGTCACGGCGGGTGTCGGCGAGATCGGGCAGCCGGTCCCCCGGCGCCGCCGTGTCCAGCGCGATGATCCGCCAGGCGCCCGGTCTGAACACCTCGGCGACGGTGCGCCCTTCGAGCCTCGGATGTCCGGCCACATCGATGGCGGCGACCAGGAGCACCTTCCGCTCCACCGGGATGGCTCCCAGGATCTGACGCCCCATCATGGCGATGGCGAAGGCCGGTGCCGCGAGCGTGGAGACGCTGCGGCTCCGGGTGAGGGCCCGGGGGTGGGCCGCGCGGAGCGTCCGGTAGACGGCGGTGGCGAACTCGTCGTCGTACAGCCGCAGTGCGACCCGCAGGTCCGGCTTGACCGAACGCGCGTACAGGGCAGCTTCGAGGTTGGTCACGTCCACACTGGTGAGGGCGAGAAGGGCGTGCGCCCGGTGCACCTTGGCCGCCTCCAGGACCCCTTCCTGCGTCACGTCGCCGACCACCGTCGGCACCCGCAGGCTCCGCGCGAGGGCGATGCCCCGGGCCTCGGGGTCCTCCTCCACGCACACCACGGGTATGTCGAGTTCACGCAGCCGTACGAGGACCCTGCTGCCGATCTTCCCGAGACCGAGCAGCACGATGTGGCCGGAGAGTCCGCGGGGCGGCCTGCGCAGGGCCGAGGCGTTGCGGAACGTGCCGAGCGCTTCGAGTACGGCGGCCAGCAGGACCGGGAGCAGCAGCAACCCGGCCACTCCGGAGAGGAGTTGGACCAGCTGACGGTCCAGATCCTCGCCGGTGGCGGGGTCTCCGATGCCGAACAGATCGAGCAGGACGATGTACGTCGCGTGCAGCGGATGGTCGTCGGTGGTGATCCAGGAGGCGACGGCCAGGGCCAGTACGGCGGCGGCGATACCCGCGAAGGACCAGCGCAGCCGGCGCGAGAAGAGCGAGCCCAGCGGTGCGCCGCGCCCCGTGGTCCGCCGCCGTGACAGCGGCTCGCCCTCGTGGGAGACGGCCTCCAGGACGACGGTCCCCCGGCCGGTGGCCGCCGCGGTGCTGGCGTCGTCGGGCAGCAGCCGGGGCCCGTCGTGCCCGCTGCTGTCCGAACCCTCAGCGCCCGCCGGGTCGTTGGTGGTGGACGACAGCAGGGCGAGGGTGCACAGACCGGGGTCGGCGACCTCGCCGGGGCCCGGCGGATTGCGCTCCACGGCCCGCAGCATCAGCCCGTCGGCGCGGACGATCTTGCTGGTGCCGGCGACGGCGGTGGCCGCCAGCGCGGGGGCGGCTGTGTCGGCGTCCGAGAGCACGGTGGTGGACGCGTCGAGCGCGGCGACGTCCAGGCCGGGGACGGCGACGGCCGCCGCCTGGTCCAGCAGCTCTTCGAGATGCTGGCCGAGCTTGCGGTTGTAGAGCCTGATGACCAGGCGCAGTTGGGGGTTGAGACGGCGTGCGGCGAGGGCGGTCCTGATGTTGACCTCGTCGTCGTCGTGGACGAGCGCGAGCGCCGCCGCCTCGGCGACTCCCGCCTCGACGAGGACGTCTGTGTCGAGTTCCGCGGCCTCGATGAGCCGCGGGAGCGCGGCATCGCCCGTCCGGCCTTCCGGAGTGCCGGTCGCGGGGCCGTATGTGCGGGCCATGACCGCCGACATCCGGCCGATGAGGGCGGACGCCCTGCCACGGCCGGTGAGGGGCGCCGGGTCCCGGCGTTCCGCGCGTACCGGCGGGACGACGAGGGTCACCTGTTCTCCGTAGACCTCACGCAGTTCACCGGCCAGCCGGTGGCTGAGCGCGTCGTCGCCGCACACGATCATATGGCCGGGCTGCGAGCCGTGTGGGACCTGGGACGGGAGTTGCGGCAGTGACGTCACAGGCACAGTGTGCCCAACGGGACGTCCAAGAAGGCAAGTTCGGGCCGGTCAGCGGGTCGGGACCGGACCCCGGGCGCCGTGACGGTCAGCGCCGGACGGCGCGCAGGACCACGAACTTCGGATCGCTCGCCATCACGTCGCAGTTGCCGAAGAGCCGCCGCAGCTTGGTGTGGTAGCCGAGATGCCTGTTGCCGACGACCCACAGCTCGCCGCCGGAGCGCAGCGCCTCGCGCGACCCGGTGAACATCCGCCAGGCGGTCGCGTCGGTGGTCGCCTGATGGGTGTGGAAGGGCGGATTGTTGAGGACGAGATCGGCCGACCCGGGGGCCACCGTGGCCAGGGCGTCACCGACGACGAACTCCGCCGGATTGCCGGTGTCGACGTTCTTGCGGAAGGTCGCCTCGGCGGACGCCACGGCGGAGAAGGACTCGTCGATGAACGTCAGCCGGGCCTCCGGATTGGCCACGGCGACGGCCGTGCCGACGACACCGTTTCCGCAGCCGAGGTCGACGACATGCTCCCGGCCGCGCCGCTCGGGCAGATTGCGTAGGAAGAACCTCGTACCGATGTCGAGCCGTTCGGCGCAGAAGATACCGGCGTGGCTGGTGACGGTCAGCCCGGAGGCGGCGCCCACGCCCTCGGGCACGGTGTACGAGATCGGCCAGGGGCCCGCCGCCGCGCGGTCGGCGGACCGGCCGCCGTCACCGCCCCGGCCCCGGGTGCGGTCGGTGGCCGGCGCGCAGAAGATCAGACGCGCCTTCTTCACGGCGAGCGAGGTCCGGGTGGGGCCGAGGATCTGCTCGAAGAGCCGCAGGGTGGAGGTGTGGATCTCGGTGACCTTGCCGGTGCCGACGACCACGGTCTCCGGCCCCAGGGCGGGCGCCAGCCGGTGCAGCTGGTCCTCCAGAAGGGAGAGGCTCTTGGGCACCCTGATCAGCAGGACGTCGATCCGCCCTGGCGGTGTGTCCCGCGCCGACAGCAGCCGCACGGCATCGGTGTCGATGCCGTTGCGCAGCAGGTTGGCGCGGGTCGCCCGCTGGGTGAGGTACGAGTCGGTGATCTGTACGGGGTGGTGCGGCGCGAGCGCGGTGGCGAGCGCGCCCCACCGGTCGCCGACGACGACCACGGTGCCGGACAGATCGACGCCGCCGTCGACGCCGTCCTCGGCGCCGCCGCTGCCGGCGGCGGCCTCCTCCGCCTCGGCCTCCGCCTCGGCGAGATGCCGCAGCAGATACTCGTCGGCCGCGTCCCAGGCCCGGAGCGTGTCGCGGGGCTGCTCGGGAAAGCGGGCAAGGTCGAGATCGCCCCAGGGCGTCGTCAAACGGTTCATCGTCCGCTCAGGCTAACCGAGCGCGCGGGCCGCCCCCGCGTCGGCGTAACCCGCTGAACTGCCGTTCAGCCGTTCCCGTCGGTTCGTTCCCGGTCCTGCGCCGCCTGTTCCCTGGCCATCTCGCGGGCGCGCTGGAGCGCCGCCCTGGCCTGCCGCACGGTGAGTACGGCGGCGAACTCGGACCGCGCGATGTCCAGGACGACGTCCGCGTCGGCGGGCGGCTCAGGATGGTTGCGCAGCGCGATGTCGGCCGCCGCCAGCGCGAGGATGTCGTCGTCCGGCGACGCGTCCGGCTGGGACATGCTGCGCATGACCTGGTGCCAGAGCCCGCTCATGCCCTCACGCTCCCTCGTCCGCCCGTACGGGGCCGGCTCCCGGCCCGGTGCGATGACCGATCGTGGCGAGCACGTGCTGGATCATCTCGTCCGCCACGACCTCACGGGGCACCGCGCCGCCGCTGCGGGCCCAGTGCGCCATCAGTTCGTTGATGGCGCCGATCAGGGCGACCATCGCCAGGGTGTAGTCACGCGGCACCGCCTCGCCGCGGCCGACGGCTCGGTCGGCCTCGCCGGTCAGGAAGTCCGTCCACAGACTGCGCCAGACCACCCGGTGGTCCTCCACGGCGCGGTTGACACCGATCACCTCGACGAAGGCGACCTTCGCGGACGCCGGATCGGCGGTCACCGCGCCGACGTACGCGCGCACCAGCGCGGTCACCCTCGTACGGGTGTCGGCCGTGTCCATGTCGGGACCGCCGAGGGCGGCGAGCGTCGCCTCCATGCCGGCTCGCGCGACCTCGTTGTGCAGCGCGATCAACAGCGCCTCGCGGCCCTCGAACTCCTGGTAGAACGCGCGGATCGACACGTGCGCCGTGGCACAGATCCGTTCGATCGACGTGCCCACATAGCCGCGCGTCGTGAAAAGGTCGGTCGCGGTTGTCAGCAGCCGCTCACGGCGCTGCGCCTTGCGCACGTGGCCGGCGCCGGTCTCCGCTCCGTCGAAACCGTCCGTGCCGTTGGCGGGGTCATCAGTCGACTCCATCCGCTCTCCCCGAATCACGCCATGCCCGAATCACGCCATGCCCGCGTCACGCCATGGCCCCATGGCGGAGTCACCGGTAAGAGTGCTTACCGAGCATGGCACGCACGGCCTGCCCGCCGGTCGGATTCCGCGAAATCCCGGAGCCGTACGTCACGGAAATCGCGCCACGCGCCCTCGCCAGCTCATACGTTCGAACCTGCGACGGTTTACTCCCGCCCGTTTCGCCACAGTCGCAACACCTGCCGCAGCCGTCTCACCAGCACAGGTGCTCGCCGGCAGAGCCGCCTCAGCGCCGGCGCCGTAACCCGAGTGCCCGTCCCGACAACCCGACTGGCGGGCAGGAGCGGGTCCCCGGGGTGCGCTGACAATTCATCACTTCTAGCGTCGGGAGCGCTGTGTGGCGCCTTCGGAATTCCCGCCGTGGCGCGCCTCCGACGTCCCGGGACCCCCTCACAAGTGGAGATCCGATGCGCAAGACAGGCCCCAGGGCCTCGGCCGCGATCGCGGGCGCCGCGGCCCTCGTTCTCGGAACGGGGTCGGCCGCGTTCGCGGGCGACGAGGCCGAGTTCGACTTCAGCGTCTCCCCCGAGGCGGTCGCGCCCGGCGGTGAGGTGACGATCCGGAGCAGCGGATGCCAGGCGTCGACGGTGACCGTGTCGTCGGGAGTGTTCGAGACCGTCACCCTCACCGAGGGCGAGGAGAAGTCGGCCACGGTCTTCGACGACGTGAAGGCGGAGGCCGAGTACGAGATCACCTTCGACTGCGGCGGTGTGATCCGCTCGGTGCCGCTGATGATCAAGTCCGCCACGACCGGCACGACCAACAAGCCGAACAAGCCAGACAAGCCGGGGAAGCCGAGCAAGCCCTCCCACTCGGCTGCGCCGCTCGACCCCCTCGACCCTCTGGAGCCCCTGGAGCCGCTGGAGCCACTCCGGCCGGAACCCCGGGAAACCCGGCCCCACAAGCCGCACGAGCCCCAGGCGGACGGCGCCCACAAGGGCGTGAAGGCCGGCATCGGTGGCAGCACCGACGGCGGGCCGAACACCGCCGGGCTGGCGGTCGGCGCCGCCGTCATCGCGGTCGCCATCGGCGGCGCGGTCCGTCTCGTCCGCAGCCGGCCGGTGAACGGCTCCTGACCACGTCCCCGCCCGTGGGTACGGGCGCGTCTCGCCGCGCGGCCGTACCCACGGGCCCGATCGCGGTGCCCGAGGACACGTGATGACGGAAACGGAAAGGCTCCGGGCCTCCCGGTGGTCGACGGTGGTACTGCTCCTGCTGGTCGGCATCTTCGTGGTGCGGCTCAGCAGCGAGGGGGAGCTCGTCCTCCCGCCGCAGCCCGCAGGCGCGGGATCCGCCGTGTCCGACGCCGACCGGGACGCGGACTCCGTCCCGATGCCACGCCCGGCCGGCACGGCCGCGAGGGCCGCGCCTCCCCTGCCGGGCTCCACCGCGACCCGGATCCGTATCCCCTCGGTACACGTCGACGCGCCCATGACGCGCGTGTCGCTGGACCCGGAGGGCTGGATCGACGCGCCGCCGCCCGGCAGACCGGATCTGGCGGGCCACTTCCGGGGGTCGGTGACACCCGGCGAGCAGGGCACCTCGGTGATCGTGGGCCATGTCGACACCGGCCGAGGCCCCGCCGTCTTCTACGACTTGGGCCGGCTCGCCAGGAACAGCCGCGTGGAGGTGGCGCGCGCCGACGGCACCACGGCCGTGTTCACCGTCTACGGCGTCAAGGGCTTCACCAAGCGCGGCTTCCCGGCCGCGAGCGTCTACCGCCTGACCGGGGCGCCCGAGCTGCGCCTGATCACCTGCGGCGGCGCCTTCAGCGAGAAGACCGGGTATCAGGGCAACGTCGTCGCCTTCGCCCGTCTCACCGAGACCCGCAAGGCGGCCTGACCGGCGGCGACGCGAAAAATCCGGTTGCGTCGCCGGCGGCGCTCCGCTGAGGTGGGCGGATGGACAACGAAGCCGTACGCGCCCTGTTCGACCGCCAGATGCGCAGAGAGGCCCCCGCCGACGGCCCCGGGGCAGTGGTCGAACGGGTCGGCGCCGTGGTCCGCCAGACGGCGGCCGGCGTCGGCGGACCCGGCGCACCCGGACCGGCCCCGGAAGCCGACGGCGGCTGGAACGGGGTCCTGTGGTCGGATCTGGACGAACAGTCGGCGGATGCCGCGATCGCGGAGCAGATACGTCATTTCACCTCCCTCGGCCTGGAGTTCGAGTGGAAGCTCTACTCCCATGACACGCCCCACGACCTCGCCCGCCGGCTGACCGCCGCCGGGTTCACTCCCGAACCGCCGGAGGCGCTGATGATCGCCGAGGCCGCCGGTCTGCCGAGCGAGGTCGAGGTGCCCGACGGGGTGCGGCTGGTCGCGGTGACCGACGCGGCGGGCGTCGAGCTGCTGGCCGAGGTCCACGAGCGGGCCTTCGGTACGGACCGTTCGCACATCCGCGAGCGGCTGCTGGCCCAGCTCGGCGCGGCGCCGGGGAGCGTCGCGGCGGCCGTCGCCATGGCCGGTGACGTGCCGGTGAGCGCCGCGCGGATGGAGTTGCCCACCGGCACCGAGTTCGCCGGTCTCTGGGGCGGCGGCACCGTCCCCGGCTGGCGCGGCCGGGGTCTCTACCGCGCCCTGGTCGCCTTCCGTACGCGTCTGGCCGCCGAACGCGGCTACCGCTATCTCCAGGTCGACGCGTCGGACCAGAGCCGCCCCATCCTGCGGCGGCTCGGTTTCGAGGAGCTGAGCACGACCACGCCGTACGTCCACACACCCTGACCCGCCGCGCCCGCGGACCGCTCAGACGTCGCGGCGGCGCAGCGCCCCGACGGCCACCAGGAGCAGCGCCGCCGTACAGCCGGCCACCAGCCACAGCGACGGCCAGGGCCCGAGACTGCCGACCGCTTCGGCCGTCGCGTCCGAGGTCTGCGTCAGCTTCTCCAGCGCGGCGGTCGGCGACAGGCCGGCGATCCAGCGCCGCGCGTCCCCGAACAGCGGACCGAAGAGGGACGGCAGCAGGAGCAGGCCGATGACGGTGGTGACGGCGCCGGCCGAGTGCCGTACGAGCGTGCCGACGGCCAGCCCCAGCAGACCCGCGACGGCGAAGGAGCCCGCGATGCCGAAGAGGGCCGGCAGCGGCTCCCCCGTCGCGTACCGGGCGGGCAGGAGCGCGTCCCCGGCCAGGACGGCGAGCGAGCAGGAGACCAGGGCGATCACGTACAGCAGGCCGGCGACGAGTGTCGCCTTGGCGGCGACGACCGTGGCGCGGCCCGGGTTGGCCGCGATTGTCGTACGGATGGTGCCGCTGCCGTACTCGCCGGTGATGGTCATCGCGCCGACGACGGCGGCGAGCATCTGAGCGACGACGGCCAGGGTGAGGCTGCCGCCGATGACCGTGTCGTCGTCCTGGAGGCTCCCGGTCGCGGCGACGAACACCGCCCCGGCGATCGGGACCACGGCGGTGGCTGCCGTCGTCCACACCGTGGAGCGCACGCTGCGGAATTTGATCCACTCGGCGGCGAGGGCCTGCCGGAATCCGGCCCGCGCGCCGATGATGTCGTTCGTCATCGGACCGCCTCCTTCCCGGACGCGGCCTCGCCGGCGCGGTACTCGGCCGAGTCGCCCGCGAGCGCCGTGTAGACCTCCTCCAGCGTGGAGTGGGCCGGGGTGAGTTCATGGACCGCGAGCCCGTGGTCGCGCGCCAGGTCGCCGATGGCGGTGGCATCGGTCCCGTCGACCCGCCAGCCGCCGCCGGGGTCCAGCCGGACACCCCAGCCCCTGGCCTCCAGCAGCGCCCGCAGCTTCTCGGGCTCCGGGGAGCGGACGAGCGTGTGCGACCGGGAGTTGGTGCGGATGAAGTCGCGCATCGTGGTGTCGGCGATGAGCCTGCCGCGGCCGATCACGATGAGATGGTCCGCGGTCAGTTCCATCTCGCTCATCAGATGGCTGGAGAGGAAGACCGTACGGCCCTGCGCGGCGAGGGACTTCATCAGTCCGCGGATCCACCGGATGCCTTCGGTGTCGAGGCCGTTGACGGGTTCGTCCAGGATGAGCACCTCGGGGTCACCGATCAGGGCGGCGGCGATCCCGAGCCGCTGTCCCATTCCCAGTGAGAAGCCCTTGGTCCGGGTGCGTGCCGTGTCGGCGGGCAGGCCGACGAGGTCGAGGACGTCGTCGACACGGCGTCCCGGAATGCCGTTGCTCGCCGCGAGGGCGGCGAGATGCTGGTGCGCGGAACGGCCGCCGTGGACGCCTTTGGCGTCCAGGAGCGAGCCGACGGTACGCAGGGGCGCGCGGAGGTCCGCGTAGCGCTTGCCTCCGACGGTGACGCGGCCGGCCGTCGGAGTGTCGAGCCCGAGGATCAGCCGCATGGTGGTCGACTTGCCCGCTCCGTTCGGGCCGAGAAAGCCGGTCACCCTGCCGGGCCGCACGGTGAACGACAGCTTGTCGACGGCGTTCCTGCCGCCGTATCGCTTGGTGAGTTCCGTTGCTTCGATCATGCTCCCGACGCTACGGAGCGGCCCGCCGGCCGACATCCGTCAGCCGGAGTCGGTGACTACTCCGGCGGGAGTAGCCGGGCGCCGGCCACCATCTCGTGACGGCGGGTACGGGTGTCAGCGCTCCCCCGCCCGCACCAGACCCGTCTCGTACGCGAGGACCACGAGCTGCGCCCTGTCCCGTACCCCGAGTTTGGTCATGGCGCGGCTGACATGCGTCTTGGCCGTCAGCGGGCTCATGATCAGCGCCGCGCCGATCTCGGCGTTGGAGAGGCCCGCCGCGACCAGCGCCACCACCTCGCGCTCCCGGTCGGTGAGCGGGGCCAGCCGCTCCGCGCCGAGCGCCTCGGGCGCCTTGAGTCTGGCGAACTCCTCGACGACGGAGCGGGTGACCGCCGCCGCCAGCAGGCTCTGTCCGGCGGCGACGGTGCGGATCGCCGCCCGCAGTTCGTCGGGCTCGATGTCCTTGAGCAGAAACCCGGCCGCGCCGTGCCGCAGCGCCTCGAAGACATAGGAGTCGACCTGGTACGTGGTGAGCATGACGACCCGGATCGCGTCGAGGGCGCGGTCCGCGGCGATACGGCGGGTGGCCTCGATGCCGTCGATGCCGGGCATCCGGATGTCCATGAGCACGACGTCCGGCCGGGTGGTGCGTACCGCTTCCACCGCCCTGATGCCGTCCGCGGCCTCGGCGACCACCACGAGGTCGTCGGTCAGATCGAGCAGTGCCCGGAACCCCGCGCGTACGACGCTCTGGTCGTCGGCCAGCACCACCCGCACGGTCATGACGGCGTCTCCGACCGCTCGGGGCGCTGTCCGGCGGGCAGCCAGGCGCGTACGAGGAAACCGCCGCCGGGCACCGGTCCGTACTCGACGCCACCGCCTGCCGCGACCGCGCGCTCCCGCATCCCGATCAGCCCGAACCCGCCATGCCCGTCCGGCCGTTCGCCCGGTCCCGCTCCCCGGGCCGCCCCGTCGTTCGCGATCTCCACGATCAGCCGGTCGTCGCGGCGGACGACGGAGACCGCGGCGCGGCGGGCGCCCGAGTGTCTGACGACGTTGGTCAGGGCCTCCTGCACGATGCGGTGGACCGCGAGTTCGGCCATCGGCGACAGCCCGTCGAACTCCCCCTCCTGCCGCATCACCAGTTCGACCTCACCGCCGTCGAACCGCTCGACCAGCTCTCCGAGTCTGTCGATCCCGGGCACCGGGGCCGTCGGCTCGTCGTCCCCCTCGCGCAGCACCGTGACCGTCACGCGCAGTTCGCGGACGGCTTCCCTGCCCGAGTCACGCACCTGGCGCATCGCCTTCCTGGAGATCTCCGGCCGCCCGTCGAGCGCGTCGAGGGCCACGCCCGCCTGAACGGTCATCGCCGTCACCGTGTGGGCGACGATGTCGTGCAGTTCGCGGGCGATACGTACCCGCTCCTCGTGGACCCGACGCGCCGCCTCCCGCTCCCGGTCCCGCTCCGCGCGGGCCGCCCTGGCCTCGTACTCGTGCAGCAGTTCCCGCCGTGTACGGACCGCTTCGCCGAGCAGCAGGGGTACGAGCGGCCAGACCAGCTCCAGCACCGGCAGCCCCTGCGGGTTGGCCACGTCGTGCCCCACCCGCAGCGCCACCGCGCCCGAGACGACGGCGGCCACGGCCCCGGTCCACACCGTGCGCCGCCGGTCGCCGAGGACGGCCACCGTGTAGAGCGCCACTATCACCGGCAGGTTCAGCAGCTCCCCGATGTGCCCGTACAGCGCCCAGCCGGCGCAGGCGGCACCGGTGACCGTGACGACCAGCACGGGTCTGCGGCGCCTGGCGACCAGCGCGAGGACCGAGACGGCGACGAGCAGCCAGGTGAACCAGTCGGCCTGCCGGTAATCGGGATCGTTCACGGCGGCGTCGGACGCGGTGAACAGGCCCACGCCGGCCGCCACCAGCAGATCGGCGGCGAGCGGCGGCACCGCCCTGACACGGAGAAGCACGCGTTCGAAGGTCATCTCGCGGTTCACGCCGTTCACGCTAGGCGGCCCCGCGGTGCCCCGCATACGTCGGCGGGAGTAGCCGCGGGGTGAAGGACCGGAAAATATTCCCCGTTCGTGGTTCCGGAAAAATTCTCCGGCGACCCGCGCGATTTTCTGGTACGCCGCACAGGATCGACAAGACGTCCCGTACTCGTCCGCATGCACCGTGCTACTGTAGTCATCAGTTGCAGTTGTGGTTCCCGAAGACTTCAAGTGCTCTCGCCGACTTTATGTGTCGGTGGGCGCGCTTTTGTATTTCCGGTTATTTTCCGGACGGGGCAATCATCTCAGGCGACGTGGGGTTCGCACAGTGCGAGCCCCCGGGCAGCATTGCCCTGAAGGAGATCAAAATGGCTAGTGGCACCGTCAAGTGGTTCAACGCGGAAAAGGGTTTCGGCTTCATCGAGCAGGACGGCGGCGGCGCTGACGTCTTCGCCCACTACTCGAACATCGCCGCCCAGGGCTTCCGTGAGCTGCAGGAGGGCCAGAAGGTGAACTTCGACGTCACGCAGGGCCAGAAGGGCCCGCAGGCGGAGAACATCGTTCCCGCCTGACGTTGAGGCGTTAGACGTAGCTGGGGCCCGCACCTTGCGATGCGGGCCCCGGCTACGTTGCTTTTTCTCCGGGGCCCGCCCGGTGCGCGTGACACATTGGAGTGTGGCGCGGGACCAGGTTTCTCCTCGCTGTCCTGACGGCCGGCCGACACATCTGAACCGATGTCGGCCCCGCACCGGACTGCCGGGCCCCCACACGTGAGCGACCTGTCGCTCACAGGCTCACGCCCGGTGCACTCCGAGCAATTATCAGGTGCCGATTCACGGCGTTTCACGTCCCGGCACTGTTCTGTGTTTGTTTTCCCCCGGCTCGTTCTTGCGATTCTTTGCGCGGTCATTCTGCCCAAGAGTTCCTCGATACGTGCCGCATCGAGAGAGGTTCAGCATGAACCGCACGCCTCGCACGAATGACCGTTACTCACGTACCCGCTCCGGCGGCTCCGGCGGTGGCGGCAGCCGCTTCCGCCCCGGATCGGGCTCCGGCGGCCGGTCCGGTTCATCCGGCCGGTCGGGTGGCGGCTACGGCCGTCGTCCCGCCGCCGTACAGGGCGAGTTCGCCCTGCCGGTCACCGTCACCCCCGCGCTTCCCGCGGTGTCGACCTTCGCCGAGCTGGACATGCCGTCGCCGGTGATGACGACGCTCACCGGCCTCGGCGTGACGGAGCCGTTCCCGATCCAGGGGGCGACACTGCCCAACTCGCTCGCCGGACGCGACGTGCTCGGGCGCGGTCGCACCGGTTCCGGCAAGACCCTCGCCTTCGGCCTGGCGCTCCTCGTCCGGACCGCCGGCCAGCGTGCCCAGCCGAGGCAGCCGCTGGCGCTCGTTCTCGTACCGACCCGGGAACTGGCCCAGCAGGTCACCGACGCGCTGACGCCGTACGCCCGTTCGCTGAAGCTGCGGCTCGCCACCGTCGTCGGCGGAATGTCGATCGGCCGTCAGGCCGGGGCGCTGCGTGTCGGCGCCGAGGTCGTCGTCGCGACCCCGGGGCGGCTCAAGGACCTCATCGAGCGCGGTGACTGCCGGCTGGACCGGGTCGCCATCACCGTCCTCGACGAGGCCGACCAGATGGCCGACATGGGCTTCATGCCGCAGGTGACCGAACTCCTCGACCAGGTACGGCCCGAGGGCCAGCGGATGCTGTTCTCGGCGACGCTGGACCGCAATGTCGACCTGCTGGTCCGCCGCTATCTGAACGACCCGGTGGTGCACTCCGTCGACGCGGCCGTCGGCACCGTCACCACCATGGAGCACCACGTCCTGCATGTGCAGAACGCGGACAAGTACGCGACCACGACGGAGATCGCGGCGCGCGACGGCCGGGTGCTGATGTTCCTGGACACCAAGCACGCCGTCGACCGGCTGACCGAGCACCTGCTGAACAGCGGCGTACGCGCCGCCGCGCTGCACGGCGGCAAGTCGCAGCCCCAGCGCACCCGGACGCTCGCCCGGTTCAAGACGGGTCATGTCACGGTGCTCGTGGCGACCAACGTCGCGGCGCGCGGGATTCACATCGACAATCTCGACCTCGTCGTGAACGTCGACCCGCCGAGCGACCACAAGGACTATCTGCACCGTGGCGGGCGTACCGCGCGCGCCGGGGAGTCCGGCAGCGTCGTCACACTCGTGCTGCCCAACCAGCGTCGCGAGATGACCCGGCTGATGGCCGACGCGGGCATCGTCCCGCAGGTCGCCCAGGTGCACTCGGGCGAGGCCGAGCTGACGCGGATCACCGGGGCGCAGGCGCCCTCGGGTGTTCCCGTGGTCATCTCCACGCCCGTGTCGGAGCGTGCCAAGAGCGGTTCGGGGAGCCGTGGCCGCAGCCGTCCGGCCCAGGGCCGCAGGTCGTCGGGGGCCGGCGCGTCCGGTGGCCGGTCGGGCGCGGGGCGCCAGTCGTCGCGCAGCTGGTCCGCGTAGGTTCACCCGGGCCCAAGAGGTCCGGACAGGGAGAGGGCCCCGTCACCGGTCGGTGACGGGGCCCTCTCCGTATGCCGTGCGGGTGCTCCGGTCAGTTCTGCGCGGGGCTGCCGAGCATCGCCGACGCCGTCTCCATCGGGGTGGACTCCTCCACCGGGGCGGGGACGGGGGCGGTGCTGCGGCAGGTGAAGCCGAGACGGGTGAGCGCGCGGGTCACCTCGGAGGAGGAGAAGTCACGCCGGTCCTGGCGGGTGATCACCTCACCCACCTGCTTCACCGGATACGTACGGCGGCCGATGATGACGGACTCGCCCTCGACCGGCTCGGGCTTGATGCCCTTCATCGCCAGCTGCACCTCGCTCTTGACCAGATCGAAGGGAAAACGGGCGATGACGCAGCGCATAGTGCCTCGGCAGGGAGAAGGGGGATACGGAGTCTCCAGCATCCCACACCGAACGCCCGCCCGGAAGCGAAACCTCCCCCGCCTGCCTGGGCAGATGTTCGGAGCATAAGTACGCACCGGAATCCGATTCCCGGAAAATGGAAGCGGAAATGGCTTGTCGCCGGGGATCGGGCGGGAGGAAATCCGGACGGTGATCCGGATCCGGTAGGTGATCGAGGCGGAAAACGGGGCAGGTCACATGGGTGGGGCGCAGCAGCCCACCCCGTACCGCGGGGGCCGTCAACGCCAGGAGTTCGCATGACCGCGTACGTCATTACCGTCCCGGGCACCTTCCTGCGCACGCTCGACGCCGACTCCCGCGCGGCGCTGCTGCGTGCGCTGCGGCCGGCCGATCCACAGCACACGGCTCTGGGTGAGGCCGAGGAGCTGGACATGCTGACGGTCAACGAGGGCGGCACGTTCAGCGTCCGGCTGGAGATCGAGGCGGACAACAGGCGGGGCGCCGAGGCCGAGGCGAAGAAGGTGGCGGGCGCGGCGCTGAGCGAGGCCGGCTTCTCGGCGGACGAGGCTCCGCTGGGACCGGCGTTCGTCACGGGTATCGACAGCGAGTACTGACCGTCCGCGGGGCCCGTCGCCAAGGGCCGTCCCGTCATCCCCGGCGGGCGCACGACGACAGCTGCGGCGCCTCGCAGGCTGGTGGATCGCCGGAATACGCCCGGTGATCCACCGGGGATCACGGGACAGCCCTCAGGCGGCGGATCTCGCCTCCTGTCGGGCCTCCCGCAGGGAGTCCTCGACGATGTCATCGTCCAGGGACGCGCGTACCAGCGCGGCCGCGAGGGTGGCGGGGCCCTCGTCCCCGGCCAGCCGGGCGAGCCTGGTCGCGTCGTTGCCGAGTCCGAGACGTTCGGCGCCGTGCAGCGCCCTGATGTCGAAGTAGGGCACCACCTCGGGCCAGACGGCCTGGACCTCACGCAGGAAGATGTCCGCCCCGACGGGTCCGATGCCCGGCATGTCCTGGAGGAGATGGCGCAGGACCGGCACATCTCCGTCGGCCTCGGCGCGCATGCGGCGCAGGTCGCCGTGCCATCGCCGGATCAGCAGCTCCGCGCCGTCGGCGAGCCGGGTCGATGTGCTCTCGTCGTAGCGGCGGTAACCGCCCCGTCCGAGGGCGTCCACGCGCTGCTGCCAGGTCGCGTCGAGCATCCGGCGCGGATTGCGCAGGCCCGCGTCGCGCAGGGCGCGCAGCGTGGCGACAGCGGTGCCGGCCCGGATGGGGGCGCTCAACAGGAGGGCCAGGACGAGCAGTTGGTACAGGGGCTGGGGGGTGTCACGCAGTCTGATGCCGGCGTCCGCGGCGTAGGTGCCGCCGTGGGAGTGGAGCAGTGCGTCTACGACGGTGCGCTGTTTCATCGGAACCTCAGGGGGGTCGTCCGGGCCCCGCGGGGCGGGCCGGTGTTGTTGCGGCCCACGGGGCGCGGGGTTCCGTAGGCACGGCGCCGGGCGGAGCGCCGTACGGCTTCCGCGCGTGCCTTGGCGAGGCGGATCTCCTCCGCCCCGATCTCCTCGGCACGGATCTCCTCGGCACGGATCTCGCCGGAGCGGAGACCTTTACCGAGAGGGTCGGCCTTCGTGTCCGACACAGGGGGCGGTGAGTCCCGGGACTCCTCCGAGGGGGTGTCCGTCGCTTCGCCCTCGGCCGGCAGTGGCGCGCGCAGATGCGGCAACAGGAATTCCTCCATGCGTCCGAGCCCCACCGTGATCAGCAGCATCACAGCCGGAAACACCAGGGAGATCAGTACGGCCGACAGCAGCCCCATAACCCAGTCCCTTTCTCTTCCCGGCCGGATGCGCGACCGGATTGAGCGGTGCCGGCGGGAGAACGCCGACCTGAGATGCGCGTGGAACACGCGGGCAGTCGTTTGCGGTCGGTGCTTCGCACACGTATGCCGGGCGATACCACGTCTGTTGGAGTTCACACTGACGTGCCTGATTCGCACTATTGGCAAGCCTATGGCGTCCGCACGGACCTCGCTCGTCGGCTCCCGTACGGCCCAGTCCGAGTTGACAGACGGGCGGGCCGTCCCGCCGGCCTCAGGTATTGAGGATCGGCTGCTCCGTCCAGATGACCTTGCCCTCAGCGCTGTAGCGCGTGCCCCAGCGCTCCGCGAACTGGGCGACGAGGAAGAGTCCGCGGCCCCCCTCGTCGGTGCCGGCCGCCTGGCGCAGGTGGGGCGAGGTGCTGCTGTGGTCGGACACCTCGCAGATCAGGCTGCGGTCGCGGATCAGCCGTACCCGGATGGGCCCGGACGCGTAGCGGATCGCGTTGGTGACGAGTTCGCTGAGGATCAGCTCGGTGGTGAACGCCTCTTCGACCAGGCCCCACTCCGTCAGTCTGCGCGTGACGTCGGCCCGCAGTCTGCCCACGGCGGCGGGGTCGGCGGGAATCTCCCAGTCGGCGACGTGCTCGCTGTCCAGTACGCGTGTACGGGCGACCAGCAGGGCGATGTCGTCGCGCGGGGTCTCGGGCAGCAGGGCCTGGAGGACCGCGTCGCACGCCTGCTCGGGGGTCCGGTTCGCCTGGGCGGCGAGCGTGCTGCGCAGCAGCGTCAGGCCCTCGTCGATGTCGCGCTGCCGGTCCTCGACGAGACCGTCGGTGTACATCACCAGCCGGCTGTTCTCCGGCAGGTGGAGCTCAAGCGTCTCGAAGGGCAGTCCGCCGAGCCCGAGGGGCGGGCCGCCGGGCACGTCGGCGAACACCGCCGTGCCGTCCTCGTGTATGACGACGGGCTGGAGGTGGCCCGCCCGTGCCATGGAGCAGTTCCCGGACACCGGATCGTAGATCGCGTACAGGCAGGTGACGCCGGTGACTTCGGCGTCGGCCTCGTCGACGGCCTCGTCCTGGTCGATGCGGGTGACCAACTCGTCCAGGTGCCAGAGGAGTTCGTCGGGCGGCAGGTCCAGGGTGGAGAAGTTGTGGACGGCGGTGCGCAGCCGGCCCATGGTGGCGGCGGCGTGCAGACCGTGGCCGACGACGTCGCCGACGACGAGCGCCACCCGGGCGCCGGGCAGGGGGATGATGTCGAACCAGTCGCCGCCGACGCCGCCGAGCCCGCCGAGTCCGGCCTGGGCGGGCAGATAGCGGTACGCGACATCGATGGCGCTCAGGGCGGGAAGGCCGCGCGGCAGCAGGCTGCGCTGGAGCGTGACGGCCATGGTGTGCTCTCGGGTGTACCGGCGGGCGTTGTCGACGCTGACGGCCGCCCTGGCGACCAGTTCCTCGGCGACCGAGAGGTCTTCGCCCTCGAAGGCCTCCGCGCCCCCGGCGCGCCAGAAGGTGGCCACGCCGAGAATGACGCCCCGCGCCTGCACGGGGACGGTGATCATCGAGTGGATGCCCTCTTCGTCCACGAGCTTCCTGGCGCGTTCGGGGTGCTGTTTGTGCCAGCCCGAGAACGCGGCGAGATCCGGGACCAGGATGGGCTCGCCGTTCATGATGGCGTCGCTGATCGGGGCGGCGGGGTCGAAGTGGATCAGCTCGCCGAGCGGGTAGAGCGAGGTTTCGTCGTCCGGGCCGCTGAAGGCCGTGCGGCGCATGTCCAGCACGACGGTGGTCGGCTCCTCGCCGCGCAGGACGGCTTCGGCCAGGTCGACGGACGCGAAGTCGGCGAAGTTGGCGGCCGCGAAGTCGGTCAGTTCCTCGCAGGTGCGGACCACGTCCAGGGTCGTACCGATCTCGGTACCGGCGTCGTACAGCAGCCGCAGCCGTCCCCGGGCCACGTCGGCCTTTCCGGTGAGCGCCTGGAGCTCGGTGGTGTCGCGCAGGGTGGTCACGCTGCCGGGCGGGCCGCCGTCCTGGTCCGTCGGGCGCTGGCTGATGGCGAGCAGCCGCTGGCCGACGGGATGGACCTCGTCGGTCGCCGTCCGGCCGGAGCCCAGCAGCGTCCCCGTGTCCGGGTCGAGACCGAGTTCGGTGATCGCGCGGCCTTCCACGTCCGCGGGCAGGTCGAGCAGTCTGCGGGCCTCGTCGTTGGCCAGCAACAGCTTGCCGTCCCCGCCGACGATGATCACTCCTTCGCGCACGGCGTGCAGGACCGCGTCGTGATGCTCGTACATACGGGTCATCTCGGAGGGTCCGAGCCCGTGTGTCTGGCGGCGCAGCCGTCGGCTCACCAGGGCCGTGCCGCCCATGGTCAGGAGGAGCACACCGCCCGCGGCGCCGAACAGCAGCGGGAACTCGTCCTCCACCACCGCGCTCACGCGTTTGATGGTGATGCCCGCCGAGACGAGCCCGATCACCTTGCCGCGCGCGTCGGTGACGGGGACGATTGCCTGCACCAGGGGACCGATGGTGCCGGTGATCTGCTCGGTGGTGACATGCCCTCGCAGGGCCGGCTGCAGATTGCCGACGAACTTCTTGCCGACCCTGTTGGGAATCGGGTGGGTGTAGCGGATTCCCTTGGTGTTGAGGACGACGATGAAGTCCACGCCCGAGCGTTCCCTGGCCAACTCGGCGGGTCTGCGCAGGACCTCGGCGGGATTGGGGTTCTTCAGCGCGGCCTGGATGCCCGGAGAGTTCGCGAAGGTCGCGGCCACGGCCACCGAGCGGTTGCGGGCCTCGCGCTCGCTGTCGGTACGTCCCTGGAGCACAAGCGCGGCGGAGGCGGCGGCGACGAGCAGAACGACGATCGCCACCTGAAGGAGAAAGACCTGGCCTGCGACTGTCCTCATCTTCAGAACGGAGCGCCGGCGGCCGTCGCGTCCGGCCATGAACCCTTTCTACACCTCTCTCAGATGGTGGGCGAGCCACGCGGGCAGGCAGGCGGTCTTGACCCCGCACCAGGTCGGATGAACCATTCTGCGGGTTCGCGAGTGATGTAGGTGACACGAATTCACCGACCGATACGGCCGGTCCACAGATTATGGGGGTTCACCGTGTCCCGTCGGCCCGTTCTCGCCATTTCGATCGCCGCGGGCGCGCTGCTGCTGACCTGTCTGCCCAGCGCCGCCGCCGAACGGCCCGCCGGTGGCGAGCGGCCCGGCGGCGAGCGGCTCACCATCGGCACGCTGTCGACCAGACCCTCCGTGGTCACCGGCGGTGACGTACTGGTGCGGGTGGGGGTCCCGCGGAGCCTCGACCCCGACGACGTACGGATCACCCGCGACGGCACGGACGTCACGGACGCCTTCACGGACGCGGGTTCCGCGCCCGGGGCCCTGACCGGTCTGGTGACGTCCCTGCGCGAGGGCTCCAACCGGCTCGTCGCGACCGTTCCCGGCCGCCCCGGCGCGCGGGCCACACTCCAGGTGCGCGACCATCCCTCGACCGGCCCCGTCATCAGCGGTCCGCACGAGAGCCCCTTTTTGTGCGGTACGGAGTCGTTCAAGCTGGTCGACGGCTCCACCCTGGGACCGCCGCTGGACGAGGACTGTTCGATCACCACCCGGGTGGACCACGCGTACCGGTCCACCGACGGGACCGTGAAACCCCTGGCCGATCCGGCGAGCCGCCCGGCGGACCTGGCGACGACCACCACGAGCACCGGCGCGCGCGTCCCGTTCCTCATCCGTGTCGAGACGGGCACGCTCAACCGGGGCGTGTACCAGATATCCATGCTGGCCGACCCCGCCGCGCCGGAGCCGACCCGGGCGCACCCCTCGCAGGGGTGGAACGGGCGGCTGATGTACACGTTCGGCGGTGGCTGCCGGGGCGGCTGGTACACCCAGGGCGCGGACACCGGCGGCGTACTGGACACCGAGATGCTGGGCCGCGGCTACGCCGTGGCCTCCTCGTCCCTCAACGTCTTCGGCAACAACTGCAACGACCTGCTGGCCTCAGAGACCACGATGATGGTCAAGGAGCATTTCGTGGAGCGGTACGGCGTCCCCCGTTTCACCATCGGCTGGGGGTGCTCCGGCGGCTCGTACCAGAGCTATCAGACCGCCGACAACTACCCCGGTCTGCTCGACGGCATCATCGTCGGATGCAGCTTCCCCGACGTGACGTCGGCGACCAACACGACGCTGCTGGACTCCCGGCTGCTCGACCACTACTTCGCCCGGTCGGCGCCCGGCGAGTTCAGCTCCGAGCAGCAGACCGCGATCGCCGGGTTCCGTGAGCGGGCCGGCATCCCGAATCTGAGCGACGGCGCGAAGCGCCTCGACCCCGACGCGGAGTTCCCCGCCGCGCTGCCGGCGGATCAGCGCTACGACGCGCGCACCAATCCCGACGGGGCGCGGGGAACGGTCTTCGACCACACCGTGAACGTGTACGGGACCGACCCGGGCACCGGCGCCGCGCTGCGCCCGCTGGACAACGCCGGCGTGCAGTACGGGCTCGACGCGCTCAACGAAGGCGTCATCGACAAGCGGCAGTTCATCGACCTCAACTCCCGTGTCGGAGGCATCGACCGGGACGCCGAGTTCACCGAGGGGCGGACGGCGGCCGACGCGACGGCGACGGACGCGGCGTACGGCACGGGCCGCATCCTGTGGGGCGGCGCCGGTCTGGCCACCACACCGGTCATCGACCACCGCTCCTACACCGACGATCTGCCCGGGGGCGACATCCACATGGCGGTGCACGGGTTCTCCACCCGCGCCCGGCTGGTCGCCGCGAACGGCGACGCGGACAACCAGGTGATGCTCGCGGAGGACAACCGCCACGGGTTCAGTCTCAAGAGCCCCGCGCTGCGTCACGCCCTCACCGCGATGGACGGCTGGCTGACGTCGCTGACGGCGGACGGCCCGCGGACGGCGTGGACACACCGGGACGTCGTCGCGCACAAGCCGGCGGAGCTGACCGACGCGTGCTGGACCAGGGACGCGGAACCCCGGAAGATCGAGCAGCGCCTCGGCTACGACAACGCGGGCGAGTGCGGCGCGCTCTACCCGGCGTTCCCGACGCCGAGGCTTGTCGCCGGGGCCCCGCTCGCGGACGATGTGATCGCGTGTCACCGCAAGGCGGTGGACCCGGCCGACTACGCGGTGACGTTCACCGGCGGTGAACTCCGGGAGCTGCGTGCGGCGTTCCCGAGCGGGGTCTGCGACTGGAGCAGGAGTGGTCAGGGGCAGCGTCCGCCCACCGGAACCTGGCAGAGTCTTTCGGCGAAAGGCGGGGAGCGATGAGCCCGACGGCGGCGAGTACCCGGACCGGGCGGCGGATCGAGGTCGCCGTACGGGAGCGGGCGAAGCTGGGTGAGGGGCCCACGTGGGATCCGGCGACCGGCCGGATGGTCTGGGTGGACATCCTCTCCGCACGGATTCACACCTTCGACCCGGCCGACGGCCGCCGTACGGTCATGGCCACCGAGCAGCACGTCGGCGCGGCGCTCCCCCGGGCCGGAGGCGGGCTGGTGGTCAACCTCCGGGACGGCATCGGTCTGTACGGCCCCGGTGGCGACTTCTCGTGGCTGGTGCACGACCCGGTGCCCGGCCGGCGGGGCAACGACGCGGCCGTCGCGCCCGACGGCGCGCTGTGGGCGGGCAGCATGAGGTACGACGAGGCGCCGGGCGGCGGGACACTGATCCGGGTGGTACGCGATCCCTCGGGCGGGTCGGCGGCCGTGACCGACACGCGCGCCGTCACCGTCGGCAACGGAACCGGGTGGAGTCCGGACGGGCGCACGATGTACTACATCGACACCCCCACCGGCCGTATCGACCGGTTCCGCGCCGACAGGCACTCCCCCGGCGAACCGCTCGTCGACCAGGGCCCGTTGGCGACGATCGAACCCGGCACCGGGTACCCGGACGGACTGACCGTCGACGCGGACGGGTGCGTCTGGGTGGCGCTGTGGGACGGCGCGGCGATCCGCCGCTACACGCCGGACGGCGAGCTGGACCGCACGGTCGAACTGCCCGTACTCCGCCCCACGTCCTGCGCCTTCGGCGGCCCCGGGCTGCGCGACCTCTACATCACCACCGCCCGCGTCGGAGTCGTCGGCCCGCACCCCCTCACCGGCTCGCTGCTCGTCCTGCCGGACGCGGGGCAGGGTGTCCCGGACACGCCGTTCGCCGGCTGAGACGTCCGCTACGCGGCCGGTCGCCCGGACCGGGCACCCGGGCCGGCCACTCGGCCTCGGTACATCGGCCCGGCGACCGTAAACCCGCAGGTAAGAAGGGGGTTGCACGCCCGCGGGGGGCGGGATTTGCTTGGCCCATGCAGCGACCGGTCTCCTCCATCCCGTCATCCGCGGCGCTCGACCACCGCTACCGGGGTGAACATCCCGTTCGGACCCTCGGCTATCTCTTCCGTCCCGACCGCCCTCGTCTGGCGCTCGCCGTCCTCGCGTTCATCGGCAAGCACAGCCCGATCTGGCTGCTTCCCCTCATCACCGCCAACATCATCGACACCGTCGTGCGGCACGGTCCGGTCTCCGACATCTGGATCAACGCGGGCGTGCTGCTCGTGGTCCTGCTGCTCAACTTCCCCCTGCATCTGCTCTATGTGCGCTGTCTGGCCGGGAGCGTACGGCGGGTGGGCATGGCGCTGCGCGACGCGCTCTGCCGACGTATGCAGCAGCTCTCGATCGGCTACCACTCGCGGGTGAGCGCCGGCGTCCTCCAGGCCAAGGTGGTCAGGGACGTGGAGACGGTGGAGCAGATGGTGCAGCAGTCCTCGGACATGGGGCTGGCCGCCGTCATCACGCTCGTCGGCGGTCTCGTCGTGATCGGTGTGCGCGTACCGTCGTTCCTCCCCGTCTTCCTGCTCGTCGTCCCGGCCGCCGGTTTCCTGATCGTGCGGCTGCGCGGGCGCCTCCACAGCCACAACGCGGCGTTCCGCCACGAGGTGGAGCGCATGTCGTCGCGCGTCAGCGAGATGACGTCGCTGATCCCGATCACCCGCGCCCACGGCCTCGAAGGCGCGGCCATGGTCCGTATCGACGGCTCGCTGCGCCAGGTGCTCGCGGCCGGGGTGCGGCTCGATCTGCTCAACGGGCGCTTCGGCGCGCTCGCGTGGATCCTGCTCAACTCCCTTGGCGTCGCCTGTCTCGCGGGCTCCGCGCTCGTCGCGTACCACGGTCTGCTGCCCATCACGGCGGGCGACGTCGTCATGCTGAGCGCCTTCTTCACCATCCTGACCAGTTCGATGGTGACCCTGCTCGGGCTGGCGCCCGTCATCAGCAAGGGACTTGAGTCCGTGCGGTCGGCCGGCGAGGTGCTCCAGGCTCCCGACCTGGAGAGCAACGCGGGCAAGGAGCGGGTCGGGTCGGTGGCCGGACGGATCGACTTCGAGGACGTCGGTTTCCAGTACGACGGTTCGCCCGACACCGCCGTGGCGGGCTTCACCCTCTCCGCCCGGCCCGGTCAGACCGTCGCCCTGGTCGGCGCGTCCGGCGCGGGCAAGTCGACCGTACTCAACCTCCTCATCGGCTTCATCCGTCCCACCTCCGGCCGCATCCTGCTGGACGGCGCGGACATGGCCTGCCTCGATCTGCGCAGCTACCGCCGGTTCCTGTCGGTCGTGCCTCAGGAGTCGATCCTGTTCGAGGGAACGATCCGGGAGAACGTCACCTACGGTCTCGACGGCATGGACGAGACGACCGTGCGGCGGGCGCTCCAAGACGCGAACGCCATCGAATTCGTCGACCGGCTGCCGGACGGCCTCGACACCGTCGTCGGACAGCGCGGCGCGCGCCTGTCCGGTGGGCAGAAGCAGCGGCTCGCGATCGCCCGCGCGCTGATACGCGACCCGCGGGTGCTCGTCCTGGACGAGGCGACGTCCGCCCTCGACACCCGCTCGGAGGCGCTGGTGCAGGAGGCTTTGGCACGGCTGGTCGACGGCCGTACCGTCTTCGTCGTCGCCCACCGGCTGTCCACGATCCGGGGCGCGGACAGCATCGTGGTGATGGAGCACGGCCGGATCGCCGAGGTCGGCACGCACGAGTCCCTGATGACACGGGGCGGGGTGTACGCGGGGCTGCAGCCCGCGCACCGCGCGTCCTAGGGGGTGTTCGAGAAGTGACGTCGTCCGCCCGCAGGGGGCCAGAGGGGACTTCTGAAACGCGCCCCAGGGGCCGGCGGACCGGACGGATCAGGGCGCGGGGTCACGGTGGTGGACGGCGACGACGGCGACCACCACCGCGGCGAGCGACCAGAGCCCGTACACGATCCACGAGCCGGCGATCGTCGTCGGGTAGGTCACGGGGACCGGTGAGTCGCCCACCGTCACCAGCTCGGCCCAGGCGCCCTGGGGCAGGGCGTGCAGGAGCGAGGCCGTCGCGTGGTCGCGCTCGGTGACGAGGGACGGCAGGACGAGAAGCAGGAGGGTGAGGGTGACGATCGTCGTCGCGGTGTGCCGGATCAGGGCCGCGAGGGCCATGCCGACGAGCGCGCACACCGGCGCGAGCAGCGCCGACGCCAGGAGGACGCGCGTGGCGCCCGGATAGTCGAAGGGCAGACCGATGCGCCGGCCGGACAGGACCGCCTGGGTCACCGCGAACGACGTCACGGCGGCGACGGCGCCGAGGACCGCGGTGACCGCCGTGACCACGACCGTCTTGGCCGCCAGTACCGAGCGGCGGGCCGGGACGGCGGCGAACGTCGTACGGATCTGGCCGGTGCTGTACTCCCCCACCAGCGTCAGCGCGCCGATGCTCGCGGCGGCGAGCATCAGGACCATCGCCCCGCCGATGGTGAAGGCGTCGCGCATGGCCCAGATCGGGACGAACAGCTCCCGGATGCCCTCGGGGTAGCCGGGCCAGTTGTTGTGGTCGGCCACGGCGGCGTTCGTGTTGATCGCGACGACGAGCAGCGCGCTCACCGCGAGGGCCCAGGGGGGCGAGCGGAGCGACCACATCTTGATCCACTCGGCCGCGACCAGATCGCGGAAGCGGGCGCGGGGTTCGGCCGGTGCGGTCATCGCGGGTCTCCTGTGCCGTATTCGACGCTGTCGGCGGTCAGTTCCATGAACGCCTCTTCGAGCGAGGCGGAGCCTGTCGTCAACTCGTTGATCCTGATGCGGTGCTGATGGGCGACCTCACCGATGCGGGTCGCGCCGAGGCCGGTCACCACGAGCAGGTCTCCGGCCGGCGGCCGCGTCGTCACGTCGGCGCCTTCGGCGGTCAGCAGATCGGTGAGCGCCGCGGGGTCCGGTGTCCGTACGGTCACGTTCGACCGGGTGCCACGGGCCGCGAACTCCGTCACGCTCTCGGCGGCGATCAGCTGGCCGCGGCCGATGACGACGAGATCGTCCGCGGTGTTCTCCATCTCGCTCATGAGATGGCTGGAGACGAACACCGTGCGGCCCTCGGCGGCGAGCCGCCGGAACAACCCGCGTACCCACAGCACTCCCTCCGGGTCGAGGCCGTTGATCGGCTCGTCGAAGAGGAGCACCGGCGGATCGCCGAGCAGCGCGGTGGCGATCCCGAGCCGCTGCTTCATCCCGAGCGAGAATCCGCCGATACGGCGCCGGGCGGCGGCGGCCAGTCCCACCTCGTCCAGGACATGGTCCACCCGGCTCCCGGGCAGACCGTTGCTCCGTGCGAGCGCGGAGAGATGGGCGCGCGCGGTGCGCCCGCCGTGGATGTCGTGCGCGTCGAGCAGCGCGCCGACGTGCCGCAGTCCGCGCGGGAGGTCCCGGAAGGGCCGGCCGTCGATGGTGGCGGTGCCGCCGGTGGGCCGGTTCAGTCCGATCAGCAGCCTGAGGGTGGTGCTCTTGCCGGCCCCGTTGGGGCCGAGGAACCCGGTGACCCGGCCGGGGCGGACGGTGAAGCTGAGGTCCTTGACGGCGGTGGTCCCGCCGTAGCGCTTGGTCAGTTCGTTGACTTCGATCACGCGGCCAACAGTGGCCGGGCACCTGCCCGTTCGGCATCGGGCGGTCGGCCACACCGGTGGTGGTGAGGGTGGCCCGCGGGCGTACACCTCTCGGCCAATACCCCGGCGGAGAGGGGACCGTTACGATCGGCGCATGTCGGCCACTCCACTCTTTCCGCAGCTCAGGCGTTTGTCCCGGACGGGCTCAGAAGCGGGACGGGCGCGTCGTACCGCCTCGGCGTTGGCGGCCTGGTGCGGTGGCACGGCCTATCCGTTCGCGCTGTGGTTCGCGGTGTGGGGCGGTCCGGACAACGCCGCCGGCGCGCGGTTCGCGCTCCTCGCGCTGGTCACCGTGCTGCCGCTCGCTCTGTTGCGGCGCCACCCGCTGCCCGGTACGGCGGTGATGCTCGTCGGCACGTTCGCCGTCTCGGCGCAGCGGCCTTCGTGGGAGGTCGTTTATCTGCTGGTGCTGGCGAACGATCTCACCGTCCTGTCCGTCGTGGCCTCCCGCACCCGCCGTGTCGCGCTCGCCGTCGCCGTCCCGACGCTCCTCGTGCACATCGCGTCCGCCACCTACTTCACGTCCGGTTCCGACGTCTACGTGCGGACGCTCGTCATCCTCTTCCTCGCTCTGGTGGCCGCCTGGATGATCGGGATGTCGGTCCGGGAGCGCCGCGAACACGCCGTGGAGCAGCGGAGCCAAGTGGCGGCCCGGGCTGTCGCCGCCGAACGGCTGCGGATCGCACGGGAGTTGCACGACATGATCGCCCACAGCGTCGGGGTGATCGCCATCCAGGCGGGGGTGGGCAGCCGGGTCATCGGCACCCAGCCGGACGAGGCCCGCAAGGCGCTGGTGAGCATCGAGGCCACCAGCAGGGAGACGCTCGCCGGGCTGCGGCGGACGCTCGGGACCCTGCGGCGTACGGAACCGGTTCCCGGCGCGGAGCCCGTATCCCTCGATCCGGCACCGGGGCTCGCGGATGTCGAGCGGCTGGCGGCGTCGACCGTGGCGGGCGCGGGAGTCCGGGTCGAGCTGCGGTGGCGTGGCCGGCGCCGGGCGATTCCGGCGGACATCGACCTGTCCGCGTACCGCGTCGTCCAGGAGGCGGTCACCAATGTCGTACGGCACGCGGGGACCCTGTCCTGCCGGGTGAGTGTCGAGTACGGGCACGAGGAGGTGTCCGTCGAGGTCGTCGACGACGGGCGGGGGTGCGAGCCGGCCGACATCGACCGGGCCGGGGGCTGGGGCCTTGTGGGGATGCGTGAGCGGGTCGGTCTGCTGGGCGGGCGGCTGGAGGCGGGACCGCGTCCGGAGGGCGGTTTCCGCGTGGCGGTGCGACTGCCGCTGCCGGGACCCGCGCCGCGGGCCGGTGCCCCCGCGCGGCCGGACGCGGCCCGATGACGGCGGAGTCGGCGGACGGGAGCCCGGCGGCCACGGCTCCGGTCCGTGTCGTACTCGTCGACGACCAGCCGCTGATCCGCTCGGGACTGCGCGTGCTGATCGCGGACCACCCGGACCTGGACGTCGTCGGTGAGGCCGGGACCGGCGCCCAGGCGGTGCGGCTGGTCCGGGAACTGCGGCCGGACGTCGTCGTGATGGACATCCGGATGCCCGGCATGGACGGTATCGAGGCGACGGGGCTGATCACCGCCGGTCCCGGGGCGGCGCGGGTCGTGGTCCTCACGACGTTCGACGACGACGAGTACGTGTACGCGGCGCTGCGCGCCGGGGCGAGCGGCTTCCTCATCAAGGACATGGCCCTCGAAGGCATCCTGTCGGCGATCCGGGTGGTGGCCGCCGGCGAGGCCCTCCTCGCCCCGAGCGTCACCCGGCGGCTGATCGAGGAGTTCGCGGCCCGGCCCGAACCGGCCCCGCCCGCCAGGGCGGTGGCCGGTATCACCGGGCGGGAGCGCGAGGTGCTCGTCCTCGTCGGACGCGGCATGTCCAACAGGGAGATCGCGGACCAGCTCTTCATCAGCGTGGCGACGGCCAAGGCGCATGTGGCGCGGCTGTTCAGCAAGCTCGACGCCCGTGACCGGGTCCAACTCGTCATCATGGCGTACGAGTTGGGGCTGGTGTCACCGCCGGCCCGCTGAGGCCGTCGGTGTCCGCGACCGTTCGGGTGTCGGTACGACCCGTTCGGGGCCGGCTACTTCTCGGGGGGCGGCCCAGCGGCGATCGTGAACGGCGGCGGTCCGGCCTCCCAGCGGTTGAACCGGCCGTCGACCACGAGGAGTCGGCTCCTCTTCCCCGCGCGCCGCCCCGGCCGGCCGAGTCGTCGATCGCGTTCGGGTGCCGGGACCCCTCCGGCCGCACCAGGCCGGTCACAAGGCGTCCGCTCGTCAGCTCGTCGTCGAGGTCGACCACGGCGACCCGCGCCTGGGCCCCGGGGTTGTCGAACAGATGGCCCTGCGTCGCACGGAGCCGTCCGTCGCGCGACCCCGACTCGGACGCGCTCCTGGAGCTGACCTGGGAGCGTGTCACTCCCGGGTACCGCGAGCGCGGCTGCGAGTGGGCGCTCGACGAGATCCCGCCGGTGTCCGCCGCGCCTCCGCGGGACAGCTCGTTCGTCACCGGACAGATCGCGCTCCCGCGGACGGTGACGGTACCGGGCGCGGCCCCGGCCGCGCCCGGCGTACACCCGCTCGCCGCACCGCAAGGCGGCCGGGCCGCTCGTCCGGCTGCCCCGTCCGCCCCTAACGGGTGATCAGCCGCGCCCGCAGGCGCACCCCGCACCTCTTCCCGGGGAGCCTCCACCCGTAGCCCCTGACACGGAGAGAGGCGAGGCCGATGAGCAGCCTCCTGGACACACTGCCCACCGACGAGCGGCGCAGAGTGCGCTCCGCCCGGTCCGGTGCCCTGCTTGCGTCCGCGCCGATGCTCGCCACCTTGACCGACCGGCGGATGTTCGGCGACGGCTGGATCTTCGAGCGCAAACTGGACGGCGTCCGGGTGCTCGCGGTGCGCGACGAGTCGGGCGTACGGCTGCTGTCGCGCACCGGGCGCCGGCTCGACTCGACCTATCCGGAGATCGTCGACGCCCTCGCCGCCCAGGAACGCGGCGACTTCACGGTGGACGGGGAGATCGTCGCGTACTCCCACGGCCGTACCGACTTCGCCCGGCTCCAGCAGCGGATGGGCATCAGCGACGCCCGCCGGGCGCGCGCCAGCGGGGTGGCCGTCACCTACTACCTGTTCGATCTGCTGCGGCTCGACGGCGCCGATCTCACCGCGATCTCGCTGCGCTCGCGCAAGTCGCTGCTGCGCAGGGCCCTGACCTACCGGGCGCCGCTGCGCTTCACCCCGCACCGCAACGCGGGCGGTCAGGAGCTGCTGGACCGGGCCTGCGCCAACGGCTGGGAGGGGCTGATCGCGAAGCGGGCGGCGGGCCGGTACGAGGCCCGGCGCTCAACGGGCTGGCTGAAGCTCAAGTGCGAGCAGGGGCAGGAGTTCGTGATCGGCGGTTACACGGAACCGTCCCGCTCCCGCGTCGGTTTCGGCGCGCTGCTCCTCGGCCATTACGAGGACGGGCGGCTCCGGTACGCGGGCAAGGTGGGGACGGGCTACGACCGCGCGACACTCCTGGACCTCCGCCACCGGCTCGACGAGGCCCCGATGCCCCGCTCCCCGTTCGCCGATGTGGTCAAGGAGCGGGCCCCGCACTGGTCGGAGCCCCGGCTCGTCGCCCAGATCGCCTTCACCGAGTGGACACGGGACGGGATGCTTCGCCACCCGCGTTTCCTGGGGCTGCGGGATGACAAGAAGCCGGCGGACGTGGTGCGGGAGAGACCCACGTGACGACCGTATGGGCCATCCGTACAGTGCCCGTGAGAGTCCCGCGCAGAAGAACAGCGACGCGACCAGTGACCGTGACGAAGGGCGGATCCACCCCCATGACGACCCCCGGCCCCCGCATACCGCGCTTCCATCTCGCCGTGCCCGTCGACGACCTCGCCGCCGCGCGCCGCTTCTACGGCGACGTACTCGGTCTGGCGGAGGGCCGCAGCTCCGACACCTGGGTGGACTGGAATCTGCACGGCCACCAGTTCGTGACGCATCTGGCCCCGCGGCGGGGCGATGACGCACACAACGAGGTCGACGGGCACGACGTGCCCGTACCGCACTTCGGGCTGCTGCTGACCCCGCCGGAGTTCCACGACTTGGCCGACCGGCTCCGTGCGGCGGGGACGACGTTCGTCATCGAGCCCTACCTGCGTTTCGAGGGGCGGCCCGGGGAGCAGTGGACGATGTTCCTGCTCGATCCGGCGGGCAACGCGCTGGAGTTCAAGGCGTTCGCCGACGACGCGCAGGTGTTCGCCGGCTGAGTCCGGCCGGTGGGCAACGGCACCCGCCGCCGCTGTCCTCGATCGCCGGCCGGGCCGCCATCGGCCCTTCCCGCGATCGAGGACGAACGATCAGAGCGCCGGGCGCCGCTTACCGCTCACTGCGTACAGGCAGCTTCCAGTTCGGCCGGACGAAGTGGCACGTGTACCCCTCGGGGTAGCGGACCAGATAGTCCTGGTGCTCGGGCTCGGCCTCCCAGAAGGCCCCGGCCTCGGCCACCTCGGTGACGACCTTCCCGGGCCAGAGACCGGAGGCCTCCACGTCGGCGATGGTGTCCTCGGCGACGCGCTTCTGCTCGTCGTCGACGAAGTAGATGGCCGACCGGTAGCTGAGGCCGATGTCGTTGCCCTGGCGGTTGAGCGTCGTGGGGTCGTGGATCTGGAAGAAGTACTCCAGGATCTGCCGGTAGCTGGTCTTCTCGGGGTCGAAGATGATCTCGATGCCCTCGGCGTGCGTTCCGTGATTGCGGTACGTCGCGTTCGGCACGTCACCACCGGTGTAACCGACCCGGGTGGAGATCACCCCCGGCAGACCGCGAATCAGATCCTGCATGCCCCAGAAGCAGCCGCCCGCGAGGATTGCCTTCTCTGTAGCCGTATCCGTAGCCATTTTTTAGTCCCTCCTCTGCCACACACGGTACTGCTCCGACGTGGACGGAGGCGCCTGGGACGGGGACGGGGACGGGGCATCGCTCCCGGCGACAGCGGGTCACGCGCTGTGCAGCCGCGCGTCCAGCTCGGTGGCGGACAGCTTCGCGGCGTAGACGTCGGTGCCGGGCTGGTGCTTGCGGCCTCCGCCGCCGAGGTGGCCGGCGTTCACCGGGTCGAAGCCGATGTCGCGGATCAGTCCGGCCACGACGGCGACGGCCTCCTCGTCGTCGCCGGAGATCGGGATGGCCAGTCGTTCGGGGTCGCCCTTGGGGCGGCCGCGGTCGCGCAGGACCTCCCAGAAGATGGAGTTGAACGCCTTGACCAGATTCGAGTCCGTCGCGTTCCGCAGCTTCTCGCTGGAGGTGGTGGAGTCGTCGTCCAGGTCCGGCTCGTGCTCGTCACGTCCCGGGGAGTAGTTGCCCGTGTCGATGACGACCTTGTCGCGCAGCTCGGCGAGGGGCAGATCGCCGATGTGCCCGTACGGGATCGCCACGACGACCACCTGGCCGAAGCGGGCCGCTTCCGCGGCCGTGACCGCCCGGACAGGACCGTCGATGCTCGCGACCAGCTCCGCCAGAGTCTCGGGGCCGCGCGAGTTCGCGAGGGCCACCTCGTGGCCGATGCCGGCGAAGTGCCGGGCCAGGGTGGAGCCGATACGGCCCGCTCCGATGATTCCGATACGCATGGTGCCTCTCCTGCCTGCGGGGTCGTGGGCCCGTGGTCCCGCTCGTACGGGTCGCCTCCATGGGTAGCCGAATGGCGCCGCCCCAAACTTGCCGGAACGCGGGCCCGGACTCACCCTGAGGCTGCGGGCCACACCCGACGCCGAAGGAGACCGCCCGTGTGCGGCCGCCGCGCGGGGCCCGGTCGACACCCTCGTACGCGACCCGCCCGTGGGTCCGGGGGCAGGCGCCGGGACCCGTGACGTCCGGAGAGGATCACGCCATGCACCACGACGAGATGATCGGCAAGATTCAGGCACTCGCCCAACTGCCGGACCGTGGATCCACCGAGCGGGCGACACAGGCGGTGCTGCGGACGCTGGGCGAACGGTTGCCGGCGGGGCTCGCCGACCACGTGGCGGCGCAGCTTTCGCCGGAGCTCGCGGCCGATCTGCGGCGGCCGGCGGAATTCGCTCTCGCGGAGGGCCGGGACGCGGGCTCGGGCGAACGGTTCGACCTGGTCGCGTTCACGGGCCGGATCGCGGACCGGGCGGGGACCACGGAGGACGCGGCTCTCCGGGAGGCGGCCGCCGTGCTGGAGGTGCTCGACGCCGCACTCGCCCCCGAGCTGATGAACAAGATCGCCGCCGCGCTGCCTGTGGACATCGGCTCGCTGCTGCCGACCGGGCGCACCACCGGTGACCCGGGCTGAGGCGTACCCGGAGAGAGTCCCGAAAGGAAGGGCATGTCGTGGCCGATCGCGAGCGTGAACCCGTGCTGGTGGCGGACGCCGGGTCCTCCAGCGTGCACCTGACCGTCTTCGCGAACGACGGCTCGGCGATCGCCTCGTACGACGACACGTCGGCGCCCGGCGACAACACGGCCGGGCAGCTCCGCGATCTGCTCCGTTACGCGCCGGCGCCCACCGCGGTCGGGCACCGGATCGTGCACGGCGGCCCCGAGCTACGGCACCACACCCTGGTCGACGACGAGGTCAGGGACGCCCTCCAGCGCATGTCCGACCTGGCGCCCTCGCATGTCCCGCCCGCTCTGCGCGTACTCGACGCGGCCCGCGAGCTGCTGCCCAACGTGCCGCACATCGCCTGCTTCGACACCGTCTTCCACACCGGTCTGCCCGCGGCGGCCCGGGAGTTCGCCGTACCCGAGACATGGCGCGGCGAGTTCGGTGTGCGGCGCTACGGCTTCCACGGCCTGTCCTACGCGTGGGCGCTGGCCCGCACGGCCGAGCTGCTCGGGCGGCGGCCGGAGAGCCTGCGGATCGTCATCGCCCACCTCGGCGGCGGCTGCTCGGCCTGCGCGGTGCGTGACGGCACGAGCGTGGACACCACCATGGGTTTCACTCCGCTGGACGGCCTGGTGATGAGCCGTCGCAGCGGCGCCGTCGACCCGGGGGCCCTGACCTGGCTCCAGACCCGGCACGGTCTCTCCGCACGGGACATCGACGACGCCCTCGACCACCGCTCGGGGCTGCTGGCCCTGTCCGGTACGTCGGGCGACACCCGCGACCTGGTCCGCGCCCGCGCGGCGGGCGACGAACGGGCGGCTCTGGCGATGGACGTCTTCACCCACCACTGCCGCAGCGGCATCGCGGCGATGGCCGCGTCTCTGGACCGCCTCGACGCGCTGGTGTTCACGGGCGAGATCGGCGAGGACCAGCCGGAGGTGCGCGAGGAGATCTGCGCGGGGCTGGGCATCCTGGGCGTCAGGGGCGGTCTGCGGATGCCCACGGAGGACGAGGACGCGGCTGCCTACCCGGTCAGCGCGGCGGAGGCGGAGGTCCCGGTGGTCGTCGTACCGACCGGCGAGGCCCGCCAGATCGACAAGGAGACGCGCACGCTGCTGAGCGCGCGCTGAACCGGTGTGCAGCCGCGAGCCGCCGCCCGCCTCCGTGCGCGGCCTTCTCGTCGCGCTTCCGCGCGCCCCTCCGAGGTTCCCGCCTACTGCCGGAGCGGGGTGTCCGGCCCGGGGGCCGACCCGTCGCGGAGCGGGGTGCGTTCGTCGGGGGCCTGGCCGGGTACCGACGGGGCGCGGGGGGTGGGGACGGTCTCGGGGACGCGGGCACTCGGGGTGGGCGAGCTCTCCGGGGTGGCGGTCCCGCCGGGGCGGGGGGCAGGATCCGGGTCCGGGGACGGGTGGGTCGCCGACGGTGGGGCGAGAGGGGTCGCCGGGGATGCGGGGCCGTCGGACGTCGTCGCGAGGTGGAACGGCAGCGCGACGAGGGCGAGGGCGGCGCACGAGAGGCCGACTCCGGCGGCGGCCCGGAGCAGCCGGCGGCGGGCGGCGGTGCGGCGGATCGCCTCGTACCGGCGGGGCGGCGGGCCGAGGAGGTCGGACGTGGGCCGCAGGATGACGGCGATGGGGTCGTCGGGGTCGAACTCCGGCCGGTCGTCAGCGCGTGTGGTCAAGGCTTCTCCTCAGATGGGCGCGGAGCAGTTCGCGGGCCGCGTGGAGATCGGCCTTGACGGTTCCCTCCTTGCGCCCGGTCAGCACGGACACCTCCCGGATCGGCATGTCGGCGTAATAGTGCAACAGGATCGGGACGCGCAACCGTTCCGGCAGTGACTGTACGAGCAGACGTACCGAAGGGTCCGCCTGCTCGGTGTGCGGGCTGACCGCGGCTTCGGAGGTGACCCGGCGCATGGCCTTGCGTTCGCGCTCCAGTCCGCGCCAGTGGTCCCGTACGAGATTGGCGGCGGTGACATAGAGAAAGCCGCGCGGCTCCTGCACGGATGTCCACCGCGCCCAGAGCCGCGTGAACGCCTCGGAGGCGATCTCGTGCGCCGTCTCGTCGTCGTCGACAAGTCGACGGCACCAGCCGGCGAGGCGCGGGTAGAGGGCGGCGAACAGCTCGGACGCTGCCTTGTCGCGGGACCGTTTCAACGCTCTCCATGGTCGTGGCCGCAGTGGGGGGTCGGCAGGGCTCACCGGCCCGGCCCACAGGGAAGGAGTCCGGACCGAGGGCGTACGTTCCCTCGGTCCGGATCCGGTGGCGCGTCAGGCGCCACGCGCGGACGTCATCGTGGCGAAGACGATCACGTTGTCGAGGTAACCGTCACCGGTACGGGTCCCACCGCACGTGATGAGCCGCAGCTCCGCGCGGTCCACGTCCCCGTACACGTCGTCCGCCGGGAAGTCCGCCTTGGCGACCTTCCGCACGGAGCTGACGGCGAACTCCGCCGCGGCTCCGTTCTCCAGGCGCGCCGTGACCGTGTCGCCCCGACGCAGACGGGCGAGGTCCCGGAAGACGCCGTCTCCGTAGGAACCGACCGTGACATGGCCGATGATCACCGACGGGCCGACCTGACCGGGCGTCGGCGAGTGCCGGTACCAGCCCGCGCGGTCGTCCGGCGTGATCGGGGGCACCTGCATGGTGCCGTCCGAGGCCAGCCCCAGCCCCATGACCGGGGTGTCGACCCCGATGGCGGGGATCAGCAGCCGGGCCGGAACGGAGCGCCCGAGAGCCTCGGCCGCCCGCTCCCCGTTCGCCTTCGCGGCGGGAGGTGGCGTACGGCTGGAGCGGCCCTCGTTCGTGGCCCGGTCGGCGGCGGGGCCGCCGCAGCCCACGAGCAGCGAGGCCAGCGCGGCGGCGGCGAAGGCGCGCCTGGAGGGCGGGGTCACGCCCCGGTCACTCGCCGGCGGCGTACGACGAAGACCGCCGCACCGCTCGCGGCGAGGGCCGCGGCGCCGGTTCCGATCAGCATGCCGCCGGTACCGGACCGGGAGGCCGCGGGGGCAACTCCGGTGTCGGGCGCGCCCTCCGGTACGACGGCGACCTGGCCGGGGGTCCTGGCCGGGGCGGGGGCGGAACTCGGAGTCCGGGTCGCCTGCGAGGGCTCGGCGGGGGCGGGGGCGGCTTCCTCGGTCGGGCGGGTGCTGGGGACCGGGGTCGGGGTCGCGTCGTCGGCGAACGCGGGCACCGTGGTCGCGAGCACGGCGGTGCTCGCGAGTGCCATGGCGCTGAGGACAGTTCGGCGCATGTGTCGCTCTCTTTCGTCGTCCGCCTGCCCGGGGACTCGGCGGGCGGGGCTACAGATCGGGAGGAGAGACGAGGCGGGGGCGCGGCGGGTTGTAAAGGAATGGCAAAGCCGCCGGGCCGCCGGTGGCGGGGCTCGCGCGGTGGCGGACGCCGACCCGGTGGCGGGGGCGGTGGTGCGTGGGCGCGCACGGCGGAGGATCGGTCTCGGACCCGACGTCTTCGGGCAACCCGACGACGAAGGGGGCACCTCCCGTGCCCGAAGGGCTACGGAGAGCCCGCGTGCCGGGCGTCACGGGCCGGGCGTCACGGGCCGGGCGTCACGGGCCGGGCGGGACTTCGCGGCCCGCCGCCCCCCGGCGCCGGTCACCCCGCGCCGGATCGTGTGTCACGGCCGGATGCGACCTGGATCTCGCCGCCGCACGGGTACTCCGGGGCCGGCTACTCCTCCACCGTCGGGACGGTCTGGAGGCGTACCGCGTCCTGCCCCGGCGGGGCGCCGAACATGCGCCGGTACTCCCGGCTGAACTGGGACGCGCTGTCGTAGCCCACGGCATGGCCGACCGCCGCCACGTCGGACGGCGCCGCCATCAGCCGGACACGGGCCTCCTGGAGCCGTAGCTGTTTCTGGTACTGGAGCGGACTCATGGCGGTCACCGCGCGGAAGTGCCGGTTGAGCGAGGCGACGCTCACGCCGACCTCGTCGGCGAGGTCGGCGATACGGATCACCCGGTCGAAGTGGGTCTTGATCCACTCGACGGCCTTCGTGACCAGCGCGAGACGGCTCCCGGCCTGCCCGATCTGTCTGACCAGGGCACCCTGTGGTCCGCTCAGCAGGCGCCAGTGAATCTCACGCCGTACACCGGCCGCCAGCATCGATGCCTCTCGCGGGTCGTCACGCAGCCGCAGGAGCCGCAGGACCGCGTCGAGAAGCCTGTCGTCGGCGTCGCTGGTCGCGATGCCCGGTCCGTCGTGGGGGCGGACCTCGGTGGGTCCTTCTTCGAGGGACAGCTGCGCGATGAGCGCGGGTTGGAGCGGCAGACCGAAGGCGAGAAACGGCTCGGCGGGCGTGGCACGGGTGATCTGCGAGGTCAGGGGGAGGTCGACCGCGACGACGAGGAACTGGCCCGCGTGGTAGTCGAAGATGTGCTCGCCGAGAGCCGATCGCTTCGCCCCCTGCACGACCAGGGCGAACACCGGCTCCGTGGTCGAGCCCAGCGGTTCGGTCACACGGTCGGTCGCGAACACGTTCATTCCGTCGATCCACACCGGCCGCGGGCTGCCGGCGGCGAGCCGTGCGATCCGGCTGCGCAGTTCGTCCGATCGGTCCATCGTTCCAGTGAACCACGGGTGGGCGCCCGAGCCGAACGCAGCCGACTGGAAATTGAGCGGATCGTGCACTGATCCGCGCGCATCGGTCTAGGAGATCCCGACCCCGTGCACTTGAGTGGACGGAGCAGCGGGACCACCTCACACAGGGTCCCGAACGCCATAGAACCGAGGATTCGAACCATGTCGCTCACTTCCTACGTCACGCTGGGCCGCTCGGGCCTGCGCATCAGCCCGTTCACGCTGGGGACCATGACCTTCGGCGAGGATCACGGGTGGGGCAGCAGCCCGGAGGAGGCCAGGAACATCCTCTCGGCCTACCTCGACCGCGGCGGCAACGCGATCGACACCGCGAACATCTACACCAACGGCCACTCCGAGAAGATCATCGGGGACTACTTCGCCGACCGGGGGGCGCTGCGCGACCGGGTCGTGATCGGTACGAAGTTCTTCGCCAACCTGTACGCGAACGACCCCAACGGCGGCGGTCCCGGCCGTAAGGCGATCGTGCAACAGCTGGAGAACTCGCTGCGACGCCTCCGGACCGATTACGTCGACATCTACTGGCTCCACAACTTCGACCCGACCACACCGGCCGAGGAGACCCTGCGCGCGCTGGACGATCTGGTCCGCGACGGCAAGGTGCGCTACGTCGGATTCTCCGACGTACCGGCGTGGGCGACGGCCGAGGCGGCGACCGTCGCCCGTATGCGCGGGTGGGCTCCGATCATCGCGCTCCAGCTGGAGTACTCCCTGCTGGAAAGGACCTCGGAGGGCGAGCTGATCCCCATGGCCCAGGCGATGGGGATGGGCGTGATGCCGTGGGGTCCGCTCAAGAGCGGCTTCCTGTCGGGCAAGTACGCCAGCTCGGCCACCGGCCCGGTCGACACCACCCGCGCGCAGCTGGTCGGAGCGCCGAGCGAGGCGGACTACGTCGTGATCGACGCGCTCAACGCCGTCGCGCGTGAGGCGGACGCCAGTCCGGCGGCCGTGGCGCTCGCCTGGGTGCAGGGCCGTCCGGGTGTCACATCGACGCTGGTCGGCGCGCGCCGCATGGACCAGTTCGAGGCCAACCTGCGCGCCCTCGACCTCACGCTCACCGACGCCCAGCGCACCACGCTGGACGAGGTGTCCGCCCCGGCCCTGAACTTCCCCGCCGTGAACAACAGGACCCTCGCACCCATGCTCCAGTTCGCGGGAGCCACCGTGGACGGGCGCCCGTCGGTGGTGTCCCCGCTGCTTCGGGCGAACGACGCGCGCTACTGAGCAGCGCCGGCGAGACCGGCCCGCTCCGCCCCGGCGGTGTGGACCCGGGCGTCCGTGGTCCAGCGGTCAGCGGGTCAGCGGGTGAGGGAGGCGGGTCAGCGGGTCACCTTGAATCGGCGGCGGATCGGCGGCGGATCGGCGGCGGCGAAAGCCGACCGCCGTCCCCGCCGACGCCGCCGCTCGCGACCGCCTCCCGACTGCGGGAAATGCCCCGGCTCTTGACAGAACCGGTCCGGGATTACAGCCTATGGCAACGTTGTCAGACGGTCTGTGCAGGCCGTTTGCTCTTGAGGGCTCGCCTGAAATGGATCACGTCACTCATGCCGAACCAGTCATCCCGCCCTTCCCGCAGGGCAGTTGTCGCAACCGGCTCGACCTTGCTCGCGGGCTTCGGCCTCGGGGTCGCGCTCCCCGGAACGGGCCACGCCGCCGGAACCGCGCTCACCGCTGACGCCGCCCGCGGCCGGGGCGAACTCGCCGCGTACCGCCCCGTCCAAGTGTCGTCCGTCGACTACGCGCCCAACCCGGCCGAGTTCGTGGTCGACAAGCTCAACTCCCCCGGCGTGAAGGGCAGCGGCTGGCGCGCCGCCGCCGGCGACCCGCAGTGGATCTCCGTCGATCTCCAGGCGGAGTGCACCGTCGACTCCGTCCGGCTCACCTTCGAGGCCACCGCGGACGACCCCGTCTTCACCCCGTCCCCCACCGGCAGTCCCCGTGACAACACCACCGGGCAGGAGATCCTCTCCAGCTGCGCGGTGGCCTTCACCATCGAGACCTCCCGGGACCGCCGTACGTGGACCACCGTCCACCGCACCACGGACGGCACCGGCGGAGTCGCCGAGATCAAGCTGGACAAGGCGACCACCGCGCGCTGGGTGCGGATGACCGTGACGAAGCGCTCGAACGCCAACCCCCTGGGTCTCAACGGTTTCGAGGTGTACGGCACGGCCAAGGGCCACCGCCCGGCCGCCACCGGATGGACCGACTGGGGCACCCACGACCACAAGGCCCCCGCGCTGAAGGTCGCCGACGACGGCACCGTACCGCTGGAGTCCGGCTGGACGCTGACCATGGACGACTGGGCGGGAGCGGAGGGCGCCGAACTGTCCCGGCCGGAGGTCGACACCAGCCGCTGGCTGCCCGCGACCGTCCCCGGCACCGTTCTCGGCTCACTGGTGGAACAGGGTCATCTGCCCGACCCCGTCTCGGGAATGAACAACCTGCACATCCCGGAGGCGCTGTCGCGCCACTCCTGGTGGTACCGGCGCGGTTTCCGGCTGCCGCAGGGTCTGCGCACCGGCTCCGGGCGCCATGTCTGGCTGGAGTTCGACGGTGTGAACCACCAGGCGGACATCTGGCTCAACGGCGAGCGGGTCGGCGGGGTGACGTACCCCTTCGCGCGGTCCTCGCACGACATCACGCCCCTGCTGGCGGCCGACGGCGATCAGACGCTGGCCGTACGCATCACGCCCATGCCCTTCCCCGGCAGCCCCGGTGACAAGAGCGAGGCGGGCCTCGCCTTCGTGGACGCCGGCGCCAACATGATGAACCGCAACTCGCCCACGTATCTGGCCGCTTCGGGGTGGGACTGGATGCCGGCCGTACGCGACCGGGTCTCCGGCATCTGGAACCACGTACGGCTGCGCTCGACCGGTCACGCCGTCATCGGCGATCCGCGCGTGGACACCACCCTGCCCGGTCTGCCGGACACCGGCACCGCCGAGGTGACGATCGTCGTCCCGGTGCGCAACGCCGACACGGCCGAGCAGCGCGTGACGGTCACCGCGTCGTTCGACGACGTACGCGTCTCCCGCACCGTCACCGTGCCGGGCGGCGGCAGCACCGACGTCGTCTTCGCACCGGCCGACCACGAGCGGCTGCGGTTGCGCGATCCGCGGCTGTGGTGGCCCAACGGTTACGGCGAGCCCGCCCTGCACGACCTCACGCTCGTCGCCGCCGTCGGCGGGAAGGAGAGCGACCGGCGCACCACCCGCTTCGGCATCCGTCAGTTCGGCTACGAGTACGCGATACCGCTGCCGTTCGGCGGCGGGACCGACGCGTACACGCAGTCGGTGGCCCTGGGTGCCAGGACGGCGCGGTACGTCCGTGTCCGCTGTCTGACCCGCGCCACCGACTGGGGCTCCTCGCTGTGGGGTCTGTCGGTGATCGACAGCGCCGCGCCGGGGACGGACCTGGCGCTGCGCAAGACGGCCACGGCCTCGTCCGTGGACGAGCCGGGCCATGAGGCCGGCAACGTCACCGACGGAGACGCGAAGACCCGCTGGGCCTCGAAGTTCGAGGACGACCACTGGATCCAGGTGGACCTCGGCGCGCCGGTCTCCTTCGACCGCGTGGACCTGACGTGGGAGCAGGCGTACGCGAAGACGTACGTCGTCCAGGTCTCCGACGACGGCGAGAGCTGGACGGACGCGGAGTCGGTCGACAACTCGGCGGTTCCGCTGCCGTTCAAGAACGCCAACGCCAGTCTGCAGAGCGTCGACACTGGGGCCCGTGAGGCGCGCTACGTGCGGATCAACGGCGGCGAGCGGGCGACGAGTTGGGGCAACTCGCTGTGGACCCTGTCGGTGATCGACAGTGCCGAGCCGGGCACCGACCTGGCCCTCCACAAGACGGCCACCGCCTCCACGGAGGACGGCGACAGCAAGGCGGCCAACGCCACCGACGGCAAGGCCGACACCCGCTGGTCCTCCGCCTACGAGGACAACCAGTGGATCCAGGTGGACCTCGGCGAGTCCGTCTCCTTCGACCGGGTGGTCATCGTCTGGGAACCCGCGTACCCCAAGACGTACGTCATCCAGATCTCCGACGACGGCGAGAAGTGGACGGACGTGAAGTCCGTCGACAACACCCCGGAGCCGCTGAAGATCAGCGTGAACGGGGTACGTGTCTTCTGCCGGGGCGGCAACTGGGGCTGGGACGAACTCCTGCGCCGGATGCCCGCCGAGCGGATGGACACGGCGGTCCGGATGCACCGCAACATGAACTTCACCATGATCCGCAACTGGCTCGGCAGCAGCAACCGCGAGGAGTTCTTCGCCAGTTGTGACGAGTACGGGCTCCTCGTGTGGAACGACTTCCCGAACGCGTGGGCCATGGACCCGCCGGACCACGACGCGTTCAACTCGCTGGCGCGCGACACCGTACGCCGCTACCGCACGCACCCCAGCGTCGTCCTGTGGTGCGGGGCCAACGAGGGCAACCCGCCCGCCGCCATCGACAACGGCATGCGGGAGGCGGTCCTTTCGGAGGCGCCGGGCATCTTCTACCAGAACAACTCGGCCGGCGGCATCATCTCCGGCGGCGGTCCGTACGGCTGGGTGGAGCCGGAGCGCTACTTCTCCAAGTCGACCTACGGCGGGGGCCACTTCGGCTTCCACACGGAGATCGGCATGCCCGTGGTCTCCACTGCGGAGAGCGTCCGCAACCTGGTCGGCGACGAGCCCGAGTGGCCGATCGGCGAGGCGTGGTACTACCACGACTGGAGCACCCGGGGGAATCAGGCGCCGCAGAACTACCGCGCCGCGATCGAGGCGCGGCTGGGCACGGCCGGGGATCTGGACGACTTCACGCGCAAGGCGCAGTTCGTCAACTACGAGAACACCCGGGCCATGTTCGAGGCGTGGAACGCCAATCTCTGGAAGGACGCCAGCGGCCTGATGCTGTGGATGTCCCACCCGGCCTGGCACAGCACGGTGTGGCAGACGTACGACTACGACTTCGACGTCAACGGCACCTACTACGGCGCCCGTAAGGCGTGCGAAGCGGTTCATGTGCAGGCGGACCCGCAGAAGTGGGACGTGGTCGCGGTCAACCACACCGGGCGCGCGCTCAAGGGAGTCAGCGTGACGGCCCGGCTGTACGACCTGTCGGGCCGGCAGCTCGGTTCGAGTCGAGTCGCGAAGGTGGACATCGCCTCGTCGAGCACCGCTCCCGCCTTCACGGCCGCCTTCGGTGCGGACCTGCCGGACCTGCATCTGCTGCGGCTCGTCCTGGAGGACAGCAGGGGCAGGTCACTGTCGGAGAACACGTACTGGCGCTACCGCGAACCGGCCGACATGCTGGCGCTGAACAAGGCCCGGCCCGTCAAGGTGACCGCCGACCTCGGCCATGTCTCCCGGTCGGGCGAGCACCGCACGATGACCGTGACGGTGCGCAACCGGGGTGCGGCGGTGGCCTCGATGCTGCGGCTGTCGCTGCTCGACGCCAAGGACGGCCGACGGGTGCTGCCGACGCTGTACGGGGACAACTACCTGTGGCTGCTGCCCGGTGAGTCGCGGACGGTGACGCTGAGCTGGCCCGCGAAGGCACTGCGGTCGGGGCGTCCGGCGCTGCGGATCGAGGGGTACAACAGCGCGGAGACGGTGGTGCGCGCGTAACGGGGACCGGTTGCCGGCAGGCTCGTCACCCGTCACCCGTCACCCGTCGTTCGGCGGGCGGCGGGTGACGTGCCTCCGACCGGGCCCGGCGGGACTTGCCGGCCCTGAGGGAGGTCGTGGGTCAGGGTCGGGACGGGGCGGGGGATCGTGCCGTAGTCGAGGTCCGGGTCCACGGGGAGCCGGTTGATGACCGCTTCCAGCCGGGCCGGGAGGGTCGGGCGACTGCCGGAGCGGCACTGGGTGAGCAGTTGGTGGCGGATGCTCTCCGGCAGCAGCGGACGGGCGGCCGGTGCGCGGGTGGCGCCGTCCGGGGCGGCTTCCAGTCTCCGGGCCTCCGCGCGCCAGTGCCTGGCGTCACTGAATTCAGCACGCCGCCCGTGCGCGAGGGAGAGACAGAAGGCGGCGGTCCTGTTGCCTCCGCCGGCGGCGAACTGCCACCAGAACTGGGCCGCGTCGTGGTCCCGGGCCAGATGAAGCAGCGCGGCGAAGACGACCGCGCCCTCGGGGTCCGGCCGGTCGTCGTCCGCCAGGCGCTCCAGAGCCGTTGCCGCCTGCGGGCTGTCGACGATGAGGGCGACCGCGAGGTCGAGATCCCGGGCGGCCTGCTCGTGCGCGGCGACAGGGCGCCGGGCGTCGGGGCCGGCGCCTGGATCCCAAGACTCGGCCTTGCTGTCGACGCGCTGCCTGGCCGCTTCGGTGTCGTAGTCGGAGTAGGTGTCGGCGAGGACTTCCGCCTGGTTCAGCAGGTCGCTGATGGAAGCGTGGTCGTTGGTGCGCACGTCTAGTCTTCCGTCTCGGTCGGGCCGGTGTTGATGTTGAGCTCGCGTGCCAGGCGTCGCCGGGCGTGCCGTACGTGGGAGCGCACGGTGGCGAGTTCGATGCCCAGGTACTCCGCGACGTGCTCCTCGTCCATGCCGAGGACGAAGCGCAGGACGATGACGTCGTACTGACGCTCGGGTAAGCAGGCGATGGCCCCGTACAGGCCGAGTTCGCCCTCCAGGACGGCGAACTCGTCGCGCGGCTCGTGCGGGAGGAGTTTCCCGATGGCCGCGTGGAAGGCCGCCGTGCCCACCAGGAGGGGTTCGAGGCCGCGTTCGTCCAGCCAGCGGTGGATCTCTTCCTTCAGCAGCGACCACGCGTAACGGGGCACCGACTCCTGGGCCAGGACGTACTTCCAGTCGCTCTTCAGACGCGCGCACGCGGCGTCCACGACGGTCTCGGCCGCGGGCCGGCTGCCGACCTGGGTGTGGGCGTAACGCATCCACAGTCTGCGGTGGTAGTCGTGGAAGGCGTCGAAGGTCAGGCCCAGCAACTTCCGCCGGGCGCCGCGGCGGGCGCGCACGCCCTTGCCGCGCGTTCTGGGCGAAGGAAAGGCCATCACGTCCCGCTCCCGGGCGCCGGATCCGGCTCGGCCCGTCTCAGGTGAGCTTCCAGTGGTGCGGCGGGAACGTACGACCGCCGGTGAAGGGGGCGCACGCCAGCGTGCGGCACAACGGCAGGGAAGATCTGGTCGGCGGTTGCGCGGACCACCGGAGCTTCCAGATCGAGTTCCACACGTGTCCTCGGGTCGATAGGCACCGCGCCGCTCCAGGGTGGAGGGCGTCGGAGAAGACGTGGTGTCTCATGAGTCAGCCAACCGGAGAAAGGGCCGTATGTGCAGCCCTTGCTTCAACTTTTTTCACCGACAGCAATAGTATGACTACTCAGGCGACCACGTGGTGGAACGGCTCCGGTTCGCACGTCGTCCCGTGGGGGCGGTGGGGAGTCGACTGCGCTGGCGAAGGGGGGCGTGCGCGTGGCGCGCACGGCCCGATCTGACGACGAGGAATCCCTGGGGGCGTGGCATGGCGGACGACAGCACGGTGGACCTGAAGCTGGATCAGGCGCATTCAGCCCGTATGTACGACTACTACCTCGGCGGCACCACCAACTTCCCCGCCGACCGGGAAGCCGCCGGGAAAGCGCTGGCCGCCTTTCCCTCCCTCCTGGCCACCGCCCGTATCAACCGGCGCTTCATGCGCCGCGCCACGCGGTTCCTCGCTCAGCAGGGCATGACCCAGTTCTTCGACATCGGCACCGGCATCCCCACCTCGCCCAACCTCCACGAGGTCGCGCAGGAGGTCACCCCCTCGGCCCGTGTCGTCTACACGGACAACGATCCGATCGTTCTCGCCCACGCCCGTGCCCTGCTCCACAGCCATGCCGACGGCCACACCGCCTACGCCCACGCCGACGCCACCAACCCCGCCGAACTCCTCGCGACACCGGAGATATCGGGGACCCTCGACTTCACCCGGCCCATTGCCCTGAGCCTCAACGCCCTGCTCCACTTCATCACCGACGACGGTGTCGAGGGCGGCGCCCTGGGCGTCGTCGAACACCTCAAAGCGGCACTGCCCAAGGGCAGCACCCTCACCATCACCCATGTCACCCCCGACTTCGACCCGGAAGGCATCGCCCGCCTCACGGGCGCGTACCGCGCGGCGGGCACCCCCGGACAGGCACGCGCCCTCGCCGACATCACCCGCCTCTTCGACGGGTGGGACCTTCTCGACCCGGGCGTCGTCCCCACGCAGCGCTGGCGACCGACCCTCGAAGACCAGGCCGAGAACGTCACGGACGCGGAAGCCGCCTGCTACGCGGGCATCGCCCGTAAGCCGTGAGCCGCCGGGAGGACCGGATCGCGGGCACGCCCGCTACTCGTCGGCCCCGGGAGAGATGAAGCCCGACTCGTACGCCGTGATCACGGCCTGGACGCGGTCCCGCGCGCCGAGCTTCGCGAGCACGCCGCTCACATGCGTCTTGACCGTCTCGGTGCCCAGATGCAGTCGCGCGGCGATCTCCGCGTTCGTCAGGCCGCGGGCCACGAGCCGCAGGACCTGGCCCTCCCGTCCGGTGAGCGCGGCCTTCTCCAGCGCGCGTCGTGAGGATTCGTCGCCGTGCGCGGCGGCGAGGGAGCGCAGCGCGGGGGGAAAGAGCAGCGACTCGCCCTCCGCGACGATCCGTACCGCGTGCACGATCTCGGTGGGCCGGGCGCGCTTGAGCAGGAATCCGTCGGCTCCGGCGCGCAGCGCCTCGTAGACGTACTCGTCCTCCTCGAACGTGGTGATGACGAGGATCCTCGGAGGGTCGGCGACCGTCCGCAGCACCGCCCGGGTCGCCTCGATGCCGTCCATCAGCGGCATGCGTACGTCCATGGCGACGACGTCCGGCCGCAGCTTGCGCAGCAGGGGGATGACGGCCGCACCGTCCGCCGCCTCGCCGACGACCTCGATGTCGGGCTGCGCCTCCAGGATGGCGCGCAGCCCGGCGCGGACGAGGGCGTCGTCGTCGACGAGCAGAACGGTGATCGGCATGCCGGTCACCGTAGCGGCAGGGTGACGCGCACCCGCCACTCTCCCTCGTGCGGCCCGTACTCGGCCACACCGCCGAGCAGTACGGCCCGTTCGCGGAGCCCGCGCAGCCCGGAGCCTCCGTCGCGGAAGTCGCGCGACTCGGCGGGCAGCTTGTTCCGCACCTCCAGCTCCAGCCGGCCGTCGCGGACCTCGATCCGTACGGTCACCGGCACCGGACCCGCGTGCCGCAGCGCATTGGTGAGGGACTCCTGCAGCATCCGGTAGCCCTCGTGCGAGACCGGCCCGGGCAGGGCGTCGACGTCCCCGTCCGTCTCCGCGGTCACATCGGCCCCGGCCCCGCGCGCCGACTCCACCAGCCGTCCGGCGTGGGCGAGCGTGAGCCGCTGCTCGGTCGGGTTGGCGTCCTCGCGCAACAGCCGCAGCACCCGGTCCAGTTCGGACAGGGCCTCGCGCCCGGTGTCCTCGATGGCGGCCAGTGCCCGGTCGGTGAACTCCGGTGTCCCGGCCGCGCGCGCCGCGCCCGCCTGCACCACCGCGATGGTGAGCGCGTGCCCGATGGTGTCGTGCAACTCGCGGGCGAGCCGGGTGCGTTCCTGCAGCCGCTCCGTACGCTCCTCCAGTTCCGCGAACCGCTCCGCGGGGGACGGGCCGAGCAGCCGGGGCGCGAGTCCGGCCATCAGCGCACCCGCCCCCCAGGTGAGCGCGATCAGCGTGACGCCGGTCACCGGGGCGAGCAGCGGGTACCACCAGCTCCAGGGCCCGAGCAGCGGCAGCGGGGACCCGAACGGCGGCCACAGCGACGGCGTCAGCAGACCCAGCATCAGCACGACGCCGTTGATGGTGACCACGGTGACCCCGAAGCCGAGCCACAGCCGCACGGTCAGCCATATGAAGACCCGCCACCTGTCGCCCCACGAGGCCGAGGGCGAACCGGCGATCCCGAGGTCCGGTCGCCGGTGCGGCGTCCGTGGCCGGGGAAAGAGCAGCAGTTGCGCCTGCATCGTCTCGGCGACCCGCATACCGGGGACGCACGCGGCGACGGCGACCAGCGGCAGAGGAACGAGCGGCAGCAGCCAGTTGCCGCCCCCGGAGCCGTCCAGCCCCGGGTAGATCAGGCCGACGACCGGCGCGGCCACAGCGCCGATGAACAGGTGCAGCCACCGGGTGTACGTGACCGTACGCACCGCTGGCCGCACCAACCGGGGAAGACGCCTCATGGGGTCCATCGTCGCAGCGGCGCGGAGCGGCCGACTCCCCCACGTGGGGGAACTCGCTCCCGCCGCCGGGGGAAGCGCCCACCCCTCCCCGGACCGCACCGTGGACGGCATGACAGCCATCGATGTGAAGGACCTGACCAAGGTCTACGCACAGGTACGTGCGGTGGACCGGCTCACCTTCTCCGTCCGGCCCGGCCGGGTCACCGGGTTCCTGGGACCCAACGGTGCGGGGAAGTCGACCACCATGCGGCTCGTGCTCGGCCTGGACCGCCCCACCTCCGGCACGGCGACGATCGGTGGCCGCCCGTTCACCCGGCTCGATGAGCCGCTGCGGCAGGTGGGGGCCCTCCTGGACGCCGAGGCGCCGCACGGTTCACGCACCGCCCGCGCCCACCTCCTCGCGCTCGCCGCGAGCAACCGCGTCCCCGACCGCCGGGTGGACGAGGTCCTCGAACAGACGGGCATCGCGAGCGTGGCGTCCCGCCGGGTGAAGACGTTCTCGCTCGGCATGCGCCAGCGCCTGGGCATCGCGGCGGCCCTGCTCGGCGACCCTCAGGTGCTGCTCCTCGACGAGCCGTCGAACGGCCTCGACCCCGAGGGCATCATCTGGATCCGCGAGCTGATGCGCGGCCTCGCGGCCGAGAACCGCACCGTGCTGGTCTCCAGCCATCTGATGGGCGAGACAGCCTCCTTCGCGGACCATCTGATCGTCCTGGGCAAGGGCAGGCTGCTGGCGGACACACCGACGAAGGACTTCATCGCGTCCCGCGTGAAGCCGCGTGTCCGCGTCCGTACGACGGAGCCCGCACGGCTGCGCGAGGTGCTGCTGCGGCACGGCCACTCCCCCGTCGAGTCGGACGAGGGCCGCATGCTGATCGACGGTGTCGCGATCGACACCATCGGCCCCCTGGCCGCCGGGGAAGGCATCGTCCTTCTCGAACTCGCCGCCGAGGAAGCCACGTTGGAGCAGGCGTATCTCGATCTCACCTCGGGCGCCACGGAGTTCTCCGCACCGACCCCGCAGGAGGCGTGACCGTGTCCACCGCAGCCGTACTCCGCTCCGAGTGGATCAAGATCAGGACTCTGCGCGGCGCCGTGTGGTCACTGCTGGCCGGCTTCGTACTGACGGTCGGCTTCGCCGTCGCGACCAACGCGGCGATCGGCGACTCCGAGGCCGACAACGCCGACTTCGACGCGCTCCACTCCGTCTTCATCGGCCTGAACCTGGGCCAGATCGCGGCGATCGCCTTCGGCACGACGGCCATGTCGTCGGAGTACCAGGGCGGAGCCATCCGCGCCTCGCTCACGGCGGTGCCGAACCGGAGCCTGTTCTACGCGGCGAAACTCACGAACGTGGCGGGTCCGGCACTGGCGCTGGGCCTGGTGACCACGCTCGTCTCGTTCCTGGGGGGAAGCGCCTTCATGGGCGACGCGGCGCCGAACCTGGGCGACGGGAACGCGCTGCGCGCGGTCGTGGGCGGAGCCGTGTACCTCGCGCTGATGGCCCTCTTCGCGGCCGGCCTGACAGCGCTGCTGCGCAGCGGCGTCGCCGTCCTGAGCATCCTGATCCCGTTCATCCTGGTCGTCTCCATGGTCCTCGGCGAGGCGTCGGGCTCCCTCGCCGACTACCTCCCCGACCGGGCCGGCCAGCAGGTCCTGTACGCGGACCCGCCGGGCGACCTGTCCCCGCCGGCGGGCCTGGCGGTGACGGCGCTGTGGGCGGGCGCGGCGACACTGGCGGGCTGGTGGTCCCTGCGGCGCAGGGACGCTTAGCCCTCAGCGCCCCCGCATCTCACTCCCGAACCCTCAACACCCCTGCCGCGCGGGTACATTGAGATCGCCGATTCCTTGAGCGAGGGGGCTGGGATGCGCGGCGCGACCCTTGACGGTCGGTACACGCTCACCGAGCGGATCGGTGCAGGTGGCATGGGTGAGGTGTGGCGGGCCACGGACGCGCGGCTCGACCGCCAGGTGGCCGTCAAGCTGCTGAGCCTGCCACCGGGCACGGCCGGTGCCGAGCGGGACCGGCTGCTCGCCATGTTCGGCCGGGAGGCGCGGGCCGCCGCCGCCCTGGACAGCTCGTACATCGTGCCGGTCTTCGACCACGGGGCGGACGGCGAAGCCCCCTACCTCGTCATGGCGTTGCTCTCCGGCCGGACCGTACGCGAGCTGCTGGCCGAGGGGCCGCTGGCACCGGAGCGGGTCGCGATGATCGCCGCGCAGGTCTGCCGGGCGCTGGCGACGGCCCACCGGGCCGGCATCGTCCACCGCGACATCAAACCGGCGAACGTGATGCTCACGGACGAGGGCACCGCGAAGGTGCTCGACTTCGGCATCGCCAAGTTCCTCGACGCGACGATCGGCGGCCGGCTCACCACCACCGCCGACTCGCCCATCGGCACGCTGCCCTACATGGCACCGGAGCGCTTCACACGAGGTGCGGACGACGGCCGGACGGACGTGTACGCACTGGGCTGCATGGTGTACGAGATGCTCACCGGCGCGCCGCCCTTCGACGCCGTATCGGCGCCCGCGCTGATGCACAGCCATGTCTACGAGACACCCCGGAAGCCGTCGGCACGGCGTGGGGGGCTGGCCCGCGAGTGGGACGAACTGGTGGGGCGGATGCTGGAGAAGGCCGTCGACCGGAGACCCACGGCGGAGGAGGCGCGAGCGGTATTCGAGGAACTGGCCCTGCCCGCCCCGCGGCTCACCGCCGACACCCTTCCTGTCGAACCGCCGGAGCACACCGGCGGTCCCCCGCGACCCGCCGTCTCACCTCTGCGGCGACTCGCGATCGGCGCCGTACGCCCCGATCCGGGCATGATCTCCTACCTGCCTCCTCCGACTCGCACGAAGCAGCCGACCACGGCGGCTCCTTGGGCGTTGCGGCGCCGGCGCGGCACCTGGATCGGGGCCTCCGCGACCGCCGCCGTGCTCGCGGTCGCGCTGCTGACCTTCCAGGCCTTCGGCGGTGACGGCGACGGCGACGCGAACGGTGGAAAGAGCGGCGCGGGCGGGCCCAAGGCCGGCACGGTGGCCCCTGTGGCGAAGACCCAGACACTGACGCTCGGCTCCGACGCCGACTCCGAGGGCCCCGCACCGGCGGTGCGGGACGCCCGAAAGGGCGGCACGGTCACCGTCCTCGAACCCAACACCATCACCACCCTGGACCCGGGCAACATGTGGTCGGGATCCGAGAGGCTGATCTCCCGCCTCGTCCACCGCAGCCTGACCGCCTTCAAAACCCAGCCCGACGGCACCGTCCGCCTCGTCGGGGATCTCGCCCAGGACACCGGCCGGCCGTCGCTGGAGGGCCGCGACTGGACCTTCACCCTCAAGCCGGGCCTCACCTACAACGACGGATCACCCGTCCGCGCCCAGGACTTCGTGTACGCGATCCGGCGCGCACTCGACCCCGACGCCTTCCCGTTGGGCGACCGCACCCTGCGGAGCTTCCTGTTCGGTCCCGAGGACGCGGAGGGTATCGGCGCCGATCACGCGATGCCGCCGGGCACCATCGAGACCCCGGACGACCGCACCATCGTCTTCCATCTCGACGGCGCCCACCCCGACTTCAACGTCGTCCTGGCCGGCCCCAACAGCGCGCCCGTGCCGGAGCGGGTCTCCAAAATCTCCGCCACCTCCACACTTCTGCCGTCGACGGGCCCGTACCAGATCGACTCCTTCACCGACGCCAAGAACCTCACGCTCACCCGTAACCCGAAGTGGCGCGCGGACACGGACCCCGTCCGCACCGCGTACCCCGACCGTTACGAGATCACCGGCGCGGTGCCCCTCGACGAGATCAAGTCCCGGATCCGCGCGGCCGGTTCGAAGTCGGCCGTGATGACGTTCTCCGGCTCGCAGGACAAGGACGGCCTGGGCACGACGGACGGCGCCGCCGGCAGCGGCACGCACCGGGTGACCTCACCGGCCCCGTTCGTCCACGCGTACTCGATCGACAGCGAACGCGTACCCGAGCTGAAGGTCCGCCAGGCCATCGCCACCGCGTACCCGGCGGCGGACGTCCTGGCGGCGAGCGGGGAGGACGGTGTCACCACGCACCACCTCATGCCGCCGGGCATCCGTGGTTCACGTGACTTCGACGTGCACGGGGCCGGGGAGCACGGTGACCCCGCCCGCGCCCGCGCGCTCCTCGCGGAGGCCGGCGAGACGGGCTATCCGCTCATCCTCGCCTACGCGACGACGGCCGACGAAGCGCGGGGGGAGGTGGTTCGGCGCGCACTGGACAAGGCCGGTTTCAAGGTGACACTGAAGAACGTCGACGTCTCCGACATCTACGAGAACGTGGGCGAAGGCGAGTACGACCTGGTCCGCGTGCCCATGAACGCCCCCGGCCTGCCTTTGGCGTCGGCGTATCTGCCGGACTCCTTCGACGGCCGCTACACCTACCCCACCACCTCCAACTTCTCCCGGCTGAACAGCCCGGCGGTCAACGCCGCCATAGACGAGGCCAACGCCACGGCCGACCTGGCGGCGGCGGGCGAGAAGTGGTCCACCGTCGACCGCCGGGTGATGGAGCAGGCGGTGGCGATTCCCGTGTACGTGCCGGTCCGTACCTTCCTCCACACCTCCAGGCTGAAGGGCCTCCAGGTGGATCTGGACGGGCTGTCACCGCTCAACGCGTATGTGACCGACTGAGGCACGCGCGCGCCACCCGCTCGCACGGCCCGGCCGGACCGTGTCCGTGTCGGCGCCCATGTCCGGTCAGCGGCGAGGCGCCCCCGCGCGCAGGCCGTCCATGACGATGTCCAGGAGCCGGGTGGCCCTCGGCTGCCAGTCCTCGTGCGGGTCGATCTGCCAGAGGCCCGCGATGGTCAGGAAGAAGTCGTCCGCGGTCACTCCGGGGCGAATGGTGCCGGCCTCCTCGTTGGCGCGGAGCAGCGTTCCGGCGGCGTCCACCACCGGGGTGGGGCCCGGTCTTTCGGGGCCGCCCGGTGCGCTGGTGACCAGCCGGATCGCGTCGGCCAGTCCGGCCTTGGTCATGGCGAACCGAGCGAGGTGGTCCATCCACTCACGCAGGGCCTGTTCGGGTTCGCGCGTGTCCAGCAACTCGCCCGCCGCTTCGGCGACCTGCCGCATCTCGTGGCGGTAGAGCTCCAGGACCAGGGCCTCGCGGTGGGGAAAGTTGCGGTAGAACGTGCCCTGTCCGACGCCCGCCTTCTTGGCGATCGTGCTGAGCGGGACGTCCGCGCGCCGTGTCAGTTCGACCATGGCGACCTGAAGGATGCGTTCGCGGTTGCGCTGCGCGTCCGACCGCAGAGGTGTGTCCTTCTTCGGCTGGGGCACACGTCCTCCTCCCGGGTTCGTGGCCGAATCCCGTTCTTGTTAACCGGACAACTGTCCGTTACGTTGGCGTGAGTGGACAGCAGTCCGGTTTGCCACCACCTTAGCGTCGGCCGCCGTCGAGCGGTCCGCCGCCCACGGCCCGATTCCCTGTCAACAGACGCAAAAGAAGGCTGATCATGGCCCCAGCGACCTCGTCGACGTCCAGTGCGATCACCCTGAACATCAACGGCGAAAAGCATCAACTCACCATCGACCACCGCACCACCCTGCTCGACGCCCTGCGCGAGCGCCTCGATCTCACCGGCACCAAGAAGGGCTGCGACCAAGGACAGTGCGGTGCCTGCACCGTCCTGGTCGACAGCCGTCGCGTCGTCTCCTGCCTGAACCTCGCGGTCGCGGCCGAGGGACGGGAGATCACCACCATCGAGGGCATGGCCGAGGGTGACGAACTGCACCCCGTCCAGCAGGCGTTCCTCGACCTCGACGGTTACCAGTGCGGCTACTGCACACCCGGCCAGATCTGCTCGGCCGTCGCCGTCATCGAGGAACACGCCGCCGGCTGGCCGAGCGCCGTCACCGACGACGTGGGCCCCGAGGCGGGGCCGCCACCGCTGACCCCCGACGAGATACGCGAGCGGATGAGCGGAAATCTCTGTCGCTGCGGCGCCTACGTCTCGATCGTCCAGGCCGTCTCCCGTGCCGCCGGGGCGTACGAAGCCACACGCGACGAGCGGCGGACGGCAGCCGCGAAGGAGGCGGCCGCATGAGGGAGTTCGGCTATCAGCGCGCCCATGACGTCGCCGGTGCGGTCGCCCTTCTCGCGGCCGACCCCGACGCGCGGTTCCTCGGCGGCGGCACCAACCTCGTCGACCTGATGAAGACCGGCGTCGAACGACCCGCCCGGCTCGTCGACGTCCGTGAACTCCCCCTGGACCGCGTCGAGCGCACCGCGGACGGCGGCCTGCGCATCGGAGCGACCGTCACCAACAGCGACCTCGCCGCCGATCCCGAAGTCCGCAGCGGTTATCCGGCGTTGACCCAGGCCGTACTCGCCGGCGCCTCCGGGCAGCTGCGCAACATGGCCACCGTCGGCGGCAACCTGCTCCAGCGCACACGCTGCGGATACTTCGCCGACGTGACCAAACCGTGCAACAAGCGCTCCCCGGGCAGCGGTTGCCCCGCCGTCGGCGGCGAGCACCACAACCACGCCGTCCTCGGCGCCTCCGGCCACTGCGTGGCGGTCCATCCCTCCGACATGGGCGTCGCCCTCACCGCGTTCGACGCCGTGGTCTCCTACGAGACACCCGACGGGCCGGGCGAGGTGCCGCTCACCGACTTCTACCTCCCCGTCGGCGACACCCCGCACCGGGAGACCGCCCTGCCGCCCGGTGCGCTGATCACCCACGTCAGCCTGCCACCGGCCGGGGTCGCCGCGCGCTCCCGCTACCGCAAGGTGCGCGAACGCGCCTCGTACGCCTTCGCCATCGGCTCCGTCGCCGCCGCGCTCCGGATCGAGGACGGCCTCGTACGCGAAGCGCGTCTGGCCTTCGGGGGCGTCGCCTCCCGGCCCTGGCGTGCCCACGCGGCCGAAGCCGTCCTGACCGGCGCACGGGCCGGCGGCGAGACCTTCGCCGCCGCCGCGGACGCCGAACTCGCGGCCGCCACACCGCTGCCCGACAACGGATACAAGGTGCCCCTCATGCGAGACCTCGTGGTCTCCGTCCTGACCGAACTCGCCGAAGGGGAGGCCCGATGACGATCACCTCACCGGGAGCCGCGGCGCTGCGAGGCGCTGTCGGTGTCGCGCACACGCGAGTGGAGGGCCGCGACAAGGTCACCGGCGCGGCCCGCTACGCGGGCGAGATCCCCTTCGCCGAACTGGCCCACGGCTGGCTGGCGCTGTCCACCGTCACACGCGGCCGGATCCGTTCCGTCGAGACCGCCGCGGTCCTCGACATGCCGGGCGTGCTCACCGTGCTGCACCACGGCAACGCGCCGCGCCTGAACACCGACTACATCGGCATGCTCGGCGTTCCGCCGGACCCGACGGCCGCCGTCTTCCAGAACGACAGGGTGCCGTACGCCGGCTGGCCGGTCGCTCTGGTCGTCGCCGAGACGCCCGAGCAGGCCAGGGAGGCCGCCGAAGCGCTGGTCGTCACGTACGACGAGGAACCGCACGACACCGCGCTCGTCGCCGACCATCCCGGCGCCTACCCGGCCGAGGGACACATGCCGGCGGAGACGGAGAAGGGGGATCTGGAAGGTCAACTCGCCGCGTCCGCCGTTGTCGTGGACGCGCGGTACACCACCCCCGAACAGCAGCACAGCATGATCGAGCCGCACGCGGCGACCGCCCTGTGGGACGGTGGCCGGCTGGAAGTCGTCGACTCCAACCAGGGCACCACCTGGATCCAGGGCGAGCTGGCCAAGATGTTCTCGCTCGACGAGTCCTCGGTGCGGGTGCGCTCCGAGCACATCGGCGGAGGCTTCGGCAGCAAGGGCCTGCGGGCCCACCAGGTGTCAGCCGTGATGGCCGCCACCGCCCTGCAACGCCCCGTACGCGTGGTGATGACACGGCGTCAGATGTTCTCGCTGGCCGGCTACCGCAGCCCCACCACGCAGCGCGTCAGGCTCGGCGCCGACCTTGACGGCCGGCTGCGCGCCCTGGAGCACCACTCGCTGAACCAGACATCGACCGTGTACGAGTTCATCGAGCCCGGAGCCGGCGTCGCCCGGGTGATGTACGACGCGGACGCCCACCGCACGGCCAACCATGTCGTACGGCTCGACGTGCCGTCCCCGACCTGGATGCGCGCACCGGGAGAGGCCCCGGGATCGTTCGCGATCGAGTCGGCGCTCGATGAACTCGCCGAGCGGTGCGGTGTCGACCCGATCGAGCTGCGTCTGCGCAACGAGCCGGAGACCGGCCCCGTCTCCGGGCTCCCGTTCAGCAGCCGGAATCTGCCGGCCTGCTTCCGTGAGGGCGCCCGCAGGTTCGGCTGGGCGGACCGCGATCCGCGGCCCGGCGTGCGCCGCGACGGACGCTGGCTGCTCGGCACCGGAACGGCGGCGGCGTCCTTCGGCGCGGGCGCCGGGCCCTCGACGGCCAAGGTGACGGCCGAGGCTGACGGTTCCTTCAGCGTACGGATCGCCGCCGCCGACATCGGCACCGGAGCCCGTACCGCACTCACCCTGATCGCCGCCGACGCCCTGGAGACCACGCCCGACCGGGTCAGGGTCCGGATCGGGGACAGCGACTTCGGCCCCGCGATGATCGCCGGCGGATCGATGGGCACCCGCTCCTGGGCCTGGGCGATCACCGCCGCCGCCGGTGAGCTGCGGGAGCGGCTCGCGCTGACCCCGGACATCCCTCCGGAAGGAATCACCGTTCGGTCCGACACCACCGAAGCCATCCGCGCCCTCGCACGGAAGGAACGGCACTCCTTCGGGGCCCAGTTCGCGGAGGTCGCCGTGGACACCGCCACCGGAGAGATCCGGGTGCGCCGCATGCTGGGCATCTTCGCCGCCGGCCGGATCGTCAATCCGCTCACCGCCCGCAACCAGCTGGTCGGCGGCATGACCTGGGGCATCTCCATGGCCCTGCACGAAGAGGCGGTCCGCGACCGCGAGACCGGACGCCACTACTCCCCCGACCTCGCCGGCTACCACGTGGCCACAAACGCGGACGTCCCGGACATCGAGGCGGACTGGGTGGACGACCACGACCCGGACGACCCGGTCGGCATCAAGGGCGTCGGTGAGATAGGCATCGTGGGCGCCGCGGCGGCCGTCGCCAACGCGGTCTGGCACGCCACCGGCGTGCGCCACCGGAACCTGCCGATCCGGCCCGACCGCGTACTGACGGCGGCGTCGACGCCGGACCCGGCCGAAGCCGCCCCGTCCGACGGAGGAGCGGCGGATGCTTGACATCGCCGGCCAGTTGCACCGCTGGATGGAGGAGGGCCGGGCGTTCGCCGTCGGCACCGTCGTCTCCGTCGGGGGCAGCGCGCCGCGCGGGCCCGGCGCCGCCCTCGCCGTCGACAGCGAGGGAACGGCGATCGGCTCGGTCTCCGGCGGCTGTGTGGAGGGCGCGGTCTACGAACTGTGCGAGCGGGCCCTCCAGGACGGCCGGGCCGTGCGCGAACAGTTCGGCTACAGCGACGAGGACGCCTTCGCGGTCGGGCTGACCTGCGGCGGGGTCATCGACATGATGATCACGCCGGTTCCCGCCGACTCGCCGCAGCGGGCGGTGCTCCAGGCAGCGCTGTCCGCGGCGGCCGGTGGCGAGGCATCCGCCCTCGCCCGGGTCGTCCATGGCCCGGAGGAGTTGCTCGGGCGGGCTCTGCTCGTCCGCGCCGACGGCACCCACGAAGGCGGACTCGGAGGCCACCCCGAGCTGGATCGCATCGCCGCGGCCGAGGCCCGCGCCCTGCTGGACGCGGGCCGCACCGGCACCGTCGGGCTCTCCGAGGACGGGTCGCACTGTCCGGGCGGGCTCACCCTGCTGGTCGAGACCAGCGTCCCGCCGCCCCGCATGATCGTCTTCGGGGCGGTCGACTTCGCCGCGGCGCTGGTGCGGGCGGGGAAGTTCCTCGGCCATCACGTGACCGTGTGCGACGCCCGGCCCGTCTTCGCCACCGAGGCCCGTTTTCCCGAGGCCGACGAAGTCGTCGTCGACTGGCCGCACCGCTATCTGCGGCGTACCGCGACCGACGGGCGCACGGTGGTGTGCGTCCTCACGCACGAGGCGAGATTCGACATTCCCCTGCTCACGGAAGCGCTGCGGATGCCCTTCGCGTTCGTCGGTGCGATGGGCTCACGCCGTACCCACGAGGACAGGCTCCGGCGCCTGCGCGAGGCCGGCTTGAGCGAACACGAGCTGGACCGACTGCGTTCGCCCATCGGCCTTGACCTCGGCGCCCGTACCCCGGAGGAGACCGCCCTGTCGATCGCGGCGGAGGTGATCGCCGCCCGGCGAGGGGGCACGGGACTGCCGCTGACGGGCGGGGCGGAGCCCATCCACCGGGACCTGTCCGCGCCACCGGCGCCGCTGGTCGCGGGGCTGTCGGGATCGGACGGCTGAATCGGAAACCTGCCGACCGGGCCGGGCGGCCCCTGACCGGGGGTGTTCAGGACGTGGTGGGGTGCGGGTTGCCGAGGTACGGGAAGCGGTCCAGGGTGTCTGTGTGCGGGGTCAGGCCGGTGGGCGGTGCCTCGTTCTTGGTGAGGAACGCGACCCGGATGTCGATGACGTCCTCGGTGAAGGTGCGGCCGTTGGGGTACGCGGCGGGCTTGGACGGGTCGAAGTGCAGCACGTCCGGCAGGATGCCGTGCTCGTCGAGCGCGACGATCGCCTGCTCCCGCGTGTAGTCGCCGGTGTGGCCGAGCAGGTGGACGAACTGGTCCGTCCATCGCGCACGGTCGTTGACGGGCTCGCTCGCGTTGTACTCCTCCTTGGTGTCGTCGGTGTTGAAGAAGCTGCTCATCGACGGGTGCCCGGCCCGGTCGACGTGGACGAGTTCACCGTCGCGCAGGACGCTGCACCGGCCCCAGATGTGCAGCTCCGGCTGGGGGGCGAGCGCCGTGGTCGGCAGTTCGATGGCCATCGAGAAGACGTTGGCCGTGCTGTTGGAGTCGACGCCGGTCCAGGGGGACTCCCCGCTCAGGTGCGGTTCGGTGAAGTTCCGCTTGCCGCTGGTGTCGAACAGGTTCTGGACGCCGTCGAAGTCGAAGAAGAAGGCGTCACTGCGGCTGCCGGCGGCCACCTTGTAGTCGCCGGCGGCGACCACGTTGGCCTCGGTGTCGAAGGAGACGGCGGCGTCCGACACGATCTTGGTGCCGACGGCTTCGGGCTTGCGGGACTCCGGGCCGGTGGCCATGAAGACGCTGTAGGTCTGCGAGCCGTCGGCCGCGGGGCGGTTGAAGACCCAGCTGAAGGCGATGTCGGTGAGGTAGTCGCCGTCGTTGTCGATGTTCATGCGGTACACGGCGTCGGGGTGCAGGGCGTTCGCCTCGGGGTTGGCGTTGAGGATGAGAACGGTCCTGCCCGGATCGCCGGGTGCCCCGAAGGCGTACAGGTCGCACAGATCGAGGCGCTGGTCGCCGAGCGGCGCACCAAGACTGAGACCGGTGAAGTGATTCGACATGTCAGGGTTTCCTCTGCTCGCTCGCCGGGAGACCACCAGCGCGCGTGAACGGCCGTTCTGCCGCTCGTAAGGTGTGCGCGCCCCCGGGCGGAGCAGCCACGCTAGCCCGCTGCGACGGCCCGACCGCCGAGAGCGAAAGCGCCGCCGCGGAAAGGCCCTCGAATGGGTCACCGCGAGGGGGCCGCCCGCGCCGACAAGCTGCTCGACGAGGGCCTGGAGAGGAGACCGGGCGGATCCGCACCGCCGTACCGGAGGCCCGGTCGGACTCGGCCAGGCCTTTGCGGACCGCCCCCGACGGTCGGGCTACTTGATCAGGGAATTCGCGATGATGATCACCAGACCGATCAGCATGTCCAGGGCCCCCGCACGGCACGAGGACGGCCATCCGTGCCCAGCGGTGCGGGCGGCCCAGGCGCCCCAGCCGAACAGGGCGAGGGTGTTGAAGAGCAGGGCCGCGTCCACAGCCGTGGCTTCCGCCCACCACCCGGCGACCGCGGTAAGCAGTAGCGCCACCGCGGGCAGCACGGCGGCGACCAGTGGCCACTCGGCGAGCACCAACCGAAGTCTGCTCCTGGTGGCCGCCCCGTCGACGGACGCACGCTGGGCGATGACGTGCGCGTACCCATGGGCGGCGCCCGACGCCAGCGCCGTGAGCAGTACCCACAGCGCGTCCGGACCGGGATCGGCCTTCTCGCCCGTCGAGTCCAGCGCGGCCACCAGGGCGCTGGCCAGCACCAGGCCGTAGATGACGCTGAACAGCGACCCCTCCGACGGCCGGTGGCGCAGAATCACCCTTGGCCCGGCGCCCTTTCGGCGGACATGGTCGGCGCGCTCGGGCATGGCATGGCCTCGGTGCGGGAAGAGGGCTGGGTCCGCACATACTCACCCGCGTGACATCAGAGAACACGACGCCACGCGCAGAGGAGGCCAGGACGCCGGTGTTCGTACTCCCGCGTGGCGGGTGTGTGGCGGAGTTCTGATGCCCAGTCGGGTGACGGCCCGGGTCCGGCCCCGGTCCCCGACCCGTGACGCACCCGGCCGCCGAGTCAGCCGGAGGCGACCGTCGCCACTTTTCCCGTCGCCACGTCGTAGACGAGCCCCGAGACACGTGCGCTTCCCAGGCGCCCGTCGGCGCGGAGCAGGGAGACGTCCCGTGCGACTGCCGCGTACGGGTCGGTGACCGGCACCGCCCCGAGTTCGTTCTCGGAGACGTCGAAGTACGTGGCAAGCAGTTCCGTACGGTCGTGGATTCTGGTGAGACCGCACTGGGTGTGCTGCATGACGACCAGTTCCCACTCCGAGTCGAAGTCGTCGTTGACGGTCCCCGCGACGGCGCGGAGCATGATCAACTCCTCCAGGGTCCGGGGAGTGACCCGCCCGCCGACGTTGCGGATCGCCATGATCTCTCCCTGAGCCGCCCCGAGTACCAGGGCGGGATCAACGCGCGCGTCGACGCAGCCGATGACGATGGTGGCGAGTTTCGGCTTCATGCGCAGGTTTCCGTCGAACGTGGACCGCGCGAATTCCTCATTCCGGCTCACCAGGGTTTCGACCGCTCCCATGGGCGTTCTCCTTCACGCGTTGGATCATCCGTATCCCCGGGGACACCGGTGCATCTGCGCGGGCTGTGCCGGCCCGGCGCGCCGGAGACCCGCGCCCACGGGGAGCCGCCGGGGCGGCGCTGCCCGGGTCATGTTCACGTACCGCCGGTCGTCGTTCGACCACCAACGCGCCGCGAATCCTCCGACCCGTACGGGGACCGGCATGACCTGTACGGCGAGCACCCTCTGAGGATCTGGTGGCGTGTCACCTCATTTCCCACCAAAACGGCTCGTACGCTGAGGCGACGGCCCGAGCGTTCGGACGTCGCGTACGAGGACGTCGCCGATCTCGGTGCCCAGCGCGTGACCTGCATGCGCGGCTCCTGACCGCCCTGGAGGCGAACATCTCTTCCCTCTTCCGAGTGCCGCGCAACTCCCCCCGCCTCCCCCTGGCCGGCAGTTACCCCGCGGCCGTCGCGCTGGCCCTTCTCGCGCTGAGCCCCTTCCTTGTCCTTACAACCGCGCTCTCGCTCTTCGAGCCGATCCTGATGGAGAGACTGGGCGCCAGCGCTTTCCAGCTGCAGCTCACCAGCGGACTCTCGAACGCCGGCTACGCGTTCGGTGCCGTGCTTGCCGCGGAACTCTTCAAACGGCTGCAGGCCCGCAGGCTGTACATCTTCTGTGAAGCCGGATTCGTGATCGGATCGATTCTGGCTCTGAGCGCGCAGGAGATCGGCCTGTTCATGGCCGGAGTGATCCTCCAGGGCCTGTTCACGGGGATGCTGCTCGTCCTCTCACTGCCGCCGCTGGTCCTCGGTCACGGAGTCGAGAAGCTCGCCACCACTGCCCCGGTCATCAGCATCGGACTCTTCGGCATGGTGACCGCGGGCCCCCTGATCGGAGGACTGGTCGGCAGCTACGGCGGCTGGCGGCTGCTGTACACGTCGGTCGCCGTGCTGGCCGCGATCGGCCTGACCATCGGCGCCATGACCTTCGAGCCCAACGATCCGCCGGCGAAGGGCTCTCGTCTCAGTCTGTCGGCCACCCCACTCGCCCTGGCCGCCACCGCGCTCCCGTTCTTCGGCGTCTCATGGCTGTCGCGGGGCGAATTCGACGACTGGGAGTTCATCGCCCCCGTGGCTGTCGGCGTCGCGGCCGGCGCGTTGCTCCTGGCGACCCAGTACGCCCAGGCCAGACCGCTGATGCCCGTGCGGCCGATCACCAACACTCTGCCTGTCACGGGAACGCTCACCGCGATGGTTGTCGGGGCCTCCTTCGTCACCCTTCTGGAGCTCACGCAGATCTATCTGCTCCAGCAGGCCGGCTACACCCCTGTCCACGTGGGGGTCCTCCTCATCCCTCAGATCGCCGGTGTCATCGTCTCCGCAATCATCTTCCACAAGGTGATGGCCACCCGCTGGACGCCCTACATGGCACTCTCGGGCATCCTCAGCATCGTCTGCGCGGCCGGGGTTCTGCTGGCCCTCACCCCGTCGAACGCGTCCGTCATCGTCCCCATCACCGCCGCCCTCCTCGGATACGGCGCCGGCGCCGGTGTGGTCCCCGGCCTGTTCCTCGCGGGCTTCTCGATCTCCGCGATGCAGATCGGTGCGACGTTCGCGCTGGTGGAACTCCTCCGTTCCGAAGCGGCCTTCCTGATCGGGCCCGCCCTCGTACACCTCGCCACGATCCAGGGCAGTTTCACGGACGGGTTCCGCCTCGCGGTCTCGATCACGCTGGCCCTCATCGGAGCGAGCGCGCTCGCCCTGCCGGGACTGTTCATGCTCGGAGGCGCCCGGCCGGAGGCCCCGGACCTGGAAGGCTGGATGTCCGGCTCCTCGACCGGATATCACTCGCCCCGGCTCGCGAACGCGATCCGCAAGCCTGTCCCCAACCCGTAGCAGTCCGACACGACCTGGTTCTCCACGTGGTGCGGCACAGCGGCCGTCGTACGCTGCTCCGCCGACCGACCGGCATCGACGTGCACCGGCCGGGACCACCGCCCACAGACCGCTCGAAGCCCGCGCGCCGGGCTTCACGATCAGGCTCAGCTCTTCGATACTGATTTCGCCGGGGACGGGCAACGATCAGGCCCGGACGACCAGGTGGAACCCGGCTCGGAAGCGCAGTCGGCACTTGTCCTAGGAGGACCCGTTGAGAATGCTCATCAATGTCCCGGAGACCGTGGTCGCCGATGGTCTGCGGGGGATGGCCGCCGCGCATCCCGAGCTGTCCGTCGATGTGGACAACCGTGTGATCGTACGCCGTGACGCGCCCGTCGAGGGAAAGGTGGGGATCGTCTCGGGCGGTGGTTCCGGGCACGAGCCGCTGCATGGCGGGTTCGTGGGGCCCGGGATGCTCTCCGCGGCCTGTCCTGGGGAGATCTTCACCAGCCCCGTGCCCGACCAGATGGTGCGGGCCGCCGCCGCTGTCGACAGCGGGGCGGGGGTGCTGTTCATCGTCAAGAACTACACCGGTGACGTCCTCAACTTCGACATGGCCGCCGAGCTGGCCGAGGACGAGGGCGTCCGTATCGGCAAGGTGCTGGTCAACGACGACGTCGCCGTGACGGACAGTCTGTTCACGGCGGGCCGGCGCGGTACGGGTGCCACCCTCTTCGTCGAGAAGATCGCCGGCGCCGCCGCCGAGGAGGGCGCGACGCTGGAGCGGGTCGAGGCCATCGGCCGGCAGGTGAACGAGAGCGCGCGCAGTTTCGGTGTCGCACTCAGCGCCGTGACCACGCCGTCCAAGGGCAGCCCGACGTTCGACCTGCCGGACGGCGAACTGGAGCTGGGCATCGGTATCCACGGCGAGCCGGGCCGTGAGCGGCGCGCCATGATGACGTCGCGTGAGATCGCGGACTTCTCCGTCGACGCGGTGCTCGAGGATCTGCGTCCGTCCGGTCCGGTGCTCGCGCTAGTCAACGGCATGGGTGCGACACCGCTGCTGGAGCTGTACGGCTTCAACGCCGAGGTGCAGCGGGTGCTTGCCGAGCGCGGTGTCGCGGTGGCCCGTACGCTCGTCGGCAACTACGTGACCTCGCTCGACATGGCCGGGTGCTCGGTGACGCTCTGTCAGGTCGACGAGGATCTGCTGCGGCTCTGGGACGCGCCGGTGCAGACGCCCGCACTGCGCTGGGGCCGCTGACCTCCGGGCGGGTACATCCGACACGTACGCCCGACGCTCTTCGAGGAGACCTTGTGTCCGAGCAGGATTCCGAGCCGGTGCTCGACGTCGACTTCTTCCGCCGCTGGCTCACCACTGCGGCCGCCTCCATGGAAAGGGAGGCGGACCATCTCACGCAGCTCGACTCGGCGATCGGCGACGCCGACCACGGCAGCAATCTCCAGCGCGGCTTCCGGGCCGTGACCGGGGCGCTGGAGAAGGAGCCGCCGGCCACACCCGGCGCGACGCTGGTCCTCGCGGGGCGGCAGCTGATCTCCACCGTGGGCGGCGCCTCGGGGCCGCTGTACGGGACGCTGCTGCGGCGTACGGGCAAGGCGCTCGGGGATTCCGCCGAGGTCACGCCCGCGCAGCTGGCCGAGGCCCTGGGCGCCGGGGTCGCCGCCGTGGCGCAGCTGGGCGGCGCGAAGGCCGGGGACAAGACGATGATCGACGCCCTGGAACCGGCGGTGGCGGCGCTCGCCACCTCGTTCGCGGCTGCCTCGGCCGCGGCCGAGGAGGGCGCGGTGGCGACGGTGCCGCTGCAGGCCCGCAAGGGCCGGGCCAGCTATCTCGGTGAACGCAGCATCGGGCACCAGGACCCGGGCGCCACGTCCTCCGCGCTGCTGATCGCGGCGCTCGCGGCGACGGCGGGCGAATGAGTGCCGAGAAGCCGGTCGGCATCGTGCTCGTGTCGCACAGCCGGGCGGTCGCGGAGGCCGTCGCCGAGCTGGCCGTCGGGCTCGCGGGCGGTGGCACGACCGCTCCGGTTGCCGCCGCCGGCGGCACGCCGGACGGCGGGCTCGGGACGAGTTCCGAGCTGATCGCGGGGGCCGCCGCACAGGTGGACCGGGGTGCGGGCGTCGCTCTTCTCGTCGATCTCGGCAGTGCCGTGCTGACCGTGAAGTCGCTGCTGGCCGAGGGCGACGAACTGCCGGAGGGCGCACGGCTGCTGGACGCCCCCTTCCTGGAAGGCGCGGTCGCCGCGGTGGTGACGGCGTCGGCGGGCGCGGACCTGAACGCGGTGGAGGCGGCGGCCGTGGAGGCGTACAACTACCGCAAGGTCTGACGCTCCGTCGGGCTTCGGACGCGGGCCTCCGGCACCGTACGTGGGGAGAGACGGGCCACACTTTGTGCAACTGATTGCATAAAGTGTCCCCGCCGGGCTACTACTGGAGCGCAGCCGTCGCCCGAGGAGCCCCCACATGAACCCGCGCCCCGCCCCGTACCCCCACCTGCTCAGCCCTCTCGACCTGGGGTTCGTCACCCTGCCCAACCGGGTGCTGATGGGTTCGATGCACGTCGGCCTGGAAGAGGCCGAGAACGGCTTCGCCCGTATGGCCGCCTTCTACGCCGCCCGAGCGCGCGGCGGCGTCGGCCTGATGGTGACCGGCGGCATCGCGCCCAACGACCGGGGGCGGCCGTACCCGGGCGGCGCCCGGCTCACGACCGAGGCGGAGGCCGAGCGGCACCGGCAGGTGACCTCGGCGGTGCACGCGGCGGGCGGCCGGATCGCGATGCAGATCCTGCACTTCGGGCGGTACGCCTACCACCCGGACCTGGTGGCGCCGAGCGCCCTCCAGGCACCCATCAGCCCCCACGTGCCGCACGCCCTCACCGACGACGAGGTGGAGGAGACGGTCGAGGACTTCGTACGCGCGGCGGAACTGGCGCGGCTTGCCGGGTACGACGGCGTCGAGGTCATGGGCTCCGAGGGTTATCTCATCAACGAGTTCATCGCCTCGCGGACGAATCTGCGGGAGGACCGGTGGGGCGGCGCCTACGAGAACCGCATCCGTTTCCCGCTGGAGATCGTCCGCCGTATCCGGGAACGCGTCGGAGCCGACTTCATCCTCGTCTACCGTCTGTCGATGCTCGACCTGGTGCCGGGCGGCTCCTCGCTCGCCGAGGTCGTCACGCTGGCCAAGGAGATCGAGAGGGCGGGTGCCACGCTCATCAACACCGGGATCGGCTGGCACGAGGCCCGCATCCCGACGATCGCCGCGTCCGTGCCACGCGGCGCGTTCTCCTGGGTGACCAAGGCGCTGATGGGGTCGGTCTCCGTACCGCTGATCACCAGCAACCGCGTCAACACCCCCGAGGTGGCCGAGCAGTTGCTCGCCGACGGACGCGCCGACATGGTCTCGATGGCACGCCCCTTCCTCGCCGACCCCGACTTCGTCGCCAAGGCCCGCGACGGGCACGCCGACACGATCAACACCTGCGTCGGCTGCAACCAGGCATGCCTGGACCACACGTTCAGCGGGAAGATCACTTCCTGTCTGGTCAACCCGATGGCCTGTCACGAGACCGAGCTGGTCCTCTCCCCCACCCGGCGGGCCAAGCGGGTCGCGGTCGTCGGGGCCGGTCCCGCCGGACTCGCCTGCGCCGTGTCCGCCGCCGAGCGCGGGCACTCGGTCACGCTGTTCGACGCGGCGGCCGAGACAGGCGGGCAGCTCAATGTCGCCAGACTCGTCCCCGGCAAGGAGGAGTTCAACGAGACGCTGCGCTACTTCCGCGGCCGGCTCGAACGGCTCGCGGTCGACGTACGGCTCAACACCCCGGCCGAGGTGGGAGAGTTGGTGAACGGCGCGGCCAAGTATGACGAGATCGTCGTGGCGACCGGTGTCACGCCCCGTACGCCGCCGATCCCCGGCATCGACCACCCCCGCGTGGTCAGCTACCTCGACGTACTGCGCGGCGGGGCCGCGGTCGGCGAGCGCGTCGCGATCATCGGCGCGGGCGGCATCGGCTTCGACGTGGCCGAGTACCTCACGGACAGCGGCGAGCGGGCCGGCCTGGACGCGGCAGCCTACTTCCGGCGGTGGGGAGTCGACACCGGCTACCGCCACCCCGGCGGACTCGGGGTACCCGTAAGGACGAAGCCGCCGAGGACGGTCCACCTGATCCAGCGAAAAACCGGGAAGGTCGGCGCCGGGCTCGGCAGGACCACCGGGTGGATCCACCGCACGGAACTGCGGCAACGGGGGGTCACCATGATCGCGGGCGCCGTCTACGACCGGATCGACGACGAGGGGCTGCATCTGACCGTCGACGGCACGCCCACCCTCCTGCCGGTCGACACGGTCGTCCTGTGCGCCGGGCAGGAGCCACGGCGTGAGCTGTACGACGCGCTCCGCGCGGCCGGTGCCTCCGCGCATCTCATCGGCGGGGCGGACGTCGCCGCCGAACTCGACGCCAAGCGTGCCATCGACCAGGGAACGCGGCTGGCCGCCACGATCTGAACCCACGGCCGGAACTTCTAGGATGCGATCATGTCCCTCCCCCACGCCATCCTCACCGCCCTCCTCGAAAGACCCTCCTCGGGCCTGGAGCTCACCCGGCGTTTCGATCGCTCGATCGGTTACTTCTGGTCGGCGACGCACCAGCAGATCTACCGGGAGCTGGGGAGACTGGAACGGTCGGGCCGCATCCGCGCCCTGGAGTCCGCGCGGCCGGCGCGGGGACGGAAGAAGGAGTACGAGGTGCTGCCGGCCGGCCGCGCCGAGCTGACCGGGTGGGTGTCGGGCCGGGAGGACCCGAAGCCTGTGCGCGACCCGTTGCTGCTCAGAATGCGGGCGGCGGCGGTGGTCGGCGCCGACGGGCTCCCGGACGAGCTGCGCCGCCATCTCGCCCTGCATGAGCGGCAGTTGGCCGAGTACACGGACATCGAGGCGCGGGACTTCACGCGCGGGGCGGAGGTGTCGGGACCGGACGGGCCGACGGAGGCGGACCGGCTGCGGCATCTGGTCCTGCGCGCCGGAATCGACCTGGAGCGTATGTGGGTCGAATGGCTGAGCGAGGCGCTCCGCGAGACGGGCACCGCAACGGCCGCTCCGGCGGCGCCCGCCGGACCCGACGGCGTGTGACAGGCGTACGGCGCGCCCGGAGCCGGCCCCCATGGCCCGAGCGCCACCGTGCACCGCGAGCGTCCGGCACCGCGCACACGCTCCGACATACTGGGACCTCCGCGATCAACCGCCGTACGGAACCGGAGACATGGCCATGGACGACGACCCGGACGGCCGGGAATCCGGCCCGCAGGACCGGACACCTCCCTACCGGCACACCGGCCGGCCGGCGCGCCACGCGGTGGTGATCGGCGGCAGCATCGCCGGCCTGCTCGCCGCGCACGTACTCGCCGCGCACGCCGACCGCGTGACGATCGTGGAGCGCGACCGCTTCCCCGACGGGGCGCGGCCACGCTCCGGTGTCCCCCAGGGCAGCCATATCCATGTACTGCTCGACGGCGGTCAGTTGGCACTGGACACGCTCCTGCCGGGCGTCGTCGCCGAGTTACGGGAACACGCCGCCCCCCGGGTGGGGATGCCGAGCGACATGGTCCAGTGGCAGGCGGGCACGTGGTACCGCCGTACGCCCGCCACCGCCCATCTCCTCACCCCCTCCCGCCCGTTGCTCGAATGGGTCGTACGCCGCAGGGTCCTGGCGGATCCGCGGATCAGGACGGTGGAGGGTACGGAGGTCGTGGGCCTGCTCGGTGACGCGGTCCGGACGACCGGCGTACTGCTCCGGGAGCGTGGAGCGGGAACGAGGGAGAGAACCGAGAACGCGGCGAAGAACGGAGCCGCGGCCCGCGGCGGCGTCGTCACCCGCGCACTGGCCGCCGATCTGGTCGTTGACGCCTCCGGCCGCGGGTCGCGGGCGCCGGCCTGGCTCTCGGCCGTCGGCGCCGAGCCCGCGCCGGAGGAGACGCTCGACAGCGGACTCGTCTACGCCACCCGCGCCTACCGTCCCGGCATGGACGACGGCACCACCGACACCATCGGCTACTACGTCGTCCCCAACCCCGCCCAGCTGTCCGGCGGCGTCGCGCTGCCGATCGAGGACGGCCGCTATCTCGTCACGTTCTCCGGGCTGCGCGGAAGCGAACCCCCCTCGAACGAGGAGGAGTTCGCCGGCTTCGCCGCGTCGCTCCCGCACCCGTTCCTGCACGACTGGCTGATGCGGGCCGAGCCGGACTCGCCCGTGCGCTCGTTCCGCAACATGGCCAACGTCCGCCGCCGGTACGACCGTCCGGGCCGCCGCCCGGCGGGTTTCCTCTCGACGGGTGACGCGCTGTGCGCCTTCAACCCCGTCTACGGGCAGGGTATGACCGTCGCAGCGCTCAACGCCGTGGCGTTGCGAGAGGCGCTGACGGACCGGAGCCGCACGCCCACGACCCGGCGCGTGCAGCGGGCGATCCTCGGCTCCTCGCGGCAGGCGTGGGACATCTCGGCCGGGGCGGACAAGAAGATGCCGGGGGTCGTCGGCAACGCGGCCCGCGCGAGCGCGGCCGACGGGCCGTCGAACTGGTACTTGGCGCGTGTGCAGCGGCGGGCGGGCGGAAATCCGGTCGTCGGTACGGCGTTCCGTGCCGTGCTGCATCTCGCGGCTCCGTCGCGTGCGCTGTTCGCGCCGCGCGTCGCCCGCGCGGTGCTGTTCGATCCGGTGCCGCGCACGCCCGCCGAGCCGCCGATGTGGCGGGAGCCCGAGGCCGGCACCACGGGGATCTCTCAGTCCTGGGGCACCTGATAACTTCTACATCACTGTAGAAACAGCTACCGTCCACGCCGGCCTTCCCCCCGGCACGGGCGGCCCGAGACATACGGAGCACTCATGGCCCTGTGGGATCGCATCAAGGAATCCGCCCAGACGATGCAGACCCAGCTGGAGGCGAAGAAGAACGACCTCAAGAGCGGCTCGTTCCGCGACGCCAGCATGGCGATGTGCGCCCTGGTCGCGGCGGCCGACGGTTCCATCGACCCGGCCGAGCGTCAGCGCGTCACACAGCTGATCACGAGCAACGACGTGCTGCGGAACTTCCCGCCGGCCGATCTGCAGAGGCGCTTCGACGAGTACCTGAACAAGCTCATCGCCGACCCGTCGCTCGGCAAGGTCGATGTGCTCCAGGAAGTCGCCAAGGCGAAGAAGAAGCCCGCCGAGGCGCGTGCCGTCGTCCAGATCGGCATCATCATCGGCGGCGCCGACGGCAACTTCGACGCGCAGGAGCGGAGTGTCGTACGCGAGGCGTGTCTGGCGCTCGACCTCCAGCCGCAGGAGTTCGACGTCTAGGGTCGGTCGTTTGGATCCAGTACGCCAGGACGGGCCACCTTCTCCGTCCTCGATCGCCGGACGGGCCGCGTGTGCGGACCGTCCGGCGATTTCGTCGCGGGTCGCGCCACCCGTACGACCGTGACACCCGTCTCTCAGAGCGGGCCGGCCGCCTTCAGTACGAGGAAGAGCGTGACCGTCGCGTTCGCGGACGAGAGCGCCGATCCGAGCGTGCCGGCCGCCGCCGCCCAGGCCGCCAGACCCACGGCGGTGAAGACCGGCGGCCAGCTGACGGCCGACGGCTCCGGTCCCAGCAGCGCCGCCACCCGGCGCGGCACCGGTCCCGGCGCGGCGAAGCCCGCCAGCGTCGGGGTGGGCGTGCCGCGCGAGACGAGGGCGGCCTTGCCGATGGCCCGCGCCACGACCCGCCGCTCGCCCGTCACCCGGGCCGCCTCCTCGTCCGCCCAGCGCTCCGTCGTGTAGGCCACGGCCGACCGCAGCGGCATCAGCAGCGGGTTGGCCCGCGCGGCGAAGCGGACGGCGAGCAGATAGCGGTGGTGGTGGCCGGCGAGATGGGCGCGTTCATGGGCGACGAGCGCCGCGCGCTCGCCGGCGTCCAGACACGCGAGCATGGCCGTGGAGACGACGATCCGGCCCCCGGAGACCCCGTGGGCCGGCCGGTTCCGCGCGCCCGGAAGCGCGTACGCGTAGGCGGCCTCGTCCGTCAGTACGGCGAGTTCGCCGTCCGGCACCCCGGCCAGCGCGCGCTCCGCCCGGCGGCGGACACGCCGGTGCCTGCGGGCGGCGGTCGACCACGACACGGCAACGGCGAGCAGGGCGACAACCGCCCCCTTGCCCGCGGCTTCCTCGTACGGCGCGGTCGGAGGGCCCTCCTCCTCGGCCCAGGCGTCGGCCCACGCGTCGGGCAGCGGATGGCCGGGCAGCTGCACCGTACCGACGACCACCAGCAGCCCCAGGCACACTGTGCTGCACAGCGCGAGCACGGCGGCCAGCGCCGACAACAGCCGGGTGGCGACCCGGGGATGGAGATGCCGCTCGGCCAGACGCGCGATCGGCAGCGCGCTCAGGGGCAGCAACAGCGGCAGCAGGACGAACACTCCCATCCCGTCAGCCCTCCGTCCCTTCCTCGGGAAGATTGAGGAGGTCGCGCAGCAGCCGCTCGTCGTCCGGCGAGAGCGTGGTGACGAAGCGGGCCAGGACGGCCTCGCGGTCCGACTCGGCGTCAAGTACGCGGCGCATCCGCAGGGCGGCCAGCCCCGCCTCGTCGGAGGTCGCGCACCATTCGAAGAACCGGCCCACGCGCTCGCGGGTGACGGCCCGTTTGGCCTGGAGCCTCGTCAGGATCGTCATGACCGTCGTGTACGCCAGGTCCCCGCCGAGCTGGTCCTGCACCCAGCCCGCGTTGACCGGTCCCGGCGCCTGCCGCAGCACGGCGAGCACCTGGGCCTCCAGCTCTCCCTGGCCGCGCCGACGCGGCCGTGGGTCCGCGTAGGCGCGGCCGGACCCGTCCCCGACCCGCCGGTCACGGTCCCGGTCGCCGTCCCCACCGACCTGTGCCCTCACAGCGTCTCCCTCCACTGCCGACGTGCGGCCTGGGGCCATCCGGCGCAGCTCCGGCGTGGCCCCGGCGTGGCGGCTTTGCCGCCCCGTACACACTTCTACAGTGTTGTGGATTTTCAACGCGGTCACCAGCTCGACTCAGGAGGAGCAGCGTGGGAGTTTCCCTGTCCAAAGGCGGCAATGTCTCGCTCACCAAGGAGGCGCCGGGGCTGACAGCCGTCCTGGTCGGTCTCGGGTGGGACGTGCGCACCACGACCGGCACCGACTACGACCTCGACGCCAGCGCCCTGCTGGTCAACGAGGCAGGGAAGGTCGGCACGGACCAGAACTTCGTGTTCTACAACAACCTCAAAAGCCCTGACGGTTCGGTCGAGCACACCGGTGACAACCTGACCGGTGAGGGCGAGGGAGACGACGAGGTCGTCAAGGTGAATCTGGCCGCCGTGCCGGCCGAGGTGTCCAGGATCGTCTTCCCCGTCTCGATCCACGACGCGCAGGCCCGTGGCCACAGCTTCGGCCAGGTCCGCAACGCCTTCATCCGCGTGGTGAACCAGGCCGGCGGCGCCGAGCTCGCCCGCTACGACCTCAGCGAGGACGCGGCGACCGAGACCGCGATGGTCTTCGGCGAGCTGTACCGCAGCGGCGCCGAGTGGAAGTTCCGTGCCGTCGGGCAGGGTTACGCGAGTGGCCTGTCCGGCATCGCCGCCGACTTCGGTGTCGGCGTCTGAGCCTGACGGCCCGGGCTCGTGCCCGCACTCCCGGCGGCACGCACGAAGGGGCGTGGGCGCGTGACGCGCATTCCGCGCCCCTTCGGCGTGTCGGGGCCCAAGGCGTGTCTCAACCGTGCGAATGAGCCGTGTCGGCCGGTCCGGGAGCGGTCGGAACCTCCCGTGTGACGGTCTCATCGGCGACCGGCGGCGCCGGGGGCGGGGGTTTCCGGGTGAGGCGCCGGGCGAGCGGTTCGGTCCAACGGGCGGCCAGCGGCCCGAGGATGACCAGGATCAGTACATACGCGGTGGCGAGCGGCCCGATGCGGGGCTCCACACCGACGGCCAGTCCGGCGATGACGATGGAGAACTCCCCGCGCGCCACGAGCGTGCCGCCCGTCCGCCAGCGGCCGGCCGTCTTGACGCCCGCTCTGCGCGCCGCGTACCAGCCCGTGGCGATCTTCGTCAGCGCGCTGACGACGGCCAGGATCAGGGCGGGCACGAGCACGGGCGGGATGTCGGCCGGATCGGTGTTCAGACCGAAGAACACGAAGAAGACCGCGGCGAAGAGGTCGCGCAGGGGCGCGAGCAGGTTGTGGGCACCCTCGGCCACCTCCCCCGAGAGTGCGATGCCGACGAGGAACGCGCCGACGGCGGCGGAGACTTGAAGCTCCTGGGCGACGCCCGCGACCAGCACGGTCAGTCCGAGGACGACCAGCAGCAGCATCTCGGGGTTGTCGGAGGAGACCGCGCGGCTGATGAGCCGGCCGTGGCGCAGCGCGACGTACAGCACGACACCCACACTGCCGAGCGAGATGAGCAGCGTGAGGCTGCCGCCCGCGAGGCTCAGTCCGGCCAACAGCGCGGTGAGCAGCGGCAGATAGACGGCCATGGCGAGATCTTCGATGACCAGGACGCCGAGGATGACGGGGGTTTCGCGGTTGCCGAGCCTGCCGAGGTCGCCGAGCACCTTGGCGATGACGCCGGAGGACGAGATCCAGGTGACGCCGGCGAGCGCGACGGCTGCGACCGCGCCCCAGCCGAGCAGGAGCGCGGCGATCGCGCCGGGCAGCGCGTTCAGGACGAAGTCGACGATGCCGGAGGGGTATTGGGTCTTGAGGTTGGTGACGAGTTCGGAGGCGCTGTACTCCAGCCCGAGCAGGAGCAGCAGCAGGATGACCCCGATCTCGGCGCCCGTGGCGAAGAACTCCTCGCTGGCCGCCATGGGGATGAGGCCGCCGTGGCCGAAGGCGAGTCCCGCCAGGAGATAGAGCGGAATGGGCGAGAAGCCCACCCGCCCGGCGAGCCGGCCGAGCAGGCCCAGGCCGAGGATGACGGCCCCGAGTTCGATGAGCAGCGCGGTCGTGTCGTGCACGGGCGATTATCCTCCGGTGATCAGTTCGGCGACGGCGTCCACGCCTTCCCTGGTGCCGACGACGACGAGGGTGTCCCCCAGTGCGAAGCGGAAGTCCGGGGTGGGCGAGGGGACGGCGTCGGTCCGGCGCAGCACGGCGACGATGGACGCGCCGGTGCGGCTGCGGGCCTGGGTGGAGCCGAGCGTGCGCCCCGCGAAGGGGGAGCGTTTGGTGACCGGGATGTGTTCGGTGACGAGGTCGATCTCCAGGTGCTGGTGGAGATGGCCGACCGGGTCGGGCATCAGGAGTTTGGACAGCGCCGTCGCCTCGTACGGGGCGAGCGGGGTGGAGTCCTTGCAGTTGTCGTCGTCGTCGGGGTCGTGGAAGCCGACGATGCGGCGCCCGTCCTGGTGCACGACGACAGAGATATGGCGGCCCGAGTCGGTGTTGAGGTCGTAGCGGGTACCGACCCCGGGCAGGGCGGTCTTGCTGACGTGAGCGGTGTGCTCCATAGGAAGGCGCTCCATGCGGGCATGCGTCGGAGGTGTGCGGGCGCGGGGCCCCTGGTGGGGGAATTCTCCGCCATTCGGCGCGGCGGTGGCCCGTTCAGTCCCGGGCGGCCGGCCGGGTCATTAAGGGGGTACGGGTGCGCTCGCCCATGAGCTGCCCCTCCGCCTCGGCCCCGGTCCGCAACGAGTCACCCAGCACTCAACAGTGCGGTGGCAACTCATCAGCCATTTTAACGTAAAATAAAATGGGCGAATTGTATTTATTCATGGGGATATTAGCCGTTTTATTGCGGCCGTGGAGCGTATACGACCGCCGCGGGGGGGCGCCGGCGCTCGGCGGTCCCGGCACTGACGCGGAAGCGGGCCGGGCCGGACTCAACGTGGCCTGATCAGCGTACGGTTGGAGTCCCGGCGCCGTCCGCCGGGCAGGGTCACACTCAAACACCGCACCCCGAGAGCGGAATGAGGCGAGCCATGTCCCGGATCAGCAGCTGGGAGTTCACGGACGATCGCGGCCATCTCACCGTCGCACCCCACCGCCCGGAACGGGTGGTCGCCTATGTCCAGGCGGGCGCGACCCTGTGGGACCACGGCCTGCACCCCGTGGGGATCTTCGGATCCCACCACGACGGTGACTCCCCCGACCCCGCGAAGGCGGGCGGACTGCCGCTCGACCGCACACTGGACTTCGGCGGTGGCTCCTCGGTCGATCCGGACACCGTCCTCGCCGCCGAACCGGACCTGCTGGTGGCCGTCACCTACGGCGGCGGCCAGATCTACGGCATCGATCCCGAGGCGGCCAAGCATCTGGAGGAGCAGGTCGGCGTGATAGTCATCGACGTCGGCAAGGACCGGCCGCTGGACGGGATCAGGGACCGGTTCACGGCGCTCGCCCACTCGCTCGGCGCGCCGCGGGGGCCCGACACCCAGGATCTGGAGTGGGCGGAGGCCCGGCTCCGTACGCTCACCGCACGCCCCGCCGCCGCCCGGGTGCTCGCCCTGTCGGCCGCCGGGCCCGGCTCCGTGCATCTCGCGCGGCCGGGCACATGGCCGGACCTGAGGGCGCTGACGGCGCTCGGCGTCGATCTGCTCGACCCCGGGGAGGGCGCGGGCGCCAACTGGCGTACGACCGACTGGGAGCAGGCGCTGGCGCTCGATCCGGACGTCGTGCTCGGCGATGTCCGGGCGAACGCGGCCACACCCGAATCGCTCAGGGGCGACAGGCACTGGCGCGCGCTCCAGGAGCGGACGCGCACCGTGGCGTGGAATCCGGAGGCGCCGTGCAGCCACCGGGGACACGCGCGCTTCGTGGACGCCGTCGCGGCGGCGCTGTAGGGGACCGGGCGGACCGGGCGCTTCCGCGCGGGCGGGGCCTCGCGGCCGTGTAGGCGGCGTGTCGGTCGCGTATCGGTGGCGGCTGCGACCGTTCCGGCATGACACGTATCTCTGACATGCCCGCCGGGCGCCCCACCGCCCCGTCCCTGCCGGTGCGGACCGTCGAGGTCGCTGCGGTACGGCGGCTCTCGCCGCACATGGTCCGCGTCACCTTCGGCGGTCCGGCCCTGGCCGATTTCGGCTGCGACGGTCCCGACCAGCAGGTGAAGCTCTACTTCCCCAAGCCGGGACAGGCCGCTCCGGTGCTGCCGGAGCCGGGCGCCGACGGGGATGTGATGCGCTGGTACGGGGCGTTCCAGGCGATCCCGGAGGACGAACGGCCCTGGACGCGCGGCTACACGATCCGCGCGCACGACCCGTCGCGGGGCACGGTCGACATCGACTTCGTCCTGCATGGCGAGGGTGCCGATGCCGGTGCCGGCGAGGGCGAGGGGCCGGCGACGCGGTGGGCGCGGTCGGCGGAGGCCGGAGACGTGCTCGCCATGTTCGGCCCGTCCGCGTACTTCGCGGAGCCCGTGCCGCTCGGAACCACCGACTGGATGCTGCTGGCCGGCGACGAGTCGGCGCTGCCGGCGATCGGCACGATCGTCGAGGCGCTGCCCGAGGGGGCGCGCGCGGTGGCGTTTGTGGAGGTGTGGGACGGGGCGGAGGAGCAGCGGTTCGAGTCGGCGGGTGAGGTGACCGTGCACTGGCTGCACCGTGCTGCTTCGACGGGTGACGGCTCACCGCTGATGGAGGCCGTACGCGCGGCGGAGTTCCCGGCGGGCTCGGCGTTCGCCTGGCTCGGGGGCGAGGCGGGCGCGGTACGGGCACTGCGCCGGCATCTGGTCGGCGAGCGCGGGCTCGACAGGCGTTCGGTCCACTTCACCGGCTACTGGCGCCGCAGTCTGGCCCAGGACGACGCGCCGACGGAGGCGGATCTCGCGGAGGCGCGGGAGCGGTTGGCCGATCGGGAGGGACCCGCCGACGGGTCTTGAGTGCGGGCCCGAACGCCTCTCGGAGTCCGGTCAGATGAGGGCGGCGGCCTCTCTCACGGAGAGGCCGCCGCCCTCGGCGTACGCGCGGGCCCAGGTCTCCTCGTCGAGCCCGGCCCGCACCTGCGCCTCCGCCCGCCGGCGGATCTCCCTCTCATAGCCGGCCGGGTAGGGGTGGAAGAGGAACCTCTCGGCCCGGCCGGTGTGCCGTCCGTACGCACCCAACAGCCGTGCGCCGTCGGCCGTTTCGCCGGTCCCCGTCTTGGCCCAGGCGGCGCAGAGGAACTGACTGACGATCAGCTGCGGTGCGACGAGACGGGCCAGGCTGTCCAACAGGCCCACCGACTCCCGCAGATGGCCCAGAGCCCGTTCGTACTCGGTGTCGAGGCAGTCGAGCCAGCCGTGAAGGCCCGCGGTCAGACCGATCTGAAGGGCGTGCTCACGGAATCCGGGTTCCTCTTCCAGCGTGGTCAGCTCCTTGCGGGCGAGGGCGGTGCGTCCGGTACGGCCGTAGCGGCCGGCGAGCAGCAGCCGGGCCGTCCCGCCGGTTCGTCCGGCGTGGCCACGGGATTCCTCGACCGCCTCCCGCAGCAGCATTTCGGCCTCCTCCTCTTCCTTCGATCCGGTGGCGGCCTCCAGCCGTACCGAGGCCAACCGCGCCTTGAACAGGGACACCTGGGTGGGCATCGCACTGCGCGCGCAGCTCTCCATGGCCCGTTCGAAGTCCGCCGCCGCCTCCTCGTAGCGACCTCGCCGCTCGTACGACTCGCCCCGGGCGGACAGGGACTCGGCGAGGATCACCAGGTCACCGGTCCCTTCGAGCAGCGACACCGCCTCGTCGGCGTCCCGCGCCGCCCGGTCCTCGTTGTCGGGGCCCGTGTCGAGCATCCTTCCGCGCAGCGTCAGGGCGAGGCCGAGGTCCCAGCCCCGGCCGGGGCGGGCACGGCAGGCGGCCACCATGGCGTCGAGCGCCTCGCCCATGCTCCGCCACTCGCCGACGATCAGCCCGGCGAAGAACCACATGACGCCGGGCTGGCGGCAGACCTGGGGCAGATCGGCCCGGTAGGCGGCGACGATCCGGGACAGGTGTGCGCGGGTGCCGGCGCTCCCCCAGAACTCCCCACCTCCGCCGCCCTCGTCCCCGTCCCCTTCCCCGTCCGTTCCGGTGCCGCTCGCGAACCGCAGCAGCCGCACACCGCGTCTGGCCTCCCACACCTGCTCGTCGGACCAGGGCGGCGGGAGGTCGGTGCACGGATCGGCGAGGGGTACGGCACGACGTACGGGCGCCTCGAAGGGGTCGGGCCCGAGCTCCGCGACGGCCCTGGACCAGTCGCGGGCGTCACGCTGATGGCCGCGCAGCTGCCAGAACCAGCTCATGGAGAGCACGAGACACAGCGCGTCCTGTTCACGCTCCCGTACGTCTTCCTGTTCCCCTCGGTCCTTGTGACGGAGCGCGGTGCGCAGCGCGGCCCGTACGTTGTCGTGCTCCCGCTCGAACTGCGCGAGCCGGTAGGCCTGTTGGGGGCCGCGAAGCTCGGGTTCGCCGAGGCGGACCAGCTCGCGGTAGGCGCGCAGATGCCGCAGCTCGACGGCCTTGACTTCTCCCGACTCGGACAGCCGCCCGGCCGCGTACTCGGCGACGGTCTCCAGCAGCCGGTAGCGCATCCCGTCCGGACCGCCGGGCACAGCCACGAGAAGCGACTTGTCGACAAGTGAGGCGAGTGCGTCGAAGACCGGCACGTCACCACCGGCGCAGACCTCCTCCGCCTCCCCCGGCGCGCAGCCGCCGACGAAGACGGAGAGCCTGCGCAGCACGGCCCGTTCGGTCTCGCTCAGCAGCTCCCACGACCAGTCCACGACGGCGCGCAGGGTCTGCTGCCTCGGCAGCACGGTCCGGCTGCCGCTGCCGGCGCCCAGCAGCCGGAAGCGGTCGTCCAGCCGGTCGGCGAGCTGGCGCGGGGTGAGCAACCGCAGTCTGGCGGCGGCCAGTTCGAGGGCGAGCGGCAGACCGTCGAGCCTGCGGCAGATCTCCTCGCAGGCGAGCTCGTCCTCGTCCGCCCGGAAGCCGGGCCGGGCCGCGGCGCCGCGTTCGCCGAGCAGCCGCAGCGCGGCGGACCGCGCGAGCGGGCCGACCCCGTACAGGAACTCGCCGCGTACCCCGAGCGGTTCGCGGCTGGTGGCGAGGACGGTCACATGGAGGCAGCGGGTGAGGATGGTCTCGGCGAGTTCGGCCGCCGCGCCGATCACGTGCTCGCAGTTGTCCAGCACGAGCAACAGGCGGCGGGATCCGCAGTGTTCGACGAGTCTGTCGAGCGGGCGCGGCGCGGCGCCCTCCGCGCCGCCGGGGCCGAGGACCGCGGTCTCGCGGGCGCCGAGCGCGGTCAGTACGGCCTCCGCCACGTCGCCGGGCTCTCGTACGGAGGCGAGTTCCGCGACCCAGACACCGTCCGGCCAGCGACCGTCCGCCCGGGCCCCGTCACCCCGGTCCCCGCCCCCGTCCTCGTCGCCCCGGTCCCCGTCCGTGCGCGCCACGTCCTCGGCGGCTTCGAAGGCCAGCCGGGTCTTGCCCGCGCCACCGGGTCCGGTGAGTGTCGTGAGGCGGTGTGCGCGCAACTCGACGCGGAGCGCCTCCAGTTCGGGCTCGCGCCCGACGAAGGAGGTGAGCCGGGCGGGCAGGTTGCCGGGAACGCCGATCGGGGCGGCGCCGCCCGGGACAGGGGCCGCCGCGTTCCGTGCGTCGGTCTCGTCGTCGAGAAGCAACCGGGCGTGCAGGTCGCGCAGTTCCCTGCCCGGCCCCGTGCCGAGCCGGTCGGCCAGCAGGGCGCGTACCTCCTCGTACGCCTGGAGCGCTTCGGCCCGCCGTCCCGCCGAGCGCAGCGCCGTGATCCTGGCCGCCTGCAAGGGCTCGTCCAGCGGCGCCTCGGCGGCCAGCGCGGCGAGTCCCGGCAGCGCGCGCTCGGCGCGGCCGAGCCTGACATCGGCCGTCAGGCGGTCGCGGCGCGCCTCGGTGTGCCGTTGCCGCGCGTACGGCGAGCGGGTCGATGTCACCGGCCGGAAGATCCGCGAGTGCCGGCCCGCGCCACAGCGCCAGCGCCTCGTCCAGCACGGAGGCGGCGCGAGTGACGTCGCCGCCGTCGAGCGCCGACGCGCCGTCCGCGGCGAGCCGTTCGAAGCGGAACACGTCGATGTCGTCGCGCTCCACCGCCAGCCGGTAACCGCCGGGCACCGAGGCGATCGCGTCGCCCCCCAGCGCCTTCCGCAACCGCCCGATCAGGGCCTGGAGCGCGGCGGGCTCGTCGGCGGGCGGCTCGTGCGCGTCGTCCCAGACCTGGGCGGCCAGCCGGCCGGCGGGTACCGTGCCGCCGCCTGCGGCGGCGAGCGCGGTGAGCAGTGCGCGCATCCTCGCGCCGCTGACCGGCACCTCGGCGCCGTCCGGGCCGAAAGCCCGGGTCGCGCCGAGTACGTCGTAGCGGTAGGTCACCGGCCCATTCTCCCCGGCGTCGGAGGCCCGCCGCCCCCGGTGCGCGTCGCGGGCGTCCCGCACCCGGTCACGCGGCGCGGCCCGTCGGGGTGAACTCGCACCACACGGCCTTGCCGTCCCCGCGTGGCTCCACCCCCCAGCGTGCCGCCACGGCGTCGATCATCAGCAGCCCGCGCCCGGATGTCGCCGCCTCGCCGGGCCACCGCCGCCGTGGCCAGGCGCTGGAGCGGTCCTTCACCCAGAGCCGTACCCGACGGACGGGTCCGGGCACGACCTCCAGGGTGAGGACGGCGCTTCCCTCGGTGTGCAGCAGCACGTTCACCAGCATCTCTCCGGCGGCCAGCTGCACGTCGTCGACCAGGGCGGGCATGTTCCAGTCCACGAGCGCCTGGCGCAGCACGGAGCGGGTCTCCACCAGGCCCTCCGGGTCGGCCTGGTGGATGTACTGGTGGATACGGGGCGCCTGACGAGTGCCGGGGTCGGGCGCCCGGTGCAGGACGAGGAGCGCGACGTCGTCGCCCGTCGCCCAGCGCTGCCACAGGCCGTCGGCGAGATGGTCGGCGAGCGGGTCCGCGCCACCGGGCCCGGTGCGCACGGCGTGGGCGAGTTCCCCCATGCCCTCCGTGATGTCGAGTCCCGGTTCCTCCACGAGGCCGTCGGTGCACAGGACGAACGTCTCGCCGGGCACCAGATCGAGCCTGGTCTCGGGGAAGTCCTCCTGGCCGAACTCGGTGGCCAGGCCGAGGGGCAGCCCGCCGCGCAGATGGGGCCAGCCGGTCCTGCCGTCGGTGTGCCGGACGATCGGGCCGAGATGCCCGGCGCGTACGGCGCGTACGACTCCGGAGGAGAGGTCGAGCTGGGCGTACGTACAGGTCGCGAAGCGCTCGGTGTCCAGCTCCACCAGGAACCGGGAGGCCCGCGCGAGGACGGTCGCCGGTGGATGTCCCTCGCCGGCGAAGGCGCGCAGGGCGATCCGGAGCTGGCCCATGATCGCGGCGGCGTGTGTGTCGTGTCCCTGGACGTCGCCCACGACGACGCCGACCCGTCCGCCCGGCAGGGCGATGACGTCGTACCAGTCGCCGCCGACCTCCCGGCCGCTCCAGGCGGCGTGGTAGCGCACCGCGATCTCGGCGCCCGAGAAGGACGGGATGTCGCGCGGGAGCATGGATGCCTGGAGTCCGGTGGCGAACTCCCGCTCCTCGTCGAAGAGGATCGCGCGCCGGAGCGACTGGGCGACGATGCCGGCCAGGCCGAGACAGATCTCGCGGTCCTCGGCCGTGAAGTGGGTGCGGCCCCGGTAGAAGAGCGCGAGGCCGCCGATGGCGCGTGCCTCGGCGACGAGCGGGAGGAAGGCCGCCGCGTCGAAGCCCTGACCGCAGGCGTACGGGCCGAGCACCGCCGGGTCGTCGGCGGCTTCGGTGAGTTCGGGGAGGTCAGGGGCTTCGCCGAGTCCCGGGAGCGAGGTGGAGAATCGTGCGCGCCGGGTGAGGGCCGCCTCGGCGAGCGGCATCGATTCTTCCAGCGCGGCGCCCGGCGGGTCGCCCGCCCTGCCCAGGGAGACCCCGGACAGGGCGACGAGTTTCACCGAGCCGCCGTCGACGATGCCGAGCGCCAGCCCGTCGGCGCCGAAGCGCTCCAGGCCGCCGCTGTCGCTCAGGACGTCGGTGACGTCATCGACGGTGACCGCGCGGGAAAGGGCCTCGGTGATGCCCTGGAGGATCGTGGTCAGCCGTCGTCGGCCAGCCTCGTCGGGGCTGATCTCGGGGAATTCGGTCAGCTCGGTGCTCGCGTTGCGGACGATTCCGATGACGCGGTGCGGGACTCCCCGGTCGTCGCGCAGGATACGGGCTCTGACGTGGGTCCACTGGCGGAGTCCGTTACGGCGCTTGACCTGGAAGTACGCGCCGTAGGAGGAACGGCCGCCGCGGATCGCCCGGTCCACCGTGGAGTCGAGGCGCATGCCCTCCTCGGGTGGGAGACGGGGGCGCAGGGTCTCGGGGTCCCCGTCGTACTCCCCCGCGCGCAGGTCGAACACCGCCAGCCCCGCCGCATCGAGTTCGAGGGTCCTGTGTCTCAGGTCCCAGTCGAAGCTGCCCATGCGGTTCAGGGCGAGGCGCTCGTCCGCACCGATGGCCGGGCGGTTCCGTCCTGCCATGTGCCCGCTCCGGAAATAGGGATTCTATAAGAAAGCGTAACTTTACTTACATCTCATCGCATAATGTCCCTGGTCGGCTCCTCGGCAGGCTTCGCCGCACGGGCCATGGCGGCTCCGCCAGGGGCGGCCGGGGGACAGCGCCGGACCGCGGCTTCGCCCTCGTCGTGTCATGTACCTGGACACGACGAGGGCGTCGTGCTGTGATGCCAACTGCCGCTCTTTCCAACGTTGTACAGACTTCGTTCGATGCTCGTGGACGGGAGACCCGATGACGCTCGACCGACGACACTTCCTCGGCACCGGCGCCCTCGCGATCGGTGGTGCGGGCCTGCTGGGGCCGCTGGCGCCGACCGCCGCGGCCGTACCGCCGGCGCGCGGCGGCTGGTACACACCGAACGTCGCGCCGCTCGCCCCCACCGCCTTCCAGAAGCTGCCGCTGGGCAGCGTCACCCCGCGCGGCTGGCTCACCGGCCAGCTGCGGCTGCTGCTCGACGGACTGTTCGGCCGGTACGCCGAGGTCTCGCACTTCCTGCGCTTCGACGACTCCGGCTGGGTGCACCCCGAGAAGAACGGCTGGGAGGAGGTCACCTACTGGCTGCGCGGTTACGTGGACCTGGCCGCCCTCACCGGCGACGAGGCCGCCCTCGCCACCGCCCGCCGCTGGATCGACGCGATCATCGCCACCCGGCAGCCCGACGGTTTCTTCGGGCCGACCCGCCTGCGTACGGCGCTGAACGGCGGACCGGACTTCTGGCCCTATCTGCCGCTCCTCCAGGCGCTGCGCTCGCACGAGGAGTTCACGGGCGACGAGCGCGTCGTGCCCTTCGCCGTCCCCTTCCTGCGCTACATGAACGCGCAGGGGCCCGGTGCCTTCAACTCCAGCTGGGTGTCGAAGCGGTGGGGCGACGGTCTCGACATCGTCTTCTGGCTCTACAACCGCACCGGCGAGTCCTTCCTGCTCGAACTCGCCGACAAGATGCACACCCACGGCGCCAACTGGGTCGACAACTTCCCGGACCTGCACAACGTCAACATCGCGCAGGGCTTCCGCGAGCCGGCCCAGTACGCGCTGCGGTCCGGCTCGGCGGAGCTGACCCGTGCCACGTACCGGAGTTACGCCGCCGTGATGGGCACCTACGGCCAGTTCCCCGGCGGCGGTTTCGCCGGCGACGAGAACTCCCGCCCCGGCTTCGACGATCCCCGGCAGGGCTTCGAGACCTGCGGCACGGTCGAGTTCATGGCCAGCCACGAACTGCTCACCCGGATCACCGGCGACCCCGTATGGGCCGACCGGTGCGAGGAGCTCGCCTTCAACCTGCTGCCCGCGGCCACCGATCCGCGGGGCCGGGGCATCCACTACGTCACCAGCGCCAACAGCATCGAACTCGACAACACCGCCAAGAACCAGGGCCAGTACCAGAACGGCTTCGCCATGCAGGCGTACAAGCCGGGGATCGACACCTACCGCTGCTGTCCGCACAACTACGGCATGGGCTGGCCCTACTTCACCGAGGAGCTGTGGCTGGCCACCCCCGACCGGGGGCTCGCGGCGGCGATGTACGCGCCGAGCCAGGTGCGCGCGAAGGTCGCCGACGGTACGGAGATCACCGTCACCGAGTCCACCGACTACCCCTTCAAGGAGACCGTCACCCTCACCGTCGGCACGCCCCGGCGCCTCGCCTTCCCGCTCTATCTGCGGATTCCCGGCTGGTGCGATGATCCTCAACTCAGCGTCGCCGGACGGCGCGTGGCCGTGCCGGGCGACGGGCCGCGGTTCTTCAAGGTCGAACGCGAGTGGCGCGACGGCGAGCGGGTGACCCTGCGGCTGCCGCAGCGCACGACCGTACGGACCTGGGACGACAACCACGGATCCGTCAGCGTGGACCACGGACCGCTCACATACTCGCTCAGGATCGGCGAGCGGTACGAACGGTTCGCCGGCACCGAGGACTTCCCCGAACTCTCGGTGCACCCCACCACCCCGTGGAACGTCGGCCTCGCGCCCGACCCGCTCCGCGGGCTGCGGTTCACCGCCGACAGCGGTCCGCTCGCCGCGAATCCCTTCACCCATGAGGGCACACCGGTACGGATCACCACGTCGGCGCGCCGCATCGAGGAGTGGGTGGCCGACGACCAGCGTGTCGTCGCTCCGCTCCAGGACAGCCCGGCCCGCAGCACCGCGCCGCCAGAGCAGGTGACGCTCGTCCCGATGGGCGCGGCGCGGCTGCGGATCACCGCCTTCCCGACCGCGTCGCCCGCCGGACGGGCCTGGATTCCGGAGCCGCCGTTCCGCCGGGTGCGGAACAAGCACAGCGGAAAGGTGCTCGCGGTGGACGGGATGTCCCTCCAGGCGGGCGGGCGTGTCGTGCAGTACGACAACTCGGGGACGGCGGACCACGCCTGGCAGTTGGCACCGGCGGGCGGCGGCTGGTTCCTGATCCGCAACGGCAACAGCGGGAAGATCATCGGGGCCGAGGGCAGGTCGACGGCGAACAGCGCGCGCGTCGTCCAGTTCGACGACGACGGGAGCGGCGAGCATCTCTGGCAACTGGTCGACCGGGGCGAGGGCTGGTCCCTGATCCTCAACCGGCACAGCGGGAAGGTTCTTGGTGTCGACGGGATGTCGACGGCCAACAGCGCGCAGGTGGTCCAGTTCGAGGACAACGGCACGGACGACCACCTCTGGCAACTGATCTGAGCCGAGTGGCAGCTGATCCGAGCCGGGGCCCCTCCGGCCGGGTGACCGGGGCCCCTGACCGCCGGCGCCGCAACTCGGCGCCGGCGGTCACTAGTTGTCCGCAACGCAACCCGTGACGGCCCATCTGTTCACAACTCTTGACGTGTACGAAACAGCGGAGCAGCATCAGCCGTGCATCCAGAGAGCGCTCTCTCGTGATTCGTGGAGTGCTCCCCGGGTGTTCCCCCCACCGTTCACGACTCAGGAGAGATGCCCGTGCACGCTCCCCCCATCGGTTCTCCGGCGTTCCACGGCGCCTCACCGCCGTCCCGTCGAGGACTCGCGGCGACGCTCGCCGCCACCCTGGCCGCGACCCTGCTGGCCTTCGTCCCGAGCAGCCCCGCGCATGCCGACCCGATCGAGGGCGGCGGCGATCTCGGCCCCAATGTGATCGTCTTCGACCCTTCGACGCCCGACATCCAGGGCAAGCTCGACCAGGTCTTCGAACAGCAGGAGTCGGCCCAGTTCGGCTCCGGCCGCTACCAGTTCCTCTTCAAGCCGGGGACGTACAACGGTCTCAACGCCCAACTCGGCTTCTACACCTCGGTGTCGGGTCTCGGGCTCTCGCCCGACGATGTGAACATCAACGGCGACGTGACCGTGGACGCCGGCTGGTTCAACGGCAACGCCACCCAGAACTTCTGGCGTTCGGCCGAGAACCTGTCGCTCAACCCGGTCAACGGGACCAACCGCTGGGCCGTCTCGCAGGCCGCGCCGTTCCGCCGTATGCACGTCAAGGGCGGGCTCAACCTGGCTCCCGACGGTTACGGCTGGGCCAGTGGCGGCTACATCGCCGACAGCAAGATCGACGGCAGCGTCGGCCCGTACTCCCAGCAGCAGTGGTACACCCGCGACAGCTCGGTCGGCGGCTGGCAGAACGCCGTGTGGAACATGACGTTCTCCGGTGTCGAGGGCGCGCCCGCGCAGAGCTTCCCCGACCCGCCGTACACGACGCTGGAGACCACCCCCACCTCCCGCGAGAAGCCGTTCCTCTATCTGGACGGCGCCGACTACAAGGTGTTCGTGCCCGAGAAGCGCACGAACGCGCGCGGGGTGACGTGGGACAGCGGCGCGCCCGCGGGCTCGTCGATCGATCTGGACCAGTTCTACGTGGTCAAGCCCGGTGCGACGGCGGCGACCATCAACGCGGCGCTCGACCAGGGCCTCAACCTGCTGTTCACGCCCGGCGTCTACCACGTGGACGAGACGATCGACGTCGACCGCGCGAACACGGTCGTCCTCGGTCTCGGACTCGCCACGATCATCCCCGTCAACGGGGTGACGGCGATGAGGGTCGCCGATGTGGACGGGGTGAAGCTGGCCGGCTTCCTGATCGACGCCGGTCCGGTCAACTCCGAGACGCTGCTGGAGGTCGGGCCCGAGGGATCGTCGGCCGACCACGCCGCCAACCCGACGACCGTGCAGGACGTCTTCATCCGCATCGGCGGAGCCGGTCCCGGCAAGGCCACCACCAGCATGGTGGTCAACAGCGACGACACGATCATCGATCACACCTGGGTGTGGCGGGCGGACCACGGTGACGGGGTCGGCTGGGAGACCAACAGGGCCGACTTCGGTGTACGGGTGAACGGCGACGACGTCCTGGCCACCGGGCTGTTCGTCGAACACTTCAACAAATACGACGTCGAGTGGTACGGCGAACGCGGCCGGACGATCTTCTTCCAGAACGAGAAGGCGTACGACGCGCCCAACCAGGCGGCAATCCAGAACGGCGACACCAAGGGGTATGCCGCCTACAGGGTCGACGACTCGGTCGAACAGCACGAGGGCTGGGGTATGGGCAGTTACTGCTACTACAACGTCGATCCGACGATCCAGCAGCACAACGGTTTCGAGGCGCCGGTGAAACCGGGCGTGAAGTTCCACCATCTCCTGGTGGTCTCGCTCGGCGGGCAGGGCCAGTACGAGCGGGTGATCAACGACATCGGCGAACCCACGTCAGGGACGTCGACCATCCCCTCGGTCGTGGTCCAGTTCCCCTGACCCGACAACCGACCTGACGCGCCGGACCGGCCGCGTCCCCGGGCAGTGCCCGGCCTCCCCAGAGGCCGGGCACTGCCGTGCGCGGGTCCCACAGCGGTCTGTGCCGGGTCAGTGCCTGCCGCCACGGAGCTTGCCGAGAAGGCGGCGGGCCTGCGCGCGCTTCCTCGGGTCCGACGAGGCCGCGCGCGCCTGACCGATCACGCGCCGCCCCTGCGGGCTGCGGGTGAAGGCCTTGATGCGATCGATGATTCCGGGCATGCCGTCTCCTGCGCTTTCGATGACACCGACGGCCCCGTTGCAGGGCCTCGGACTACGTCTACCCCCTGTAACGCGTGGAGACTCGCATTGCGTTCCCATTACCTCCCCTTTGCCTTCGATACGACTCCGCCGGTCCACCTCCCGTCCCCCGATATGCCGTCCCCCGATGGCGCCCCGGTCCGACCCCGCCCAGACTGACGTGATGTCAGGGAAGCGAAGCGCCGGACTCCTGCTCTACCGGATCACGGAGTCCGGCGGCACCGAAGTGCTCATCGGGCACATGGGCGGCCCGTTCTGGGCGGGTCGCACGCGGGCCGCGTGGTCGATCCCCAAGGGCGAGTACGGTCCCGACGAGACGCCGGAGGACGCGGCGGCCCGGGAGTTCGAGGAGGAAGTCGGGTACCCCGCGCCCGACGGGCACCGGGTACCACTGGGCGAGATCCGTCAGTCGGGCGGCAAGACGGTCACCGTATGGGCGATCGAGGCGGACTTCGATCCCTCCCTCGCCGTACCCGGCACGTTCACCATGGAGTGGCCGCGGGGCTCCGGCGTGGAGCGTGAGTTCCCGGAGCTGGACCGGCTGGACTGGTTCCCGCTGGACGAGGCCGTGGAGCTGCTGGTGTCGGGGCAGCGGATCTTCCTCGGCCGACTGGCCGTGCACATGACGGACCGCGTGGACGACGGGGCCTGATCCGCGGGACACGGCCCGGTGCCTTGGAGAAGCGGCCCGCCCGCGCGAGGATCCAGCGGTCCGGGAAACCGGGCGTCCCCACGACGGGACGCCCGGACGCCCCGCAGCCGAGAGAAGCGTCCGGAAAGGGATACGTCCCCGTGCTCCACAGATCTCACGTGTACGCCGCCGCCGGCGCGGTACTGCTCGCCGCTTCGGCCCTGCCCCCCGGCGCGCGACCCGCCGCGGCGCTCGACACCCCGCATCCGCCGCATCCCGCGCCGCGGAGCGGGGCCCCCGGCCCGCCGCCGGCCCGGAGCTCCCTCCGCCCGGAGGTTTCGGTCACGGCCGGCGCCCTGCTGGCGAAGGTCCAGGGCTGCGCGCCCGTCTCCGAGGGCCGCTACCGCACGGACCTGGACAAGCCAGCCGACATCCCTGTGTGCGGCAAGAAGGGCGCCGTCTTCTGGAAGGCCGACCTGGACATCGACTGCGACGGCCAGGTCACCGCGCGCTGCAACAGGGGGACCGACCCCTGGTTCCACGGAGAGACCGCCTTCCACCGGTCCGACGGCAGACCGCTCAACGCCGAGACGCTGCCGTACGTCGTGGTGCCCGCGCCCAGCGCCATCTGGGACCACGCCTCGTCCGGCATCCGGGGCGGCGCTGTCGCGGCGCTCGTCCACAGGGACCGGGTGGAGTACGCGGTGGTGGGCGACACCGGACCGGCGGGGATCGTCGGGGAGGCGTCGTACGCGGCGGCGCACTCGCTCGGGATCGACCCCGACCCCTCGCGCGGCGGTGCCCCCTCGGGAGTGACGTACATCCTGTTCAAGGACTCCCGGGTCACACCGATCGAGAGCCGGTCGGCGGCGGTGGAGCTGGGCGGCCGGCTGGCCAGGAAGTTCCTTCTGGAGAACTGAGAAAGACGTCCTCGGTACGGAGGGGAGGCCGGCGCCGTCTCCGTACCGAGGACGTGATCCTTCACGTCCCGCCGGTCTACACGATTCCCTCGGAGATCTCCGACTCCTCGCGCGCGCTGCCGTACGACTGCGGGGTGCTGTACGAGCCCCGCGCCGCGTACCACCAGGCCGTGGCCAGCGCCAGCACGACGGCCAGCGCGACCACCGCGTAGTTCATGGTGTCCGTGGTGACCGGGTTCTTCTGGGGCAGGCAGAAGATCACCGTGACGATCACGACCCAGGTGACGGCTGTCCAGCCGATGGGCTTGCTCCACCGGCCGAGCGTCCAGGGGCCGGGCTGGAAGCGGTCGCCGGCGCGCAGCTTCAGGTAGATCGGGATCGCGTAGGCGGGCGTGATGCCGATGACGTTGATCGCCGTCACGGCGCCGTACGCGGTCGGTGAGTACAGCGAGGGCAGGGCGAGCACGCACGCGAAGCCGACCGACAGCCACACCGCGGGCACCGGGGTCTGTGTACGGCTGCTGACGCGGCGCCACAGGGCGGATCCGGGGAGGGCGTTGTCACGGCTGAAGGCGAACACCATGCGGCTGGCCGCGGCCACTTCCGCGTTGCCGCAGAAGAGCTGCGCCATGATCACGACAAGCAGGAGAGCGCTGGCGCCGTTGGTGCCGAGGACGTCGATGAAGATCTGCGCGGGGGGCACGGCGGCGCCGCTCGTGTCCGCGTAGTTCTGGATGGCGAAGGTCAGACCGGCGAGGAGCGCGAAGCCGGCGATCCAGGAGACCCAGATGGCGCGCACGATGCCGCGCGCGGCGGAGACGGAGGCGTTGGACGTCTCCTCGGAGAGATGGGCCGACGCGTCGTAGCCGCAGAAGGTGTACTGGGCGAGCAGCAGACCGATGGCGGCGACATAGATCGGGTTCTGCCAGCCGGTCTCGTTGACGAATTGCGTGAAGACGAATTCGGGCGACTGGTGATTCTTGGGGACGACGGCGAGAATACCGACGATCAGCGCCACACCGCCGAGGTGCCACCAGACGCTGATCGAGTTGAGCACGCTGACCAGCCGGACGCCGAAGAGATTCAGCGTCGCGTGCAGCAGCAGGATGCAGATGAATATGATCATGGTCCAGCCGGGCGTGGCCTCGAAGCCGAACTGGAGGTTGAGAAACGCGCCGGTGAACAGGGCGGCGCCGTAGTCGATTCCGGCGATCGCGCCCAGCAGCCCGAGCAGGTTCAGCCAGCCGGTGTACCAGCCCCACTTGCGTCCGCCGAGCCGGTCGGCCATGTAGTAGAGCGCACCCGACGTGGGATAGGCGCTGGTCACCTCCGCCAGCGCCATGCCTATGCAGAGGACGAAGAGACCGACACCCACCCAGCCCCACAGCATCACGGCCGGCCCGCCGGTGATGAGGCCGAAGCCGTACAGGGTCATGCATCCCGACAGGATCGAGATCACCGAGAAGCTGATGGCGAAATTCCCGAAACCGCCCATCCTGCGGGCGAGGACGGGCTGATAACCGAGTTCCCTCAGCCGTTCTTCCTCGTCCCGCTGCGGAACGGGTTCCGACTTCGACCAGGCCGGTGGAGAGACGGACATGGCAGTACCTCCGGGTACGGAGAAATCAAGGAGAGTGGGGGATGTGCGGTGGGGACCTCGCGGGGCCGGGGCCGGAACCGGTGTGAGGAGTGGTGGGTCTAGGAATCCGTTTTCCGTTCACGGTCGGCGGCGAAGCATCGGGCGCGGGCGCGGGCGAACACCTCCTCGGCCTGTGCGGAGTCGTCCGGGCCGCGGGCCCGGTAGGCCCAGGGCACGGGCGTGTAGTACGGCCCCAGTGCCTCGAAAACCCTCGCGGCCTCGGACAGTTGGAGCGAACCCCAGAGGGCGTGCGCCAGATAGTTCAGGTCCAGCAGCGAGTTCTCGGTGGGCACCGATCGGTCGAACCAGATGTGCAGGGCCCGCAGCGCGTCCCGGGTGGCGTCCTCGGTGACCCAGTGCAGGTCCAGCGCCTTCTCGTTGCCGCCCTCCCGGCGGTACCGCTCCACCCGTACGAAGAGCGGGAGGGCCTGGAGCGCCGACCCCTCGGGCGCGGACGAGGCCGCCCACTGGACGAAGTTGACGGCCTCGGACAGCGAGCCGTCGGCCCGGCGCGCGTACACGAACTGAAGCATCCGGTGGTACGCCTCGCGGTTGCCCGGGTCACGCTTGTCCGCCTCGGCGAGCAGCGCCCAGGGGCCGGGGAAGAGCATCGGCCCCGGGGGTGCCAGCCGGTTCTCCTCCATCCGCTGTCTGCTGTCGAGTTGGGCCAGGGCGAGCAGACAGACCCATGGGACGGGGTCGGCCGGCACGAGCCGCGCGGTGCTGTCGCACGCCTCCCACGCCTGCCGCCACAGATCGGTGGTCCGCGCGTGTCCCTCGCGGTGCGCGCGCAGGGCGCGCTCCACGGTCACCCGCGTCCGCATGACGACGGCGGCCGTGTTGTCCGGCTCCTCGGCCAGCCAGGTGTGGACGGTGTCCGAGCCCGCGGCGACGGTGGCGAGCACCTGCGTACGCTGGGTCCACAGGGCCCAGCCACGCGTCCCGGCGAGCAGCTCACGCATCGACAGCCAGCGGCCGGTTCTCAATTCCTGTACGGCCGCCCGGAGTTCGCTGTCGTGGCCCGCTGGGTGATAGAGCGGACGAAAGCGATCGCTCACGTACCCTCCGCCCGGTTCTCCCGCAACTCCGCCTCTTTCCGGTGCAGTTCGAATCCCCTGTGCCATCAGGGCACTTGAGAATCTCCCTACTCAGTGATACTTACTCCGCTGTTATTCGGCGATCAGTGTAGGTGCCAACGCAAGGGCCCCAGGAACACTTTGCTGATCTTAGGCAACCCTGAGTGCATGTCGTGACCTTGACGTGTCGGGCGGGCTGCATCACCCTTTCGCTCAGTGATCGGACGATCACCGCACTCCGACCGAAGAGCGTGACATGCCGCCTGCTCAGCACTCCCCCGGCAGCATCGCCGTGGACCCGGCCTCGCGACCGGTTCTCGCCGTCGACCAGGGCACCTCGTCCACCAAAGCCCTGGTGATCTGCCCGGAGCGCGGGGTGATCGGCAGCGGTACGGCGCCTGCGCCTCCCCGCTACGCGTCCGGCGGAGTGGTCGAGGCCGATCCCGCCCTGCTGCTCTCCTCGGTCGTCGACGCGGGACGCCGGGCGCTCGCCGACGCCGGCGAACCCGTCGCGGCGGTCGGGCTGGCCAACCAGGGCGAGACCGTGCTCGCCTGGGATCCGGACACCGGCGCGCCGCTCACCGACGCGATCGTGTGGCAGGACCGGCGCGCCGCCTCGGTCTGTGCCGAACTCGCCCCGCACGCCGACATGCTGAGAGAGCTGACGGGGCTGCCGCTGGAGCCGTACTTCGCCGCGCCCAAGATGGCGTGGATCCGGCGGAGCCTGACCCGCGAGGGCGTCGTCACCACCTCCGACTCCTGGCTCGTCCACCGGCTGACCGGGGAGTTCGTCACCGACGCGGCGACGGCGGGGCGCACGCAGCTGCTCGACCTCGACACCACCGAGTGGTCCCCCGCCGCGCTGGGCGTCTTCGGGATGAGCGACGAGCGCCTGCCCCACGTCGTCGACTCGGCGGGACAGTTCGGCGTCACGACCGCATTCGGGGACCCGATCCCGCTGACGGGCCTGCTGGTCGACCAGCAGGCCGCGCTGCTCGCCCAGCGGGTGACCGAGCCGGGCACGGCCAAGTGCACCTACGGCACGGGGGCGTTCCTCCTCGCGGGGACCGGGGCGCGCCCGCTGCGCAGCCGCACCGGTCTGGTCGGCTGTGTGGCCTGGCGGCTCGGCGGCCGGAGCAGCTACTGCCTGGACGGACAGGTCTACACGGCTGCGTCGGCCGTGCGGTGGCTGAGCGATCTCGGCGTGATCTCCGGCGCCGAGGACCTCGACCGGGTGGGCTCGTCCGTCGCCGACAGCGGGGGCGTGACCTTCGTACCGTCGCTCGCCGGGCTCGCCGCGCCGTGGTGGCGCGGCGATGTGAAGGGGTCGATGACCGGGCTCAGCCTGGAGACCGGCCCCGGGCATCTGGTGCGGGCGCTGTGCGAGGGCATCGCGGCTCAGGTCGTGGGGCTGGCGGACGCGGTGGCCGAGGACACCGGCATCGCCCTGGAGTCGCTGCGGGTCGACGGCGGGCTGACCCGGTCGGAGCTGCTGATGCAGACACAGGCGGATCTGCTGCAACTGCCCGTCGAGGTCTCCCCGTTGCCCGATGCCACCGCGCTGGGGGTCGGTGCCGTCGCCCGGATCGGGCTCGACCCCGGCATGAGCGTGGAGCGGGCCGCGCCCCGGTGGCGGCCCGAGAAGGTCTTCGAGCCGAGGATCGGGCCGGCCGAGGCGGCCGAGCGGCTGGGCGTCTTCCGTACGGAGGTGGCGGCGATCGTCGCCCGCACGCCATCCGCCGGACAGCCGGCCGCCGCGCTCGCGAACACCGGCGCCGGTACGGTCACGCCATGACCGTCACCATGTCCGGGCCGCTGCCGGACGAGGTGTACGACGTGGTGGTCGTGGGCGCCGGGGTCGTCGGCACGGCGATCGCCCGCGAGCTGGCCCGCTACCCGCTGCGTACCGCCCTGGTCGAGGCCTCCGGGGATGTCGGCGACGGTACGTCGAAGGCCAACACGGCCATCCTGCACACCGGTTTCGACGCGGTGCCGGGATCGCTCGAAGCCCGGCTCGTCCGCGAGGGCAGGGACCGGCTCGCCGCGTACGCCGAGGAGTGCGGCATCCCCGTCGAGCCGATCGGCGCCCTGCTCGTGGCCTGGGACGAGGAACAGCTCGCCGCTCTGCCCGCGCTCGCCCGCAAGGCCGCGCGCAACGGGTACCGGCGTACCCGTACGGTCGCCGCCGACGAACTCCGCGGCCGCGAACCGCATCTGGGCAGCGGCGCGTCGGGCGCGCTCGAAGTCCCCGGCGAGAGCATCATCTGCCCGTGGACGACGACGCTCGCGTACGCGACCCAGGCGGTACGGAGCGGGGTCGACCTGCATCTCAACTGCCCTGTGACCGGCGTGAGTGAGTCCTCCGCCCGCTCACCGCGTCTGCTCACCACCGGACGCGGGACGCTGCGCGCCCGGTGGCTGGTCAACGCGGCGGGGCTGTACGCCGACGAGTTCGACCGGCTGCTCGGCCACACCGACTTCTCGGTGACACCCCGGCGCGGTCAGCTCATCGTCTTCGACAAGCTCGCCCGCGCGTTGGTGAGTCATATCCTGCTGCCGGTGCCGACGGCGCTCGGCAAGGGAGTCCTGGTGTCGCCGACCGTGTACGGCAATGTGATGCTCGGTCCGACCGCGGAGGACCTGGACGACAAACGCGCGACCGGTTCGACCGCCGAGGGACTGGCGTTCCTGCGGGAGAAGGGCCGGCGGATCGTGCCGGAACTCCTCGACGAGGAGGTCACCGCCGTGTACGCGGGGCTGCGCGCGGCCACCGAGCACGACGACTACGCGATCCGTTCACACCCGGAGCAGCGGTACGTCACGGTGGGCGGGATCCGGTCGACGGGGCTCACCGCGTCGATGGCGATCGCCGCCCATGTGGTGGAGCTGCTGACGGAGGCGGGGGCCAAGGTGGGGACGGCGAGGGACCTCCTGCCGGTCACGATGCCGAATCTCGGTGAGGCGTATCCCCGTCCGTACCAGCGCGCCGATCTGATCGGGGCGGATCCCGAGTACGGGGCCATCGTGTGCCACTGCGAGCGGGTCTCGCGGGGCGAGATCCGTGACGCGCTCGCCGCCGACATCCCACCGTCCTCGCCCGAGGGTCTGCGGCGGCGCACCCGGGCGCTGGGCGGCCGGTGCCAGGGGTTCTACTGCGGGGCCGCGGTGCGCGCCCTGCTGGACGCGTCGGGCGCCGACGCGTGGTCGTCGTCCCGTACGGAGGCCGCACGGTGAGCGGCGAACTGTCCTCCTCCACACCGGATTCCACGCCTGGATCTCCGCCCTCGGCGGGAGCCGCGTCGGGACCCGTGCCGCCGCCGGTGCCCGGCAGGCGGGAGCGCGCCGTCGACGTCCTGGTGGTCGGAGCGGGCCCCGCCGGTCTGGCTCTGTCGTCGCGGCTGGCAGCCAGTGGCATCAGCGTCGAGGTCGTCGACCGCGAGGACGAGCCCGGCGGTGTGCCCCGGCACTGCCTCCACTCCGGATTCGGGCTGCGGGATCTGCGCCGGCCGCTGACGGGCCCCGCCTACGCGCGGCACTGGGCGGACACCGCCGTGCGGGCCGGGGCGGTCCTGCGTACGGGCGTCACGGTCACCGGTTGGGGCGACGGCCCGCCGGCCGACCCGCCCGCCGTCGACGTCACGAGCCCGGCCGGGCTGGAGCGGATCACCGCCCGGTCCGTCGTCCTGGCCACCGGCGCGCGGGAACGCCCCCGCGGCGCGCGGCTGGTGCCGGGCACCCGGCCGGCCGGGGTGTTCACGACCGGCGAGCTCCAGCGGACGGTCCATCTCCACCACCGCCCTGTCGGGCGCCGCGCGGTGGTGGTGGGCGCGGAGTCCGTCAGCTACTCCGCCGTGCGGACGCTGCGGGACGCCGGTGTCGAGGTGGTGGCCATGGTCACGGAGCTGCCGTACCACCAGGCCTCCCCCGCCACCGCGCTCGACGCCCGCCTCCGGCACGGCGTCCCGCTGCTCGTCGGGGCGCGGGTGAGCGAACTGGTCGGCCGGGGGCGCGTGTCGGGGGTGGCGCTGCGGCAGCTGGACGGCCGGGCCACGACCGTCGCCTGCGACACGGTGGTGTTCACCGGCGACTGGATCCCCGACCACGAACTCGCGCGCCGGGGCGGCATCACGCTCGACCGTGCGAGCCGGGGCCCGTCCGTCGACGGTTCGTTCCGTACGGACCGGGCCGGGGTCTTCGCCGTCGGCAATCTGCTGCACGCGGTCGAGCCCGCGAGCACGGCCGCACGCGAGGGCCTGCTGGCCGCCGAGCCCGTACTGCGCCGGCTGGCGGGCGGCCCGTGCCCGTCCGCGTGGATCCCGGTCCAGGTGGAGGAGCCGCTGCTGTGGGTCGCGCCCAGCCGGCTCGATCCGGCGGACCCGCGCGTCGCGACGGGCGGCTTCGTCCTCCGTACGGAGGGCAGGCTCGGCCCCTGGTCGTCGCTGGTCGTCCGGCGCGACGGGCGGGTGCTGCACCGGCAGCGGCTCGTACGGGGCGCGGTGCCGGGCAGGACCGTGCGCCTGTCCGCCGCCTGGACGGCGAAGGTGCGGGCCGGGATGACGGCGGCGGTGAGGGACCCGGACGGCGGGCCCGTGAGGATCTCCGTGGAGCGCTGAACCCTCCCCCGGTGAAGAGACCGCCGGGCAGGCCGCCCGGCGGGAAGGACCGGACACCGGAAAAGGGGCGGCCCCACCGGCAGGGGGTGGACCGGTGGGGCCGTTGGAACGCTGCGGCCGGGGAAGCCGCAGGCTCGGGTCGAGAGGCATGTGCCCCTTGGCCCGGGAATTACTCTCCCCGCGACATCACTTCTTCTTGGGCACGAACATCTTGATGTCGGTCAGGCTCGCGCTGCCCTCGTACACGTTGGTGTAGAGGTCTCCGATGACGAAGGAGTCCGGGTAGGCGGAGCCCGCCGGCCACTGCTCGGGCCAGGTCGCGCTGCCGTTGTTGTCGTTCTGCACGAGGGTGTTGTTGAAACGCCCGTCGTACTCGCCCGGCTTGACGTTGTAGTGCCAGATCGGGTCGTCGTCGACGATGAACGGCCGGTGGAAGCGCAGCGTCTGCTGCCCGGCGCGCGCGAAGTTGCCGCTGGCCTCCAGCGTGTAGCCGGTGGCGTCGCGCTCGATCGCGAAGGTGTAGTCCTGGTTGGGCATCAGCTCCGGCTGGAGCTCGGCCGCCGACGAGAGCTGCTCCTCGGCGACCCCGTCCGAGCAACTGGTCATGAACCACTGCGAGTTGCCCGCGAGACCACCCTTGCCGGGGGTCCAGTTGGGCAGTCCGCTGATCCACATGTTGACCGTGTTGAAGCTGCTGTCCTTGTAGTCGTAGTACGTGTCGTTCGCGGAGTTGCAGACCCGGCCACCGGTGCCCGTGCCGACCCGGTCGGGGTGCTGGGCGAAGGAGTCCATCAGGACCTTGCGGCGGTAGTGCCAGAAGTGGTTGTTCCGGGGCGCCGGGTTCGCGAAGTCCACGATCGACAGATAGTGGAAGCCGTTGTAGCCGTACTTGCCGGCCCGGACGTCCTGCCACTCGCAGTACGGCGCCGACGCGTCACCCTCCCAGCCAGGGCTGTTCGAGCCCTCGCCCCACGGGTGCTGCGTCTTGCAGCCGTCCTTGCTGTAGCCGTTGGTGCGGTTGTCGTAGTCGATGGTGCCGTTGCGCTTCCCGCCGAAGTCGAGCGTCTTGAGCTTGTACTCGATGCGGTACTGATCCGGCAGGGCCTTCGTGGGACGGAAGATGGCACCGCCGGTGTGGTCGGGCACCTTGAGCTCGGCGACGGTCTTGCCGGCCGCCTTGCCGTTGGTGATCGACGGAGCCTTCTCGATCTGGCCGTCCTTGTTCCAGTCGCGCGCGGAGAGCGAGGCGGTGAGCCAGCCGCCGTCACCGACCTTGAACTCCTTGCGGTAGGTGTCGAAGGAGTTGAACGCGGTGTTCCAGGCGGGCCCGTAGTCGTTGGCGTACCACTTGCCGTTGTCTTCCATGATGGTGTCGAACGGCTCGCTGTACGTCTCACGGGTCCAGGGCGCGCCGGCCGGGTCGAGCTTCTTCGAGAAGTTCTCCTGGTGGAGCAGCTTCCACGCCGGTGCCTTGGGCGGCTTCGGGGGCTTGCCCGGCTTGCCGGGCCGGTCCGCGGCCGTCGCCGCGCCCGTCCCGTCGTCCGGGGCCGCGTTCGCGGACCCGAGCGAGAGCGGGACGACGAGGGCGCCGCAGAGCAGCGCCGTCATGGCGTACGCGCGCTTGCTCCGGGGCAGAGACCGGGTGCGGCCGGTCCCTCTCGCCGGTGGATTCGTGCGGGTGCGGCTCATCAGAAGTTGCCCTCCGGGTCGTAGTACTTCTCCGCGTTCTCCTTGGTGACGCGCGGCGAGGGCACGACCGTGTCCTTCTCGGGCTTCTCGCCGTCGAGGATCTCCACGGTCCTGTCCAGGCCGAGACTGCCGATCACATCGGCGTCGTTGAGGCCGGTGACCAGGTAGTTGGTCCCGTCGAGGATGGCCTTCAGCGCCTCGGCCTGGCCGTCGACACCGGCCAGCACGATCTTGTCCGCGCGGTCGGCGTCCTTGACGGCGCGCTGCGCGCCCAGGCACATGGCGTCGTTCTCGCAGAAGACGGCGTCGATGTCGTCGTGGGCGGCGAGCAGGCTCTCCATGACGGTCAGTCCGCCGTCGGAGCTCCAGTTGCCGTAGTCGGGTGCCTCGACCAGTTCGATCCCCGACGCGCCTTCCAGAGCGCCCTTCACCCCGTCCGTACGCGCCTTGCCGATGCTGTTGTCGGCGGGTCCGCCCTTGATCAGGGCAACCTTTCCGCCGTCGGGCAGCTGCTCGACGAGGAATTCGCCGTTCTGCTTGCCGATCGCCTCGTTGTCGGGGCCGACCCAGCTGGCGTACTCGCCGGTCCGGAACTTCCGGTCGACGAGGACGGCGGGCTTGCCCGCCGCCTTCAGGGAGTTGAGGACGGCGGGCGCCGACTCCAGCGGTCCGCCGGAGATGATGACGGCGTCGACGTCCTTGCTCAGCAGGTCCTCCACGTTGGAGGCGAGTTTGGCGGCGTCACCGCCCGCGTCCGTGCTGAGGATCTCGACGTCCTTCTTCTTCGCCTGGGCCTTGATGGCCTTGTCCATGCCGTTGAAGTAGGGGCCGCCGAGGGTGAAGTTGGCGACACCGACGGTGTACGAACCGTCGCCCTTCTCACCGCCGGACCCGGAGTCCGAGGAACAGCCGGCGAGAGCCGCGGTCAGAACTCCGGCCACCAGCACACCGGTTGCTCGTTTCGTGATCATGATGTACTTGCCTTTCCGGGATTCGGATCGTTCACGGCCACGTTGCGGAAGCGGCCGGTGCGCTGGATGAGAATGACGGCGATGATGATCAGGCCCTTGAGTACCTGCTGCCAGAAGCTCTGCACGTCGTAGAGGTTGAGCAGGTTGTTGATCAGCGCGAGTACGAGGACGCCGGCGAAGGTGGCGCGTACGGACCCCTTGCCGCCGGCCAGGCTCGCTCCGCCGATGACGCAGGCGGCGATCGCGTCGAGTTCGAAGGCGGTGCCGACGCTGGGCTGGGCGATGCCGACCCGGCTGGCGAGGATGACGCCCGCGAGTCCGGCGCAGGCGCCGGAGATCGTGTAGGCGAGGACGATATGGCGCCGGACGCCGATGCCCGCGAGCCGTACGGTCTCCGCGCTGCCGCCGATCGCGACCAGCGAGCGGCCGGCCGGGGTGCGGCTGAGGAAGACGCCGCCGACCAGGAAGACTCCCAGCATGATGAGGGTGGAGACGGGCAGCGGGCCGATCACCGCCGAGCCGAGCTCGAAGAAGCCGGCCTTCTCGGGAGCGACAGGTGTCTCCGAGTAGACGAAGGCGAGTCCTCTGATGGTGGTGAGCGCGGCGAGTGTCACCACGAACGGCGCCAGCTGGAAGCGCGCCACCAGCGCTCCGTTGACGAGTCCGAAGCCGATGCCGGACGCGACGCCGACCGCCATGGCGACCGGCACCGGCAGTCCGGACGAGAGCCCGGCGGCGACGATCCCGGAGAAGGCGACGACGGAGCCGACGGAGAGGTCGATGCCGCCGGTGAGGATCACGGCGAGCATCCCGTAGGCGAGCAGACCGGTGGTGACCATCTGCTTGAGCAGATTGGTGATGTTGCCCTCGGTCAGGAAGGCCTCGGTGGTGGAACCGGCGACCACGACGAAGATCACGAGGAGCGCGGCGAGTCCGGTCTCGACGGTGATGTCGTGACCGGCGACGGTGAGCCTCGGCAGCCGGAGTCCTCGGGACGGCGGCGGTCCGGGGTCGCCGGGCCCGGTGGTCTTGGTGAGCTGTTCGGTCATGCTGCGTGTCCGATCGCGTGGGCGAGGACCGTGTCCTCGGTCGTACCTTCCGAAGGGAGTTCCGCGGCGATCCGCCCCTCGTGCATCACCAGCACCCGGTCGGTGGCGCCGAGCACCTCGGTGAGATCGGAGGAGATGAGCAGGATGGCCATGCCGTCGCGCGCGAGTTCGTCGAGCATGCGGTAGATCTCGGCGCGGGTGGCCATGTCGACGCCGCGGGTGGGCTCGTCGAGCAGCAGCACACGCGGCTCGGTGAGGAGCCACTTGGCGAGGACGGCCTTCTGCTGGTTGCCGCCGCTCAGTGTGCGTGCGGGCAGCTTCGCCGAGTGGGCGGGCCTGATGTCCAGCCGGTCGACCATGGAGAGGACGTCTCGGCGGCGTCGCGCGGTGTCGAGCAGCGGGCCGCGCGTGGTGGTGCGCAGCGTGGTGAGGCCGATGTTCTCGGCGGTGCTGAGGCCGAGTACGAGTCCGGTGCGCTTGCGGTCCTCGGTGACGAGCGCCAGGCCCGCGGCGATGGCCTCGCGCGGGCTGCGGAACCGTACGGTGTCCCTGCCCGGCGCGCAGACGGCGCCGGTCTTGGCGGGCTCGGCGCCGAAGACGCACCGGGCGAGCTCGCTGCGGCCGGAGCCGACGAGCCCGAAGAGGCCGGTGATCTCGCCCGCGCGCAGGGCGAAGGAGACGTCGCTGAACTCGCCGGTGCGGCTGAGCCCCCAGACCTCGAGCAGCGTGTCGCCCTCGGCGGGGCGGCGTGCCGGGTAGAGCTGTCCGGCGGGCCTGCCCGCCATCAGCCGGATGAGTTCGTTCTCGTCGGTGCGGTCGGGGGTGGTCTCGGCGACCACCCGGCCGTCCTTGATGACCACGATGGAGGTGGCCAGTTCGGTGACCTCGGCGAGCCGGTGGGAGACGTACACGATGAGGACGCCGCGTTCCTGGAGCCGGCGTATCAGCGCGAACAGCGCTTCGAGGTCGCTCCCGGCGAGCACGGCCGACGGCTCGTCGAGGACGAGGACCTTGGGCTCGCCTCCCTCGCTGACGAGGGCCTTGGCTATCTCGACCATCTGCTGTCTGGCGACGGTGAGCCGGCCCGCCTTGACCCGGGGGTCGATGGCGCCGTAGCCGATGCCCTCCAGCAGGGTGCGGGCCCGCCGGTGCGCGGCCTTCCAGTCGATGAGACCGCCCAGGCGCCGCGGGAAGTGCCCCATGAGGAGGTTCTCGGTGACGGACAGCTCGGGCACCAGGGTCAGCTCCTGGTGGACGGTGCGGATGCCGTGTGTGTGCGCGTCGTGCGGTGAGCGCAACTCGATGTCCGCGCCGTCGAGTTGGAGTTCCCCGGCGCTCATCCGCTCGGCGCCCGCGAGGATCTTGATGAGCGTGGACTTGCCCGCCCCGTTGGCCCCGACGACGGCGAGCACCTCGCCGGCCCGGCCGGTGAGGTCCACCCCGTGCAGCACTTGCGTGGGGCCGTACGATTTGCGCACCCCGCGTATCCGCAGGACCGGCCGGGTCGGCGTACTCACCCGAAGGCCTCCATCACGATGATCGTCTTCTGCCGGGTGAACTCCAGGGCCGTGTCGTGCAGGCCCTCGGCCGAGCCACCGGTGTCCTTCGGGCCGCCGAAGGGCAGATTCTCGGCGCGCAGCGCGGTCGACCCGTTGATGACGACGCCGCCGACCTCAAGGCGTCCGGCGAGGGTGAAGGCGCGCTGGATGTCGCGGGTGAAGACGGCGGCCTGGAGGCCGTACGGGGAGGAGTTGGCCATCCGTACGGCGTCGAGCGGGTCGGTGAAGCGGGCGACGGGTGCGACGGGGCCGAAGATCTCGTCGGCGAACGCGGCACTGTCCTCGGGGACTCCGACGAGGACGGCCGGGTCGTAGAAGGCGCCCCGGCGTCCGCCGCCCGTGGCCTTGAGCGCGCCGTCGGCGACGAGCGCGGCGACCGCCGACTCGACGCGCTCGGCGGCCTCTTCACTGATCAACGGGCCGACATCGTTGCCATCCGCCAATTGGTCCCCGACGCTGAGCTTGGCGGCGCCCGCGAGGAGTGCCTCGACGAAGTCGTCGTGCACACCGTCCTGCACATAGACGCGCTTGACGGCGCAGCAGATCTGACCGTTGCCGCGGGCGAGCCGGCCGAGGACGACAGCCTCGGCGGCCGCCTCGACGTCGGCGTCGTCGCAGACGATCAGGGCGTCGTTGCCGCCGAGTTCGAGGTGGACCTTCTTCAGGGTGTCGGCGGCGCGGCGGGCGATCTCCCGGCCCGCGGAGGTGCTGCCGGTGAGACTGACGGCGGCGACGCCGGGGCGTGAGGCGAGTTCCTGGGAGATGTGCACGCCGCCGGTGAGCAGTTGGTGGGCGCCCTCGGGTGCCCCCGCCCGCTCGACGAGTTCACCGATCCGCACCACGGCGAGCGGGCAGCGGACGGGTGGGTGGACCAGGACGGCGTTGCCGGCCGCGAGGGCGGCGGCCGCCTTGTGGGCGTACAGCTCGACCGGGTAGTTGAACGGCACCAGCGCGGCGACCGGGCCCAGCGGCTCGCGGACGGTGACGGCGAGATGCCTCTCCAGACCGGGGACGGCGTCGAGCGGAATCTGGCGGCCGAAGAGGCGGGTGGCCTCGCCGGCGAAGCCGCGGAAGATCCGTACGGCGGCGCGGACTTCCTCCACCGTCTGGAAGAAAGGCTTGCCGTTCTCGGCGGCCAGCAGCCGTGCCAGGTCCTCCGCCTCGGCCTCGATCAGATCGGCGATGTCGCGCAGAAGGCGGGCGCGCGCGTGGGCGGGCAGCGCGGCCATCGCCCGTTGTCCGTCCGCCGCGGCGGCGAGGGCGGCGGTGACGCGCTCCGGGCCGAAGTCCTCGATCTCGCCCAGCAGTTGGCCGGTTCCTGGATTTCGTACGGGCAGCGGTGCGTTTCGGGTGGACATGCGGCGCTTACTCCCGGGTGCAGGGCTCGGCAGAAGTGCGTTCGGCACTTCGAACATGTGGAGGCGATGCTGACGCACGCTCATTAATTCGTCAACACGTCTTACAAAATGGGAAAGCGCTTCCCGGGCGACCGCCCCGAAGTGCCCGGCATCCGCTCTCCCGGCGTCTTCGCGGCGTCCCCCCGGAGTCCTCAAGGGGCCCCGGCCGCTCCCGTTCCCCCTCCGGTGAACGGTGGATGAGCGGATTCCGCACGCCGTGGGAGGGATCGGCGAACGTTTGCGGATGCGAGTGATCCCTGTGCGGTGTTCGGCGCCGGGCGTTGCGGCGTCGTTCACACGTGGGCCACGCCGGGTCCCCAGCATCAGAGGAGAACCGGGACCCCACCTCGGCGTCTCGCCGCCGCGACGTACGCACTCCGGGAGAGCGCACCATGTCACGCATCCGTTCCGCGGTCACCGCCGTCGACCGCCGTTCCTTCCTCGCCGTGGCCGGCGCCGTGAGCCTGTCTGCCGGTATCGGCGCGGCGGTCGGCACCGCAGGCGGCTCGGGCAGCGCCTCCGCCGCCCCCGCGCACACCGCGCCGGGCACCGCCGGTCCCACCACCCCCGCAGCCACCCCGACCCCCACGCCCACCGGCCCGTCGGCCGACCGCACCACACTCCACTCGCTCGCCGCGCCGCGCGACCGGAGCGCCGCCTTCCGGCGGATCGGGGACGGGCCCGGCTGGCGCAGGGTCGTCCGCGAACAGTTCGCTTCCGCCAAGTCCGGCCGCGAGGACCGTCGTACGGTGCTCAGCTCCTTCGTCCAGCTCACCGATCTCCATGTGACGGACGTCCAGCACCCGGTGCGCACCGAGTACGTGCGCAGCGAGTCGCCGGGCGCCTGGCGCCCCCACGAGGCTCTGTCGGTGGCCGGAGCCGTCTCGCTCATCGAGCAGGTCAACGCGCTGGGCACCGGCCCCGCGACCGGGGCTCCGCTGGCCTTCGCCATGACGACCGGCGACAACACGGACAACAACTCGCTGTGCGAGCTCGACTGGTACCTCACCCTGATGAGCGGCGGGCTCGTCACCCCCAACAGCGGTGACCCGCAGGCGTACGAGGGCGTGCAGAACTCGGGCCTGCGGATGTACTGGCACCCCGAGGACAGTGCGCCCGACTCCGACAAGCGCCTGGGCTACCCCCGTATCGACGGCCTCCTCGAAGCGGCCCTGCGCCCGGTGCGCAGTCCGGGCCTGGCCCTTCCCTGGTACTCGACCGTCGGCAACCACGACAGCCTCGCCAGCGGCGCCTACGCCGACCGGACCGGCTTCCTCGCCGAATTCGCCGTCGGCACCCGTAAGTTGTACGACCTGCCGGACCGTGACGCGGCGATCCTGCTCGCCCAGATCTCGCAGGGCGACACCGCCGACGGCGGCCCCCTGATCTCGCTGCTGCGCCGGGAGAAGCGCCGTATGCGGACGATCACCGCCGACCCGCGCCGCGCGCCGTTCACCCCGCTCCAGTACCTGACGGCGCATCTGGACTCCGCCCACACCGGGGCGGGACCGGTCGGCCACGGCTACACGAAGGCCAACCTGGCCTCGGCCAGCCTCGACTACACGTTCTCCATGGGGGAGAACGTGACCGGGGTCAGCCTCGACACCACGGACCACGGCGGGCACTTCACGGGCTCGGTCGGTACGGGGCAGCTCGACTGGCTGGAGCGGATCCTCAAGGAGCACAGCGGCGGTTACGTGGTGCTGTTCACGCACCACAACAGCTGGACGATGGGGAACAAGCGGCCCGACCCCGCCCGGCCGGGCGAGGCGCGGCACAACGGCGACGAGGTCGTCGCCCTGCTGCGGCGCCACCGTTCGGCGGTGGCCTGGATCAACGGGCACAGCCACCGCAACGTGGTGCTGCCGCACGGTTCGTTCTGGGAGATCTCCACCGCCTCGCACATCGACTTCCCGCAGCAGGCGCGCGTGATCGAGATCGCGGACAACAAGGACGGCACGCTCTCGCTCTTCACCACGCTGATCGAGTCGGCGGCGCCGCGCGAGACCGATTTCACGGATCTCTCGCAGTCAGGTCTGGCGTCGCTCTACCGGGAGCTCGCGCTCAACGCGCCGGGGAGCCGTCAGGACCTGGCGGGCCTCTCGGACGCGCGCAACACCGAGCTTCTCCTGCGTCGCTGACAGTCATATGATCCAAGGTTCATGAGTTTCCACGCCTTACAATCAAACCGTCAACCATCGACACGGGCTCCGAATCAATGACTTTCGGCCCAACTCGCCCCGCGTCCCACAAGGGGCCGGACCAGGCCGCCATGGACACACACCGCGATCAGAGCGACACGCGGAGCGACCAAAACCGGTCACAGAGCGGGCGGAACACCCCTGGCGTGAGCAAGACTCACGTCCGTTGTCCGAGACATCGACCCCAGGGAGTGTTCGAAATGCGGAGCATCGCAAGGGCTGCGGCCTGTGGAGCCGTACTGGCGATCGGCAGTCTGTGCTTCACCGGCACGGCCGGCGCCCTGCCGACCGGAGGGGCGCCCTCCGAAGCGGCATCCATCGGAGGCGTGCCGGCTCAGGTCGGTACCTCGCCGACCGGAGGGGAGAGCCTGTACGCGCCGTCGGCACTGGTGCTGACGGTCACGGACGGTGCTGACCACAAGACCGGTACGGTACGGCGCGCCGTCACGCTCAGTTGCGGGCCCACCCCGTCGGGCAGCCACCCGGACGCGGCCGCCGCCTGCTCCGAACTCAAGAGGAACGGCGCCAAGTTCGACGCCATCACCACCTCCGGGACGAACCGCGTCTGCACGAAGGAGTGGGAACCGGTCACGGTGACGGCGGACGGCGTGTGGGAGGGGCAGCGGGTGGATTACGTCCACACCTTCTCGAACTCGTGCGCCCTGAACGGGGGCAGAGGCGCCGTCTTCACCTTCTGAGACGGGCGGGCGGCCACCGGTGAGCGGTGGCCCCAGGCGGCCGGGGCAGGGAATTCTCCCGCCCCGGCCGTTCGACGTCCGGGCCCCTCTCGACCGCCCCCAGGTCTTCGCATCCGCGGCCTCCGGACGTGGGGACAACTGGCTGGATCCCGACAGGATGTCCCAATACCGGCCCCGAAGAAGCCCTGAACTCAGTTTTTCGGCAACGGACTTGAGACGTTCTCGCGACGCCGTTCCGGCGCGGCGAGCGCTGTCCCCCCAGGTCCGGAGGACGGTAGAGCGTCCTCCGCCTGACGGTGCGTCATATGTGACTTTCCGTACTGAGACCATTACATCTTCGCCACGTATTGTTACCTCCGTGACAGAAACGCACTCGTGGGGCAGTGGAGGAGAATCATGCGACCGTTCGCGCTGAACTACGCTTTCCCGGCGGAGAGCTCACCGGTCGTCGGACCTTTCACCTACGACTCCACGCTCCAGCTGAACGTCCTGCCGGACGGACGTCCCGCGATAGCCGACCGTGCGCTGCTGCTGGCCGCCGGGTCCACGACCTCGACGGCCGGCTCCAAGACGCACTTCGACGACTGACCGCCCTGGCTACCCGATGACTGTGCTGATCCTCACCGCCGAGCAGGACGTCACCGCGGACATGGTCGTGGCGGAGCTGCACGGGCGCGGCACACCTCTGGTGCGCTTCGACCCCGCCGATCTGCCCGGCGAGGCGGCGATGTCCGCCGAGTACGTCAGCGGCGACTTCCGCGGCCATCTGTCGGCCGGTGGGCGCCTGTTGAGCATGGACGGGGTGCGCTCGATATGGGTGCGGCGGCCGGGCGCGAGCGCGGCCCACGCGCCCTCCCCCTCCCCCTGGCTCACCGCGGAGTCGGCGCACGCCTTCTTCGGCATGCTGTACTCCACGTCGGCGCGCTGGATGAACCATCCGCAGGCGGCGGCCCAGGCGCGCCTCAAGCCCTGGCAGTTGCGGGTCGCGCACCAGAGCGGGTTCGCCGTACCGCCGACCCTCGTCACCACCTTCCCCCGGATCGCCCGGCTCTTCGCCGCCGAGCACCGGGAGATCGTGGTCAAGTCGATCACCGGCCCGCCGCCCGGCGACCCGCCGGTCTCGCTGCCGACGACCCGGGTGGGGCCCGGCGCCGACTTCGAGTCGGTCGCCGCCGGGCCCACCCTGCTCCAGCGCTACATATCGAAGCGGGCCGACATCCGGCTCACCTGCGTCGGGCACCAGTTGTTCGCCGCGCGGAAGGTCGCCGACCCCGGGCAGGTCGACGGCCGGTACGGCGCGACCGGCCACCACTGGGAGCCCGTCGAGGTGCCCGACCGCATCACGCGAGCCGTGTACGGCTACATGCGCGTGGCCCATCTCGCCTACGGCGCCTTCGACTTCGCCGAGGACACCGACGGCACGTGGTGGTTTCTCGAATGCAACCAGGGCGGCCAGTTCGGCTTCGTGGAGCTGGAGACGAGCCAGCCGATCGCCGAGGCCGTGGCCGCCTGGCTCGCCTCACCGCCCCCCGTCTAGACCTCTGCCGGAGAATCCTCGCAGGCCCGGGCCCTGTCCGGGGGTCCGGCCGGCGGGCGAGGGGGTCCCGTGTCGACCGGGACCCGCCGTCGGCCGTAGAGTTGCCGAAGCGGTGCAACTGCGAAGACCTTGGTACGGAGCGGCCCTTCGGGGCCTCTTCGGCGACCCCTTTCACCGGTTACCTACGGTATTTCGCGCGGCCGGAATTGGACCGCGGCGGCACAAATCCTTGCCCAACTCGTTCTTCAACGGCCAATCGAATAGCGGCGGTTGGAGATCTCTTGTTTCACACACACGGGCTGTGCAATGGTGAACGCGCTCAGTCGGCAGCAATGCCGGGAGCGCTCAGCCGTTCGATTCGGCGGCGGTCGACCGCCCGGAAAGGCTCCTCCGGCCGTCACCGTCCGCCGCTTTACACCCACAGGTCATTTTCCCGGAGGCATCACCACCGTCCATAGGTACGCACCAATCGGACCACCCCCCTTTCAGTCGGCCGGAAATCACTGCCGCCACCCTCGCGTCAAGGGACTGGACACCCCCCACTCAGTGCCCTGGAAGGCAGGACCTCTGTGCAGGATCCTCGTACGTCCAGAACCACCCCGCCCCCTCCGGCCCACCCGCCGGGGCCCCGCTCCGAAGGCTCGGACGCGGATCTCGTCGCCGCGCTGAGGACCCGCGAGAGCGACCAGGAGGACCACGCCACCGCGCTGTTGCTCGCCCGGCACTGGCAGGCCCTGCTCGACTACGCCGAAATGCGCTCCCCCTCACCGGACGCCGCCTCGATGCTCGCCACCGCGGCCTTCGGCAAGGTCCTCGACACCCTCCGCGGCGCCGGCGCGGTGCCGGCGCTGCGGCCCGAATTCCTCACGGCGGCCCGGCACACGGCCAATGTCTGGGCGGCTGAGGGCCAGCAGGCCGATACGGTCTGGGAGCACCCCGGCCGCCCGGCCGGCGCCGGCCCGGGGAGCCCCGACATGCCGGCGCCCCCGGAGAATCGGCGGCTCGCCTTCCACGCATTCCAGGCAATGCCCACACCCTCGCGGTACCTGCTCTGGCATACGGCCGTCGAGGCGGAGCCCATAACCGTACCGGCCGGTCTGCTCGGCATTGATCCTGAAATCGCGCTCACCGAACTCGAACACTCGGGTGAACTCTTCCGGTCCGGCTGTGTACGCGCGCATATCCAACTCGCGCCGGACAAGGAATGCCGCCACTACAACCGTCTGCTGGACGTGTCCCTGCGGCGCGGCGGTGCTTTGCTCCCGGACATCCAGCAGCATCTGGCGGTCTGCTCGTACTGCGCGTACGCCGCCGAGCAGTTCGTCCAGGCCGAGGGGCGGCCCGGCGTCCTGCTCGCCGAGGCGGTCCTCGGCCCGCACGGCAGGCGCTACCTCGACACACGGCCGGGCAGGCGCGGCGGCGCGCGGGCCGCGGGCGTGCGCGGCCGCGCACGGCACTCCCTGGGCGGGCGGCCCCGGGTGCTGCCCCGGGTCACGGTGCTGGGCAAGCGGGTGCTGGCCACTCCGGGCAGACCGAGGACCGTGCTCCTCAGCGGGCTCGGCCTGGTGACGGTCGGTCTGCTCGCCGTGACCGTCTCCAGCCTCACCGCCGGTGAGAGCGGCGGCGAGGCGGTGGGACCGTCCGCGCCCATCGGATCGGGCACCGCGACGACCTCGCCCGACCCGGGATCGCAGGGCGTCTCCGGTCCCGGCCCGAAGCCGCCGACGGGCGCGGACGGCGTCCCGCCCGGCCCGCTGCGGACGACACTGCGCAGCGCGGACGCCGACCTCTGCCTGGACCTCCGGGACACCCGGCCCACCGCGGGCTCCGAGGCGACGCTGGCGATCTGCTCGACGTCCGCGCAGACGCAGCTGTGGCTGTACGAGGAGGACGGGCTGCTGCGCAACGGCGCGGACCAGGACCTGTGCCTCAACTCCCGTACGGTGGACGGCTCCCTGATCCTCGGACCGTGCACCGACCCGCCCGCCGAGAACGCCACCGACGTGCGCTACGACCTGACGGTGCAGGGGCATGTGATCCCCCGCTGGGACGACTCGCTGGCCGTGGTCCCGACAACTCCCGTGGCGGGTACGTCCGTCGTCACGAAGACCCGTGACGAGTCCACGCTCCAGAACTGGTCGACCAGCACAGCGCCGAACAGCCCCAGGTCTCTGCCGATCGTCGGCGGCAGCGGCCGGGGAGCGGTGCCGCCGGCCGACACGAAGTCGGCACTCCGGAACACGGGCAGGTCGGCGGAGCCGGAGCAGTCCGCGGAACGCGGCGGGGCTCACGGCGGCGGTGGTGGCCGCGGCCCCGGTTTCGAGACGCCGGGACGGGGCGAGGGGCGACAGGACAGGGAAGGCGACCGGCGCGGGCGCGGAGACAACGATGTCCGCACCGGAAACGGAAACGCCCGTCCGGGCCAGGAGCGGCGCGACGACGTCCGGCACGACGGCTGACGGACCTGGACTCCCGTCCGCCTCCGGACCGTGGGGCTCAGGTGACGCCGGTTCCGTGCGCCATCAGCAGCCCCACGTCCAGCGCCGCCACGGCCACCGCGCCGACGAACGGCGCCTTCTCCCGGCGGCGGCCGAGCAGCAGCCCGGCCACCGCGATCGCCGCGGCGGCGAGCGGGACGAGCACGGCGCCCACGCCCGCACGGCCCTGGGGACCCAGCGTCAGCGCCACGGACGCCGCGACCAGCGGGACGGGCAGCAGCAACCGGGAACCGGTGGCGCCGAGTCGGTGCGGCAGCCCCCGTACGCCGGTGGCCAGGTCACCGCGGATGTCCGGCAGGACATCCGCCAGATGCGCCCCGACGCCGAGCGACGCGCCGCCGGTGACGGCCCACCAGGCGGGCCAGGGGCTGCCCGGCAGACTCAGTGAGACGAGAGTCGGCAGGCTCGCGAACCCGATCGCGTACGGCAGCCAGGAGAGCGCCGTGGCCTTCAGCCGCAGGTTGTACGCCCAGGCTGCGCCCACCGCGACCAGATGCGCGGTGCCCGCGAGAGCGCCGCAGGCCAGCGAGAGCGGCACGCAGAGCGCGAGCGCGCCGAACGCCGCCGCCCACACCGTCCCTTGGCCGACCTTCCCCGCGACGACGGGCTTGTCCCGGCGGCCGTTGACGGTGTCGCGCAGGGCGTCGTAGGCGTCGTTGCACCAGCCCACGGAGAGCTGACCGGTCAGCACCGCGACGGTGAGCAGCAGACAACGGCCCGTGGAGTGGCCCGCGGTGGCCCCGAGCGCCAGGGTGAGCGTCGTGACGGCGACCACCGGTCCCGGATGGCAGGACAGCGCCAGGGCCCGTCCGGCGCTCAGCGGCCGTGCCCCCCAAGGGGGTTGGGCGTCGCCGGTCCCGGCCTCGCGCGTACTGCTTCCCGGGTCCACATCGGCGTCCACGGGCCGATCGTAGGCGCGCGGCAGACATCGGCGTGGCAGCCGGACGGGCGACTTACGGTGTCTCATCCCTTCCTTCGGCTGTTGGGACGGTTATGACATCCCCAGGCTGGAATCGATGACCCGAATCGCCGCCGTGCACGGCGTCCTCGCTCCGTACCGCCATCCGCAGTCCGAAATCACCGACATGGTGGCGAGCACGTGTCTGCCGGCCGGTACCGACCGGCACGTGCTCGACCGGCTGCACGAGAGCGCGCGGGTGCGCACACGCCACATGTCCCTGCCGCTGGAGGACTACGTCAAGATCGACGGTTTCGGTGCCGCCAACGACGTGTTCATCGAACTCGCGAGTGATCTGGGCGCCGAGGCCGTGCGCGGGGCGCTCGGCTCGGCGGGGCTCCGGCCCGAGGACGTGGACCTCCTGGTCTTCACCTCGGTCACGGGCGTGGCCGCTCCCTCCGTGGACGCGCGCCTTGTCGGGCGGCTCGGGCTGCGACCCGATGTGAAACGCGTGCCCATGTTCGGACTCGGCTGCGCCGCCGGAGCGGCGGGCGTGGCGCGGCTCCACGACTATCTGCGGGGCTGGCCCGAACAGGTGGCCGTACTGCTCTCGGTCGAACTGTGCTCGCTCACCTTCCAGCGCGACGACGCTTCGTTGGCGAATCTGGTGGCGACCGGGCTGTTCGGCGACGGCGCGGGGGCGCTCGTGGCGGTGGGTGAGGACTTTCCCGCGCCGGGGCCGCCGGGCCCGGCGGTCACCGGTCCGTCGGTCACCGGTCCTTCGTTGGTCGGCCCGACGGTGGCCGGTCCGTCGGTGGTCGCCACGCGGAGCCGGATGTACCCCGACACCGGGCATGTGATGGGCTGGTCGGTCACGGGGTCCGGGTTCCGGGTCGTCCTCGATTCGTCGGTGCCCGAGGTCGTCCGCCGTTTTCTCCCCGACGACGTACGCGCGTTCCTCGCGGAGCACGGTCTGACGCCCGCCGACATCACCGGGTGGGTCTGCCACCCCGGCGGCCCCAAGGTCCTGGAGGCCGTGGCCGAGGCGCTTGAGCTGCGCGAAGGCGCGCTCGACGTCACCTGGCGCTCCCTGGCCGAGGTGGGGAACCTCTCATCCTCGTCCGTCCTGCACATCCTGCGAGACACCCTCGCCGAGGGTCCCCCGGAACCGGGCAGCCCCGGCCTGATGATGGCGATGGGTCCCGGTTTCTGCTGTGAACTCGTCCTGCTTCGCTGGTGAGTTGGAGAACACATGTGGTGGTACACGGCCCTCGTTCTCGCTGTCGCGTGCGAGCGCGTCGCCGAACTCGTCGTCGCCCGGCGCAACGCCCGCTGGAGCCTGGAGCGCGGGGGCACGGAGACCGGACGCGGGCACTACCCGGCGATGGTCGCCCTGCACACGGCTCTGCTGGCGGGCGCGCTCGCCGAGACGGCCGTGGCCGGGCGGGCGTTCGTACCCGCGTTCGGCTGGACGATGGTGGGGGTCGTCGTCGCGGCCCAGGCGCTGCGCTGGTGGTGCATCCGGACACTGGGGCCTCGCTGGAACACGCGGGTGATCGTCGTGCCCGGCCTGCCGCTGGTGTCCGGCGGCCCGTACCGGCTGCTGCGTCATCCGAACTACGTCGCCGTCGTCGCGGAAGGGCTGGCTCTGCCGCTGGTGCACGGGGCGTGGGTGACGGCCGCCGTCTTCACCGGACTCAACGCGGTCTTGATGGCGGTCCGTATCCGGTGCGAGAACACGGCGCTCGGGACCGCACCGGCCGGTGCGCCCGCGTGATCGACGTCCTGATCGCCGGCGGTGGCCCCGCCGGTCTCGCCGCCGGGATCCACGCCGCACGGGCGGGACTGCGGGCGGTGGTGGTGGAGCCGCGCACCACCCCGGTGGACAAGGCATGCGGCGAGGGCATCATGCCCGGCGGCGTGGCGGCGCTGCGCGCGATGGGCGTCGAGGTGTCGGGGCGCGAACTGCGCGGTATCCGCTACCGGGACGGTGTACGGGGCGCCGAGGCACGCTTCCGGGACGGTACGGGCCGGGGTGTACGCCGTACCGAACTCCACGCCGCGCTACGGCGCCGGGCGGACGCCCTGGGGGTGGAGACGGTCCGGGGCAAGGTCGGGGAGGTACGGCAGAGCGCCGACCGGGTGTACGCGGGGGGCCGGACCGCGCGGTGGCTGATCGCCGCCGACGGGCTGCACTCGCCGATCCGCCGCGGCCTCGGTCTGGAGCTGCCGGACCGGGCCCCGTCCCGCTACGGGCTCCGGCGGCACTTCCAGGTGGCGCCGTGGTCCGAGTTCGTCGAGGTCCACTGGTCGCCGCACGGCGAGGCGTATGTGACACCGGTCGGGGACGATCTCGTCGGCGTGGCGGTGCTGAGCCGCGAACGGCGGGGTTACGGCGAACACCTCGCCCGCTTCCCGGACTTGGCGCCGCTGCTGGGGGAGCGGCCGGCGAGCGGTGTGCGCGGCGCGGGTCCGCTGCGGCAGCGGGTGAGCAGTCCGCTGGCCGGCCGGGTGCTGCTGGTGGGCGATGCCGCCGGCTACGTGGACGCGCTGACCGGGGAGGGAGTCGCCCTGGCCCTCTCCACGGCGGGGGCGGCGGTGCGCGCGCTGGCGGAGGACCGGCCGGGGACGTACCCCGCGGCCTGGTCGAAGCTGACGAGACGGCACCGCCTCCTTACGGAGGGTCTGTTGTGCGCCACCCGCAGACCGGGCGCGGCCCGCCTGATCGTGCCCACGGCGGCCCGCCTCCCCTCGGTCTTCGCGGCGGCGGTCCACGCCCTGCAGTAGTCCCGGCGGCCGCCCGGCGCCGGCTCTCGTCAGGCTCCCGTGCCCGGCTCGAACCAGGTCGGCTCGTCGGCGAGTGCTTGCTTGATGCGGAACTTGGCGAACTCCCGCAGTTCCGGCAGCGCGTCCACGGGGAACTACGCCACCTCCACCGACTCGTCGTCGTTGACCCTGGCCTCCCCGCCCGTCGCGCGGCAGCGCATCGTGATGTCCATGTACTGGCACTGATCCCCGTTGGGGTACGTGATGGGCTCCGGCAGTGCCTGGACGAGGACGACGCGCTCGGCCGTGCAGCGCACGGCGGTCTCCTCGTACACCTCGCGCTCCGCCGTCACCGCGGGCTGCTCCCCCGGCTCCGGGATCCCGCCGATGATCGACCAGTTGCCCGTGTCGGCGCGCCTGCCCAGCAGCACCCGCCCGTCGTCGTCGAAGACGATCGCGCTCACTCCCGGCAGGAGCAGCAGCTGGTGCCCGGCGGTGGCGCGGATCTCTCGGATGAAGTCTGGCGTTCCCATGCCGCGACCCTATGCGGACGCCAAGGAACCCCCGGTGGCGGTCCCCGGGTCCGCGTGCCCCCGTCCCGCCTCAGCCGGCGTCGTCGGCGGCCGGGCGCCGGCGGGCGCGTACGGCCCGAGTGCCCGCCCAGCCGAGACCGCCGACGGCGATCGCGGCCAGCAGCGCCTCGGGCAGGGTGCCCATCCGGGTGGCGGGCGTCCGCGAGGAGCGCAGCGGCATCTCACGTACGAGCGCGTCCGGGGTGAACATCTTCGTCTCGTCGACGACTTCGCCGTCCGGCATGATCATCGCGCTGACGCCGCTGGTGACGGGAACGACGACGGCCCGGCTGTGCTCGACGGCCCGCACACGGGACATGGCCAGCTGCTGGTAGGTCATCTCGCTGCGCCCGAAGGTGGCGTTGTTGCTCGGCACGGTGATCATCTGCGCCCCGTGGGTGACGGTGTCGCGGACCGCCCAGTCGAAGGCCGCCTCGTAGCAGGTGGCCAGACCGACCTTCGTCCCGGCCAGGTCGAACACACCCACCTTGTCCCCGGGTCCGAAGTCGCGTCGCACCCGGTCGGCGTCGGAGCTGAAGATCCGTACGAAGGAACGCATCGGGATGTACTCGCCGAACGGCTGGACATGACGCTTGTCGTACGTCGCGACGGGCCCCTTCCCGGGCTCCCACTCGATCAGGGAGTTGCGCAGCTTGCCGGTGTCGGGCGAGAGCACCGAGCCGACGACCGTCGGCACACCGATCGCCTTGACCGCGTCGTCGATGACAAGGCGCGCGTCGCCGTTGCGGAAGGGGTCGAGGTCCGAGGAGTTCTCGGGCCACAGGACGAAGTCCGGCCGCGGCTCCTTGCCGGCCTTCACGTCGGCGGCCAACTGCTCCGTGCGTTCGGCGTGGTTGTCGAGCACCGCCCTGCGCTGCGCGTTGAAGTCGAGGCCCAGCCGCGGCACGTTGCCCTGGATGGCGGCGACGGTCGCGGTGCCGTCCTCGGCCGAGTCGTCCACGAGGGGCAGCGCGGCGAGGGCGCCGGCGACGGGGACCAGTACGGACAGCACGGCGACAGCGACGGCGGTCCGCCGAACCGGCCGCGCCGCGCCGTCGGTGCGACCGCCGCCGCCGTCGCGCTCCGTGTCTTCGGTGTCTTCGGTGTCATGGGTGTCGTCACCACGACCGGCGCGGTGCGCCAGAACCTGCCGCACCACCTCGTACAGACCGAAGCCGCACAGCACCACGGCGAAGCCCAGCACCGGGGTGCCGCCGACCGCCGCGAGGGGCAGGAACACACCGTCCGCCTGACCGAAGGCGATCTTGCCCCAGGGGAAGCCGCCGAACGGCACGCGTGCGCGCGCGGCCTCCCCGAGGATCCATACGGAGGCGGCCAGGACCGGCCACGCGGGCAGCCGCGACACGGCGGCGATCCCCACACCGACGACGCCGATGAACAGCGCGGACACCGCGGCCAGCGCGACCCAAGGCAGCGGGCCCACCTCTTCGCCCGTCCACTTCAGGAGCGGCAGCAGGAATCCGAGACCGGCGAGGAAGCCGAGTCCGAACCCGGCACGTGGACGGCGGTCCCGCAGCGTCCAGCCGAGCAGGGCGAATCCTGGCAGCGCCAGCCACCACAGCGGCCGGGGCGGGAAGCTCGCGAAGAGCAGCAGCCCGGACAGCACCGCGGCGCCGGGCCGTGCGAACCGGCGCGGCCACCGCCTGCCGCCGGGCGCGGGGACGGGCTCGGCGGGTTCGACGGGGGTGATGGTGGTGCTCACCCGGCGGAGTCTACGGTGGCGGCTCCGGAGGGCGGCAGTCCGCCCTGTGGGCAGGGGCTCCGCCGGGAACGGCACTTCACTTCATAGCGCAATGTTTCCGTGCGAGATCTCCACATGCCCCCTCCCTTGCGATTACCGTGTGCGCAGCCCTGGGGTGGCTGTACGGTGCCCCGGCCGATCCGGCACCAGGGCGTGATCGGGTCGGGGGGTCCACGGGATGGCTGTACCGGCAAGCCGGTCCGTCGCGCGCGAGCACAGCGGCACCTCCGACATCGTCGGCACCGTGGTGTTCGTCGGCTGTGCGGTGTGGGCCCTGGTCAGCTCGGCCGGCCGGGAGGGCAGACCCGAGGGTGTGCTGCTGGCCGTGCTCGCGGTCGCCGCCGGTTATACGTGCGGGCGGATCTCGGGGTCCCTGGCGCCGGTCGCCACGGCCGGCACGCTCGCCGTCGCGGCGTACGTCCTGGCGGTCGCCGCCCGTCACGACGTACCGGGCGAGACAGCGGAGAGCGCGGCGCCGCCCGGTGACACGGGCGCCGTCGCCGCGCTGCTGGTCCTGGCCGTGGGAGCCGCCTGCTGCGCGGCAGCCGCGGCGGGGACGGTGAGACGGCGGAACGCTCTGCTCGTCTCGGCGGGGGTGGCCGCCCTCAGTGGTCCCGTGCTCGGTTCCGTGGCGGGGATGGCGGCGGCCGTCGGGGTGCTGCTCTGCTCACTCGCCGCGGCGAGGATGCGCCACCGTTTGCTGGGGCTGGCGGGTTTCGCGGGCGCGACGTGTCTGATGGTCGGCGTCTCGTGGGCGGTGGCGGTACAGGCGCTGCCCGAAGGGCTGGCGGCGTCGCTGGAGGGACAGCTCACGGCGCACCGGGTTCTTCTGTGGGAGGACGCGGTGGATCTCGTACGGGCCAATCCGCTGCTGGGCGCGGGGCCCGACCGGTTCGGCGAGCTGAGTCCGACCGCGCTGGAGTCGTTGAACTCGGACGGCAAGCCGCACTCCGCGCTGTTCCAACTGGCGGCGGAGCAGGGTGTCGCGGGAGTTCTGCTGCTGGGGGCGGCCTTCGGATGGCTTCTGTACGCCCTGTGGCGCTCGCCGCGCGCCACTCCCGTCGTACTGACCGCCGGGGCCGCGCTGACGGCGCTGGCCGCTGTGGCGACCGTGGGCAACGCGCTGAGTTTCACTCCGGTGACGGCGGGCGCGGGGCTCCTCGCGGGCCTGGCGACGGCGCGGTCTCCCGACGGGGCGATACCCGAAGGAGAACCGGTCGTCTGATGCCCGCCGGCCGGCGCCCGGGAACGGACCGGCGCCTGCGGCGAACCGGCAACCGTGCCCTCGGGTCAGGACTCCGCCGACTCGCCGACAGCCGCTCCGCCGCCCCTCCCGGGGCCGAGGTGCGACTTGCGAAGGGTCACCTTCCCTGTGGCGGCGGTGCGGAGTCTGTCGCGGATGACGCGGACGGCGGCCTCCGCGTTGTCGACGGTCACCGTGAACGTCCTGCCGTCGCCCAGGCTCAGCACGAGACCTTCGCCGCGCCGTACGACCACGGCCGTGCCCCGCTCCGGTCGCCAGCGGTAGCCCCAGCCGCCCCACTGGCGTGGGGTGACGCTGGGTTCGAAGTCGGCGCCGGTGACATGGGCGAGCGGGATACGGCGGCGCGGCAGCCCGGCGTGACCGCAGCGCACCTCAAGGTGCTCGTGATCGACCTTGACCGCCACGTGCACGAAGGCGAGCGTGCCGAAGAGGATCAGCAGACCGGCGGCCACACAGCCGACCACCGAGGCGGCCAGGGCGACGACACCGTTCTCCCAGGAGGACTGGACCGCCAGCACGATGCCGAGGACAAGACAGGCGACGCCCACCGCGGCGAACAGCCACTGAATGCGGTTGCGCGCTCGGCCGGTCCAGATTTCGGGGAGGGGCACTGAGCCAGGCCCCCCTCGCCGGGGGTGCTCCGTCATGGTTGCAGCGTACTCACGATCCGCCGGACGGGCACCGCTGCGGCGGGCACCGAAGTGATGCCCCCGACGGGGTCGGAGGCGCCCGTCGCCCGGGCCACGACCGGGCACTGAAGCCGCGCCGCCGTCCCGCTGTGACGATCCGCACAGTGGCCCCGAGGACGGTCCGTCCCGGGATCCGGACGCCGCCCCGGTATTAGTGCACGCGCGTGACAGCGGCGAGCAGTCGGCCCTCCGCGTAGGTCAGGGCCGGGTCCGGCAGCGAGGCGCGCCGCCCGCTCAGCAGGACGGTCAGCTCGCCGGGCTCGGCGGCGGCCGTGGCCGACGACGCCGCGGTCTCTCCGAGGCGGCGCAGCGCCTGCGCGGCGACCGCGTCGGCCGAGCCGTACAGCCTCACCTCCGGCAGGCCGCGCCGCAGCAGCGCCGCGCGGATGCGCTCACCGACGAGTTCGTAATGGGTGCAGCCCAGGACGACGGTCCTCACCTCACGAGGTGTGCGGTCGGACGCGGCCCCGACGGCGCGCTCGATGCCCGCCTCGTCCGCGTGCTCCACCGCGTCCGCGAGCCCCGGGCACGGCACCTCGGTGACGTCGACCGAGGCGGCGAAGGTACGGATGAGGTCACGCTGGTAGGGGCTGCCCGTGGTGGCGGGGGTGGCCCAGATCGCGACGGGCCCGCCACCGGCCGCCGCCGGCTTGATCGCGGGGACGGTGCCGATGACGGGAAGTCCGGGCTCCAGGGCGGCGCGCAGCGCGGGCAGGGCGTGCACCGACGCGGTGTTGCAGGCGACGATCAGCGCGTCGGGGCGGTGCGCGGCGGCGGCGCGGGCGACGGCGAGCGCGCGCCCGACGACGTCCTCCGGTGTACGCGGTCCCCACGGCATGCCGGCGGGGTCCGAGGAGAGCACGAGACCGGCGTCCGGCCGGAGCCGGCGCAGTGCGGCGGCCGCGGCGAGCAGCCCGAGACCGGAGTCCATCAGCGCGATCTTCACCCGGTCACCATAGACGACCGCCCTTGCGGTCCCGCCGATGTGGGGCAGACTGCGGCGAATGAGTGCCATCGCCTGGATCGCCGCGGCCTCTCTCGCCGCGTGGGGCTTTCTGCTGCTGGGTCAGGGATTCTTCTGGCGCACGGATCAGCGGCTGCCGCCGCGTGAGGCCCCTCCCGCGTGGCCCTCCGTCGCCGTGGTCGTGCCCGCGCGTGACGAGGCGGAGATGCTGCCGGTGAGCCTGCCGTCGCTGTTGGCCCAGGACTATCCGGGGCGGGCGGAGATCTTCCTCGTCGACGATTCCAGCACCGACGGTACGGGCGCCCTGGCCCGGGAGTTGGCCGGCCGACTCGGCGGGCTGCCGCTGACGGTGATCTCCCCGCCCGAGCCGGCGCCCGGCTGGACGGGCAAGCTGTGGGCGCTGCGTCACGGCATCGAACAGGCTCGGGCGGGTGAACCCGACTTCCTCCTTCTTACGGATGCCGACATCGCGCATGAGCCGGACAGTCTGCGTGAACTGGTGGCCGCCGCGCGGACGAACGGTCTCGACCTGGTCTCCCAGATGGCCCGGCTCCGGGTGGCGAGCGCGTGGGAGCGGCTGATCGTGCCCGCCTTCGTCTACTTCTTCGCCCAGCTCTATCCGTTCCGCCGGGTCAACAAGCCGGGCGCCCGGACCTCGGCGGCGGCCGGCGGCTGTGTACTGCTGCGCACGGAGATGGCCGTACGGGCGCGGATCCCCGACTCCATCCGGCAGGCCGTGATCGACGACGTGTCGCTGGCCCGCACGGTGCGGAAGGCCGGGGGCCGGATCTGGCTCGGTCTCGCGGAGCGGGTGGACAGCGTGCGCCCGTATCCGCGGCTGACCGACCTGTGGCGGATGGTGGCGCGCAGCGCGTACGCCCAACTCCTGCACAGCCCTGTCCTGCTGGTCGGCACGGTGGCCGGGCTCGCGGTCGTCTATCTCGCGCCGCCCGTGGGGGTGTACGCGGGCCTGTCGGGCGGTGACACACCGGCCGGGCTGCTGGGCGGCGGGGCGTGGGCGGTGATGGCCGGCACCTACCTGCCGGTGCTGCGTTACTACCGGCAGTCGCTCTGGCTGGCTCCCCTGCTGCCCTTCACCGCCCTGCTCTACCTCCTGATGACGGTCGATTCGGCCGTGCGGCACTACCGGGGCCGCGGTGCGGCCTGGAAGGGGCGTACGTACGCCCGTCCGGAGGCCGCACCGGAGCGTTGACCCAGATCGCCGCCGGGACGCGGGTCACTTACGGCCGGGCGTCCAGTTCATGCCCCAGCCGTACGCGTAGTCGATGGTGCGCTGCGGGCTGACACCGCGTTCCGGCACGAGGAATCGCGCTTCGCGCTGGACGAGGAGATCGGAACCGGTATTGGTGATCAATGCCAGCGAGCAGACGGTGGAGGGAACTGTGCACTCGCCGAGCGAGAAGTCGATCGCGGCGCCGTTCTGCGGCTGGAGGGTGACCGTCGCGTCGAGATCGGCGAAGCTGCGAGCCCCTTCGTAGATCGTCACGAAGATGACCACGCGGCGCAGTTGGTGCTTGTGGTCGAGGTTGATGCTGAGATTCTCGCCGTTCGCCGAACCTCCCGTGCGGTCGTCGCCGTCGAGATGGATGAACGGCGGCTGGTGCAGCGCTCCGAAGGCATTGCCGAGTGCCTGGACGACGCCTTTGCGGCCGTCGGTCAGTTCATAGAGTGCGCACAGGTCGAGGTCGAGATCGCCGTGCATGGCGACGGCGCGGCCCAGCTTGGCGCCCCAGCCCTTGAACTGCTTGCGCACCTGCCAGCTGAGATTGACGCGCATCTCACCGGAGTTGCCGCCCTGCTTGGACAGGGAGACGGACGGCGCGTCCTTGGTCAGCGTGACCTTGCTGAGCCGCACGGGAGTGGGGGCGGCCGCGGGGGGCGCGGGCGGCGCGGGGGGTGTGTACCTGGGCGGGGCGGGTGCCGCGACCGGGGCCGGCGGCGCGGGGGCCACGGGCGGCGCGGCGGCCGCCCGCTGCGGCTCGTCGACGCTGATGCCGAAGTCCGTTGCCAGGCCTTCGAGTCCGCTGCTGTAGCCCTGGCCGACCGAGCGGAACTTCCAGGCGCCCTGGCGGCGGTAGAGCTCACCGAGGACGAACGCCGTCTCGACGGTCGCGTCCTGGCTGTCGTACCGCGCGATCTCGGCACCGGACGCCGCGTCGAGGACTCGTACGTACAGACCGGGCACCCGGCCGAAGTTGCCGCCGTCCGCCGACGCGGCGACGACGATCCGCTCGATGTCGGCCTCCACGCGCGCCAGATCGACGGACAGGCTGTCCGTCACGGTGCCGGGACCAGTGCCTTTTCCGTCGTACCGGACCGCGCCGGACGCGTGCGACGGCTGGTTGTAGAAAACGAAGTCCGCGTCCGAGCGGACCTTTCCCGCCTTCAGCAGGAGCGCCGAGGCGTCGACGTCCGGCGTCCCGGGCGCTGAACGCCATCCCAATTCGACACGCACACTCGCTGCCGAGACCGGAACATTGGCTCCTTTAAGCATGGACATGCTCGCCCCCATCGAGAGTCGGATGACCCAAAGTTTTCCGTTGCGCCAAACCTAATCGCTGAAGCGGCCGTCGCGCCCGGGCGGACCGACGAGTAACCCCTCTGGAGCTTGCCCTTTACACGATCACAACGCCGCCGGACGACCGATTTTCCCAAGTTCGCTCGCATTGGGGATCCGAAGTGGCCCAGAGCTCCCGAAAGAACCCACTAATCGGACTCCCCAACCGGCACATCGTGGGCTTAACTTATGTTCCATGACCTCCCCCCGCGCCACCTACGGCGGCGGTTACTACACCGCGCCGTCGTTCCCGGACACCCCGATCTACGACTCACTGGTCGCGGAGCGGGGCACGCCTCAGATCGCCCCGATCCGAGTGCCTTCCGCCTACGACACCGGCAGCAGCTACCAGAGCAACAGCTATCTGCCGGCGCTGCCTTCGGCGCTCCCCGCCCTTCCGGCAGCTCCTTCGCAGCCCACGCCGTCGTACGGCGGGTACCAGCCGCAGCCGGCGCAGCACCCCGTGCCGCTCCAGCACGCCCCGGCGCCCTACATTCCGCAGCAGGCCCCGCAGCAGCCCCGCGGCGGCTATCAGGGCGCCCAGCCCTATCCGGCCCAGCAGCAGCCGCAGCAGCCGCGTCCTCAGCAGCCCCGTCCGCAGCAGCAGCAACAGCAACAGCGGCCGGGCTCACCGACGGGGTACGAGGCCATGCGACCCGCCTCACCGCGTCCGGCGCCCGCGCCGGTGCAGTACGACGACCCCTACAACCGGCCCTACCAGAGCCGGGGTTACTGACACCGGGGGTCCTGGAGGCCGTAGACGCGGGGAACACACCGGGACGGACGGAGGCGGGCCGGGGAAGGACGTCGGCACCACCCGCACTTATGTTCATACGAACGACTTTGTGATGGGCATGTTCGGTATCCGGGTTGACGCGGCGCTCATCTCGACGCGCGCGCACGACCGGTGCAGCCGCCACCTCGGGGTGGAGGTCCGGCTGGCACTTCCGAGCGGGCGCGCCCGCGCCCGGCCGACGAGAGCACTCGCCGTCGAACCGCTTCCGGCCGGATCTCGTCGTCGCGGCGACGGCTCCACGGCCACCGTGTGAACACCACGACCGACCGGCACGGAGCCGGATCCGGCCCGTCGAACCGAAGGGTGATTTCGCTCTCCCTTCGGCCCTTTTGTGCGTGCGGCGCCTCTCGCGGGGCTATCACGGACTGGGGAACGTACGGAATCCGGAAGGGGCGGCGCGATGCGAGCGGTCGTGGGGCTGCGGCGCTGGCGGCACAACCCGCTGCGCAGAAAGACCGATCTTGTCGAGGCATGGGTCGCGCTGGGCGCCCTGCTCCTGCTGATCCTCGCCGTGCCCGTGATTGGCTGGATCTCGGGCTCCCTGACCGACGGCGCGTTCCGCCGGACGATCCAGGCGCAGCACGAGGAACGGCACCACACGCGGGCTCTGGTGGTCCGCCACGCCCACGCGCCCGCCCGTGTGACGCTCGACCCCGAGACCTCGGCCGCGCGCGACACGGGACGGCCCGTGATCGCCAAGTGGACGGCCCCGGACGGCAGTCGGCAGACCGGAGTCGTCCGCTCGGCGCCTGCGCGCATCCGGGCGGGCGAGACCTTCCCGGTCTGGACCGACGGTGAGGGGCGGCTCTCCAAGCGTCCGGTCGACCTCACCACCGCCCGTACGCACGCCGTGCTGGCGGGCCTCGGGGTGGCCTCGCTCGCCGCCGGTCTGGTCGAGGCCGGCCGGCGGCTGATCGTGTGGAAACTCAATCGGCGCCGGTACGCGCGCCTCGACGTGGCCTGGGCCAAGGCCGGTCCCGACTGGGGCCGTACGGGCGCGGGCAGCTGAGCTCGGGGGCCGGGCGGCCCTTCTCCCGGCGGCCGGAACGACGGCGGGAACCGCTCTTGGGTCAACTCACCGGTGCCGCGCGCGCTACGGTGGTGCGACCCGGTCCTCTGTGGCGGCCGGGACTTCCTTGAGTTGACCCCGGAGCGGGTCCGGTCGGCACAGACGCGCAGGCGCACGAGGTGGGGACAGAACAACACCATGGCACAGGGCACCGTCCAGGTGACGCACACCGGCACCTCGCGTTGGCGCCGCCGTACCGGCGAGTACGCCTCTCTCGCCGCGGCCCTGGAGGCCGCGAGCGACGGCGACATACTCACCGTCGCGCCGGGCACCTACCGGGAGAATCTCGTCGTCACGCGCGCCGTCACGCTGCGCGGGCCCGAGGGCTCGGCGGGCTCGGTGCGAATCGCGCCGCCGGACGGCGTGCCGCTGACGGTGCGCGCCTCCGCGACCGTCCACGACCTGCATGTGGAGGGCCAGGACACGACCGCGCCCGCGCTGCTCGTGGAGGACGGCACCCCGGAGCTGACGGATCTGCGGATCGTCACACGCTCGGCCGCCGGGATAGAGGTACGGGGGGCCGCGCGTCCCACCGTCCGCCGCTGCACGGTCGACAATCCGGCCGGGGTCGGTGTCGCCGTACTCGACGGCGCCGGCGGGGTCTTCGAGGACTGCGAGGTGGTCGCGGCCGGGCAGTCGGGCGTCTCCGTACGTGGCGGGGCGCACCCCCGGCTCGAACGGTGCCGGATCCACCACGCGTCGGGCGGCGGCCTGACCGTCACCGGCGAGGGCAGCGGGCTGGAGGCCGTCGGCTGCGAGGTGTACGAGATCAAGGGCACCGGTGTGCAGATCGCCTCGCGCGCCGCCGCCCATCTCACCGACTCCAGCGTCCACCGCACGTCGGCGGACGGCATCACCCTCGACACGGACGCGGTGCTGACGCTCTCCGACTGCGACATCCACGACATCCCGGAGAACGCGGTCGATCTGCGCTCCCGCTCCGTCCTGACGCTGACCCGCTCCACGGTGCGGCGCTTCGGCCGCAACGGTCTGTCGGTCTGGGACCCGGGCACTCGCGTGGACGCCAACCAGTGCGAGATACACGACAGTACGGGCGACTACCCGGCGGTCTGGGTGAGCGACGGGGCGACGGTGGTCCTCGACTCGTGCCGTGTGCACGACGTGCCGGACGCGCTGTTCGTCCTCGACCGCGGATCGCGCGCGGACGTCGTGGACAGCGACCTCTCCCAGGTGCGCAACACGGCGGTGTCGGTGAGCGACGGCGCGACGGCGCAGCTCGACGACTGCCGGATCAGGGAGGCCGCCACGGGTGCCTGGTTCCGCGACCACGGCAGCGGCGGCACGCTCAACTCCTGCACCATCGACGGTGTGCAGACCGGTGTCATCGTCACCAAGGGCGCCGACCCCACCATCGAACGCTGCACGATCACCTCGCCCGCCGAGGCCGGTTTCTACGTCTCCGCCGAGGGGCGCGGCACGTTCCACGACTGCCGGGTGACGGGCAGCGGCGGTTACGGCTTCCATGTGATGGACGGCTGCCGTACGACGCTGACGCGCTGCCGCACCGAGCGCTGCGCGCGCGGGGGTTACGAGTTCCCGGACGGCGGTACGCCGGGTGCCGACGGCCCCGGTCCGACCGTGGAGGACTGCACCAGCGACGAGAGCGGTGTGCTGGTCGCGGCGCCGCAGCCGACGGCCGTGCTGACGGCCACCCAGACGACCGGGCTGCTGGGCGCGGTCCCGGCGCAGAGCGCCACACCGGTGGCGGACGCACCCCCGGCCGAGCCGGTACGGGATCCGGGCAAGGTCCTCGGTGAACTCGACGCGCTCGTGGGCCTGGAGAGCGTCAAACGTGAGGTCCGCGCCCTGACCAACATGATCGAGGTCGGCAGGCGCAGGCAGCAGGCCGGACTCAAGGCCGCGTCCGCCCGCCGCCATCTGGTCTTCACCGGCTCCCCCGGCACCGGCAAGACGACGGTGGCCCGGCTGTACGGCGAGATCCTCGCCTCCCTCGGGGTGCTGGAGCGCGGGCATCTCGTGGAGGTCTCCCGGGTGGACCTGGTGGGTGAGCACATCGGCTCCACGGCGATCCGTACGCAGGAGGCCTTCGACCGGGCGCGTGGCGGTGTGCTCTTCATCGACGAGGCGTACGCGCTGTCGCCCGAGGACTCGGGCCGCGACTTCGGGCGTGAGGCGATCGACACCCTGGTCAAGTTGATGGAGGATCACCGGGAGGCGGTGGTGGTGATCGTTGCCGGGTACACGGTCGAGATGGAACGCTTCCTCGCGGTCAACCCCGGTGTGGCGTCACGCTTCTCACGCACCATCACCTTCAGCGACTACGACGCGGACGAGCTGCTGCGGATCGTGGAGCAGCAGGCCGAGGAGCACGAGTACCGGCTGGGTGCGGGCACCGCCGAGGCGCTGCTCAAGTACTTCGCCGTCCTGCCCAAGGGCCCGGCCTTCGGCAACGGCCGTACCGCGCGTCAGACGTTCGAGTCGATGGTGGAGCAGCACGCGAGCAGGGTCGCCCAGCTGCCGGAGACCAGCACGGACGACCTGACACTGCTCTACGCGGACGATCTGCCCGAACTCCCCTGACTCCGGGCCGGATCGGCACCGTGACCTTCCCGCTCAGCCGGTCCGTCGCTCCGCCGTCGCGGTGCCGTCGCGCTGTTCCGGCAGTGCGGGCGGCAGCCGGTCGAGCAGCGCGGCGCGCTCCTCGGCGAAGACGGGGTCGGCCTGGTACTCGGAGTGGCCGAGGATCGGTTCGGGCAGCGGGTGGCGCTCCGTACGGCCGTAGGCGAGCGGATCCTTCAGCGGTCCCCGGTCCACGGCCGGTCCGTCGGCGTCCAGCCGGACCGGGCCCCCGATCGGGTCGGTGGCGCGCCACAGGTTGCGCCAGCAGTGCACCTCCCTGCCCAGGTCGCTGAGGGGCGCGGCACCGAAGTAGGCGGGGAACCAGCGGCCGTACAGCCGCTCCAGCGGTGAGCCGTACGTGAGCAGTCCCACCTGGTGGCGGGTGCCCTCGCGCAACTGCCAGACGGCGGCGGCGGCCAGCACACTGCCCTGCGAATGCCCGGAGATGACGAGGCGTCCGCCGGTGCGGGCGGTCCAGGAGGCCATCCGCCAGGTGAGGTCCGGTACGGCGCGCTCCGCGTAGCACGGCGGCGCGAAGGGGTGCGAGGCGCGCGGCCAGAAGGTGCCGACGTCCCAGAGGATGCCGATGGTGCGCCGGGCGGAGGCGTCGCGGTAGGCGCGGCGGCCCCAGGTCACGAAAAGGATGAACCCGAAGCCGATCAGCCAGGAGCCGAGCGCCTGCGCGGTGTCCGCGATCGACTGGATCAGCGCGGGTCCGCCCTCGGCGGCCCGGCCCGGCACGTCCCCGCTCAGCCACGCGCCGACGACGGCGCCGGTGCCGAGCAGGAGCGCGGCGCCGGAGACCAGTCCGACCAACCAGGGCGCCGCGTCGGTGAGTTGGGCGCGGGCGCGGGCGCCGGCGATCCTGCGGGTACGGACGGAGTCCGGGGTGACCTTCGCCTCCCGGGACCCGTACTCGGCCTCGACGACCGGCGCGAGGCGCCGGCCGGTACGCACGGTGCGTACGGCGAGGACGACGACCGGGATCACCAGGAGCACCAGCAGGACGGGGATGACGGCGGCCTGCCAGCTCAGCAGCACCGGCGGTCCGGCGATCGTCCCCTCCCCCATGCCCGGCGTGCCGGACCCGTCGAGCCAGTCGCCGACACGCTGGGCCACACCGCCGGTCATCACCCCGGCCAGGGCGCAGGCCAGCATGGCGACGGCCGGGCCGCCGAGTCCGTACAGCGCGATCCTGGCGTGCGGGGCGCGTCGGTGCAGGGCGAGGGCCGCCGTCGCGAGGCCGACGACGAGAACGCCTTGGGCGATTGTCAGCACCGAGAACGTGACGGCGCCGGGCAGTGTGCCGGAGGAGACCCAGTCGGGGCGGGACCAGGCGGCGTACACCACCGCGACGCCGACCAGGGCGAGGGAGACGGCGGGCAGCCGGCTGACGAGGGCCTTGTCGAGCGAGCCGTCGCGCTTGCGCTCGCTGCGGCCCCTGCTGCACACCACCCAGAGCACAACGAGCGCACCGGCGACGAGAGTTGCCTGGAGCAGCCAGCCGACGGTCTCCCTGGCGGCGCTGGAGGCGCCGCGGTCGTAGCGGGCCGCGGCGCCGGTGACCGCGCCCGCGACGGTGAGGAATCCGGCGGCGGTGTGCGCCGCGCGCAGGCGGGCGACGAGCCGGCGGCCGTACCAGAAGCCGGGCCTGGCGAGCGCGGGGCGGTAGGCGTCCGCGGCGTCGCGGGAGTCGGGGACGCCGGGGGTGTTGACGACCTCCGTGTCCGGATCCCGCGGGCTTCCGCCCGGACCGGCGTCGGTCGGCGGGCGCTGCGCCTCGTAGGCGCTCCAGGTGCGGTTGGAGAGATACCAGAGCAGGCCCACCAGGGCGGCCGGTATCAGCGCGGCCAGCGCGAGCCGGCGGCCGGGCTGCGCCCACCAGCCGTCCCCCGTCGCCGACAGGAAGCCCAGCCAGGACCGGTCGTCCGCGCAGCCGGCGGAGCCCGCGCACTGCCAGGCCACCAGGTCGAGGGCGACCTCACAGGCGGCGGCGGTCAGCAGCACGGTGAGGGTGAGGGCGAGCAGCCGTACCAGCACCCCGTACAGCCGCTGGGTCCTGGCCAGTCCGTTGGTCGCCGGGCGCATCCAGTGCGCCAGATTGACGACCATGAAGGGGAGCAGCAGCAGCCACAGGGCTCGACTGGCGTTGCCCGAGGTGAGGTTGGACCAGCAGTACGCCTCGGGCACCGGCCCGTCCTCGTACCGCTCGGGGTGGGACTCGGCGTCCTCGTCGTCGGGACGCCGGTAGATGGCCGCCGTCTCGTCGCCGGTGATCCGGACCGTGTACGGATCGGCCAGCATCTCCTGCGGGGTGGCGCCGCCGACGCCGTGGACCAGCAGTTCGAGCGCGGCCCCGCCGCTCCGGTCGGCGGTCTGCTCAGAGGACACGTCGATGACTCGCTCTCAGGTGGCGTTTCGCGGGCGGCGTCCGCCCCTAGGGGGGTGTCCCCGGGGCCGGCCGGGCCGACACCTGCGTACGGGGCCCAACAGCGTGGGAGGATGAGGAACCCTGATGATCAGCTGTGTACGGCGGCCGCGCACGACGCCGACGTGGAAGGACAGGCCCCGGTGGTGAGCGACAACCAGAACCTCCTCGCGGAACAGCGACGGGCCCTGATCCTCGACGAGGTGCGCCGCCGAGGCGGTATCCGTGTCAACGAGCTGACGCGCAAGCTCAACGTCTCCGACATGACGGTCCGCAGGGACCTCGACGCACTCGCCCGGCTCGGCGTCATCGAGAAGGTGCACGGCGGCGCCGTCCCCGTGGTCGAGGCGAGCACCCACGAGCCGGGCTTCGAGGCCAAGTCGGAGCTGGAGCTGAGCGCCAAGGAGGACATCGCGCGGGCCGCCGCCGCCATGGCCGTGCCGGGCCGGGCCATCGCCCTGTCGGGCGGGACGACCACGTACGCCCTGGCGCACCATCTGCTGGACGTGCCCGATCTGACGGTCGTGACGAATTCGGTGCGGGTCGCCGACGTGTTCCACGCCGCGCAGCCCGCCGGTACGTCGGGCGGTCAGCGCGCGGGCGCGGCCACCGTCGTACTCACAGGTGGTGTCCGTACACCGTCGGACTCGCTGGTCGGCCCGGTAGCCGACCAGGCGATCCGCTCGCTGCATTTCGACGTGCTCTTCCTGGGCGTGCACGGGATCTCCGCCGAGGCCGGTCTCTCCACGCCGAATCTGGCCGAGGCGGAGACGAACCGCCGTTTCGTGCGGTCGGCCCGCCGGGTGGTGGTCGTGGCCGACCACACCAAGTGGGGCACGGTGGGCCTGAGTTCGTTCGCGACGCTCGATCAGGTCGACACACTGGTCACGGACGCCGGGCTGTCGCCCGAGGTGCGCGAGGAGATCACCGAGCATCTCCCCGGCCTGGTGGTCGCCGGTGAGTCGGCGGACCGGTGAGCGTCTTCCGTGTCTCCCGCCGTACGTCGCTGCCCGCCGACGAGGCCTGGCGGCGGATCACCGACTGGCCGGCGCACGGTCGGCGAGTGCCGTTGACGCGGACGCTCGTGGAGACGCCGGGCCCGACCGGGACGGGAACGGTGTTCGTGGCGCGTACGGGACTCGGGCGCGTGCGGTTCGACGACCCGATGGAGGTCGTGCGCTGGGAGCCGCCGACGGCGGGGAGCCCCGGCCACTGCCGGCTGGAGAAGCGCGGCCGGGTGATCACGGGCTGGGCCGAGATCGAGGTGACGGAGACGGCGGCGGCGGAGACCGTGCCGGAGAGCGGTGGTCGCACGCTGGTGCGCTGGTCGGAGGAGCTGCGCGTCAGCTTCCTCCCCCGCTTCCTGGACCGCCTGACCGCGCGCGCCGGAAGCGCCGTCTTCGGCCGCGTGGTCGACGGGCTGCTGCGCGAGTCCTGACCGGTCGTACGAGCCGAGGAGGCGGCGGCCGGCTGATGCGCGGGGTCCCCGGACGTCGGGCACTGACGGAGAGTAGGCTCCGGCGACACGACCGTGCGTCTATCTCCCTGGGACGTGATGTTCATGGCAGTCCGTCAACTGCGCCCCGTCGACGTCGGGTTCGCCGAGTCCGCCCCCGTGCGGCTGGTCTTCAGCGGTGAGGTGAGCGCGCCGCCCGGCGCGGTGTACCGGGCGCTGGCCGAGGAGACCGAGGCGTGGCCCCAGTGGTTCACGGCCGTGACCGCGGCGCGGTCGACGCCCGGCGGACGTGAGGTCCGGCTGCGGATGGGCGGGACGTTCACCGAGACCGTCCTCGTCGCCGAGCCCGACGTCCGCTACGCCTACCGCGTCGACACGTCGAGCACCCCCGGGGCGCTGGCGGGGGTGGAGGACTGGCGGCTGACACCCGCCGGTACCGGCACACGGGTGAGCTGGACGTTCGCGGCCGACGGCAGCAGGCCCTTCCTCTTCTTCCTGCGGACGTTCCGCCCGGGACTGGGGCGTACGTTCACCGTGTCCATGCGCCGGCTGGACCGCCGGCTGGCCGCGTCACCGTCCCGCTGACCTGAGCGCGGGGCCTGGAACCGCCGTTCAGGCCGGCCAGGTGCCCGTCCGAAGGAAGTGCTCGATCGTGGCGGTGTACGGCGCGATGTCGATGCCCTGCGCGGCCAGCCAGTCGTCGGAGTAGTACTTGTCGAGATAGCGCTCGCCCGGGTCGCAGATCAGCGTCACCACACTGCCCTTGTGCCCCTCGGCCACCATCTCGGAGACGATCTTCAGCGCGCTCCACAGCCCGGTGCCCGTCGAACCGCCCGCCTTGCGGCCGATGTTGCGCTCCAGCAGGCGTACGGCGGCGATGCTCGCCGCGTCCGGCACCTTCATCATCCGGTCGATGGCCCCGGTCACGAAGCTCGGTTCCATACGCGGTCTGCCGATGCCCTCGATGCGTGAGCCGCGTTCGCCGCAGGCCTGGGGGTCGCGGCGGGTCCAGCCGTCGAAGAAGCAGGAGTTCTCCGGGTCCGGGACGCAGATCATGGTGTCGTACTGCGTGTAGCGCACGTAGCGGGCGATGGTCGCCGAGGTGCCGCCGGTGCCGGCCGTCGCCACGATCCACGCGGGCTCGGGATAGCGCTCCAACCGCAGCTGCTGGTAGATCGATTCGGCGATGTTGTTGTTGCCCCGCCAGTCGGTGGCGCGTTCCGCGTACGTGAACTGGTCCATGTAATGTCCGCCGGTCTCGGCGGCGAGGTTCGCCGACTCCTCGTACATCCTGCGCGAGTCGTCCACGAAGTGGCAGCGCCCGCCGTGGAATTCGATGAGCCGGCACTTCTCGGGGCTGGTGGTGCGCGGCATGACCGCGATGAACGGGACGCCGATCAGCTTCGCGAAGTACGCCTCCGAGACCGCGGTCGAACCGCTGGAGGCCTCGATGACGGGCTTCCCGGGGCGGATCCAGCCGTTGCAGAGCCCGTACAGGAACAGCGAGCGGGCGAGGCGGTGCTTGAGGCTCCCGGTCGGGTGGGTGGACTCGTCCTTCAGATACAGGTCGATGCCCCAGCGCTCGGGCAGCGGGAAGAGCAGGAGGTGGGTGTCGGCGGAGCGGTTGGCGTCTGCCTGGACCTTGCGTACGGCCTCTTTGAGCCAGGCCCGGTACTCGGGATCGGCGCGATTCACGTCGATGGTCTGCTGCCGCTCCGTCATGCGCGCCGTCCTTCGTCCCGCCTGTGCCCGTGTCCCGCGCGTGCACCCGCTCCGGTCCCGGCGCAACAGTAAGCCCTCGACCTGCGCAAACCGCGCCTTTGGGTATCCATAGCCGCGCCTTGGGCACGGGGTCCGCGGGGCGGCGCGCGCCGGTTGGGGCATGCTGTCGACGTGTGCTCGACGCGTTGAAACGAGTGCTCGACGCGTGGTCGACGCGTGGTCGAGGCACTGTCGACGCGTTGTCGATGCGTTGTCGGGGAAGTCCGGGGAAGTGGCTCTGGCGTCCACGCGTCGAGTTGTGCAGACTTCCCTACAGGGAGCAGTACGAAGGGGGCGGATCAGCCATGGCGGAGCCGGAGTTCAGTGCCAGCGGCGTCGAGATCGAGCGCTGGCCCCGCTCGCTCACCAAAGCGGGCCGGGTGCTCATACAGGACGGCAGACTGGCGCTTCTGACCAGCTACGGGCGGGTCATCGACAGCGCGCCCCTGCGGGCGGTACGGGCGGAGAAGCCGTGGTTCCGGGGTGACGACAGCACGGTGGCGACCGTGAACGGCACCCGCTACCGGCTCACCATGGGCCGGGACGGCCGACGGCCGGAGGGCCGGCTGCTGGCCGGGCGCTTCCTGGAGGCGGTACGCAGCGCGGGTACGGCGAAGACCTGACGCCGGGCGCCGCGAGTTGCGGTCCCGTATCACATGGTTCACTCTGGTGTACATCACTCAGGGTGAACCGGTGGTGACGCTGCGATCCAGCCCCGCCGGGCAAGACAGCAGCGAGCCTCGCGAGTGAGCTGCTGGATTTGATCTCATGCCTTCTTCCGGACCTCAATCGGGGAGTCGCAGCCGTGATCAGCCAGCCGAGCAGGCAGTGCACGGTGGAGCTCCAGGCCCTGCCGTCGCGGATCCGCCAGGTCCGCAGAATCGTTTCTGCGCAATTGCGCTACTGGCAGCTCGACCCACTCATCGACCAAGCCGCGCTCGGTGTGACCGAGCTGCTGACCAACGTCCACCGGCACGCACAGCCGGACAAGATGTGCACCGTCGACATCCGACTGCTGCTCGACCGGCTCACGGTCGCGGTCCACGACCACGACCCGCGCCTGCCGACCATCAGGGAAGCCGATCCGCTCGATGTGTGCGGGCGCGGGCTCGCACTCATCGAGGCGGTCAGCGAGAGCTGGGGGGTGCGCGCGGAGGGTGACGCGGGAAAGGTCATCTGGTTCACGCTCCCCGCCCCGTCGGGCGCCGCTCCGCCCCGGCACCGGCTGTACGGCGCCACGACCGACGGACCCTTCTCGGGCGGCTCCTCGGCGGGCGGAATCATGGCGGGCAGTCCCTTCGCCGGCTTCCGGACCGTCGCCGGGAGACGCGAACATACCGCCGCCCGGTCAGCCGTCGTCGGCTGACCGGGCGGGGGCGCGCCACGCCTCGGCAGAGCGAGGCGTGACCGGGTCTGGACGTTCACCGCGCCAGGACGGCACCGCGTCTGGACGGCACCGCGCCACCGGTCACTCGGTGGCGACGGCGCGCAGTACGTCGAGCCGTGCCGCCCTGCGCGCGGGCCGCCGGCCGGCGATCGCTCCGGCCGTCAGGCCGACCACTCCGACGACCATCAGCTGGGCCGGCGGCACGGCGAAGGCGAAGGGCGTGTCTCCCGCGCCCTCGGCCGCCTTCACGATGACCCAGCCGAGCAGCCCGCCGAGTGCCAGTCCGCCCGCCGTACCGAAGGCTGCCACCAGCACGGACTCCCAGCGGACCATCGCCCGCAGTTGGGCCCTGGTCTGGCCGACCGCGCGCAACAGGCCCAGTTCCCTGGTGCGTTCGTGGACGGCTAGCGTGAGGGTGTTGGCGATGCCGAGGAGCGCGATGACGACGGCGAGGGCGAGCAGCGCGTAGATCAGCGTGAGCATCATGTCGATGGCTCCCGCGGAGGTCTCCGCGTACTCGTCACGTGTCTGGACGTCCGGGTTGCCGAACGGCGCCGCCGCCTTCTCCACGGCAGCCCTCGCCTCGGCGGCGGGCACGCCGTCCCTGAAGGTGACGGAGACGAGGGTGTCGGCGTCCTGCGTCCGGTGCGGGGCCCAGGCGGCGCGGGTGATGACGTAGTCGCCCGCGAGTTCCGACCGCTCGTAGACCGCCTTGACCGTGAAGGTCTCCTTCCGGCCGTCGGCGAAGGTGAGTTGGACCGTGCTGCCCCTCCGCAGATTCCGGTCGTCGGCCCCCGGGCGCGACACCGCGATGTCGTTGGTGCCGAATCCGTCGAACGAGCCGTCCACGGAGCCGAGATCGAAGCCCTCGGCGAGCGCGGCCGGGTCGGTGACGGTCAACTGACGGCCGTCCCCGCCGACCTCGGCCACTCCCCTGCCGAGCCCCACGGCCGAGCCCACCTCGGGGAGTTCGGCCAGGGCGGGCGTGAGCCGGGGGCTGAGCCCGCTGCCCCCGCCGCCGAACGCCGGCACGCTGACCGCGAGGTCTCCCGCGAAGGAACGGGACACCGTCCGGTCCATCGTCGCCTTCAGCGAGGCGCCGAAGACCGTGAACAGGGACACCACGGCGACCCCGATCATCAGCGCGGTGGCGGTCGCCGCCGTGCGCTTGGGGCTGCGCAGCGCGTTGCGCCTGGCCAGGGCACCGGAGACGCCGCGCAGCCGGTCCAGCGGCGCCCCCAGGAGCCGCACGGCGTACGAGGAGGCCACCGGGCCGAGCACCACGAAGGCGGCGAGGGCGAGGACGGCTCCCGTCCCGGCGAGCACGAGGGACGGCGTGGCGAAGACGCCGGCCAGGATCGTGCCGATCCCGGCCAGGCCCACCACCGTACCGACGACCGACCTGGTCCTGGAGGCGCCCGAGTCGTCCACGGCCGTCTCGCGCAGCGCGGCCAGCGGTGCGGTGCGCCCCGCCCGTACGGCCGGCAGAAGCGCGGAGCCGAGACAGACGGCCACACCGACGGCGAGCGGGAGCAGCATCGAGAGCGCGCCGATCACCAACGGCCCCTCGGGGAAGGGGAATCCGATGACCGGGAACAGGGCCCGCATCCCTGCGGCGATGCCGATGCCGCCGAGCAGACCGGCGGCCGAGGCGACCAGTGCGACGACGCTCGCCTCCGCGAGCGTGGCGCCCACGACCTGGCGCCGGGAGGCGCCGAGGGCGCGCAGCAGCGCGTTCTCGCGGGTGCGCTGAGCCACCACGATGGCGAAGGTGTTGTGGATGGAGAAGGTCGCGACGAGCAGCACGATGCCGGAGAAGACGAGGAGCAGCGTGGTGAACAGGCTCAGGAACTGACCGGAGATCATTTCCTGGTTCTCCTCGGCGGACTCCTGTCCGGTGATCGCCTCCACGCCTGACGGCAGGACCGCCCGCAGGGCGTCGGCGAGTTCCTCCTGGCCGGTGCCGGGACCGGCACGCACCTGGATGCTCGCCGCCCCGCCCGGCTTCGGCATGAGGTACTTCTCCGCGTCGGCCCTGGTCATGCCCGTGTAGGTGACCTGGGCCATGCCGTCCTCGCCGCCGAACGTCGTCAGGCCGACGACCGTCACCCGCACGGGATCGGGCGTGCGGAGCACGGTGGTGTCGCCGATGTTCAGTTTGCCGGCCTCGGCGGCGCCTCGGTTGAGGACGACCTCGCCGCTCCTCTCCGGCAGCCGGCCGTCGGCGAGTCGGTACGGGTTGAGCCGGGCGTCGTCGATCCAGTTGCCGACGACGGTGGGCGGGCCCTGGCCGCCGACGGGCTCGCCGTCGGAGCCGACGAGTTGTCCGGCGCCTTCGATCCTGGGTGCGACGGCCGCGACGCCCGGGACCCGTTCGATCTTCTCGATCAGTCCGGTGTCGACCGGCTCGCGGGTGCCGAGCGAGTCGCCCGGCACCGTCACCACGTCGGCACTGCGGACGACGGCGTCGGTGCCGCCCGCCGCGTCGCCGAACATGGTGTCGAAGCTGCCGCGCAGGGTGTCGCCCATGACGAGGGTGCCCGTCAGGAAGGCCACGCCCAGCAGGACGGCGGTGAAGGTTCCGGCGAAGCGCCGCTTGTGCGCGCGGAGCGAGGAGACGCTGATACGCAACGAGGCGCGCGTCCCGCTCATGACCGCACCCCCGCGCCTGCCTGGCCGCCGCTCGCGGACGTACCGCCGGCGGACGCGCCGAGCGTCCGGGGGTCGAAGTCCTTCAGCCGGTCGAGCACCCGCTCGGCCGTCGGGTCCGGCATCCGGTCCACGAGGCGTCCGTCGGCGAGGAAGACGACCTCGTCCGCGTGGGCCGCGGCGACCGGATCGTGCGTGACCATGACGACCGTGCGGTTCGTACGGCGCACGGTGCTGCCCAGCAGCCGCAGGACCTCCTCGCCGGAGCGCGAGTCGAGATTGCCGGTGGGCTCGTCCGCGAAGACGACGTCGGGGCTGCCCGCGAAGGCGCGGGCCACCGCGACGCGCTGCTGCTGGCCGCCGGAGAGTTCGCTCGGACGGTGGTGCAGACGGTCGCGGAGACCGACGACGTCGATGAGGGCGTCGTACCACTCGTCGTCCCGCGCGCCTCCGGCCAGGTCCGTCGGGAGGGTGATGTTCTCGGCGACGGTCAGGGTCGGAATGAGATTGAAGGCCTGGAAGACGAAGCCGACGCGCTCGCGCCGCAGCAGCGTCAGTCGGCGGTCGTCCAGCGTGCTCAGTTCGGTGTCGCCGATGAGCGCGGAGCCGGAGGTGAGGGTGTCGAGTCCGGCCGCGCAGTGCATGAGCGTGGACTTGCCGGAGCCCGAGGGCCCCATGATCGCGGTGAAGCGGCCGGCCGGGAAGCCGACGCTCACCCCGTCCAGGGCCCGCACCTCCGTATCGCCCCTGCCGTAGACCTTCACCGCGTCCACGACCCGGGCGGCGTACGCCGGTGGCGGTGGCCGCGGTGGTTGCGCTCACGCCGCACCGCCCTTGCCCGTACGGCCGAACTGCTCGTCCAGGACGGAGAGCCGGCGCCAGTACTCGTCCTCGTCGATCTCACCGGAGGCGAACCGCCGCCCCAGCATCGCGATCGGCGACTGCGCGTCGGTCGTGTCCCGCAGGTCCCGGGCGTCCCGTACGTCACGGCCGAAACTGCCGGACCGCCACGGGGGTCCGCCCCGGCGTCCGCGCCAGACGGTGCGGCGCAGGAGGGTGATGCCACCGGCGATCACGGCTGCCCAGACGAGCGGGAACAACAGGATCCAGGGGCCGGGTCCGCCACTGTGCGCAAGGGTGTTCATCCTGACCATCTCCTCGGTTCGCGACTCGCGACTTTCTCTGTCGCTTCCGAGGTTCGCGCCGGGAGGGGGTCCGAGTCGTCGTACGGCCAGCGGCAGTACGGGTACCCCCCGGGGAGTACGCGGGCCCGGCAGGGCTGCTCCCCGGGGCGGGTTCAGCTCTCGTCGGAGTCCTTCAGACGGCGGAACACCCGGCCGTCGTGGGCGAGGCGGCCGACCAGCGCACCTCCGTAGACGACGACTCCGACGCCGACGAGCCAGGACTGGACGACCAGGACGGTCCCGAACGGGCCGTAGGTGACGGCGCTGGAGGCGATCAGCGGCGAGAAGACGAGCTGCGAGAAACCGCGCAGGCCGAGCAGGCCGATGGTGGTGGCCGCGGCGCCGGGCAACAGGGCGCTCCAGCGGACGCGCCCGCCGAGCAGCAGGCGCTGGGCGATCCAGAAGAAGAGGAACGTGCCGATGACGTCCAGCACGACGACCACCAGGGGTCCGACGACGGGGCCGTCGGGACTGGGGGTGTTGGTGAAGCCGAGCACCGCGAGGACCAGCAGGGCGAGGAAGACGACATGGCGCCACATGGTGTGCCAGCGCGCGGTGGGCAGGTCCCAGACCTTCTCGTAGCCGGTCTGGAGGGCGGAGCCGAAGGTCAGTCCGAAGACGGCGAGCGCGGCGAGACCGAAGGCGGTGGTGCGCTGGAGCGCGGTGTCGGGTACCCCGAACAGTTTCTCCACCTGCGTCTGGGACTCGCGGGTGACGCCGATGGCCTGACCGAGCCAGCGCGCGAAGCCCTGGCCGCTGTCGGGTTCGGCCGCCGCGACGAGGACCAGCACCGGGACGAGGGTGAGGAATCCGAGCGCCGCGAAACCCATGGACCGGTGCATCAGCTCCATATCGCGCCCGCGGGTCCAGCCGAGCCCGAGCGGTGAGGCGCGCAGCCACCGGTCGAGGCGCTGGAACCAGCGCGGCGGGGGTGGCGGAGGGGGTTCCGCACCGGACGGCTTCTCGGTCATGGGTGGTGACCTACCCGCGATGGGGTGGTGAACCGTCCGGGGTGCGGCCGGACGGGTGGTGGGCGGCACGGGGGCCCGGACCCGCGCGAGGGCGGGACCGGTCGGGCACCGCCCGGCTCCGGTCGGAACCAGGTCCGAACCCGTCCGAACCGGCGGGGCCCGGTCAGGTCAGTGCGGCCAGAGGGTCGTCCAGGACCGGCTGCCAGGCCAGTTCGGCCGCGCCGACCAGGCTGTTGTGGTCGAGCGTGCAGGCGAGGATCGGCACGCTTCCGCTGCGGCCCCACAGGCTGCGGTCGGCGACGACGGCGCGCAGCCTGGCCGGGTCGGCGTCGAGCAGTTCGCGGTGCAGACCGCCGAGGATGACGCGGTCCGGGTTGAGGATGTTCACCAGTCCGGCGAGCCCCAGGCCCAGCCGGTCGATCAGTTCCTCGGCCGCCGCACGTACGGACCGGTCGGCGTACTCCGTACGGAGCAGGTCCCGCGACTGTTCGAGCAGCGACCCCTCGGGCCCGGGGTCCCGGCCGGCCGCGTCGAGGAACGCCAGCGGGTCGGTCTCGACGTCCAGACAGCCCCGGCTGCCGCAATGGCAGGGCCTGCCCTCGGGGTTGACGGTCAGATGGCCGACTTCCAGCGCCAGTCCCGAACTTCCCGTGTGCAGCCGGCCGTCCACGACGAGCGCGCCGCCGACGCCTCGATGCCCCGTCGCGACGCAGAGGAGTTGGGTGGAGCCCCGGCCCGCGCCGTGCCGGTGTTCGGCGAGGGCGGCCAGGTTGACGTCGTTGCCGGTGAAGGCGGGACCCTCGATACCGGCGGCGCGTACCTGCTCGACGAAGAGGTCGCGTACGGGGGCGCCCGCCGGCCAGGCGAGGTGCAGCGGATTGAGCGCGGTGCCTTCCGGTTCGGCGACCGCCGAGGGGACGGCGAGACCGGCTCCCACACAGCGCCGGCCGCTCTCGCGCAGCAGGGCGGCGCCCTCGGCGACGACCTCGCCGAGCACCTGGGCGGGGTCGGAGGAGACGGTGACGCAGCCGGGCGCGGTGGCGACCGTACGGCCCCCGAGGGCGACGAGGGCGGCGCGGAAGCCGTCGGCGTGGACCTGGGCGGCGAGGACCACGGGGCCCGTGTCGTCCACGGCGAGACGGTGCGAGGGGCGGCCCTGCGAGCCGGCGGCGGCGCCGGGGCGGGAGTCGACCCGGATCAGACCGAGCGCTTCGAGTTCGGCGGCGACGGCGCCGGCCGTCGCGCGGGTGACACCCAGCTCCGATGTGAGCACGGCCCGGGTGGGCGCGCGGCCTGTGTGGACCAGTTCCAGTGCGGGGCCCAGGGCGCTGCGGCCTCTCTCCAGTCGTGTTCTGGTCGTCGTTGCCTTGCCGTTCATATGGGTGAGTCTCCCATGATCCCGTCCGTGAACCGCCGCCTTGTAAGGATCGGCCCCGGGCCCCTATCCTTCTTTTGTGCCGATACTAAACAAACTCCGGACGGCCCTGGCGGGTGGTCGCGGCGGAGACCCCGCCACCGACGCCCCGCTCGCCGGCCTCACGCGTCTGCGTACCACTCTGACCGTGTTCTTCGCCCTGGACGGTTTCCTCTTCGCCGGCTGGGTCGTCCGTATCCCGGCCATCAAGGAGCAGACCGGCGCGTCGGCGAGCGACCTCGGTCTGGCCCTCCTCGGGGTCTCCGCCGGTGCCGTGGTCACGATGATGTTCACGGGGCGGATGTGCCGACGGTTCGGCAGCCACCCGGTGACGGTGGTCAGCTCGCTGCTGCTGGCGATGAGCATCGCGCTGCCCGCGCGGACGCACTCGGCGCTGACGCTGGGCCTGGTCCTGCTCGTTTTCGGTGCCGCGTACGGCTCGCTCAACGTCTCGATGAACAGCGCGGCGGTCGATCTCGTGGCCGCGATGCGCCGTCCAGTGATGTCCAGCTTCCACGCGGCGTTCAGTCTGGGCGGTATGGCGGGCGCGGGGCTCGGGGGTCTGGTGGCCGGCGGTCTCTCGGCGTCGGCGCACCTCCTCGCCCTCACGGGCGTCGGCCTGCTCGTCACCGTGCTCGCCGGTCCCTCGCTGCTGCGCCACGCGGCGCCCACGGCACCAGGTGCCGCCGCGGCCGCCGACCCGAAGGACCGGCCGAAGGAAAAGGCGGCCCCCCGGCAGCTCGACCGGCGCACGCGCGGACTGGTCGTCCTCTTCGGGGTGATCGCGCTGTGCACCGCGTACGGAGAAGGCGCTCTCGCCGACTGGGGTGCCCTGCACCTCGCCCAGGACCTGGGCGCCGGCGCCGGGCTCGCGGCCGCCGGGTACTCGCTCTTCGCCCTCGCCATGACGGTGGGACGGCTGTCCGGTACGGCCCTGCTCGAACGCCTCGGCCAGACCCGCACTCTGGTCACCGGCGGTGTGCTCGCCGCGCTCGGCATGCTCCTCGGCGCCCTCGCCCCGACGACCTGGCTCGCCCTGCTCGGTTTCGCGGTCACCGGACTCGGCCTCGCCAACATCTTCCCGGTGGCCGTCGCCAGGGCCGGTGCGCTCGCGGGCCCGAGCGGCGTCGCCGCCGCGTCCACACTGGGGTACGGCGGCATGCTGCTGGGACCGCCCGCGATCGGCTTCCTCGCCGATTGGTTCTCCCTGCCCGTCGCCCTCACCACCGTCGCCCTGCTGGCCGCCGCCGCGGCACTCATCGCGTACTCGGCGCGCGACGTCTCGGCGCACGAGCCGAAGGAAGCCGCCCAGCCGACGGATGTCCACACGGATGTCCACAACGATGTCCCCGCGGATGTCTGCGCCGGTCAGGTCCGGGCACGCGTCTCCACGGACGTACCGGACCGCTCGGCGCACCAGGAGGGATGAGTAGCCGTACTCAGGCACATCGGTTCGGTCCGTCCCACGATGGAGGCATCCAACCGACACAGGAGAACGCACCATGAAGTCAGGACGCCTGAACGCACTGGCCCGGCTCGCCCAGGGCCCCGCCCGGCTGATCTACGGCAACCGGGCCTCGCAGATCTATCTCGCCGTGGTCGCCGCGACAGCGGTCTTCGTCGCCGTCGACACGCTGTTCGTGCACCACGACGACGCGTCGTTCGCGGGGGTGTGGCTGTTCTTCCTCGCCGCGCCGACCGTTTTCCTCTTCTTCGCCGGCGGATCGCTGATCGGCGACTCGTTCGCCTCGTCGTCCGCTTTCGGCTACGTGGCGCTCATCGCCTCCATAGTCATCCAGGCGGCTGCCATCGGGGCGTTCGTCCGCGCGCTGAGCGACAAGACCGGCCACGCGCGCACTCCCCGCGAAGCCTGAACGGGGCAGCCGCCAGCGGCCGTCAGCCGAGCCAGCCGGGCCGTACCAGCCCCGACTCGTAGGCCCTGACGACCAGTTGGGCCCGGTCTCGGGCGCCGAGCTTCACCATCGTCCGGCTCACATGCGTCTTGGCGGTGAGCGGGCTGACGACCAGTCTGCGGGCGATCTCCTCGTTCGAGAGCCCGATCCCGACGAGAGCCATCACCTCCCGCTCCCGCTCGGTGAGTTCACCGAGACCGTCCATGGACGTCGGCACCTTGGAGCGTGAGGCGAACTCCGCGATCAGGCGCCGGGTCACACCGGGCGACAGCAGCGCGTCGCCGTCCACCACCGCCCTTACGGCGCGCAGCAGTTCCTCCGGTTCGGTGTCCTTGACGAGAAAGCCCGAGGCGCCGGAGCGGAGCGCCTCGAAGACGTACTCGTCGAGTTCGAAGGTGGTGAGCATGACCACCTTCACCTCGTCGAGTCCGCCGTCCCCGGTGATCCGGCGAGTGGCGTCGAGCCCGTCCATCACCGGCATCCGGATGTCCATCAGGACGACGTCCGGGGCGAGTTCGCGTACTTTGCGCAGCGCCTCCTCGCCGTCGGCCGCCTCGCCCGCGACCTCGATGTCCGGCTGGGCGTCGAGCAGCGCGCGGAAGCCTGCCCGTACCAGTGACTGGTCGTCGGCGAGCAGGACACGGATCACGGTGTCTCCTTCGGCTTCAGTGGAAGGGAGGCCCGCACACGGAACCCGCCGTCGGGGCGGGGGCCCGCCTCGATGGTGCCACCGAGGGCGGTCGCACGCTCCCGCATTCCGACCAGCCCGTTGCCGCTGCCGCCGGCCTCGTCACCGGTGGCGGGGCCCGTGTCGTCGATACGGAGGGTGAGCAGACCGCCGCCGTAGCCGACCCGGACATGCGCGGTACGGGAGCCCGAGTGGCGCACCACGTTGGTGAGGGCTTCCTGGATGATGCGGAAGGCCGCCAGATCGGCGCCCGGCGAGAGCGCGACAGGGTCACCCTCGGTTTCGAGTCCGACACTCAGCCCGGCGCCGGCCGCCTGCTCGACCAGTTCGGGGAGCCGGTCGAGTCCGGGCGCGGGCGTACGGGGGGCGTCGCCGGAGGTCCGGAGCGTGTCGAGGACCTGCCGTACCTCGCCCAGCGCTTCCTTGCTCGCGGCCTTGATCGTGGTGAGGGCGGTGCGGGCCTGCTCGGGGTCGGAGTCGAGGAGGGCGAGTCCCACGCCCGCCTGGACGTTGATGACCGAGATGGAGTGGGCGAGCACGTCGTGGAGTTCGCGCGCGATCCGCAGCCGCTCCTCGTCGGCGCGGCGCGCCTCGGCGGCGGCGCGCTCCTGCCGGTCGTGGATCCACTGCTCGCGGCGCACCCTGACGAGTTCGGAGCCGACGAGCACGGCCGTGACCCAGGCGGCGACACCCACTTCGGGTCCCCAGGGCGCGCCGGCGTCGCCGCTCGGTGGCAGGTACGGATAGAGCAGGTGGCCGGCGAGCAGATGGCTCGCCCAGAGGAGACCGATCGCCCACCAGGCCGCCCGTCGGTGCCCGGAGACGATCGCCGCGAAGCAGGCGACCGCGACGGTGACGAAGATCGGGCCGTAGGCGTAGCCGGCGCCGAGATAGAGCATCGCCGAGACGGCGACGCCGAAGACGCAGAGGACCGGATACCGGTAGCGCACCAGGAGCAGGGCGGGCCCGACGAGCAGCAGGGCGCGGGCGAACGCGTCGAGGGGCTCCCGGTCCGCCTGGACCTGCGAAGCGAAACCCGAGCCGACCGAGACGAAGACGGCGATCAGGACGCTGCTGAACCAGGGCAGCCGCCCCAGCTTCCGCCCGCCGGCCGGGCCGTCTCCCGCCCCGTCGGCGCCCGGCACGTATCGGCCCCTGGCCCAGGGGGGACCGAATCCGATGCGCCTGATCTGCTCTTCCATACCCGTCACGCTAAACAGGCCACCGGGCCCGGGGCGTCCGCCGGGCGTGGCGATCTCGCGTACTCCCCGTGGAGTACGGCGCGGCGACGTGGGCCGCCTCCGCCGCCCGGCCGGGGGCCCCGCGCCCACCCGCAACTGCCCGGGCCCGGGCCCGGGCCCCCAGGGCTACGGCGTGACCGCGTCGTCCTTCGGGTCCTTGTCGCGGTCCTCGTCTTCCCGCGTCCGCTCCTGCTCGCCGCTCTTCTCCGGGCCCTGTGCCGTACCCGCCTTCGGCCGGTCCAGCAGGTCCAGCGCGCGCCGGGCCAGCGGATGGGTCCGTACGAGACCACCCAGCGAGGTCGCCCCGCGCGTGATGTCGGCGAACGCCTTCCACGCGGGCCGGAATCCCGTGATCGCCGCGTGCAGCACCCCCGGCCTGCGTTCGAAGACGGACAGCATCCGGCGGCCAACGCTCATCTCGACACCGAGACCCGCCTTGATCGCGAAGGCGTAGTTCAGCGCCTGACGACGGGCGTCCACCGCGTCGTGCGCCTCGGAGATCCGTACCGCCCACTCCCCCGCGAGCCGCCCCGAGCGCAGCGCGAAGGAGATTCCTTCCCTGGTCCACGGCTCCAGCAGACCCGCCGCGTCACCGCAGACCAGCACCCGGCCGCGGGAGAGCGGCGAGTCGTCGCTGCGGCAGCGCGTCAGATGGCCCGACGAGATCGCGGGCTCGAAGCCGGCGAGCCCCTGCTTGGCGACGAAGTCCTCCAGATAGCGCTTCGTCGCCGCGCCGTCGCCACGCGCCGAGATGACACCCACGGTGAGCGTGTCGCCCTTGGGGAAGACCCAGCCGTAACTTCCCGGCAGCGGGCCCCAGTCGATGAGGACCCGCCCCGCCCAGTCCTCGGCGACCGTCGGCGGCACCGGGATCTCCAGCTCCAGACCGAGGTCCACCTGGTCCAGCTTGACCCCGACATGAGCGCCTATCCGGCCCGCGCTGCCGTCGGCGCCGACCACCGCCCGCGCCAGGACCGTCTCGCCGTCGGACAGGACCACGGCGACCGTACGGCGGTCGGGCACGGCCGGGCCGTGCTGCTGGACGCGGGAGACCGAGGCGCCGGTACGGAGCACGGCGCCCGCCTTCTGCGCGTGCTCGACCAGACTCGCGTCGAACTCGGGCCTGTTGATCAGCCCGAACAGCATGCGGCGGGAGCGCCGGGTGCGGGCCAGCCTGCCGTTCATCGAGAACGTGACCGCGTGCACCCGGTCGCGCAGCGGCAGTTCGAAGCCGGGTGGCAGCGAATCGCGCGAGGGGCCGATGATGCCGCCTCCGCAGGTCTTGTAGCGGGGCAACTCCGCCTTCTCCAGGAGCAGCACCTGACGGCCCGCGACAGCCGCCGCGTAGGCCGCGGACGCTCCCGCCGGGCCCGCGCCGACCACGACGACGTCCCACACCGTCCGGTCGTGCTCACCCGCCGGACCCGCCTCGGGACCGGTCCCGGGCGCGCTTCCAGATTCACTTCCGGCGTCTGCGTTCTCGCTGCTCACGATGTGCTTCTGCTCCTGATCCGACCGGTGGCCCTTGCTGTCGCACGGCATCCTACGGCGCCTGCGGGCCCGGTCCGTTGTGGCAGGATCGGCCCTGTCTTCGACACCCACACAAACACACAACGTCGTACCCGCCGGGAGCGTGCCCATGTCCGTCACTCCGATCGCCGAAACAGTCGCCTCGCTGATGCCGCGCGCACGGGCGGAACTGGCGGAGCTGGTGGCCTTCCGGTCGGTGGCGGATCCCGCGCAGTTCCCACGGAGCGAGTGCGAGGCCGCCGCCGCGTGGGTCGCGGACGCCCTGCGGGCCGAGGGTTTCCAGGACGTCGCGGCGCTGGACACCCCGGACGGTTCCCAGTCCGTCTACGGCTTGCTGCCCGGCCCCGAGGGGGCCCCGACCGTGCTGCTGTACGCCCACTACGACGTGCAGCCGCCGCTCGACGAAAACGCCTGGGCCACTCCGCCGTTCGAGCTGACCGACCGGGACGGCCGCTGGTACGGACGCGGGGCCGCCGACTGCAAGGGCGGCTTCGTGATGCATCTGCTCGCGCTGCGCGCGCTCAAGGCGGCCGGCGGCGTGCCCGTGAGCGTCAAGGTCGTGGTGGAGGGCTCGGAGGAGCAGGGCACCGGAGGTCTGGAGCGGTACGCCGAGGAGCACCCGGAGCTGTTGGCCGCGGACACGATCGTCATCGGTGACACCGGCAACTTCCGGGTCGGGCTGCCGACGGTCACGGCGACGCTGCGCGGGATGACCATGCTGCGCGTCCAGATCGACACCCTCGAAGGCAACCTGCACTCGGGCCAGTTCGGCGGCGCGGCGCCGGACGCGCTCGCCGCGCTCATCCATGTGCTGGCCTCGCTGCGGGCGGACGACGGCTCGACCACCGTGGACGGTCTGTCCGCCGACGCCGACTGGGACGGACTGGACTATCCCGAGGCCGACTTCGTCAAGGACGCCAAGGTGCTCGAAGGTGTCGGGCTGATCGGCCGGGGCACCGTCGCCGACCGGGTCTGGGCCCGGCCCGCCGTCACCGTGATCGGCATCGACTGCCCGCCGGTGGTCGGCGCGACCCCGTCGCTGCAGGCCACCGCCCGCGCCCAGATCAGCCTGCGGGTGCCGCCGGGCCAGGACGCCGCCCACGCGACGAAGCTGCTCACCGCGCATCTGCACGCGCACACCCCGTGGGGTGCCCGGGTCTCGGTCGAGCAGGTCGGGCAGGGCCAGCCGTTCCGCGCGGACACCGCCAGCCCCGCGTACGCCTCGATGGCCGAGGCGATGCGCGTCGCCTATCCGGGCGAGGAGATGCAGACCGCGGGCATGGGCGGCTCCATTCCGCTCTGCAACACGCTGGCCTCGCTGTACCCGGCGGCGGAGATCCTGTTGATCGGGCTGAGCGAGCCGGAGGCGCAGATCCACGCGGTCAACGAGAGTGTGTCCCCGCAGGAGTTGGAGCGGCTCTCCGTGGCCGAGGCGCACTTCCTGGTCAACTACGCGCGCTCCAAGCGGGGCTGAGCCCGTACCGAGCCGTCACCCGTCGGGCCGCGGAGGCGAACCGGCCCGACGGGAGAGTCCGGCAGAAGGTTCACCCGGGCATTCTGCGGAAAGCGGAAATCGCCGTCTGCGAAGTGGCGCGCGCGGCCGTTCCGCACTGCATACATTCGACACATGGATCTCGTTGCGATCAGTCCACGGCTGCATATGCTCCGTTTCCCCATCGGTCAGGCGTACTTGTGGCAGGACGAGAACGAGCTGACTCTCATCGACTCCGGTCATGCCTACGCGGCACCGGAGATCGAGTACGGCATTCGCGAGCTCGGTCTCACCCCCGCGAATCTGCGCCGTATCGTCCTCACCCACTGCCATCGCGACCATGTGGGCTCGGCGCAGGAGCTGGCCGGGCGGTACGGCGCCGAGATAATGGCGCACCGGCTCGACGCGCCGATCATCCGGGGCGAGTGGCCGGTGCCCGACCCGCTGCTCCTCGACTGGGAGATCCCGCTGTACGAGCACGGGCTGACGGTGCCGCCCGCGCCGCCCACCCGGGTCGACCGTGAGCTGGAGGACGGCGACGAGCTGCCCTTCGGCGACGGCGCCCAGGTGGTGCATGTCCCGGGGCACACATACGGGTCCATCGCCGTCCATCTGCCGTACCACGGCGTGCTGTTCACGGGTGATGCCGTGGCCGCCGCCGAACGCCGGGTGATGCTCGGCGTGTTCAACGTCAACCGCGAGAGCGCCAAGCGGTCCATGATCCGGCTCGCGGCGCTCGCGCCGTCGACGGTCTGTTTCGGCCATGGCGATCCGCTCGTCACGGACGGCACCACGGACGCCGCCGCCGTGCTGCACGTGTCAGCCGACCGGGACACCGGCCTCCAGATTGAGCACGGTCCGCCGCTCCCGGGCCCTTAGGGCCCACCGCAGCCGTTCGTAGCGGGCGGGCGGCAGCATCGAGGCCGCCTCGTCCTCGGTGACGAAACGCCAGCCTCGCAGCTCGGAGCCGGGCAGCAGCAGCCGCCCGGCGTCCTGGTCCGGCAGCCGGCCGCCGTCGAAGATCAGCCGCAGACCGCCGAAGCCGGGCGGTCTGGGCGGTTCCCAGTCGACCACCAGCAGTCTGGGCACATGGTCGAGTTCTATCCCGATCTCCTCGGTGACCTCGCGCATCCCGGCACGCGCGGGCGCCTCGCCGCGCTCGACCACACCGCCGGGGAACTCCCAGCCCGGCTTGTAGGTGGGGTCGACGAGCAGCACCCGGTCCCGTTCGTCGAAGAGGAGCACCCCGGCCGCGACGGTCTCCGCCGTCGGCTCGGGTGTCTGCACGATCTCGCAGAGCCCCGCCGAGCCCGCGTGCACGGACTCGGCGACGATCGCCGCGCTCTGCGCCGGCGTGAGCCCCCCGGTGTCGATGACCAGGGCATCTGCCGTGAGCCAGCCGAGCGCGGCGTCGTAGGGCTCGATGTGTTCGTACGCCCACTGCCGGGCGCGCTCGGTGCCGGCCGGGTCCTTCTCGGCCGCCCCCTCCCGGGTACGGTCCGCTATCCGACCGCGCAAAATCGTTTCGTCCAAGGTCAGGAGCACATGCCGGACGGGAATGCGGCGGGCCGCCAGCCCGCCGAATATCTCGTCCCGGTACTCCTGCCGCAGCAGGGTCATCGGGACGACGAGCACTCCCCCGACGTCGGCGAGCAGCGCGGCGGCGGTGTCCACGACCAGGCGCCGCCAGATGGGCAGGTCCTGAAAGTCGCTCACTTCGGCGAGTCTCTTCTGCGGCAGCAGCTCCCGCAGCCCGGAACCGATCAGTCCGGGGTCGTACAGGGTGCTGTTAGGGATCATGTCGATCAGCTCGCGCGCCGTACTGGTCTTGCCCGCTCCGAACGCACCGTTGATCCAGACGATCATTCATACTCCAGCGCAGGAAGGCCGCTGACCAGCGGCGCAGCGGCATTCACAAGATCATCTGGAAGCGCCATGGGAGACGAGGGCGTCCACAGACCGGCACCCACTACCTCCTTCTCCCAGACAGGAGGTACTCCACGATCCGCTCTTCCATTACGACCGTCACTTCGCTATATGTTCCCTCCACCCCGGGCAGTTCATGCCCCATCCTCACCTCTATGGCAACTCGCGGGATGTCTCCCGCCTCGTCCAGCTTGGCCTTCGCCCAGTGCCGCAGCCGGTAGATGTCCTCCCCTGCCATCTCGGGAACCGCCGGCATCTCGGGCCTTGCCCACCGGGCGTACCGCGGGCCGGAGTTGCACTCCTTCGCGCCGTCCCGGAGGGGGTTCCAGTAGTCGCGGTCGAAATTGGTTCCCAGTAGGGGCCTGCGCATCACCGAGAGGAACGCCCGGGGCTTCGCGTGAGAGGCCAGCTGCGGCCCCAGTCTCACGGAGGATGGGCGGGATCACCAGTGTTCTCCATGAGTCGTACTTGGGTGCCGCGAGCACTGGCTTCCTGTCCGCCACGTAAGTCTGGTACCGAATCCGCATCGCGTGCAGTGCCTCGTACCGCTTCTCCGCTTCTTCACGGACAACGGAGTCAGGCTCGGAAGCGGGCCAGTACGGGGAGCAGTAGCCCCTCTGGAGGCCGTACATTTCCCCGGGTGGGCGCGCGCCGGAGAAGGCGATCGTCCAGATGTACGTCCAGCCGGTGTAGCCCCATACGGTGTGCGCGTTCGTGGCGATCTGATGTACGGCTTGGATAGGGAGCCGCTTCCTGACCCGCCGGGTCTGCCTCTTCTTGTAGAGACCGCGTCGGCGCTGCTCGACGATTGGGCTTTCGTCGCGGAGCTTGTACTTCACCACGGCGTCGTCCATCAGCATCTTGAACAGGCCGAGGATGTTCTTGGAGTAGTTCTCCGAGTACTTTCCTTTCACATAATCACGGAAGGCGTCGTAGTCGACAGGCGTGATGTCTTCCACGGTCCATTGCGCCCACTAGGGCTTGATTACCGATTTGAGCCGGGACTTGTTCGTGCGGTTCGAGTTGATCCGTAGGTTTCCCTCACCGAACCACTTGTCGATGTAGTCGATCATTCCGAGCGGGGCATCAGGCCGGCGCCGGTTCCGCCTGTTACGGACGTCGGATTCGCGGTCGAGGCCGTAGTTGTTCGCCTCGTTCTCATCCTGGAACGGCACGCCGTCCTCGGGCCCGCTACTGAACTTGAATCCGTGATGTCGGGGTCTGGTGCGCGGTGGTGGGACCGGCTCGCGGCTTCCCCATGACGCGGAAGTATGAGGATGATGTCCGCGTGATTCGAGACCTGCCGCCGTTGCCGTTGCCCCAGTACTCTGTGCTCCGTATCGGCTGCTCACCGATGGTGCCCGCTGAGATCGCCGCCGATCTGCGACAGAACGGTGTACCGGCGGGGCTGATCGGCTATGAGTACCAACCGTTGGCCGAGGCGGCAGTCCTCGGCGGGATGGACAAGAGCGGGTTGGTCGTCTTCGGGACCAGCGGCCTGTTTGGACACATCGCCATCGAAGTGGCTTCGCGCCGCATCGTGCACATCCCTATGGCCGAGTCTTCGACCACCAATCACGTGAACAGGGACCTCGAAGCTTTCCACCGGTGCGTCGCGGCCACCATCGCCCGCTTCCCGTTCTACGAAGAAGCCGAGGAGGACAGATTCGACGAGGCGGCGGGCGACCTCCGCGAGCTTCTGGCCACCCTCGATGACACCGCGCTCGCACACAACGGGCTATGGGAGACCTTGTGTGACGACGTCGCGATGGGTAACTACGCGAACTGGGAGGACTGAAGCACGTCAGCCCTCCAGCATCAGACCCGTGGCCGTCAGGCAGCCGTCGACCAGCTCCGGTCGGCACTGGATCCTTTTGAGGCGACGCTTCACGACTCGGGTGATCTGGCTGAGGTCCACGGCGGCGAGGTTGCCGATGTCGCGTTTGACCAGCGACCAGACGCACTCCTGCGGGTTCAGGTCCGGGGCGTAGGCCGGTAGCTGGAAGACGGTGAGCCAGGCGGTGTTGGCCGCGAAGAACTCCCGTAGCGGCGCGACCAGGTGCATGCGCAGGTTGTCCCACACCAGGACGATCGGGCCGCCGAGCTGGATGTGGGCACGGACGATCAAGCCGCGGTAGTCCTTCCAGCCGAAACCCTTCGGTTCGTCCTTACGGCCCCGGTACTCGCGGACCGCGTAGATCAGACGAGACCGCTCACCGGGCTTGTAGCAGGTCATTCCCGCCATCGAGACCCGACCCGAACCGCGTCCGCGCACGCGGACGACCGGGGTGACGCCCAGGCGGCCCCAGGTCCTGGCACGCGGCGGCGTCATCGACTGGCCGGCCTCGTCCTCGAAGACCACCCAGGCGTTGTTCACCGCCGCGGTGCTCTTACCCGCGGCCAGACCTCCCGCCTCCACAGCTCCACCGCGTCGTCGTCGCGCTCGATCGCCCGCCGGGCGGGCTGCTGCCACGACCATCCGTGCCGCCGAAGCAGCCGCCACGTGCCCTCCACCGTGTACGAGATGTGGAACAGGCGGCCGATCATCGTCTTCACCCGGGCCAGCGTCCACCGCTGATCGGCCCACCCGTGGGCCAGCGGACCGCACTCCAACTCCCGCTCCAGCCGCGCTATCTGGATGTCTGACAGCCGGGGCCGGCCAGGCGATCCCTTCGACGCCACCCCGGCCAGGCCCTCCTCGCGCCACTGGCGCCGCCAGCGCTCCACCGACCGCTCCGAGACCCGCAACGCGGCAGCGATCTCCCGGTTCTTCTCGCCAGCCTCGAAGCCGGTCACGGCCTGGAGCCGGACCTGCTCTCGCCCGGCCCTCTCGGCTTCGGTCAAGCCACCACCCTGCGGATATCTCACCCCACCAGGACTACCGAAGCTCCCCGAACACTGTCCGGCAAACAGCCCGACACCACCCGATCAAGTTCAGTAGCGAGCCGAGCGCCGTCAAGGCGGCTTCCTGGGACGACTCGGCCGCACGGGCTGAAAGGTGATCAAGCTCCTTGATTCCCATGAGACGGTGAAGCGCCGAGCTTCCCACGGACGGCCGGGCTCAGGCGGGGCGAGTACCGCGGCCGGCGCCCCGGGCAATGCAGGTTATCTGGCTGGGCCGGGGTCGGGTGAGAGCAGGCGCAGGGTGGTGGTGCGGGCGGGTTCGGTGGTCATGGAGCGGGTGGGGCCGGGCCACAGGGTCTGGTACTTGTCGATGTACGCCTGGTCGACCGCGGTGTCCCGTGCCGCGTCCGCGGTCGCCGCGAGACGAACGGGGAATCTTCGGGTGCCGTCGACGAAGTCCGCACGGCCGGCCTGGAGGGCTCGGCGGTACCACTTGGCCTGCGTGCCGTGGCCGCTGCGGATGTACGGCACGCCGTCCACGGTCACGGCCCAGATCGGAGTGATGATCTCGCCTCCGCGCGGGAGCGTTGTGGCGATCATCGCGGTCTCCACGTGCTCCAAGTAGGCAGTGGTCTCCTGGAATTCTTCCGTCGCGGTCATCGGGATGCTCCTTGCCGGTCGGCGGCGGCGCGGCTGCGGGGTGCGGCTGCGCCGCCGTCGGCCTGATCGGGTGGTGGGGCTGCCGGGTGGTGCGGGCGCGAGCGCCGGGTGAAGCGCCGGGTTACTGGGGCAGCCCGCCGGTGATGAGGAGGGTGGTGCCGCTGACCCAGGCGGCGAGGTCGCCTGCGAGGTATTCGGCGGCGTCGGCGACATCCTTGGGGGTGCCGATGCGGTCGGCGATGCGGCCCGCGGCCTGGAGACCGCGGAACGGCGAGTCGGTGGGGATGGAGTCGATGAAGACTCCGGCCTCGTCGATCGGTCCCGGCTCGATGGTGTTGACGGTGATGCCGCGTTCGGCCACCTCGCGGGCCAGGACTTCGGCGAAATAGCGGCCGGGGGCCTTGGTCGCGGTGTACAGGCCCGCGCCGGAGACCGGGTGGGCGATGGCCGTGGAGGCGATATAGATGATCCGTCCGTTGTCGGCGGTGTTCTTCGCGGCTCGTTGCAGGGTCAGCAGGGCGCCGCGCGCGTTGACGTTGACCATGTTGTCGATCTGCTCGTCGCTGAGGTCGGCGATCGGGGTCCCGAGGAGTTCCAGGCCGGCGTTGGCCACGACGGTGTCGATCGACCCGAAGCGCTGCGTGGCCTGGGCGAAGAGACGGTCGACGTCTGCGGCTTTAGAGATGTCGGCCTGGACGGCGATGGCCTGGACGCCGTGCTCGCGGACTTCCTTGAGCGCCTGCTCGCCGTTGGCGGCGTTGGACGAGTAGTTGATCACGATGTTCGCGCCGAGCTGCGCGTAGCGCAGCGCGATGGCCTTGCCGATGCCCCGGGCGGAACCGGTGATCACGGCGGTCTTGCCGGTGAGGTCAGTCATGGTCTTTCTCCTGTCGGAAGTAGGTGATCGGCACGTTGTGTAGCGGTCGGCGGTAAGAAAAGTGATGGGCGGCCGACCGGTTGGCTCCGCGGCCGGCCGCCAGGCGTGGGAGCTGAGCTGATTACTGTGCCGGCGGAGCGGGGAAGCGGTACTCGGTCTGGGTGCGGTCGGTGAACAGCCGCCAGTAGGTCTCGGCGAGGTCGGCGGGGTCGATGACGTGCATGCCGGTGGTGCCGCCGGTGATCTCGGCGAGCTGCTCGGGGGACATGGCGTTGTAGGACTCGCTGTCCTTGATGAGCGCGGACAGGGTCACGACCCCGGCGTAGACGCCCCTGTCGGCGACTTCGCCGTGCAGGGAGTAGACGAAGTTGCGGATGCCGGCCATGGCCGGGCCGATGCCGCTGATGAAGGGCTGCGGGTCGGCGGCGGTGAAGCCGCCGGTCACGATGAACCCGCCGGTGCCGCGCGCGGTCATCTCCGGCAGCACGGCGTGCGCGATGGCGACGGGGCTGAGCAGGAACAGGTTCACCCAGTGGGCGAGGCGTTCGGCGTCGAGTTCGGCGGCGGGCACGAACGCGGTCCCGCCGGGCAGCGGCTGGTAGGAGACGACGTCGATGCGGCCGTAGCGGTCCTTGATCTGCTGCACGGCCTCGGTGGCGCCTGCCGGGTCGGACAGGTCGGCCGGGAAGGCGGTGGCGTCGATGCCGTCGGCGGCCAGCTCGGTCGCCATGGCCTGCAGCCGGTCGGCGCTGCGGGCCACCAGCGCGATGGTGAAGCCTTCTTTGCCGAAGCGGCGGGCCAGGGCGGTGCCCAGGCCGGAGCCGGCACCGAAGATGGCGAGAACCTTGGACATGATGATCTTCCTCAAGCGGTTGAGGACAGGCGTGATCGCCTGGAGGCGGTGTGATGGTGTCGGCGGCGCCGTGCTGGCGGCGCTCGTGCCGGACTGGTTGTGGGCTCAGAAGTCGATGGAGGCGGCGGTCTGCTTGCCGGCGTCCAGCTCGGCGATACGGCCGCTGAGGGCGGCGCGCATGGCGTTGTAGGCGTCGCTGCCCAGCGCCAGGCGTCGGGGCGCGGGGGCGGCGTCGGCCGAGGCGATGATCGCGGCGGCGACCTTGGCCGGATCGCCGGGCGCCTCGGCGGTGACGTTGTCGACGCTCGCGAGGTAGGCGCGGATCTGCCCGGCCGGGCCGTCGGCGTACTCGGGCATGCCCGGTGCGACGTCGAGGTTGGCGCCGAAGGTGGTGCGGATGATCCCGGGTTCCACCATCGTGATTCCGACACCGAAGGGCTCCACCTCGGGGATCACGGACTCGAAGAAGCCCTCCACTCCCCACTTCGAGGCGTGGTACATGCTCGCGCCGGGGGTGGTGATGTGCGCGCCCATGGTCGACATCTGGATGAAGCGCCCGCCACCCTGCGCGCGGAAGTGCGGGAGCACGGCGCGCAGCAGGTGGATGGGCGCCGTCATGTTCAGCGCGATCTGCTCGTCGATCGAGGCGACGGTCATCTCCTCCGCGGCTCCGACGGAGCCGCGACCCGCGTTGGAGTAGACGACGTCGATCCGGCCGAGGTCGGCGAAGGCGCGCTCGACGGTGTCGTTGAGCGCCTTGGTGTCGGTGACGTCCAGCGCGGCCGTCCACAGCCGGTCACCGAAGCGGTCCGCGAGGTCAGACAGGACCTCCGGGCGGCGGGCGGTCGCCGCGACACGGTCGCCCCGCTCCAGCAGCTGCTTGGTGACGACACGCCCGATTCCGGCCGACGCACCCGTGACGAACCAGGTCTTCGAAGCCATGACCACTCCCTCATCCAACCATTTGGTTTATTTGCTTGATCCCACGCTACGACCACCCTTCCCACAAGTCAAACGGTTGGTTTAATCTGGGTTCATGGCTTACGACTCCGCTGCAACCAAGGCCCGGCTCCTGGACGCGGCCTACGACGAGTTCGTCCGGGTCGGCCTCGCCGGTGCCCGAGTCGACCGCATCGCCAAGGCCGCCTCGGCGAACAAACAGGGGATCTATGCCTACTTCGGGTCCAAGGAAGCACTGTTCGACGCGGTCATGGCCGACCGCCTGCGCGTCCTCGCCGACGTCGCACCGATCACTGCCGACGACCTGCCCGGCTACGCAGGCGCCCTGTTCGACGCGCTGGTCGCCGACCCCGGCCTGCAGCGCCTGAGCCAGTGGCGTTCGCTGGAGTTTCCCGAAGCCTCGGAAGCCGAGATCGAGTCCCACATCGCCAAGGCCACCGAGATCGCCGCCAGCTACGGCGTCCACCTCAACCTGGCCACCGATCTGATGATGATCGCCCTCGGCGCGGTGATGGCCTGGAACACCACCGCCGCTCGCATCCGCAACCCCCTCGGTGAACCCGAAGCCCAGCGCGCCGCCGCGCACCGCACCGCGGTCGTCACCGCGGTGACCGCACTGACCGACGCACTCACCGCCCCCTCGAAGAAGGTGACCTCGTGAGCACCCGCGCCTGGTTCATCACCGGCGTCACCAGCGGCCTCGGCCGCGAGATGACAGCACAGCTCCTCCAGCGGGGCGACCGCGTCGCAGGAACCGGCCGCAACACCGGCGCCCTGCACGAGATCGCCGCCACTTACGGCGACGCCTTCTGGCCGGCGGAGCTCGACGTGACCGACACCGACGCGGTCCGCACGACCTTCGACCGCGCCGCAGCCAAGCTGGGCCACCTCGACGTCGTGGTCAACAACGCCGGCTACGGCATGTTCGGCGCGGCAGAGGAATTCACCGACGCCCAGATCGCCCACCACCTGGCGACCAACCTCACCGGCTCCATCACCGTGGCCAGGGCCGCGCTGCCCCACCTGCGGGCCGACCGAGGCGGACGCATCGTGCAGATCTCCACCTATGGCGGCCAAGCCGCCGGCCCCGGCGGCTCTCTCTACAGCGCCGGCAAGTTCGGCATCGAAGGATTCATGGAAGCCCTCGCCGCTGAAGTCGCCCCGTTTGGCATCGGCGTCACCATCATCGAGCCGGGCGGCACCGCCACCGGCTTCCGCCGCAACGCCGTCCTCGCCACCCCAATGACCGCCTACGACGACACCCCCGCCGCCATGGTGCGCGGACTGTCCGCCGGCACCCGCCCCTCACCCGGCGACCCCGTCAAGGTCGCAGCTGCCATCATCGCCGCCGCCGAGACCGAACCGGCTCCGCTCCGTGTCGTGCTCGGCAGCGACGCCTACCAGTACACCTACCAAGCCCTCACCGCACGCCTCGCCGGCATCGCCGACCAGCGCGATTCAGCGGCAGCCGTCGACATCACCGGCTGACCACCCACGACAGCAACGCGAGCTGGCCCACACTCGCAGCCAATGTCGGCGTACAAGTGAACGTGGCTCTGGCAAGATTTTCGTAGGCGGAGATCATCTCGGTGACACGGTCAGCCGGGCCGCGTAGCGGGC
>NZ_BMMV01000001.1:550627-619233 GCF_014646115.1 Streptomyces camponoticapitis | reverse complement strand
GAGACCCTCAGGGCCATCGGCAAGCCCGGAAGATCTTGGTAGATAAAGAACAAGCTAGGCGCCCGCGCCGGTCTCGGTCTCCTCCTCGTAGGCGAGCTCCTCCGGCAGGAAGCCCGGCAGCCACTCCTCCAGCTCCTCGCGGAGCCGGACCGTGGCGTTCAGCTGGCACAGCACCCCGATCGTGCTCAGCGTGACGCGATGTATCAGCAGATAGGAGGGCGGCAGATTCAACTGCTTGCCCAACTGGTGCGCCGGAGACCGCGGATCGGCGATCCGGGCCGCCTGCGTACGCATCCAGCTCCGGGTGAAGGTGAACTCCTCCGCCTGTGCGGGCTCGATGATCGGCACCAGATACTCCAGCACCGCGTCCGGGTCGAGATCGATCGACTCCTTGACGAACCCCTCCGTGCGCAGAAGTTCGTATACCGTCTCGGCGTCGCCCTCCAGCGTCAGCCGCAGCGACTCGCCTATCGTCTCGGGCAGCCCGCCCGGCAGCCGGTCGACGGTGCCGAAGTCCAGCACACCGAGGCGGAGTTCACCCTCCTCCTCGGCGGGCGGCAGCAGCCGGAAGTTGCCCGGATGCGGGTCCGCGTGCAGCAGTCCCGTACGGGCGGGGCCCGAGAAGAGGAAGCGCGCCAGCAACTGGCCCGCGCGGTCGCGCTGTTCCTCGGTGCCCTCCGTGATCACGTCGGCCATCGGGATGCCGTCGATCCACTCCGTGACCAGCACCTGGTCGCACTGGTGCACCACATCGGGCACGACCACGTCGGGATCGTCCGCGAACTCCGCCGCGTGCTCCCGCTGGGCCCCGGCCTCCAGCTCGTAGTCCAGCTCCTCCGACACCCGGTCCCGCAACTCGGTGATCAGTGGCTTGACGTCCATGCCTGGGATCAGCGGACCCAGCAGCCGGGCGAACCGGCTCAGCTGCGAGAGGTCCGACAGCAGCGCCTCCCCCGCCCCCGGGTACTGGACCTTGACGGCCACATCCCGCCCGTCGTGCCACACCGCCCGGTGCACCTGGCCGATCGAGGCGGCGGCCGACGGCTTCTCCTCGAACTCCAGGAACAGCTCGCGCCAGTCCTCACCGAGCCGCTCGGCCAGCACCTTGTGCACCGTGCTGGTCGGCATCGGAGGGGCCGCCTCCTGGAGCTTGGTGAGCGCCGCCCGGTAGGGCCCCGCCACCTCCTCGGGCAGCGCGGACTCGAAGACGGACAGGGCCTGCCCGAACTTCATGGCCCCGCCCTTGAGCTCGCCGAGCACCTTGAAGAGCTGGTCCGCCGTCCGCTGCTGGAGCTCCCGGCCCACCATCTCCGCGGACTTGCCGCCGATCCGCTTGCCCAGACCCCAGGTGGCACGGCCGGCGAAGCCCAGTGGCAGTGCGGCCAGCTTGGCAGTTCGGGTGACGGCCTTACGGGGAAGATCAGACATGCGCCCCTCCAAATCCCAGACAGCCGAGCCGCGTACGGCGGTTACCGCACCATTGTGTCCTGCGGCGCGCCGGACACGGCCATGCCCTCTCCCTCCCGCTCTCCGGCGGCACCGCAGGGGCAGGCGGGATGCGGCGCGATGCGCTCCGAACGCCAGTCGAGCAGCGGCAGCGTGATCTCCCAGCGCGCTCCTGTGCTCGCAGGCAGCTCACCGTCCAGGAAGGACAGCGCGTGGGCAGCGGTGAGACCGGCCACGGTGGTGGCGAGCCCCAGGTCACAGGCCGGTGTGACCGACGCCCTCCGTCCCGACCGCCACTGGGCCAGCATGAGGGGCCATCCCGGCTCCCGGGCGGTCCGCTCCTCGGTCAGACAGCCCGCGCACGCCGTGCCGCCCGGCAGCACCAGCGGGCCCACCACCCCCGTGGCCTCGACAACTCCGGCGTAGAGATGGGGAGTCCCGGTGCGGATCCAGCGCTCGGCGGACGCCGGATCCGGGACATAAGCCGCGAGCCCGTCCCGTGGGGCGACGATCACCAGCGACAGCCCTGCCCCGCCACCGCTCACCGTGGCCGCCCGCGCGTCGGCGCGCTCGGGCCGTTCGGCCGCCGCCCACCCGCCGGCCATGTCGTCGAGGCCCCCCGCCTCCGCCCCGCCTGCGCCGTCCGCCTCGTCCGCCGCCCCGTCCGTATCGGACGCCGGCCGCGCGCCGGACACCCTCCCTCCGACGGATCTGCCGGGAGCCGAGCGCCGTACCAGCGACCGGGCCGCCACGTCCCTGCGCTCACCGACCGATTCCACCGGGAGCCCGCCCGGAGCCACGTCCCACGCCTCGGTGTTTCCGCTGTCCAGCACATCCACCCGGCCCACCCCGGAGGCCGAGAGGGCCGAGGCGACAGCCGCCCCCACCCGACCCGCCCCGCGCACCTGGACGCGCATCGTGCGCCGCGCCGCCAGCCGCTCCATCGCCGCACCCGGCTCGCGGTTCGTGATCGACAGCGACGCCAGATCCGCCCGTAACCGGTCGAGCTCCACCTTTCGATTCCGTAACGCTTCGGCGGGCCGCCCGCCCGCCGTGCTGTCGTCCAGCAGCCCGGCCGCCGAGAGCCGGTCCACGAGCGCTTCCGCCTTGCCGTCCGGCAGCCCCAGGCTCCGCGCCTCGTCCCGCAGCAGCGGCAGCCCCCGCGTGCCGTCGAGCAGGTCGAGAAAGCTGCCCGTGGCCGTATCAACAGGGCCCACCACCACCGCGTGCGCGGGTGTGATTCCGAACTGAACCGTCTGCCTCTCCCGCCACGCCCTGCGCAGCGCGGGCTTCACCATTGGATGCATATTCGTCTCCCCCCGTGATGCCTGTCCCGCGATCGGATTCCAGAATGCAAGGAACTGGTGAGAGGTGCGAAGAGTTATCCACAGGCATGGGGAATTAGGCATTCAAATGACGGGTGTATGGAGTGGACCAAGATCGAAAGGCCGTCGCGACGGGACGTTTCCCACTGACAGCGGGTAACGTCGAAGCGTGTCCGCCGACCCTTCTCCTCGCATTGCGGGGGAATCCCCACCGCACAGCGCCGGAAGCGAAGAGCGCGGCGTGACCGGCCGCCCGCAGCGCGGACCGGCGACCAGCGCCGTCGAGGTCCGCCGCAGTGCCCGGCGCAGCAGGACGGTCTCGGCGTACCGCGAGGGCGACCGCACCATCGTGCTCATCCCGGCCCGGATGTCGGAGGCGGAGGAGCGGCGCTGGGTGAGCGTGATGCTCGACAAACTCGCGGCCCAGGAGAGCAAGCGCCTCCTCGGCGACAGCGATCTGACCGAGCGCGCCGAGCGGCTGTCCGAGCAGTATTTCGAGGGCAGGGCCCGCCCCGCGTCCGTCCGCTGGGTCACCAACCAGAACACCCGCTGGGGCTCCTGCACCCCTGCCGAGGGCAGTATCCGTCTGTCGCACCGGCTGCAGGGCATGCCCGAGTACGTCGTCGACTACGTGCTCGTGCACGAGCTGGCCCATCTGCTCGTGCCGGGGCACGGCCCACGCTTCTGGGAGTTGTTGGAGGCGTATCCGCGCACCGAGCGGGCCCGTGGCTACCTCGAAGGTGTCGTCGCCGCCGAGCGGCTGCCGCACCTGCCCGCCGCCCCCGGAGAGTGACGGCGCCCCCTCGCCGATCGTGTACCGAATCTGTACCGGCTTGGCTCAATCTCGGACGCAACGGTTAGCCTGACGCGACGTGTTCAGCTCGGGACGGGGGACGGTCGTTACGCATGGCGAGGGAATTCCAACGCGGCCACAAGGCCAAAATCAGTGACCTCACGCAGGGGACGGATCTGTACGTAGGTGTGCAGATCGCGGCGCCCGGCTTGACGTTCGACATCAGCTGTTTCGGCCTTGACGCCAATGAACAGCTCTCGGACGACCGGTATTTCATCTTCTTCAATCAGCCGAAGTCTCCCGAGGAATCCGTCCAGTTGCTGGGCGCGCAGTCGGGCGACACCGAATCGTTCCGAGTCACGCTCGACCGCATTCCGGCGAACATCCAGCGACTGTCCTTCACCGCCACCATCGACGGGGCCGGACAGATGTCCCAGGTGGGCCCCGGATACATCCGGATAGTCGCGGGCGGCGAAGAAGTCGTCCGATACGCCTTCACCGGCTCCGAGTTCACCACCGAACGCGCGGTGATGCTCGGAGACTTCTACCTCAAGGACGTCTGGCGGTTCGCCGCCGTCGGCCAGGGCTTCGACGGCGGTCTCGACGCGCTCCTGAAGAACTTCGGCGGCGAAGTCGCCGAGGAGGAGCCGGCCGCGGCGCAGCCGCCCGCCCAAGGAGCCGTACCCTCGTTCGCCCCGCCGCCCGGAGGCGCCGCGCCCCCTCCGGCCTTCGGAGCCCCGCCGGCCCCGCCCGCGCCGGGGGCCCCGCAGCCTCCGCCTCCGCCGTCGTTCGGCGCGCCCCCGCCGGCCCCCGCGCCCCACCCGATGCACGGCGCGCCGACCGTCGCCGCCCCGATGCCTCCGGCGCCCGCGCCGTCGCCGTACGCGCAGCCGCCCGGCCAGCCGCAGGCACCGCAGCAACCGCAGTTCGGCCAGGTCCCGGGCCAGGCGCCCGGCCAGTTCCCCGGTCAGCCTCCCGGCCAGTTCCCCGGTCAGGGACAGCCGCCGGGCGCGCCGTCGCCGTACGGGCAGCCGACCCCGCCTCCCTACGGAGGCCAGCCCCAGGGCGCACCGCCCCCAGGCATGCCGCAAGCGGGCCAGCAGGCCGGCGCGGGTCTCCTGGCGGCGCTCCAGCCGTACAAGGAGGCCGCCACCGGCCAGCGCTGGACCCCGCAGAACCAGCAGCTGATGCGCGTCGACCTCGCCATGGGCGGCGCACCCGTCCTGGCCCGCCAGGGCAGCATGGTCATGTACCAGGGCAAGGTCGACTTCGGCTACAAGGGCGCCGGCTTCGCGGGCCGCATCGTCGGCAACGCGACCGGCCAGGAGATGCAGCTCATGCGCTGCTCCGGCCGCGGCCAGGTCTTCCTCGCCGAGGAGGCCTCGCATCTGCACCCGATCGAGCTCCAGGGCGACGCCATCTGCGTCTCCGCGGAGAACGTGCTCGCCTTCGACGAGTCCCTTCAGTACGAGGTCCGCCGTATCGAGGGCCACGGCATCCCCGGTGGAGCCCTGTTCACCATGCAGTTCCAGGGCACCGGCACCATCGTCGTGAAGACCCATGGTGTCCCGGTCGTCCTGCCCGTCACCCCCACGACCTTCGCCGACTGCAACGCCGTCGTCGCCTGGTCTGCCGCCTCCCAGGTGATCCTCTCCAGCCAGGTCCGGCTGCGCCGCAACGCGTATCCGGGACACAGCGGAGAGACCGTGAATCTGCAGTTCCGGGGAGCCCCCGGAAACTTCATCGTCGTCCAGCCGTACGAGGTCTGAGGGAGTCCGGCACATGAACCAGCAACTCGCGGGCTTCGCCCCGTCCCCCGTCTCGGCGCGGATGGAGAATCACGGCCGCACCATGCTCAAGGTCGCGATGGCCAGTGGTCAGGACCTCTACGCGCGCACCGGTTCGATGGTCGCGTACGAGGGCTTCGTGCAGTACGAGCCCAACCCGCCCGCCGTACGGCAGATCGCCGGCCAGTGGGTGACGGGCGAGGGCACCCCGATCATGAAGTGCGCCGGAGACGGCCTGCTCTACCTGGCCGACTACGGCGCCGACGTCGTCGTCATCAACCTCAACAACGACTCGATCTCGGTCAACGGCACCAATCTGCTGGCCTTCGACGCGCACCTCCAGTGGGGCGTCGAGAAGGTCAAGGGGCTGGCGAAGTTCGCCGGACAGGGTCTGTGGAACGTCACGGTCGGCGGGACCGGCTGGGTCGCGCTGACCTCGCGAGGTACGCCGATCGTCGTCGACTGCGGCCGTGGCGACGACGAGACATACGTCGACCCGGACGCCCTCGTGGCCTGGTCACCCGGGCTCAAGGTGAAGGGCAAGCGCAGCTTCAAGGCCTCGTCCCTGATCGGACGGGGCAGCGGGGAGGCCTACCAGATGGCCTTCTCGGGCCAGGGCCTCGTCGTCGTACAACCGAGCGAGGACAGCACCGACCGCCTGCGGATCCGGGGCTGAGGGGGAGGAAACATCATGCAGAGCCCGCTTTTCGGACTCGCGGAGACGCAGTCCCAGGACCGCTATGTCGTACAGAACCCGCAGCTTCTGCGGGTCGCGCTCACCGGCCACGACGACGTCCTCGCCCGCAAGGGCGCGATGGTCGCCTACCAGGGGCTCATCGACTTCGACGGTGAGTACCAGTCCCAGGGCCAGCGGCGCGCCAGGGCGAACACCGGCGAGGGCCTGGACCTGATGCGCTGCTCGGGCCAGGGGACGGTCTACTTCGCGAACCTCGCGCAGTACGTGCACGTCGTGGATGTCGACCAGGAGGGCATGACCGTCGACAGCGCCTATGTCCTGGCCCTCGACTCCACGCTGCACACCGAGGTCATCGCGGTGGACAGCCAGTACGGCATCTCAGGCTCCGGCAAGTACCAGCTCAACATCTCGGGGCGCGGCAAGGTCGCCCTGATGACGTCCGGGCAGCCGCTGATGATGCTCGTGACGCCGGACAAGTACGTGAACGTCGATGCCGACGCGATCGTGGCGTGGTCCTCCGCGCTGCGGGTGCAGATGCAGGCACAGACGCACTCCTCGGGCGTACGGCGCCGGCGCGGCAACACCGGCGAGGGCTGGGAGCTCAGCTTCCTGGGCCAGGGCTTCGCGCTCGTGCAGCCCAGTGAGGTCATGCCGCCGCAGAACGCGGAGATCGGACAGGGTGCGCGTGCCCAGTTCGGCGTGGGCCAGCAGGGCGCCCACGCGCAGAACCAGAACAACGTCTGGAACAACGCGCGCTGAATCCGGCCGATCCGGTCGGATCGGCCCGTTTTCGGTCCGTCAGGGGCGGTCTCCACGGAGGCCGCCCCCGCTCGTTCCCGTCAGCCGTGGACCTGCTCGGAGAGCGCGGCCCGCGTGCGCTCCAGCAGCCGTACGACGGACCCGTCGGCGACCGCCGCCACCTCGTCGTACGCGAACCAGCGCAGATCCAGCGACTCCTCGCTGATCTCCTCGACGGAGCCCACCGGCGCCACAGCCGCGTACTGGACATCCAGATGCCAGTGGCAGGGCGCCGGAATCCCGTGCCGGTCGAGCTGTACGGGCCCGCCCGGCAGCAGCGTCAGTCCCGGGATTCCGGACTCCTCCGTGGCCTCCCGCAGCGCCGCCCCCGCGAGCGAGTCGTCCCCGGGCTCGCAGTGGCCGCCCATCTGGAGCCACATACCGAGCTTCTTGTGGAGGGTCAGCAGGACACGGCCGCGCGCCGGGTCGATCACCAGCGCGCTCGCCGTGACATGCCCGGCCTCACAGGATTTCCACATCCCGTCCGGACGGGCCGCCAGATGCTCCAGATAGATCCCGCGCAGCTCTTCCTGACCGGCGTACCGACCGTCGTACGCCCTCAGGACGCGCACGGCGTCGTCGTGCAGACTCACTTGCCGCTGTCGCCCTTGCCCTCGTCGCCGCCCTCGCCCTGGTCGTCGGGCCGGTCTCTGTCCTTCTCGGAACGCGTCTCCGGCTCGGAACGCGTCTCCGGGTCCTTCTCCAGCTTCGGCTTGCCGCCCGCAGCCTCGCCGAGCAGCTTGTCCAGCTCGGAGAAGTCGGCGTGCTCGTGGTGGACGAACCCGTCCGGATCGTCCAGGTCCGAGGCCGTCGGCAGCATGTCCGGGTGCTGCCAGAGCCCGTCGCGGCCGTCCACGCCCCGCGCGTCCGTGAGCGAGGCCCAGAGCCGGGAGGCGTCCCGCAGCCGCCTGGGGCGCAGCTGGAGGCCGATGAGGGTGGCGAAGGTCTGCTCGGCCGGGCCACCCGAAGCGCGGCGCCTGCGCAGCGTCTCGCGCAGCGCGTCCGCCGACGTCAGCCTGGTCTTGGCCGCCTCGTGGACCACCGCGTCCACCCAGCCCTCGACCAGCGCGAGCGCCGTCTCCAGCCGCGCCAGGGCGGCCTTCTGCTCGACCGTGTCCTCCGGCTGGAACATGCCCTGCTGAAGCGCTTCCTGAAGCTGCTCGGGGTTCGAGGGGTCGAGCTGGCTGACGGCGTCCTCCAGCTTGGAGGCGTCGACCTTGATGCCCCGCGCATAGCCCTCGACGGCCCCGAACAGATGCCCGCGCAGCCACGGCACATGGGCGAAGAGCCGCTGGTGGGCCGCCTCGCGCAGGGCCAGATACAGCCGCACCTCGTCCTGCGGGATGCCGAGGTCCTTGCCGAAGACCCCGATGTTCAGCGGGAGCAGCGCGGCCTTGCCGGCCGGACCCAGCGGCAGCCCGATGTCCGTGGAGCCGACCACCTCGCCCGCCAGTACACCCACGGCCTGCCCGATCTGCTGGCCGAACATGGCGCCTCCCATGGAGCGCATCATGCCGATCAGCGGCCCGGCCATGGCCTGCATCTCCTCGGGCAGCACATCGCCCATGGCGGCGCCCACGCGCTCGGCCACGGGGTCGACGAGCTGCTGCCACGCCGGGAGGGTCGCCTCGACCCACTCCGCGCGGCTCCATGCCACGGTCGTGCCCGCACCGGACGGCAGCGACGTCACGGCGTCAAGCCAGACGTCCGCCAGCCGCACGGCCTCCTCGACGGCGATCCGCTCGCCGGGGCTCACGCTGGCGTCCTTCGTACCGTCCGGCGTGCCCTGCGAGACCGTCTGGCGGGCGATCTGCTTGGCCATGTCCCAGTTCACGGGACCGCCCTCGTAGCTGAGCATCTGGCCGAGCTGCTGGAACGCGGCGCCCAGATCGTTGGGGTTCATCGACCCGAACATCGCCGCGAACGGGTTGTCGCCGCCCTGGCCGCCGGAGCCGCCCGGCAGACCGAACCCCGAGAAGGGGTTGCCCCCGCGGCCTTGGCCGCCACCACCCTGACCACCTCCGGCGGGGTCGTTCTTCTTGCCGTCGCCGTCCTCTGGCTCCTCCGGCGGAAGGCCGAATCCGAATGGGGTGTCACTCACGGGTTTCCTCGGCTCGTTGGGCCGCCGGCTTTTCCGCCGACAGCGACTGCCCGACACCACCCAGCGTAGACATCCGAGGCCGCATCCGGGCTCGGTGCTCCGCCAATGCTTGGCCTGCGGCAGGATGGACGCCACCTGGTACGTACGTGTTGTACACGTCCGTACTGAAGACAACCGCTGGAGACGCCCGGTGAGTTCCCCAGATCCGCAGGTTCGCGCAGCGCGAAACCGCTCAACCCCGACCCCGCCACGCGGCCCCGTCGTGGCGGTCACCGGAGCCGCCTCCGGGGTCGGCGACCTGCTCACCCGGCGCCTCGCGGCGTCGGAGGAGATCAAGCAGGTCGTGGCCATCGACGAGCGCCGCGGTGAGGTGACCGAGGCGCAGTGGCACATCCTCGACGTACGGGACCCCGCCATCGCCGAGAAACTGCGCGGCGCGGACGTCGTGGTCCACCTGGCGCTCGATCTGGACCTGGAGCGGGACGCGGCGGCCCGTACGGCGTACAACGTCCGTGGCACCCAGACCGTGCTCACCGCCGCGGCGGCCGCGGGGGTGCACCGGGTCGTCCTGTGCACGTCGGCCATGGTCTACGGGGCGCTGCCCGACAACGACATCCCGCTGTCGGAGGACGCCGAGCTGCGCGCGACGGCGGAGGCCACCGGCGTCGGCGACCTGCTGGAGATCGAACGGCTCGGCCGCCGCGCGCCCCGCGCGCACCCTGGCCTGAACGTCACGGTCGTACGCCCCGCCGTCCTCGTCGGCGGCACGGACACCGCCCTGACCCGCTACTTCGAGTCGCCCCGGCTGCTGGTCGTCGCCGGCTCCCGGCCGACCTGGCAGTTCTGCCATGTGGAGGACCTGGTCAGCGCCCTGGAGTACGCCGCGCTTGAGAAGGTCGACGGCGAGTTCGCGGTGGGCTGCGACGGCTGGCTCGAACAGGAGGAGATCGAGGAGCTGAGCGGCATCCGCCGTATGGAGCTGCCGTCCGCCGTCGCCCTCGGCGCCGCGGCCCGGCTGCACCGGATCGGCCTCACGCCGTCCCCGGCCGGCGACCTCGCCTACACGATGCATCCCTGGGTGGTCAGCGTCAGCCGTCTCCACGACGCGGGCTGGCGTCCCCGCTGGACCAACGAGGAAGTCCTCGGCGCGCTCCTCGAAGAGGTCGAGGGCCGCCACACCGTCGCGGGCCGCCGTCTCGGCCGCAAGGACGCCACGGCCGCCGGCGCCGCCGGTGCGACCGTCGCGCTCCTCGGCGCGGCAGCGGTGGTACGCCGCGCCCGCAAGGCGCGCCGACGCCTCTGAGCGCCCCGGGGGCCGCCCACCGCCCACGACGTCCTCCGTAGGAGGCTCCGAGCCGGTGGACGGGCAGTCGTTCGAACGCGCCATTACGCGATGCCGGTGCCGTACGGCACGATGGGCCGCATGGCAAGCAACGAGGCGCACCCGGGTGAGCAGGCGGCACAGGACCCCATCCGGCTGCTGGCGATCCGCGAGAGCCCGCTGTCCGTCGACGAGATCTTCCGGGCCGTCGGCGACGACGCGGCGGGAGGCACCGCGCTGTTCGTGGGGACGGTCCGCAACCACGACGGGGGAGCCGATGTCGACGCCCTCGGGTACTCCTGTCACCCGTCCGCCGAGGCCGAGCTACGCCGGGTGGCCGAGAAGGTCGTCGCCGATTACCCCGTCCGCGCGCTGGCGGCCGTCCACCGTGTGGGTGACCTCGCCGTCGGAGATCTGGCGGTCGTCGTCGCCGTCTCCTGCCCGCACCGCGCGGAGGCCTTCGAGGCCTGTCGCAGGCTGATCGACGACCTCAAGCACGAGGTGCCGATCTGGAAGCACCAGACATTCTCCGACGGCACGGAGGAATGGGTCGGAGCCTGCTGACTCCTTTCCCGCACCGCTTTCGGATCGCCCGTCGACACCGCTTCCACCGTGCTCACGCACCACCGCGTCGCCCTCTGTTCCCATGTGGCCCGATTTGCGTAACCGCACCCCTGCCAGCAGCGTTGAAGCAGCAGATGGCTAATCTGCTGATCACTCGTTTCGCACTCACACATGGGTAAGGAGGTCGGGATGGCCGCGCTTGCCTGGTTGCTGATTCCGCTCTTCGCCGCCATCGGCGCGGCGATATGGGGAAGCTGGGTTTCCAGAGACCGAACCACCGGAGATGTGGCGGAACTCGCCGGCTACGCGCGCTTCCGTGACGCGATGGCGAAGTCCCATCCCGCCCCGACGGACGCCACCTGAGGTGAGCCGCCCGTAAGCCCCGCCGGTCCGGCCGGCGTCCCTGACCGCCCGCCCTTCCGGCCACGCGCCGGGGCCGCGCACGGCCCCGTACGGACCGGCCCCGAGGGTGCACTGACAGACCCTTCCCGTACTGTCGTTCCATGCCACGCCGCACCGCGACGATGCTCGCCTCCACCCTCGTCCTCATCGCGCTGCTCTGTGCGGGAGTGTTCATCCGCGTTCCGTACGCGGAGATGAGTCCCGGTCCGACCGTGAACACACTCGGCGACGCGAATGGTGAGCCGGTGCTCCACATTTCCGGCCGCAAGACTTATCCCACGTCCGGTCATCTCAATATGACGACGGTCAGGGTCACCGGCGCGGATTACAAGATGAATGTGGTCGAGGCGGTCTACGGCTGGCTGTCGCACGACAACATCGTGGTGCCCCACAACACGCTCTATCCGGACGGCAAGACGGAAGAGCAGTCCACGCAGGAGAACGCGGAGGAGTTCAGCCAGTCCCAGGAGAGCGCGAAGGTCGCGGCCCTGAAGGAGGAGAACATCCCCGTCACGTCGCGGGTGGTCGTCTCCGCGGTCGTCAAGGACAGCCCCTCCGACGGCACACTGCACGCCGGTGACGTCATCAAGGCGGTGGACGGCAAGACCGTCTCCGCGCCGCCGGACGTCGCCGAGATGGTCACCAAGCACCAGCCGGGCGAGGACGTCGTGTTCACCATCATCCCGGCCAAGGTCGCCCAGGCGGCCGAGAAGGCCGGCAAGGAGCCCGAGGGCACCGAGAAGGTGACGATCAAGACGGTGAAGTCGGACGAGGGCGACGACCGCGCCATCGTCGGCATCCAGGCCGGCACGGACCACACGTTCCCGTTCGAGATCGACATCAAGCTGGCCGACGTGGGCGGGCCGAGCGCCGGTCTGATGTTCGCGCTCGGGATCGTCGACAAGATCACGCCCGGTGATCTCACGGGCGGCAAGTTCGTCGCGGGCACCGGCACGATAGACGACAACGGCAAGGTCGGGCCGATTGGCGGGATCGGGATGAAGCTCGTCGGCGCCCGGGACGCGGGTGCGCGGTACTTCCTCACACCGGACGAGAACTGTTCGGCGGCCGCCTCCGACATCCCGGACGGCCTCACGCTGGTGCGCGTGAAGAACATCAAGGACGCGACGGCGTCCTTGGAGAAGATCAAGAGCGGCGACACGGACACCCTGCCGAGCTGTTCGACGAGCTGAGGGTCCGGGGACACCGGGTTCGTTCATTCCCCGGACGGGGCCGCGGGTGCGGCCCCGTCCGGGGATCGAGTACGGGGGCCGTTACGCCTCGAAGGTCGCGGCCAGGGCCTCGGCGAGACCCGGGACCAGGCCGGCGCCGGTCAGTACCTGCGTCGGTGAGTCCTTCTCACGCAGGCGCAGCGCCGAGTCCCGTGTCCCGTCACGCAGCACGGCGACCGTCATCCGTACCTCCTGGCGGTCCGGGTGGGCGGCCACCCAGTCGACGAGTCCCGACTCGTCGAGCCCTTCGGGCACCGACGCCTCGGCGGACGGCGGCAGCATCAGGCGCTCCACCGTGATCGCGCAGCCCGCCACCGCGCCGGGCCAGGCGATCGTGGCGAGGAACTCGTCGAGCGGGGTGTCCGCAGGGATCTCGTCCTGCTCGACAGGGGTGAGCGGGGCGGGTGTGGAGCCTTCGTCGAGACCGAGCTGGCCGGCCAGCTCCGGTTCGTCGGCGCGCAGTCGGGCCGTGTCGACGAGCCCGAAGAGCCTCGCCGGCTGGTCCCAGCCCAGGCCGGAGGCGTATTCGTCGATCTCCAGCACCGCACGGGTGATGGGGGTCGAGGCGACCGGGCCCGACGCCGAAGGCGGCTCGTCGGACGAGGACGCGGAGGAAGAGTTGGAGGAAAGGTTGGACATGGCCAACATCCTGCCTCCTTCCGACCCCCGTGCGGGAACTAGGTAAAGCCTCAGTAAGTTGCATGAGTGGGCCCTACGATCGCTTGGGCCCGCTTACAGACGCTGATTCAGCTGCTTCACACGACCGCGAACTTCGAGGTGCGCACGTTGGCTTTCCAGATGCCGGACCGCGGCGGAGGCCCGACCGGGCCACGGATCAGAGTGGGCCGGCCGTCCAGACGTGCCCGGACCCTGCTCATGACACTGGGCATCCTGGCCGTTCTGGCCATGATGTTCGTCATGTTCGCGGGGTTCTGGACCGACTGGCTCTGGTATCGCTCGGTGAAGTACTCGTCCGTTTTCACCACCACCCTCTGGACCAAGATCGGCCTGTTCGCGGTCTTCGGTCTGCTGATGGCGGCAGCCGTCGGCGTCAACATCTGGCTGGCGCACAGGCTGCGTCCGCCGCTGAGCGCGATGTCGCTGGAGCAACAGAGCCTCGACCGGTACCGGATGGGCATCGCCCCGTACAAGAAGTGGGTGCTGCTCGGGATCACCGCCCTCGTCGGGCTGATCGCCGGAGCGTCCGCCTCCGGGCAGTGGCGTACGTGGCTGATGTGGGTCAACGGTGTGTCCTTCGGCCAGAAGGACCCGCAGTTCCACATGGACGTGAAGTTCTACGCGTTCGACCTGCCCTGGTACCGCTTCATGCTCGGCTTCGGTTTCGCCGCCGTCGTCCTGGCGCTGATCGCCGCCGCGCTGACCCACTATCTGTACGGAGGGCTGCGCGTCACGAGCCCCGGCGCGCGTGCGACGGGAGCGGCCACCGGTCATCTCTCGGTGCTGCTCGGTCTGTTCGTCTCGCTCAAGGCCGTGGCGTACTGGCTCGACCGGTACGGACTCGCGGTCAAGGCGAGTGACTTCAAGGCCACCGGCAACTGGACCGGTCTGCGGTACGTCGACGCCAACGCCTATCTGCCGGCGAAGACGATCCTGTTCTGCATCGCCGCCATCTGCGCCGTGCTGTTCTTCGCGACGCTCTGGCGCCGCACGTGGCAGCTGCCGGTGATCGGCTTCGGTCTGATGGTCCTGTCCGCCATCCTCATCGGCGGCCTCTACCCGGCGATCGTGCAGAAGTTCCAGGTCCAGCCGAACGAGCAGGCCAAGGAAGCCCCGTACATCGAGAAGAACATCGATGCCACACGCGCCGCGTACGGCATCGACGACGCCGATGTGACGGACTACTCGGGCAAGGGCGCCCCCGACCAGAAGTCGCAGCAGCGCGAGGCCGCCGACTCGGCGGCGAGTTACCGGCTGGTCGACCCCAACGTCGTCTCGCCCGCCTTCCAGCAGCTCCAGCAGGAACGCAAGTACTACCAGTTCCCGGACACGCTGGACGTCGACCGCTACCTCGGCCCGGACAAGAAGCCGCAGGACACGGTCATCGGTCTGCGCGAGCTGAACATCACCGGTATCCCCAAGCGCAACTGGATCAACGACCACTTCACCTATACCCATGGGTACGGTGCGATCGCGTCCAAGGGCACCGGGACGGTCACCGACGAGAACGACGGCACGATCGGCGCGCCCGACTTCACCGAGTCCGGCCTGCCGACCACCGGCCAGCTCGGCAAGTACGAGCAGCGGATCTACTACGGCGAGAAGACCCAGCAGTACTCGATCGTGGGCGGCCCGCAGAAGGAGCTCGACTACGAGAAGAACGGTGAGAAGACCACCAGCTACAAGGGCAAGAGCGGTGTCGATCTCTCCAGCCCGGTGAACCGCGCGGCGTACGCCGTGGCGTTCAGCGAGCCGCAGATGCTCTACTCGGGCGCCATCGGTGAGGGTTCGCGGATCCTGTACAACCGCACGCCGAAGGAGCGCGTCGAGGCGGTCGCGCCCTGGCTGACCATCGACGGCGACGCCTACCCCGCAGTGGTCGACGGCAAGATCAAGTGGATCGTCGACGCCTACACCACGACGAACGGCTATCCGTACGCGTCCCGTACGACGCTGGGCGACACCACGGCCGACTCGCTGACCAACAACCAGCGCGCGGTCGTCGCACAGCAGAACCAGGTCAACTACATCCGCAACTCGGTGAAGGCCACCGTCGACGCGTACGACGGCTCGGTCAACCTCTACCAGTGGGACACCGAGGACCCGGTCCTCAAGACCTGGATGAAGGCCTTCCCGAACACGGTGAAGCCGAAGTCGGACATCGACCCGGAGCTGCGGGCCCACCTGCGCTACCCGCAGGACATGTTCAAGGTCCAGCGTGAGCTGCTCACCCGCTACCACGTCACGGACGCCGCCCAGTTCTACAGCGGCTCCGACGCGTGGCAGGTGCCCGACGACCCGACGAACAAGGACAGCAGTGCGGTCCCGCCGTACTACCTGAGTCTGAAGATGCCGGGGCAGTCGGCCCAGAAGTTCTCGCTGACGACGACGTTCACACCCAACGGACGTCCCAATCTCGGGGCGTTCATGGCGGTCGATGCCGACGCCACCAGCAAGGACTACGGCACCATCAGAGTCCTGAGGGTGACCTCCACGGTCCAAGGGCCACAACAGGTGCAGAGCGAGTTGAACGGCGTGCCCGAAGTCGCCGAGTTCGTGCGGAACCTGAGAGGCACCGACTCGGACATCGAGTACGGCAACCTGCTGACGGTGCCGCTCGGCGGAGGGTTCCTGTACATCGAGCCGGTGTACGCCCGTGGCGGCAGCGCGAACTATCCGCTGCTGAAGAAGATCGCAGTCTCCTACGGAGGCAAGCCCGTCTTCAAGGACAGTCTGTCCGAGGCGCTGAACGCGGTGTTCGGTGTCGACGGGGCCGAGCCGCCACCCGAGACGCAGCCACCGGGCGACGACGACACGACGACGCCGCCGGCCACCGGTGACGCCGCGCTCAAGAAGGCCATCGCCGACGCCCAGAAGGCGTACACCGACGGTGAGGCCGCGCTGGCGAAGCAGGACTGGGTGGCGTACGGGAAGGCCCAGGAGGCCCTCCAGGACGCCCTGGCGCGCGCGGCGGAGGCGGAGACGTCCACGGAGACGCCGGCCAAGCCTCCGGCGGGCGGGAGCGACGACAGCAGCTGATCAGTAACAACCCCGCGTCGTGGTACGGTTGGGACACAACGACGCGGGGTGGAGCAGCTCGGTAGCTCGCTGGGCTCATAACCCAGAGGTCGCAGGTTCAAATCCTGTCCCCGCTACTGGCGAAGCGAAGGCCCGGATCCGATCAGGATCCGGGCCTTCGCTCTGTGTTGTGATGCTGTCGTACCTGTTCGTGTCCGGTCCGTGACACCCTGTTCGGTGAAGTGGGTGTCGATGGTGGGGAGTTGACCGGATAGGCGTTTGACTTGTCTCTCTGTGGGCATGTCGACAAAACGCTGAAGTGACCTTGGTGGCCGCGATATACCAGGTGTACGCGGGTAACAGGTGGTGCAACGATGGATTTTATGGGGGACAGGGCAACTCTGTTGGAGACAGGGCGGTTTGTACAGCGACAGGTAGACAGTTCCGCCGAGTCCGAGAATTCCAGGGGCGCGACCGGTGCCACAGCGGCCGGCGGCCCCACGGAGAGCGCCGACGCCGAGACGGAGGCGCGCCACCGGCGCGCCGCCGAGGGCGGCGACGTCGCGTCCATGAGCGTGCTCGGGGCGCTGCTGCTGCGCCGTGGTGACCTCGACTCCGCCGAGAACTACCTGCGCTCCGCGACCGCCGGGGGCGACCGCGCCGCCGCCAACAACCTGGGTGTCCTCCTCCACCAGCGCGGATACACCGAAGAGGCGTCGGGCTGGTGGCGGGTCGCCGCCGTCGCCGGTTCGGCCGCGGCCGCTCACGCCCTCGGCAGGCACTACCGCGAGCAGGGCGACGAGCCCGCCGCCGAGTACTGGCTGCGGCAGTCCGCCGAGCAGGGGCACGCGCTGGGTGCCTACGCGCTCGCCGATCTGCTGGAGCACCGCAGCGACATCGGTTCGGAGCGGTGGCTGCGGGCAGCCGCCGAGCAGGGGCACCGGGAGGCCTCGTACCGCCTCGCGCGGGCGCTGGAGCGGCGGGCGCGTCAGGCCGCGCGTACCGGCAACACCGTCCGCGCGGTCATCACCGGCAAGGGAGAGCGCGACAGCGCGGACTCCGGTGTGCGCAGGGCCCCCGTCGGCCTCGTCGGCGTCGAGGGGGCCGGTCCCGGTACGGGCCCCGGCGCCGAGGCCGACGCCGGGCAGTCCCTGCTGGCCGAGGCCGCCCAGTGGTACCGGCAGGCCGCCACGCGCGGGCACCGCCGTGCCGCGCTGCACCTCGGCGCGATCCTGGAGGGCCGCGGTGAGCTGAAGGAGGCCGGGCGCTGGTATCTGACGGCCGCCGAGGACGGCGAGGCGCGGGCCGCCTGCGCCCTCGGTTTCCTGCTGCGCGACGCCGGTGACGAGGAGAGCGCCGCCGTGTGGTGGCTGCGAGCCGCGCAGGACGGCGACGGCAACGCCGCCAACGCGCTCGGCGCGCTCCACGCCGCGCGCGGTGAGCAGCAGACCGCCGAGCGCTGGTACCGGGCCGCGATGGACGCGGGCGACGTCAACGGCGCCTACAACCTCGGGCTGCTCTGCACGGCCCAGGACCGTACGGCACAGGCCGAGCAGTGGTACCGCCGGGCCGCCTACGCGGGCCACCGCGAGGCGGCCAACGCCCTCGCCGTGCTGCTCCTCCAGGCCGGGGATCCGACGGGCGCCGAGCCCTGGTTCTCCAAGGCCGCCGAGGCGGGCAGCGTCGACGCCGCGTTCAACCTCGGCATCCTCTACGCGGGCCGTGACGACGACCGTGCGGCCCTCGTCTGGTACGAGCGGGCAGCGGCGGCCGGGCATACGGAAGCGGCCCTTCAGGTGGGCATCGCGTGCCTCAGGGACGGTGACGAGCAGGCGGCGGAGCGGCATCTGCGCTGCGCCGCGGGTGGCGGCAGCGCGGAGGCCGCGTTCCGGCTGGCGACGGTGCTGGACGCGCGGCAGCCGCCCGCGGGCGCGCCGGCGCTCGGCGAGGCGCAGCCGGAGAAGACCGAGTGCGAGCAGTGGTACGAGCGCGCGGCCGAGCAGGGTCACCGGCGTGCCCAGGTACGGGTCGGGATGCTCGCCGCTGGCCGCGGCGACATGACGGACGCGGCGCGCTGGTACCGGGAGGCGGCCGAGGCGGGCAGCCGCAACGGCGCCTTCAACCTGGGGCTGCTGCTGGCCCGCGAGGGCAGTGAGCGGGAAGCGGCGCTCTGGTGGTCCCGAGCCGCGCAGGCCGGCCACGGGCGGGCGGCGCTGCGGCTCGCGCTGCTCGCGGCCCGGCGCGGGGAGCTGGCCGAGGGGCAGCGCTGGTGCGCACGCGCGGTGGAGCTGGGACCGTCCGAGGTCGCCGAGCGGGCCGCGCGGCTGCGCGAGGCGCTGCACCAGGAGCTGACCGCGTGAGCCGCGGTCGCCGTCGGGCGACCGCGGCCCGCCGGGCCGCTCCGTCGGCGGTCCGGCGCCGAAAGAGGGATTTGCGCTGGTCGACGGGGTGACGTAATGTCGAGTTCACCGACGCGGGGTGGAGCAGCTCGGTAGCTCGCTGGGCTCATAACCCAGAGGTCGCAGGTTCAAATCCTGTCCCCGCTACTCAGAAGGGCGAAGGCCCGGATCCTGATCAGGATCCGGGCCTTCGTCGTGTTCACGGGCGGTATGGAGCCGGGCCGTGTGGAGTGGGTTCAGCCCCGGGCGCAGTTGGGGCAGGTGCCCCGGTACGTCACTTCCACGTCCGAGATCGCGAAACCGAAACGCTCCGTCGTCGGCAGGTCGGCCAGCAGATCGCCCGTCGGGTGCACGTCGCGGATCGTGCCGCAGTGCGCGCAGACCAAGTGGTGGTGCGGCCGGTGGGCGTTGGGGTCGTACCTTTTCGCGCGCCGGTCCGTTGACACCTCGAGAACCTCGCCGAGCGTCACCATCTCGCCCAGCGTGTTGTACACGGTGGCTCTGGAGATCTCGGGGAGCCTGGCGACGGCGCGTGCGTGCACCTCGTCCGCCGTGAGGTGCACGTGGTCCCCGTCGAGGACCTCGGCCACCACGCGTCGCTGGGCGGTCATCCGCCAGCCGCGTTCGCGAAGTCGTTCCAACAGGTCACTCATGAGGATCAGCTTAACAGTGAGGGCGCCCAGATCCTGAACGAGTGTGGAGTTGGACCCTTACTTGACTTAGACAAAGTCCATCGTAGGATCGCTACAGGCAATCGCCGAGGGACAGAGTTCAGCAGGTATGACGCAGGAGGCGCACGTGACGCAGGGACCGCTCACCACGGAGGCCGGCGCGCCGGTCGCCGACAACCAGAACAGCGAGACGGCGGGTGCCGGCGGTCCCGTTCTGGTTCAGGATCAGACTCTTCTCGAAAAGCTCGCCCACTTCAACCGCGAGCGCATCCCGGAGCGGATCGTCCACGCGCGGGGCGCCGGTGCGTACGGCACCTTCACGCTCACCCGCGATGTCTCGCAGTGGACGCGTGCGAAGTTCCTCTCCGAGGTCGGCAAGCAGACCGAGACCTTCCTGCGCTTCTCCACCGTCGCCGGCAACCTCGGCTCGGCCGACGCCGTGCGCGACCCGCGCGGCTTCGCGCTGAAGTTCTACACCGAGGAGGGCAATTACGACCTCGTCGGCAACAACACCCCGGTGTTCTTCATCAAGGACGCCATCAAGTTCCCCGACTTCATCCACACCCAGAAGCGCGACCCGTACACGGGCAGCCAGGAGGCTGACAACGTATGGGACTTCTGGGGTCTGAGCCCCGAGTCGACGCACCAGGTGACCTGGCTGTTCGGCGACCGCGGCATCCCCGCCACGCTGCGCCACATGAACGGGTACGGCTCGCACACGTACCAGTGGAACAACGAGGCCGGCGAGGTCTTCTGGGTCAAGTACCACTTCAAGACCGACCAGGGCATCAAGAACCTCACGACCGACGAGGCCAACCAGCTCTCGGGCATGGACCCGGACAGCCACCAGCGCGATCTGCGCGAGTCCATCGAGCGTGGTGAATTCCCCTTGTGGACCGTGCAGATCCAGGTCATGCCGGCGGCGGAGGCGGCCAACTACCGCTTCAACCCGTTCGACCTGACCAAGGTCTGGCCGCACGAGGACTACCCTCCGATCGAGATCGGCAAGCTGGAGCTCAACCGCAACCCGGAGAACATCTTCGCGGAGGTCGAGCAGTCCATCTTCAGCCCGGCGCACTTCGTGCCCGGCATCGGCCCGTCGCCCGACAAGATGCTCCAGGGCCGTCTCTTCGCGTACGGCGACGCCCACCGCTACCGCGTCGGCATCAACGCCGACCACCTGCCGGTGAACCGTCCGCACGCCACCGACGCGCGTACGAACAGCCGTGACGGCTTCCTGTACGACGGCCGTCACAAGGGCGCCAAGAACTACGAGCCGAACAGCTTCGGCGGCCCCTTCCAGACGGACCGGCCGCTCTGGCAGCCCACCCAGGTCACCGGCACCACCGGCAACACCGAGGCCCCCGTCCACGCGGAGGACAACGACTTCGTGCAGGCCGGAAACCTCTACCGGCTGATGTCGGAGGACGAGAAGGCGCGGCTGGTCGACAACCTCGCCCAGTTCATCTCCAAGGTCTCGCGCGACGACATCGCCGAGCGCGCGATCAACAACTTCCGTCAGGCGGACGGAGACTTCGGCAAGCGGCTCGACACCGCGGTCCAGGCCCTGCGCGGCTGACGGCCCTCGCCGATGAAGGGGTGGAGGCCGGGTTCCGGGACGGATCCGGCCTCCACCGCTGCTCCCTGATGTCTCTCCGGCTCAGCCCGTCAGCGCCGTCGGGCGGCGCCTCGCGGGCGCCCAGCAGCGGATGATGTCGCGTACGGACACGATGCCGACCGGCTCCCGGTCGTCGCAGACGATCAGATGACGGAAGCCGCCGTGCGTCATCGCCTCGGCCGCCTCCTCCAGGGTCCAGACCGGTGAGGCGTACACGACCTCCGTGGTGGTGTGCGTACCGGCGAGTTCGACGTCGGGATCCTGCCCGCCGCCGATCGAGATCAGGATGTCACGCTCGGTGAGGATCCCGAGCCCGCTGGTTTCGGTGTCGAGCACCACTGCGGCGCCGACCCGGCGTGCCGCCATCAGCTGAGCGGACTGGCGGAGTGTATGGGTGGGCCCGATGGTGAGGACCACCGTGCTCATGGCGTCACGGACGAGCATGGATGGAGCCACCTCCTCGGTGAACCGGTCTCTCTGCTGGAGAACGGATTCACAAGTTCACAAGTGGGGGGACTTTCAGAGTGACACCGGCACGCTCCGTCAACAAGGGGGCGGGCGGAGCAACGTACCCGGCGCGCGGTGATCAGAGACGCGCGCCCCGGGTGCCCCAAGGGCTCCACGTCCCCCGAATGGCCCATCGCCCCGAGAATTAATTTCCCGGACGGCGTCGGCGATGCCCGGGCGAGGCCGCGCGCCGACAGCACCGACCTGAATCGCGCGACGTGAATCGCGCGGCGTGGATCGCGCCGGACCGAGACCCGCCGCCGTCAGTAGCGCTGGTTCAGATAACCGAGCAGCTCCTCGTGCAGCACCCCGTTCGACGCCGCCGCGTTGCCGCTGTGCGGTCCGGAACGCCCGTCCAGGCCCGTGAACCGGCCCCCCGCCTCCTGCACGATGATCGCCGGCGCCGCCATGTCCCACAGCGAGAGCTCCGGCTCCGCGCACATGTCCACCGCCCCCTCGGCGACCATCATGTACGGCCAGAAATCGCCGTACCCGCGCGTACGCCAGCAGGCCCGCGTCAGATCCAGGAAGCCGTCGAGGCGGCCCTGCTCCTCCCAGCCCTTCAGTGAGGAGTGCGCGAACGAGGCGTCCCCCACCCGCGAGACCTTCGAGACCCGCAGCCGGGTCGCCGACGACAGGCTGCGGCCCGAGTAGGCGCCGCCGCCCTTCGCCGCCCACCAGCGGCGTGCCAGCGCGGGCGCGGAGACCACGCCGACCACCGGCTCGTAGCCGCCCTCGCCCGCGACCATCAGGGAGATCAGCGTGGCCCAGACGGGTACGCCGCGTACGTAGTTCTTGGTGCCGTCGATCGGGTCGATCACCCAGCGCCGCGGACCTGTGCCCTCGATGCCGTACTCCTCGCCCAGCACCGCGTCCCGCGGCCTGGCGCGCTGGAGATTGCCGCGGATCAGCTCCTCGGCCGACTTGTCGGCCTCACTCACCGGGGTCATGTCCGGTTTGGTCTCGACCTTCAGGTCGAGAGCCTTGAACCGGTCCATCGTCGCGGCGTCGGCGGCGTCCGCGAGGACATGGGCGAGTCGCAGATCATCGTGGTAATCGGGCATGGTCGTCACAGTATCGACAGCGTCCAAGATCGGGCTACGGCCGATCGGCAGCCGGACCGGCTCCGGGTCCTCTTGACAGCGCGCGAGGCTGCGTCAACTCTGAGTGCGGAGCCGAACGGCCCGGGAGGCACCTATGCCTACAGCGCGTGAAGCCCTACTCAATGCCGCTCTTTCGGCGCTCACGGACCAGTCCTGGTCCGCCGTCAGGATGGTCGACGTCGCGTCGGCCGCCGGGGTCTCGCGGCAGACCCTGTACAACGAGTTCGGCAGCAAGGACGGTCTCGCCCGCGCCCTGGTACGGCGGGAGGCCGACCTCTATCTGCACGGCGTCGAGCGGTTGCTGACCGAGCCGGCCGACCCCGTGGACCGGCTGGTGTCGGTGGCCGAGTGGACGGTCGCCGAGGCGCGCTCCAGGCCCCTGCTGCGGGCCCTGCTCACCGACTGCTGGACCGACCGTCATCCGGCGCCCCGTCCCGTACGCCCCGCTGCCCCGCCGGGCGGCGCGCCCGCGCAACGCCGCGCGGACGCCGGACCTCCCGCGCCGGCGGATCTGGTGGCCGCGGTACGGAACCGGGCCGTGGCCGCGCTGGATCCGGGGCGGCCGGACCGCCGGGGCCGTACGGAGCCGGGCGGGCCGGCGCGCAGCGAACCGCTCCGGGTGCAGGCGGGCCGGGTGCAGCGGGCGCGCGTCGAGCAGGCGCGGGCGGAACAGGCGCGTGCCGAGCGGGGGCGTACGGCGCAGCACCGCAGACCGGAGCACGCGCGGCCGGATCAGCTCCGGCCGGATCAGCTCCGGCCCGAACAGGCCCGGTCCGAACAGGCCCGGTTCGAGGACGGCCGCCCCGCCGCCCCGCTCCGTGCCCCCGAGCCCCATCTCCGTACGAAGGACGACTCCGCCGAGCTCGCCTTCCGGTGCGAACTGGCCGTCCGGCTCGCCCTCGCGCATGTCGTCGCGCCGGACGGCGAGCCCGTCGGGCGGCTGGTGCGCGCAGCCGTCGCCGGCTCCGTCGCGGGGGTCAGTGCTGGGACGAGCCCGAGAGCTGGAGGCCGATGACGCCGATGATGACCAGCGAGATCGAGACGATCTTCAGTGTGGAGACCAGGTCGTCGAGGAAGACCATCCCGTAGATCGCCGTGCCGGCCGCGCCGATGCCCGTCCACACCGCGTACGCCGGTCCTACGTCGAGCTTCTTGAGGGAGAGCGTCAGCAGACCGAAGCTGGCGAGTGCGAAAACCGCGAAGGCGATCGTCGGCCAGAGCCGGGTGAATCCGTGGGAGAGCTTGAGACAGACGGCGAAGCCCGTCTCCAGCAGCCCTGCGACCACGACCAGCAGCCACGCCATCGTTAGTGCCTCCCGCTCGGTGACCGCGTCGTTCGTCAGCCTTTGGCGACCCTTGCTAGACCTTGCCAAGACGTGGTGAGTTTATGCACTCGCCAAGGCTCGCGAGAGGCAAACATGGCGGGATCAGTCGCCCTCGCGTCGTTCCCGGGTCGAGAGCAGACGGCGCAGTGAGTCGAGCCTCGACGGGTCCGCGTGCCCCTCGGCCACCCACGCGTCGAGCGCGCAGTCCGGTTCGTCGTGGCCGCACCCGCGTGGGCAGTTCTCCGTCCCCGGGACCAGGTCCGGGAAGGCCAGGATGACGCGCGACGGATCGACGTGGTTGAGACCGAAGGAACGGATGCCCGGAGTGTCGATGACCCAGCCGTCCGCCTTCTCCAGCGGCAGTGCGAGCGCGGACGTCGTGGTGTGCCTGCCGCGCCCGGTGACCGCGTTGACCAGGCCGGTCGTCCGCCGGCGGTCATCCGGTACGAGCGCGTTGACCAGGGTCGTCTTGCCGACGCCGGAGTGCCCGACGAACGCGGTCATACGGCCCGCGAGGTATTCGCGTACGCGGTCGGCCGCCTCTCCCGTCTCCAGTTCGTCCCGTCGTGTGACGACGTATCGGATACCCAACGGCCGGTAGGTGTCCAGGAGTTCGTCCGCCGACGCCAGGTCGGACTTCGTGAGGATCAGCAGTGGTTCGAGGCCCGCGTCGAACGCCGCGACCAGACAGCGGTCGATCAGCCGGGGCCGCGGCTCGGGGTCGGCGAGGGCGGTCACCACCGCGAGCTGGTCGGCGTTGGCGACGATCACGCGCTCGTACGGGTCGTCGTCGTCCGCCGTGCGCCTCAGTACGGAGCGTCGCTTCTCGATCCGTACGATGCGCGCCAGCGTGTCCTTCTTGCCGCTGAGGTCCCCGACGATCCACACCTGGTCGCCCACCACGGCGGCCTTGCGGCCCAGCTCCCGTGCCTTCATCGCCAGGACGACGGTCTCGCCCACCAGACAGGTGAGCCGACCGCGGTCGACGGTGAGCACCATTCCCTCGGCCGCGTCCTCGTGCTTGGGGCGGATGTTGGTGCGCGGTCGGTTGCCCTTGGGGTTGGGGCGGGAGCGGATGTCGTCCTCGTCCGGGTTCTTGCCGTAGCGGCGCATCGCGTCAGGCTCCCGCTCCCGCGAGCATCTCGGTCCACATGCGCGGGAAATCGGGCAGCGTCTTGGAAGTTGTCGCGACGTTCTCGATCTCGACACCGGGGACGACGAGGCCGATGATCGAGCCGGCCGTGGCCATGCGGTGGTCGTCGTACGTGTGGAAGACACCGCTGTGCAGGGGGCGCGGGCGGATGTGGAGGCCGTCGGCGGTCTCGGTGACGTCGCCGCCGAGCTCGTTGATCTCCTTGGTGAGGGCGGCCAGCCGGTCCGTCTCGTGGAGCCGCAGATGGGCGACGCCGCGCAGGGTGGACGGGCCGTCGGCGAGCGCCGCGACGGCGGCGATGCCGGGGGTCAGTTCGCCGACCTCGCTCAGGTCGAGGTCGATGCCGTGGATCCGGCCGGAGCCGGTGAAGTTGAGCCCCCGCGCGGTCAGTTCGCAGGAACCGCCCATTTCGGTGAAGATCCGGCGCAGCGCGTCACCGGGCTGCGTGGTGCGGGTGGGCCAGTCCCGCACGGTCACCCGGCCGCCGGTCACGAGGGCGGCGGCGAGGAACGGCTGGGCGTTGGAGAGGTCCGGCTCGACGGTCAGATCGCGGCCGAGCACCGCGCTGGGGGAGACCCGCCAGACGTTCGGCTCGCCGCCCGTCTCCGGTTCGTCGACCTGGGCGCCGACACCGCGCAGCATGTCGACGGTCATGCGGATGTGCGGCAGCGACGGGAGGGTGGCGCCCACGTGCCGTACCTCGACGCCTTGGTTGAAGCGGGGGGCGGAGAGCAGCAGCGCGGAGACGAACTGGGACGACGCCGAGGCGTCGATCTCGACGGTGCCGCCGTCCAGCGCGCCCCCGCCGTGGACGGTCAGCGGGAGCGATCCGCGCCCCTCGTCGTCGATGCGGGCGCCGAGGGCGCGCAGCGCGTCGATGACGCCGTGGAGCGGGCGTACGTAGGAGCGGGGGTCGCCGTCGAAGTGGATGGGGCCGTCGGCGAGGGTCGCGACGGGCGGCAGGAAGCGCATGACCGTGCCGGCGTTGCCGACGTCGACCGTGGCCGGGCCGTGCAGACCGTTGGGGAAGATCCGCCAGGCCTCGCCGGTGAACGACGGGCTGCCCGCGCCGCGTGCGGGGGTCATGGAGCCCGCGGCGACCGAGCTGGAGGAGACCGTCTCCTCGATGCCGACGCCCATCGCGCGCAGGGCGTCCGCCATCAGGAGGGTGTCGCGGGAGCGCAGGGGCCGGCGCAGCCAGCCGGGTTCGGCGGCGAGCGCGGCGAGGACGAGGCCGCGGTTCGTGACCGATTTCGAACCGGGCACGGTGACCGTCGCTTCGACGGCCCCGCTCGCGTAAGGGGCGGGCCAGAGGGCAGGGTGCACGGCGCTTTCGGTCATGGCCTTTACTTTAATGGCTGCACAACGACCGCGATCCCGATCAAATGCGTTGAAATCGGGGCGTAATACGAAGGTGGTATGGGGCGCCCGGCCGGTTCGCGAGGGACTCCGTGCCCGTCCTACAGGCCCAGCAGCCAGGTCCCTCCGCCGATCAGCGAGCACAGCGAGACGGCGTGGAAGAGGAACAGCCACATCGCGGGCGGTACATGTGTCAGGCGTGCGAGCTGGTCGGCGTCGGAGTCGGGTGCGCCGCCGTGCCGCCGCTTGGCCTGGAGCTCGAAGGCCGGCCGTACGCCGCCGAGGAGCAGGAACCAGACAGCGGCGTACGCGAACGCGGCCTGCACGGTGGGACTCGTCAACCAGGAGATCAGCAGGAAGGCCGCACCCGTCACGATGACGGTGAGCGCCCCGTACGCGTTGCGGATCATGACCAGCATCACCAGCAGCAGCGCGGTGGCCAGCCAGAGCAGCAGCGTGATGTGGTGCGCGGTGAGCAGCCAGGCTCCGCCGAGGCCCAGCAGCGACGGCGCCGTGTAGCCGGCGGCCGCGGTGAGGATCATGCCGATGCCGGTGGGCCTGCCGCGGCTGACGGTGAGGCCCGAGGTGTCGGAGTGCAGCCGGATGCCGTCGAGCTTGCGGCCGGTGAGGAGGGCGACGAGGCCGTGCCCGCCCTCGTGGGCGATGGTGACGGCGTTGCGGGACAGCCGCCAGAGGGGCCGCGGTCCGACGGCGACGAGCGCGACGGCGGCGGTCACGATCACCAGCCAGTCCTCGGGGACGGGCTGGGTGCCGAAGACGCGATCCCACAGATCGGTTATCGAGGGGGTCGCGAGGGTGCTGGAGTCGGTGCTGATCATCGCTGGGGCGGCTCCTTAGGAGGGTGTGCGTCGTCGCAGTGTGGCACCTGCGTGCGGAGCCGGGACCCCGCACAGCGGACAGAGGCATTCAAGCCACCTGCGGTCAAGGGCAGTTCAAGTCTTGACGACACCCGAGAGCGGCTGCCATGGTCTAGACCTAGTAGAACATTCGAGTACTGGTAAGCCCGCGACAGCGCTCCACCGGACCGTCACCGGACCTCTATGGCTGTCGATGCAACTGTTCGTGCACCTTCGCGAGTTCCCCACACGCAGTGAGTCCTCAACGGGCCCCGGCTGCCCGCGTCTCCGGGCGTCGGTCCCGTCGGGCGTCACCACGAAGGAGTTGTCATGCACAAGAAAACTCGTCTGGCCCTCGTCCTGAGCGCGGCGGTCGCGCCGATCATCGCCGTCACTCTCCCCGCCCCGGCCGCTTCCGCACACGGCTGGATCAACTCGCCCGCCAGCCGGCAGGACCAGTGCAAGACCGGCGTCGTCTCCTGCGGCGAGATCAAGTGGGAGCCGCAGAGCGTCGAGGGCCCGAAGGGCCTGAAGAGCTGTAACGGTGGGCTCGCCAGGTTCTCCGACCTGAACGACGACAACAAGGGCTGGCGGCGCTCCAACGTCGGCGTCAACCAGACGTTCAACTGGACGCTGACGGCGCGGCACCGCACGACGACCTGGCAGTACTTCGTCGGCAACACCAAGGTCGCCGAGTTCAACGACGGCGGTGCCACCCCCGGCGCCACCGTGAGCCACAACGTCAACTTCGGCAGCATCCGCGGCAACCAGAAGGTCCTGGCCGTCTGGAACATCGCCGACACGCCGATGGCGTTCTACTCCTGCATCGACGTCAACATCCGTTGATCCACGCGGAGTTGATCTGACATGTGTCCCTGTCGGGGCCGGGGTCCTCCCTGGCCCCGACAGGCGTTCCGGGCCGTGGGGAACGCGCTCCGCGGGCAGTGATCCACTCGGACGGCGGACGATCTGCGAGGGTTGGTGGCGTGTCGGTAGCCTGACCCGGCGCGAGCGCGTCAGCAGGTCGAGGGGTGGTTGAGCATGTGCGGTCGGTACGCGGCGAGCCGGAAGCCGGAGGATCTCGTCGGTCTCTTCGAGGTCGAGAGGTGGGAGCCGGAAGAGGCCCTTGCCGCCGACTGGAACGTGGCACCTACCAAAGAGGTGTACGTGGTCCTGGAGCGCCCGGTGAAGGGCGCCGACGATCCCGCCCCCGTACGACAGCTCCGCACGCTCAGGTGGGGGCTCGTGCCCTCCTGGTCCAAGACGCCCGAGGGCGGCGCCCGGATGATCAACGCACGTGCGGAGACCGTGCACGAGAAGCCGTCCTTCCGGCGTCCCTTCACCTCCCGGCGCTGTCTGATTCCCGCCGACGGCTACTACGAGTGGGTCACCGCCCCCGAGGAACGGGAGCTGGAGGAGAAGGGCAGGAAGAAGCGGCCCCGCAAGCAGCCGTACTTCGTCACCCCGGCCGATGGTTCGGTCATGGCCATGGCCGGTCTGTACGAGTTCTGGCGCGACAAGACCCTGCCCGACGACCATCCGAACGCCTGGTGGGTGACCTGCTCGGTCATCACGACCGAGGCGGAGACCGGCCCGCTCGGTGTGGCCCCCGCCGAGGGACCGTCCTCGCTCGCCGACATCCACCCCCGGATGCCGCTGATGCTGACGCCCGACCGGTGGGACGCCTGGCTCGATCCGGCCCGTACGGACCTCGACGACCTGCGTGAGCTGCTGGCCCCGCCGCCGGAGGGGCTGATGCGGGCCTATCCGGTGGCGACGGCGGTCAGCAACGTAAGGAACAACGGTCCGGAGCTGCTGGAGGAGCTGGCCGCGCCCGAGGAGAGCACCCTCTTCTGACCGAGGGGAGCACCCTCTTCCGAGCCCGAGGGGAGCACCCTCCCCCGAGCCCGAGGGGAGCACCCTCCCCCGAGCCCGAGGGGAGCACCCTCCTCCGAGTGCCCGGCCGTGAGAAGCGGGGCCGGGGGCCTGCCCGATGTGATCCTGGTGTCATGCAGAGCGAGATCGTCGACACCCCCGCGGGCGACGCCCGTATCACCTGGCACCCTCCTGAGAAGGGGACCACCGCCAAGATGGGGACCGAGGCGCGCCTCGTCCTCGCCGTCGGCCACGGCGCGGGCGGCGGCATCGAGGCGCGGGACCTCCAGGCGCTCGCCGCCGCCCTCCCCCCGCTCGGGGTGACCGTGGCCCTGGTCGAGCAGCCCTGGCGGGTGGCCGGGAAGAAGCTCGCGCCCGCGCCGAAGACCCTCGACACCGGCTGGCGGGCACTCTGGCCGGCGCTCGCGAGGCCCGGCCTGCCCGTCGTCGCGGGCGGGCGCAGCGCCGGGGCGCGGGTGGCCTGCCGTACGGCGCGGGAGCTGGGCGCCCACGCCGTACTGGCGCTGAGCTTCCCGTTGCACCCGCCGGGCAGGCCCGAGAAGACCCGCGCCGACGAACTGCTCGGTGCCGGGGTGCCGACCCTCGTCGTCCAGGGCGGGAACGACCCCTTCGGGAAGCCCGGGGAGTTCCCCGCACAGCTCCCGGACGTGGCTCCCGAGAGCGGTTACGAGCTGATCGAGGTGCCGTACGGAGACCACTCCTTCAACGTTCCCAAGCGGGCCACGCTCAGCCAGGAGGAGGCACTGGCCGTGATCACCGACGGCGTCGGGAAGTGGATCCGGTCACAGTCGGCCCGCTGACAGAGCGTGTTCGACCACCCGGGAATGTGCAGTGGGCGACGGCTGTTGTGCGAGATGTCGGTACACAGATCCTGGAAAGGGAGTCCGTCGCATGGGTTCGACCATCTGCCCCGCCCGGTCGCACGCCACCGAAGTGGAGTGGACGGTGCTTTCTTCACCCAGGACCGCGCCAGTCCGGTCGTCGGCCGAGGCGGCCACGAAGCCCGCCCCGGCACAAGGTCGACTATTCTCCGATTCGAGTGGGTCCGCCTTCGGGCCTGCCACAGCGTTGGAGGAGGTGGGTCCGGTCACTGGGACCGACACAGGGACCGACGACGGCCACAGGGAAGAGTCCGCCGCCGAGCGCAACGCCCGATTCGAGCGGGACGCACTCGGCTATCTCGACCAGATGTACTCGGCCGCCCTGCGCATGACGCGCAACCCGGCCGATGCCGAGGATCTCGTGCAGGAGACCTACGCCAAGGCGTACGGCTCCTTCCACCAATTCCGTGAGGGCACCAACCTCAAGGCGTGGATGTACCGCATCCTCACCAACACCTTCATCAACTCGTACCGCAAGAAGCAGCGTGAGCCCCAGCGCAGCGCCGCCGAGGAGATCGAGGACTGGCAGCTTGCGCGCGCCGAGTCGCACATGTCGACCGGTCTGCGCTCCGCGGAGTCCCAGGCGCTCGACCACCTTCCCGACTCCGACGTGAAGGAAGCGCTCCAGGCGATCCCCGAGGAGTTCCGCATCGCGGTTTATCTCGCCGATGTAGAGGGCTTTGCGTACAAGGAGATCGCGGACATCATGGGGACACCCATCGGTACGGTGATGTCGCGACTGCACCGTGGCCGGCGTCAACTGCGCGGCATGCTTGAGGACTACGCCCGCGAGCGCGGGCTTGCCCCGGCCGGCGCCGGAGAGTCGTCGGACGATCGGAAAGGCTCGGGCTCATGAGTTGCGGAGAGCCGCACGAGACGGATTGCTCAGAGGTTCTTGACCACCTCTACGAGTATCTCGACCGGGAGATGCCGGACAAGGACTGCACGAAGTTCGAGGAGCACTTCGACGAGTGCTCGCCGTGTCTGGAGAAGTACGGACTCGAACAGGCCGTGAAGAAGCTGGTCAAGCGGTGCTGCGGACATGACGACGTCCCCACCGACCTGCGCGCCAAGGTGATGGGTCGTATCGACCTCATCCGGGCCGGCCACACCGTGCCCGAGCGGGACGTGACCGCCGTCGACACGGACCGGACGGCCACCGCCGGCGAGTAGCCGGGCCCTCGCCGCGCTCGCCGAGCGGCCCTCTGCGGGGCCGCTCGCTCGCAGCGGAAGTACGCCTTCGGGGCGCGCCGCGCATATCGCGGCGCGCCCCGCGTGCGTTTACGTGCGCATCACCCGAAGGTGCTAATCGTCTCCCTCGGCCCGTGAGCCGTTACCCAACTCGCTAGCCTGACCCTTTGTTTCGGGCCGGTGCCAATTGGTGGGGGCGGGGTGAAGGCGCGGTGAAGGCCATTCCGGGAGCGGCGCGTGTGTACATCTGCTGCGCCGTGGCGGCCGCGCTCGCGTGCGTGCTTCCCGTGTTCACCCTGCCCGCGTTACGCCCCTTCTCCGCGGCCGGCCCGGACAGTCTCTGGCCCGCCGTCCTGCTGCTGGGCACGCTGTACGCGCTCTGCGAGGCCCCCGCCCGCCGGCGCTTCCTCGGGAGGCCGGTACGCGTCTCGGTGCCCGTCGTCGCCGGATCGTTCTTCCCTGTACTGCTCGCCGCGGCCTTCCTGCTGCCGCCCGCCGCGGCGGCGCTCGTGGCTGTTCCGGGCGGGCTCGGCGGCCGGGTGACGCAGCGGCCGGCCGGGGTCCGCCGCGTGTGGCGCGCCGCGCAGCTCGCCATCGCCACCTGGGCCGCCTCCCTGGCCCACCGGCTCCTCGCCGGTCCGGCCGCGCTCGGCGGCACCGGGCGCCCCGGCCACGACACCCCCGGTGTCCCCGACTTCCCGTACGCGCTGCTGCCCGCGGGGGGCGGGGCGCTCGCCTTCTGCCTGGTCCTGAGCGCGCTCGACGGCGGCATCTTCGTGACCGCCGAACGGCAGTCCGTCCGCACGGCCTGGCGCGGCCTGCTGCCGCGCTCGCTCGCGCCGTACGGTGCGCACGCCCTGGCCGGGCTGATGATGGCCGTGCTCTGGCGCAGCCCGTACGGCCCGCTCTCCGCGCTCTTCGTACTGCTGCCGGTGTACATCTCCTGCTGGGTCTTCGCGCAGTACCACCGCGAGCGCGCCGCGCACCAGGCGACCATCAGGGCACTCGTACAGGCCGTCGACATCAAGGACCGGTACACCCGCGGCCACAGCGAACGCGTCGGGCGGGCGTCCGCCATGATCGCCGGTGAGCTGGGGATGGACCACGAGCGCCTTGAGGTCCTCCGGTTCGCCGGAATCCTGCACGACGTGGGCAAGCTCGGCGTCCCCACGCGCGTGCTGCGCAAGGACGGCCCGCTGACCCCGGAGGAGCGGCGCGTCATCGAGCTGCACCCCGAGTACGGCCACGAGATCGTGCGCGGCATCGGTTTCCTCGGGGAGGCCCGGCTGGCGATCCTGCACCACCACGAACGGCTCGACGGCAGCGGCTATCCGTACGGCCTGGCGGGCGCGGAGATCCCCGAGTTCGCGCGGGTCGTCGCCGTCGCGGACGCCTTCGACGCGATGACGTCCACCCGGTCCTACCGGCGGGCGCGGCCCGTCGCGACGGCGCTGGCGGAGCTGCGGCGGTGCGCGGGCACCCAGTTCGACCCGCGGATGGTGGGGGCGCTCGTCAGCGCGCTGGACCGGTACGGCTGGCAGACGGCTGTCACCTCCGACGAGACGCACGCCGTACCGGACGAGCACCGGGAGCCGTCGGACCCGTCCCCGAAGACGCACGCCGTGGCAGCGGCGGCGCTGCTTTCCGTCCCCCCGGCGAGCGGGGCCACCGCCGCTCGCGAAAACGTCCCGCCATCCCGTCCGCGGGACGGCTCCCGTACGACACCGGCCTCCGACCGCCCGGGCCTTCCCGGCGGCGCCGGATGACCGCCGCGCACGCCCCCGCCGGCCCCCACGCCGGCCCCGCTCGCTCCTCCCTCGCCCTCCTCGCCGTCCACGGCGCCGCCCTCACACTCACCGGGCTCGGCCTGTGGTCCACCCTCTGGCACGGACTCACCGAGCCGCGCAACGCCCTCGCCTTCGGCGTCCTCGTCGCCATCGGTGAGCTCGTCCGCCGGGGCGCCGCCCTCCCCGGCGAGCGCGAGCCCGCGCCCCTCGGGGCCGCCGGAGCCCTCGCGTACGCCATGCTCGGGCAGAGCGCGGGCCGCCCCGTGGAGCACGGGGTGCTCCAGACCGTCGCCGTCGTCGTCGCGGCGGTCCTCGTCGGAGCCGTACCGCATCTCGCGCGGGGGCGCGGCCCCGCGCTCGACCACGTGACCCGCCGCGTGCTGACCGTCGCCTTCGCGGCCGTCTGCTTCCAGCCGCTCGTCGCCTCGGGCGAGTTGGGCAAACGGGTCGGCGAAGGCCCGTACTACGCCCTCCTGCTCCTCCTCCTACTGATCCTGACCGCCCTGTGCGACGCGGTCCTCGCCGCGCTGATGCTGCGCGCCCGCACCCACCATCCGTACGGTCCGCTGCTCCGCGACGAACTGCGCGCCCTCATCGGCATCGGCTCCGCCGTCTGCGCGACCGGTGCGGTGATGGCCCTCGGCGTCGCCGTGGCCGGGCTCTGGGCCCTGCCCGTCTTCTGCGTGCCGCTGCTGCTGACGCAGCTCTCGTTCCGGCGCTACGCGGCGGTCCGTACGACCTACGGGCAGACCATCGCCTCGCTCGCCCGCGCCACCGAGATCGCCGGATACACCCGCCACGGCCATGCCCACAGGGTCGCCGAGCTCAGCCGCGCCGTCGGCCGCGAGCTGGGGCTCTCCGGGGCGGAGCTGACCGTCCTGGAGTACGCGGCGCTGATGCACGACATCGGCCAGTTGTCGCTCGTCGACCCCGTGCCCGACGGCGCGACCGCCCTCCTGCCGGTCGCCGAGCAACGGCGGATCGCCCTGCTCGGCGGGGCCGTCGTACGCCAGACCGGGGTCCCGACGGCGGTCGCCGTCGTCGTGGAGCGGCAGGCCGATCCGTACCGCGAACAACCTCTCCCGGCCCGGATCGTCCGCGCCGTCAACGCGTACGACGATTTCGCCGGTGCGGGCCCGGGGAGCCCGGGAGGGGCGACGGGGCCGCTCAGCGCCCTGGAGCGGCTGCGCCTCGGCACCGGCCACGACTACCAGCCCGAGGTGGTGGAATCTCTGGCGCGCGTCCTGTCGCGCGGTGGTCTGACCCCTGGTCCCGCTGGGTAACCCATGGGTAAGGAGCGAGCGTCCGACCGGGCATGGTTGGATGCGAAGAGGAGTCCAAGAGGGTGTCCGGGGGCACAGACCCGAGCGACCGGCAGGCGGGAATCGTGAAGATCTTCGGGAAGGTACGGCATCGGCCCTCCGCCTCGTGGCGGCAGGCCACCGACCGCGCGTTCACGCTGATCGGCGACGGACGGTACGAGGACGCGGGCGCGCTGCTCACCCGGGCGGCGGATCTGGAGCCCTGGCTCTCCGAGTCCTGGTTCAACCTGGCCCTTCTGCACAAGTTCCGGCACGACTGGGAGCAGGCGCGGGCCGCCGGGCTGCGCGCCGTCGCGCTGCTCGACAAGGAGGCCGGGGCACCCGACTGGTGGAACGTGGGCATCGCGGCCACCGCGCTGCAGGACTGGCCGCTGGCCCGGCGGGCCTGGCAGGCGTACGGCCTCAAGGTCCCCGGCAATCAGTACACGGCCGCCGCGACCGGTGAGCCGGTCGGCATGGAGCTGGGCAGCGCGGCCGTCCGGCTCTCGCCCGAGGGCGAGGCCGAGGTCGTCTGGGGCCGAAGGCTCGACCCGGCCAGGATCGAGATCCTCTCTATCCCGCTGCCGTCCTCGGGGCGCCGCTGGGGCGAGGTCGTCCTGCACGACGGCGTGCCGAACGGCGAACGCACGACCGCGGCCGGTTCGAACGGCTCCGAGCGGGCCTTCCCGGTCTTCGACGAGATCGAGCTCTGGGCGCCGTCTCCCGTGCCGACCTGGGTGGTGCTGCTGGAAGCGGCGACCGAGTCCGACCGGGACGCCCTGGAGCGGCTCGCGGCCGACGCGGGCTTCGCCGCCGAGGACTGGTCGTCCTCCGTACGGCTGCTCTGCCGGGCCTGCTCGGAGAGCCGGATGCCGAGCGCCGAGGGCGACGGCGAGCACCTGGACCCGCACGACCACAGCGAGCCGGGACATCCCGGGCCGCTCGGTCACCGCACGGAGGGCGAGCTGTGGGTGCCCGAGCGCGAGTGCGGAATAGCCGCGCCCCCCGGACTGGTCCGCGGTCTGCTCGACGGCTGGGTCGCCGACAGCCCGGACACACGGGAGTGGCGGGACCTCGAAGAGGTCTGCTGACTCGGAATCCGCCGGCTCGCGCACGCGGGCGGCAGGGGTGGCGAGGGGAGTGGGGGCCGGTTCTCGGGCATCGAGCCGACGACGCGACCACGGGCCGTAGGCTGTACGGGCACATCGCGCGGGCAGCAGGCAGCGGTGTACAGGCAGCAGCGGGTACCGAGGAAGGCGTACTGCGGACATGGCGCAGCAGGAGACGGACCAGATGACCGAGGGCGGGACCTCCCAGGCGGAGCGGGGGGACGGGTTCGTCGCGGGCGGCGAGGGGATTGTCGACGACGAGGGTTTCCTCGTCGACTCCACGGACGCGGAGGCGCGTGAGCTGGCGTACCGCGAGCGCGGCACGTCGCGGCCGATCACCGTCGTGGGCAATCCGGTCCTGCACAAGGAGTGCGCGGACGTCACCGAGTTCGACGACAAGCTCGCCGCGCTCGTCGACGACATGTTCGCCAGCCAGCGGACGGCGGAGGGTGTGGGCCTGGCCGCCAACCAGATCGGCGTGGACCTGAAGGTCTTCGTCTACGACTGCCCCGACGACGACGGGGTGCGGCACGTCGGCGTCGTGTGCAACCCGGTGCTGGACGAACTCCCGCCCGAGGACCGCAATCTGGAGGACGGCAACGAGGGCTGCCTCTCCGTGCCGACGGCGTACGCGGAGCTCGCGCGGCCCGACTACGCGGTGGTGCGGGGCCAGGACGTCCAGGGCAAGCCGATCAAGGTGCGCGGCACCGGCTACTTCGCGCGCTGCCTCCAGCACGAGACGGATCATCTGTACGGATACCTGTACATCGACCGGCTCTCGAAGCGCGACCGCAAGGACGCGCTGCGGCAGATGGAAGAGGGCACACCGCGCTACGAGGTCGTGCCGAACGCCTGAGTGCGCGAAGTCCGCGCGTGGCGGCGGACGCCCGGCGGGCGACAGCCCCTGAGTGGCCTCTGAGCGGCCCCGTTCCCGGTCTCCGGGAGCGGGGCCGTCGACGTCGTGGTGGACAGCGGGTGAAGTGTGGGCCCCGGCGCCATTGGTCCGACAAATGACCCTGGTCGGCACCCGGTTGACGCGCGTCAACCCTTCCGCCACGCTCTGCCGTACATCTCGCCTTGAATCTGGAGACCCGATGTTGCGACGTACCGCAAGACTTCTGCTCAGCCTTGTCATGACCCTGTCCTTCGCGGTGGCCGGGGCGGTCGTCACCGCCGGCCCCGCGCAGGCCGACGGCTGCTACACCTGGTCCGGCACCCTCTCCCAAGGCTCCAGCGGCGCCGCTGTGAGCCAGCTCCAGATCCGCGTGGCAGGCCACGTGGGCAGCGCCGCCCCGCTCGTCATCGACGGCGAGTTCGGACCGGCGACCGCCGCCGCGGTCAAGCGCTTCCAGTCCGCGTACGGACTGGCGTCCGACGGCATCGCGGGCCAGAACACCTTCAACAAGATCTACGAGCTCCAGGACAACGACTGCACGCCGATCCACTTCACCTACGCCGAGCTGAACACCTGCAACTCCACCTGGGCCGGCGGCGCGGTGAGCGCGGCGACCGCCAAGTCCAACGCCCTGCGCACCATGTGGAAGCTGGAGGCGATGCGGCACGCGATGGGTGACCAGCCGCTCCGTGTCACCAGCGGATTCCGCTCGACCGCGTGCAACGCGGCGGTCGGCGGAGCGAGCAACAGCCGCCATCTGTACGGTGACGCCGCCGACATCGGGTCCGGACCGCACACCCTGTGCAGCCTGGCCCAGAACGCGCGCAACCACGGCTTCAACGGGATTCTCGGCCCGGGGTACCCGGACCACAACGACCACGCCCACGTCGACCACCGCTCGGGCCGCTTCTGGTCCGCGCCGAGCTGCGGTGTCTGACGTTCTCCAGGCGTTCTCGTACGTTCCCGGGGGCCTCACGCGACGCGCGTGGGGCCCCTGAACGTACGCCGGTACGCGTTCGGGGTCGTCCCGAGCGTGCGCATGAAGTGGTGGCGCAGGCCCGCCGCGTTCCCGAAGCCGGACCGGCCGGCTATCGCGTCGACCGTCTCGGCCGTCCCCTCCAGCAACTCCTGTGCCAGCAGGACGCGCTGTCGCAGCAGCCAGCGGTACGGAGTGGTCCCCGTCTCCTGCTGGAACCGGCGCGCGAAGGTGCGGGGCGACATATGGGCGCGCTCCGCGAGCTGTTCGACGGTCATCTCGCGGTCCAGATGCCGCTCCATCCAGGCCAGGACCCCGCCGACCGTGTCGCACGCGGTGGGCAGCGGGCGCTCGATGAACTGCGCCTGCCCGCCGTCGCGGTGCGGCGGCACCACCATGCGCCGCGCGATCGCGTTGGCGACCTCGGGGCCGTGCTCCTGGCGTACGACATGGAGGCAGGCGTCGATGCCCGCGGCCGTACCGGCGGAGGTGACCACCGGGCCGTCGTCCACGTACAGCACGTCGGCCTGCACGTCGGCCAGTGGATACGCCTCCGCCAGCTCGGCGGAGTGCATCCAGTGGGTGGCACAGCGGCGCCCGTCGAGCAGCCCGGCGGCGCCCAGGGTGAACACGCCCGCGCAGACGCTGAGCACCCGGGCGCCCCGGTGTACGGCCCGGCGCAGCGCGTCCAGCAGCTCCGGCGGGTAGTCCCGGACGACGTAGGTGTCCCCGGCCGGCACGCAGATCAGATCGGCCGACTCCAGCCGGTCGAGCCCGTACAGGTCGGAGATGGTGAACCCGGCGTGCGTACGCAGGACGGGGCCCTCGGCCGAGACGACGGCGAAGTCGTAGACGGGCAGACCCTGCGCGCTGCGGTCAAGGCCGAATACCTCGCAGAGCACGCCGAGTTCGAAGGGGTGCACGCCGTCGAGCAGGACGACGGCCACGTTCTTCAGCATGGCATCAGTGTGGCAGTAATTCGACGGTTCATGACAGTCCTGCCACTGCCCTTTGTTCCGGGGAGCGACGACAGTGGAGGCATGAACTCAATCGGTGGTTACCTCGTCGTACTTGCCCTTTTCGGCCTTCTCGCCCTTCCCGGGCTCATCGGGCACCTCAGGGACCGCGCCATCGACCGCCAGCTGCGGCGCGCTGAGCACCCGGAGGAACCGGAGCCGCCGGCCGGCCGGTCACCCACGTATGCGCCAGCGCGGCGGCAGCCGCACCGACCGCGTACCACAGCAGGTCAGGCGCATTGAAGGTCGACCCGAGCACAAGCCGCACGACCACACTGCGCTCGGCCGGCCCGGCGGTCGCCCCGGTGAGCTGAAGCAGCTCGACGCCGCAACTGATGACGAGCGCCACGGCTCCGCCGACGAGGGGCCGCACCCGGGGAACGGCCAGCACCACCAGGACGTACACGAGCACGGTGTACAGCGCGACCCCGCCGTACTTGGCGACGTCACCGCCCGCGACAACCCGAATCCCAAGCCCGGCGCCCACGACCCCGAGGGCAACCCCGGAGGCCACCAGACGCGCACGCGCGAGAGCACTCATACGGGGAAGCCTATGCGGCCGTGCGGGGACGGGGGACGGGGCGGCCTCCGGCTCAATTGCCACGGGGGACAGTTGAGCCGGGGGGCGTTCACTCGGCGATGTCGACCCCGTATCCGCGCGCGAGGGCGTCGAGCCCGTGGTCGTAGCCCTGGCCGACGGCCCGTAGGCGCCAGACAGGACCCCTGCGGTAGATCTCGGCGAGGAGCACCGTGCGTTCGGTTGTGGCAGCGTCCAGGGTGGACCCGACGTGCTGCTCGGTGATCTCGTCGTTGAGCTGCACGTCCTCCTGCAACACCGTACGGATCAGGCGTCAGCCGCTCGCTCTCGGCGTAGTTCCCAGGTCCGGAGCGTCGCGCTGCGCGAGCCGCTCTCGCGGATCACCGGTGGCTCGTCCGTGAGGCGGAATCCCGTCCTACGCGCCACCGCCGCGCTCGCCGTGTTGTCCGGTTCTATCCGGAGCACCGCACGGCGGACTCCCGCGTCGTGGAACGCGTGCGGGAGCATCAGGCGTACCGCTCGGGAGGCCAGGCCCCGGCGGCGGTAGGGGGCGCCGATCCCGTAGGCGAGCTCTACCTCGGAGCCGTCCTCCGTCGCCTTGAACAGCAGCACCTCTCCCATCGGGGTGTGCCCCTCCGTCGTGATGGCGAGTTGGAGTGCCTCGCCCGCCGCCTGCCGTTCCCGGGCGCGGGCCACGTACGCGCGCGCCGCCGTCTCGTCGAACGGCGCCCGCAGTGGCGTCCAGCGGTCCATCTCGGGCTCGTCGAAGAGCGCCGACAGGGCGGGGACGTCCGCCTCGGTCCATTCGCGGAGTTGAAGGCCGTCACCTGCGGGGACGGGGGTATGAAACATGGAGTCATCGTGCCCGAGCCCCGTGGCACCCGCCACGGGGCTCAGGCAGTCACGCTTCTCTAGAAGTCGTCGTCGAAGCCGACCGTGCCCTCCACCGCCACCTGGTACGCCGACGGGCGGCGTTCGAAGAAGTTCGTCAGTTCCTGGACGCCCTGCAACTCCAGATACGAGAACGGGTTCTCGGAGCCGTACACCGGTGCGAAGCCCAGGCGCTGGAGGCGCTGGTCCGCGACGCACTGGAGGTATTCGCGCATCGACTCCGTGTTCATGCCCGGCAGGCCCTCACCGCACAGATCGCGGCCGAACTGGAGTTCCGCCTCGACCGCCTCCTTCAGCATGTCGGTGACCTGCTGCTGGAGCGCGTCGTCGAAGAGGTCCGGCTCCTCCTTACGGACGGTGTCCACGACCTCGAAGGCGAAGTTCATGTGCATCGTCTCGTCGCGGAACACCCAGTTGGTGCCGGTGGCCAGTCCGTGCAGCAGACCGCGCGAGCGGAACCAGTAGACGTAGGCGAACGCTCCGTAGAAGAACAGTCCCTCGATACAGGCCGCGAAGCAGATCAGGTTCAGCAGGAAGCGGCGGCGGTCCGCCTTCGACTCCAGACGGTCGATCTTCTCGACCGAGTCCATCCACTTGAAACAGAACTGCGCCTTCTCGCGGATCGACGGGATCTCCTCGACCGCGTCGAACGCCGCCGCCCGGTCGGCCGGATCGGGGAGGTAGGTGTCGAGCAGCGTCAGATAGAACTGGACGTGCACGGCCTCCTCGAAGAGCTGGCGGGAGAGGTAGAGCCGCGCCTCGGGGGAGTTGATGTGCTTGTAGAGCGTCAGCACCAGGTTGTTCGAGACGATCGAGTCGCCCGTCGCGAAGAACGCGACCAGCCGGCCGATCATGTGCTGTTCGCCGGGGGAGAGCTTGGCCAGGTCGGAGACGTCGGAGTGGAGGTCGACCTCCTCCACCGTCCAGGTGTTCTTGATCGCGTCGCGGTAGCGCTCGTAGAAGTCCGGATAGCGCATGGGGCGCAGCGTCAGTTCGAAGCCCGGGTCGAGCAGGTTCTTCTCTACGGCAGGGGTGGTCATTACTGGCAGGCCTCGCAGGACTCGGGGTTTTCCAGGGAGCAGGCGATCGCGTCGGTGTCCGGCGCCATCTGAAGGGGCACCGTCGCCGGCTGCGACTTCGCCGCGCGGGCGATGCGTGTCGCCGGGCGCGAGCGCAGGTAGTACGTCGTCTTGAGGCCCTTCTTCCAGGCGTACGCGTACATCGAGCTGAGCTTCCCGATGGTCGGCGTCTCCAGGAACAGGTTCAGCGACTGGCTCTGGTCGAGGAACGGGGTGCGCGCCGCCGCCATGTCGATCAGGCCGCGCTGCGGGATCTCCCAGGCCGTGCGGTACAGCTCGCGCACCTCGGCCGGGATCCAACTGAAGCCCGCCACCGAGCCGTTGGCCTCGCGCAGCGCCTCGCGGGACTGCGCGTCCCACACCCCCAGCCGCTTCAGCTCCGCCACCAGATACGCGTTGACCTGGAGGAACTCGCCCGACAGGGTCTCGCGCTTGAAGAGGTTGGAGACCTGCGGCTCGATGCACTCGTAGACGCCCGCGATGGAGGCGATGGTCGCGGTGGGCGCGATGGCGAGCAGCAGCGAGTTGCGCATGCCGCTCCGCGCGACGCGCGCCCTCAGCGCGTCCCACCTCTCGGGCCAGTTGAGCGTCACGTCGTAGTGGTCCGGGTGCAGCACGCCGCGCGCCGCGCGGGTCCGCTCCCAGGCCGGCAACGGGCCCTCGCGCTCGGCGAGGTCGCAGGACGCCTCGTACGCGGCGAGCATGATCCGCTCGGCGATCCGGGTGGAGAGCGCGGCGGCCTCGGCGGAGTCGAACGGCAGCCGCTTCTTGAAGAAGACGTCCTGGAGGCCCATCACACCCAGGCCCACGGGGCGCCACTTGGCGTTGGAGCGGCCGGCCTGCTCGGTCGGGTAGAAGTTGATGTCCACGACCCGGTCGAGGAAGGTCACGGCGGTACGGACACTCTCGTCCAGCCGCTCCCAGTCCAGCTCGCCCGACTCGGTGACGAACGCGCCGACGTTGACCGAGCCGAGGTTGCAGACGGCCGTCTCGCCGTCGTCCGTGACCTCCAGGATCTCGGTGCACAGGTTCGACGAGTGCACGACGGTGCCGGGCTCCGCGGTCTGGTTCGCCGTACGGTTCGAGGCGTCCTTGAAGGTCATCCAGCCGTTGCCGGTCTGGGCGAGGGTGCGCATCATGCGGCCGTACAGCTCGCGCGCGGGGATCGTCCTGCGGGCGAGGCCCGCCGCCTCGGCCGCGCGGTACGCCGCGTCGAAGTCGTCGCCCCACAGGTCGACCAGTTCGGGCACGTCGGAGGGCGAGAAGAGCGACCAGTCGCCGTCCGCGTCGACCCGGCGCATGAACTCGTCGGGGATCCAGTGCGCGAGATTCAGATTGTGCGTACGGCGCGCGTCCTCGCCGGTGTTGTCCCGCAGCTCCAGGAACTCCTCGATGTCCGCGTGCCACGTCTCCAGATAGACGCAGGCCGCGCCCTTGCGCCGGCCGCCCTGGTTGACGGCGGCGACCGAGGAGTCCAGCGTCCGCAGGAACGGGACGATGCCGTTGGAGTGCCCGTTCGTACCGCGGATCAGCGAACCGCGGGCGCGGATACGGGAGTACGAGAGGCCGATGCCGCCCGCGTGCTTCGAGAGACGGGCCACCTGGTGGTAACGGTCGTAGATCGAGTCGAGCTCGTCCAGCGGGGAGTCCAGCAGATAGCAGGACGACATCTGGGGGTGCCGGGTGCCGGAGTTGAAGAGCGTGGGGGAGGAGGGCAGATAGTCGAGCCGGCTCATCAGGCCGTACAGCGCGGCGACTTCGTCCACGGCGGCCGGGGAGTCGTCCTTGGCCAGCCCGGACGCGACGCGCAGCATGAAGTACTGCGGTGTCTCGATGACATCCCGCGTGATCGGGTGCCGCAGCAGATAGCGGCTGAAGAGCGTGCGCAGGCCGAAGTAGCCGAATCGGTCGTCGGCGGCGGCGTCGATCAGCGCGTCGAGACGAGCGGCGTGGCGCGTGACGAACGCGGCGGTACGGTCGGCGATCAGGCCCTCCGCGTGGCCCACGGCGACCGAGGAGGAGAACGAGACGGCGCCCTGTCCCGCGGCCTCCTCCGCGATGGTGCGGGTGAGGAGGCGGGCGGCGAGGCGGGAGTACGCGGGGTCCTCGGAGATCAGCCCGGCGGCGGCCTCGGTGGCCAGCTCACGCAACTCGGCCTCGTCGGAGGCGGCGTTACGGCCACGGAGGGCGGCCGCGGCGACCTTGCCGGGGTCGGTGTCGGCCAGATCGGCGGTGAGGTCCGTGAGGACCCGCAGAAGGCCCGTCCCGGGGCCGTCGGCCGGCCCGGTGTTCTCCTGTACCCGCTCGGCGATCGCTGAAGCCGGATCGGCTGGCGCGATGGTCACGTGGTGCTCTCCCTCGCTCGGCTCCGGGCCAGGGGGAGGGCATGGCGGCGCACGCCCGCGTACGCCGTTTCCCGGAACCGGGCGGCGAGCGGTGCGGCGTCCACCGGCCCTGCCTCGGAGCCCGGACGTCTCGGCACCCGGACCGGTCGATCCGGGAGCGCCGTCGGCAGGTGCTCGGACTCGCGGGTACGACAAAGCGCACCACAGCACACCGTTGCGGGACAGTTCCGGATTCCCACCGGATTCTCCTGCGGCGACAGCAGACTTGAGCATACATGTGGGGTTGGTTCGGAGCGCCACCCCCCACATGTTGTGTCGTGGCTGTTTCGCCTTGCCCGGAATCGGCCGTGAAAGGGCTTAGATCTCCAGGCTGTAGGTGAGGAGGGGCGAGAGCGCGGGCACCGGCGACCAGTCGCGCTCAGGCGTCCGTACGAAGCCCAGCCGCTCATAGATCCGGTGCGCGGCCAGCATCGCCTTGTGGGTGGACAGACACACCCGTACGCACCCCTCGGTGGCCCGCGCCCGGTCCACACACGCCCTGACGAGCGCCTCGCCCACACCGCGCCCCCGCGCGGAGCCCGCGACGGCCAGCATGCGGAACTCGGCCTCGCCCTCCCCGGCGATGTTGGCCCACGCGGACCCGCCGACGGCGTACGCCACCCCGCCGAGGACCGTCCCGCCCCCGTCGACGGCCACGAGCACCTCCGACCCGTCGGCCCGCGCCGCGACGTCGCGCAGGAACTCCAGATAGGGATCGTCCTCCCCGAAGTCCAGCAGCCCGTCGTCCAGATAGGCGCGGGCGGTGATCTCACCCAGCGCGTCGTACTCCTCGGGCCGTATGACCCTGATCGTGAAGCCGGTCTCCGGCCGTGTCGCCTCGTTCATGACAGCAGTGTGCGACACCCGTCCGGGGGCGCGCGCCGGAACCCCCGCGACGGCCGAAGGGCCCGCCGCTCCCTCTCGGGAACGGCGGGCCCTTCAGTCGTTCAGCACTCGTTCAGCAGCAGCGGAACCCTTCCCTCGGGTCCGCCTCTCGGGCGTCCGTCCGGCTGCGTTCGAAGGCGCGGCGTGACATGGGCTCCGTCGTGGGGTCGCAGGCGCGCGTGTGTGCCACGTAGTGGTCGTACGCCGACTCGCCCGTCAACTCCCGTACGTACCAACGGATCCGGCCGACGGCGTCGCGCACCTTCGACGCCGACGTCATGACGGGTCCGCCCCGGTCGGCACCTTCGCCCGGGCGGCGGCGGCCAGTTCCGCCTTCTCCTCCTTCGTGGGGATCAGGCCCGCCGGTGCCACGATCTCCGACTTCACGTACGGCGTCTCCGACAGCTTCACGCTCTCCGGGTGGCGGATCGCCTTGTAGCAGACCCGCGCCGCGTCGGCGATGACCACGATGATCAGGACCGCGAAGAGCGCCGAGAGGACGCCGTCCACCGTGGAGTTGGTGACGACCGTGTGCATGTCGTCCATCGTCTTCGCCGGCGGGATCACCTCGCCGTTGTCGATGCCCGTCTGGTAGACGTCCCGCTGGGTGAAGAAGCCGACCTTCGGGTCGTCGGAGAAGATCTTCTGCCAGCTCGCGGTCAGCGTGACCGCCGCGTCCCAGGCGAGCGGAACGGCCGTCACCCAGGCCCATTTGAGCCGCCCGGACTTCACCAGCAGCGTCGTGCACACGGCGAGCGCGACCGCCGCCAGGAGCTGGTTCGCGATGCCGAACAGCGGGAAGAGCTGGTTGATGCCGCCCAGCGGGTCGTGCACGCCGACCCAGAGGAAGTAGCCCCAGGCGCCGACGACCACGGCGCTGGCGAACCAGACGCCGGGCTTCCAGCTGACCTGGCGCATCGGCTTGTACACGTTGCCGAGCATGTCCTGGAGCATGAAGCGCCCGACGCGCGTACCCGCGTCCACCGTCGTCAGGATGAACAACGCCTCGAACATGATGGCGAAGTGGTACCAGAACGCCTTCAGCCCCGCGCCGCCGATGACGGACGAGAAGATGTCCGACATCCCGAGCGCGAAGGTCGGCGCGCCGCCCGTGCGGGACAGCAGGCTCGACTCCTCCACATCCTTGGCCGCCTGGGCGAGTTGGTCGGGCGAGATGGTGAAGCCCAGGTTGGCGACCGCCTGCGAGGCGGATTCGACCGTGCCGCCGATGACACCGGCGGGGGAGTTGACCGCGAAGTACAGACCCGGGTCGATGATGCACGCCGTGATCATCGCCATGATGGCGACGAACGACTCGGTGAGCATCGCGCCGTAGCCGATCATCCGGATCTGGGTCTCCTTCTGCACCATCTTCGGCGTGGTGCCCGAGGAGATGAGCGAGTGGAAACCGGACAGCGCGCCGCACGCGATCGTGATGAAGACGAACGGGAACATCGAACCGGCGAAGACCGGACCGTCACCACGGCTCGCGAACTCGGTGACCGCGTCCATCTTCATCGTCGGCAGCGCGACGACGACACCGATCGCCAGCAGCGCGATCGTGCCGACCTTCATGAAGGTCGACAGGTAGTCGCGCGGCGCCAGCAGCATCCAGACCGGCAGTACGGAGGCCAGGAAGCCGTACACGATCATCCAGATGACCAGCGTGCCGGCCTCCAGCGTGAACGTGTCCGCCAGCGAGGACTCGGCGACCCAGCCGCCGGCCACGATCGCGAGCAGCAGCAGCGCCACGCCGATGAGGGAGACCTCGCTGACCCTGCCCGGCCGCAGCACCCGCAGGTACACGCCCATGAAGAGCGCGATCGGGATGGTCATCGCGATGGAGAAGACACCCCACGGCGAGTCGGCCAGCGCGTTGACGATGACCAGCGCCAGCACCGCCAGCAGGATGATCATGATGAGGAAGACCGCGATCAGCGCGGCGGCGCCGCCGAACGGGCCTATCTCGTCACGGGCGATCTGGCCGAGCGAACGGCCGTCGCGGCGCGTGGAGAAGAAGAGCGTGACCATGTCCTGGACCGCGCCCGCGAAGATGACGCCCGCGACGATCCAGATGGTGCCCGGCAGATAGCCCATCTGCGCGGCCAGCACCGGCCCGACGAGCGGCCCCGCGCCCGCGACGGCCGCGAAGTGGTGGCCGAAGAGCACGCGCCGGTCGGTGGGGTGGAAGTCGACGCCGTTGTCGAGCCGTTCGGCGGGCGTCGCCCGCGTCTTGTCGACCTTCAGCACCCGCCGTGCGATGAATCTGGAGTAGAAGCGGTAGGCGATCGCGTACGAACCGAGTGCCGCCGCCAGCATCCAGGCGGCGGAGATCTCCTCTCCGCGCGACAGCGCGAGGACGCCCCAGCCGACCGCGCCCACCAGGGCGACGAGCGCCCATATCGCGATCGACTTCGGCGTGAGACGCCCGGACGAGTTCTGCGCGGAACTTGCTGGTGCCGGCTCTGGCATGGCGAGTCGTCCCCTCACTGGTCACCTGCTGAAACTCGCAGGAAATCTAAGGGACCGTCTCGGCATGCGTCACCCCCCGTCCGCATTTCGGTAAGGCAACGTTGTACGTGCCCCACACCTGCGCCGGTTCCGGAACGTACCGTCTGACGTGCTCTTTCGCCGGTCTCGTTCGATCTGACTCGGTCTGGCTCGGTCTCGGCCGGTCTCGCCCGGTGCCGTCCGGTGCCCGCCCGGTCTCAGTCGGTGGGCCGACGCAGCCGCGCCACGAACTTGTACCGGTCGCCCCGGTACACCGAACGCACCCACTCCACCGGTTCCCCGGCGGTGTCGATCGAGTGCCGCGAGAGCATCAGCATCGGCAGGCCCACGTCCGTACCGAGCAGCCCCGCCTCGCGCGGCGTCGCCAGCGACGTCTCGATCGTCTCCTCGGCCTCCGCCAGATGGACTCCGTACACCTCCGCCAACGCCGTATAGAGCGACGTGTACTTGACGAGCGAGCGGCGCAGCGCGGGGAAACGTTTGGCCGAAAGGTGTGTGGTCTCGATGGCCATCGGCTCGCCGCTCGCCAGCCGCAGCCGCTCGATGCGCAGCACGCGCCCACCCGCGGTGATGTCGAGCAGCCCGGCGAGCGTGTCGTCCGCGGTGACGTAGCCGATGTCGAGCAGTTGGGAGGTCGGCTCCAGGCCCTGCGCCCGCATGTCCTCGGTGTACGAGGTGAGCTGGAGCGCCTGCGAGACCTTGGGCTTGGCGACGAACGTGCCCTTGCCCTGGATCCGTTCGAGCCGGCCCTCGACGACCAGCTCCTGGAGCGCCTGGCGCACCGTGGTGCGCGAGGTGTCGAACTCGGCCGCCAGCGTGCGCTCCGGCGGTACGGGCGTGCCCGGGGGAAGCGTTTCCGTCATGTCGAGCAAGTGCCGCTTCAGCCGGTAGTACTTGGGTACGCGTGCGGTACGGGTGGCTGCCCCGTTCTCGGTCTCGGTGCCGCCCCCGTCCGTGGCCATGGTCTGCCTTCCCGAGTCCTGCGCTGCTGCCGTCACCGGCTCCTCCGTCTGTCGCGGCTCACATGGTGGCACGGTCCGGTCGCGGGTCGTCTCCCCGATCCAGGTGTCGGTCCGATAACGGACACGACAGCCCTCTTATACACCCTTGACACCCCTAAAGGTCTAGGCCAAGCTCCCCGTACTGGTCTAAACCATTAAAGACCAGGTCCCAGCCCCGGTGGTACTCGTCGTAAGTCTTCGCGGTGGGGAGGGGGTTGCAGGAATCCCTGAGGAGGGTGGCGTGAAGCGCAAGCTCATCGCGGCGATCGGCGTCGCGGGCATGATGTTCTCGGTCGCGGCGTGTGGATCCGACGACAGTGACTCGGCGAAGGACCCGAAGGACCGCAAGGACACAGTCACCGTCTGGCTGATGGTGGACGCGCAGAGCACCTGGCCGGAACTGGTCAAGGACGTCAACGCGCAGTTCAAGGAGAAGTACCCGAACGTCAAGGTCAATGTCCAGTACCAGCAGTGGGCGGACAAGGCCAAGAAGCTCGACACCGCGCTCGGTGGTGACAAGTTCCCGGACGTGGTCGAGCTCGGCAACACCGAGACGATGCAGTACATCCTCAACGGCGCCGTCGCCGAGGTCGATCCCAAGAAGTACGACAACTCGGACACCTGGATCCAGGGACTCAAGGACACCTGCACCTTCGAGGGCAAGCAGTACTGCGTGCCGTACTACGCCGGTGCGCGCGTGGCCATCTACAACACGGACATGCTCAAGAAGGGCGCCGGCCTCGACACGCTGCCGGAGACCGAGGACGAGATGCTCGCGGCCCTCGACAAGGTCGCGGCGGAGAGCGGCAAGAAGGACAAGCGCTTCTCCAGCCTCTACCTGCCGGGCCGTTACTGGTACGCCGCCATGTCCTACGTCGCGGCGTACGACGGCAAGATCGCCGAGTACGACGAGGGCGCGAAGGAGTGGAAGGGCGCGCTCTCCTCGCCCGAGTCGCAGAAGGGCATCCAGCACTTCATCGACCTGGTCAAGAAGTACAACAAGGCCGACCAGACGAAGGACGAGCAGGACCACGCCAATGTGATGGCCAACGAGAAGGCGGCCCTCATCTACGGCAACGGCTGGGAGTCGGGCTCCGTCATCGACGGCAAGAACAACGGCAACCCGAAGCTTGAGGGCAAGATCCTCACCGCCGGAATGCCCGGCCCGAACGGCAAGGCGCTGCCCTCCTTCATCGGCGGCTCCGACCTCGCCATCACCAGCAAGTCCAAGGTCCAGGACCTGGCCGAGGACTGGGTCTCCATGTTCACCAGCGAGAAGTCCATGGAGGTCCTCGCCGGCAAGAACATCCTCCCGAACAACGAGAAGCAGCTTGAGCCGCTGAAGGCGAAGCCGGAGACGGCGCCGATCGCCAACGCCGTGCCCGACGCGTGGTTCACCCCGATCGCGCCCGGCTGGACCTCCATCGAGAAGGAGGAGGTCCTGGAGAACATGCTCCTGTCGATCCTCAAGGGTGACTCCGTGGCCGACGCCACGAAGGAAGCGGACTCGAAGATCAACGAACTGATCAACGAAGAGTCCTGACCCCAGGTCCTCAGCCTCGGCCCGGGACTCGGAACTGGAGTCCCGGCCCAGGATCCTGAGCGCCAGGGCCTCCGGTGTCCCCGCCCCCGGAGGCCCGTCGGCTCACGGGCGGGCGGGCGGGGGCCCGGTCACGACCGGCCCCCGCTCCCCGCCCTTTCGGGCGCGGAATCGGTGCAGAGAATGAAACGGAAGGTCAGTCACGTGACTGCTGCCGACACGCAGGAGGCCGCCGGACCGCCGGCGCCCCCGGTACCGCGTGACCCGAAAGGGACAGACGGCCGGCCGGGCCCGGAGAAGGAGACGGTCCGGGCCACCGGGAAGAGACGCCGCAGAAAAGGCGAACTCCTGCCCTTCCTGCTGATCCTCCCGGCGATCGTCGCGATCGCCGCCGTCTACGCCTTCCCGCTCACCAAGACCGTGATCATGTCCTTCCAGGACATGGGCCGGCGCGAGCTGTGGACCGGGGAGTCACCTCCCTGGGTCGGCTTCGAGCAGTTCACCAACATCCTCGGTGACGAGGAGTTCTGGTACGTCTGCGGCCGCACCGTCCTGTTCATGGCCGTCTGCGTCGGCCTCACCATGACCATCGGCCTGCTGGTCGCGATGATGATGACGCGGCTCTCCAACTGGGTGCGCCTGACACTGACCGCGGCACTGATCGCCGCCTGGTCGATGCCCCTGATGGTCGCCGCCTCGATCTTCCGCTGGCTGTCGGACTCCGACTACGGCCTGCTGAACACCCTGATAGCCAAGGTCGCCGGCGAGGACTTCCTCGGCCACAACTGGTTCCTCGACCCCTGGCAGGGCTTCGCGATCATCACCCTGCTCGTCGTCTGGGGCGCCGTCCCGTTCGTCGTGATCACGCTGTACGCGGCCCTCACCCAGGTCCCCCGGGAACTGGAGGAGGCGGCGGCACTCGACGGCGCCGACGTGCGCGGTATCTTCCGCTATGTGACCTGGCCCGTCATCCGCCCGGTCTTCGTCATGGTCACCACACTCTCGGTGATCTGGGACTTCAACGTATTCGGCCAGATCTGGCTGTTGCGCGGCAACAAGCCCGAACCCGAGTACGAGACCCTCGGCCTCTACTCCTTCTCCAAGGCTTTCGAGTCCACCTCCTTCAGCCAGGGCACGGCGATCGCCCTGATCACCGTCCTGCTGCTCTCCGGCGTGGCCGTGTTCTACCTGCGGCAGCTCATGAAGACAGGAGAGGTCGAATGAGCACCTCAACCTCCACCGTGCCCGCGCCCGTTCCGGCCCCGTCCCCGGCGGCCGTCGAGCAGAAGCTGCGTCCGGACCGCAAGAAGAGCCGCGGTATCTACGACGTGCTGGGCCTTCTCTTCGCCGTCGTCATGGCGTTCCCGGTGTACTGGCTGATCATCAGCTCACTGCGGCCCAACCACGAGATCCGCTCCTACGACCAGACGCTGTGGCCGTCGTCCCTGACCTTCGACAACTTCGCCCGCGCGGTCGAGCAGCCGAACTTCTCCACCGCCGTCCAGTCCAGCCTGATCGTCTCGGTCACGGCGGTCGTCGGCGGCATGATCATCGCGACCCTGGCGGCCCTCGCCATCGGCCGGTTCAGATTCTTCGGCCGCCGCGCGCTGCTGATGGTGCTGATCCTCGTCCAGATGCTGCCGCCGACGGCGATGCTCATCCCCATCTACGCCCAGCTCAACGCGATCGGGGGCCTGGACGAGTACTGGGGCTTGATCGTCGTCTACCTGGTGTCGACCCTGCCGTTCGCGATCATCATGATCCGCGGCTTCGTCGTGAACATCCCGGTGGAGCTGGAGGAGTCGGCCATGGTCGACGGCTGTACGCGGATGGGCGCCTTCCGGCGGGTGATCTTCCCGCTGCTGGCCCCGGGTCTGGCGGCGGCGTCGATCTTCGCGCTGGTCAACGCGTGGAACGAGTACCTCTTCGCGTACATCCTGATCAACGACAATTCCAAGTACACGCTCAATGTGTGGCTCATGACGTTCACCACCGAGCGCGGCACCGACTACGGGGCGCTGATGGCGTCCTCGACCATGATCGCGCTGCCCGTGGTGGTGTTCTTCATGATCATTCAGAAGAAGATGGCGACCGGTCTGACATCCGGCGCAGTAAAGGGATAGCGCCGTATGACCACTCTCACGCACAGCTCGGACACGCTGACCCGCGACGCCCTCGCCGTCCTCCAGCCCGGCTTCCACGGCACCACCGCCCCGGACTGGCTGCTGCGGCGCATCGGTGAAGGTCTCGCGTCCGTCGGTCTCTTCGGCCGCAACATCAGCTCACCGGCCCAACTGGCCGCGCTCACCGCGCAATTGCGGGTCGAGCGGGACGACATCCTCGTCGCCATCGACGAGGAGGGCGGCGACGTCACCCGTCTCGAAGTACGTGACGGGTCCTCCTTCCCCGGCAACTACGCGCTCGGTTCCGTCGACGACGTCGACCTCACCCGGGCCGTCGCGCACGAGCTGGGCAGCAGGCTCGCCGCGTGCGGCGTCAACCTCAACTGGGCGCCGTCCGCCGACGTCAACTCGGACGTCAACAACCCCGTCATCGGCGTCCGCTCCTTCGGCGCCGATCCGGCGCTCGTCTCCCGCCACACGGCCGCCTATGTGGAAGGGCTCCAGTCCGCCGGGGTGGCGGCCTGCACCAAGCACTTCCCCGGGCACGGCGACACGGCCGTCGACTCGCACCACGCGCTGCCGCGCATCGACGTGGACTCCGACACACTGCACGCCCGTGAGCTGGCACCTTTCCGGTCGGCGATCATCGCGGGTTCCAAATCGGTGATGAGCGCGCATATCCTGCTCTCCGCGCTCGACCCGAACCGCCCCGCGACTCTCAGCCCGCGGATCCTGACCGGGCTGCTCCGTGAGGAGCTGGGCTTCGGCGGTCTGATCGTCACCGACGGCATCGAGATGCAGGCCATCGCGTCGACGTACGGCATCGAGCGCGGCTCCGTCCTCGCCGTCGCCGCGGGCGTCGACGCGATCTGCGTCGGCGGCGGTCTGGCCGACGAGGAGACCGTCCTGCGACTGCGCGACGCGTTGGTCACCGCGGTACGGGAAGGCGAACTGCCCGAGGAGCGACTGGCCGACGCGGCGGCGCGGGTACGCGCCCTCGCCGACTGGACGCTCCGGGTGAGGGGGGCTTCGGGGCCGGGCGCGGCTGCACAGGAGGGGACCGCGCCCGGCAACGGCGGCTCCGCCGGAGGCGCCGGCATCGGTCTGGTCGCGGCGCGGCGCGCCGTGCGGGTGACGGGCACGGTCGAACCTCTCAAGGAGGCGCCCTACGTCGCCTCCTTCGCGCCTGTCGCGAACATCGCCGTCGGTGAGGAGACCCCCTGGGGTGTCGCGGCCGAACTGGCGGCGCTGCTGCCGGGCACCGAAGCGGGTACCTACGGCGGCGCGAACAGCGCGGCCGAGGTGCTGGCCGCCGCCGGGGAGCGCAGGATCGTCGCGGTCGTACGCGATCTGCACCGGCACTCCTGGATGGCGTCCGTGCTGGACGGCATCCTCTCGGCCCGGCCCGACACGGCCGTCGTGGAGATGGGTGTCAACTACGCCGAGCCCACCGGGAGTCCGCACATCGCCACGTACGGCGCCGCGCGCGTCTGCGGCCGGGCGGCGGCGGAAACCCTGACGGGCCGCGTCTGAGCACGCGGCCCACACGCACGACGGAGGCCGGGGACCTTGGGGGGTCCCCGGCCTCCGTCGTGTCCCGAGGTGTCTGGGGCCCGCTCGCGCGCCCGCGAGCGGCCGCCGGACGGGACTTTCGGAACACGCCCTAGATGCCCTGCCAGTCCGGCTTGGCGGCGTACGTGTCGCGGAAGTAGTCGGCGAGCTTCAGCTTGGACGCGGCGGCCTCGTCGACCACGACCGTGGCGTGCGGGTGCAGTTGCAGCGCGGACGCCGGTACGACGGCGGCCACCGGCCCCTCCACGGTCTGCGCCACCGCCTCGGCCTTGCCCTCGCCGGTGGCCAGCAGCACCAGGTGCCGGGCCTCCAGGATCGTGCCGATGCCCTGGGTGATGACGTGGTGCGGGACCTCGTCAAGGCTGTCGAAGAACCGGGCGTTGTCCTGCCGGGTCTGGCGGGTGAGCGTCTTGATACGGGTACGCGAGGCGAGCGACGAGCACGGCTCGTTGAAGCCGATGTGCCCGTCGGTGCCTATGCCCAGCAGCTGGAGGTCCACCCCGCCGGCCTCGGCGAGCGCACGGTCGTACGCCTCGCACGCCGCCTGTACGTCCTCGGCGGCGCCGTCCGGCCCCATGAACGCGCCCTCACCGAGCCCGAGCGGCTCGACGACCTCGCGCAGGACCACGGAGCGGTACGACTCCGGGTGCCCGGCCGGCAGGCCGACGTACTCGTCCAACTGCGCGATGCGGGCGCCCGACGCGTCCACCTCGCCGGCCCGGACCTTGGCGGTCAGCGCCTGGTAGATGGGCAGCGGGGTCGAACCGGTGGCCACCCCGAGCAGGGCGTCGCGCTTACGGCGCAGCAGGTCCGCGATGGTCTCCGCGATGAGTTCGCCGCCCGCGTCGGCGTCCTGGACGATGACAACTTCCACGCTGCGCCTGCCGATCTGGTGAAGGGTCCTGTGACAAATGTGGTATAGACCAATCTAGCAGAGCGTGCCCCGGTGGCGAGGCCCCTTCCGCTGGCGGGGGAACGGGTTCCCGTGGTCGACTTGTGCGGGCCCCCTGGGCGCCGCTCCCCGGCCATCTTCAGCCAACTGGAGGCACCCGGCATGTCCGCGACGAATCCCTCCGCAGAGGCCGCGCGGCTCGCGCGGACCGATCCACCGGGCCGGATGATGGCCACCGAGATCGCCGAACAGCCGGCGATCCTGCGCCGCATCCTTACGGAGGGCGCGCCGCGCATCCGTGGCGTCGCCCGTGAGATCGCGGCCCGCGGGCCCCGCTTCGTCCTGCTCACCGCGCGCGGCTCCTCCGACCACGCCGCGCTCTACGCCAAGTACCTGCTGGAGATCCGCCGGGGCATGCCCTGCGGGCTCTCCTCCATGTCCACGACGACGGCGTTCGGCGCCCGGCCGGACCTCCGCGACGTACTGGTGATCACGGTCAGTCAGTCGGGAGGCTCGCCGGACCTGGTGGACTCCACCCGGGCCGCGCGCGCGGCCGGGGCGATCACGCTCTCCGTCACCAACAACCCGGACTCGTCCCTGGCCGCCGTGTCCGAGTTCCACATCGACATCATGGCCGGCCCGGAGAAGGCCCTCCCGGCGACGAAGACGTACACGGCCTCCCTGCTCTCGCTCCACCTCTTCGTCGAGGGCCTGGGCGGCGGTGACGGGTCCGCGGCGAACGTCCTGCCGGACCTCGCGGAGCGGATCCTGGACCGCGCGGACGAGGTACGCACCCTCGCCGCCCGCTACCGCTTCGCCGAACGGATGGTCATCACCTCGCGCGGCTACGGCTACCCGACGGCCAAGGAGGCCGCGCTCAAGCTCATGGAGACCAGCTACATCCCCGCGCTCGCCTACTCCGGCGCCGATCTGATGCACGGCCCGCTCGCCATGGTCGACAACATCTCGCCGGTCATCGCCGTGGTCACCGACGGCAGGGGAGGTGAGGCGCTCCAGCCGGTCCTGGAACGGCTGCGCGGGCGGGGCGCGGACCTGTGCGTCATCGGGCCGGCGTCCGAGATCATGGCGGCTTCGGCGGGATTCGCCCTTCCCACGGAGGGCGTGGCCGAGGAGGTCCAGCCGCTCCTGGAGATCCTGCCGCTCCAGCGGCTGGCGTACGAGATCGCCATGGCCCGGGGCCAGGACCCGGACGCGCCGCGCGCGCTGGCCAAGATCACCGAGACCCGCTGAGCGGCCCGCTCCGGCCCCCGGAAACACCCACGGGCCGCGGCGCCAGGACGGGACCCTCAGCCCGTCCGGCACCGCAGCCCGGAGTTGCTACGGCCACGAAGGCCGTGAGAGAGGTATCGACGCAGTCAGGGCAGAGAGCGCCGGTTACCCCGTTCCGTCCTCCTGTGCGGGGAGGACGGAAGCTTTACCCAAGCATTGTGGACTAGACCATTCCCGTCTGTCCATCGATCGGGGAGGGCATTTTCCAGCCCATCCACGACCACGTGGAGCGGGCCGTCCCGGTTCACCCCACGGGTACGCTCGCACCTGTGCCCTCCATGAACGACCTCGTGCGCCAGCACACCGCCCTGACCGAGTCCGACCTCGAATGGCTCCATCTGCTGGTCTCGGAGTGGCAGCTGCTCTCCGACCTGTCCTTCGCCGACCTCGTCCTCTGGGTCCCCACCCGCGACGGCGCCCGTTACGTCTCCGTGGCCCAGATGCGCCCCAACACGGGCCCCACGTCCTACCAGGACGACATGGTCGGCCACCTGGTCCCCCGGGGCCGCAGACCGCTCCTGGACGCCGCGCTGGACGAGGGCCGGATCGTGCGGGAGGGGGACCCGGAGTGGCGCGAGGAGGTCCCGGTGCGGGTCGAGTCGATCCCCGTACGGCGCGAGGGCCGCGTCCTCGGCGTCATCGCCCGCAACACCAACCTCCTCACCGTGCGCACCCCCAGCCGGCTGGAGCTCACCTACCTCCAGTCCGCCTCCGACCTCGCTCAGATGATCGCCGCCGGATCGTTTCCCTTCCCCGGCCAGCAGGTCGACATGGACGCCTCGCCCCGCGTCGGCGACGGTCTGATCCGGCTCGACGCCGACGGCCTCGTCCAGTACGCGAGCCCCAACGCCCTCTCCGCGTATCACCGGCTGGGACTCGCGTCCGACCTGGTGGGACACCACCTCGGACAGACGACCGACGAACTGGCCCCGGCGCGCGGCCCGGTGGACGAGGCCCTGGTCAAACTGGCCAGCGGCTACGCCCCGCGGGAGACCGAGGTGGAGAGCGGGGCCGGCGTCATCCAGTTGCGCGCCATCCCGCTCAAGCCCAAGGGCGTCCGGATCGGCTCGCTGATCCTCTGCCGGGACGTGACCGAACTGCGGCGGCGTGAGCGCGAGTTGATAACGAAGGACGCCACGATCCGGGAGATCCACCACCGGGTGAAGAACAACCTCCAGACGGTCGCCGCGCTGCTCAGGCTCCAGGCGCGCCGGATGGACTCGGAACAGGGCCGTGAGGCCCTCAACGAGGCGGTGCGGAGGGTCGGTTCCATCGCCATCGTCCATGAGACGCTGTCCCAGAATCTGGACGAACGGGTCGAGTTCGACGAGATCGCGGACCGGGTGCTCGCGATGGTGTCGGAGATCTCGCCCGGCAAGACGGTCCGCCGGACGGGCCGGTTCGGGATCCTGGACGCCGAAGTGGCCACGCCGCTCTCGATGGTCCTCACCGAGATCCTGCAGAACGCGCTGGAGCACGCGTTCGCGACGGGGGAGCGGGGCACGGTCGAGGTGCACGCCGTCCGCAGCGGCGGGACCGGACCCAAACGCCCCGGCGACGGCGGCCGTTCGGACGCCCGGCTGCTCATCACCGTCCAGGACGACGGGCGAGGACTGCCCGAGGGCTTCGATCCGCGGCGGGCCGGCAATCTGGGTCTGCAGATCGTACGGACGCTGGTGGAAGGCGAGTTGGGCGGCGGGTTCGACATGCTGCCCGGGCAGGAGCGGGGCACGCGGGTGATCCTCGACATCCCGGTGGAGCCGCACAAGTAGTCGACCCGTGGTCCACACGCACAAGTGGCCGAGCGGCAGAGGCAGTCCGGAGCGCGCGAGTGGACGAATCCGCCGGTCACAGCAACGAGCCCCGGACCGTGATGACGGTCCGGGGCTCTGCCTCAAGCTCTGTTACGTTGCGCATCGGGGGGTACTGCGCGCTGCGGTTCGGGGGCGGGGTTATGCGTACACGCTGTACGCGCCGCCGTGCTCAAGGTCGGTGCGGGGGCTCAGGCGGTCGCGTTACGCGCCCGGTTGCGAGCGGCACGGCGCTTCATCGCGCGGCGCTCGTCCTCGCTGAGGCCACCCCAGACACCCGAGTCCTGACCGGACTCGAGCGCCCACTGCAGGCACTGCTCCATGACGGGGCAGCGACGGCAGACGGCCTTGGCTTCCTCGATCTGCAGCAGCGCAGGACCGGTGTTGCCGATGGGGAAGAAGAGCTCGGGGTCTTCCTCGCGGCAAACGGCGTTGTGACGCCAGTCCATGGCTGCTACCTCTCTTGGTGTTACGTGCGGATTGCTTGTGAATGTGAACGCTTTCACGAATCCCCCCGCAAGGGAAGGGCTGACTCCCAGATGAACTGGTGTCGTCCAGGTTTGAGGAGGGGGTTCTGGAGCTCAGTGGAGGCCGGTGTTGCGGGCCGTCCCGAGCGCCATGTAGAGATTCGCAAACCTCGGCTGCGGATACAACCCCTTCAGGAAAGTTTTTTTTGATTCCTCGGTGTCGACTCGGTCACAGCCGTACTTCCATGGGGTGGAGGCCAGCCTAAACGTTCGAGTGAAAGGACTTTCCCTACTTCCACTCACACAATCACACGCAGTGCACGGCGTACGCCTGTGAACGTCACGCTCGTTCGCAGTCCCAGGTGGTCGCCATCCATCTGGAAGGGCAGCGGGACCTTCGATTGCAAGGTGAAGTCCGTCAGGTCGTGAAGTGAAACGGCGTGCTTGCCGTGCGGGCCCCGTTCGGGGGTCGAATTGAGCAACTGCGTCGCATAACGCGCCACTGCCGGAGTCGACAACTTGCTCAGTCCCAGTACATCCAGAGCGGTGTCGAACGAGGCCGCCGGCGACGCGTACAGCGGACGATTGCCCAGGTAGGACCAGGGGGCGGTGTTGCAGACTATCGACAGCACGAGATCACTGACCGGCTTCTCGCCGGGCCGCTCAAGGGTGATCATGCCGCGCCCGCGATGAGGTTCGTCGAGGAACTGCCGTACCACTTGGCGGACATAGAGCGCGTGCGTCGAACGCTTACCGCGCTCCCGCTGTTGTTCGACCCGGCCGACCACTCCCGCGTCGAATCCGAATCCCGCGCAGAAAGTGAACCAGCGCGAAGGAACTGATTCGTCGTCGGTTCCCGGAGTCCCGGCCGCCAGTCCCAGACCGACAGTGCGTTCGCTCCGGTTACTCAGCGCATCCAGAATGGCGCCGGTGGCTTCCACGGCGTCATTGGGCAGCCCCAGCGCGCGGGCGAAGACATTCGTCGAACCGCCCGGCACGACCGCGAGTCTCGGCAGCCGGTCGGGGTCGGGTCCGCCGTGCAGAAGACCGTTCACGACCTCGTTGACGGTGCCGTCGCCGCCGAGGGCCACGACCAGCTCTATGTCGTCGGAGTCGGCCGCGCGCCGCCCCAGGTCGCGGGCGTGCCCCCGGTACTCGGTCGTCACGGCCTCCAGCTTCATCTCGCTGGCCAGCGCGTGGATGAGTACGTCCCGTGTGCGGGCACTGGTGGTGGTTGCTGCCGGATTGACCACAAGGAGTGCGCGCATACCGAGGAGATTACCGGCCAGGGACCCCCGCGCCCTCCTCGGGCGGTCCGCGCCCGCCCGGGGGCCCGCCGCTCACCGGGAACCGGCCGCTACGCTGCTGGGGTGAGCAGCGCTGACCAGAACACCCCGGACCCGAGCCCGCGACCCGGCCGGCTGACCGCCGCGGCCGCCTGCGCGGGGCTCGAAGCCCTCGCGCTCGTCGCCGGCGGCGGGTATCTGCTCGTGATGGGTCTGCTCGGGCGGCCCGACAGCCCCCAGCAGGCCGAGATGGGCGGTCTCACCCTCATGGCGCTCGGTCTCATCCCGCTGTTCGCCGCCCGCGGACTGCTGCTGCGACGCGCCTGGAGCCGCGGCCCCGCCGTCGCCACCCAGATCATGGCGCTGCCTGTCGCCTGGACGCTGCTGCGCTCCAGCGGCGCGCTGATTCCGGCCGGGATCGCGCTCGCCGTGATCGCCGTGTCGGCGCTGGTCCTGCTCGTCAGCCCGACGACCACGCAAGCGCTCGGCATCAGGGGCCCGGACCGCGCCTGAGGGCCGTTCCAGCCCGCCGCGGCCGTCGTCCGGAGCGAGCGGTCGTCCGCCGCGATCGCCGGACGCCGCTGAGCCTGTCCGGCGATCGGGAACGGGTCACTCCTCCACGAGGAGCTTCTCCCGCAGTTGCGCCAGCGTTCGTGCCAGCAGTCGCGAGACGTGCATCTGGGAGATGCCGACCTCCTGCGCGATCTGCGACTGGGTCATGTTGCCGAAGAAGCGCAGCAGCAGGATCCGCTTCTCCCGCGGCGGCAGGTCCTCCAGAAGAGGCTTCAGCGACTCGCGGTACTCGACGCTCTCCAGCGCCTCGTCCTCGGAGCCGAGCGTGTCCGCCACCGCCGGGGACTCGTCGTCCGTGTCCGGCACGTCCAGCGACAGGGTGCTGTACGCGTTGGCCGACTCCAGACCTTCGAGGACCTCTTCCTCGGAGATGCCCAGACGCTCCGCCAGCTCGTGCACCGTCGGCGAACGGCCGTGCTGCTGCGAGAGCTCCGCCGTCGCCGTCGTCAGCGACAGCCGCAGCTCCTGGAGACGGCGGGGCACGCGCACCGCCCAGCCCTTGTCGCGGAAGTGCCGCTTGATCTCGCCGACGACCGTGGGCGTGGCGTACGTCGAGAACTCGACACCCCGCTCCGGGTCGAACCGGTCCACCGACTTGATCAGGCCGATCGTCGCGACCTGCGTCAGATCGTCCAGCGGCTCGCCGCGGTTGCGGAACCGGCGGGCCAGATGCTCCACGAGCGGCAGATGCATCCGCACCAGCTGATTGCGCAGCAGCGCCCGTTCGGGCGAGTCCTCGGGCAGCTTGCGCAGCTCGATGAACATCGCCCGCGCCCCGCTGCGGTCATGTGGATCGTGTTGCTTGTGCTCGCTCATCGTGGCCGCCCGCTCTGCCTGCGCCTGCTCCGCCCCGGCCGTCTGGCCGTCAAGCCCGTCCACCGGATGGGGCCGGGCCTGCTGCTCCGGAATGCCCGACGGCACGAGCGCCGGGTCCACCGGAACCTCATGCCCTTCGCGCGGATCCTGGGGGACCCGCTCCTCGTCACGCACCGGACCGTCCCCGTTCCTCACGCCGGCCCGGGTCCCGCGCCGCGCTGCTTGTACAGGCTGATGGCGACCGTGCGGTCGTCGGCGACCGTCGCGTCGACCTTGCCCGCGAGCGCCGAGAGCACCGTCCACGCGAACGTGTCCCGCTCGGGCGCGCGCCCGTCGGTCGTCGGCGCCGAGACGGTCACCTCGAGAGAGTCGTCGATCAGCCGGAACACACAGCTGAGGACGGAACCCGGTAGGGCCTGTTGCAGCAGGATCGCGCAGGCCTCGTCGACCGCGATGCGCAGGTCCTCGATCTCGTCGAGGGTGAAGTCCAAACGTGCTGCCAGTCCGGCCGTGGCCGTACGCAGCACGGACAGGTAGGCACCCGCAGCGGGCAGCCGGACTTCCACGAAGTCCTGGGTCCCGGGCTCGCCTGCGATCTGGGACACCCTCACCTCCAAGGTGGCACAAGCTTTCAGGGCTCCGGGAAGGGAAACCCGAAGCCTTGCGGTACGTAGTCGGTACGCAGCCGGTCTGGACTGGCGACGCTATCGCGATCCATGGTCCCGTGTCGCAGGGACCCCCGGGCCGGGGCCGAGCTGTCAGTTACTCATAGTAGGCATATGTGCACGGACAGTGGCTAGGGGTGTGCGGCAATCAATTGCGAAGAACGGGCGGATGGTTGACGTACCCAGGCCTCAGACGATCGAACCGTCGACAAAGCACCATCGCCATGTCTCGCCCTCTTCGAAGGTACGCATCACGGGGTGGCCCGTGTCCCTGAAATGCTGCGAGGCGTGTCGGTGTTGCGACGAGTCGCAGCACCCCACATGTCCGCAGACCAGACAGAGCCGCAGCTGTACGTGGTGGCTGCCGGACTCCAGACACTCCAGGCACGTGTCGTTCAGCGGCACTGCCTCGGGGCGTGGGAGGTCGGCAACGTGCTGGCACTCACTCATGATGGCCAGATTACGACGCTAGTGGAGGACCGTGCGATGGACCCGTTGCAGCTGATCGCCCTGGTGGCGGTAAGCGCGGTGATCGCGGCGGCGGCCAGAAGGACGCCCGTGCCGCCTCCGCTGCTGCTCGTCACGGCGGGACTTGGCGCCGCGTACCTCCCGGGCGTGCCCAGCTATGTGCTCGACCCGGACGTCGTCCTGCCGCTGCTGCTGCCGCCCTTGCTGCACATGGCCGCCGTGGACAGCTCGTACCTGGACCTGCGGGCCAATCTGCGGGCCGTCGGTCTGCTCTCCGTGGGCTACGTCCTCTTCGCGACGCTCGCCGTCGGCTATCTCGCGTATCTCTTCATCCCCGACCTGCCACTGACCGCCGCGCTGGTGCTCGGCGCGGTCATCGCGCCGCCGGACGCGGTGGCCGCCACCGCGATCGCCCGCAAGCTCGGGCTGCCGAGCCGGATAACGACGATCCTGCAGGGCGAGTCGCTGGTGAACGACGCGACCGCGATCACCGCGTTCAAGGTGGCGCTCGCCGCGGCCGTCGGGGAAGGGGCGAGCTGGGCCGGCGGGATCGGCGAGTTCGCCCTGGCCTCCTTGGGAGGCATCGGCGTCGGCCTCGTACTGATGGTGCCGCTCCACTGGCTCCGTACGCACCTTCGTGAGGCGCTGCTCCAGAACACGCTCTCGCTGCTCATCCCCTTCGTCGCCTACGCGGCGGCCGAACAGGTCGGCGCGTCCGGTGTGCTGGCCGTCGTCGTGGTCGGGCTCTACCTCGGACACCGGTCCTGGCAGGTCGACTTCGCGACCCGGCTCCAGGAGGACGCGGTGTGGAGGATGGTCTCCTTCGTCCTGGAGTCCGTCGTCTTCGCCCTGATCGGGCTCCAACTGCCCTATGTACTGAAGGGGCTCGGCTCCTACGGAGGCATGGAGGTCGCCGGCTACGCCGTCGGGGTGTTCGTCACCGTCGTCCTGGTCCGCTACATCTGGGTCTATCCGGCGACCTTCGTGCCACGCTGGCTGTCGCGGCGGATCAGGGAACGGGAACCGGACACCAACTGGAAGGCGCCGCTCATCGTCGGCTGGGCGGGCATGCGCGGCGTGGTGTCGCTGGCCATCGCCTTCTCCATCCCACTGACCGTCCACGACGGCGACGACTTCCCGGCCCGTAACCTCGTCCTCTTCCTGACGTTCACGACCGTCATCGGCACACTCGTCGTCCAGGGCCTCACCCTGCCCGTGCTGATCAGGAAGCTGAAGCTGCCGGGGCGTGACCGGTACGCCGAGACGCTGGCGGAGGCGCAGGCGCAGAGCCGGGCGTCGCTGGCGGCGGAGCGGCGGCTGGACGAACTGCTCTCCGACGAACGCAACGCACTCGCCGAGCCCCTCGTGGAACGGCTCCGCAACGTGCTGGAGCGGCGGCGCAACTCCGTGTGGGAACGGCTCGGCACGGTCAACGAGATCACCGGCGAATCCGCCGACCACACCTACCGGCGGCTGTCGAGGGAGATGATCGGGGCCGAACGCGATGTCTTCGTGACACTGCGCGACGAGCGGCGGATCGACGACGAGATGCTGCGTACGCTGCTGCGCCGGCTGGACCTGGAGGAGGCGGCGGCCTACCGGGAAGAATCCGACTGATCCGCGTCGGCCGGCTGATCCCCGCCGTCCGTCCGGGCCTCGCCGGCCGGCTCCGGCCGTCCGGTGACCACGGCGGCCACCGTGCTGCCCGGCGGGAAGGCACCCTCCTCGGCCAGAGTGGTCAGCCCGAGGAGCATCTTGGCCACGTAGAGGCGCTCGACCGGGAGGCCGTGCCGGTCCTCGAAACCGGCGGCGAAGGCGTCGAGGGAGGGTGTCGTACGGGCGTAGCCGCCGCCGTGGAAGCGTTCGTCGAGACACCAGTCGCCCCGGGGGCCGCCGAACGCCGCCAGCTGGAGCGCGCGGACCTCACCGGCCAGGAAGCCGCCCTTCAGCACGGGGAAGCCGACGGCGCGCTGCCCGGGGGCGAGACCGGCGGCCAGGCCCGCGAGGGTGCCGCCGGTGCCGCAGGCCACACCCACCACGTCCGCCACGCCGCGCAGCTCCTGCCCTAGGGCCGTACAGCCGCGCGCGGCAAGGGAGTTGCTGCCGCCCTCGGGGACGACGTACACGCGCTCACGGGGCACCGGGAGGCCGTCGACGGCGGCGGTCAGCAGCGCCCCCAGTACGGAGGGCTCCGCCTTGCGGCGGTAGGTCGCCCGGTCGACGAAGTGCAGGCGCATACCGTCGGCGACGCACCGGGCGAGGGAGGGATTCAGCGGGCGGGCGGCCAGCTCGTGGCCCCGTACCACGCCGACCGTCGCGAGGCCGAGCAGCCGCCCCGCGGCGGCGGTGGCGCGCAGATGGTTGGAGTACGCGCCGCCGAAGGTCAGCAGGACGCGGTGGCCGCCGTCGGCGGCGGCCCTCAGATTCGGTTCGAGTTTCCGCCATTTGTTGCCCGGCAGCGCGGGGTGGATCAGATCGTCCCGCTTCAGCAGCAGCCGTACGCCGCGGCGGGTGAAGCGCTCGTCCTCGACCGCCCGCAGGGGCGACGGCAGCCGTGGCCGCAGGGCGGCGAGGTCGAGCGCTTCCGGGGTCACACATCCATTGTGGGTCCGGCGCGGCCCGGACCCCGCTCCCTGATCCGGCCTGGTCGGCAAGACACCCCCAGCCCTCAGCTCAGCCGCTCGTCGATCCGTCGGCGCAGACCGGCCATGGAGACGCCACGGGGGTCGATCTTGCCCGGCTGCCACTCCAGGTGGCCGATGACCGAGGGGGCGTTCCATTTGTGGACCCGGCAGACGGCCGCCGCCGCGGCCTCCATGGCCTCGACCTGGACCGCGGGCCACGGGTCCTTGCCGTCGCCCAGGTTCTCGCACTCGAAGCCGTAGAAGTGCCTGTTGCCGTCCGTGTTGGCCTCGTTGTCCGCCGGCAGGGCCCTCTCGGCGATCACGGCCCGCAGGACGTCGTCGTCGCCGCTTCCGGCGTGGTTGGCCCGGCCGTAGCCGACCAGATGGACCTTGCCGTCCTTGGCGATGACGCCGTGGCACAGCGGCCCGGGGAGTCCGGAGTAGCCGTCACGACAGATACGGACGGTGTTGGCGGTGCCCTTGGTGACCGTGTGGTGGATCATCACGCCGTGGACCGGGCCCCAGGGCCCGACGTGGTTGCGGTTGTGTGTGCGCCAGTCGCCGACCTCGACGACGGTCAGACCCTCGTCCTTCAGCGCGCGGATGAAGCTGCTCGCAGACATGGGGGTGGCCATGTCGCCTCCTTGACGGGTGGATGTGGAGCGTTTCGTATCGCTGGCTATTCCCCGAACACCGTGGAGTGGACCATCAATTCGCACGCTGTACGAGCCATTCCGGTCACTTTCGGCCGCGACTGACCGTTGATGACAGGAACCGCAAATGTGCCCCGACGACCGTGATCCAGTCCCACTCATTTGTGTGATGGCGTGCCGACTGGAGCTGGTGAAAGGCTTGTTCACGCAGGTCAGCCCATGATTGAGAGGGAGACTCATGTCGGTTGGTGACGAGGTCCGTACGGTTGAGCCGCCTTCCCAGCAGAGCCTGGGGACGGCCGCGGCGCGGAACCTGGCGACCACCACGAAGTCAGCTCCGCAGATGCAGGAAATCAGCTCGCGGTGGCTGCTGCGGATGCTGCCGTGGGTGCAGGTGCAGGGCGGTACGTACCGGGTGAACCGACGGCTCAGTTATGCGGTCGGCGACGGGCGCGTGACGTTCGTGCAGACGGGCGGCCGGGTGGCGGTCGTCCCGGCGGAGCTGGGCGAGCTGCCGGCGCTGCGTGATTTCGAGGACGAGGAGGTCCTGTCCGAGCTGGCGAACCGCTGCGAGCAGCGGGAGTTCGAGGCGGGCCAGACCGTGGCAGCCTCCGGCGATCCGGCGGACCGGGTCTACCTGCTGGCCCACGGCAAGGTGGAGAAGGTGGGGGAGGGGCCCTACGGGGACGAGACGGTGCTCGGCGTGCTCGCCGACGGGGCGTACTTCGGCGATCAGGCACTGGTCGACGGCGACGCCACCTGGCAGTACACGGCACGTGCGGCGACGGCCTGCACGGTGCTGGTGCTGACGCGGCAGGACGTGCTGAACCTGGCGGAGCGGGCGGAGCCGCTCCGCAGGCACCTGGACAGCCTCGCGTCCATCCCGGAGCAGCGCACCAACAAGTACGGCGAGGCGGCGATCGACCTCTCCGCCGGCCATGTGGGCGAGGCCGTGGTGCCTCATACGTTCGTGGACTACGAGGGGGCGCCGCGGGAGTACGAGCTGAGCGTCGCGCAGACCGTGCTGAAGGTCCACAGCAGGGTCGCCGACCTCTACAACCAGCCGATGAACCAGACCGAACAGCAGTTGCGGCTCACGGTCGAGGCGCTGCGTGAGCGCCAGGAGTACGAGCTGGTGAACCACCGGGAGTTCGGCCTGCTGAACAACTGCGACTACGGGCAGCGCATCCAGCCGCACGACGGCGCGCCCACCCCCGACGACATGGACGAGCTGCTGTCGCGCCGCCGTGGCTCGAAGTTGTTCCTCGCGCATCCGCGGGCCATCGCCGCCTTCGGACGCGAGTGCAACAAGCGGGGGCTCAATCCGGCCACGGTGGATGTCGCGGGCACCCATGTGCCGGCCTGGCGCGGTGTGCCGATCTTCCCCTGCGACAAGATCCCGGTCTCCGACGCCCGGACGACATCGATCATCTGTATGCGTACGGGCGAGACGGAGCAGGGGGTCGTCGGCCTTCAGCAGAGCGGCATCCCGGACGAGATCGAGCCGAGCATGTCGGTCCGGTTCATGGGCATCGACGAACAGGCGATCATCTCGTACCTGGTCACCGCCTACTACTCGGCCGCGATCCTCGTGCCGGACGCCCTCGGCGTCCTGGAGAACGTGGAAGTGAGCCGCTGGGGCTGAGCCGAGAGGCGCGGATGGGGCCCGGAGCGTGTCCGTCCGTACGGCCGGGCCCCACCCGCGCGCGCCGAGCCGGGTCCGCACACGACCCGGCTCCCCTCCTGGTTCCCCAGTCCGCCGCAGAGGAAGTGACCCCGACCATGACCAGCACGGATGCCGCCACCGATGGCCACGAGGCCGTGGCGCTCCTGGAGCGTTCGCGTAGCGTCGTCCAGCCCGAACTGCGCGCGGCCGTCGAGTCGTTGCCCCCTGCCTTACGCCGCGTCGCGAGATATCACTTCGGCTGGCAGGAGGCCGACGGATCGCTCGCGTCGGGCGGTGCGGGCAAGGCGATCAGACCCGCCCTCGTTCTGGCGGCGACGCGGGCCCTCGGCGGAGAGCCGCACCGCGCGGTCCCGGCCGCGGTCGCCGTGGAGCTGGCCCACAACTTCACCCTGCTGCACGACGACGTGATCGACGAGGACCCGACCCGCAGACACCGGCCCACGGCCTGGACGGTCTTCGGTACCACCGACGCGATCATCGTCGGCGACGCCCTGCACGCGCTGGCGCTGCGGCTCCTGGCCGAGGACCGCCATCCGGCGTCGTCCCCGGCCGCCGGACGCCTCACCGCCTGCATCATCGAGCTGTGCGCCGGACAGCAGACGGACTGCGCACTGGAGCTGCGCGGGCCGAACGATGTCTCGCTGGACGAGTGTCTGACCATGGCGACGGCCAAGACCGGTGCGCTGCTGGGCACTTCGTGTGCCCTCGGTGCGCTCTACGCGGACGGGGACGACGAGGCGGTGGCGGCGCTCGACGCCTTCGGCCGGGAGGCGGGGCTGGCCTTCCAGCTGATCGACGATCTCATCGGGATCTGGGGCGACCCGGACCGGACCGGCAAGCCGGCCGGTGCCGATCTGGTCGCCCACAAGAAGTCGCTGCCGGTCGTCGCCGCACTGGTCTCGGGGCACCCGGCCGCCGAGGAACTGGCGGATCTCTACCGGCGGCCCATGGACGAGGCCGCCGTCGCGCGGGCCGCCTCGGCGGTCGAGCGGGCCGGCGGACGTGACTGGGCGCAGGCCCAGGCGGCGGACCGGATGGCCCGCGCGGTCCACCAACTGTCCCTGGCGGTACCGGATCTGGCGGCGGCGGGTGATCTGCTGTCCTTGGCCGAATACGTCACACGGCGTACGTACTAGGCCGCTCAACGGACCCTGCCCGACGGGGAGAAAAGAGCTTGCGTGACCACTACGTGTGAAGCACTATGGGTGAAGTGGTCAAGGTCGCGTACTCCGGACGGGATCCGGGGTGCGCCGGCCGTGACACCTTCTGTCACCCATCGCGAAAGAGGACCGGCTTGCGCAAGCTCACGTATTTCATCGCCGTGTCGATCGACGGTTTCATCGGCGACCCCAGCGGCGAGGCGGACTTCTTCACCCGCTACGTCGACGAGGAGTTCTTCGGCTTCCTCAAGGAGGAGTATCCGGAGACTCTGCCGACCCCAGGCCGTCAGCCGCTCGGCATCGACCACCGGGAGAACAAGCGGTTCGACACGATCATCCAAGGCAGGGGCTCGTACGAACTGGCCCTGGAGATGGGCGTCACCAGCCCGTACGCGCACATGCGCCAGCTTGTCGCCTCACGGACCCTCACCGGCACCGACCCGGCCGTGGAGATCGTTTCCGGGGACGTCGCCGCCAGGGTCAGGGAGCTGAAGAAGGAGGAAGGTCTCGGGATCTACCTCTGCGGCGGCGCCAACCTCGCCGGTGAGCTGATCGACGAGGTGGACGAACTGGTCATCAAGACGTACCCGCTCATTCTCGGCTCCGGGATGCCCATGTTCGGCGCCGCCTTCGCCCAGCGGGAGTTCGCCCTGGAGTCCAACCGCACCTTCGGCAACGGAGTGGTCGTCAGGACGTACGGCCGCACGGTGTGAAGCGGTGAAGGGCTGAAAACAGCGGAGCCGGGGGCCCGGACTTGCTCAAGCGGTGACCCACGCGGCGGTGGAGGGTCCCGTACCGCTACAGTCCGCGCCATGACAGCGGAGTCGACGGAGTCATGGGCGGGTTGGTATCGGGACCGCCGCGGTGCGGAACCCATCGCGATCACCGCGGACGGGCGGCAAGTCCGCACCCACATCAGGGGAGTTGCTTACGAGGGAGCCGATTTCTCCGTGCTGGAAGCCACGGAGGCGGGCGGGGTGCTGTCCTCCTGCGTGCTGGAGTGGGACATACCCATGCCCGTGAACACGGGCGGCACGGTCCAACAGGCCACGCTCAGCTGCCTGCTGACGCTCGGTGAGCGCCCGTCGGGCTCGCCCTCGGGGCGCGCCGAGCTGAGCCTCACACTGCGCTGCGGCGGGGCGGCCTACGAGTCGGGCATAGTCGGGGCGGGGTTCCGGGACGCCCTCGACCGGATCAAGCGACAGCTGCCGGACGACACGGAATTCGGGGGCAGGATCCTGGCGAACGCCTGACCTTCGCCCCGCCCTCGCCGGGTCGGAGGCAGCCGATCGTCGCCCTGGCGCCGCCCGGTACGCGCGTCGCGCCGGTCCCGGCCGCGCGGCGGCGCTCGGCGTGCTGAGCGCGCGGTTCCTCTCTCCAGCTGGGCTCCACGGCCCGGCCCGACCCGGTCATGTGACGGGCCGTCACTGTCGGGAGCCGGCGAACCCTCGTCACACGAGGGCGGTGAAACGCACTCCGGGCGT
>NZ_BMMV01000001.1:174083-550602 GCF_014646115.1 Streptomyces camponoticapitis | reverse complement strand
GTGCCCGATCCGGTGGGGGGTTCGCGATCTGCCGATCAGCGGCGGATCAGCGACGGATCAGGAGGCCTTGGCCAGCGCGGCCGCGAAGCCGTTCGCCCAGAGGCTGTTGACCTGGTTGCGCTCGGCCTGGTCCGGCTGCGAGTTGGTGCAGGACGGGCCGGGGCCGCCGCCCGACATCAGCTTGCTGCAGGGGGCCGTGTAGTTGTCCGGGAGGCCGAGCACGTGTCCGGTCTCGTGGGCGGTCACGCGCAGGGAGTCGTACTGCTGGTTCTGCGCGTAGTCCAGGAAGATGTAGCCCCGGCCGTGCCCGTCGGTGCTGGCGTACGAGCCGCGCGGGTCGTTGCCCTCTTCGTAGGTGAAGTCGGCGTTGCCGCCCTGCTGGAGCTGTACGTTGGCGACGGCGCTGTTCCAGATCTGGGTGCTGCTGGCTATCTGGCCGGCGAACGACGGGGCGCCGGAGGCGTCGTAGACGACGGTCACGGCACGGGCGCCGGGGTTGGCGGCGCGCTTCTCGGCGACCGACTTCATGACGGCCTCGTAGAAGGCCCTGGTCGCGGCGGTGTCTTCCGACGAGCCCTCGTACGCGGCGTACGAGGTGGTGGCGGGCGCGGCGCTGGTGGGGTCAGCGGCGGCGGCCGGGGTGGCGGTGAGGGCGGTCGCGAAGGCGAGGGACAGTCCGGCCATCGCGGAAAGCGCCGTCTTGGGGTATCTCATGTGGGGGGCTCCTACTACTCGTCCGAGAACGGATTCGGTAGGGAGAGTGTCGTGCCTCACAGCGCCGCTGTGGATGATGCCGAAGGGCGATAACACCAGAGCATCACCCCCGCGTCCGCTCGCCCAATTTTCTTCGAATGACGGCCAATTGCCGCCATTTGGGTCCCTGGCGTGACGCAAAAGGCGCGCCTACTCTTCGGTACATGGAGCTGGAGGTCAGGCATCTACGCGCGCTGTGCGCCATAGCCGACGCGGGAAGTCTGCACAAAGCGGCCCGGCAGCTCGGCATGAGCCAGCCGTCCCTGACGACGCAGCTGCGGCGGATCGAGAACTCGCTCGGCGCCGAGCTGTTCTCCCGTGAACGCACCGGCTGCCGCCCGACGTTGCTCGGCCACTCCGTGCTCAGCCGCGCGCGTCCCCTGGTCGCCGGAATGGCCGCGCTCGTCAGCGAGGCGAGAGCCGCCGCCGACCGGTCCGCCGGTCCCCGGCTGCGTATCGGCTCCACGGCCAGCCGCGCCCTGGCGGGCTGGCTGCGCCGACTGCGCGAGCGGCTGCCTGGCACGGACATCTCGCTCCAGATGGACGTCTCGGCGAACGCGCTGCTGCGCCAGGTCGCCGCGGGCGGGCTCGATGTGGCCTTCGTGCACGAGGTGGAGGGCTGTCCGCTGCGGGTGCCGCCGGGGCTGGACCGGCGTGTACTGGTCGAGCGGGAGCCGCAGTTCATCTCGCTGGCCCGGGACCATCCGGCGGCCGGACGGCAGATCGTCGAGCTGGCCGACCTCGCCGGCGACCGGTGGATGATCGACCCGACGGTGGACGGCGAGTGGGACGGTCTGCGGCGGGTCCTGGGGGAGGCCGGGCTCAACCCGCCCGTCCTGCACGGGGATTACCTCACAGCGGCGTCGCTGATCGCGGTCGGCGAGGCGATAGCGCCCTGCCAGCCGACATCGGTCCCGCGCGAGGACATGGTCGTACGGCCGCTGCGCGACGACCCGTTGGGGGTACGGCTGCTGCTGTTCTCGCGGCCGGGGGCGTACGAGGGCGCGGGTATCGCGGGCGCCGGCCCGGCTGTGGACGGCGAGGGCGACGGCCCCGAGGGCGACATCGGCGGTGGCGCTCCCGGTGACGGTCCCGGCGACGGTCCGGGCGGCGCCGAGGTGTACGCGGACCTGGAAGCGGCCTACCGCGAGGCGGCGTTGCAGGCCGTCGTGTACCGCCAGTGGCTGATGCGCAACAAGAGCCCCTTGCTGCACGCGCCCGCGGCCTGAGCTGGGCGCTCCCCCGCCCGACCGCTCTTCTCCCTTGCTCCTCCCACTTGTTGGGCGTTCCGCGCCCGTCGGGAATGGGGTTAGTAATCCGCGTGGGCACCTGCTAACTTTTCTTTGCATGTGCAGGAGGCGGCTATGAGCCCACCCGTGCCCACGGGCGACGAACTGGTGCGCGTGCTGGCGACGCTCTCCAACCCCCACCGGCTGCGTGTCGTCGCGGCACTCGCCGGGGGACGCAACTACGTCAGCCGGCTGGCCAGGGAGCTGGACATCAGCAGAGCGCTGCTCCAGGTCCATCTCAAGAAGCTCGAAGCGGCCGGTCTGGTGACCTCGCGGCTGGAGCTGTCGGAGGACGGGAAAGCCATGAAGTTCTACGAGGTGAACGCGTTCGCGGTGCTGCTGACGCCGCAGGACATCGTGACCGCCGTACAGACCCTGACCGACCAGAAGAAGGACGAGAGAGACGAGAAGGGAGCCGCCCGGTGAACGAACACGAGTGGCAGGAAGTCATCGGAGCCGTCGGACTGTTCGCGCTCCTGTTGATCGTGGTGTCGCTGACCCTGTGGCACTTCACCGTCGGCCGCCGGGGCAGGGAGGCCAGGGCCGAGAGGAACGAGTACCGCCGGCTCGCCACCGACGCCGTGGAGGGCCAGCGGCGTACGGAGAGGCAGCTCGCCGACCTCGGCCGGCAGCTCACCGATCTGCAGAGCCGCACCGGATCGCTCGAACGGATCCTGAAGGACGTCGAGTAGTCGCCGCGGTCCCACCGCGGACAGAGAAACCCCGGGCCGTCGAGCTGCAACTCGACGACCCGGGCAGAGAAGGACGCTCCACCTCGCCTTGCGGCGAGCTCCACGGACACGACCCTCCGGATGAAGGAGAGCAGCTCATGCTGCGCCGAATCAAGTCAGAACCCGAACGGGCGGGACGCGCGGGACGCGCCGGCCCCGGCGAAGACACCCCACGCGCCGGACTCGTCGAGGCCATCGCCGGCTGGTCCGCCGGACACCGTACGGCGGCCATCGCCGGCTGGTTGCTCCTGGTCGTGGTCGCCGTCATGTCCACCTCCTTCCTGCCCGGCGAGCAGGTCGGCGCCACCGACCCCGGAGAGGCCGGCCGGGGCCAGCGGATGGTCTCCGAGCTTGACGCCGGCGACTCGATACGCGAGAACGTGATGGTCCGCCCCCGGGCGGGCGCGGACCCCGCGGCCGGACGCGCCGCCACGGAGGACCTGGTCGCGGCCCTGCGCGCCATGCCCGACGCCGTACGGGACGTCGGCTCGCCGCTCGCCGCACACGGCGGGCGCTGGGTCTCCGAGGACGGCACGGCCGACCTCGTGACCTTCGAAGTCCTCGGTCCGGACGCCGAGTTCGAGGCCCACTACGAGGCCGCGAGCACCGCCGTGAAGGATGTGGAGCGGCAGCACACCGACGCGCGCGTCGACCAGGCCGGCGACTCCAGCCTCTCCTCGGCGGTCGACGACGGCATCAAGGACGACATGAAGCGCGCCGAGACCACCTCGCTGCCGCTCACCGTCGTCATCCTGCTCGTCGTCTTCGGCTCGCTGATCGCGGCCGGAATCCCGCTGCTGCTGGCGGCCACCGCCGTCGCGGGCGCGTTCGGGCTGCTGGACACGCTCGGCCGGTGGGTGCCGTTCAACAGCGCCGCGTCCGCGATCGTGCTGCTCATCGGAATGGCGGTCGGCATCGACTACTCGCTCTTCCATCTGCGCCGTGTCCGGGAGGAACGCGCGGCCGGACGCCCGGTCGGGGAGGCGCTTCGGATCGCGTCGCGCACCTCGGGCCACGCCGTCGTCGTGTCCGGTCTGACCGTGATGGTGTGCATGACGGGCCTGCTGTTCACCGGCGTCGACGTGTTCAAGGGGCTCACCCTCGGGACCGTCCTGGTGGTCGGTCTGGCGGTGCTCGGCTCGGTGACGGTCCTGCCCGCGCTGGTGGCCGCTCTGGGCGACCGCGTCGACATGGGCAGGATCCCGTGGCTGGGGCGGCGCCGGACGGCGGCGGGCCGCTCACGGGTCTGGACGGCCGTGGCGGAGAAGGTCGTACGCCGTCCGCTGCTCACCGGAGGTACGGCGGCGCTCCTCCTCGCACTCATGGCTCTGCCCGCGTTCGGGATGCACCTCCAGGACGCCACGCAGATCCAGAGCCTGCCGCGCGGGGTCTCGGCGGCGGCCGACGCGGGCGCCCGGATGCAGCGGGTGTTCCCCGGCGCGGCCACGCCCGCGCGCGTGGTGGTGTCGGACGACAGCCCCGAGGTGCGCGCGGCGGTCGACGCGCTGCACGAGCGGGCCGCGCGGAGCGACGGCGCGCTGCGCGAGCCGATCACGACGGCGCCGGTCGGTGGCGCGCTGGTGGTCCGGGTGCCGCTGGCCGGGGCCGGTACGGACGCGGAGTCCGGGCGGGCCCTGGAATTCCTGCGGGAGCGGGCGCTGCCCGCGACGGTGGGAGCGGTGCGGGGGACCGAGGTCGCCGTCGCGGGCCGGACCGCCATGCCGTACGACTTCACCCGGCAGGTGACGGCGCGGACGCCGCTGGTCTTCGCCTTCGTCCTCGTGCTGGCCTTCGTCCTGCTGGCCGTCGCCTTCCGCTCGCTTGCCCTGCCGCTCGTGTCGATCGCGCTCAACCTGCTGTCGATCGGGGCGGCGTACGGGGTGCTCGTCGCGGTCTTCCAGGGAGGCCGGCTGGAGTCGGTGCTCGACTTCAACGCCTATGGCGGTGTGGTGAGTTGGCTGCCGCTGTTCATGTTCGTGATTCTCTTCGGGCTGAGCATGGACTACCACATCTTCATCCTCAGCCGGATCCGCGAGCGGTGGACCGGTTCGCCGGGCGGCCCCGAAGGCCGTCGCGAGGCGATCGTCGGCGGCATCGCGGCCAGCGCGGGTGTCGTGACCAGCGCCGCCGCCATCATGATCGGCGTCTTCTCGGTCTTCACGACGCTGTCCGCGATCGAGTACAAGATGCTCGGTACGGGGATGGCGGTGGCGATCCTCGTCGACGCGACGGTGGTACGCGGCGTACTGCTGCCGGCGGCGCTCGCGCTGCTGGGGGACCGGGCGTGGACGTTGCCGGGGCGTGGGCGTGGCGGCGGTCGCGGCAGCTCAGCGGTGGGTCATGAGACCGGCCCTGAGACCGGCGGTGAGACCGGCCCTGAGACCGGCGGTGACGGGACCGGCCGTCAGCGGTACGGCCCGAGCACGACCCGCGCCTGATCGCGGGCGAGCCCGAGCGCGTCCGGGAAGATGCCCAGGCCGTGGGCGACGAGCGCTCCCTCGTGAAGGAGCATGAGCGTGCGGGCGAGGCGGTCGGCCGTCTCCGACGGGGCCGCCTCGCCCGGCGCCGTGATCTCCCGTGCGAGGGAGGTGAACAGCTCCAGCATCCACGCCTTCTGGCCGGTGATGACCGCGTACGCGGGATGCCCCGGGTCGTCGATCTCGGCGTGCGCGTTGACCATGCTGCACCCCCGTGAGCCGTTCTCCTGCGTCCAGTCGCGCGAGGCGTCGAAGACCGCGAGGACATGCTCGGCGGGTGACGGGGGCGCGGTAGCCAGCCGCTCGTCCAGGAAGGCGCGCCAGCGCTCGTCACGGCCGGCCAGATACTCGACGACGATCTGCTCCTTCGAGCCGAACCGGTCGTAGAGCGTCTTTTTGGTGACCGCGGCCTCGGCGGCGATGAGATCGACACCGACGGCATGGATGCCGTGCTCGTAGAAGAGCCGCGACGCGGCGTCGAGGGCGCGTCGCGCGCCGGGAGTCATGACGATGCGGTGCGGCTGGCGGCCGGAGGGTGCGGCGGGCCGGTCCGGGGTGCCGCTGCTCGCGCCCTCATTTCTCTTCACGCTCATGGCCAAAAGTATACCGCTCTGTATAGTGGACAGGAGTAAACAGATCGGTCTACCTGTCTCCCCGGCCACGGGTGGTGTCCCGCCGTGAATGTCCTTCTCTCCGTCGCGTTCGTCGTCTGCTGGAGCTCCGGTTTCATCGGTGCCAAGCTCGGCGCCGGCAGCGCCGACGCCGTCACCGTCCTGATGTGGCGCTTCCTGCCCCTGGCCCTGGTCCTCGGGGCTTTGGCCGTCGTTCGCGCCCGCGCGGCCTGGCGCGGGCTGACGGCCCGCGATCTGCTGCGCCAGTGCGTGATCGGCGCACTGTCGCAGAGCGGCTACCTCCTCACGGTCTACTACGCGATCCAGCTGGGCGTCTCCAGCGGCACCACCGCCCTGATCGACGGGACACAGCCGCTCGTCGCGGGCGCGCTCGCCGGACCGCTGCTGCGGCAGTACGTCTCCGGTGGCCAGTGGCTGGGCCTGTGCCTCGGCGTGACGGGAGTGCTCGTCGTGACGTCGGCCGACGCCGCGGCCGTGGAGGGCGTGGCGCCGTGGGCGTACGCCGTGCCGTTCCTCGGCATGCTGTCGCTGGTTGCCGCCACGTTCCTGGAAAGCCGCTCCCGAAGGGCGGTCGCGCCGTCCGTGGCGATGACGATCCACTGCGGCACCAGCGCCGTCGTCTTCACCGTCCTCGCCGCGGTCGCGGGCGCGGCGGTGCCGCCCGCCGAGACGTCCTTCTGGCTCGCGGTCGGCTGGCTGGTGCTCCTGGCGACGTTCGGCGGATACGGCCTGTACTGGCTGGTCCTGCGCCGCTCCGGGGTGCTGCGGGTGAACACCCTGATGTTCCTGATGGCGCCCGTCACGGCCGTGTGGGGCGCCGTCATGTTCGGCGAGCCCTTCGGCCCGCAGACCGCCGCCGGCCTCGCCGTCTCGCTGCTCGCGGTGGCGGTCGTACGAAGCGGTGCCGCCGGCCGCGCGGACGGCGGAAACCCCGGTGACGTGCCGGGCCGTCACGCCGACAATGACACCCCGGCAAGGCCGCGCGCTCCGCGTGGGCAGCCCCGATGACCAGAACCGACAGCAAGGAGCGACCCCATGGTGCGGCGTACGACCGTCCCCAGCCTCTTCCCACCGCCCGGCTACGCGCACGCTGCCGTGGTCGAGACCGGCAGCCGCCTGGCGTTCATGGCCGGTTCCGTACCGCTCGACAAGGACGGCACGCTCGTGGGACCGGGCGACTTCGTCGCGCAGACCGAGCAGGTCCTGGCCAACCTGGAGACGGCACTGCGCGCCGTCGGCAGCGATCTGGGCCGGGTGATATCCACCGACGTGTACGTGGTGGCGTCGGACCCGGCGGACCTGAGCCGGGTCTGGGACGTCGTGCACGCCTCTGGCCTCACCACCGCGCCGCACACCTCCACGCTGCTCGGGGTCGCGTGCCTGGGCTACACCGGTCAGTTGGTGGAGATCACAGCGGTCGCCGAGGTCGCCGCGATCGACGGAGCGACGGACCCGGGAGAGTGAGGGCCACTTCGCTTGTCGCCGTGGCCGCCGCGTTCGCGGCCGTCGCGGCGGTGGCCGGCTGCACGTCCGGCTCCGCCGGCGACCCCCCGCCCGACACCTCCGCGTACACCGACGGCAGCCGTGTACCGAAGGTCGAGAACGAGAGGGGCATCCCCGAACTGCCTCTCGCGCGATACGAGTTCAGCGACAAGGACACCGAGCGCCTCACCCGGGCGCAGGCGCGCGTGGCACAGCGCTGCATGGCGGACTTCGGCTTCGAGGACTTCCCGCTCGACCCCGCCCAGCCCGGCTCGATGAACATGGCCACCGGCTCGCTGGTGGCGGTGGCCATGTCGACCCCGTTCGGGGAACTCGACCTCGACGAGGCCCGGCGCTTCGGCTACGGCTGGGACCCGAAGGCGTCCGGGGGCGGGGACGGGAAGGACCGTGCGATGACCGAAGCGGAGTACCGGGTGTTCTACCACGCCGACCGCACTCCCGGCCTCACCGTCAGGGGCCGTGAGGTCCCCGAGGCCGGCTGCTACGGCGAGGCCTCCAACGGGCTCACCGCAGGTGTCGAGGACCGCACACGGATGTGGACCTACACGTCCGGCCGGGCCCGGGCGCTGTCGAAGACGGCCCTGAAGGACCCTGCGGTGAGCGAGGCGCTGCGCACCTGGGCGACATGTGTCGAGGACAAGGGCTTCAAGCGGTACGAGGACCGCGAGGCCGCCTTCCGCGACACGGCGTGGCACCGGGGCGACGACGGCAACACCCGTCGTACGCGCCGGGAACGGGACACCGCCGTCGCCGACATCGAGTGCGCGCGCGAGCACAACACGGTCGGGGTGTGGTGGGCCGGCTCGGCGCGGAGCCAGTCGGCCGACATCCAGAGCCACCGCGCGGCGTACGAGGCGGTACGCCGCGACCAGGATGTCGTACGGGCCAACGTCCGCCGCGTGCTGGGGGATTGAGCGGGAACCTCCTCGCCACGGGCATGGTCCGGCTCTCGACCCTGACCGTGGGGGCGGTGACGGAGGCCGAGTTCCGCGGCGACGCCGGCCGACCGGTTACGGGACGGGCGGCCGGTGCTCGCGTGGAGTGCCGGGGCCGGGTCAGCCGGGCGGGGCGACCAGCCCCGACTCGTAGGCCAGGATGACGAGTTGGACCCGGTCGCGGGCGTCCAGCTTGGCCAGCAGGCGGGTCAGATACGTCTTGGCGGTGGCGACGGTGATCGACAGCTCGGCCGCGATCTCGGTGTTGGACAGACCGCTGCCGACGAGTACCAGGACCTCACGCTCGCGGTCGGTGATGCCGGTAACCGTCCGCCGGGCCGCCGGGGCGGACAGGGGCCGGCCCGCGAACTCCTTGATCAGGCGGCGGGTGACGCTCGGGGCGATCAGACCGTCGCCGCTCGCGACCACCCGGATCGCGGCGAGGATGTCGTCCAGCGCCATGTCCTTGACGAGGAAACCGGCGGCCCCGGCGCGCAGCGCCCCGTACACGTAGTCGTCCTCGTCGAACGTCGTCAGGACGATCACATGCGTGGTGCCGGGAGCCGCGGTGATCTGCCGGGTGGCCCGGATGCCGTCCGTGCCGGGCATCCGGATGTCCATCACCACGACATCGGGGGCGAGTTCGGCCGCCAGCCGTACGGCCTCGGCGCCGGTGCCCGCCTCGCCGACGACCTCGAGATCGGGCGCGTCGGTGATGACCATGCGCAGCGCGGCGCGTACGAGGGGCTGGTCGTCGGCGAGTACGACGCGTACGGGCGGCGGGCTGTTCGAAGCCGCCGCCGTGATCCCGTCGGTCACAGGACCCCCGCCGGCCGAGGCGACTTCGGCAGGGGCGACGCTGGTACCGGCAGCGTCGCCGTCACCCGGAAGCCGCCCTCGGGGCGCGGCCCTGCCGAGAAGTCACCGTCCAGCAGCGTCGCGCGCTCGCGCATCCCGACCAGGCCCCAACCGGCGCCCATACCGCCCCGTCGGCAGCCGTGCCCGTCGTCCGTGATCTCGATGGACAACGCGTCGGTCCGGCGGTCGACGGTGACGCGGCAGGAGGGTGCGCCCGCGTGCCGTACGACGTTGGTGACCGCTTCCTGGACGATGCGGTACGCCGAGATGTCGATCTCCGCTGGGAGCGGGCGCGGTTCGCCGAGCCACCGCACCTCGACACGGACCCCGGCGGCGGTCGTCGTCTCGGCCAGCCGGTCGACGTCGGCGAGACCGAGCGCGGGATCGAGCGGCGCGGCGTACGCGGACCCACGCGTGTGTTCGGCGGTCGCCGGGAGCCCGTCGGCCGGCGGGGGTTCGGCTGCCGCCGGGTGTTCGGCGGCCCCGGCGCCCTCCGGCTCCGCCTGGCGCAGCGCGCCGAGCATCCGGCGCAGCCCCGCCAGCGTCTCGCGCCCGGCGGCCTCGATACTGCTCAGCGCCTCACGTGCCGCGACGGGCTGGGTCTCGATGACGCGCGCCGCCGCGCCCGCCTGGAGGGCGATGATGCCCATGCTGTGCGCGACCGTGTCGTGCATCTCGCGTGCGATCCGCAGCCGTTCGGCGGTGACCGCCTGCGCCGCCGCCTGGGCGCGGGACCTCTCGGCGTACTCCCGGGCCTGGTGCGTCGAGTTGCCGATGAGCCAGGCGATGACCGCCGTCATGGCCACGGCCATCTCGGCCGACGTGCCCACGTTCCACCCGCTCAGCACCCGGACGCTCAGATAGCCCACCAGCGTGCCGAGCGCCATGGCCAGCGCGACGAGCCCGGTCCGGCGTGGCTGCGCCGACGCGATGAAGAACAGCGCGACATCGACCGCCAGGAACTGCGCGAGCGGGATCTCGCCCACACTCAGCGGCGTCGTCCCGAGGACGGAGGCTCCCAGCAGCAGGATCATGGACCACAGCGGGCGGCCGGACACCCGCCGGGCGCCCGCCACCGCCATGCAGGTGGCGACGGCGAGCATGATCAACCCGTCCCACCGGAAGAAGACGACGCCCGCCACCACGCCCGGAACCTCCTCGCCGGGCAGCCGGAACCGGATGAGGAAGGTGAACACCGCGCCCGCCGCCCACGCGAGGGCGACCCAGACGCTCGGCTGTACCCGCTTCAGCAGGGGCATGGGTGGCATGGCGTGCATGGGCCGATCGTAACGACGCGGGGCCGGGCGGTCGTCGGACCGTGGTTGTACACCCGTGGCCGACAGCCGGCGGCGGCATTGTCGGCGCCGGTCCGACGACACGCGTCAGGCGCGCCGCCACCGTTGGACGGGTGATCGAAGTCAACGAACTGACCAAACGCTACGGCGGGACCACCGCCGTGAAGGACCTCAGCTTCACCGTCCGCCCGGGGCTCGTCACCGGGTTCCTCGGACCCAACGGCGCGGGCAAGAGCACCACTCTGCGCCTGATCCTCGGCCTCAACGAGCCCAGCGGCGGATCGGTCACCGTCGACGGCCGTCCCTTCCGGGACCGCCCGCGCGGGCTGCGCCATGTCGGCGCGCTGCTCGACGCGGGCGACGTGCACGGCGGGCGCACCGCCGCCGCGCACCTCGCGGCGCTGGCCCGCGGCAACCGCATCCCGCGCTCCCGGGTGGACGAGGTACTGGCGGAGGTCGGGCTCACCGGGGCGGCCCGGCGCCGGATCGGCGGGTTCTCGCTCGGGATGAAGCAGCGGCTCGGCATCGCGGGCACGCTGCTCGGCGATCCCCCGGTGCTGCTGTTCGACGAGCCGCTGAACGGACTGGACCCGGAGGGGGTGAAATGGGTACGGGGGCTGTTCCGGCGGCTGGCCGTCGAGGGCCGCACCGTCTTCGTCTCCAGCCATCTGATGACGGAGATGGAGAGCACGGCGGACGAGTTGGTCGTCATCGGCCGGGGCGAGCTGATCGCCGCGGAGAGCCTGGCGGACTTCGCGGCCCGTGGTACGCGGTCGAGCGTGAGCGTACGCACCCGGCAGGGCGCCGAGCTGACGGACCTGCTGACGGCCGAGGGCGCGGACGTACGACCGGTGGGCGGCGACGGGCAGGGTGAACTGCTCACCGTCACCGGGCTGAGCAGCGAGCGCGTCGCCGAACTCGCCTTCCGACACCGGATCATGCTGGGCGAGTTGACCACCGGCCGGTCCTCCCTGGAGGAGGCGTTCATGGAACTCACCGCCGACAGCATCGAGTACGGCGCGCGGACCGCGCGGGAACCGGGAGCGAACCGATGACCATTGCCGCGGCCACCGAACCCGCCGCCCGCTTCCGTGATCTCCTGGCCTCCGAGTGGCTCAAACTCTGGTCACTGCGCTCGACGCTGTGGGCGTATGCGATCGGCACGCTGGTCGTCGTCGGCTTCACCGTGGGCGCCACGTACGACCGTCACCGCTACTGGAACGAGAACGGCCCCGTCGACCGCACCGATTTCGTCGCCGACGGGATCGCGCTCATGTACGCGTACACCACCAACGCGGGCCTGATCATGATGCTCGCCGCGGGTGCCATCGGGGCCGTCGCGATCACCGGCGAGTACAGCACCGGGCTGATCCGTACGACATTCGCCGCCGTCCCGGCACGCCGTTCGCTGATGGCGGCCAAGGTGTGTGTGCTCACGGCGGTCATGACGATGTTCGGCGCGGTGGCCGCAGCCCTCTCCTTCTGGCTGTCCCAGGCGATCCTGGCGCGCCACGACGCGGGCGTGTCCATCACGGACCCGGGCTCCCTGCGGGTGTTCGCGGCCTCGACACTGCTCGCGCCGGTGTGCGGGCTCGTCGGCATGGCCATCGGGACGGTCCTGCGGCACGGCGGGGCGACCGTGGTCACGGTCGTGGTGGTCCTGCTGGTCGCGCCGCTGGTCCTCTCCGAGGACCGCCACTGGCCCGCCGTCGTGAACCACGCGCTGCCCAGCAGCGCCTGGCTCCGCCTGGTCGACATGCGCTACGACCCCGGGAGCGGGATCCCCTTCCCGTGGACGGTGGGCGGGGCGTGGACGGTGTTCGCGCTCTGGGCGCTGGCCGCGTCGGCCGCGACGATGCTCGCACCGCACCGCCGCGACCAGTGACCATCCGGAAAAACGACCACACCCGGTCCGTCGTGCGGGCCGGGTGCGGGCGGTCGTGCCGGTGGGAGGCGTGGGCTCTCTACGGAAGCTCCTCGGCGGCGTCGCTCCCCTGCCGAACTGATCAGCGCGTCGGCAGGCCTGCCGTGGTAGCCGACCTCACACAGTTGCCGTCCACGGTCGCCGTCTGTGCGCGCACTAGCCGGCGGACCGATTGGCTCGGCGGGCAGGGGTGGCCTGACCTGACGGGCCGCCAGGAGCCGGGCATCACGTCGCTATGCCGAAGTATCGGTCGGTTCCCCAGTCGGCCGACTGCCCTTTGTGGCGTCAGCCAGTCGGCCTGGGGGGTGAAGCGCACCACGACCTGGTTTGAACATTGCCCTTGCTGGAACGGCGGACGGGTGTCGCACCCCAGTCGTAGGCTCTTGCATGACTCGCGGATCTTGTAATCGATTGCGCTCGCGTTGCTCCGTGTAGGTGCGCTGCGCTTCCGTCCGCAGGGAGCCGACGCATCAGATTTGGGGGAGGTACTCATGGCACTGATAAAGACGCTCGTGTGTCTGGCAAATTCCCGCAAGCTTTCGGGTCGTTGTGTGGCAGGAATGGTAGACGATGATTCAAGAGAGTGGGTACGTCCGGTTAGTTCCCGCCCGAAAGGCGAAGTCTCCGATCGCGAAAGGAAGTATGAAGATGGAACGGATCCGAATGTTCTCGATATTATCTCGGTGCCGCTTATTAGGCCTCAGCCGAACGACTTCCAGAGTGAGAATTGGCTACTTGACCCCGCTTGTTATTGGAAGAAGAACGGCAGGCTAGGGTGGAGAGGATTACTGAGCCTGGAACAGCAACCCAGTGCACTGTGGGTCAACGGGTTCAGTACCTATCACGGAAATGATGACCGCCTCCCGATTGAAGAAGCAGTCACCCTGTCGGACTCGCTCAAGCTGATACGCATCACCAACCTTAGGTTACAAGTACACCTCCCTGGGGCGGCGTTCGGAGATCAGAAGCGGGTCCTGCGTGCCCACTTCTCTTATGCGGGACATGAATATATACTCCGGGTGACCGATCCCGTATATGAGCAGGCGTATCTGGCTAAGCCGGAAGGGATGTACGAACTTGGGGAATCATTCTTTACGGTGAGTCTCGGCGAACCGTATGAAGGCTATGTCTATAAATTAGTGGCAGCCATTATCGAACGAGCGAAGATTCAAGCAGGTAGCAGGCGATGACACCTCATACAGTATTCACTGTCGGTCACTCCACGCACAGTAGCTCAGGATTTCTGAGCCTGCTGCAGAAGCATGGGATCACGGCGATTGCCGACGTGCGGTCGATGCCCGTCAGTCGATTCACGCCCCAGTTCAACCGATATGCCGTGGAGCGAACCCTTTCCAGCGTCGATATCAAGTACGTCTTCCTGGGAAAAGAACTGGGCGCGCGGCCCGAAGACCTCACCTGCTATGTGGACGGACAGGTGCGGTACGAGCTTCTTGCCCGGACCTCGAATTTCGTCAGCGGCATCAATCGCCTGCGGAACGGTTCGCAGAGCGAGCGAATCGCTGTCATGTGCACTGAGCAGGAACCACTCGACTGCCATCGTTGCGTGCTTGTCGCGCGAGCCCTCGAGGCGGACGGAATCGCCGTCCAGCACATTCATGGCGACGGGCACGTCGAGAACCATTCCTCAGCAATGCGACGTCTGATGACTAATTTTGGGCTGGATCAGGAAGATCTTTTCCGGACCTCGGCCGAGCGCCTCCAAGAAGCTCTCGACCGCCAGGAACAACGGATCGCGTATGTTAATGAGCAGCTTCGCGTCGACGGGACACCGGAAAGATGAAACTTTACACCATCGGTTTCACGAAGAAGTCCGCCGAAAAGTTCTTCGGGCTATTGCGTGAAGCTGGAGTTTCAGGGCTGGTCGATGTTCGACTCAACAATGTGTCGCAACTGTCCGGTTTCGCTAAGCGAGATGATCTGAGGTACTTCCTGGGTGAGATTTGCGGTGCGCAGTACGCCCATCGTGTCGAACTGGCCCCGACCAAGGACATGCTCGACGCCTACAAGAAGCGAGATGTCGGCTGGGCGCCCTATGAGGAACAATTCCTCGAATTGATGAAGGCTCGTCGGATTGAGGACATCTTCCGGCGGGAAGCGCTCGACAACACAGTCCTGCTCTGCAGTGAGGACAATGCGCGGCATTGCCACCGCCGGCTTGTCGCGGAATATCTCGCACAGCAGTGGGATGACGTCACAATCGAGCACCTGGCGTGAGCGGCTGTGCCGCGGTCAAGAGCCGCCCTCTAAGCACGGTCGTCTGAGTCGACTGCGCCTGCGCCGCTCTCTCTTCGATGGCGTGGTGACCGCAAGACGGCTGCTATCGCTACCGCCAACCGTCGAGGGAGACCTGCGGGCCTCCCGCGAGGTACCGGTGCAGGGCGCTTCCGGTGGTGCCCACGAAGTCCTCGGGGATGGCGTCGGTATCGACCCAGCAAACCTGTGCGTGCTTGCGGGGTTCACGGTTTTCGAGTTCACCGGTCCATTCGTGGGCGGCGAAGACGACGGTGAGGAAGCCGTTGGGGGCCTCCACGCCCCAGGCGCCGTGGATGATGTGGGCGACCTTCAAGGATTCCGGCTTCACTGTCAGGCCGGTCTCTTCGTGCAACTCGCGGACGGCCGTTTCGGTGATCGGTTCGCCGGGGTCGCTCTTGCCGACGGGGAGATCCCACATGCCTTGGGCGAACTTGGCGTGTTCGCTGCGTTGGAGAAGGACCACGCGGTTCGTGGCCTTGTCGTGGACGATGACGGCGGCGACCAGCAGGGTCATGGATTCAAGTGCCGGCTTGAGCGCTTTCGGCTGGTCGTCGGTCTGCTGGGCCACGGGGTTCCCTTCGTCGGGCGGGTTGTTGGGCATGTTAGGCGAGGGCTTCGCGGGCTCGGCGCGCGAGATCGGCCGCGCCGGGGACGCCGCGGCGCTGGTAGACCGCGAGGGTGGAGCGGATCGAGGTGATCGCCTTGCGGGTGCGGTCGGAGGTCATGCCCTCCATGAGGACCAGGGCCTGGGCCCAAGCGGCGACGGCTTCGTCGGCTCGGGTCTGGGCGGCGAGGCTGTCACCGAGGTCGGCGTGGGTGAGGGCGTGGACGCGTTTGTACTTCGCAGGGTCCCAGCGGGTGAGGGCGTGGCGGTGTTGTTGTTCGGTGCCGCTGTGGTCGGCGAGGTCGGTCAGGGTGCGTGCGGTGTGGCTTGCCACGGTGCCGGCGGCGGGCCCGCTGACGCGGGAGTAGCTGGGCTGTGGGCGGTCGTTCCGTAGAAGCGCGTCTTCGGCGGCGAGTAGGGCACGTGAGGCCAAGGGGTGCTCGTTGACGGCCGCGTAGGCACGGGCGTGCGTGATGTGGAGGAGGGCTTCGGTCTGGCCGTCGACGTGGCCGAGACCTGTGCGGAGGGCACCTTCGACGAGGTCTACGCAGTGGTGGGGTTGCTTGAGGCTGAGGGACTGGTGGGCGAGGGCGCGCATCATCCAGGCTGCGTGGCCGTGGGGGTCGGCTTCGCAGGCGAGTTGGTAGCCGACCTGGTAGTAGCGCTGGGCGGCACCTTCCTGACCGAGGTCGTGGTGTTTCCACCCGGCGAGATAGGCGAGTTCGGCGACGGCGCCGAAGGCGGCCTGGCGTAACACTTCGCTGGGGAAGCGTCCGCGCAGCATGGGAGCGGCGGTGTCGGCGAGGTACGCGGTGACGGTGGTCAGACCGTGGCCGCCGCCGAGGCGTTCGTCGGCGGCGCTGAAGGCCGCGGTGATCTGGCGTACGACGTCCACGTCCTCCCCGCCGACCAGGGACGTGCCGGTACGCGCACGGAGCATGCGGGCGGTGGACTCTTGGTCGTGGCTGAGCGGCATCGCGACGCCGGCGGTGGTGAAGGTCGCGATGGCGAGGAAGCGACGGCGCTCGACGTCGGCCCGGCCCAGGTCGGTGACGGCGAAGACAGGGTCGGACTCCGCCTGCTGTTCGGCTTCGCCGGCACAGAGGCCGATCTCGGTCCGGGTGATCGTGCGTCCCGCTCGCCGGGACAGTGCTTCGGCGAGGTAATGGCCTACCCGACCCGAAGGGGCACGGGCGCCGTTTACCCAATGAGAGATGGCCGACTTGTTGGTCTGGAGGATCTCGCCGTTCTCAGCGGCGATGCGCCGCACGTCTCGGGCAAGGGCTTCGTAGGTGCAGTTGGCCGCGTCGATGACGTCGCGTAGACGGGAGTTGGGCTCTCTCTGCGCCGCCACGATCGCCTCTCCCGGAGCTGTAAACCGCGTATACCGCTTCAACTGCCTTCCACCGTACCCACAGAGCGTGACCACCGTTTCACTTATCAGCAACCGCCCGGAACGGCGCGACCGTGATCCAGGCTCCCCTTGGACCGGGCGGCACCTCGAAGTTCCGTACGCCCATGCCGGGCTCGGGCATTCCTGTGCCCGAACCCGGCCGATCAGAGACGGAGACACGGTGACCACCATCGACACCACGGCCATCACGGTCGAACTGCCCGAGGCGTTCGACCCGCGCTGGAGCCGTCTGCCCGGCATCCAGGTCGACGGCCGGCGCATCACCATCGACCCGACCGAGTACTTCTTCCGCTTCGAGTCGAACACCTGGCTCGTCGCCGACTGGGAGCTGGTCACGACCCGGCTCCTGGACGTGGACGAGACGAATGAGAGCGCGGTCGAGCAGCTCGCGCTCGACTTCATCAAGAACCACGGCGAGTCCACCTCCGACGCGGCCCGGGTACTGACCACCGCGTACGAGGTGTACGCGTACCTCTTCCGCGATGAACACCTGGCCGGTCTCGGCCTGTCGCAGATCACCGCCGACCACCTGCGGATGCTCCGCGAGGCGGCCACACTCATGGCGCTCAACAAGGTCGAGGTGGACGGGCGCATCTCCAATGTCGGCCCGTGCTGGTTCTTCCCCGCCGCCACTTCCGTCGTTTTCGACCTGGACGGTGAGATGGGCGGGATGCTCGACGAGGTCTACCACGGCGGCTGGTTCAACGAGCACCGCCGGATCGAGTCCATCAAGGCCCACACGGCGCTCGGCGGCCGCCTCGTGCACGGCTGCCAGTCCGTGCCGGACCAAACCGGCGGCGTCGTCGCCCCCTACGGTGCCTCGATGGCGAAGTTCCGTGACGACCTCGCCGAGTTCAAGGCGAGTTGGATCGAGCAGGTCTACGCCCACCGCGTGAACCCCTCCGCGTAACCCCACCCGATCAGGCTCCGGGGCGGGCCTGCATCCCTCACCCTCCCCGGACGCCACCACCCCTCCCCGGAGCCCCACGTGACCACGAACCCCAGCGCCGAACTCCTCGACAACCTGCTCACCGCGACGGGCCAGACCACCGCCGTACGGGAGGAGGTACGCGTGTGGTCCATGTCCGGCGTCGAGCGCGTCACCTTCCCCGACCGCACCACAGCCATCTTCAAATACGCCAAGAAGCCCTTCGACAGCGAGGACCAGGCCCTCCGCCTGGCCCACACCCTCGGCGTCCCCGTCCCCAAGGTCCACGCCTCCGCCGTCCTGGACGGCTGGCTCGGAATGCTCATGGACGACCTCGGCCCCAGCGTCCGCGAGGCCGATGACCTCGACGGCGTCGCCGCGGCTGTGGTCCTGCACAGCACCCGTACGGCTTCCGCCTTGCCGGTCCTCGACCAGGAGCGGCTGAGTACGCTGCCTGCCCGAGCGCTGGAGCATCTCGAACGGCTGCGCAAGGCCGACCGATGGCAGGACACCGACGACGTCGAGGACGCGCTCGACCGGATCACCCAGGCCGCCGACGCCCGTTCGGCTGGGGCGACGCTGGGACCGTTCGGTTGGGTGCACTCCGAGTTCCACCCCACCAGCCTCCACATCGGCAAGCACGGGTGGCGATTGCTGGACTTCGCCCGGGCCTTCACCGGCCCCGGCCTGCTCGACCTCGCCAGCTGGCACGGAACCATCGAACCCCCGCACCCCGTGCGCCTGCGCGTTTTCCTGGACCAGTACGTCACCGCCGGCGGCACCCCCGACGCCCTCGTCCCGCGCGGCGGGCTGGCCGCGGAGAACTGGGCTCTGGGCTGGCACCGCATGTGGGCCGTCGAGTGGTTCATGGAGCAGTCCATCCGTTGGATCAACGACGCGTCCACCGATCCCGCCTACATCAAGGCGGTCCGCCGACACCTCAACGACGTCCTCCACCTCCTGGAGATCTGACGTGATCACCCAGGACTCCCCGTGGCACGCCCTCGCCCTCCAGCGCACCGCCGCCGAACTCGCCGGACCCCTCGCCGTAACTGCGCGCATGCAATGGACCACGAGGCCCGGCCTCGGACCGGGAGCAGACATCCTCGGCCCCGACCTGCGCGGCAAGCGACTCCTGGAACTCGGCTGCGGCTCCGGCCACAACTCCGCCCACCTCGCCACCGGCCACGGCGCCAGTGTCACCGGCGTCGACCTCGTCGGCCTCCAGGTGCGCCGGGCCCGCTCCCACTACGGACGGCTGAACAACCTCACCTTCGTCACCGGCCACGCCCTGCATTACCTGCAAGCCTCCGCCGAGCGGTTCGACGCGATCTACTCCGTCTTCGGCGCCGTCGGGCTCATCGCTCCCGAGGCTCTGCTGCCGGTCATCGCGGCGCACCTCAGGCCTGGCCGGATGCTTGCGTTCTCTGTCCCCCACGCGCGGCGATGCGGCCGAAGCCCCTGCGCTGACGACCGGCCGCGCCGTGCCTTCGTCGCTCTCGCCGACCGCACCCGACTGCCCATTTCCCGCTGCGAGTTCGATACGGATCGCTTGGAGAAACACCTCAGGACCGCGGGCTTCTGGCTCATCTCGGCCCAGGAGCTCCACAACTCCCGCTTGGACCCCTGGCCCACCACCCTGCTGATCCGCGCCCGCAAGCTCTGACAGCCGCCCTCGCTCCCGGCACACCCTGTAGGACCGATGCGCCTGCCCTACCTGCTCCTCGACGTCGACAGCGTCCTCGTACCCTTCCCTGACGACAACGGGGTCACCTCGGCCGCACACGCTTGCCACGACGTCGTCCCCGCCGGCGGCAACGCCGACAACCCAATCACCGTCTGGCTCAACCCCGACCACGGCGGCCTGCTCATGGATGTGATCCGTACGGGCCTGGTTGCCCCTGTCTGGTGCACCTCGACCACACATGGGCGGCAGAGCGTACGGCGAGGGGCGGGGCGACTCTCCTGGTTCAGCCCGATCCCCACGTCGGGTTGCTGGCCGAGCACCTGGCTGAGGTTTTGGCGTGGTCGAGGAAGGCCGCACGCGAGTCCCGCTCGTAACCGGCCCTCGGTGAAAAAAACGACCGCACCCGGTCCGTCGTGCGGGCCGGGTGCGGGCGGTCGTGCCGGTGGGAGAAAGAGCTGACCTGGGGTCAGGCCTTCTTCGTCTCCCAGAAGATCTTGTCGACCTGGGCGATGTAGTCCAGCGCCTTCTGGCCCGTCGCCGGGTCCTTCGACGCCTTCGCGGCCGACAGGGCCTTCAGGGTGTCGTTGATCAGCTGGTGCAGCTCCGGGTACTTCTCGAAGTGCGGGGGCTTGAAGTAGTCGCTCCACAGCACCGAGACGTGGTGCTTCGCGAGCTCGGCGCGCTGTTCCTTGATGACCGTGGCGCGGGCCTGGAAGTGCGCGTCGTCGTTACCCGCCATCTTCTCCTGGACGGCCTTGACCGACTCGGCTTCGATGCGGGCCTGGGCGGGGTCGTACACGCCGCAGGGAAGGTCGCAGTGGGCGCTGACCTTCACCTTGGGGGCAAACAGGCGGGAGAGCATTGAGCTGTCCTTCCTCGTGATCGTCTTCTCAGGTGGGACATTACTCCGTGAGAAGCCGGATTTCGCGTGTGCCCCCTAGGGCTTAGGACAAAAGTCCGGGGTCGGATCGGGACCGGACGGCGGAACGTACCGTGGAACCGGGAGGTGCGGGATGACGGAGCACGGGCGTGAGCCGAGGGCGCTGTTGGGGATCGCGGAGGTGTCGGGACCGTCCATGTATCCCACCCTCAAGCAGGGCGATCAGCTGCTGGTGCACTACCGGGCGCCGGTCAAGGCGGGGGACATCGCCGTGCTGAAACATCCCCTCCAGCAGGATCTGCTCATCGTGAAGCGGCTGGTCCAGCGGCGCGAGGACGGGTGGTGGGTGCTCGGGGACAATCCCGGGGCCGAGGGGGACAGCCGGGTGTTCGGCACCGTGCCCGGCGAGCTGGTGCTCGGCCGGGTCCGGGCCCGTTACCGGCCGCGCGACCGGGATCAGCGGTCCCTGGCCGGGGTGCTCGCGTGGGCCTTCTCGGCGCTGCGGCCCGTGCTGTCGGACCGTTCCGTCTCCAGGCGTTTACGGGCCCGGTAGGCCGCCACATTGGCGCGGGTCGCGCAGCGGTCCGAGCAGTAGCGGCGTGAGCGGTTGGTGGAGGTGTCGAGGTAGGCGTTACGGCACGGTGCGGCCTGGCACAGGCCGAGGCGGTCCACGCCGTACTCCGTCAGATGGAACGCCAGGCCCATCGCGGCGATCGCCGCGAACCCCGCGGTCGCGTTCGACGGGTGCTCGGCCAGGTGCATGTGCCAGCGCGGACGGCCCTCGTCGTCGAGGAAGTCGTGGCCCGAGATCTGCGGGCTGACGGGGAACTCCAGCAGCAGCGAGTTCAGCAGGTCGACGGCGTGAGTCGCCTCGCCCGCGTCGGCCGCCGCGAACACCCCGCGCAGCCGGCCGCGTACGGAACGGAAGCGGGTGACGTCCGCGTCCGTGGCCCGGCGCGAGGCCTGGGTGGACCCGCCGAAGAGGGCGCGGACGGCTTCGACCGAGGTCAGCGTGTCCGTACCCCGGGCCGGCTCCTCGGTGTTGACCAGGCGTACGGCGTAGTCCGAGTAAGAGGCCAGTTCCACTTGTAGTCCTTACGGCAGCGGTCTAGGGTCGGCGTAATAGCTGGTCTTGGTCATAGGGTATTACGGAGCGGAGGGTTCCGATGGTGGACACGGGGACGGGCGTGGGGACGGGCGCGGGCAGCGCCGTCGGCGGGGCGCCCGCCGTGGGACGGGCCGGATGGCGCGCCTGGCAGGACAGCTGGGACCGCCAGCAGGAGTGGTACATGCCCGACCGCGAGGAGCGTTTCCGGGTGATGCTCGACATGGTCGAGGCGCTGGTGGGGCGTGAACCGAGGGTGCTCGACCTCGCGTGCGGTACGGGAAGCATCAGCGACCGGCTGTTCCAGCGGTTCCCGGCGGCCACCAGCACCGGCGTCGACCTCGACCCGGCGCTGCTCGCCATCGCCGGCGGCTACTTCGCCGGCGACACCCGTCTGACCCTGGTGCGGGCCGACCTCAAGGACCCCGACTGGACGGCGAAGCTGCCGTACGACTCGTACGACGCCGTCCTCACCGCCACCGCGCTGCACTGGCTCCACAGCGAACCGCTGGCCGTGCTGTACGGGCAGATCGCCGGCCTCGTCCGGCCCGGTGGCGTCTTCATGAACGCCGACCGTATGAAGGACGCGAGCACGCCCCGTATCAACGAGGCCGAGCGCGCCCATCGGCACCGGGAGATGGACCGCGCCAAGGAAGCGGGCGCCCTGGACTGGGCCGAATGGTGGAATCTCGCAGCCGAGGACCCCGTGCTCGCCGGGCCGACCGCCGAGCGGTTCGTGATCTACGGAGAGCACGCGGACGGTGACACGCCCTCCGCCGAGTGGCACGCGCGGACGCTGATGGACGCGGGCTTCGGGGAGGCGCGGGCGGTCTGGTCCTCGCCGTCGGACTCGCTGGTCCTGGCGCTGAAGTAGCCGGGCGGGGCAGCGCGGAGGGGTGTTACGGACCTTCGCCGGTAACACCCCTCCGTCACACCCCTCGGCCGCGCCCGCGCGACTACAGCACCTTCGACAGGAACGACTTCGTCCGATCGTGCTGCGGATTCGTCAGCACCTCGCGCGGATGGCCCGACTCCACGACCACCCCGTCGTCCATGAACACCAGCGCGTCGCCGACCTCGCGGGCGAAGCCCATCTCGTGCGTCACCACGATCATCGTCATGCCGTCCTCGGCGAGATCGCGCATCACGTCCAGCACGTCGCCCACCAGCTCCGGGTCGAGCGCCGACGTCGGCTCGTCGAAGAGCATCAGCTTCGGCTCCATCGCCAGCGCGCGGGCGATGGCCACGCGCTGCTGCTGGCCGCCGGAGAGCTGGGACGGATAGCCGCCCGCCTTGTCGGCGAGCCCCACCCGGTCCAGGAGCTTCTCGGCCCGCGCCCTCGCGACCGCCTTCGTCTCACGGCGCACCTGCATCGGTGCCTCCATGATGTTCTCGATGGCCGTCATGTGCGGGAAGAGGTTGAAGCGCTGGAAGACCATGCCGATGTCCCGCCGCTTCAGGGCGACTTCGGCGTCCCTCAGCTCGTACAGCTTGTCGCCCTTCTGGCGGTAGCCGACCAGCTCGCCGTCGACGTAGAGGCGACCGGCGTTGACCTGCTCCAGATGGTTGATGCAGCGCAGGAAGGTCGACTTGCCGGACCCGGAGGGCCCGATCAGACAGAAGACCTCACGCGGCGCGACCTCCAGGTCGATGCCCTTCAGTACGTGCGCCGGGCCGAAGGACTTGTGCACGCCCTCGGCCTTCACCATCGCTGTCGCGCCGTTCGCCGTGTTCCCGTCTCTCGTCTTCGCGATGGTGGTCATGCGGTGCCTCCGTTCGGGCGGCCCAGGGACAGCAGATTGGCCTTGACCTTCTGGAACGGGGTCTGCGGCAGGCTCCGTAGCGAGCCACGCGCGTAGTGCCGCTCCAGGTAGTACTGACCGATGCTCAGGATCGAGGTCATCAGCAGGTACCAGGCGGCGGCGAGGAACAGCATCTCGACCGGGGCGCCGGACGTCTGTCCGATGTCCTGCGCGTATCTCAGCAACTCGTAGAACTGCACGGTCGCCACCAACGACGTCGTCTTCAGCATGTTGATGACTTCGTTGCCGGTCGGCGGCACGATCACCCGCATCGCCTGCGGGATGACGATGCGCCGCAGCGTCTTGGCGTGGCTCATGCCCAGCGCGTGCGACGCCTCCGTCTGGCCCTCGTCGACCGAGAGCAGACCGGCGCGGCAGATCTCCGCCATGTACGCGGCCTCGTTGAGGCCGAGGCCGAGCAGCGCCGTCAGGAACGGCGTCATGAAGCTGGCCCAGTAGTCCTTGTAGATCGGGCCGAGGTTGATGTACTCGAAGACCAGCCCCAGGTTGAACCAGACCATCAGCTGGACGAGGACCGGCGTACCCCGGAAGAACCAGATGTACGACCAGGCGATGGACGACATCACCGGGTTCTTCGACAGCCGCATCACCGCGAGGACGATGCCGCCGACCACACCGATGGCCATCGACAGGACCGTCAGGATCATCGTCTGGCCGACACCCTTGAGGATGCGGTCGTCGAAGAAGTAGTCGGGGACGGCGCCCCAGTTGATCTTTCCCTGGGAGAACGCGTAGATGATCGTCGCGAGCAGCGCGAGCGCGACGACCGCGCTCACGTACCGCCCGTAATGCCGGACCGGGATGGCCTTGATGGCCTCCGGTCCGGCGGGTCCCGATGGTGGAGCGTCGGAGGGACCGTCCGACTTCGATATCTCAACAGACACGGATGCTGCCTTTCGGAGCCGGGCGCGATCAGGTGCCGGCGTTGATCGTGGCTTCCTTGACCGCGCCGGCATCGACGCCCCACTTCGCGATGATCTTGTCGTACTCGCCGTTGGCGATGATCGCGTCGAGCGCGGCCTTCAGCGCCTTGCTCAGGTCGTCGTTGCCCTTGGCGACCGCGATGCCGTACGGGGCGGCCTCGATCTGCTCGCCGACGAGCTGGAAGTCGTTGCCGCCGCCCGAGGTCTTCACCGCGTACGCCGCGACCGGGAAGTCCGACGAGCCGGCGTCGGCGCCGCCGGCGCGCAGCCGCGTCTGGGCCTGCTGGTCGTTGTCGAACGGCTCGATGGCGATGGCCTTCTTGCCGCCGTCCGTGCACTTCGTCGACTCGGCCTTCGCCAGGTCGTGCGAGACGGTGCCGCGCTGGACGACCATCTTCTTGCCGCAGAGGTCCGACCAGGCCGCGATGCCCTTGTCGTCGCCCTTCTTGGTGTAGATCGAGACACCGGCGGTGAAGTAGTCGACGAAGTCGACACCCTCGCCGACCTTCTTGCCGGTCTCGGAGTCCACGCCGTCCTGGCGGGCCTTGGTGTCGGTCATGGCCGACATGGCTATGTCGTAGCGCTTGGAGCGCAGACCCGTGAGAAGCGTGTCGAACGTGCCGTTCTCGAACTCGAACTTCACGCCGAGCTGCTTGCCGAGCGCGTCGGCGATGTCCGGGTCGATACCGACGGTCTTGCCGGCGTCGTCCTTGAACTCGACCGGCGGGTACGCGATGTCGGAACCCACCTTGATGACACCCTTGTCCGCGATCGCCTTCGGCAGCTGATCGGCCAGCGGGGCGCTCTTCGTGGAGGCGGCGGGGTCCTTCTTGTCGCCTTCGGTCTGGTCGCCACAGGCGGTCAGCAGCAGCGCGCCGGCGACCGCGATCGCGCCGACCGCGGCGATCCGGGACTTCCCGGCGGTGGTACGACTGGTGAAGCTGGCGGTCATGATGAGGATCCTCCGGCGGACGAGGGAATTACCACGCGGTGGGCACGCGTCATCGAGTGTCGCGACCGTGTGTGATTGATTAGGGCATCTTGCCATTCGGACTGGACCGTTCAGGGGCCCCGTCATGTCAAAATCGGATAACGGGTGACCCCCGTGTACCGGCAGACCGGCGGATCAAGACCGGACCATCTACTGGAGTGCCTTCTTCCGGCCGGACAATCTCCGGTCCGTCCCCTCCCTCCGGGCGGTTTCGTGTCGTGCAGCGGATGTGTCCTGAAACTCCGCTATGAGTCATGTCACCGCTTGTAGAAGGAGTCGTGGACGTCCGGCCCGTCCGGTATGAAGGACACCGACACCCCTCATCCGGGGCTCAGGGCGCGTGTGCGGTGCGCCCGGCGCGTATGTACCTCCTCCTGTTCGGCCTCCCGACCGCCGATAACAGGTCATGTACGCGGTGCCCGCCCACCCCTCCGTAACCCAGGAGTGGACACCCTCAACTGATGAAGAGACTTAAGGGGTCAAGAACATGGCAGCGGAGATCGTGAATCCTCGCAGCGAGAGCGAAAGCGAAAGCGTCCGGGACGTCGTCGGTGACGGTGACGGCGTCGCCGACGACGTCACGGACGAGCCCTTCGATCCGGCCTTCGCGCTGCACCGCGGCGGGAAGATGGCCATTCAGGCCACCGTGCCCGTTCGGGACAAGGACGACCTGTCCCTCGCATACACGCCGGGCGTCGCCAAGGTGTGCACGGCGATCGCGGAGAACCCGGAACTGGTCCACGACTACACCTGGAAGTCGCAGGTCGTCGCAGTCGTGACAGACGGGACCGCGGTCCTCGGCCTCGGCGACATCGGCCCGGAGGCGTCGCTCCCCGTGATGGAGGGGAAGGCGATCCTCTTCAAGCAGTTCGGCGGTGTCGACGCGGTGCCGCTGGCGCTGGCCACGACCGACACCGACGAGATCATCGACACCGTCGTGCGGCTCGCGCCTTCCTTCGGCGGGGTCAACCTGGAGGACATCTCGGCGCCGCGCTGCTTCGAGATCGAGCGCCGCCTCCAGGAGCGGCTCGACATCCCCGTCTTCCACGACGACCAGCACGGCACGGCCGTCGTCACGCTGGCCGCCCTGCGGAACGCGGCGAAGCTCACCGGGCGCACGCTCGGCGAACTGCGCGCCGTCATCTCCGGGGCGGGCGCGGCGGGGGTCGCCATCGCGAAGTTCCTGCTGGCGGCGGGGATCGGCGACGTGTCGGTCGCCGACCGCAAGGGCATCGTCAGCCCCGACCGCGACGACCTGACCGACGTCAAGCGCGAGCTGGCCGAGATCACGAACCACGGGGGCCTCTCGGGGTCGCTGGAGGCCGCGCTCTCGGGCGCGGACGTCTTCATCGGCGTCTCCGGCGGTACGGTCCCGGAGCCGGCGATCGCGTCGATGGCGCCCGGGGCGTTCGTCTTCGCCATGGCCAACCCGAACCCGGAGGTCCACCCGGACATCGCGCACCAGTACGCGGCGGTGGTGGCGACGGGGCGCAGCGACTACCCGAACCAGATCAACAACGTGCTGGCGTTCCCCGGGATCTTCGCGGGCGCGCTCCAGGTGCGGGCGTCACGCATCACGGAGGGCATGAAGATCGCGGCGGCGAACGCGCTGGCGGACGTGGTCGGTGACGAGCTGTCGGCTGACTACGTGATCCCGTCCCCGTTCGACGAGCGGGTGGCCCCGGCGGTGACGTCGGCGGTCGCGGCGGCGGCGCGGGCGGAGGGGGTCGCGCGGCGGTAACCCTCCTGCCGGGCCGCCTCCCGCCTCCCCCGGCGGGGGGCGGCCCTGACGGGGCCGGGTCGGCCTCAAGCGCCGGCCGGGCTGGGGGTGGTCGCCGTCGTGTCCGGGTGCCGCTCCGGGGTCATGCCCGGACGGCGTGATTTACGCCGCGTGCAACGTTCGTTGGACCCGGGGGAACCAGCAGGTCCACGCGGCACAAATCAGCCCAAGTGTCCGGACACGACCCCTGCGTCCCCTTCCATCCCGCGGGCCCGGAGTGACGGGGGGCTTGTGCGGATCCCCCACTGGCGTGAGGGGGGCGGGGTCGTAGGAGGGGTGTGTTCGGACACTTGGGCTGATTTGTGGCGCGGGAACAAGAACGTCTCCTCGGGTCCAACGAGCGGTGCGCGCGCCGTAAATCACGCCGTCCGGACATACCCCTCCGGAGGCCCCGAACCCCGCCCCCCGGGCACCGGCAGCAACCAAGACCCAACAACCGCGCCGGACGGCGACACCGGGCCGGACGCTACCCCGCTGCCCCGAACAGCGCCCGCTCCACCGCCCCGTACGTCCCCCCGTGGTCCGCGAGCACGTCCGACACCACCCCCGGCCGCGCCGTCAGCGCGAGCAGGATGTGGCCGTCGGTGATCTCCTTGTCGCCGCGTCCCAGCGCGACCCGCAGGGACTGCTCCAGCGCCTTCTTCGCCTCGGGCGCGAACTTCTTGTGCGACGTCCACCCCCGCTTCGCCGTCCCGCCGACCCCCATCGCGCCCGGGCCGTGCGCCTCCTCGACCTTCGAGACGATCTGCCCGACGTCGATCCCGATCTCGGCGAGCGCCGCCGCGTCGGCGGACGACATGCCGCCCCGCCTGCGCGCGTCCGCCAGCCCCGCCTCCACGGAGGCGCGCTGGTCAAGGATGCCGAGCGAGGCGAAGGCGAACGCCGATCGCGTCCCTTCCGAGTCCAGCAGCGCGAGCAGCATGTGCTCGTCGGTGACCTGGGGCGACGCCGTGCGTTCGGCCTGGGCGACGGCGCCCGTCACCACGGCGCGCGCGCCCTTCGTGAACCGTTCGAACATCACTGCCTCCCGTACTTCTTGTGTACCGCCTGCCTGCTGACACCGAGCTGGGTCGCGATCTCCTGCCACGACCAGCCCTGGTTCCGTGCGCTGCGCACCTGGACGGCTTCGAGCTGTTCGAGCAGCCGCCGCAGCGCGGCGACCGCTCGCAGCCCGACGCGGGGATCGCGGTCGCCCGCCCGTTCGGCGAGATCCGTTGCATCGGTCATGGTGTCAATTTACGTTGACAAGCGAGCCATGTCAACCGAGATTGACATCTCGGCCGCGCAGCCGCCGCGCCCAGCGCCGAAGTACGGAACGTCGGCGGGCAGGAGGCCGGGGGCCCGAACGCCCGGACGGGTCAAGGCCGTCGGCGGGCCGGCGGGCCGGATCGTCGGGGGAGGGCAGCGGGATCCGCAGCTCGGCCCGTGCCTGGATCTCGTAGTGCGCCTCGTGCGCGGTCACCCGGAACGCCTCGTCGTACGAGGCCATGGCCGCGGTGATGGCCGCGCCCGCGCTGCCCCGTCTCCGGACGAGCAGCGCGAGCCAACCGAAGAAGCCCATGACCGCGGCGAGACAGCCGACGACCAGCAGCAACGGCAGCAGCGCGGTCATGGCACCCCTCAGCGGGTCAGCACGATCTTGCCGAACAGATCGCCGTCGGTCATCCGCTCGAAGCCCTCGCGTGCGCGGTCCAGCGGCAGGACGGTGTCGATCACCGGACGGATGCCCGTCGTCGTACAGAAGGACAGCAGGTCCTCCAGTTCGTCCTTGGTGCCCATCGTCGAGCCGACGATCCTCAGCTCCAGGAAGAAGATCCGGGTCAGCTCGGCGTGCGAGGGGCGGTCGCCGCTCGTGGCGCCGGAGATCACCAGCGTGCCGCCGGGCCGAAGGGACTTGACCGAGTGCGACCAGGTCGCGGCGCCGACCGTCTCCAGGACGGCGTCCACCCGGTGCGGCAGCCGAGCGCCGGGCTCGAACGCCTCGGTGGCGCCCAGCTCGACGGCGCGCTTGCGCTTGGCCTCGTCGCGGCTGGTGGCGTACACCCGCATCCCGGCAGCCTTCCCGAGGACGATCGCCGCGGTCGCGACACCGCCGCCCGCGCCCTGGACGAGGACGGAATCCCCGGGCCGTACACCGGCGTTGGTGAACAGCATCCGGTACGCGGTCAGCCAGGCGGTCGGCAGACAGGCGGCCTCTTCGAAGCTCAGCGCCGCGGGCTTGGGCAGCAGATTCCAGGTGGGGACGGAGACCTGCTCGGCGAAGGTGCCCTGGTGGCGCTCGGTGAGGATCGAGCGGGGCTCGCGGGGGCCGACGCCGTGGCCGGTCTGTCCGACGACGGAGTGGATGACGACCTCGTTGCCCTCCTCGTCGATCCCGGCGGCGTCGCAGCCGAGGATCATGGGCAAGCGGTCCTCCGTGATCCCGACCCCGCGCAGGGTCCAGAGGTCGTGGTGGTTGAGCGAGGCGGCTTTCACGGTCACGGTGGACCAGCCGGGGCGCGGCTCCGGAGCCGGGCGGTCGCCCAGTTCAAGGCCGTTGATGGGCTGGTCGCGGTCGATGCGGGCTGCGTAGGCGGCGAACATGGCCTCGACCCTAGACGAGTCGGTCCGAAGTGGCGTCTGCCAGGAGGCGCTCTCCTGGCCCGCGCCGCGGGCGTAGGACGCCACTTCGAACCGGCCCGTCCGGCTCCGGGCCGCGGGGACGTGGCGGTCAGTCCCTGCGGTACTGCGCGGGCGACGACTTCGTCGCCGGGTCCTCGTACGCGCCCGCCGTGCCCCGGTCCACATGGAAGGTGGTCAGGGTGGAGACGGGGGAGGCCGGGTCGCGGCGGTCGTCGATGACCCGCATATGGGTGGTGAAACGTTCCGGCGTGACCTCGTACACGTCGTAGCCGTAGTGGTTGCCCTCGAAGTACTGGAGGTGCGGGTTGGCCGCGCCCATCAGCGGACCGTTGGTGGCGTTCCACTGCGCGTCGTACGCGCCGGAAGTGACCGAGTGCGCGGTGAACTCCGTTCCGACGACGGGCGATTCGGTGTTGTCGAAGTCCGGCCGGATGTCGTCGACGAACGCGGAGTGCCAGTCGCCGGTGAGGACCACGAGGTCTTCGAGGCCGCTGGTGCGTACGTGCTCCAGCACCTCCTTGCGCTCGCCGAGGAAGCCGTCCCACTGGTCGGTGAACATGAAGCCGCCACCGGGGCGGCCGCGCAGCTGGCTGAGCATGATCGAGTTGGCCCAGATGTGCCAGCTGTCGGGCGCGCGGTCGACGGTCTTCTTCAGCCAGGCCTTCTGGTCGGCGCCCAGGATGGTGCCGTCGGGGAGGTTCTGCGCGGAGCGGTACTGCCGCAGGTCGAGTACGGCCAGCTCCAGCAGGTCGCCCCAGCGGCGCACCCGGTGGATGTCGATGTCCGGCAGCACGGACTCGCCCGCGCCGCGGTGCGGCTGGTGCTCGTACCACGCCTGGTACGCGGCGGCCCTGCGCCGCATGAACGGGGCGCCGCCGCCCGTACCGCTGTAGTCGTTGGACACCTCGTGGTCGTCCCAGGTGAGGAACCACGGGTGGGCGGCGTGTGCCTCGCGCAGCGACGGGTCGCCCTTGTAGAGGGCGTGGCGTACCCGGTAGTCCCGCAGCGTGAGGATCTCCGGGCCGTTGTGGTCACGGATGTCGCTGCCCTCGGGGCCGTACTCGTATATGTAGTCACCGAGGTGGATGACGAAGTCCAGGTCCTCGCGCGCGATTCCGCGCAGCGCGGCGTAGTGGCCGGACGGGTAGCTCTGGCAGTTGGCGGTGGCGAAGCGGGCGGAGCGGACACGGCCGGCGGGCGCGGTACGGGTCCGACCCAGGCGGCTCGTCCTGCCGAGCGCGGTGAAGGCGTAGTAGTACGTACGGCCGGGGCGCAGCCCGCCCACCGGTACGTGCACGCTGTGCGCCAGGGTCGCGGACGCGGGGACGGTGCCGCGCGCGACGACGCGGCGCAGGGCGCGGTCCTCGGCGACGACCCAGCGGACGTCGACGACCTCGTCGAGCTTCTGCTCGCCCGGCTCGGCGAACGGCTCGGGCGCGAGGCGCGTCCAGAGCACGACGCCGGTGGGCTGCGGGTCGCCGGACGCGACGCCGAGCGTGAACGGCGCCTTGTCGTACGTCGATCCGAGCGCCTCGGCGGCCTCGCGCGCCTGCGCGGGCGAGAGTCCGGCGGTCAGGGGCCAGACCGCGTTGAGCGCGCCCGCGGCGCCGGCGGCCTTGAGCAGATCACGTCTGTTGAGAGTCACGAGTGCCTTCCCGAAGCAGTCAGCCGGAGTGAGATCCCGTCCGCGTAGCCGTCGTTCGACGTGCCCCCGCCACTGCGGGTGAACGACAGCTGTACGTGGGCGGACCGGGCGCCCGGCGGTACGGCGGCCTCGGCACTGCGCTCCACCAGGGCGGTGACGTTGCCGCGTTCGGCGGCGCTGACGGGGCCGAGGACGGAGAGCGCGAGGGGGGTCCCGGCGCGGTCCCGGAACTCGACGGACAGCCTGGCCCCGTCCTCCTGCCCGGCGTACCCGCCGAGCCAGCCGCTCAGCACGTACCGGACGCGTCCGGCGTCGACGGCACGGTGCCCGGTGGCTCCGCCGGCGGGCAGGTCCGCCTCCTGTACGAGTGTGGTGAGGGGGCTGTTCCCCCCGGAGAAGAACCGCGCCCCGGCCGCTGCGCCGCCCGGACCGGGATCCGCGGGCGTGGGGTACCCGCCCCCGACGTCGTACCCGACGAGCGCGGGCGCGCCCTGCCGTACGGTCCAGCCGACGACTCGCCCGACGGGCTCGGCGGTTCCTCCCGGCCCCTTCTCGGCGTCACCGTTGACAAGCAGATTCACTAGCGCCTCCTGGTTGGGATTCGACGGCGCGAGGATCCCACCAGGTGCGGGTGAATGGGCGGGGTTGGTTGGGTTGCGTTTGTCGGTGGGGTGCGGTTCGTCGCCCCGGTACCCGCCCGCGGGTCAGCGGGTCCGGTAGCGCGCGTAGATCAGTCCGCTGTCGAAGGCACGCTCCTCGACGAGTTCGAGATCGAGGCGCACGCCGTCGGGGAAGAACCGCTTGCCGCCGCCGACCACGCTCGTGGTGATGAACAGGTGGTACTCGTCCACGAGCCCGGCCGCGATCGCCTGGGCCGCGAGGTTCGGGCCGTCGACGGTGAGGTCGTGATCGGCCTCGGCCTTGAGCCTGCGCACCGCGTCGGGGTCGAAGGCCCGCTCGATCCGGGTCTTCGCGCTGGACACCGACTCAAGCGTCGTGGAGTACACGACCTTCTCAGCGGCCTGCCAGTCGCGGGCGTACTGCAGGATGTGCGGCGGCTGTTCGGGCTCGGTGTGCGCGGTCTCCCAGTAGACCATCGTCTCGTACATGCGCCGGCCGTAGAGGTACGTGCCGACGGGCCGGAAGAGGTCGTTGACGAAGGTATGCACCTCCTGGTCCTCGGCCCCGGTACCGAGGTCCCCCTCCACGGCCTCGGCGTAGCCGTCGAGCGAGGTGATCATCGAGTAGATGAGCTTGGCCATGAGTCTCCCTCGGGTACGGCCGCGCGGGTCCGCGCGGCCGTCCCGCAGACTCTGACCTCCGCGCGGCCCGGAACTCATCGATCGACTGCCCGGCCGGTCCCGTCAACCATCGGATCCCGGGCGAAACGCACCCCGTTACGCCGGAGGCTTTCGCAGCAGGGCTCCGATGTGGGCCGCCGCCGTCGACAAGTGGGTGCGGGCCTCCGCGAGTTGGGCCTCCGTCACTCCGTGGTCGCGGGCCGCGTCGCGGACGTCGTCGCGGAAGCGGTCCAGCAGGCGGTCCAGGTCGCGGGCCGGATCTCCCGTCTGCGGGGTGTCCCGTGCCCAGCCGGGGTCGGTGTCCGCCGGGTCCGGTTTGACGTACGGGGGCCATGCGGAGCCCTTCGCCAGACCCCCGAGCTGCGTGGACAGTTCGGACAGGCCCTCCCGTACGCCCGTCGGCCAGTCGCCGCGCGAGAAGTGGCCCTGGACCTGGTCCTGGACCTGCTTGGCGATGCGCAGCATCTCCTGGCGGGCCGTCTCCTGGGCCTCCTTCGCCTGGCGGCGCGCCTGTTGCGCGTCCTCGCGTGCCCGGCGGGACTCGTCCTTCGCGCGGCGGGCCTGTTCCTTCCACTCCTGCTTCGCGCGGCGCAGCTCCTCCTTCGCCGCGCGCCAGGACTCGCCGTCCCCGGGCGCGTTCTCCCGGTCGGAGGCGCCGCCCGCCGGCGTGCCCGCCGACGCGGACGCCGCCGCCGCGCGCATCTCGTTGCGCAGCTGGCCCGCCGCGCCCCGTACGTCGTCGCGGATCTCCGCCGCGAGTTCGGAGACGGACTCGCGGATCTCCAGCTCCAGGTCGGCCAGTTCACCGCTGCGGCCCGCCAACTCCTCGCGGCCCGCCTCGGTGATCGAGTAGACCTTGCGGCCGCCCTCGGTGGCGTGCGTGACCAGGCCCTCGGCCTCCAGTTTGGACAGCCGCGGGTAGACCGTGCCGGCGGAGGGCGCGTACAGGCCCTGGAAGCGCTCCTCCAGCAGCCGGATCACCTCGTACCCGTGGCGCGGCGCCTCGTCGAGCAGCTTGAGCAGATAGAGGCGGAGGCGGCCGTGGGCGAAGACCGGGGGCATGTCAGAGCTCCTTCTTGTCGGCCGGCGTCGCGTCGTCGGCGACGGCGTCCAGGGGTGCGGCGTCCACGGGTGCGGCGTCCGTCGGCGGGGGATCCGCGGGTGCCGGGGGGCCCGAGTCGTACGGTTCCTTCGCCGGCCTCCGCAGGAGGGCGATCGAACCGGACACCGTAGCCGCCCTGAGCTGCCCCGTACCCGATCCGAGCGTGCCGGTGATCTTCTTCGAGCCCCAGTGTCCACCGACGCGCAGATCGTCGAACGCGTTGGAGACCGAACCGCTCGTCGTGTTCGCCTCGACCGTCGCGTCCGCCGGGTGCGGCAGCCTGATGGCGACCTCGCCCGAGACCGTGTTGACCTTGATGTCGGTGGGTTTGCCGGCGGACTCCAGGTCGATGGCCATGTCGCCGCTGATGGTCTCGGCCCGTACGGAGGATCCTCCGCAGTCCACGACGGTCAGATCACCGGAGACCGAGTTGAAGCGGAGGTCGCCGGTGACCGCCTGGGCCTCGACGTTCCCGGTGACGGTCTCCGCGCGGACCCGGCCGGCGAGGCGGACGAGGGTGGTGTCCCCGTGAACACCGCGTATGTCCGTACGCCCCCTGATCCCGGAGATCACGGCGCCCGCGCCGACGACGCCGACCTCGACGCTCGCCGTCGCCGAGACCCTGAGGGAGACGACGGCGCGGCGCCGGTGGCCCTTGGGGTCGAGCCAGCTGAGGAAGTTCTGCCAGGGCAGGTCCTCGTAGGCGATGGTGAGCGTGCTGCCCGTGCGGGTCACGATCAGGGGCGGGCCCTGGATCTCGGAGATCTCCAGACGCGCGCCGCCCTGTTCTGCCAGGACGGTCTCGTCGATGCCGACGACATTGACGGTGCCGTTCGCGATGCGCACGCTGAGCGCCGTCACGGGGTCGTCGAACGTCAGCTTCTTCGGCTCGCTGACTTGCCACGTCGACTCTGCCATGGTGCTGACTCCCCTGGGCCGGCCACGACGCAACATATCGCGTCTCTTGCTCAACACGATATATCGTGGGCGAGGGAAGTCAAGACCTATCGCGATACCTGTGCCGCGTCGGACCCGCGCCGAGTCGGCCCCTCGTAGACGGGGGCCGTCAGTCGTCCTCGTCGTCGTCCAGCCGCGCCAGCCAGGTCGCCAGGCGTTCCACCGGAACCTCGAAGTCCGGGTTGAGATCGACGAACGTACGCAGCTGCTCGGCCAGCCACTCGAAGGTCACTTCCTCCTCGCCGCGCCGCTTTTCCAGTTCCTCGATCCCGCGATCGGTGAAGTACATGCGAACAGCGTAACTACCTGGTGGGGAGGGGAGGTATCCCGAACACATCGGTGCACGGCGAGCGGGGGAGGGGTGGCGGTGGACCGCGACATACGAGGCGGCCATGACGTACAGGAGGTGGTCCTGCCCGGTGGGCAGGTCATTCTCGCCAGGGTCGGTGTGCTGCGCCCGGACGACTCGGCGTTCGACGACGTCGGAGCCGTCGACCGGCTCCGCACGGGCGTGACCCGCGTCAACGACGTGATCGCGGCCGTCGGCGCGACCGTGATGGACGCCGCGCGGGCGGCGGGACCGAGCGAGGTCAGTGCCACGTTCGGCATCGAGCTGGCGATGAAGCCCGGCGCGGCGGTGGCGGCCGTCCTGGCGGACGGGGAGGCCAAGGCGTCCATCTCCGTCACCCTCACCTGGCAGCCGGGCCGCGAGCCGGCCACCTCCGACGCGCCGCCGGCGACCGCCGCGGCGGACGGCCCGCCAGTACCCCCTGCCCCCGACGGCCCGCCCGTGCCATCCGCCCCTCACGTCCCACCCGTGCCCCCACCCCCCGGCGCCCCACCGCCGCCCCCCGCACCGGCCCGCCCGCCCGGGCCGCAGGGCTCGCCGGGACCGGAACCACTCCCCACTCCGGGATCATCCGGTTAGCCTCGTCCCACTTGCCTCAACTTCGGGGGAACGGGGTACGGATGACAGACGCTCAGGTCCGCGTGTCGCTCGGCGGGGGAGAACGCGCTGTTCCGGAACGTGGCCTACCGGCGCGCGCCCTTCCAACGCCCTCGTACACCCCGTGTGTTGACGCATGAGCTCCCTCGAAGACCCCGTGAGCCGGGGAGTCGTCCGCATCGGCCCGGCCGCCGACGGGTATGACGCAGACAGTGCCGGATTCTGGGGCAGCGGTTTCTTCGTCGCCCCCGAATGGGTCGTGACCTGCGCGCATGTCGTGGACAAGAGGGTGGGTGCGATGGAGCGGGAGCCAGGGGGCACAGTCACGGTCACCACCTACGAGGACGAGCGCTTCGAGGGCGAGATCGCGCATCTCCTCGCCGGTCACGACCTCGCGCTCGTGCGGGTGCCGGGCGCGGACTTCGCCGACTGCCTCTGGCTCAGCGACCGTTCGGCGCCGACACCCGCCGAGGTCGAGCTGTACGGCTGGGCGCAGCCGTCGGGGGCGCACGGCGGCGAGGAGTTCCTCTCCACGACGGCGATGGCCACCGGCGGACGCCGCAGAAACCCGATGTGGCTCCAGAACGGCCTGGTGCTGCACGGCTGTTCCGGCGGCCCGGTCATCGACACTCGGCACGGATCAGTCATCGGCGTCATCAAGGGCAAGGGCCAGGGCGACGCCACCATCGGCCGCGCCGAGTCCGTCACCGCGCTGCGCACGCTCTGCGACCAGGGCGCCGAATCCCTCTGGACGGAGGTCGTCGGCGCCCACGACCGTCATCATCTGCGGCGCTTCGAGGGCTCCGGCGAGAGCTGGCCCCGGCTGCACACCCGCCTCGCGGTGACGCAGGGCCAGCCGCACAGCTTCACCCCGCAGGCGCGCACCCAGCTCTACGGGCTCTTCGCCGACGTCGAACCGCCGTCGGGCCCCGGCCAGGTGCTGCACCTGGTCAACGGCGCGAGCCGGCGCCTGCTGCGCAGTCCGCAGCGCATCGAGTCCAACGACCCGCGCAGCTGGCGCGAGGGCTCGGGCCTGCTCTACGACCCGCGCGAGCACACCGAAGGCGCCCTCGCGGGACGTGATCTCGAACAGGAAGCCGTCGTCCTGTACGCGGCGATGGTGTACGGCACCCTGCGCGCGCCCCGTGACACCCCGGCCGCCAAGAAGCTCCGCCAGTGGGTGGAGACGGCCGCCAACTCCCTGGAGACCGACGTGATCCGCGAGGAGAGCCTGGCGCTCCTCGCGGACGGCGACAGCGCCGGCGACGGGGCGGACGACGGCGCGCCCACCGGCCCCGGCCACGCGGCGCACGACGACGTACTCGTCGTCATCGAGCCGGAGATCTACGGCACCCACCCCTGGCGGGTGCAACTGCTGGACCCCGACGGCGGCACGACCACCATCCGGTACGACGAGGAGGGCGTCCCGCGCACCGGGCTGGAGGCCGCCGTACGCCAGGGTCTGAGCGAGGCGCTGGCCCGCGCCGACGCCGGGAGTTACGTCGCGGCCGTCGACTTCCTGCTGCCCCGCGCGCTCTTCGACGAGCCCGTCGACGAATGGCGCTCCCGGCTGCCGGGCGCCGACGAACCGCCCAGCGTGCACACGCTCCCGATCGGACGGCGCCGAGTCGTCGCCCTGCGCGACCAGTTGCGCCGGCGCGACGGCGTGACCCCGGAGTGGAACCGCGGCAGACGCGCCACCGACCAAGGGCCGCTGGAGGCCGTACCGCTCTGTCTGGACGTACCGGACTGGGGGCACACGGCCGGCGCGCCGGAGGGCGAGGAGGCCGCGTACGCGCGCCTGTCGGTGAGCGCGGCGGGCGTCGCGGGCGTGTCCCTGCCGGTGTACTGCGCGAGTACGGCCACCGGGCGCGGCTCCCGCGTCCTGACCCGGGCCTTCCACGCCGGCCATGTCGCCGTGCTCTGCCGCCGGGCCGCCGAGGACGGACACGACGACTGCGCCGAGTTCTACCGAAGAGCCGCCCAGTTGGTGCGTGAGGCACCTACCGGCAGCGCGCTGCGCGAACGCGTACGGGTGCTGCGCAACCTCAGCGCCGACCCCGGACAGACCGGCCGGGCCGATCACGACGCAGCCTGGGCACGGCACATCGTGCTCATCTACGATCCACCCCACAGGCCGGCGCTTCCCGACGAACCTCTGCACGCCCCGCCCCTATGACAGACAGCTGCCCCCAAGTGACCTGCTGCGAAGGGGGTATGAGCGGCCAAGCGGGGTACGGACGTCCAGGATGCCGGGCGCATGCCGGGCTGACATCGATGAGGAGCCCACAGTGAGCGACTGGCGCATCTACCGAGGAGCGGGACTGCCGCACGACGGTGCGCGGCAATTACCCGACCCGCCTCCCTGGCGCGAGTTCACCGCGCGGAGCCCCGACGGCGCCGACGGACGGGACGGCGCGGACGGGACGGCGGACGGGGCGGACACGGAAGAGGTGGACAACGCCCGCCGGCTGGGCGTCAAACGCCGCCTGGTGGAGTCGTTCCACCCGCGCCCCGAAGAGGTGGAGGCCGTCAACGCCGCACTCCAGCTGCGCCGTCCGCTGCTCGTCACCGGCACTCCCGGCACCGGAAAGTCGACGCTCGCGCACGCGGTCGCCCACGAACTGCGGCTCGGCCGCGTGCTGCGCTGGCCGATCGTCAGCCGCACCACCCTCCAGGACGGCCTCTACCACTACGACGCCATCGGCCGGCTCCAGGACGTGCAGCTCGACCGGGCGGTCTCCGGCGACGCGGTCACGCAGCCGCCCATCGGCTCGTACATCAGGCTCGGCCCGCTCGGTACGGCGCTGCTGCCCTCGCCCGACGGACTGCCCCGGGTGCTGCTCATCGACGAGTTCGACAAGAGCGACATCGACCTGCCGAACGACCTCCTGAACGTCCTGGAGGAGGGCGAGTTCACCATCCGGGAGCTGGAGCGGCGGGCCGAGCGGGAGCCCACGACCGACGTCCTCACCGACGACGGGTCGCCGGTGACCGTGGTGGGCGGCCGGGTGCGGTGCACGGCCTTCCCGTTCATCATCCTCACCTCCAACGGCGAACGGGACTTCCCCGCCGCCCTGTTGCGCCGCTGTATCCAGCTCGACCTCAAGCCGCCCGGCGAAAAACAGCTCGCCGCGATGGTCGCGGCGCATCTGGGCGAGGAGGCCCTGGAGGAGGGCGCTGAGCTGATCGAGCGGTTCCTCCAGCGGGAGCCCGGCGAGGTCGTCGCCACCGACCAGCTGCTGAACGCTCTGTATGTGACCCAGAGGGCCGCCGACGCCGAACAGGTCACCCGCAACAGGCTCGCCGAGATGCTGCTCCGCCCTCTCGACCGTCCGAGGTGATGGCGTGACCATCCCCGACCCGCCCCCCGGCGCCACACCACGCCCGCCCCCCGGTGAACAGGGGCAGCCGGAGCACCGGACGGAGCAGCCGCCCGCCGGGCACGCGGGCGACCCCTCCGGCGCACCGCCGGGCGCGTCCGCGGACGCACCGCCGGGCTCCCCGACCTCCGCCGTGGCCGCCGGGCTGGCGGAGCTCGTCGGCCGGCTGCGCGCGGCGGGCCGCGACGTATCGGCCAGAGAGCTGGCCGAGGCCGTCTGGCTGGCGCGTCTGACGGCTCCGCAGGCGCGGACAGGGGATCGTCCGGAGCATCATGAACCACCGACCAACCGGCAGACCGAACCCGACGCGGCCGTGCGGCCGCCCGCCGAAGGGCCCGGGCCCCGGCCCGAGCCCCCGGCCCGCAGCTCCGAGCACACCGCGCCCCTCTCGATCTACGCGCCGTCCGGCGCCGACGCCGTCCCGACCCGGTCGTTCCCGATACGGGCCCCCGCCACCGGGGCCCTCTCCGGCATGCTGGGCCTCCAGCGCTCCCTGCGACCGCTGCGCGGCTACCGCCCGCCCGTCCCCCCGGTCCTCGGTCCGGAACTGGACGAGGAGGCGACCGCCGAACGCAGCGCCGCCGACGGCTTCCTGCGCCCGGTACGCCGCCCGGCCGCACACCGGGAGGCCGAGATCCAGCTCCTGATGGACGCCTCCCCGACCGCCTCCGTGTGGCAACTGACCCTGGAACGGCTCCGGCAGGCCTGCGAACGGCTCGGCGCCTTCCGCGACGTCCAGGTGCACTATCTGCACCAGGGTCCCGACGGCTCCGCGATGGCCGGCACCGGACCCGACCCGCACCACACCCGGCTGCGCCCCGCCGACCAGCACCGCGACGTCACCGGGCGCCGGCTCACCCTCGTCATCAGCGACTGTGTGGGACCGCTGTGGCAGTCCGGCGGCGCCCAGCGGCTGCTGTACCGCTGGGCCGAGTCCTCCCAGATCGCCGTCGTCCAGCCACTGCCGCCGCGCCTGTGGGACCGTACGGCGCTGCCCGCCGATCCCGGGACGCTCGTGCACGAGCCCGGCGCGGGGCGCGGCATGCGGTTCGTCGCCGACGAGCGGCACGGCCGCGAGGCGCCGCCCGCCGGCGCGCGCCCCGTGCCCGTCCTGCTGCCGACCGACCGGGTCCTCGGCCGCTGGGCCCAGCTGCTCGGCGGCACCGGCACCCGTACGATGCGCGGCGCGGCGGCCTGGGTGCTGCCGCAGCACCCGGCGCAGCCCGCGTCGGGACCGTACGGCGGCGCGCGCACCCCGCAGGCGCGGCTGCGCGACTTCCGCTCCGGCGCGTCGCCCGGCGCGCTGGAGCTGGCCGTGCATCTGGCCGCCGTACCGCTCTATCTGCCGGTCATGCAGCTCGTACAGGAGGCGCTGCTCCCCGACACCGGACCCATGCAGCTGGCCGAGGTGCTCCTCGGCGGACTGCTGGAGCGGCTGCCCGACACCGCCGGCGTGCCGGGACCGCGCTACGACTTCGCGCCCGGCGTACGCGAACTGCTGCTGGAGATGCTCGACCGGGGCGCCGCCGAACTGGTCCTCAAATACCTGTCGGAGTACGTCACCCGGCGCTTCGGCAAGGGCATGCGCAACTTCCCGGCGCTGGCCGTCGCCCGCCTCCAGGGGCTGGAGGCCGGCGAGGCGAGCGTGCCGGAGGACCCCGACGGCGGGCCGCAGGCCGACGAGGAGCTGTTCGCGCAGGTCCCCGCGCGGGTGGTGCGCTGGTACAAGCCAGTACGGCCGGTGCCCGGCAGGCTGGACGAGGTCGAGCGGCTGCTCGGCCTGTGGCGTGACCGGCGCGACCGGCAGATGCTCTTCGACGCGCAGGCGCTCGCCGAGGCGGCCCTGGCCGCCGACGGCGACGAACGCTCACGCCATCTGCTCGGGCGGGTGCTGTTCGCGCGCGCCAACTCGGCGGAGGCGCGCCGCGATCCCGAGGAGGCGCACCGCCTGCTGGTACGGGCCGAGCGGCTGCTCGTCGGGGAGGAGCCGGCGACGGCCGTGGCCCGCGCGGACGTCCGGCACGAACTGTGGCGCCAGGACGGTGACACGCGGTGGCTGCGCGCGGCGGTGGCCGGGCTGGCCGAGGTTCCCGGCGCGGGAGACCTCGCCACGGAGACGGCGCGCCGGCTCCGGATGGGCCGGGCGCTGCTCGACCTCGCGAGGACGGAGACCGAACGGGACGAGCCCGCCGGGGCGGCGGTACGTGAACTGCGTTCCGCGCTCGTCCTGTTGGGCGAGCTGGAGGCGCCGCCCCATCGCCGCGCCGGCGCACTCCTCGACCTCGTGTCCGCCCTGCGGCTGACGCGGGACAAGGACCCGGCGGAACTCCTCGCCCTGACGGACGAGGCCGAGACGGCCGCCGAGGACAGCGCCCCGCTGCTGCTGCGCGCCCGGCGCGAGCGGGCGCGGATCCACCGGGAGGCACGGGACTGGGAGGCGGCGGCGACCGCGTACCGGCAGGCTGAGCGCAGCGCACCGCGCGACAGCCACGACCGGTGCGAACTCCTCGCCGAATGGGGCGAGATGCTGCTCACCGAGACCCGCCGCCCCGACCGCGCGGAGGGCATCCTGCGCGAGGCCCTCACGAACGTGTCCTCCTCGGCCCCGCTCCGCTGGCGCCTGCATCTGCTGCTCGGTACCGCCCTGCTGGACCGCTACCGGGGCGACGGCGCGGGCAGCGGCTTCCTGCCCGACGTCTACGAGGGCTGCCATCTGCTGGAGCTCGCCGCCCGCCGCGCGGCCGACGCGTCCACCCGGGCGAGCGCCTGGCTGACGCTGGGGCGCGCGCGGCTTGACCTGCCGGAGCCGGAGTCGCACTACGCCGCCGTGGAGTCCGCCTACGGCAGGGCGCTGCGCGAGACCACCGAATCGCCCTCGCTCACGGCGGCCCGCGCCCTGCACGGCCGAGGCGAACTGTACGAGCGGATGGGCCGCCCCTTCGCGGCCAGGGCCGACTACCGGACGGCGGAGGGCCACTGGCGCCGGCTGGCCGAGCAGGGCACCCCGGGTCCGGAGGACGAGGTACGGGCGACGCGCGAGCGGGCGGAGGCGCTGGGAGGCTGAGGCGCGGGGGAGCGAGGGCCGGGCCGGTGGTGAGAACCACGTCCCAGGGCCGGGTCCACGTCCCGGATAGGGGTCCATTCCTCAGGACCGTGTGCGTGCGCGACCGGTCCATGCCTCTACGCGCCCGGCATGCGCTCCCCATGACGTGTCCCCGAAGTCACACGCTCCGGCCGGAACCCCAACTCCCTGTGTGGCGAACGGGTTTCCGAATCGTGGGCCTCGGGAAGTAGAACCCACGCGGCGGCGCCTCCCACGGTCCGCCGTGAACGTGGCGCCGTCCGCCCCGCAGAGCGGTGCTCACCGGCGTCTGGTGTGTGCGATCGCAAGGCGGGACTTTCACCACACGCCCTCGGGGGCATCGGGGAGGAGCAGAGCGTGCTGGAGCAACGTGTGCCCGGATCCGCTGAGCAGACCGGTGGGATTCCTGGGAGCCCCGTGCTTCCCGATCTCACCGGTGTCGACCTGCGGACCCTCCAGGGGCTGGACGACGAGGCGCTGACGGCGGCCGTCGAGGACGTGCTCCGCTGCCCGGGCTCGTTCACCGACTCGTGGGGGGATTCACCGTGAACCGGCCGACGGGGCGGCGGGATTCGGTCAGTCTCGCCGCGGAGCGGAGGTAATGGCCGCGGCTCCCGGGGCCTTCCACGTCCCGCCCGCCACCCTGGTGCGGATCGCCGCCACCCGCCAGCGGCCGCACGACATCGGTCTGCTGCACGCCGCACTGCACAGCCGCCGGCTGGTCCTGTTCAAGGCCCTCCTCGCCCGCGTCGGGCGGGAGGACTTACCCGCGCCCGCCCGTGCCGCGTTCGACCGGGACTGGCGCCTCCTGGAGCGGGCCGAGTCGCCCACACCGGCCGCCGCCCGCCGGCTCCTCGACTACCCCGCCGTCGGCGGCTGGATCGTGGACGCCCTCAACGCACCCGGACCGGACGGCCTCACCGCCGCCCTGCACCCTCTCGGCGGCATCGCCGTCGGTACGGCGCTGCGCACCGGAGCCCGCCTGCGCACGGTGCTCCCCACGGTGGACGGACGGCTCGTCCTGCCCGGCATCGGCGTCCAGGACGCCCGCGCCTCCCACGTACGGATCCGCACAGGCCCGCACGGCGCGCTGCTCACGCCGGTGGGACACCTCGGCCGTTCCGTGCCGCTGCGGCCCGACGGCCGGGGAGCGGGGGCGGGCTGGACCTCCCTGGCCGTCCTGCCCGGCAGCGCCGGCCGGCTCGACGACCTCGGCACCGGACACATCGCGTTCCCGGACGTCTCTCGGGCCCCGGACGTGCAGCCGCGTCCCGACCGCGCCGCCTGGCTCGGCCGCTGGCGCGCCGCCGTCTCCCTTCTCCAGGCCGCGGACCCCTGGCGGGCCGCGGAGATCACCGGGCTCGTACGGTCCGTGGTCCCGATGGCCCCGGCCGGCGAAGGCGCCTCCAGCCGCACTCTCAGGGCGGCCCCCTGGGCCGTGCACACCGCGCTGCCCGACAGCGCACGGCGGTTCGCGGAGGTGCTCGTGCACGAGCTCGCCCACAGCAAGCTGGCCGTTCTCACCGACCTCGTCGCGCTGCACCACGCCGACGGCTCGGCCGTCCACCACGTCGCGTGGCGCGAGGACCCGCGCCCCTTCGACGGTGTGCTCCAGGGGACCTACGCGCATCTCGCCCTCGCCGACCTCTGGTCGCGCGTCGCCGAGCGCCCCGGCGCCGCCCCGGCCGCCCGCCGCGCGGCCCGCGCGCGCCGCGAGGAGTACCGCGCCCAGGTCGCCGACGCGCTCCCCATTCTGCTGAACAGCCATCAACTCACCGAGCACGGAGAACGGTTCACCGTATCGATGAGACAGCACCTGACCTCGCTCGGCGGGGGCCCCGGTAGCCCGTACGCACTGTCCGATTCCCTGTCCGGGGACGGTGACGTTCGGTAATCTTTCAGACGCGCCGTCAGGGAATGGCGCAGCTCGATGAATGAGGAGACGCGCGCATGGTCGCTCAGCGGCACCTGACGGAGGACGGCGGCCCCGATCAGGAGTCACAGCATTTCGTGGTCGCCTTCCCGGGCCACCACCGGCCCTGGGCCACCTGGATCGCCCGTCGGCTCGAAGCGCACGGCCACCGCGTGACGACGCACCGCTGGGACCCGGATCGCGACGAGTCCCTGGAGGTCGCGCTCGGTGACCTGCTGCTGGCCAGAGGGCGGGTCCTGCTGGTGCTCAGCGACTGGTTCTTCGAGCTGGGCCCCCGGCGTGAGGGCGAGTGGAACGCGGTGCTGCGCGGCTTCGTCGCCGCCAACGCCGACCGGTTCGCCGCCGTCAATCTGACCAACCGCTCGCTGCTGCCCGCGACCGCCGTGCTCGAACCGGTCGACCTGTGGGGCATCGCCGAACAGGAAGCCGAACGGCGCCTGCTGGCACGGCTCGACCTCGAACCTTCCGCGTCCCGCACCGACGCCGTGTCGACCCCCTCCCGTTATCCCAGCGACGCGCCCGCCGTCTGGGGCGAGGTGCCGCGCCGCAACCTGCGCTTCACCGGCCGGGACGACCTCCTCAACCGCGTCCAGGAATCCCTCACGGAGGTCGAGTCCGGCGCGGCGGTCTGCGCGCTGGTCGGCATGTCGGGCATCGGCAAGACCCAGCTCGCCGCCGAGTACGCCCACCGCTTCAGCCCCGACTACGACGTCGTGTGGTGGGTCAACTCCGACCAGCGCGGCACCCAGCGCGACCGGTTCGGCGAGCTGGCACCGGCCCTCGGCCTGCGCAGCGGCTCCGAGCCCGGCGAGCGGATCCGCGCCGTGCGGGACGCGCTGCGCCGCGGTGATCCGCACAGCCGCTGGCTGGTGATCTTCGACGGCTGGGAGGACGTGGAGGAGGCGACCGCGATGCTGCCCCGCGGCGGCACCGGCCACGTGCTGATCACCTCGCGCAACCACGGCTGGCGCACCGTGGGAGAGGTCGTGGAGGTGCCCGTCTTCCTGCGCGCCGAGTCGACCGGCTATCTGATGCGCAGGGCCCCGCACATCACGGCGGAGGACGCCGACAAGGTCGCCGCCGAGTTCGCGGACCTGCCCCTGCAGATGGCCCACGCGGCGGCGCTGCTCGGTGAGTGGCAGATGCCCGTCTCGGAGTACCTCGAAAAGGTCCACAGCGGGGAGATCAACCCCCTCGACGACATGACCGAGCTGGGCGACTACCCCAGCTCCTCGCTCACCTCCTGGTCGATGTTCTTCAACCGGGTCCGCGACTCCGAGCCGCGCGCGCTCGAACTCCTCAAACTCTGCGCCTGCTTCGCCCCCGGGCGGATCCCCATCGGCCTGGTCCGCGGCGTGGCCCCGGGCGACCTCCCCGAACAGCTGCGCTGGATCGCCGACGACACCCCCGACTGGCCGCGCGCCCTGGACACCCTCGCCAACTACTCGGTCGTCACCAAGGATTCACGCAGCCCCTCCGTCTCGGAGGGACGCGACGCCGGCTCCCGCCAGGAGTCCGTCCACATGCACCGCGTCGTGCACGGCATCGTCAGGCAGCTCACCGCGAGCGACGACCGCGAGATCCATCGCGCGGTGGTCCGCCAGGTCCTCGTCGGCAGCCACCCCGGTGAACCGTTCGACAGCAGGCAGTGGCCCCGGTACGCCGAGATCCTGCCGCAGCTCGAATTCTCGGGCGTACTGGAAAGCACCGACCCGCGCGCCGTCCAGCTCGTCCTGAACACCCTGCGCTACTGCTACAACAGCGGTGAGTTCACCGTCGGCATGGACCTCGTCCGGGTGGTCCGGGCCAAGTGGAACGAGCTGTTCGCGCCCGACGCCCCCGAGATGCTGGAGCTCACCGCGCGGACCACGGTGATTCTCCGTGCCAGCGGCCGGTTCCACGAGGCGTTCGACAGGGACAGCGCCGCCCTGGCGCTCCTGCTGGCCCAGTCGGAGCCGGACCCGATCAAGCTGATGACGGCCAACACCGGGCTCAGCTCCGACCTCCGGTTCCTCGGCCGCTACCCGGAGGCGTACCAGCTCCAGCGGGACCTCGTCGACGTCGGCCGGGAACTGCTGGGCCCCGACGAGTGGACGACACTCCTGGCCCAGCACAGCCTGGGCGTGTCCCTGCGGCTTCTCGGCCAGTACGAGAAGGCGTACGAGATCGACCTCGACACGCTCCGCAAACGCGAGGCCGTCCTGCGCGCCCGGCACTCCAACACCCTGCACTCGGTCAACGCCTGCGCCCGCGACCTGCGGCTCCTCGGCCGCTACCACGACGCGCTGGCCCGCCAGGAGCTCGGCGTGCGGACCCATATCCAGGTCCTCGGCGAACACCACCCGCAGACGCTGTGGGCGCAGCACAACCTCGTCCTGTGCAGGCGCAGGGCCGGGGCCAAGGGCGACGACATCGGTCCCGTGATGGCCGACCTGCTCGCGCGGCACGAGCGCGTGTACGGCAAGGGCCACCACAACAACCTGATGCTGGTCACCGACTACGGCAACTACCTCCGGGTGCACGGCGATCTGGGGCTCGCCAGGGATCTGCTCACCGAGGCCGAGGACACCTACCGCGCCCTGGTCGGCCAGGCCCACCCCGTACCGACCGGCATGCAGTCGAACATCGGGCTCCTCATGCAGGCCGAGGGGAACAGGGACGGCGCACTCGTCCTCTTCGAGCAGGCGCTCACCGGTCTGCGCACCCTCCTCGGCGACGACCACCCGTGGACCCTGGGCTGCGCGCTGAACGCGTCCGGCGGGCGGAATCTGAGCGGGCGTCTGGAGGAGGCCGCCGAGCTGAGCAGGGACACGCTGCGGCGCGCCCGTGCGGCGCTCAGCGACATCCATCCGATGACGCTCTCCTGCCAGACGGCGCTCGCGGCCGATCTGCGCGCGCTCCAGCAGCGCGACGAGGCGGACAAACTGGAGGAGGACGCCCTCCAGAAGCTGACCCGCACGATGGGCGCGCAGCACCAGCACACGCTCTCCGCACGCCAACGGGTACGGCCCTACTGGGACTTCGAGCCGTATCTGGGCTGAGCCGGAGGCGCCGACGAGATACGAGGGCCCGGCACCGCGTCCGCGCGGTGCCGGGCCCTCGTACGTACCTCACATCAGAGCGGTCAGGCGTCGAACACCTCGGCGCACAGCTGCGCCTGCTCCGCCTGGTGCCGCTTGGCGGAACCGACCGCCGGCGACGAGGACGCGGGCCGCGAGATCCGGCGCAGCCGCTCGTCGTGCGGGACGTCGGCTCCGACCGCCAGGTCCAGGTGGTCGATCAGGTTGAGCGCGATGAACGGCCACGCGCCCTGGTTCGCCGGCTCCTCCTGCGCCCACAGGTACTTCTCGGCGTTCGGGTACTTCGCGATCTCCGCCTGGAGCTCCGCGCCCGGCAGCGGGTACAGCCGCTCCAGCCGCACGATCACGGTGTCCGTCAGACCGCGCTTCTGCCGCTCGGCGTCCAGGTCGTAGTAGACCTTGCCCGCGCAGAAGACGACCTTGCGGACGGCCGCCGGATCGATCGAGCCCGCCTCGCTCAGCGAGTCGCCGATCACCGGGCGGAAGCCGCCGGTGGTGAACTCCTCGATCTTCGAGGTCGCCGCCTTCAGCCGCAGCAGCAGCTTCGGGGTGAAGACGACCAGCGGCTTGTGGTGCGGGTTGTGGACCTGCCAGCGCAGCAGGTGGAAGTAGTTCGACGGCAGGGTCGGCATCGCGACCGTCATGTTGTTCTGCGCGCACATCTGGAGGAAGCGCTCGGGGCGCGCGGACGAGTGGTCCGGGCCCTGGCCCTCGTAGCCGTGCGGCAGCAGCAGCGTGACGCCCGAGGTCTGGCCCCACTTCTGCTCCGCCGACGAGATGAACTCGTCGACGACGGTCTGCGCCCCGTTGACGAAGTCGCCGAACTGGGCCTCCCACATGACCAGCGACTCCGGGCGGGCCAGCGAGTAGCCGTACTCGAAGCCCATCGCCGCGTACTCGCTGAGCAGCGAGTCGTAGACGTTGTAACGGGCCTGGTCCTCGGCCAGGTAGAGCAGCGGGGTGTAGTCCTCGCCGGTCTCCTGGTCCACCAGCACCGCGTGCCGCTGGCCGAACGTGCCGCGGCGGGTGTCCTGGCCCGACAGCCGGACCGGGGTGCCCTCCATCAGCAGCGAGCCGATGGCCAGGGTCTCGCCGGTGCCCCAGTCGATCGTGCCGTCCTCCACGGAGGCCGCGCGGCGCTGCATCTGCGGCATGAGGCGCGGGTGCACCGTAATGGAGTCGGGGATGTTGACCTGGGACTCGGCGATCCGCTTGACGACCTCCTGCGAGATGGCCGTGGTGACCGCGACGGGGAACTCCGCCTGGGCGTCCGGGACATGGGCCGGAGCCGGGTGCGACGTGGCCTCGCGGACCTCGGCGAACACCTTCTCCAGCTGGCCCTGGAAGTCCTGGAGTGCCTGCTCGGCCTCTTCCAGCGTGATGTCGCCGCGGCCGATCAGCGACTCGGTGTAGAGCTTGCGCACCGAGCGCTTCTTGTCGATCAGGGTGACCATCTGCGGGTTGGTGAACTGCGGGTTGTCGCCCTCGTTGTGACCGCGACGGCGGTAGCAGATGAGGTCGATCACGACGTCCTTGTTGAACGTCTGGCGGAACTCGAACGCGAGCCGCGCCACCCGGACGCATGCCTCCGGGTCGTCACCGTTGACGTGGATGATCGGCGCCTCGATCATGCGCGCGACGTCCGTCGCGTACATCGAGGAGCGCGAGGCCTCCGGGGCGGCGGTGAAGCCGACCTGGTTGTTGATCACCACATGCACCGTGCCGCCGGTGCGGTAGCCGCGCAGCTGCGACATGTTGAGCGTCTCGGCGACGACGCCCTGGCCCGCGAACGCCGCGTCGCCGTGCAGTGCGACGGGCAGCACGGTGAAGTCCGTGCCGGCCTTGTTGATGATGTCCTGCTTGGCGCGCGCGATGCCTTCGAGGACCGGGTCGACCGCCTCCAGGTGCGAGGGGTTCGCGGCCAGCGACACCTTGATCTGCTCGCCGTCGAGACCGGTGAAGGTGCCCTCGGCGCCCAGGTGGTACTTCACGTCGCCGGAGCCGTGCATCGACTTCGGGTCGAGGTTGCCCTCGAACTCGCGGAAGATCTGGGCGTACGACTTGCCGACGATGTTCGCCAGGACGTTGAGCCGGCCGCGGTGGGCCATGCCGATGACGACCTCGTCGAGCCGCGACTCGGCAGCCGAGTCGATGACCGCGTCGAGCAGCGGGATGACGGACTCGCCGCCCTCCAGCGAGAACCGCTTCTGGCCGACGTACTTGGTCTGGAGGAACGTCTCGAACGCCTCGGCGGCGTTGAGCCTGCGCAGGATCCGCAGCTGCTCCTCGCGCTCCGGCTTGGAGTTGGAGCGCTCGATGCGGTCCTGGAGCCACTTGCGCTGCTTCGGGTCCTGGATGTGCATGAACTCGACGCCGGTGGTGCGGCAGTACGAGTTGCGCAGCACGCCCAGGATGTCGCGCAGCTTCATCATCGACTGGCCGGCGAAGCCGCCGACCGCGAACTCCCGCTCCAGGTCCCACAGGGTGAGGCCGTGCTCGGTGATGTCCAGGTCGGGGTGCTTGCGCTGGCGGTACTCCAACGGGTCGGTGTCGGCCATGACATGGCCGCGCACCCGATAGGAGTGGATCAGCTCGAAGACCCGCGCGGGCTTCGTGACGTCCTCGTCGTGCGAGGCGTCGATGTCCTTGAGCCAGCGGACCGGCTCGTAGGGGATGCGCAGCGCCTGGAAGATCTCGTCGTAGAACTCGTTCTCGCCGAGCAGCAGTTGGCTGACGATCCGCAGGAACTCGCCGGAGGCGGCGCCCTGGATGACGCGGTGGTCGTACGTCGAGGTCAGCGTCATGACCTTGGAGATGCCCAGCTTGTTCAGGGTGTCCTGCGAGGTGCCCTGGAACTCGGCCGGGTAGTCCATGGATCCGACGCCCATGATGACCGACTGACCGGGCATCAGACGCGGCACGGAGTGGACCGTGCCGAGGCCGCCCGGGTTGGTCAGCGAGACGGTGACACCGCTGAAGTCGTCCATCGTCAGCTTGTTGTTGCGGGCGCGCCGGACGATGTCCTCGTACGCCTGCCAGAACTCGAAGAAGTTGAGCGTCTCGGCCTTCTTGATGCCGGCGACGACGAGCTGACGGTCGCCGTTCGGCTTCACCAGGTCGATGGCCAGACCGAAGTTGATGTGCTCCGGCTTGACCAGGGTGGGCTTGCCGTCCTTCTGCGCGAAGGAGTAGTTCATCGACGGCATGGCCTTGATGGCCTGCACCATCGCGTACCCGATGAGGTGCGTGAAGGAGATCTTGCCGCCGCGCGCCCGCTTCAGGTGGTTGTTGATGACGATGCGGTTGTCGAAGAGCAGCTTCACCGGGACGGCGCGCACGGACGTGGCCGTGGGCAGCTCCAGCGACAGGTTCATGTTCTTCGCGACAGCGGCCGACGGGCCACGCAGCGTCACGTACTCGGGGCCCGTGGGCTCTTCGGCCGGCTCGGCCTTCGGCTCGGCCGCGACCGCGGGCTTGGCGGCGGGAGCCGCCTTCGCGGGTGCGGGCGCCGCGGCGGCGGGCTTGGCGGGCGCGGCGGGTGCGGCCGGCGCCTGGGTCTCGGCCTTGGGGGCGTGGGCCTGCGCGGGAGCCGCTGCCACGGGCTTCGCCGGCGCGGCCGGAGCCGTCGCGGTGGCGGCGGGCGGCGCTGCCGGTGCGGCGCTCACCGCAGCCCCCGCGGCTGCGGTGGATGTCGCGGCAGGCTCCGGGGATTTGTCCGCCGCACCGGTGTTCCCCGGCTTGTAGTCGGCGAAGAAGTCCCACCAGGCACGGTCGACCGAATTCGGGTCCTGGAGGTACTGCTGGTAGATCTCGTCGACGAGCCATTCGTTGGGCCCGAAGGCGGCGGCAGGATTCTTGTCCTGCCCCGTTTGGTCGGTCGAGACGCTTGAGTTACTGGGGGACTGAGACGACACGGCGGCAACCGCCCTCTTCCGCTTCACAAGGTGATGGACAGCGGGAATCAAGGCTACGCCTACCGGACCGAGAGGAGCAGACCGGGCGGGGGCAACGTCATGCACGTCACACCGGAAGGCGGGTTTCGGCACAGGAATTGGCGGGAAACAAGCCAGGTTTCCTTGGGGCTGTTCTTGTAGCTGTCCTCGGAACTGTGGACACACCGCGCCGTTCACACGCCTTTTCGGCCCCTGAACAGGGTCCGCTTCGGCGCCGCCCGACGAACGCCCGGGGGAACGGTCGCTTCCGGTGCCTCCGGATCGAACCCTACGTCAACCCCGCGCCCGAGGTATTCCCGGAAGTGTCACCTGGATGAGGCACCCACGTACGGATTCGGCCACCCCGATGCGTCCGCCGTGCAGATCCACCGCCCAGCTCGCGATGGCCAGCCCCAGTCCCGTACCGCCGTCACTGCCCGGACCGTGCGGCGAAGGGGAGCTGCCGCGGTTGAAGCGCTCGAAGACCCGGTGCCGCTCGGTCTCCGGAATGCCGGGCCCCTCGTCCTGGATCTCCAGGTCCAGCGACTCCGGCCCGTGCCCGCGCCGGGCCCGTACCGTCACCCGGCCGTGCGGCGGGCTGTGTTTGACCGCGTTGTCGATGAGATTGGCCACCACCTGGTGCAGCCGCTCCGCGTCCGCGTGCGCCGTCAGCTCCGGCGGCGACACATCCAGGTGCAGATGGACGTCCGTACGGGTGTGATTGCCCGATCCCGAGCTGAGGCCGCGCTGCGAGGCAGCGAGATTGGCCTCCTTCAGGACCCCGGACAGATAGGGCCACACCTCGAAGCGCCGTGCCTTGAGGGGCAGCACACCGTTGTCGAGCCGGGAGAGGTCCAGCAGTGTCTCGACGAGTCTGCCCAGGCGCTCGGTCTGCTTCAGCGCCGTACGCATCGTCTCCGGGTCGGCGGCGGACACACCGTCCACGACGTTCTCCAGCACGGCGCGCAGCGCGGCGATCGGTGTGCGCAGCTCGTGCGAGACATTGGCGACCAGTTCCTTGCGGTGCCGGTCGACGGCCTCCAGGTCGTCCGCCATCCGGTTGATGGTGGAGGCCAGGTCGCCCAGTTCGTCACGGCGGTCGGCCCCGCTGACCCGCCGGGTGTAGTCGCCGTGCGAGATGCCCTTCGCGACGGTGTTCATCTCGTCCAGCGGCGCGGTCAGGCCGTGTGCGACGAACTGGGTGATCAGCAGCGTCGCGATCATCGAGAAGACCGTGATGAAGCGCAGCTCCGTCTCGGTGCGCAGGGCCACCATCAGCAGACCGGTGGTGATGAGCACGGAGACCACGACGAGCATGCCGAGCTTCGTCTTGATCGAGAACGGTCGCAGACCGCCCGCGTCGGGGCCGCGGAGAGCGCCGTGCCCGGCTCTGATCCGGGCCGGGCCCTTCCGTGCGGGACCGTGCCCGGACGGGTCGTGGCGCGGTGAGCCGCCCCTGGTGCCGGCTCTGGCCGGCCGGGCCGCGCCAGTGCGGGACGAGCGGGGGGTGCGCCCGGGGCGCGGGACGCGCGGCGAGCGCGCCGCGCGTCCGGACCGCCCGGGACCCTCGTCCTGCTCGCCTCTGCCGCCCGGCGACCGGCTCATGGCGCCGGTGTCTCCAGGGCGTATCCCACACCGTGCACCGTACGGATCCGCTCGGCGCCGATCTTCCGGCGCAGCGCCTTGATATGGCTGTCGACCGTACGGGTGCCCGAGGCGTCCGCCCAGTCCCACACCTCGGCCAGCAGCTGCTCGCGCGAGAGGACCGCGCGCGGCGTGTTCGCCAGGCAGACCAGCAGGTCGAACTCGGTGGGTGTCAGATGTACGTCCTCGCCGCGCACCCGCACCCGGCGCTGCGCGTGGTCGATCTCCAGCTCGCCGAGGCGCAGGATGCCGCTGCGCGGCGTCACGGCGGCCAGCGCCGCGCGTTCGACCCTTCGCAGCAGCACATGGACCCGGGCCGCCAGCTCCCGCATCGAGAACGGCTTCGTCATGTAGTCGTCGGCCCCGACGCCGAGGCCCACGAGCATGTCGGTCTCGTCGTCGCGCGCCGTCAGCATCAGCACCGGCACCGGACGCTGCGCCTGGACACGGCGGCAGACCTCCAGACCGTCGAAGCCGGGCAGCATCACGTCGAGCACCATCAGATCGGGCTGCCAGGCCTCGGCGGCGTCGACGGCGGCAGGGCCGTCGACTGCCGTCTGGACGACGAAACCCTCGGCACGCAGCCGGGCCGCGATGGCGTCCACGATCGTCGCGTCGTCCTCGACCACGAGCACCCGGCGCTGCGCGCCGGGTGTGGCCGCGACCCCGTTCTGGCTGGTGTGTGTCTGCTCCATCGCCCCGCCCCTGGTACGTTCCGCGATCCGTGTTCCTCGATCCACATGCCTCGCGAGGATGTGGATCCCGTGTGTGGGGAGCAGCGTAGAGGCACCGGAGGGGTCCCGGCTACGCAGGGCGAACGCCGAGATGGACCACGTCAGGCACTCCCCGGGCAACTTGGATCTCTTCCGTCCTAACCCCGGTGAAACCGACATTCCGCAGGGCGTCCTCGAACGCGAGCGAGGGCTGCGCGGACCAGACGGCGAGCACTCCGCCGGGGTTGAGCCTCGCCAGACAGGCGGCCAGTCCGCCGGGTGTGTAGAGGCCGGCGTTCTCGTCCGTGACGGTCCAGCCGGGTCCGTTGTCGATGTCCAGGCAGAGCGCGTCGTAGCGGTCGATGGGCTGGTCGTCGGCCTCCGCGGCCTCCGTCTCCGTACGGATGTAGTCGACGAGATCGGTGTGGAGGATCACAGTCCGCGGGTCGCCGAGCGCCGCGCCGGAGATCCGGGCGAGCGGTCCCTCGTGGTGCCAGTCGATGACCGCCTGCTCGCGCTCGACCACCACGATCCGGCCCCAGCGCTCGTCGTCGGCGGCGTGCGCGAGCGAGAAGCCCACGCCGAGCCCGCCGATGAGGACGGACGGCAGGCCGTCGCGCCGGTCGGGGGCGAGGGCGGCCTGCGCGGCGTCGATCAGCAGGCGCTCGGAGCGGCCGTCGGAGGTGTCCATCAGGAAGGTGCCGTTGGCGATGATCTCGTGGATGTCGCCACCGTCACCGCCGTCATCGGCGGGCCGCCGCCGCAGGACGATCTCGCCGTACGGGCCGTCGCGCCGGTCGAGGGTGACGGGGCGGTCGTGGGGCGCTTCGGACATGGGGTCGGGCACGGGGAGGTCTCCTCAGTTCTGCGGCCGGCCGGGGCCGGCGCCATCCTCGCGGGATGCGCCCAGCGACGACAAACCGGTTCATCCGGGCGTATGCCCGGGGGTGGTGCGGACAGTCGTGCGTGGGCGCGGCGGAAGCGGGCCGTGTCATCCCTGCGTCCCGCGGACGACGCCCGTCAGCGGACCCTGGAGCCGCCAGCCCAGGGATGTGTAGAGGCGCAGGCCGTCCCTGGTGGCGGAGAGGACACCGGTGGTGGCGCCCGCCTCGGCGGCGGCCGTTTCGAGGGTACGCATCACCAGGCGCCCGAGACCGCGTCTGCGGTGGTCCGGCCAGGTCTCGACCTGGTCGACCACGGCCGTCGCGCCCTCACCTGCCGTGGCGACCTGGCCACGGCCGGCGGGGGAGCCGTCGGGCGCCGTGACCCGTACCCGGAAGACGCCGTCACGGGTCTCGGCCCGCACGGTGTAGCCGTCGGGCGGGACCGGCACGGCCGACGGCCGCAGTTCCTGGAACATCATGAAGCCGGGGTCGTCCGGCACCGTCCACCCCGGCGTGATCCACCCGGCCACCCGCTCCGGCGGGGCGAGCACCTTCAGCCAGGCGCCGGGCTCGGTGACGGTTTCGCAGAGCTTCCTCACGGAGGGCTCGTCGGGCTCGGGAAGTACGTGCCGGAACGCATGGCCGGGCAGGCCCACGTCGACGCGGTAGCCCCACGGCTCCACGACCGGTGCCGGTGTGGAGCGGGAGACGGCCCAGCCGGCGACCCATGCCGATGTAATGGTTGAAGAGTCCATTGGAACATTACATCGCATGTCGCTGTTATCGCGTGAGGGACTTCCGGGCCGAGAGGATCCGGGGCGGGATCGCTCAGAGCGAACACCCTCCCGAGGTATCGGGGAACAACCGGGGGCTCACAAGCATTGAGTCTGCATAGCTCAACTTTCTGTACTGCCGAAGGGGAGACCATGGCTGCCACGTCCACACCACTCACCCTGCCCGTGCTGCCGCTCGACGACGAGGTCGTGCTGCCCGGGATGGTGGTGCCCCTGGACCTTTCCGACACCGAAGTGCGCGCTGCCGTCGAGGCCGCCCAGGCGGCCGCCGGCGACGACTCCGACGGGGGAAAGCCGAAGGTGCTGCTCGTGCCGCGCCTCGACGGGGCATACGCGGGGACCGGCGTCCTCGGGACCGTCGAGCAGGTCGGCAGGCTCTCCGACGGCGACCCCGGCGCCCTGATCCGCGGCAGGGGCCGCGTCAGGATCGGCGCCGGTACGACCGGGCCCGGCCGGGCCCTGTGGGTCGAGGGTCTGCACGTCGACGAGACCGTGCCCGACCCGCTGCCCGGTTCCGTCATCGAACTGATCAAGGAATACAAGGCTCTCGCCACCGACTGGCTGAAGAAGCGCGGCGCCTGGCAGGTCGTGGACCGTGTCCAGCAGATCGACGACGTCTCGCAGCTCGCCGACAACGCCGGTTACTCGCCGTTCCTCAGCACGGCCCAGAAGGTCGAGCTGCTGGAGACCGCCGACCCGGTGGCCCGTCTCAAGATGGCGACCGACCAGCTCCGTGAGCACTTCGCCGAGCAGGACGTCGCCGAGTCCATCGCCAAGGACGTCCAGGAGGGTGTCGACAAGCAGCAGCGCGAGTTCCTGCTGCGGCGCCAGCTCGACGCCGTACGCAGGGAGCTGTCCGAGCTCAACGGCGACGCCGCCGACGAGTCCGACGACTACCGGACCCGCGTGGAGGCGGCCGATCTGCCCGAGCACGTCCGTGAGGCGGCGCTCAAGGAGGTCGACAAGCTGGAGCGGTCGTCCGACCAGAGCCCCGAGGGCTCGTGGATCCGCACCTGGCTGGACACCGTCCTCGAACTGCCGTGGAACGAGCGGTCGGAGGACGCGTACGACATCCGGGGCGCCCAGCGCGTCCTCGACGCCGAACACGCCGGCCTGGACGACGTGAAGGAGCGGATCACGGAGTACCTGGCCGTCCGCAAGCGCCGTAACGACCGCGGCCTGGGTGTCGTGGGAGGCCGCCGCGGCGGCGCCGTCCTCGCCCTCGTCGGTCCGCCCGGCGTCGGCAAGACCTCGCTCGGCGAGTCCGTCGCGCACGCCATGGGACGTTCCTTCGTCCGCGTCGCGCTCGGCGGTGTCCGGGACGAGGCGGAGATCCGGGGCCACCGGCGTACCTACGTGGGCGCGCTTCCGGGCCGTATCGTCCGGGCGATCAAGGAGGCCGGTTCGATGAACCCGGTCGTCCTGCTCGACGAGATCGACAAGGTCGGCTCCGACTACCGGGGCGACCCGGCCGCCGCCCTCCTCGAAGTCCTCGACCCGGCGCAGAACCACACCTTCCGCGACCACTACCTGGAGGTTGAACTCGACCTCTCCGACGTGGTCTTCCTCGCCACCGCGAACGTGCTGGAGTCCATCCCCGAGGCACTGCTCGACCGGATGGAGCTGGTCCGTCTCGACGGCTACACCGAGGACGAGAAGGTCGTCATCGCACGCGACCACCTGCTGCCCAGGCAGCTGGAGCGCGCCGGTCTGGAGACCGGCGAGGTCACGCTGGAGGACGAGGCGCTGCGCAAGCTGGCGGGCGAGTACACCCGCGAGGCGGGCGTACGTAACCTCGAACGCTCCATCGCCAGACTGCTCCGCAAGGTCGCCGCACAGCACGAGCTGGGCGACCGCGAGCTGCCCTTCTCCGTAGGAGACGGCGATCTGCGCGGCCTCATCGGCCGGCCGCACCATGTGCCCGAGTCCGCCCAGGACCCGGCCGAGCGCCGTACCGCCGTACCGGGCGTGGCCACGGGCCTCGCCGTCACCGGCGCGGGCGGGGACGTCCTCTTCGTGGAGGCGTCGCTGGCCGACCCGGAGACGGGCGGTTCGGGTCTCACCCTGACCGGCCAGCTGGGCGACGTCATGAAGGAGTCGGCCCAGATCGCGCTCTCCTTCCTGCGCTCGCACGGCGCGGAGCTGGAGCTGCCCGTCGCGGACCTGAAGGACCGGGGCGTGCACATCCACTTCCCGGCCGGAGCGGTGCCGAAGGACGGCCCGAGCGCGGGCATCACGATGACGACGGCACTCGCCTCGCTGCTGAGCGGACGCCAGGTCCGTACGGATGTCGCCATGACCGGCGAGGTCTCGCTGACCGGGCGTGTCCTGCCCATCGGTGGTCTGAAGCAGAAGCTGCTGGCCGCGCACCGCGCGGGCATCACGACCGTCGTGATCCCCAAGCGGAACGAGGCGGACCTGGACGACGTCCCCGCCGAGATCCTGGAGAAGCTGGAGGTCCACCCGGTGACGGATGTACGCCAGGTTCTGGAGATCGCGCTCTCGTCGGCCACGGCCGCCGCGACGGAGATCCCGGTCGCCGCCTGACGGCGAAGACCGGTGACAGCTGAAAACGAGGTGGGCCCCCGGCACTCGGTGCCGGGGGCCCACCTCGTTCGTGACTCGTACGTGTTCAGGAACTCGCGGCTCCGGGCGACCGTCCGGGCCTGCCGCAACAGGGTGTGTACATGTCAACATCTGTGCTGCGGAGGACGCGACGCGGGTGGAACGGAGCGGGGGAAGGACCTCGGGCCGCCGACGTTGGTATAAACCTGCGAAATAATGACCGAGCTGGGGCAATGGGTCCCGGCGTCGGAAACTTTCAGGAGCGGGAAAGCTCGCGATGGGTGTTATGGGTGCTGACGTGCACGGAGACAGTACGGCGAATGAACCCGAACCGGCCGGGAAAAGTGATGTCGACAGCGAATTCCTGGCGCTGGAGCGGGAGTTGGCCGTCTTTCTGCGGCGCGCGAGAGCCAATTCCGGAGAGATGGCCCGCGAGGTCCACCCCGAACTGGAGCCGGCCGCCTACGGACTTCTCGTGCGCCTGGAGGAGACGGGCCAGCAGCGGGCGACCGATCTCGCCGTCTATTTCGGCGTCGGCAAGGCGACGATGAGCCGTCAACTGCACGCGCTGGAAGGGCTCGGACTGGTGACGCGGGAGCCCGACCCCGCCGACGGGCGCGCCTCGCTGGTCCGGCTCACGGCCGAGGGTCTCGCGCGCTTCCGGCGGGTGCGGGACGCGCGGCGCGAGCGGTACGTGCGCAAGCTCGCGGACTGGAACCGGGCGGAGGTCGCCGAACTGGCGCGGTTGCTGCACCAGTTGAACGCCCGCGCGGCGAGCTGAGCGCCCGCGCCGGGAGCTGGGCGGCCGTGAGCTGAGCCCGTCCCGACGCCGGCGGGACGGGGCCGAGCGGGGGGTTCACCGCGCTCAAGGCGCTCACGGCTCCACGTACACGACGGTCGCGTCGTCGTACGCCTTGCCACGCCGGAAGGCCACCCCGTCCGGGTCGGCGGACTCCGCCGCCCGTACCCGGTCGATCAGCTCCTGCGGGCCGCTCTTCCTGACGAGCGCCAGACAGTCCGCCCAGTCGCCCTCCCGGAACACCTCGACCCAGCGCGCCGCGCCGTCGGTCAGGGCCACCAGGGCGCGTACCTCCGAGGCGGGGGTACGCCCCGTCACGGCCTTCGCCGCCACGTCCGGGTCGACGGCCGCGGTGAAGAAGCCGCCCTCCGTGTTGCGCAGCGCGTCCGTCGCGGCGGCCTGGCGGCGGACCGAGCGCGGAATGCGGTCCAGCCGGTCGTCCACGACGGCCCGCACCTCGCCGGCCGGCGACTCCAGGAGGAGGGTCGAGTCCGAGAGGACGAGATGCTCGACCGTCCCCGCGTCCCAGCGCACCATGACGACCGTCGCCTGGGGCGTTCGGGGGTGAGAAAGGTCACAGGTGTCCCGGTGGGCGTCGGCCGTACGCCGGATCGCCTCCCCGAGCACGTCGGTGAGGGGCATCTCCCGCCGGGAAGCGGACAGTTCGGTCAGCGCGCCGCCCAGTCGTGAGGTGAACCATGGCACGCCGTGCACACAGCCGTCGCCGCCGGTTCGCGGAGGCGTCACACCGTCCAGCGCGATCAGCGTGCCGCCGCTCCCCGCCGAGGGCGTGGCCACGGCGGTCCAGTCCTCGTTCGGGCGTGGGTGGCTGCCGGGGGCGGTGGCGATGTCGATGCGCATGGACCCAAGTCTGCCCGAGACTCCGCGCGGCTCCGCCCGGCGCCCGCGCCGCGTCCGAGCGTCTTCCGTGCGTCTTTCGCGCCCTCCGACGGGCCGGCGTCGTACCGGGGCATACACCCCGTACCGGCAGTGCCGCCCGGTGCCGCCGCGCACCTCGGTGTACCGTCCGCGCGGAGCGCCGGAGCCCCGTCTCCGAGTCGCCCGGAAGGGTCGGCTCCGTGACGATGTGGCCCGGCATCCTGCCAAAGCTCACGCGTAAGTTCCAACCGCCGCACCGTGCGCGTCCACGACGCGCGCCCGCGCGAGTTGTTCGCCAACTCCTCCTTGATGTTCACTCGTTCAGGTGGCGGAGCGGCCGATACGCGCCCCCTCCGAGAAACGCTGGAATGGTCGGAAGCCGTGCCAGGGGTGGAGGGGTTATCCGGATCTGACCGGACGTCATCTCCGCCTCATGGGCGGACGAGTCGAGAATGCGAGCACCGGTGCAGAAGAAGCGGCCTCGGGGCAAGGGCGGCACGCGCGGCGGGTCCCAGGGCTCGGTAGAGCCCCGTAAGGCGGGGACGCCGGAGTCCGCCGGAGTGGACGTGACCGGGACTCCCGCCGGACGGCCCGTACGCGTACGCACCCGGCTCGTCACCGCGGTCGCCGTCGTCGGCGTCACCGTCGTGGCGGCGGGCGTGCCCGCCGTCCTGAGCGCCTCGTCCGAGCTGAACGACGCCCAGAGCCTGGTCACCCTCGCCGAGCTCAACCGGCAGACGGCCGTCCTGGCCCACTCGCTCGCCGACGAGCGGGACGAGGTCGTCGTCCATATCGCCGGAGGCCGCCAGGACGCCGAGAACGACGGCGACAAGGCCGAGGAGGGCGAGGGGACCGACAGCGCGCCCGGCGCCGCCCCCGCCACCCGCGTGGACAGGCAGATCGACGAGATCGACGCCGTCGCCTCCACCGGTCTGCGCAGGGACCTCTCCACCGTCCCGTCCATCCGCCGCACGGCCCTGACCGGCAAGGGCACCGCCCTGGAGGCCTACCAGGCGTACACGGACGTCATCGCCAAGCTGCACGCCCTCGGCGACGAGGTCGCCGAGCAGACGCCCCCCGGGGCCGTCGACGGCACCCGCGCCCCCGCCGCCCTCGGCCGCGCGGTGGAGCAGGCGTCGGCCACCCGCGGCCTGCTGCTGGCCGCGCTCGCCGTCCCGGAGCCCGAGAGCGCGGAGCCGCGGTTCGACCCCGTCACCGGCCTGCCCGTCCAGTCCGACGACGGCGGTGACGACAAGGCGGAGAGCGAGCGCACGCGCGACGCGCTCAGCGCCGCCGCCCAGCAGGCCCGTGTCCGTGAACTCGCCTCCCTCGCCGACTTCGACCAGTCGGCGGGCGCCAAGGCGCGCGACTCCCTGGCCACGACCGTCACCGGGCCCGACGTCACCGCGGCGGAGAAGTACCTCTCCAGCCTCGCGGACCGGCCCGAACTCTCCGACGGCGACCGCGACGCCAACCAGGAGAAGGTCGACTCGTCGCTGTCCAGCCGTATCGAACAGATGCGGGGTGTCGAGTCCGGCATCGGCTCCGCCCAGCTCAAGCGCCTGGAGGCGCTGCGCGACGACGGGGTCACCTCGCTGGAGGTGAGCATCGCGCTCCTCGGCGGCCTGCTGATCGTCGCCGTCGGCGCGTCCACCGCCGTCGCCCGTACGCTCACCCGGCCGCTCGCCGTCCTGCGTATCGGAGCGGCCCGCCTGGCCTCCGAGCCCGCGACCGGGGAACCGGTGCGATTCACCGGCCGCAACGACGAGTTCGGCCAGGTCGTACGGTCGATCAACAGCCTGCACGGCAAGCTCCTCGACATCTCCGCGCGCGCCGACAAGCTCAACAGCGACCGCACCGGACTGATCGGCGCCCGGCAGGCCATGGCCGACCAGCGCACCGAACTCCAGGAGCGGACCGCCGAGATCACCGCACAGCTCGAAGCGCTGCGGCACACCGTCCACCACACGTTCGTCAATCTCTCGCTGCGCACACTCGGCCTCGTGGAACGCCAACTCGGCGTCATCGAGACCCTGGAGGAGCGCGAGCAGGACCCGGACCGGCTCGGCGTCCTCTTCCAGCTCGACCACCTGGCCACCGTCATGCGCCGGCACAGCGAGAACCTGCTGGTGCTCGCCGGGCACGAGCAGGGCGCGAGCTACGCGGGCCCCGTACCGCTCGTCGACGTCCTGCGGGCGGCCGTCAGCGAGATCGAGAAGTACGAGCGGGTCACCATCCTGTCGCTGCCGCCCAACGCCCACCTAACCGGATCAGCCGCTGACGACATCAGCCACCTCGTCGCCGAACTCCTGGAGAACGCCACCTCGTTCTCGCCGCCGGACGCCCAGGTCGAGCTCTCCGGCTGGCGGCTGGAGAACGGCGACGTGACGCTCTCCGTGCAGGACAAGGGCATCGGTATGCCGGCCGCCCGGGTCGCCGAACTCAACGAGCGGCTCGCCGACCCGGGGGCGCACCAGCCGCGGCCGGCCAAGAACGGGAAGCCCGGGAAGCCGGCGAAGGCCGGGTCCGGGGCGCCCGTCACCGACGGCGAGGGCGACGGGCTCGGCCTGCACATGGCCGCGCTGCTCGCCACGCGCCACGGTGTCGGGATCACGCTGCGCGAGCAGCAGCAGGGCGGGCTGGTGGCCACCGTCGTACTGCCGGCGGCGCTGCTTCCGGCGGCTCTCCCGGTCGCGGGTCCGCACCGCTCGACGGCGGCTGGCGCGGCGCCGCAGGTGCAGCTGCCGGGGTCGGCGGCGGAGGCCAACTCCAACGCCCTGCCGGGCCGTTCGGGCCGCGACCCGCTCGTCACCCAGGACGAGGAGCCGGTCCGCGAGGCGCCCGCCGACGACCCGTACGCCATCGGTCCCGAGGCGCACGAGCGCGTCGCGGACGAAACGGACGAAGGGCACGACGAGTTCACCGGGACGCAGGAGGCGACGGGAGCGGACGACCCGGCCGAGCCGTACGGGACGGACGAGGAGGAGCCCTCCACCGACGCGTCCGCGGACGCCGTCACCGACAAGGGACTCCCGAAGCGCAGCCCCAAAGTCCTCACGCCGGGCGTCATGTCGGCCGACCGGACGGGTAGCGTCGACGCGGACGCGTTGCGCCGCAGGCTCGGTGGCTTTCACCGAGGGGCCAAGGACGGCAGGCGCGACGCCGATGCCGAGCTCTTGGAGCAGACCGAAGTGCAGAAGCAGACCGGCCAGGTTCAGACCGGCCCAGCGCAGACCAGTTCAGTACCGCGGCAGCAGGACGACGCGGCGGAGGCGACCGGAGGACGGACGGACGAGACGGGGGAAACTGTCGAGGAGGCACGCAGTTGACGGCGACCGGAACATTCGGACTCAGTAGCGAAGCCCGCAATCTCCACTGGCTGTTGACGAATCTCGTGCAGGAGGTGCGAGGGGCACACTCCGTCGCGGTCGTCTCCTCCGACGGACTGCTGCTGCTCTCCTCGGACCCGGCCCAGCACGAGGCGGCGGACGCGGCGGGCGGGAGCGAGAGTCCCCGCGGCTCCAGCTCCGACCTGGCCACCGTCATCTCCGGCATCAGCAGTCTCACCCTCGGCGCGGCCGAGTTGATGGACGGCGGGGGCGTGAAGCACACCATGGTCGCCATGGAGGAGGGCAGTGTCTTCGTCATGTCGATCAGCGACGGTTCACTGCTCGGCCTGCACGCCGGCGCCGACTGCGACATGCACGTCGTGGCGTACCACATGGCGGTGTTCGTCGGCCGCGCCGGGCATGTGCTCACGCCCGAACTCCGCGGCGAGTTGCGCAGATCGATGGAGAGTGCCCGATGACATCGGTGTCCGCGGCCGGATCCGGCCGCGGATTCCCGGGCGGCGGGCCGCGCGCCCGCCGCCTGCCGGTGCGTGTCCCCGACCGCCGCGCCGCGCGAGTACGGCCGTACTCACTGACCGGCGGCCGCACGCGCTTCGGCCACGTGCTGCTGGTCGAGACGTTCGTCGCCGCGCTGGAGGCGTCGGAGCACTCGGAGGAGCACAAGGAGCCGCCGAGCGGCGCCGCCGCGCGCCGCACCATGCCGGAGACGCGCGCCATCGTGGAGCTGTGCGCGCGGATGCGGACCGTCGCCGAGATCTCGGCGCTGCTGAAAATGCCGCTGGGGGTCGTCCGGGTGCTGCTCAGCGACTTGGCCGACCAGGGGAGGATCCGGGTGTACGGGACGGGCCACGGCAGTGGTCATCCGGACCGGGCGCTGCTGGAGAGGGTGCTGGGTGGACTCCGCCGTCTCTGACCTGTCACGGGCGTCCGGCACGACGGACGACGCCTCCGAAGAAGGGCTGCGCGACTGGCAGTTGGACCGCAGCAGGGCCCCCACAGCGACCAAGATCGTGGTCGCCGGGGGCTTCGGCGTCGGCAAGACGACCTTCGTGGGATCCGTCTCCGAGGTGAGGCCGCTGCGCACCGAGGCCGTGATGACGAGCGCCGGCGAGGACATCGACGACCTCACGGCGACCCCGGAGAAGACGACCACCACCGTCGTGATGGACTTCGGCCGGCTCACGCTCGACGACGACCTCGTGCTGTACCTCTTCGGCACCCCCGGCCAGCAGCGCTTCTGGTTCCTCTGGGACGACCTGGTGCGCGGCGCGATCGGCGCCGTCGTCCTCGCCGACACCAGCCGGCTCTCCGACTGCTTCCCGGCGCTCGACTACTTCGAGAGCCGCGGCCTGCCGTACGTCGTCGCCGTCAACCAGTTCGAGGGCACGGAGTCGTACGAGATCCGGGACGTGCGGGAGGCACTGTCGGTGCCGGCGCGCGTGCCCGTGACGACCATGGACGCGCGCATGCGGATCCCCGTCGTCGAAACGCTGCTGGCCCTGGTCGGCCACGCCCTCGAAGCGGCCCCCGAATAGCCCGACAGCAGGCAAGCAGGCAGCAACATACGGAGAACCCGCCATGCGGAAGATACTCGTCGTCGGTGCCGGACAGTCCGGCCTCCAGCTCGCCCTCGGACTCCAGTCGTACGGGTACGAGGTCACCCTGATGTCCAACCGTACGGCGGACGAGATCAGGTCCGGCCGGGTCATGTCCACCCAGTGCATGTTCCACACAGCGCTCCAGCACGAGCGGGACCTCGGGCTCAACTTCTGGGAGTCCCAGGCCCCGCGCGTCGAGGGACTCGGCGTCTCGGTCGCCGCGCCCGACTCCTCCCGCGCGACCGACTGGCTGGGCAGGCTCGACGGGATCGCCCAGTCCGTCGACCAGCGGGTCAAGATGGCCGGCTGGATGGAGACGTTCGCCCAGCGCGGCGGCCAGCTCGTCATCCACGGTGCGGCCGTGTCCGACCTCGACTACTTCGCCCGTACGTACGACCTCGTCCTCGTCTCGGCCGGCAAGGGCGAACTGGTCGCGATGTTCGGCAGGGACGCCGCCCGCTCCCCGTACGACACGCCGCGGCGCATGCTCTCCGTCGCGTACGTCCACGGGCTCGGCCCGCGCGCCGAACACCCCGGGCTGGAGGCCGTCCGCTGCAATCTCGTGCCGGGAGTGGGCGAGCTGTTCGTGATGCCGACGCTCACCGTCACCGGCCGCGCTGACATCCTGTTCTGGGAGGGCATACCGGGCGGCCCGGTCGATGTCTTCCAGGGCATCAAGGATCCGGCCGACCATCTCTCGCTGACGCTGGAGCTGATGGAGCGGTACACGCCCTGGGAGTACTCGCGGGCCACGAAGGTCGAGCTGACCGACGCCAACGCCACCCTGTCCGGCCGTTACACGCCCACCGTCCGAAACCCCGTCGGGCGGCTGCCGGGCGGCGGAGTGGTCCTCGGTGTCGCCGACGTCGTCGTGGCGAACGACCCCGTCACCGGACAGGGCTCCAACTCCGCCGCCAAATGCGCCGCCTCGTACCTGGAGTCGATCCTGGCGCACGGCGACCGGGAGTTCGACGAGGCGTGGATGCGGGCGACGTTCGAGCGCCACTGGGAGAGCGCGCGGCACACCACCAGGTGGACGAACACGATGCTGGGGCCGCCGCCGGCGCATGTGCTGGACATGTTCGAGGCGGCGGGCCGGCTCCAGCCGGTCGCCGACCGGTTCGCGAACGGCTTCGACGACCCGTCGGACTTCGAGGACTTCTTCTACGACGGAGAGAGGACCAGGGCCTATCTCGCGGCGGTCGGCGGGCGCGCGGCCCGCTGACGCCGGCCTGTTCGGGTCAACCCGTCGGCCCGGTGGGGGAGTTGTTGCCGGTGTCGTCGCCCGCGGTGGCACCCGCCGGAAGCTCCGGCGGCTCGTACGACCGCGCGTCGAGCGCCCCGGCGCCCGGGTCCGGCCGTACGGCGCCGAGCAGCGGATTCGAGGCGAGGGGGGAGACCTTCACCCGGCCCCCGGGGCGCGGGGCGTGGACGACCTTCCCCTCGCCGAGGTAGATCGCCACGTGGGTGGCCTTCGGGAAGTACACGACCAGATCGCCGGGGCGCAGCTCGCTCAGCCTCACCCGCGGCAGCCCGGCCCACTGCTCCTGGCTCGTGCGGGGCACGCTCACCCCGGCACGCGCCCAGGCCTGCGAGGTCAGCCCCGAGCAGTCGTACGACTCCGGGCCTTCGGCGCCCCACAGATACGGCTTGCCGATCTGGCCGACGGCGTACGTCAGCGCCTCGTCGCCGTCGGCCGACGGAGCCCGCAGGCTCCTGACGAGGCCGCCGGTCGCACTCCCTGACGAGGCCCCCGTCCCCGTCCCCGTCCCTGCCGCCGTCTCCGTACCCGGATCCGTCTCGGCCGGGGGCGCGGCGTCGCCGAGGGCGCCGGAAGTGATCAGCTTCTCCTGCGCCTTGTCCGTCTCGGCGTCCTCGCGCTCGGCGATCGCGGCGATCTGCCCGGTGGTGAGCGAGGCGAGCATCTTCTCGACGTCCGCCAGCTTCGCTCGGACGGCGTCGCGCTGCTTCTTCTGCTTCGCGGCGAGTGCCTGCTGCTCGGAGAGCGCCTCCCGGGACCGGGCGGCGAGGGTGTCGGCCCGCCTCTCGCCGTTGGTCAGCCGCGCGATCGTGGACAGCCGGTCGCCCTGCGCACGGTCCATCAGATGCTTCTGATCCAGGGCGTGTTGGGGATCATTCGAGAGCAACAGCTGGATGTAGGAGGAGAGTTCGGAGGTCCCCTGGTACTGCTGACGGGCGAGACGCCCGGCCTCGGCCCGGCTGCGGACCAGCGCCTTGCGGGCGTCGGTGAGGCCGGTACCGACGCTTTTCGCCTTGGCCTGCTGGGCGGTGAGCTTCACCTCGGTGGCGTTGTACGCCTCGGTGGCCTCCTCGGCCAGCCGGTACAGCTTCCGCAGCTCGGTGAGCAGTTCGGAGACGCTGCGCGGGGCGCCGTCGGCGCGGGGACCGGAGCCCGGAACCGCTTCGGCGCCCGGAGTGGGTTCGGTACTCGGAACGGGTTCGGCGCCGGCCGGTGCGGCGTGCGGTACCGCCACCAGGGCGGCGAGTGCTGCCGTACAGACGGACCGCAGAAGCCTGCCTGACACCTCATCACCTCCGTTCGCGGGACGGCCTGTCCGGCCCCAAGGTGATGATGCGGCGTCAATTGCCGCCGTACCGTGTGCTTACCGCATAATTGGGCGACATGGCGGCACGCCGTCACCCCCCGGAGGGCCGAGGTGAAGGCCCCCGGCGTGGCGGCTTGTAAGGGCCGGCTCAGTCGACCGGCAGCGCGTAGAACGTGCCTCCGCGCCGGATCACGGCGGTCTTCCCGGCCATCAGCGGCTGGTACGAGGGCGTGGCCACGGCCGCGCCGTCGGCGGCGGGGGAGGGGGCGGGGCCGCCGGCGTTCTGGAACTTCCAGAGCCGCTTGCCGTCCTTCGCCGAGAACGCCGTCACCTGGAGTCCGTCGGCCGACAGCACCGTCCGGCCGCTCTCGCTGAGCGAGATCCGGGGGACACCCGTCCAGGCCGGGCCCTCGGTCGTGCCCTTCCACCGCTGCACGCCGGACTCGGAGTCCAGCGCGTACACCTCCTGGTAGCGGTTGGCGACGTAGAGCGTGGAGCCCGCGAGCGTTCCGGTGCCGAAGGCGAAGGGCTTCTGCCCGGGCACCTTCGGCGCGCCCGACCTGCGCCACAACTGCTTGGCGTCGGCGGTGTCGTACGCGTACAGCTGATCGGCCGCCGCCGCGTACAGCCGGCCCTTCGCGTCGCCGACCGAACCGCCCGCGGGCGGCACCGCGCCGAACGACTTCGACCAGGTCCGCTTGCCGCTCACGCGGTTGAAGCAGTGGTAGACGGACTTGCCCTTGGCGGCCCTGACCTGGACGGGCAGCAGCGACTTGGTGTCCTGGCGCACCACGATGTCCGCCTCCCGTACGGCGATCAGCTGGTACACCGGGGTCAACGGCGCGCGGCCGCCCGCGATCACCGTGCGCCACAGCTCCTTGCGGGTCGTCAGATCGAAGGCGAAGAGATGGGTGCGGACCACGGCCGCCTTCCCCGTACCGGTCCGGTACGACCCGGTGAACCAGACCTGGCCGTCACTGGTCCCGGCGACGCCGGCGACCTTCAGGCCGGGCGCGCCCTTGATGCCGTCGGCGTAGTCGACACGGTGCTCGACCGCGCCCGAGGCCGGCGAGATCCAGAGCAGACCGGTCGCCCCCGCGACGAAGCCGAGTCCGGACGAGACGGGCAGGGCCTGGTGGAGAGAGGCCACCTCGGCCTTCTGCCAGAGCCGCTTCCCGGTGCGCACGTCCACGCCGGTGGCGCCCGAGCCCGTCGTCAGGACGAGGGTGCGGCCGCCGACGACGGCGGCGTTCAGGACCTCGTCGGCGGCCACCTTCTGCTCGTACGCCCAGAGGGCTTCGGGCGGCAGTCCGGTCAGGCCCCCGGGGGTGCCGTCGGCGGGCTTGTTGTCGGTGTCGTCGGACGGCTCGTCGTCGGCGAGTGCCAGTACACCCCCGCCGCCGATCAGCAGACCGGCGGCGCCGGCGACGATTCCGGTGATGAGCGCGCGCCGTCCGAGCGGCTGCCCGAGGGGCCGTCCGAGCGCGGCGAAGCGGCCCGCCCCCGATCGGGTGGGCGCCGGTGTCTGGGGCGGTCCCGGCGGCAGGGCGGGCGGTCCCGGCGGTCCCTGGTGTCCCGGCACGGGCGGGAGCGACTGGGACTGCTGGGGCACCGGCGCGGCGGCCGGGGGCAGCGGGAGGGCGGTCGGCTCCGGCCGGGCGTGGGGCAGCGAGAGGGCGGCGGTCGGCCGGTCGACGACGCCGCTCTCGCTCCCGGACGAGGTCCGGGGCCGGCCGATACGGGTGGTGCGGGTGTCGGGCTCGGGCACGGTACCGGGCGCGGCGTCGGCCGGCGCACCGGGAACGGCGTCCGCCGGGGTGTCCGCCGACCCGTCCCGCGACCCGTCCAGCGGGGTGTACAGGGCATCAACTCGGGCGGCCTGTTCGGCGATCGAGGCCGACAGCGCGGCGGGCAGCCACCCGTCCGGTTCGGCGGTCGCCGCCGCTGCCGCGCCCTCCAGCGCCAGCTCGGCCGCGACGGCCCCGGCCGTCGGCCGCTCGCCCGGTTCCTTCGCCAGACAGCGCGCGACAAGCGGCCGCAACTCCCCCGGCACACCGCCGAGTTCGGCCGTCCCGTGCGCGATGCGTTCGATCGCCGACTCGGCGGGCCCCTCGGTGAGGGGCGTCGTACCGGTGGCCGCGTACGCCAGCAGCAGTCCCAGCACGAAGATGTCCGACGGGGGCCCCGGTACCTCGCCCTCCAGCTGTTCCGGGGTGAGATATCCGAGCCGTACGGACAGCCGTCCGCCCTCCATGGCCTCCGCGGACACCGCGGCGCCCAGTGCGCCGAAGGCGGTGAGGCGGGGGCCGTCGGCGGCGAGGGTCACGGTGTCGGGCGCGAGCCCCTGCAGTACGGCTCCGGTCGCGTGCACCCGCGACAGCGTCTCGGCGAGCGCGGCGCCCAGTATCCGTACGGCCCGCTCGGGCAGTGGACCGGCGACGGCGACGGCCTCGCCGAGGGTGAGCGCGGGGACGTAGCCGTACGCGGTCCAGAGCGTCTCCTCCTCGGACGGGTCCGTACGGGAGTCGAGCAGCGGCTGCACCCAGCCGCCGGCCAGCCGCTCGGCGGTCCGCGCCTCGGCCTGGAAGCGCCGCTGGAAGGCGGGCAGCGCGGCGAGGGCGGGCCGGGCGACCGAGACGACGACGGTGCCGCCGTTCGGCCCGTACGCCAGATACCGCACGGCGCTCGCCGACTCCCGGTACCGCGCCAGCACGGTGTAAGGGCCGACGAGACGTGGGTCGTCGTGCCGCAGCGGTTCCATCACGCGTATGCCCCCTGGTGCTCGGCCGGGAGGTCGTCTCCGGCCTGGTCGATCCTATGGTCCTGTCCCGTCGGGCCGACGGGCCGTCCGAGCCCGCGCGACAGAACCTAGATGGTGCCCGACAAATCCCGCCTGCGGCACCATATGTGACCGTGTATGGCCAGGGAGTTAGCGATCGGGTGGTGTCCGGGGCCGGTGGCTCAGCCGTGGTCGGGCTTGGACCAGGGCCACTTGAGCGTGCGCCGCTCGCGGCCCTCGGGGACGTACTCGTACTTCCAGCCGCGCTGCAGCCCGAGCCGCTTGGTGTACCCGGCGGGCGCGCGCCGGTACGCGAACACGGTGGGCGGCCCGCCGGCGGCGTCCGGCACCGGGACCTCGTACCACTTGGGCGGCTGCCCGGTCGGGCCCGTCAGCACGGGCAGTACGCGACCGTCGAGCGGCCCGCCGACAAAGACGGTCTCTTCGCTTCTCACCCCGCCAGTGTCTCGTGGCGCCCGGCCCGCGCGGAGGCCGGTCACCCCCGCGGCGTACGGGACCCGCCCCGCCGTCCTTCCCCGTCCCACCTTCGCGACCAGCGGCTTAGCGGTCCGCGCTGATCCGTTCGACGGAACCTGGCGCCACGGGTCGGCGCGCCGCTTGACGGCGTGTCTGCCTTTCATGAAGGCCACGGCCCGGTTTCCCGAGCGGGTGGCCGACGCCCGCACCGCGCCAAGGAAGCGGAGATCCTCACCATGCGCGTTGCTCGCGTTCTCGCCACCGCCGCCCTGTCCTCCCTGGCCCTGGGCGTGGGTGCGACGGCGGTCCATGCCGACCCCCAGCCGACCCTCACGGTGAGCCCGAGCCCGGCGCGGCCCGGCTCCCCGGTCACCATCTCCCTCGACGGCGGCTGCGACGCCAGCACGGTGACGGCGTCGTCCGGCGCCTTCACGGGCTCGGTCACGCTGACCGCGAGCTCGACGTCGGGCATCTACCGGGGCACCGCCACGATCCGCCGCGACGCCCGGGCCGGCACCCACTCGATCAACATCTCCTGCCCGAACGGCGGCCCCTCCACCTTCACCTTCACGGTCGCCAGGTCGGCGACCCCGTCCCCCGCCCCGACGAGGGGTGCCAGGGGCGGCCTGGGCGGCAGCGTCACCGGCATGGACGCGGCGAAGGTCGCGACCGGGGCGGGACTGGTGACGCTGGCGGCGGCGGGCGGCACACTCGCGCTGCGCCGCCGCGCCAAGCACTGACGGCCGCGCGGGTCACCGGGACCGGCGCTCGGCGCCGGTCCCTCACGCCAGCAGCCCCGACGCCTTCCAGAGCCGGCGCCCCGTCCCGCGCATCACCCCGATGTCGTCCAGGAAGTCCGTGAGGCGTTTCGCGCCCGACTGCATCACCTCTCGGCGGTGGCCGCTCGCGCGGACCTGGGCGACGGCCTCGCGGCGGTCCAGGCCCACGTTCTCGTAGACCTGGGGGTTCACGAAGCAGACGGAGAAGACGCGCGCCGCCTCACCGGCCGTGAGGCGGGTCAGCTCGCGTTCCCAGCGGGGGGAGGTGACCATCTGGCGGCGCAACTCCTCGCGGGCGTAGCGGACATGGCGGGCCTCCTCCACCACATGGATACGGGTCACGCCGCGTACGAGCGTCTGAACGCGCTCGTCCGGGAACGTCAGACGCTGCATCCAGTCCAGGATCTCCTCGCCCAGGAGTGTCGCGGCGAACGAGCCCGGGGTCGTGGAGACGGTCTTCAGCAGGCGCGCGGCGTTGTGGTAGGCGCGGGGCACGGGGTAGGCCGGGGCGCCGCCCTTGCGGATCATCTTCGCGAACATCATCGAGTGGCGGCACTCGTCCGCTATCTCGGTGAGCGCGTAGCGGACGTGATCGCTGGTCACCGACTTGTCGTAGATGTGCCTGACCAGCAGCTGCATCAGGATGATCTCGAACCAGATGCCGAGCGAGGCGAGCGACGCGGCCTCGTGGCGGGCGAGATCCATCCGCTGCTCCTCGGACATCCGCCGCCACAGCGGGGTGTCGTAGAGGGAGACGAGCTCCGGGGGCCAGAACCACTTGCCGGCCTCGGCCGGGGCGTCCCAGTCGAGGTCCTTCTCCGGGTCGAACGAGTGCTTGGCCGAGGCTTCGAGGAGACGCCGGGCGACCTGTTCGCGGTCGCGCAGCGGGCCGAGCGCGTCGCGCAGGAGCTGGATCTCGCGCTCGTCGTCGGAGCGGGGCTCGTCGGTGCCCGGCTCCGGACGGAGTCCGTCGCGCGTGGCCGTCACTTCGCGTTCGTGCGCTGCTGTCATGGCTGAGAGCACCTCGTGGCTGCGGTTACCGGGGGTACGATTCTCGACTCCCTTATAAGACTTCCTGTCAGCAGCTCACGTCAATCCCCTCCGCGTCACTTGTCGACCCGATGTCCGGCAGCGCGTGAACCCGCCGAATGTCCAAGGCTCATCAGCGAACGGTTCGCGGCCGGGGAGCGGGCCGAAGTCGCCGTGGTCGGCCGACGCGATCGCTCAGGGCGCCGAGGACGACGCCCCGGCCGGTGGCGCAACGCCGTCCGTCCGAGCGCCGGCCGGACGCCCGGCGGCCGTCTCCGGCGCCTCGTCCCCCGGCGGCCCGTAGGTTTTGCGCAGCGTGAACGCGTGCGCCGTCGGGCCGTGTTCGCGCAGGTGGAGCAGCCGCAGCTCCGCGTCGCGCGGAGTCGGCCGGGCCCCCGCCTCCACCCACCAGAGCGTGGTCATCGCCTCCTCCACGCGCTCGAACCACTCGAAGCGCCGAGCGAGCAACTCGCGGTGCCTGCCCGTGTACATGAAGGCCGTCAGAGCGTCCATGTCCCGCCAAACGGTGAGGTTCATGATCAGCCACCTGTCGCCGAGGACCGGTACGTCGGTGGCGTTTCCCGAGTCGCTCTGGAGCCGCCACCGGAAGCCGTCGGACCCGTCGGCGACCGCGTTCACGGGGTCGAGGGCGTCCACGAAGTCCTTCAACTCGGCGGATTCCAGCGGATGTCTGAGGCGGGCGATGTTCACCTGGGCGAGTTCGTACGCCGGGCCGCCGGGCGCCGTGGGAGAGAGTGTCGTCATGGGCGCACGATAGGCAGGACGGACTCGGCGGCACCCGCGATTTCGAGGAGCGAGACGTCCGCCCCGCGCCCCGCCACCAGTTGGAGACCCACCGGGCAGCCGTCCGGTGTGAAACCGGCGGGCAGACTCGCCGCCGGATGGCCGCTCAGGTTGAACGCCCAGGTCAGCGCCGTCGAGTAGACGTCAGGGCCGGGTCCCTCGTGGCCGTGCGGGCGGTTCGGTGTCACCGGGGTGAGCAGCAGCGGCGTACGCGCGAAGTACGCGTCGAGCCGCCGCTCGTTCTCCTCCCGGGCACCCGCTCCCGCCCCGCCGGACGGATCACCGCCGCGTACCGCCAGCCATGCCTCGCGCGGGTCGAGCAGCGACAGCGACGAGCCGGGGGCTCCGTCGAGCCGTACGACCCCGGCCGCCGCCAGCCGGCCCACCGCCGCCCGTACCACCACTTCCACCGCCGGATCGGTCCGCGCGAAACCGAGATCCGGCGAGTACGTGGCCGCCACCGGTGGTGACGCCCGCCCATGGGCCGCGGCGCTCGTTACGGCCCCGTCGTCCAGCACGCACCGCAGATACGTCCGCGCGTCCGCCACCCGCCGTGTCAGCACCCCCGCCGACGCCAGCCCCGTCCGGTCCGGCGTCGGCAGCAGCCCGTTCGTCGTCTTCAGACCGAACACCCCGCACCACGCCGCCGGGATCCGCACCGATCCCGCCCCGTCGCTGCCCGTCGCCAGCGGCACCAGACCGGCCGCGACCGCCGCCGCCGAGCCGGCCGACGAACCACCGGGGGTGCGGTCGGCGCGGTAGGGATTGACCGTACGGCCGTGGGCGCCCAGGCCCCACGTCTGCCAGTAGGTCCCCGGCCCCGGGACCGCCGTCGAGCCGACCGGCACCGCCCCCGCCGCGAGCAGCCGCCGCGCCGCGTACGAGCGGAGGCCCGTCGGGCCCTTGACCGCGAACGGCAGCCCCGCCAGCGGCAGTTGGCCCTCCACCGTGCGCGTCCGGTGCAGCGCGTCCGCGTGCCACACCTCGATGAACGCGCACAACCGCGGATCGATCCGGTCGATCCGCTCCAGCGCCTCACCCACCGCCCACCAGGATTCGCCCACCACGGGGATCAGTCTCGCAGCGCCGCCTCCATCACCGCCCGCGCGATCGGCGCCGCGTCACCGCCCCCGCTGATCTCGTCCCGCACGGCCTCCGCGTCCTCCACCACCACGGCCACCGCCACCGCGGGCCGCCCCGCGCCCTCCTCCTGGGCCCAGGAGATGAACCAGGCGTACGGCGTGCCGGAGTTGCCCACCCCGTGCTGCGCCGTGCCTGTCTTCCCGCCGACCGTCACGCCGTCGATCCCGGCGCTCGTCCCCGTCCCGCTCTCCACCACCTCGACCATCAACTGCCGCATCCGGTAGGCGGTCCGCGGTTTCATCGCCTGCCCGTAGGTGCGGTCGCCCACGCGGGAGACGATGTCGCCGTCGGCGGCGAGCGTCCGCTCCACCAGATGCGGATATCTCAGATCCCCCCCGTTCGCGACCGCCGCCGCGACCATCGCCATCTGGAGCGGTGTCGCCGTCGTGTCGAACTGCCCGATCGAGGAGAGCGCGAGCTGGTCGTCGCTCATCTCCTGGTCGAAGTTGGAGACCGCGACGCCGGAAGGGATCCTCAACCGCCGGTCGTTGAAGCCGAATCTGCCGGCCGCGTCCACCATGCCGCCGAGCCCGACCCGCACCCCCAGGCCGGCCAGCACCGAATTGCAGGACCACTTGATCGCGTACGCCAGCGACTCCTTGTCGCAGCCCCGCGCGTCGTTGGGAAGCGTGGTGCGGGTGCCCGGCAGGACGTACCGCTCGGGGACGTCCGTCGGCGCGTCCACGTCCTCGACCACCCCGGCGTCCAGCGCGGCCGCCGCCGTCACGATCTTGAAGGCCGAACCGGGCGGATACGTCTGCCGGATGGCCCGGTTGAGCATCGGCTGGGCGTCCGCGTCGTTGTACCGCCGCCACGCGTCGGTCACCGCGGCGCCCGTGCCCGACAGCCTCCCCGGGTCGTACGACGGGCTGCTGACCAGCGCGAGGATCTTGCCGGAGGAGGGCTCGATCGCGGCGACCGCGCCGCGCCTGCCGTCCAGTCCGGTGTAAGCCGCCCGCTGCAGAGCGGACTTGATGGTGGTGACGACCTTGCCGCCGGGCTCGTGGGCGCGGGTGATGTCGTTCCAGAAGGGCAGCGGGGCCAGCATCGGGTCGGTGCCGGACAGGATGCCGTCCTCGGCGCCCTCCAGCAGGCTCGTGCCGTACGTCTGGGAGGCGTAGCCGGTCACCGGCGCGTACAACGGGCCCTGGGTGTAGGTGCGTTCGAAGCGCAGTTGCTGACCGGAGTCCCTCGACCCGGTGACGGGTCTGCCGTCGACGAGGATCTGGCCGCGCGGCTGCTCGAAACGGTCGATGGTGCTGCGGCGGTTGGCGGGGTTGCTGTCGAGGGAGTCGGCCTGGATGACCTGGACGCGGGCCGCGTTGACGAGCAGGGCGACGAGGAGCAGCAGACAGAACGCGGCGGCCAGACGGATATGGCTGATCATCGTTCGCCGCCCGTCGTCGTCCCGCCCGAACTCCCCGTGTCCCTCGCGGGCCCCGCGATCACCGTCGTCGGCGCGATCACGCCCGTCTCCACCGCCTCGGGCCGCGGTCTGCGCGCCGAGTCGCTGAGCCGGATGAGCAGCGCCACGATCACCCAGTTCGTGACGACCGACGAGCCTCCCTGCGCCAGGAACGGCATCGCCATCCCGGTGAGCGGGATCAGCCCCGTCACCCCGCCCGCGATCACGAAGACCTGGAGCGCCACGATCGACGCCAGACCGACCGCGAGCAGCCGCCCGAACGGGTCGCGCAGCGCGAGACCGGCGCGGTAGCCGCGGGCGACGAGCAGCGCGTACAGCATGAAGATCGCCGTCAGCCCGATCAGCCCCAGCTCCTCGCCCGCCGTGGCGAGGATGAAGTCGGACTTGGCGGCGAAGCCGATGAGGACGGACCGGCCCAGGCCCAGCCCCGTACCGAACATGCCGCCGGCCGCGAACGCGAAGAGGGACTGGGCCAGTTGGTCGGGGCCCTCGCCCGCCTCGATGGAGGCGAACGGGTCGAGCCAGTCCTCGACCCGGCTGTGGACGTGCGGTTCGAGCCAGCCGACGGCGAACGCGCCGACCCCGGCCAGCAGCAGCCCGACGGCGATCCACCCGGTGCGCCCCGTCGCCACGTACAGCAGGATCACGAAGAGGCCGAAGAAGAGGAGCGAGGTGCCGAGATCGCGTTCCAGGACCAGTACGAGGACGCTGAGCAGCCAGATCGCGACGATGGGGCCCAGCACCCGGCCGGTGGGCAGTTGCAGCTTCCAGATCCTGCGGCCGGTGTAGGCGAGGGCGCTGTGGTTGGCCGCGAGGTAGGCGGCGAAGAAGACGGCGAGCAGGATCTTCGCGAACTCGCCGGGCTGGAAGGAGAGTCCGTCGATCCGGATCCAGATCCTGGCACCGTTCACGGCGGGGAAGAAGATCGGCACGGTCATCAGCAGCAGTGCGGCGACCACGGACAGATACGCGTACCGCTGGAGCACCCGGTGGTCGCGCAGCAGCACGACGACGGCGATGAACAGCGCGACACCGAGGGTGGACCAGACGAGCTGCGCGGGCGCGTCGCGCTCGCCGGGGGTCGCCAGGTCGAGACGGTGGAGCAGCACCAGTCCGATGCCGTTGAGCAGGACCGCGATCGGAAGCAGGAGCGGGTCCGCGTACGGGGCGCGGAGGCGGACCGCGAGATGCGCGACGAGGGCGAGCAGGCCCAGGCCGGCGCTGTGCCGGACGGCGTCGGGCGGGACGGCGTCGTTGTGGGCGAGACCGACGGCGACGTAGCCGAAGAGGGAGATGAGGACGGCGCACACGAGGAGCGAGAGCTCGACCCCCCGCCGCTTGGGGAGGCGTAGTTCGGGCGGGGGAGAGTCCGCCTTCGTTGCGGTCATGGAGCGCAACGTAGCAACCCGACATGCCTTATGTCCGCTTATGTAAAGACATAAGGCATGTCGGGTTCAGTGGGTCGGCTCCACCGGCTCCACCGGGCCGGCGCTACCGGATCAGCACCAGCGCGGCGACTTGCCGATGTTCTCGATGTACGCGGCCGAGACCCACGCCCAGGTGCCGTCCGCGAGGAGGTACCAGTGGTTGTTGCCGTTCACGTTGTCGCCCCGCGTCTTGCAGTGGATGAAGATGAGGGTGCCGTACGGGAGGCTGCCGACGACCCGGCTGCCACGGGTGGGCCTGTCGCGGATCAGGAGCCCGCTCCTGGCGGTGACGCGCCCCTTGTAGAAGTGGGAGCCGTTCGCCTCGGCGGCGGCCGCCTCGGCCGCCTCGGCGCGGGACGCCTCGGCGGCCTGCGCCACCTCGGGGTCGAGGGGCGCGGGGTGCTCCATGGCGGCGGGGTCCATGAGAGCCGGGTCCATGAGAGCCGGGTCCATCGAGGCCGGGTCGTCCATGCCGGTGTGGCCGTTGGAGCTGACCGGCGGCGGTGCCGGTACCGCCGCCATGGCGGGTGTCGCGGTCAGGGCCGCCACCGTGACGGCGAGAGCCGCGGCGTACGGGCCGAAGGAGCCCCGGGCGCGCTGGGGACGCGCGGAACGCCGGGCACGAGAGGAACGCAGGGAACGCTGGGACATGCGTGACTCCTGAAGTTCGGGACGGGGCGAGGAATCGACGGAGAACTGCCCGACGCTCGCCCGATTTACCCTAGTTTCGTCACGTTCTGTCCGCAACCGTAACTCTGCGTGCTCCGCGCACTCGGCGTACCCGCGGCCGCGTCCCCGCCCGCGTCAGTGCTGGTACGGGTTGCCGCCCTGGCCCGGCTGCTGTCCCTGGCCGCCCTGGCTGAACGGGTTCCCACCACCCGGCTGGCCGCCACCCTGGGCACCCTGCGCGAACGGGTTGGCGCCGTGCTGCTGGCCGCCACCCTGCTGGGCCTGCGTCGCGCTCTGCGCGAGCAGCTGCTCCGCCTGCTCGTTGGGCACCCGGTGCTCCACGCCGCAGAACGTGCACTGGGTGTAGTGCTTCGTCGAGTACGGGAACAGCGGCACGAAGAAGAGCGTGAACTTGGAGACGCGCTTGCGCAGCGTGTGCGCCGACGGATTGCCGCACTGGCCGCACACGAGTGTGAGTATCGCCAGCTGGTAGATGTAGCCCTTGGTCCCGAAGATGATCATTGGTGATTCCTTCTCTGCTGATGACGCTCATGACTGGCGCACCCCCATGGTGCATGCCGGTGACGGCGGCTGTCAGGGCAGACGTCCCGCCCGGTTGAGATTGATCAGCGGGCCGAGGAGATCCCCGTACCGCTCCAGCCGCCCCGCGATGTCGCCGACGCGGAAGACCAGCTCCTCCGGCGCCGAGCAGTTCCCCACCTCTTCCCAGGACACCGGGGTGGAGACGGTCGGTTCCGTGCGGGCGCGCACCGTGTACGGCGCGGCCGTCGTCTTGGCCGCCGAGTTCTGGCTGTGGTCGACGAAGACCTTCCCGGGGCGCAGTGCGCGGGTCATCCGGTGGACCACCAGCTCCGGCAGGTCGGCCTGGGCCTCGACCGCCAGCGACTTGGCGTACGCGGAGACCTCCGGCGACGGTGTCGGCTCCAGTGGTACGAGCAGATGCAGGCCCTTCGAACCGGACGTCTTGGCGTACGCGTTCAGCCCGTCGGCCGCCAGCCGTTCGCGCAGCCAGAGCGCCGCCTCGCAGCACTCCACGACGGTGGCGGGCTCACCGGGGTCCAGATCGAAGACGATCCGGTCGGCGCGGGCGGGGCTGTCGAACCGCCACTGCGGGGTGTGGAACTCCACGACCAGGTTCGCGGCCCACATCAGTGTCGCCAGGTCCTCCACCAGCACCTGCTCGGCGATCTGGTCGGCCGACCGCGGCACCGTCGCCCTACGGACCCAGGAGGGCGTGCCCGGCGGCGGGTTCTTGGTGAAGAAGCGCTGGCCGGCGGGACCGTCCGGGAAGCGGAGGAAGGAGACGGGGCGGCCCGCCAGATGGGCGAGCAGGGCGCCCGCGGCCGTCGCGCAGTAGTGCAGGACCTCGCCCTTGGTGGTGCCGGTGGCCGGGTAGAGGACCTTCTCCAGATTGCTGAGGGCGATCCGCCGCCCCTCCACCTCCGCGATTGGCGTCATACGATGAGAATCCCACGAAATCCGATGTAAGGGATTAACCGTGCGATCCATCTGGAACGGCGCAATCTCCTTCGGTCTGGTCAACATCCCGATCAAGCTCGTGAACGCCACCGAGAGCCATTCGATCTCCTTCCGGCAGATCCATTTGGCGGACGGCGGCCGGATTCGTTACCGGAAGGTCTGCGAGCTCGACGAGGAGGAGGTCACGTCCGCCGAGATCGGCAAGGCGTACCAGGACGCGGACGGTTCGATGATCCCGATCACGGACGACGATCTGGCCCAGCTCCCGCTGCCGACGGCGAAGACCATCGAGATCCTCGGATTCGTGCCCGAGTCATCGATCGATCCGCTCCAGGTGGGCTCGGCGTACTACATCGCGGCTAACGGCGTGCCGGCCGCCAAGCCGTACACGCTGCTGCGTGAGGCCCTGAAGCGGAGCGAGAAGGTGGCGATCGCGAAGTTCGCCCTCCGTGGACGCGAGCGGCTGGGCATGGTGCGGGTCCTCGGCGATGTCATCGCCCTGCACGGGCTGCTGTGGCCGGACGAGATCCGGCAGGCGGAGGGGGTGGCGCCGGAGACCGACGTCAGAATCCGGGACGCCGAACTCGACCTGGCCGACGCCCTGATGGACACGCTCGGCGAGGTCGAACTTGAGTCGTTGCACGACGACTACCAGGAGGCCGTCGAGGAGCTGATCGCCTCCAAGGCGGCGGGCGGCGAGGTGAGGGCGCCGGAGGGGGCGGGGCGGGGCGAGGGCAAGGTCCTGGACCTGATGGCGGCGCTGGAGGGCAGTGTGCGGGCGGCGAAGGAGTCGCGGGTCGAGAGCGGCGGAGGGGGGAAGGAGGGCGCGGAGGTGACGCATCTGCCCAGCCGCGAGAGAGCGGCGGGCGGGAAGAAGACCGCCTCGAAGTCGACGGCGAAGTCCGCGTCGAAGTCCGCCGCCAAGACGTCCGGGACAGCGGGGAAGAAGACTCCGGCGAAGAAGACGGCCGCCAAGAAGACGACGGGCAAGACCGCCGCGAAGAAGACCACCGCCAAGAAGTCCACGGCGAAGAAGACGCCGGCGAAGAAGCGCTCCGCCTGAGAGCCGGCCGGCCGAAGACCCGGCTCCGACCGGACGGTTCCGCCGGTTCCGCCCGGTCCACGACGGCCGGCGCGGCGGGGCACCGCGCCGTAGGGGCGGGCGGAGTACCCCTCGTACGAGAGTGATCCCGCGTCTCGCAGGGCGGTCCCAGCCGCCGCGGCCCCCGCCCCGCGCGCCGCCGCGCTACCTTCCGGACGCTTCCCGGCCGCGGCGCGTCTCCCGCAGGGCGAAGTCGTCCGGCAACGGCGTCCCGAGCGCGTTGAGCGCGTCGACCAGCTTCTTCTCCTCGTAAGTGAAGTGGGACTCCACCAGCGCGACGAGACCGTCCAGTTCACCCCGCACCGAGCGCGCCTCGGCGGGGCTCGGCGCGGGCCGGATGCCGTCGACGAGGTCCTGGAGCCGGCCGAGCATGCCGGTCACCATGTGGTGGTCGTGCGCGAGCTGTTCCAGTACGGGCGCCAGCTCGGGGAACCGCCGTGCCATGGCTGGGAAGACGGTCTCGTCCTCCGCCGTGTGATGCCGGGTCAGGGCGGAGCAGAACGCGAGGCAGTGCGCCTGTAGCTCGCGCGGGCGCGCACCCTCGCCCGCGAGGTAGTCGTCCACGTCGTCCTGAAGCCGGGCGAGCTCCTCGCGGAGCCAGATGTGCACATCGATCAGTTGATTGCCGAACGCCGCGAGACGGTCGTCCGGTGCCGAGTGGTTCCCCATGTCCGCATCGTATGCGGGTTATTGATTCTGTTGGATTCTGTGCGACAGACCCTGGCGGTTCCGGGGAATTGCGGTGGACAATCCGGGGCGCGGGCGCCCCTTCAGGCTCAGCCCTGTCATCACCAACTCGCGCCCCATGTTTGCCCGTTGGGCCCGGCTCCGAGTGAGAGGGACAAGCGATGACGAACAGCAGACCGACAGCGGCGAATCGATGGCGTGCCGCGTGCGCGACCGCGCTCGCGGGGGTGCTCTGCCTGGGGACCCCGGCGGCGGCTCGGGGGGATGCCGGTGACAGCCGCCCCGGCGGCTCCGCCTGGACCGTGTCCCGTGGCGGGCCCGCCGCCACCGTACGCCTCGACCCCGCCGACGGCTCCGTCACTCTCGCCGTACGCGACGGGGGCCGCACCCTTGTCGAGCCCTCGCCCGTCGGCATCGTCACCGAGGACGCCGACCTGACGCACGGGCTGCGCCTGGTGGACCGGAAGGACCGGAGGGTCGCCGAGCGGTACACCACCGTCGTCGGCAAGGAGCGCCGCCGGACCGTCGACATGGCCGAGTCGCGCTTCACCCTGGAAGGGGAGGACGGGGCCCGGGTCGACCTCGTCGTGCGCGCGGCCGACGACGGGGTGGCGTACCGCTATGTGCTTCCCGCGGGTCCGGAAGGCGGCGCCGTGCTGCGCGAGGCGTCCGGCTTCGTCCTGCCGGACGACGCGCCCGCCCGGCTGAGCGACTACTCGGTCAACTACGAGCAGCCGTACGACGGTACGACCGCCGCCGGCGCTCCGAGCGGGCAGTACGCCTACCCCGCGCTCTTCCAGGTGGGCGACGACCACGTACTGCTCTCCGAGGCGGACGTCGACGGCCGCTACCCCGCGAGCCGGCTCGTCCACACGGCGGGCAGCGGCGGCTACGACGTCGCCCTGGCCGACCCGTCCGTGCCCATGCCCGCCGAGGGACCCCTCGCGACCCCCTGGCGGACCGTGATCGCGGGTGATCTGGCGACCGTGACCGAGTCCACGCTCGTGGACGATCTGGCCCCGCCCTCCCGGGTCGCCGACACCTCCTGGATCCGCCCCGGCACCGTCGCCTGGTCCTGGCTCGCCGGCTTCGGCGCGGCGCAGCGCAGCCTGGAGACCCAGCAGCGGTTCGTGGACTACGCGGCGGCGCACGGCTGGGAGTACTCCCTGGTGGACGACGGCTGGAACACGACCGACTGGATGCCCCAGCTGATGGAGTACGCCGAACGGCGCGGCGTGGGAGTCCTGTTGTGGATGCACTGGACCGATCTCGACACCGCCGCCGAGCGCACCGAGCAGCTCGACAAGGTCAAGAAGTGGGGCGCCGCCGGACTGAAGATCGACTTCATGGACTCCGACTCGCGCGAACGCATGGGCTGGTACGACGACATCCTGCGGGAGACCGCCGACCGCGAGCTCATGGTCAACTTCCACGGCTCGACGCTCCCGCACGGCATCCAGCGGACCTGGCCGCACGTCATGACGATGGAGGGCGTGCACGGCGCCGAGCAGGGCGACGTCCAGGCCGACGACATGGCGACGCTGCCCTACACCCGCAACGCGGTCGGCTCCATGGACTTCACCCCCATGGGCTTCCAGTTCGGCACGCGCAACAACACCGAGGCCGCCGAGCTGGCGCTCTCCGTGGTCTACGAGTCCGGGTTCCAGAACTACGCGGGCAGCGTCGAGGCGTACCGGGCCCGGCCCGAGGTCGCGCGCTTCCTGGAGCAGGTCCCGACCGTCTGGGACGAGAGCCGACTCGTCGCCGGGGCGCCGGGCGAGGCGGCGACCTTCGCCCGCAGGAACGGCGACCGCTGGTTCGTCGGTTCCATCCGCGCGGGTGACGCGGGTACGGAGCGGGTGCCGCTGACGTTCCTGGGAGCCGGCTCGTGGCGGGTCGACGTGGTGCGCGACGGCGCCGACGGGCTGGTCAGGCACAGCCAGGTGATGAACCGTCATGACGCGCTCACGGTGCCGGTGTTGGCCGACGGCGGCTTCGCCGCGCAGATCTGTCGCGCCGTACCCGGCCGGGGCAGCTGCGACCGGCCGGTGGACACGGTGCCGGTCGGCACACTGACCGTCACCCCCGCCAGGACCGACGCCCGGCCGGGAGAGACGGTCGGCATCGAGGCGGGCTTCGTGCTGGACGAGGCGGGCCCCGCCGAGGACGTGAGACTCGGCGCCCGTACCCCCGACGGCTGGGCCGTCGACGGCGCCGGCGCGACGGCGGACGAACTGGCCGACGGCGCCGGACTGTCCGCGTCCTGGAAGGTCACGGTCCCCGACGACCCGGCGTACGGGACGACCGAGATCCCGGTCACGGTCTCCTACCGGGGCCCGGACGCCCGGCGCGGCGCGCCGCCGCTGACGGTCGAGCGCACCGTACGTGTCTTCGTGGCGCGCGAAGGCACCGTGTACGTCAGCGCGTTGCCGTTCGTCTCCGAGAAGAACGGCTGGGGCCCGGTCGAGCGCGACCTCTCCAACGGCGAGAGCGGCGCGGGCGACGGCGGCCCGCTGCGGCTGGGCGACACCACGTACGACAAGGGGCTCGGGGTGCACGCGCAGTCCGAGGTGACGATCGATCTGAACGGCGCGTACGGCCGCTTCGCCGCACGGGCCGGCATCGACGAGGAGAAGCCGGACAAGGGCTCGGTGGTCTTCGAGGTGCTCGGCGACGGCCAGGTGCTGGCCCGCAGCGGTGTGCTGGGACCGACGGACGCGGCGCACGCGTTCGACGTCGACGTGAGCGGGGTGCGTCAGCTGACGCTGCGTGTGACGGACGGCGGCGACGGCATCGACTCCGACCACGGGGACTGGGCCGACGCCCAACTGCTGGAGAAGAAGGCGTAGTCACGTTTCCGGACGGGCCGCCGCTCGACGGCCCGTCCGCCCCCCCCCGGCTCCCGGGCCCCGCTACGGGCCCGGCGGGTCCGGGACGAAGACACTCAGCCGGTACGTGGTCGGCAGCCGGGAGACCGGCCGCGGAACGTGTCGGGCCGGACCATCGCGGGGTCCTTCACCCGGTGCTCGGCGATACGGCGCCGGACCTCGGTCCGCCACCGCGCCTCATCGGCGGTCTCGAAGACGACCGCCCAGCGGCCCGGCCCCAACTCGGCTTCCGAGGGGCCCCGTTGCCGCGCCCGACTCCCGCGCTTCCGCTGTCCCGGCACATGTCCGGCTTCGCGATTCCGGGGCTCCTGTGCAACGCAAGCGCGTACGTCGCTCGAATAGGATTTCACCCCAGTGTCACCACCAGCAGCACCAACAACTTCAAGTGAGTGGAGAAAAGGTATGCGTGGAGGCAACGTCGCCGTGGTCGGCGGCAGCATAGCGGGGTGTGCCACGGCTCTGGCCGTGTCTCGTGGCGGAGCCGAGAAGGTCACCGTCTTCGAACGGGCCGACGCCGAACTCCGTGACAGGGGCGTCGGAATCGCCCTCCACGACGACCGCTACAAGGAGCTGGAGAGCGCCGGCTACGTGGCGCCCGAGATGCCGTGGGCGCCGCTGACCCGCCGCGTGTGGAGCGTGCGGGACGGCGAGTCGGAGTACGGACGGGCCGTCGGCGAGCAGCCGTTCCCCTTCCGCGCCTACAACTGGGGCTCACTCTGGAGCGAGTTGCGGGGCCGGGTGCCCGAAGAGGTCACCTACCGCTCGGGAGCGCTCGTCAGCGAGGTGGAGCCCGATTCCGACGGAGTGACCCTGCGGCTCGCCGACGGGCAGAAGGAACGTTTCGACGCCGTGGTCGGCGCCGACGGATACCGCTCCGTCGTGCGGGACGCCATGTTCCCCGGCCGCGGCGCGACGTACGCCGGCTACATCGGCTGGCGCGGCACGTCCGCCGACGTCGCCGATCTCCCCTCCGACGGCAACGACGCGCACAACGTGGTCTTCCCCGGCGGCCACTGCATGATCTACCGCATCCCGGACGGCGTCGGCGGCCACCGGCTCAACTGGGTCCTCTACACCGCCCCGCCGGAGTCCGAGGGCCTCCACCCCGACCTCAAGACGCCGACCTCGCTGCCGCCCGGCCGGCTCAACTCGGAGCTCACCGCCTACCTGAGGGCCCTGGTGGCGGACAACTTCCCGCCCTACTGGGCGGCCAGGGTGCTGCGTACGCCCGCCGAGACCACCTTCATCCAGCCCATCTACGACCTGGAGGTGCCGCACTACACCTCCGGTCGGATGCTGCTCGTCGGCGACGCCGCCAGCGTCGCCCGGCCGCACATCGGCGGCGGCAGCGTGAAGGCGCTCCAGGACGCCAGCGCCCTGGAGACCGCCGCGGTGGCCGGGGGAAGCTGGAAGGAGGTCCTGGAGTCGTACGACATCAGCCGTGGACCCGTCGGCGCGGCCATGGTCGCGCTGGCCCGCAGGATGGGCAGCGCCCAGGTCGAGAACACCCCGGACTGGAGCGCGATGGGCCAGACGGAGTTCAACGGGTGGTGGCAGGACCAGAACAGCGGCTCCGACCGCGGCAGCGGCTTCGGAGGCCACCAACTGAAGCGCCCGTAGCGGAGCGAATTCTGACGACACGTCAGAGAACTTCGGGCGGGCCGCACACGCGGCCCGCCCGTCGCCGGCGGCACTCGGACGGGCCGGGTGACTCAGCGCGCGGCGGTCCGTACCGGAGTCAGCTCCAGCGCCTCGTGCAGCGCCGTCGGATCGGTCCGCGCGTCGGCACCGTCCACCCGCAGGGTCACCCGTCCCGACGTGAGGACCGTGACCGTACGGGCGCACTCGGCGGCCTGCGCCGGGCTCGGCGAGACCAGCAGCACCGCGATGCCCTCCTCCGCCAGCGTGCCGACCAGCTCGTAGACCTGCTTGGCCAGCAGAGGTGCGAGCCCTTCCGTGGGCTCGTCCAGCAGGAGCACGCTCGGCGAGCCGAGCAGCGCGCGGGCCAGGGCGAGCATCTGCTGCTCGCCGCCGGACAGATCGGTGCCCCGGTTGCCCCGGCGCTCACCCAGCCGGGGGAGCAGCTCCAGGACGCGCTCCGGGGTCCACCGGCTGGGCCGGGACGTGTCGCCGCGGCCCGGCGGGCGGTAGGAGAGCCGCAGATGCTCCGCGACGGTGAGCCCGGCGAAGACCCGGCGGCCCTGCGGTACGAGACCGATCCCGGCGCGCGCCACCTTGTGCGCGGGCTGCCCGGTCATCTCCCGGCCGTTCAGCCGCACCGAGCCCGCGGAGGGTCGGATGAACCCCGCCACGGTGTGGACGAGGGTGGTCTTGCCCGCCCCGTTGTGGCCCACGATCGCGTGGACGGAGCCGGCGGGGACGGTCAGGTCGAGGTCGTGCAGGACGGTGCCGCCGTGGTAGCCCGCCGTCAGACCGGTGAGTTCCAGCATCGGTTGGTCGCCTCACCCTCTCGCTTCTGCTGTGTCGCGGACTCCGTCGGGGGCGGCCTCGGGCGCGCCGTCACGGTCGGCCCCGATCTGGCCGGCCGCGGTGGCGTGGTACGCGTCGCGGACCTCCGGATGCGCGAGCGCCTCCTTGGTCGGCCCGGTGATCAGGACCCGCCCGGCCGCCAGCACCGTCACCGTCTCGGCGAGTTCGGCGACGACCTCGACATGGTGCTCCACCAGGATGATGGCGACGCTCGAAGGCAGCCCGCCCAGGATCGTGAGCAGACGGCCGATGTCGCCGTCGGTCAGCCCGGCCGCCGGTTCGTCCAGCAGCAGCAGCCGCGGGTCGCCCGCGAGGGCCGCCGCGAGGTCGAGCATGCGGCGCTGGCCGTGGGACAGGTCGGCGGCGGGACGGGCGGCCGAGTCGGCGAGGCCTACGGCCTCCAGATGGCGGGTGGCGGACTCGGCGTGCTGCCGGTAGCGGGAGGGCCGCCACCACGCGCCCCGGCGCAGCGGATGGTGCCGCCAGCCCGCCAGCACGATGTTGTCCAGCACCGACAACTCGCCTATGACGGACGGCTGTTGGAAGCTGCGGGCGATGCCGAGACCGCTCCGCCTGGCCGTCGCCGTACGGGTGATGTCGGTGCCGCCCAGGGCGATGGTGCCGTGATCGGGGCGGTCGGTACCGGCGATGAGGTTCAGCAGGGTGGTCTTGCCGGCGCCGTTGGGCCCGATGACGGCGTGCCGTGCTCCGGACGGCAGCCGGAGGCTGACGTCGTCGACGGCGGTGAGGCTCCCGTACCGCCGGGTGAGGTTCTTCAGGTCCAGCACAGGCGCCGTGGACGGTGCGGTGGTGGCTGTCATGGGGCGACCTTCCCGGCCGGAACGCTGTCGTGGTCGGGCGGGAGTTGGTCCGCCTTCGCCGCTCCCCGCCCGCCGGGGCCGGAGCCGAGGCGCAGCCCGGCCAGCCCGCGCGGCAGCAGGTAGACGGCGGCGACGAACAGCGCGCCGAGCAGCAGCGGCCCGTGGCCGGGCCACGAACTGGCCACCCAGTCACGGGTGAAGACGATGAGTCCGGCACCGAGCAGGGCGCCGATGACGGAGGTGCTGCCGCCGATGACGGCGGCCAGCAGCGCGAACGCCGCGATCTCGAAGCCCACGTCGGCGGGGGAGAGGTACTGCTGGACGGTGACCATCAGCGAACCGCCGACCCCGGCCAGCGCCCCCGCGCCGATGTGCGCGATCAGCAGGTAGCGCCCCACCGGGTGGCCGGACGCGCGCATCCGCGCCTCGGCGTTACGGGTGCCGGTCAGCAGCTTGCCGGCCGGCGAGCGCAGTACGAGCACGGTCACGACGACGGAGATGACGGCGACGGCGAGCGCGTAGTTGTAGACCTCGCTCTCCTCGACCATCCCCTCCCCGCCGAACAGCGCCTGGGTGGGCGGGAAGCCGACGAGTCCGTCGGCGCCGCCGGTGAGGGACTTGAGCTGGTTGATGGCAGCGCTCGCCAGCTCGCCGATGGCGAGCGTGATCATCAGGACCGTGGTCCCCCGGGCCCGGATCACCGCGGGCCCCGTCACCAGCGAGAACAGCGCGGCGGCGATCGCCGCGACGACGATCTGGACCGGGCCCGCCGTCCAGCCGGCGTCGGCGAGATTCGCGGTGGCGTACGCGCCGACGGCGAACGGCGCGGTCTGGCCGAGGGTCGGCAGCCCCGCGTAACCGGTGAGGATGGCGACGCTGATCGCCAGCAGCCCGAGGGCCAGCGCGGAGCCGGCCAGCGAGAGGGTGTACGCGTCGAGCAGCGTCGGCAGAGCGATGAGCAGGACGAGCAAGGCGAGCAGCGGCGCGGCCTTACGGCCCCGCGCGGCGAGGCCGCCGTCGTCCCGGCCGCCGCTGAGCAGCCGCCGCAGCGGCCCGCCGCTCGCGGACGGTACGGGCTCCCGCCTGTCCGCGACCGCCTTCTCAGCGACCGCCTTCTCGGCGGTCGCGGTCGCGGCGCGCCGCCCCGAGAACGAGGCGGAGAGCCGACGCCGCAGCCACGCCACCGGGTCCGAGCCGCCGTCGCCGCCGCCGTGCGCCCCCGCCGTCGCCGGCTCGGTGAACTGGGACCGCAGGATCAGCACGGCGGCCATGGCCGCGAACAGCAGGTACGGCGCCAAATCCGGCGCGAGGGACACACCGAGCGTCTGCACCTCGCCGACGGCGATCGCCGCGAGCAGCGTCATCCACAGCGACCGCAGCCCACCGAGCACGACCACGACGAGCGAGAGCATCAGCACCGTGTCGGCGGTGCCGGCGCCCGGCCCGATGATGGGCGCGCCGAGCACTCCGGCGGCCCCGGCCAGCGCACCCGCGGCGGCCAGGACCCCGGTGTGCACCGCGCGTGGGCTGTGCCCGGTGGTGGCCAGCATCTGCGGGTCGTCGGCGGAGGCCCGTACGGCCGCCCCCACACGGGTGCGGGTGAGCACCCACGTACCGAACGCCGCGAGCAGCACGGCCATGAGGATGAAGCAGAGCCGGTACGCGGGGTACCGGTGACCCAGCAGCGTCACCGAGGAGTCGAGCGCCTCGGGGACGCGTACCGGCAGGTCGTCGGCCCCGAAGAACTCGATCAGCAGATTGCCGCCGATCAGGGCCAGTCCGAACGTCAGCAGTGCTTGCGCGAGATGCCCACGACGGGCCAGGGGAATCGTGGCCGCGGACAGACCGGCACCGGCGGCGGCAGCCGCCGCGGTTCCGGCCGCGAGTCCGACGGCGAGACCGCCCCAGGTCCCGTCGCTCAACTCGGCACCGGTATAGGCACCGATCGCGTACAACGTGCCGTGCGAAAGGTTCAGTACGCCCGCGGTGCCGAAGGCGAGACTCAGGCCGGCGGCGACGACGAACAGCAGCAGCCCGTAGGCCACCCCGTCCACCGCCGGCACAAAGTGGGCATCAAGGAGATCCATTTCAGCTGCCGAGCGTCGCCAGGTCCTGGACCATGACGTTGGCCAGCTGGTCACCGTCCTTGCGCACCTGGCGCAGGTACCACTGCTGCACCGGCGAGTGCGCCTTGTCGCCGAACTCCCAGGCGCCGCGCGGGCTGTCGATCTGGCCGAGACCGCCGATGGCCTTGTTGATGGTCTCCGGCGTCACCTCGCCCTTCTCGCCGGCGTCCGCGATCGCCAGGTCCAGCACGGCGGCCGCGTCGTACGAGGCCATCGCGAAGGTCGTCGGCTGGGTGTCGTGCTTGGCGGTCCAGTCGGCGGCGAACTTGCGGTTGGCCTCGTTGTCGAGGTCGGCCGCGTAGTTCAGGACCGAGTAGACGTCCTTCGCCGCGTCGCCCTGCGCCTGGAGGACACTGCCCTCGGTGACGAAGGCCGTGTACAGCGGCAGATCGGCGACGTCGGACTGCGCGTACTGCTTGGCGAAGTCGATCGCGGCCTTACCGGCGTAGAAGCAGTAGACCGCCTTCGCGTCCGTCTTCGCGATGTCCGCGAAGTACGGCATGAAGTTGGTGGTCTTCGGGAACGGCGTCCACTTGGTCTCGCCGTCCGGGTTGGCGAGCTTGCCGCCGACCTTCTTGAACTCCTCGGTGAAGCCGCGCAGTTCGTCGTAGCCACCCTGGTAGTCGGGGCCGATCGCGTAGACCGGGCCGTCCACCTTCTCCTTGATGTAAGGGGCGATGGCCTTGCCGGGCTCGTCGGAGAGGAAGCTGGTCGTCCAGACGTACTTCATGTCCTTGACCGGCGGGCGGGCGTTCGACCCGAGCAGCGGGATCTTCGCCTGGTTGATCAGCGGCAGCACCGCGTTGACCGAACCGCCGCCGACGAGACCGGTCAGCGCGTCGACCTTGTCCTTCTTGATCAGCTTGGTGGCCGCGGGTACCGCGGTGGGCGGACCGTCGCCCTCGTCGGCCACGACCAGCTCGGCCTTCCGGCCGCCCAGCTTGTTGTCATGGGTGGCCAGGTACAGCTCGAAGCCCTTGCGCAGCTCCGTGCCGACCGCCTCGTACGTACCTGACAGCGACGCCACCAGGCCGATCTTCACTGTGTCGTCGCCGGCGCCGCTGTCGCTGCTGCACCCGGTGACGGCTGCCAGACCGAGTGCGATGGCGGCTGCGCCGACCGGCCGGACTCTGCGGCGGCCTCGCGGGAGGGATATGTCGAAGAACATTGAGGGCTCTCATCGGGAGGAATGAAAAAACGGACGGAATCGAGCGGGCGGAACACGTACGGCGGAAGAACCGGACGATGGGGCTTGGACGACCCGGACGTCAGCGCGAGGGCTGGACGTTCGCGTCGCCGCGTACCTGGGGAGTCAGGGAGTCGCCGACCTGGTTGATCAGTTCGGACATCATGTAGCTGACCTCGCCGATGTCCGCGTCCCTGGTGGTCGTCACCAGCAAGGACGCGCCGCTCGACACGGCCATCGAGAACATGTAGCCGCCCTCCATGGCGGTCAGGCTGTGCTCGACGGGATCGGTGTTGGTCAACTGGGCGGCCGCGGAGAGCAGGTTGACGACACCCGACGCGATGGCGGCGAGCCGGTCGGCGTCGTCACGCTCCACCCCGGTGTAGGCCAGCGCCAGTCCGTCCACGGACACGGCTATCGCCTGCGTGACCTCCGGAATACGTCCGGCGAAGCCGCTCAGGATCCAGCTGAGGTCGGTGGGTGAGGTCGTCATTTTTTGCTCCGTTGGGTGTCGTCGTCAGTGGCGGAGCGCCCGCGGTGGCTCGTGCTCCTGTTGATCCCCTGTGCGTAGGCCGCGAGGACGTCTGAGACTTGCCGGGAGTCCCGGCGGCGGGCCGGCTTGGGTGCCCCGCCGGATCGCTGGTCGGCGCCGTCGCGCTTGCCCAGCTTGGGCCACTGCTGCGGCGTGTTGCGCTGCCGCAGCGGCAGTCCCGAGGAACTGACTCCGGCGATCCGGGAGACCGGCTCGGCGTGGACGGGGTGCTGGGACGGCTTGTTGGCGCGCTCGCGCTCGTCGCCCTGGGGGTTGCCCCTGGCGTCGCCGCGTGAACTCCCCGGACCCCGCGAGTCGGTCGACCCGTTGGATCCCTGAGACCCGCCGCCGGGGGCGGCCCCGGCTCCGGCCGGGCTGTAGTCGCCCGCGCCGACGGTCTGCCGGCGGCCGAGCTGTCCGGGCGCGGTGATCGGGCGCGGTGCCTCGTACCGCACACCGGGACGCTCCCCGGGCGCGCCCTGCGCGGGCGGCGTCGTCTCCTTCGGAGCCGGCGCCAGCACGTTGGCCGGCAGGGTGACCTCGGCGATCGTGCCGGGACCTGACGAGTCGCGCAGCTCGACGACGATGCCGTGCCGGGCGGCGAGCCGCGCCACCACGTGCAGACCCATGGAACGCACGTCGCCGATGCCGGACTTCGGCTCCAGCAGACCCTTGTTGAGGGTGGCGCGCCGTTCGGCGGTGATGCCGACGCCCTCGTCGACGATCTGTACGACCGCACGGTCCCAGAGCCGCCAGACCGCGACCCCGACCTGCTTGTCCGGGGGCGAGAAGCGCGTGGCGTTGTCGAGGAGTTCGGCCAGGATGTGCGCGACGTCGTGGACCACGCGGGCCGCGATGCCGATGCCCGACTCGATGACACCGAGCGAGACCCGGTCGAATCGCTCGATCTGCTGCGCGGCGGCCACGATCACCGTCGAACAGGAGATGTCCGCGGACCGGACCCGGCCGTGGCCGTAACCACCCAGCACCAGAAGGTTGTTGGTGTTGCGCTCCATGCGGATCGCGAGGTGGTCGAGCGCGAAAAGGATCTTCATGCGCTCGGGGTCGGCCTCGTCGCGCTGCACCGCGTCCAGCTCGGACACCATGACGGTGGTCAACTGGGCGCCCCTGCGGGCGACACCGACCAGCGTCTCGGCGAACTGCTCGTGGATGTGGGCCTGTTGGGCGGCCAGACGTACGGCCTCGTGGTGGACGGCGTTGAACGCCTCACCGACCTCGCCGATCTCGTCCAGACCCGTGGTCTTCACCGGGTTGCCGGACCGTTCGGCGACCTGCTCGGGCGTGGCACCGCTGAGCGCACCGGGTTGTGACAGGTCCGTCATCACCCGGGGCAGACCCGTGTGGGCCACCTCGTGGGCGGCGTTGCGCAGATCCCGCAGTCGGCGGATCATCACGCGGCCGAGCCGGACGGCGACGACGACGGCACCGATGAGCGTGAGCAGCACCAGCGTCACCTCGCCGCCGGCCAGCCAGGCGAGCGTGGTGCGCGTCTCGGTGACCGTGCCGAGCACGGAGTCGTCGATGCGCTTCTCGACCGAGCGCAGCAGGGTCAGCCGGTCGGCCGACGCCTTCTGCCACTCCTCGGACTTGACGGTGAGTTCCTGGTCGGGCGCGGTGCGGCCCACCTCGTCCTCGAGCCGGCGCGCCTCCAGGGCCTTCGTGCCCGAGAGCGTGCGCTCCAGCCAGGTCCGCCACTGCTGCGGGCCCAGGTCGAACAGCACGCTGGTCGCCTCGGTGTAACCGAGCCTGGTGGCGTCGAAGGTCCGCTTGGAGGCCTGGGTGAAGCCACCCGTGGCCTGCGCCCTCATCACCGCGACCTGCTGCTGGCCGATGTGCTCGGAGGCCCGCGACAGCGCCGCGGCGGCACGGATCCGGTCGGCCACGTCGGAGTCCACGCCGTCGGCCTGCGCGATTCCGTCGCGATAGTCGATGAGGTCGGCGATCACGATTCGGTAGCCGAAGGTCAGCGCGGTGACAGTGCTTCCTCCGGAGCGCACCTGGGCGCGCAGGGAGGGCAATTCATCGATGAATTGGTCGATACGGTCCAGAGCGCGCTGCGCGTTGCCCGGTACGGACGACAGGCTTCCGCGCTGAGAACGGAATTTGGCGACACTCTTGTCCGTCGCGTTGGAACTTTCGCGGAACGCGTCCGTATCTCCTTGAGTGGAGACCAGTGCGGTCGCGGACGCTCGCTCGCGCTGCAGATGGTGGGTCAACTCGCTGACGGACGAGGCGACATCGACCATGGCAGTGAGCCGGTTGGCCTGGAGCGCCTGGTTGGTCGCGGGAGCGAGGGCCAGCACCGCGAAGGTGACGGCCACTACGAGAGGCACGGTGACCAGCAGGACAAGGCGACGATTGATTTTCACTGCGCGGCTCCATCGCCGGAACCGGTGCTGAGTATCGGTGACACGCAGATACCTATTAACGGGTTGGGGGGTGTCGGTGGGGATCGCGAGTAGAACGTGTGCAACGTTACGGAAGGGACTGGCGAGGCCCCCGTGGCGCGGCTTGATCCTATGCTGTAGCACCTCGTTGCGGACGCGTTCATCCGCGAAAAATGACGGTGCCCAAGCGGCCACGAACGATCCAACTCGGCCCGAAAACAGCGCAGAAGAGGCCCGCGGATCCGTAAGCGGAATCAACGAATCGTTTCAACTCCGCACCCCTCGCCCCAGCCCACCGGCATATGACCGCCCCCCTCCGGACGGCCACCGGAATGTCCGCCACCGCGCTCCGGCGTGGCGACTTGACTGAAGCCCCAACTTCCGGAATGTCATTGCGGAAGGGGAAGATCACAGGGGTTTCAACTGGCGTCTAGGGGGCGGCATTTCGGTCGCCCGGGGACAAGCCGCAGTGGCCATGTGCCGCGCGGGTGAGGCGAGTTGGGGGTTCGCGCGAGGGCTCCGCGGGGCAGAACCGGTCGACTCCGGCGTCGCGGGAAGGGGGAAAACAAGACTGTCCTGATCGGTGTTTCCACTGGCCCCGAAGGTCTGTCCGCAATCGGTCATGGCGGGATCCGAACGCACGCGTCCGGCTCCGGAAGCCATCATTCCGCGAGGAGATCGCGTGGAGAAGCCGTGTGCGACCTGAGAGTGAATCAGTGCGAAGTGTGGAGTGACGTAAGTCACGTTACATCTGGCGGAGTTTGAGGAGTCCGCCCAAAGCCCCACCGCAGCTCATACGGTGACAACACCGGGCGTTCGGCCCGCCACGGGGCGGCGCCGAGAGGTGACGGAGGCGAGAGGCCCGACCGGCGACGCGCGGCACGGCCGAGGAGGGCGACGGCTCACGAGGGGGGGCACCCCGGACGGACGGGCGGCCTCCGGCGAACGGCATCCGCCCGACGCGCGCGGCACCTCACCGGGGCGCGACGCGCCCGGCGCCGGTCACGGAGAGTCGCCGGGCATGACAAAAGACCCCCTGATCCGGCGTCTCGCCTGATCAGAGGGTCTTTATGGCACCTGAACCACGGTGCCCCCGGCAGGATTCGAACCTGCGCACCCGGCTCCGGAGGCCGATGCTCTATCCCCTGAGCTACGGGGGCGTGTCGCCGTGGACCTTGGCGACAGGTGAAACCCTACCAGCCCTCATGGGGTCGTCGTGAACAGGTATTTGGCGTGGTGGGGGCGAGCGGGGCGGCGGCCACGCGTCCCCCGCGCGAGGGGGGAACTGGGGAAAACCCGGACGCGGCCCGGGAGGCGGACCTACTCTCAAGTTGTGTCAGGCGTGTCAGGCCGAGTGCTCGTTGTCGACGACAACAGGGTCATCCGGCAGTTGATCAGGGTCAACCTGGAGCTGGAGGGCTTCGAGGTCGTGACCGCGGCCGATGGTGCCGAGTGTCTGGACGTCGTCCACCAGGTCAGGCCCGATGTGATCACCCTCGACGTCGTCATGCCGCGCCTCGACGGGATCCGTACCGCCGCCCGGCTGCGCGCCGATCCGATGACCTCGCACCTGCCCGTCGCGATCATCAGCGCCTGTACGCGGTACGAGGTGGAGACCGGGATCGCCGCCGGCGTGGACGCCTTCCTCGCCAAGCCGTTCGAGCCGGCCGAGCTCGTCAGGGTCGTCCGCCAGCTGATGCGCCGGGAGGGCCCGCCGTCCTTGGACGGCAGGCATGAAGTCGGGCGTGCGGGCAGCACGCCCCGAAGCGCACGCGGCTGACGCGCACGGCCGGTACACGGCCGGCGCACGCCGCCCGTGCGCGCCTGTGCCGCGAGCCCGTGCGCGCCTCCGCGGAGCGGGAGACGGCGCGATCCCCTGGGACCTGGGGTGTTGCCCGTATCGCGAAACCGGTTCGCGAAGACGCCCCCCTCCTCCCATACGCTTGTCCCGTGACCCCCGCCGACCTCTCCCGAACCGTGCTGCACGCCGTGCGCCGCGCGGTCGACGAGGGCGTACTCGTCGGGCCCGTACCGGAGAGCGTCCAGGTCGGGCGCCCCGGACCGGGAGGCAGCGGCGACTACGCGACCTCGGTGGCGCTACGGCTCGCGGGCCCCGCCCGGCGCACGCCCCGCGACGTCGCCGAGATCCTCCGTACCGAGATCCTGCGCCGCTCGCCGGAGCTCTCCCGCGTCGACGTCACCGGACCGGGCTTCCTGAACTTCACGCTCGCCCCCGCCGGCCGTACCGCCCCCGTCCGGGCCGTCCTCGACGCCGGGATCCGCTACGGATACGGGGACACCCTCGCCGGCACCACCGTGGTCCTCGCCCCCGCCGGTGAACCGCGCGCGGCCGTCCTGACCGAGACCGTCCTGCGGCTGCTGCGCGCGCAGGGCGCCGACGCCCGCACCGGCGACGACGCCACGGAGTATCTGCCGGTACGGCCGGTGCCCGCCGCCCTCGCGGGCGACCTCTTCGCCCGCCTCGGGCCGGACGCCGCCCGCTGGGGCCTGCTGCGGCCCGCCGCCCACGACCGGCCCCTGACCGGCGACGGCCTTCTCGTACAGCACGAGAGCAACCCCCTGTTCACGGTGCGGTACGCCCACGCCCGTACCCGCGCCCTCGTCCGCAACGCCGCGGCCCTCGGCATCCCGGGGGACGGCGGCGCGGCGGAGGCCGTCGAACCGGAAGCCCACGCGCTTGTCGACAGCATCGGCGACCACCCCGGCGTACTCGCCGCCGCCGCCCGTCTGCGTGCCCCCGACCGGGTCGCCCGCCATCTCGAACGCACCGCGGAGGCGTTCCTGCACTTCCAGGAGACCTGCCGCCCGCTGCCCGTCGGCGACGAGAAACCCTCGGCCGCCCACCGGTCCCGGCTCGCACTCGCCGAAGCCGCCGGGACGGTGCTGGCCGGTGGCCTCACCCTCCTCGGCGTCGACGCGCCCGAACATCTCTGATGCGGTCCGCCAGTCGGCCGCATCCGACGCACATGAGAGAGCAATAAGACGATGAGCCGTTCCGCCCACCCCGCCGGTCCCCGCTACGGCGACGTGCACACCGAGGGCCACTACTCCCCGCCGCCCGCCGACCTCAACACGCTGGACGACAAGATCTGGTCGCGCACCGTGGGGCGCGACGAGGACGGTGTGGCCACCGTCGCCGGGCTGCCGGTGACCCGCCTCGCCGAGGAGTTCGGCACCCCCGCGTACTTCCTCGACGAGGCCGACTTCCGGGCCCGCTGCCGCGCCTGGACGGACGCCTTCGGCAAGGACGCCGACGTCTTCTACGCGGGTAAGGCGTTCCTGTCCCGGGCCGTCGTCCACTGGCTCAAGGAGGAGGGGCTCAACCTCGACGTCTGCTCCGGCGGCGAGCTGGCCACCGCGCTCGACGCCGGCATGCCCCCCGAGCGCATCGCGCTGCACGGCAACAACAAGTCCGTGCACGAGATCGAGCGGGCCGTCTCCGCGGGCGTCGGGCGTATCGTCCTCGACTCATTCCAGGAGATGGTGCGCGTCGCGCACATCGCGCAGAGCCTGGGCCGGGTCCAGCCCGTGCAGATCCGGGTCACGGTCGGCGTCGAGGCGCACACCCACGAGTTCATCGCCACCGCGCACGAGGACCAGAAGTTCGGCATCGCCCTCGCCGACGGACAGGCGGCCGAGGCCGTCCGCCGGGCGCTGAAGCTCGACGGCATCGAACTCATCGGCATCCACTCCCACATCGGCTCGCAGATCTTCGACATGGCGGGTTTCGAGGTCTCGGCGCGCCGCGTCGTCGGACTGCTGGCCGAGATCCGCGACGAGCACGGCGTCGAACTCCCGGAGATCGACCTCGGCGGCGGCCTCGGCATCGCGTACACCCCCGAGGACGACCCGCGCGAGCCGCACGACATCGCCAAGTCCCTCACCGCGATCGTCACCCGTGAGTGTGAGTCCGCCGGACTGCGCACCCCCCGGATCTCGGTCGAACCCGGCCGCGCGATCGTCGGCCCGACCGCCTTCACCCTCTACGAGGTCGGCACCATCAAGCCGCTGGAGGGGCTGCGGACGTACGTGAGCGTCGACGGCGGCATGTCGGACAACATCCGTACCGCGCTGTACGACGCCGAGTACAGCGTCGCGCTCGTCTCCCGCCGCTCCGACGCCGAGCCGATGCTGTCGCGGGTCGTCGGCAAGCACTGCGAGAGCGGTGACATCGTCGTACGCGACGCGTTCCTGCCCGCCGACCTGGCGCCGGGGGACCTGATCGCGGTCCCCGCCACCGGGGCGTACTGCCGCTCCATGGCGAGCAACTACAACCACGCGCTGCGCCCGCCGGTCGTCGCCGTCAAGGACGGCAGCGCGCGGGTGATCGTCCGGCGCGAGACGGAGGAGGATCTCCTCCGGCTCGATGTCGGCTAGCCGCATCGAAAGCTGAGATTGGCGTCTCGCATGACGGACGGAGGGTAGAAACTTCCGTCCGGTGCGTGAAACTGGTCCACAATCGCCAGGAGAGGGAATCGAGGTCGCATGATGCGTACGCGTCCGCTGAAGGTGGCGCTGCTGGGCTGTGGGGTCGTCGGCTCAGAGGTGGCGCGCATCATGGCGACGCACGCCGACGATCTGGCCGCGCGGATCGGCGCGCCCCTGGAACTCGCCGGGGTCGCCGTCCGCCGTCCCTCCAAGGTGCGCGAGGGCATAGACCCCGCGCTGATCACCACGGACGCGACGGCGCTGGTCAAACGGGGCGACATCGACGTCGTCGTCGAGGTCATCGGCGGCATCGAGCCCGCCCGCACGCTGATCACCACCGCCTTCGAGCACGGCGCGTCCGTCGTCTCGGCCAACAAGGCGCTGCTCGCCGAGGACGGCGCGACGCTCTTCGCGGCGGCCGAGAAGCACGGCAGGGACCTCTACTACGAGGCCGCCGTCGCCGGTGCCATCCCGCTGCTGCGGCCACTGCGGGAATCCCTCGCGGGCGACAAGGTGAACCGGGTGCTCGGCATCGTCAACGGCACCACGAACTTCATCCTCGACCGGATGGACTCCTCGGGCGCCGGTTACTCGGAGGCGCTCGACGAGGCGACGGCGCTCGGTTACGCGGAGGCCGACCCGACCGCCGACGTCGAGGGCTTCGACGCCGCCGCGAAGGCCGCGATCCTCGCCGGGATCGCCTTCCACACCCGCGTACGCCTCGACGACGTCCACCGCGAGGGACTGACCGAGGTCACCGCCGCCGACATCGCGTCCGCGCGGCGCATGGGCTGCACCGTCAAGCTCCTCGCCATCTGCGAGCGCGCCGCCGACGGCAGGTCGGTCACCGCGCGCGTCCATCCCGCGATGATCCCGCTCAGCCACCCGCTCGCCTCCGTGCGCGAGGCCTACAACGCGGTCTTCGTGGAGGCCGAGGCGGCCGGACAGCTGATGTTCTACGGCCCCGGGGCCGGCGGCCCGCCCACCGCGTCCGCGGTGCTCGGCGACCTCGTCGCGGTGTGCCGCAACAGGATCGGCGAGTCGACCGGACCGGGTGAATCCGCCTACACGCGGCTGCCGGTGAGCTCGATGGCCGAAGTCGTGACGCGCTATCACATCAGCCTCGACGTGGCCGACAAACCGGGTGTACTGGCCCAGGTCGCCACCGTCTTCGCCGAGCACGACGTGTCCATCGACACCGTGCGTCAGCAGGGCCGGCTGGACAGTGAAGGACTGGGCGGCGAGGCATCCCTCGTCGTCGTCACCCACCGCGCGCCCGACGCCGCCCTCTCGGGCACCGTCGAAGCGCTGCGCAAGCTCGACACCGTGCGCGGTGTCGCCAGCATCATGCGTGTTGAAGGGGAGTAAGGGACCCATGACGACCCAACGCAACAGCGGCCCGGCCGCGGACGGTGCCCGGCGGGGCACCCACCAGTGGCGCGGCATCATCGAGGAGTACCGCGACCGGCTGCCGGTCACGGACACGACCCCGGTGGTCACGCTCCGCGAGGGCGGTACGCCGCTGGTCCCCGCCCAGGTCCTGTCCGAAGTCACGGGCTGCGAGGTGCACCTCAAGGTCGAGGGCGCCAACCCGACCGGGTCGTTCAAGGACCGCGGGATGACGCTGGCCATCACGCACGCCAAGGAGGCGGGCGCCCAGGCCGTCATCTGCGCGTCCACCGGCAACACCTCGGCGTCGGCCGCCGCCTACGCGGTACGGGCCGGCATGGTCTGCGCGGTCCTGGTGCCGCAGGGCAAGATCGCGCTGGGCAAGATGGGCCAGGCGCTGGTGCACGGCGCGAAGATCCTCCAGGTCGACGGGAACTTCGACGACTGTCTGACGCTGGCGCGCGGGCTGTCCGACAACTACCCGGTGGCGCTGGTCAATTCGGTGAATCCGTCCCGTATCGAGGGTCAGAAGACCGCGGCCTTCGAGATCGTGGACGCGCTCGGCGACGCCCCCGACGTCCATGTGCTGCCCGTCGGCAACGCGGGCAACATCACGGCGTACTGGAAGGGCTACACGGAGTACGCCGCCGACGGCCCCGCGACCCGCACACCGCGCATGTGGGGCTTCCAGGCGTCCGGTTCGGCGCCGATCGTGCGCGGCGAGGTCGTGAAGGACCCGCACACCGTGGCCACCGCGATCCGGATCGGCAATCCGGCGTCCTGGCAGCAGGCGCTCGCCGCCAGGGACGACTCGGGCGGCTTCATCGACGAGGTGACGGACCGACAGATCCTGCGCGCCTACCGGCTGTTGGCCGCGCAGGAGGGTGTCTTCGTCGAGCCCGCGTCGGCCGCGTCCGTCGCCGGTCTGCTCAAGGCGGCGGAGGAGGGCAAGGTCGACCGCGGCCTGCGGATCGTCTGCACGGTCACCGGGAACGGGCTCAAGGACCCGGACTGGGCGGTCGCGGGAGCGCCCCAGCCGGTCACCGTGCCCGTGGACGCGGTGACGGCGGCGGAGCGCCTCGGACTCGCGTGAGCCGCCGCGCGGCCCGGTGAGACCCCCGCCGGTCTGCGGGGCCCGCACAAAGCGCACCAAGACCCTGCATAGGCGCACAGGAAGCCACGCGACACGCATCGTGCGCCTCCTGTGCGCCCTATGTCGCGACAGAACCTTCCTTCGATAGGCTGTACCCGACCCGCCCCGCCGCATATGCCGCGGTGTTGTTGCCCTCGTGGCCGTCGGGTGTTTCCGTACCTCGCCGAAACCCCGCAGTCTCGCAGCCTCGTCTCCCGTTCCGCCTTCCTCGCAGTCACACAAGGAGAGTCGTCTAAGCGATGGCCGGTCCCGCTTTCCGCGCCGCCGCCGTGCGGGTGCGCGTCCCCGCCACCAGCGCCAACCTAGGGCCGGGATTCGACGCCTTCGGCCTGTCGTTGGGGCTCTACGACGACGTGGTCGTACGCGTCGCCGACGCCGGCCTGCACGTCGACATCGCCGGCGAGGGCGCCGAGACACTGCCCCGCGACGAGAACCACCTGCTCGTACGGTCCCTGCGCACCGCCTTCGACCTGCTCGGCGGCCAGCCGCGCGGCCTGGAGGTCGTCTGCGCCAACCGCATCCCGCACGGCCGCGGCCTGGGCTCCTCCTCCGCCGCGATCTGCGCCGGGATCGTCGCCGCGCGCGCCGTGACGATAGGCGGCGACGCCAGGCTCGACGAAACAGCGCTGCTGGAGCTCGCCACCGAGATCGAGGGCCACCCGGACAACGTGGCGGCCTGTCTGCTCGGCGGATTCACCCTCGCCTGGACCGACGGGGGAGCGGCGCGGGCCATCCGGATGGAGGTCGCCGACTCCGTGGTTCCCGTGGTGTTCGTACCCGACCGGCCCGTCCTGACCGAGACCGCGCGCGGGCTGCTCCCACGCTCCGTCCCCCATGTGGACGCGAGTTTCAACGCGGGCCGGGCGGCCCTGCTCGTAGAGGCCCTGACCAGGCGTTCCGACCTGCTGTTCGCGGCCACCGACGACCGGCTCCACCAGGAGTACCGCGCTCCCGCGATGCCGCGGAGCGTGGAGCTCGTGAACCGGCTGCGCGCGGACGGCGTCCCCGCGGTCATCTCCGGCGCGGGCCCCACGGTCCTGGCGCTGACCGACGACAGTGCGGCCGACAAGGTCGCACGGCTGGCCGGCGAGGGCTGGGCGGCGCACAGGCTCGGCCTCGACGGCACGGGAGCGAGTGTTCTGCCGCTGGGTTCTCAGTGACGGTGGATTGCCGGTGAGTGAGAGGGGGAATGTTTGTTGGAGCCGGTAGTGTTAACCTCAAGTCTGCACCCGAAGTCTTTGTGGCTCGGTGCTTCGCGTCCCCATTCGGGACCACCATTCTTCCGGGAGCCTCCCCAACTGCCTGAGCAGCCTGCCTGAGCAGTTTTGAGCACGCCCCGGAACCGGCACGACACCCCTCGCTATGTCCAGGAGTGGGCCGAGCAGGGGGACCTCGGGCCGGACCCATTGCACGTACGCAAGTCTTCCGCCGTACCCGGCGGGACCATCGCCCCGACTGTGGCCGGTGATCGACACGATCACAACCCGCGGTCGGACAGCACAACCGGTCGCCGAGCCAGAAGGCCGACGTCCGCTCCAGGGAAGGACCCTTCGTGAGCGACACCACCGATCTGATGGGCGTGACTGCCGACAACAGCGTCGACACGACCGCGCCCGCCGAAGGTGCTGCCACTGGCACCACCTCACGGCGCCGCCGCTCCGGCACCGGCCTCGACGGCATGGTCCTGGCCGAGCTGCAGCAGGTCGCGTCCGGCCTCGGCATCAGGGGCACCGCGCGGATGCGCAAGAGCCAGTTGATCGAGGTCATCAAGGAGGCGCAGGGCGGCGGTTCGTCCGCCCCGAAGAGCGCCGAGACGGCCGGCGGCGACGCCGAGGCGAAGCCCAAGCGGCGCGCCACCTCCAAGGCCCGTACGGGCGACGCGGCCCCGGCCGCCGACGCCCCCGCCGGCAAGGCGGCGGACACGTCCGCCGACCAGGCCCCGGCCGCGGCGGCGAAGGCCGGCAAGGCCGACGCGCAGATCGACATCCCGGGCCAGCCGGCCAGCGACGACCAGCCCGTGGGCGAGCGTCGTCGGCGCAGGGCCACCGCGCAGGCGGGCAGCCCGGACACCAAGACCGAGAGCCGCGCCGAGTCGGGCACCGACACCGTCGTGGACGAGCGCCCCGACACCAAGGCCGAGGCCGCCGTGTCCGCCTCCGACCGCACCGACGCCGACGGACGCCGCGGCGACCGCCAGGAGCGCGGCCAGCGGGGCGAGCGTGGCGACCGGGACCGCGGGGAGCGCGGCGACCGGCAGAGCCGCCAGCGTGAGCGCCGCGGCAAGGGTGACGACCAGCAGGGCGGTGGCGGCCAGCAGACCGGCGGTCAGCGCCAGCAGCGCCAGGGCCAGGGCCAGGGCGGCGGTCAGAACCAGGGCAACGGGCCGCAGGACGACTTCGACGACGAGGCGGGCGGCCGGCGCGGCCGGCGCGGCCGGTACCGCGACAGGCGGGGCCGTCGTGGCCGCGAGGAGTTCGGTGGCGGCGGCGAGCCGCAGGTGGCCGACGACGACGTGCTGATCCCCGTCGCGGGCATCCTCGACATCCTCGACAACTACGCGTTCATCCGGACCTCCGGCTATCTGCCGGGCCCGAACGACGTGTACGTGTCGCTCGCCCAGGTCCGTAAGAACGGCCTGCGCAAGGGTGACCACGTCACCGGCGCGGTGCGCCAGCCCAAGGACGGCGAGCGCCGCGAGAAGTTCAACGCGCTGGTGCGCCTGGACTCGGCGAACGGCATGGCGGCCGAATCGGGCCGCGGGCGGCCGGAGTTCCAGAAGCTCACCCCGCTCTACCCGCAGGACCGGCTCCGGCTGGAGACCGACCCGGGTGTGCTGACGACGCGGATCATCGACCTCGTCGCGCCGATCGGCAAGGGCCAGCGTGGTCTGATCGTGGCCCCGCCGAAGACCGGCAAGACCATGATCCTCCAGGCCATCGCCAACGCGATCACGGTCAACAGCCCCGAGTGCCACCTGATGGTCGTCCTCGTCGACGAGCGTCCGGAAGAGGTCACCGACATGCAGCGCTCGGTGAAGGGCGAGGTCATCTCCTCGACCTTCGACCGGCCCGCCGAGGACCACACCACCGTCGCCGAGCTGGCCATCGAGCGCGCCAAGCGCCTCGTGGAGCTGGGTCACGACGTGGTCGTCCTGCTGGACTCCATCACCCGTCTGGGCCGTGCGTACAACCTCGCCGCCCCGGCCTCCGGACGCATCCTGTCCGGTGGTGTCGACTCGACGGCGCTCTACCCGCCGAAGCGCTTCTTCGGTGCGGCGCGCAACATCGAGGACGGCGGTTCGCTGACCATCCTGGCCACCGCGCTCGTCGAGACCGGCTCGCGCATGGACGAGGTGATCTTCGAGGAGTTCAAGGGCACCGGCAACATGGAGCTCAAGCTCGACCGGAAGCTCTCGGACAAGCGCATCTTCCCGGCGGTGGACGTCGACGCGTCCTCCACCCGTAAGGAAGAGATCCTGCTCGGCAGCGACGAGCTCGCCGTGGTCTGGAAGCTGCGCCGGGTGCTGCACGCACTCGACCAGCAGCAGGCGATCGAGTTGCTTCTGGACAAAATGAAGAAGACGAAGTCGAACGCGGAGTTCCTGCTCCAGATTCAGAAGACGACTCCGTCGCCCGGGAACGGCAACGACTGACACGTTGTTTCGGGAAATTCCGTCCCGATTGTTCAACTTGCCGATGGATCCGCCCCGTTACTCCGGTGACGGGGCGGATTTCTGCCTGTAATATCCGATCAGCCGTTCCATCCCCCCACACGGCGCCAAACCAATTCCCTTGCATAGTGGGAGATTTGCGTGCGTGTGTCGCGTCAGGGCCGACCGGTCCGGAAAATGCGAAGACTGATTGCCGCCGGTGCGGCGACCCTCGCCATGCTCGCCGGCGGACTGGTGGCCACCGCCCAGGCCGCCGACGGCGGCGGCGAGACGTTCCTGCCGCCCAAGGGCGCCGAGGTCGTCAGTTCCAAGGAAGCCTCGCCCCGAATCATCGGCGGCACGAACACCTCCATCAGCAGCGCCCCCTGGATGGTGCAGCTGCTTTTCGAGTTCGACAACGACGGACTCTTCTACTTCACCTGCGGCGGCACACTCGTCGCGCCGAACAAGGTTCTTACGGCGGCGCACTGCGTCACCGACGAGAACGGCAAAGCGCTCGACATGGTCGGCCACGGCATGATTCTGGCCGGCACCGCCAAGCTCGCCGGCGGTCCCAACGACGAAGGCACCGCGGTCACCATCAGCCGCTCGTACTTCGCCGGTTCGTACAACGCGGCCGAGATCGACAACGACATCGCGCTGCTCACCCTCTCCAAGCCGCTGACCAACACCCCGGCGCAGCCCGCGTCGTACGGTGACACCGCCCGGTACGCGGCCGGCACCACCGCCACCACCTACGGCTGGGGCATGATCGGGTCCAACCCGGACTTCGATCCGCTGTCCGACACCCTCCAGCGCGTGGAGCAGCCGCTGCGCTCGGACGCCGAGTGCACGGAGAACCTCGACAGCGCGGTCAACACCCCCGGCGCCTACAAGCCCGGTCATATGATCTGCGCCGGCGAGGGCGGCACAGGCGACAACTCGACGGGCAAGGCGACCTGCCCCGGCGACTCGGGCAGTCCGATGATGGTGAGCGGCCGGATCATCGGCATCACCTCGTGGGGACCCGCCACCCCCTCCGAGTACTGCAACCTGCCGGGTACGTACGACGCGTACACCAAGGTCTCGACGTACATGCCGGCGATCCAGCCGCGCATCGCCGACAGCAACTTCAGCCGTGACCACCGGGCCGACCCGTGGGCCCGTACCACCTCGGACGGCAAGGCCTACACGTTCACCTCCACCGGTGAGAAGCTCGCCGCCCGCAAGGCGTTCACCGGCACCTTCAGCGCGTACAACCTGGTCGTCCAGACCGACCTGAACAGGGACGGCTACCAGGACCTCGTCGCCCGGGGCGGCTCCGGCGACGTGTACTGGCTGCACCGCTCGGCGAGCAGCGCCACCTATGTCAAGACCAAGATCTTCTCCGCCTGGAACACCTTCCGCGCCATCGTCACCCCCGGCGATGTCAACGGTGACGGCAAGCCCGACCTGCTCGCGGTCGCCTCCACCGGACAGCTCCGGCTCTACCCGGGCCAGGGCAACGGCAAGTTCAGCGCCTCCACCGCGGTCGGCACCGGCTACCAGGCCTACAACCAGGTACGCGGCCAGGGCGACCTGACCAACGACGGGAAGGCCGACCTGCTCGTCCGCCGCGGCGGCACGAACGCCCTCTTCCTGGTCAAGGGCACCGGCAAGTCCACCGCCCCGTTCGAGGCACCCGTCCAGGTCCGCCCCGACTGGTCGCTCTACAACCTCATCGTCACCCCGGGTGATGTGAACGGTGACGGCAAGGCCGACGTCCTCGTCCGTACGACCGGCGGCACCCTGTCGCTGCTCAAGGGCACGGGCAAGGCCACATCCGAGATCTTCGCCACACCGGTGAGCCTCGGAACCGGCTGGAACAGCTACTACTCGATCGCGTGAAACCCCAGGTGAGGGCCTGACCGGTCACTCACCGTCGCCGCTTCACCCTGTGGCCCCCGCTCCGGCGGGGGCCACAGCCCATTGTGCGACGCTGCCAACTGACCCGCACCACCGGGCCACGGAAAGAGGCCGTGCCTGAACGCCGTGACAGGGGGTAGCCGCACACGCCACGAGGCCGACGGCGGGGCGACGAGAGCTGAGGAGCACATGAGCGGTCAGAGCAGGGGCGGACGAATACGCGCGACCGGATCGCGCCGCAAGAGGCCCGGCGCGCGCCGCCGCGTCACGACCCTGGCCGCGTGGGCGGCCGCCGCCCTGGTCCTTGTCGGCGGATCCGGTCTCGGATACGCGTACTTCAAGCTCAACGGCAACATCCAGGGCGTCGACATCAACGCCAGCCTCGGCACCGACCGCCCCGTGAACGTCGACAACGGCTCGATGGACATCCTCGTACTCGGCTCCGACTCGCGCTCCGGCGCCAACTCCTCGTACGGCCGGGACGAGGGCGGGGCCCGCTCGGACACCGCGATGATCGTGCACGTCAACGAGGGCCACAGGACGGCCAGTGTGGTCTCCGTACCGCGCGACACGATCGTCGAGCGCCCCGACTGCGAGGACGACGAGGGCGTCACCGCGGACGGCGCACGGCGCGCCATGTTCAACACGGCGTACGAGGTCGGCGGCCCGGCCTGCGCGGTGAAGACTGTCGAGAAGATGTCCGGCATCCGCATGGACCACTACATCGAGGTCGACTTCACCGGGTTCACCAAGCTCATCGACGATCTCGGCGGCGTGAAGATCACCACCACCGAGGCCATCGACGACTCCAAGAGCGGACTGGAGCTCGCACCCGGCACCCACACCCTCGACGGCGAACAGTCGCTCGGCCTCGTCAGGACCCGCAAGAGCGTCGGCGACGGCAGTGACCTGGGCCGGATCCAGCTCCAGCAGGCCTTCGTCAAGGCGCTGATCACCCAGATCAAGGAGATCGGACTGCTCAGCAGCCCCAAGAAGCTCTACGACATCGGCGACAGCGCGACCCGCGCGATCACCCCCGACTCCGAGCTGGACACGGTCAAGGAGCTCGCCTCCTTCGCCGGCGGTCTGAAGAGCCTGGGGTCCGAGGACGTCGACATGATCACGCTGCCCGTCCAGTACGACCCGGCGGACCCGAACCGCGTCGTACCGCTGGAGAAGGCGTCCGAAAAGGTCTGGACCGCGCTCCGGGCTGACAGGCCGATACCGGCGTCGGCGACGGAGGACTCCGCGGGCGACAAGGGCGACGCGTCCCACGTGGTCACGGGCGGATGACGGCGCGCACGGGCCCGCCGGCGGACGGCGCCCCGGCGGAATAGATCCGGGACCACCCCGGTTTTGGAGATACGGCCGGTCCTGGCAGACTGGTCCGTCGGCCCCGGTTCACGTACGAGCATCCGCGCGTGCGACCCGGCGCCTCCTCGCCCGGCGAGGACGTTCCCTAGGAGACACCTTGAAGCGCGACATCCACCCCACGTACGTCGAGACCCAGGTCAGCTGTACCTGCGGTGCGTCGTTCACCACTCGCAGCACGATCGAATCGGGCACGGTCCGTGCCGAAATCTGCTCCGAGTGCCACCCGTTCTACACGGGCAAGCAGAAGATCCTCGACACCGGTGGCCGTGTGGCCCGCTTCGAGGCCCGCTTCGGCAAGGCTGCCGCCGGCTCCGCCAACAAGTAGCGAGCCAACTGCGCCGGTTCTCGGCGCCCCTGCCCTGGGGCGCCGAGACCGGCGCTTTGCCGTCCCGCAGCACCTTCGCGCAGCACCCACGTACGCAACCCAGGAGCCCCCGAATGTTCGAGGCGGTCGAGGAACTGGTCGGCGAGCACGCCGACCTGGAGAAGAAGCTCGCCGACCCGTCGGTCCACACGGACCAGGCGCACGCCCGCAAGCTCAACAAGCGGTACGCCGAACTGACCCCGATCATCGGGACGTACGGCGCCTGGAAGCGGACCGGGGACGACATCGAGACCGCCCGTGAGTTCGCGGCCGACCCCACCGACGCGTCGGCCGGCGAATTCGCCGCCGAGGTCAAGGTGCTGGAGAAGCAGCGCGACGAACTGACGGAGAAGCTCCGTCTGCTGCTCGTCCCGCGCGACCCCAGCGACGACAAGGACGTCATCCTGGAGATCAAGGCGGGCGCGGGCGGCGACGAGTCGGCGCTCTTCGCCGGGGACCTTCTGCGGATGTACCTGCGGTACGCCGAGCGCGTGGGCTGGAAGACCGAGATCATCGACGCCACCGAGTCCGAACTGGGCGGCTACAAGGACGTCCAGGTCGCCGTGAAGACCAAGGGCGGCAACGGGGCCACCGAGCCGGGACAGGGCGTCTGGGCGCGGCTGAAGTACGAGGGCGGCGTGCACCGCGTGCAGCGGGTGCCGTCCACCGAGTCGCAGGGCCGGATCCACACCTCGGCGGCCGGTGTCCTCGTGACGCCGGAGGCGGAGGAGGTCGACGTGGAGATCCTCGCCAACGACCTGCGTATCGACGTCTACCGCTCCTCGGGCCCCGGCGGCCAGTCCGTCAACACGACGGACTCAGCCGTCCGGATCACGCATCTGCCCACCGGAGTCGTCGCCTCCTGCCAGAACGAGAAGAGCCAGCTCCAGAACAAGGAGCAGGCCATGCGTATCCTGCGCTCGCGGCTGCTCGCCGCGGCACAGGAGGAGGCGGAGAAGAACGCGGCGGACGTCCGGCGCAGCCAGGTGCGTACCGTCGACCGGTCCGAGAAGATCCGTACGTACAACTTCCCGGAAAACCGGATCTCGGACCACCGGGTCGGCTTCAAGGCGTACAACTTGGACCAAGTGCTCGACGGTGAGCTGGCGGCAGTGATCCAGGCCTGCGTCGACGCCGACTCGGCGGCGAAGCTCGCGGCCGCCTGAGCCGTCACGTCACGTCCCTACCGATCACGTCCCCTCCCCGTCCACGTCTCAGGAGGAACCAGCGTGCAGCCACCTTCTGGGGGGCCCAGCGACTCATCGCGGCTCCGTCGCGGGCCCGCCCCCCGCAGTCTGCTGCTTGCCGAGGTGGCCCAGGCCACCCAGCGGCTGGCCGACGCGGGCGTGCCGTCGCCGCGGTTCGACGCGGAGGAACTCGCCGCGTTCGTGCACGGCGTCAAGCGCGGAGAGCTGCACAGCGTCGTGGACGAGGAGTTCGACGCCCGCTACTGGGAGACCGTCGCGCGCCGTGAGGCCCGCGAGCCGCTCCAGCACATCACCGGGCGGGTCTTCTTCCGGTATCTGGAACTCCAGGTCGGGCCAGGGGTGTTCGTGCCCAGGCCGGAGACCGAGTCCGTCGTCGGCTGGGCCATAGACGCGGTCCGCGCGATGGATGTCGTCGAGCCGCTGATCGTCGATCTCTGCTCGGGATCCGGCGCGATCGCGCTCGCCATGGCACAGGAGGTGCCGCGCTCGCGTGTGCACGCCGTGGAGCTGTCCGAGGACGCCCTCACCTGGACGCGGCGCAACGCCGAGGGGTCCAGGGTCACCGTGCACCGCGGAGACGCTCTGACGGCCCTCCCGGACTTCGACGGCCAGGTCGATCTGGTCATCTCCAATCCGCCGTACATCCCGCTCACGGAGTGGGAGTACGTGGCACCCGAGGCCCGCGACCACGACCCGGAGATGGCGCTCTTCTCCGGTGAGGACGGGCTGGACACGATCCGGGGCATCGAACGCACCGCGCACCGACTGCTGCGCCCCGGCGGCCTCGTGGTCGTGGAGCACGCGGACACCCAGGGCGGGCAGGTCCCGTGGATCTTCAGCGAGGAGGCCGGCTGGGCGGACGCGGCCGACCACCCGGACCTGAACAAGCGCCCGCGCTTCGCGACGGCACGCAAGGCCATGCCGTGAACACCGGAACGCGTACGAGTGAGCCGAAGGGGCGCGCCCCGGAGGCGAACCGAGTCTCAAAAACACAGAAGAGAGAGGGCCGTTAGATGGCACGGCGATACGACTGCAACGACGCGACCGACCGTACGACCGGTCTGCGTGAAGCCGCGTCCGCCGTCCGTCGCGGCGAGCTCGTCGTCCTGCCCACCGACACCGTCTACGGGCTCGGCGCCGACGCCTTCAGCACCGAGGCCGTCGCCGACCTCCTCGACGCCAAGGGCCGCGGCCGCAACATGCCCACGCCCGTGCTCATCGGCTCCCCGAACACCCTGCACGGCCTGGTCACGGACTTCTCCGAGCAGGCGTGGGAGCTCGTCGACGCGTTCTGGCCCGGCGCGCTCACGCTCGTCGCCAAGCACCAGCCCTCGCTCCAGTGGGACCTCGGCGACACCCGTGGCACCGTCGCGATCCGGATGCCTCTGCACCCCGTCGCGATCGAGCTGCTGACCGAGGTCGGTCCGATGGCCGTCTCCAGCGCCAACCTGACCGGACATCCCGCGCCGGAGGACTGTGACGCGGCGCAGGAGATGCTCGCGGACGCCGTGTCGGTCTATCTCGACGGGGGCCCGACACCGGGCATCGTTCCGTCGTCGATCGTCGACGTGACCGGCAAGGTCCCGCTGCTGCTGCGCGCGGGCGCCGTCGACGCCGACGAGCTCCGCAAGGTCGTACCCGACCTCGAGGTGGCCAATTGACCGCCCCTGAGGGGCGTGGCATAGCGGGACTTCCCGACACCTTCCGCATCCTCCACGTCAGCACCGGCAACGTGTGCCGCTCGCCCATCACCGAGCGGCTGAACCGGCATGCCCTGAGCGACCGCCTCGGCGAGCGGCTCACGGGCGGGCTCATCGTGGAGAGCGCGGGCACCTGGGGACACGAGGGGGCCTCGATGGAGGCCAACGCGGAGGCCGTCCTGGCGGATTTCGGCGCGGACCCGTCCGGCTTCGTCGGGCGGGAGCTGCTGGACGAGCACGTGATCCGCGCGGACCTGGTGCTCACGGCGACGCGTGACCACCGGGCGCAGGTCATCTCGATGGGGCACTCGGCGGGGCTGCGGACCTTCACGCTGAAGGAGTTCACGCGGCTCGTACGGGCCATAGACCCGGCGACGCTGCCCGACCCCCTCGACGAGGGCGTGGTCGAGCGCGCCCGTGCGCTGGTGCGTGCGGCCGCGGCTCTACGCGGGTGGCTCCTGGCCCCCAACGCGGAGGCGGACGAGGTCTACGACCCGTACGGGGCCCCCATCACCTTCTTCCGTTCCATCGGCGACGAGATCCACCAGGCTCTCGATCCGGTGGTGACGGCGCTCACGGGCGTGCCGACCCGGCACTGATCCCGCGTCGCTCGCGCACCGTTGAACACGCGCGACACACGGTGAGAAATTCGGCGGGGGATATGGTGAGACGAATTTGTGCAACCGACGCGCCGCCGTGTATGTCCTTCATCATGTGGCTACACGCATTCCAACGGTCCTCCCGCAGCGAGCTAGTGTGTGTGCCTCAGATGGCCGGCGATTTCTGTGGGGCAGCCTGTGCGTGATTACCTGCTGACGCTCTGCGTGACGGCCGCGGTGACTTATCTGCTGACCGGTCCGGTGCGGAAGTTCGCCATCGCGATCGGTGCGATGCCCGCGATCCGCGCCCGCGACGTGCACCGCGAACCGACACCGCGTCTCGGCGGAATCGCCATGTTCTTCGGCCTGTGCGCCGGACTGCTGGTCGCCAGCAACCTGGAGAATCTCAGCGGGGTCTTCGAGCGGTCGAACGAGCCGCGCGCGCTGCTCTCCGGTGCCGCGCTGATCTGGCTGATCGGCGTCCTGGACGACAAGTTCGAGATCGACGCCCTCATCAAGCTCGGCGGCCAGATGATCGCCGCGGGCGTGATGGTGATGCAGGGTCTGACCATCCTGTGGATCCCGGTGCCGGGCGTCGGGACCGTCGCGCTGACGTCCTGGCAGGGCACGCTCCTCACCGTCGCCCTGGTCGTGATCACGATCAACGCGGTCAACTTCGTCGACGGACTCGACGGTCTGGCCTCGGGCATGGTCTGCATCGCCGCGGCGGCGTTCTTCCTGTACGCGTACCGGATCTGGTACGGGTACGGCATCGAGGCCGCCGCCCCCGCCACCCTCTTCGCCGCGATCCTGATGGGCATGGGCATCGGCTTCCTGCCGCACAACATGCATCCGGCCCGGATCTTCATGGGTGACTCGGGCTCGATGCTGATCGGTCTGGTGCTCGCGACGGGCGCCATCTCCGTGACGGGCCAGGTCGACCCGGACGCCCTGAAGATCTACGCGGACGGGTCGACCCGTGAGGCGACCCACGCCGCGCTGCCGGTCTTCATCCCGCTGCTGCTGCCGCTGACGATCATCGCGATCCCGGTCGCCGACCTCGTTCTCGCGATCGTGCGCCGCACCTGGAACGGCCAGTCGCCGTTCGCCGCCGACCGCGGCCATCTCCACCACCGGCTGCTGGAGATCGGGCACTCGCACAGCAGGGCCGTACTGATCATGTACTTCTGGTCGGCGCTGATCGCCTTCGGCGTGGTCCTGTACTCGGTCCACTCCTCGTCCACGATGTCCACGATGTGGATCGTGCTGGCGGTCGTCGCGCTGAGCGCCCTGGGACTGCTGCTCCTGCTGCTGCCCCGCTTCACACCGCGCACCCCGCGCTGGGCCGAGGCCGTCGTGCCGCCCCGCTACCGGCGCCGTAAGCGGAACGGTCAGGCGGAGTCGGCGGCGGAGGCCGGCGAGGCCGCTGAGGCGGCCCACGAGGAGCCCGGGCCGCGGGAGAGCCGGCCGGGCGCCGGATCACAGGTGCCTCACGATTCCCGGCCGGCCGAGGACGTACAGCCGGCCGACGGCGACCCGGCGGGCGAGCCCGCTCCGGTCCCGGCGGGCGTCAACGGTGCTACCGCGATCGGGCCGCGATCTCGGTTCTCCGACCGGCGCAAGGCGGATTCCTCGTACTGAGAACTACCTCAACAGGCCCCATTACCAGACAAGACGGCGTGTTGTACGGCTCACACGCGCAGATTCGTCCTCATGTGTGACGGTCAGCACACCTTCATGGTAAAGACCTCATCAAATAGTTTGTGATACCGTTCACGAGACCCGGCGCCAGAGCCGAAGGACCGTAGTGCGACGGTCCGTTGGCCCGAGAATCCAACTCTCGGACCGGGCCTACGCTCGTCCATGAGGACACCATCTGCCCCACCCAGCAAGCGGAGCTGCCGCCATGCCCTCGAACGACGTCCGGACCCTCCTCCAGGCCGCCGTACCCACCGCTGCCGTCGGCGTAGTCGCCACGGTGGTCAGTGGTGTGGTCGCGGGCGGGAAGGGGGCGCTGGGTGCCGGTGTGGCCGCGGTGGTGGTGACCGTCTTCATGGGGATCGGTCTCATCGTGCTGCAGCGCACGGCGAGGTCGCTGCCGCATCTGTTCCAGGGGATGGGCCTGCTGCTCTACACGACCCAAGTGCTGGCGCTCTTCGTCTTCATGGCGGCTTTCAAGGACACCTCACTGTTCAACCCCAAGGCGTTCGCGCTGACGTTGGTGATCGCGACTCTCGCGTGGATCGCGGCCCAGGCCCGTGCTCATATGAAGGCGAAGATCCTTTACATCGAGCCGGAGAAGACGGGCACGTCGGCGTGAGAGGTAGGGGCGGGATAAGTGCGAGTTCGAGATCCTGCTATCGTCCGGTTCCAACTGCGGCATCGAGGGCGCGGGCTCCCCAGCTGACGCCTGCTCTTACGACGCGAGGCTCGGAGCAGCCCGGTCGCCGTTCCCACATCCGAACCACCAGTCCAGTGCCGAACCGCGGCTTCCCGCCGCGCCGACACAACGAGGTTGCCGTACCTATGCGCCATGTTGAAGGAGCCCGCGGTGAGTGCTGACCCGACGCAGGTGCTCGCCTTCGAGACCGACTGCCACATCTTCGAGGGCTGTGGCTTCCCGGCCCCCGGCCTGCATTCGTTCCTGTTCAAGCCGCTCGTGGGCGACGGGGACAGCGACTTGTACTTCAACAAGCCGATGCTGCTGGCGCTTCTCGGCTCGATCGTCATCATCGCTTTCTTCTGGGCCGCGTTCCACAAGCCCAAGGTTGTCCCGGGCAAGCTTCAGATGGTCGCCGAGGCGGGCTACGACTTCATCCGGCGCGGAGTCGTCTACGAGACGATCGGCAAGCGCGAGGGCGAGAAGTACGTCCCCCTCATCGTCTCGATCTTCTTCTTCGTCTGGATGATGAACCTCTGGTCGATCATTCCGGTCGCCCAGTTCCCGGTGACGTCGATCATCGCCTACCCCCTCGGTCTGGCACTCATCGTCTATGTGCTGTGGGTCTCCCTGACCTTCAAGCGCCACGGCTTCGTGGGTGCCTTCAAGAACTTCACCGGTTACGACAAGTCGCTCGGCCCGGTGCTGCCGCTGGCCATGCTGATCGAGTTCTTCTCGAACCTGCTGGTCCGCCCGTTCACGCACGCGGTGCGACTGTTCGCGAACATGTTCGCGGGCCACACGCTGCTGCTGCTCTTCACCATCGCGAGCTGGTATCTGCTCAACGGGATCGGGATCGCCTACGCCGGCGTCTCGTTCGTGATGGTGCTCGTGATGACGGTCTTCGAGCTGTTCATCCAGGCAGTTCAGGCTTACGTCTTCGTCCTCCTGACCTGCAGCTACATCCAGGGCGCGCTCGCCGAGCACCACTGAGCGCCCTCCCCGTCGCACCCCCTGAGTTGTCCGATGGCCAACCCCCATCGGTCCGAGAAAGAAAAGGAAGAACTGGCATGTCTCAGTCTCTTGCCGCCGTTGAAGGTTCGCTCAGCTCCGTCGGTTACGGCCTCGCCGCGATCGGCCCCGGCGTCGGCGTCGGCATCATCTTCGGTAACGGCACCCAGGCCCTCGCCCGTCAGCCCGAGGCCGCCGGTCTGATCCGCGCCAACCAGATCCTCGGTTTCGCGTTCTGTGAGGCGCTCGCCCTCATCGGCCTCGTCATGCCGTTCGTCTACTAAGACGGACCACGACGATCAGGTTTCTTAAAGGAAAGGCACTGATGTGAACCCTCTGGTTCAGCTCGCGGCCGAGGAGGAGCAGAACCCGCTCATCCCGCCGATTCCCGAGCTCGTCATCGGCCTGCTCGCTTTTGTCATCGTCTTCGGCCTGCTCGCGTGGAAGCTTCTCCCGAACATCAACAAGGTTCTGGACGAGCGCCGTGAGGCCATCGAAGGCGGCATGGAGAAGGCGGAAGCCGCCAAGACCGAGGCGCAGAGCGTCCTGGAGCAGTACAAGGCCCAGCTCGCCGAGGCGCGTCACGAGGCGGCCCGTCTCCGTCAGGAGGCGACCGAGCAGGGTGCCGTCATCATCCAGGAGATGAAGGCGGAGGGGCAGCGGCAGCGCGAGGAGATCGTCGCCGCGGGCCACGCCCAGATCGAGGCCGACCGCAAGGCGGCCGCCTCGGCGCTGCGACGTGACGTGGGCAAGCTCGCCACGGACCTCGCCGGCAAGCTCGTCGGTGAGTCCCTGGAGGACAGTGCCCGGCAGAGCCGCACCATCGACCGCTTCCTCGACGAACTCGAGGACGGCGCGTCGACCGCGGAGGCAGCACGATGAACGGGGCGAGCCGCGCGGCTCTGGCCGCCGCACGCGAGCGTCTCGACGCGCTGACCGACAACACGTCGGTCGACGCGTCGAAGCTCGCCGAGGAGCTCACCGCCGTCACCGCGCTGCTCCACCGCGAGGTGTCGCTGCGCCGGGTCCTGACCGACCCCGCACGGTCCGGCGAGTCCAAGGCCGACCTGGTCGGCGGACTGCTGCGCGGACAGGTCGGCGGCGAGAGCTCCGACCTGGTCGCAGGCATGGTGCGGTCCCGCTGGTCGCAGCCGCGTGACCTGGTTGACTCGGTGGAGGAGCTGGCGGCCGTCGCCGAGCTCACCGCCGCGCAGCGGGCCGGCGGGCTCGACGAGGTGGAGGACGAGGTGTTCCGGTTCGGCCGGATCGTCGAGTCCAGCACCACACTGCGGGCCGCGCTGACCGATCAGGCGGCGACGGTGTCGGCGAAGACGGAGCTCCTGACCACGCTGCTCGGCGGCCGGGCCAACCCGAGCACCGAGCGTCTGGTCGTGCGCCTCGTCACACACCCCCGTGCACGTAGCCTGGAAGCGGGGCTCCAGACTCTCTCACGGCTCGCCGCGGCGCGCCGGGACCGGCTGGTGGCCGTCGTCACGACGGCGGTGCCCCTCACCGAGGGCCAGAAGCAGCGCCTCGGCGCGGCTCTGACCAGGCTGTACGGTCACCCGATGCATCTGAACCTCGACGTGGACCCCGAGGTCCTCGGCGGAGTCTCGGTCCGCGTCGGCGACGAGGTCGTCAACGGCACGGTCGCGGAGCGTCTCGAAGAGGCGGAACGGCGGCTCGCCGGCTGAGGGCCGACGGTCGGTCTTCGATACCCGATTACAGACACACATACCGAGACCAAGAACTGCGGCCCGGTTGGGCCGTGCAGAAATTGCAGAAGATTCCTGGGGGTCGCCCCCAGACCCCCATAGAACTTCGGGCCCAACAAGGAGAGCAGGGAATCCAGATGGCGGAGCTCACGATCCGGCCGGAGGAGATCCGGGATGCGCTGGAGAACTTTGTCCAGTCGTACAAGCCGGACGCGGCCTCGCGCGAGGAGGTCGGTACGGTCAGCGTTGCCGGTGACGGCATCGCGAAGGTCGAGGGTCTGCCCTCGGCCATGGCGAACGAACTGCTGAAGTTCGAGGACGGGACCCTCGGTCTCGCCCTGAACCTGGAGGAGCGCGAGATCGGCGCGGTCGTCCTCGGTGAGTTCAGCGGTATCGAGGAGGGTCAGCCGGTCACCCGTACCGGCGAGGTGCTCTCCGTCGGCGTCGGCGAGGGTTACCTCGGCCGTGTCGTCGACCCGCTCGGTGCCCCGATCGACGGCCTCGGCGAGATCGCGACCGACGGCCGCCGCGCCCTGGAGCTCCAGGCTCCGGGCGTCATGGTCCGTAAGTCGGTGCACGAGCCGATGCAGACCGGCTACAAGGCCGTCGACTCGATGGTGCCGATCGGCCGCGGCCAGCGTCAGCTGATCATCGGCGACCGCCAGACCGGCAAGACCGCCCTGGCCGTCGACACCATCATCAACCAGCGCGACAACTGGCGCTCGGGCGACGTGAACAAGCAGGTCCGCTGCATCTACGTCGCCATCGGCCAGAAGGGCTCCACCATCGCGTCCGTACGCGGTGCCCTGGAGGAGGCCGGCGCGCTCGAGTACACGACGATCGTCGCCGCCCCGGCGTCCGACCCGGCGGGCTTCAAGTACCTGGCCCCGTACACCGGTTCGGCCATCGGCCAGCACTGGATGTACCAGGGCAAGCACGTCCTGATCATCTTCGACGACCTGTCGAAGCAGGCCGACGCCTACCGCGCCGTCTCGCTGCTGCTGCGCCGCCCGCCGGGCCGTGAGGCCTACCCGGGCGACGTCTTCTACCTGCACTCGCGTCTGCTGGAGCGCTGCGCCAAGCTCTCCGACGACATGGGCGCCGGTTCGATGACGGGCCTGCCCATCGTCGAGACCAAGGCGAACGACGTGTCGGCGTTCATTCCGACCAACGTCATCTCCATCACCGACGGCCAGTGCTTCCTGGAGTCCGACCTGTTCAACGCCGGCCAGCGGCCCGCGCTGAACGTCGGTATCTCGGTCTCCCGAGTCGGTGGCTCCGCCCAGCACCGGGCCATGCGCCAGGTGTCCGGCCGTCTCCGCGTGGACCTCGCCCAGTACCGCGAGCTGGAGGCGTTCGCCGCCTTCGGTTCCGACCTGGACGCCGCGTCGAAGGCCTCGCTCCAGCGTGGTCAGCGCATGGTCGAGCTGCTGAAGCAGCCGCAGTACGCGCCGTACCCCGTCGAGGAGCAGGTCGTCTCGATCTTCGCCGGTACCACCGGAAGGATGGACGACGTCCCGGTCGAGGACATCAGCCGCTTCGAGAGCGAGCTGCTGGAGCACCTGCGCCGCGAGCGCAAGGAGCTGCTGACCAGCATCGCCGAGGGCGGCAAGATGTCGGACGACACGGTCGAGTCCATCGGTGACGCCATCGCCAACTTCAAGAAGCAGTTCGAGACCTCGGACGGCAAGCTTCTGGGCGACGACGCCCCGTCCGGCGTCAACGTCTCCAAGTGACGACGGAAGGGACCTGACTCATGGGAGCCCAGCTCCGGGTCTACAAGCGTCGCATCAAATCCGTCACCGCGACCAAGAAGATCACCAAGGCGATGGAGATGATCGCCGCCTCGCGGATCGTCAAGGCGCAGCGCCAGGTGACGGCCTCGACACCGTACGCGACCGAGCTCACCCGCGCGGTCACGGCGGTGGCGACCGGATCCAACACGAAGCACCCTCTGACCACGGAGGTCGAGGCGCCGGTACGGGCCGCGGTCCTGCTCATCACGAGCGACCGCGGACTGGCGGGCGGCTACTCCTCCAACGCCATCAAGGCGGCGGAGCGGCTCACCGAGCGGCTCAGGAGCGAGGGCAAGGAGGTCGACACGTACATCGTCGGCCGCAAGGGTGTCGCCTACTACGGCTTCCGTGAGCGCAAGGTCACGGACTCGTGGACCGGCTTCACCGACAGTCCGACCTACGCGGACGCGAAGAAGGTCGCCGGACCGCTGATCGAGGCGGTCCAGCGGGACACGGCGGACGGCGGCGTGGACGAACTCCACATCGTCTTCACCGAGTTCTTCTCGATGCTGACGCAGACGCCGGTGGAGAACCGGCTGCTGCCCCTCTCCCTCGCCGACACGGCGGAGGAAGGGGACGACGACAAGGCGGACTCGGCGAAGAAGGACGAGATCCTTCCGCTGTTCGACTTCGAGCCGTCGGCGGAGGACGTCCTCGACGCCCTCCTGCCGCGCTACGTCGAGAGCCGTATCTACAACGCGCTGCTCCAGGCCGCCGCCTCCAAGCACGCGGCCACCCGCCGCGCGATGAAGTCGGCGACCGACAACGCCGGGGACCTCATCAAGAGTCTCTCCCGGCTTGCCAACGCGGCCCGCCAGGCCGAAATCACCCAGGAAATCAGCGAGATCGTCGGTGGCTCCAGTGCCCTGGCCGACGCGACCGCGGGGAGTGAAAAGTAATGACGACCACAGTTGAGGCGGCCACCCCGGGAAGCACGGCCACGGGCCGCGTGTCCCGGGTCATCGGCCCGGTCGTCGACGTGGAGTTCCCCGTCGACGCGATGCCGGAGATCTACAACGCACTGCACGTCGAGGTGGCCGACCCGGCCGAGGACGGCAAGAAGAAGACGCTGACGCTCGAAGTCGCCCAGCACCTGGGTGACGGAGTCGTACGCGCCATCTCGATGCAGCCGACCGACGGTCTGGTCCGCCAGGCCGTGGTGACGGACACCGGCTCCGGCATCTCGGTGCCCGTCGGTGACGTGACCAAGGGCAAGGTGTTCAACACCCTCGGCCAGATCCTGAACGACCCGGACGGCGAGGCTCAGATCACCGAGCGCTGGCCGATCCACCGCAAGGCCCCGGCCTTCGACCAGCTCGAGTCCAAGACCGAGATGTTCGAGACCGGCCTGAAGGTCGTCGACCTGCTGACCCCGTACGTCAAGGGCGGCAAGATCGGTCTCTTCGGTGGAGCGGGCGTCGGCAAGACGGTCCTCATCCAGGAAATGATCATGCGTGTGGCGAAGCTGCACGACGGTGTTTCCGTGTTCGCCGGTGTCGGTGAGCGCACCCGTGAGGGCAACGACCTCATCGACGAGATGACCGAGTCGGGCGTTCTGGACAAGACCGCGCTGGTCTTCGGCCAGATGGACGAGCCGCCGGGCACCCGTCTGCGGGTCGCCCTGTCCGCCCTGACCATGGCGGAGTACTTCCGCGATGTGCAGAAGCAGGACGTGCTGCTCTTCATCGACAACATCTTCCGCTTCACCCAGGCCGGTTCCGAGGTCTCCACGCTGCTCGGCCGTATGCCGTCCGCGGTGGGTTACCAGCCGACCCTGGCGGACGAGATGGGTGTGCTCCAGGAGCGCATCACCTCGACCCGTGGTCACTCGATCACCTCGATGCAGGCGATCTACGTGCCGGCGGACGACCTGACCGACCCGGCCCCGGCCACGACCTTCGCGCACCTCGACGCGACGACCGTGCTGTCGCGTCCGATCTCGGAGAAGGGCATCTACCCGGCGGTCGACCCGCTGGACTCGACGTCCCGCATCCTGGACCCGCGTTACATCTCGCAGGCGCACTACGACGCGGCCAGCCGCGTCAAGGGAATCCTGCAGAAGAACAAGGACCTCCAGGACATCATCGCGATCCTCGGTATCGACGAGCTGGGCGAGGAGGACAAGCTCATCGTCCACCGCGCCCGTCGTGTCGAGCGCTTCCTGTCGCAGAACACCCACGCCGCCAAGCAGTTCACCGGCCTGGACGGATCCGACGTGCCGCTCGACGAGTCGATCTCCGCGTTCAACGCGATCTGCGACGGGGATTACGACCACTTCCCCGAGCAGGCGTTCTTCATGTGCGGTGGTATCGACGACCTGAAGGCGAAGGCCAAGGAGCTCGGCATCTCCTGAGTCCCCGGACTCGACGGCGGGGGGCGGTCCCGTACCGCCCCCCGCCGAACCGCCGAACGTGAACCCCATAGAATCTAGACCGACACCCGGCGACCAAGCCGGGTGGTGACCCGAGGAGCCACCCTTGGCTGCTGAGCTGCACGTCGAGCTGGTCGCCGCGGACCGTAGTGTCTGGTCCGGCGAGGCCACCCTGGTCGTCGCGCGCACCACCTCCGGCGACATCGGCGTCATGCCCGGTCACCAGCCGCTGCTCGGTGTGCTGGAATCGGGCCCCGTGACCATCCGTACGACCGACGGCGGAACGGTCGTCGCCGCTGTGCACGGCGGTTTCCTCTCGTTCGCCGACAACAAGCTTTCGCTGCTCGCGGAGATCGCCGAGCTGGCGGACGAGATCGACGCCCAGCGTGCCGAGCGCGCGCTTGAGCGTGCGAAGTCCGACGACGACGACGCCGCCGAGCGGCGCGCCGATGTCCGGCTTCGCGCTGTGGCGGTGCGTTGACGCACCGCTTCTGGAATTACCCTCAGCCGCGGCCCGTTCTGGAGTCATCCGGACCGGGTCGCGGCTGAGGCGATGCGGAAGCAGTTTCTGTTGGTTCGTGCGGGTTACTCGATAGGCGAGGAGGTCGGTACAGATGGTCCTCGCTCTGCTTGTCTGTGGACTGGTCGTCGTGCTGGTTGCGGTGGGGCTCTTCGTCTTCGGGCTGCGCCGGCGGCTGATCCAGCGGTCCGGCGGGACCTTCGACTGTTCGCTGCGCTGGAACGTGGCGGAGGAGCCGGACACGACCGGCAAGGGCTGGGTGTACGGCGTCGCCCGCTACAGCGGCGACCGGATCAACTGGTTTCGGGTCTTCTCCTACGCGCCGAGGCCCCGTCGCAGCCTTGAGCGCTCGGCCATCGAGGTGCGCGCCCGGCGCGCCCCCGAGGGCGAGGAGGAACTGGCGCTGCTCTCCGACTCCGTCGTGCTCGGCTGTGTCCACAACGGGACGCGCCTGGAGCTGGCGATGAGCGAGGACGCGCTGACCGGCTTCCTCGCCTGGCTGGAGGCGGCGCCGCCCGGCCAGCGGGTGAATGTGGCCTGAGCCTTCGAGATCCTGAGCTTTCGGGACCCTGAGCCTTCCGGGGCTTTCGGGGCGGTACGGACAACGACGAGGGGGACGGTGCCGGTGGGCACCGTCCCCCTCGCCCTATGAGCGGTGTGCTACCGCAGACCGTTGCTGATCGCGGTCACCAGTTCGCCGTTCGCGGTGTCACCGGTGAAGTCCCAGAAGAACGCTCCGCCGAGGCCCTGGCTCTTCGCCCAGGTCATCTTCGAGGCGATCGTCGCCGGGGTGTCGTAGCTCCACCAGTTGCTGCCGCACTTCGCGTACGCGGTGCCGCCGACGGTGCCGGTGACCGGGCAGGTGTTCTTGAGGACCTTGTAGTCCTCGATGCCCGCCTCGTACGTGCCGGGCGCCGCGCCCGTCGCGCTGCCGCCCGGAGCGGCCTGCGTGACGCCGGTCCAGCCGCGTCCGTAGAAGCCGATGCCGAGGAGCAGCTTCTTGGCCGGTACGCCCTGCGCCTTGTACTTGGCGATCGCGTCGGCCGAGTTGAAGCCGGCCTGCGGGATGCCCGGGTACGAGGTGAGCGGGGAGTGCGGGGCCGTGGGGCCCTGCGCGGCGAAGGCGCCGAAGAAGTCGTACGTCATGACGTTGAGCCAGTTCATGTACTGCGAGGCGCCGGCGTAGTCGGTGGCGTCGATCTTGCCGCCGCTGGAGGCATCGGCGGTGACCGCCGCGGTGACCAGGTAGTTGGCACCGAACTTGGCCCGCATGGCCTGCATCATGTTCTTCATGGCCGCGGGACCGCTGGTGTCACAGCTCAGACCGCAGGAGTTCGGGTACTCCCAGTCCAGGTCGATGCCGTCGAAGACATCGGCCCAGCGCGGGTCCTCGACCAGGTCGTAGCAGGACTGCGCGAAGGCGGCCGGGTTCTTCACCGCGTCACCGAAGCCGCCGGACCAGGTCCAGCCGCCGAAGGACCAGAGGACCTTGATGTTCGGGTTGGCGGCCTTGAGCTTGCGCAGCTGGTTGAAGTTGCCGCGCAGCGGCTGGTCCCAGGTGTCGGCGACGCCGTCGACGGACTGGTCGGCGGTGTACGCCTTGTCGTAGGCGGCGTAGCTGTCACCGATGGTGCACTTGCCGCCCTGGACGTTGCCGAACGAGTAGTTGATGTGGGTGATCTTCGAGGCGCTGCCGGAGGTCACCACGTTCTTGACGTGGTAGTTGCGGTCGTAGACGCCCCACTCGGTGAAGTAGCCGAGCTTGACCTGGTCGCCGGGCGGGGTGCCCGGGTCCGTGCCGCCGCCGGTGGTCCTGACGGCGACCGAGCCGCTGACCGGTCCGGTCTGGTCGGCCGTGTCACGCGCCTGGACGCTGTACGAGTAGCTGGTGCCCGCGGTCAGGCCGGTGTTCGTGTATGTCGTACCGGTGACCGTGGCGATCTTCGTACCGTCCCGCAGGACGTCGTAGTTCTTGATGCCCTTGTCGTCGGTGGCGGCGCTCCAGCTGAGCTTCGCCGACGTGTTCGTGATCTCGCTCGCGGTGGGCGTGCCCGGGGCGGTGGGGGCCGAGTCGCCCGGGACGCTGCCGCCGTCGCAGGAGAGGCCGTTGAGCTTGCAGTTGGCCGGGGAGCCGGAGCCCGAGCCGGTGCCGTTGAAGCCGAAGGTGACCGAGGCGCCCGGGTTGAGGGTGCCGTTCCAGCCCACGTTCTTGGCGGTCCAGTGGTTGGTGCCGCTCTTGGTGACCGTGGCGTCCCAGGCGGAGCCGACGCCGGTGCCGGCGGGGAAGTCCCACTCGACGGTCCAGGAGGTGAGGGTCGTGGTGCCGGTGTTCTTCACCGTCCACGAGCCCTCGAAGCCGGTGCCCCAGTCGGACTTCTTGGTGTACGTGGCGGTCGCCGATGTGGCGGCCTCGGCGGGGGAGGCCAGGCCGACCATGGCGGCGAGGGGGAGGAGGAGTGCGGTCAGCGCCGCGACGGATCTGGATCTGAATCTGGTTCTTCGGACGGACGTCTTCGTGCTCAAGGGGTACTCCTCGAGTGAGTTCGGAGCAGTTCGGGGATGGTCCGGGTGGTCCGTGAGACCCGACTTTCGCGACAGCTCGCGCACTAGTCAGTGGCGTGAGAGTAAGGAGGTCTGGACCAATCGTCAATAGGTCCAGACCAAAGGCGCGGCCGGTTGGTATGCCACCTGGTACGTCCCCCGACCGGGGTCCGTTCAGATCCCCAACTCTTGCGCCAGCAGGCCCGCTTGCACCCGGCTGCGCAGGTCAAGCTTGCCCAGCAGCCTGCTCACATGCGTCTTGACCGTCGCCTCCGCCATGTTGAGCCGTACCGCGATCTCGGCGTTCGACAGCCCGTCGCCCAGACTCGACAGCACCTCCCGCTCGCGGCGGGTGAGCACGTCCAGGACGGAGGGATCCGGTGCGTCCGGCGACGGTACGGTCCTGGGCGAGGCGAACTCCGCGATCAGCCGGCGCGTCACGGCGGGCGCGATCAGCCCCTCGCCGCTCGCCACCGTCCGCACCGCGTCGATCAGGTCCTTCGCCTCGGTGTTCTTCAGCAGAAACCCGGACGCCCCGGCGCGCAGCGCGCCGAAGACGTACTCGTCGAGGTCGAACGTCGTCAGGACGAGCACGTCGGCCAGCTTCTCGCCGACCACCTGCCGGGTCGCCGACACCCCGTCGAGCCGGGGCATCTGCACATCCATCAGCACCAGGTCCGGGCGGAGTTCACGGGCCAGCCGGACGGCCTCCTCGCCGTCCCCCGCCTCGCCGACGACCTCGATCTCCGGCGAGCTGCGCAGGATCAGCACCAGCCCCGCGCGTACCGCCGACTGGTCCTCGGCCACCAGAACCCGGATCGTCATGAGGCGCCGCCCCTCTCCTCGACGGGCAATTCCGCCCGTACCCGCCAGATCTTCGTGCCGGCGGCGTCGTCCGCCGTGACCGGTCCCGCCTCGAACTCGCCGTTCAGCAGCGCGACACGCTCGCGCATCCCGACCAGCCCGGCGCCGGAGCCCGGCGCGCGGGGGCCCGGCCGGTCGCCGTACGGGCTGACGACCTCGACGCGCAGAGCGCGCCGCGAGCGATCCAGTGACACCGTCACCAGGCCCCGCGGCCCGTGCTTGAGGGCGTTGGTCAGCGATTCCTGGACGATGCGGTACGCGGCCATCTCGACCGGCGCGGGCAGCGGTGCGTCCCCGCCCCGCCGGTCCTCCAGCGCGAAAGTCAGCCCGCTGGACGAGCCGTTCGTCCGCGCCTGCTCCACGAGCGAGTCGAGCGCCCTCAGTGTCGGCGCCGGGACCGGGTCCCGGTCCTCGCCGACGTCCCGCAGCAGCCCGATCAGCCGTCGCATCTCGGCCAGTCCCGCGACGCTGTTCTCACGGATCACCGCCAGCGCGTCCTTCGTGGTCCGCGCGTCGTCGAGGGAGAGCGCGGCGGTGGAGTGGATCGCGATGGCCGACAGATGGTTGGCGACCATGTCGTGCAGCTCCCGTGCCATCCGGGCGCGCTCGGCCGTCACGGCCTGCGTGCGGTCCATCTCCGCCAGCAGCGCGGTCTGTTCGGCCCGCAGCCGGGCGGCCTCGGCGGCGTCCCGGTGGTCGCGCACCAGCACACCGGTGAAGGCCGGGGCGATACCGATCGCCGCGGCGATCACCCCGAGCAGCAGTCCCTCGGGAGAGCGCAGCCGGCTCAGGGCAGCGACGGTGAGGACGACCGTGAGCAGCACCGTGCCCCAGGGGATACGACGGGCGGCGGACGGGCTGCCGTAGAGCACCGCCGCGTACACGATGTCCGTGAACATGGCGATCGTGGCCACACTGCCCAGCGTGAACTGGTCGGCGACCAGGGCCAAGGTGGCGACGAGCAGGGCCGTGAGGGGCGCGCTCCGGCGTACCAGCTCCGTCAGTGAGATGGCGACGAGAGGCACCAGCACCCACGGTCCGGGCAGTCCGCGGCCGCCCTGGGTGTGCAGTCCGAGCGCCCACAGCAGGACACCGCCCAGCAGGCCGGCGGCCGAGATCAGGACGTCCTCGCGGTGCGGGCGGGGAAAGGCGGTCACCCCACCATCAAACACGGCGCCGTGGACCGGCACCTCCACGTACCGGCCGAGGTGGCGGTACATCGAAGGATGCAGTCACGGTTCGTCACTGCCGACGACGATCGGCGCCCGGACGGGCGGGAGGCTTGGAGTGAGCCGGAAGGGGGCTGTCGTGATCGTCACGCTGATCATCATCTGCGAGGTCGGATTCTGGGTACTGCTGGGCCTTGGCCTCTCCTTGCGCTACTTCGCCGGAATGCGGCGCACGTCGGTCGCGGTGCTGCTGTGCGAACCGCTGCTGGAGGTCCTGCTGCTTGTCGTGACCGCGATCGACCTCAAGAACGGCGCCGAACCCGACTGGAAGCACGGGCTCGCGGCGGTCTACATCGGATTCTCGGTGGCCCTCGGTCCGGAGCTGATCAGGTGGGCCGACGCGCGCTTCGCCCACCGCTTCGCCGACGGCCCGCCGCCGGTGCGGCCGCCGAAGTACGGCAAGGCGCGCGCGGTCCACGAGTGGAAGACCGCGGCCCGCTGGATCGTGGCGTCGGCCATCGCCGTCGTTCTGCTCCAGGCCGCGGTCTGGTACGTCGGCCCGGAGGGGGAGATCGGCTCACTGCGGATGTGGCAGCAGAAGATGATTTTCCTGATCGGCATCAATCTGGTGTGGGCCACCAGCTACACGCTCTTCCCGAAGAAGGACCCGGGCGGGCCCGCCCCGGTGGGGGAGTCCAGGTCCTACAGCGACACGCCCTAGGGTCTGTCGTGCCGGGCGGCTAGCGCTCGCCGCCCGGCACCCACAGCACGTCTCCGACCTCCTTGTTGGCCACCCTGGCCAGGATGAACAGAAGGTCGGAGAGCCGGTTGAGATACGTCGCCGTCAGCGGGTTCATGGTCTCCCCGTGCGTCTCGAACGCCGTCCACGTCGAGCGCTCCGCGCGCCGTACGACGGTGCACGCCTGGTGCAGCAGCGCCGCCCCCGCCGTACCGCCCGGCAGGATGAAGCTCCGCAGCTTCTCGACCTCCTCCAGGAAGAGGTCGCAGTCCGACTCCAGCTTGTCGATGTACGGCTGCTCGACCCGCAGCGGCGGGTACTCCGGTGCCTCGACGACCGGGGTGGAGAGGTCGGCGCCGACGTCGAAGAGGTCGTTCTGCACCCGGACGAGGACCTTCACGATGTCGTCTCTGAGCTGTCCCAGCGCGATCGCCGTACCGATGACGGCGTTCGCCTCGTTGGCGTCGGCGTAGGCGCCGATCCGCGGATCGGTCTTGGCGGTACGGCTCATGTCGCCGAGCGCCGTGGTGCCCTTGTCGCCGGTGCGGGTGTAGATACGCGTCAGATTGACCATGGGCCCAGCCTAGGCGTCGAGCGGGCCCTCGGTGGGCGGCGCGGTCAGGCGCCGGCCCCGCGGAACACCCGGGTGCCGACCGTCGTCGACAGCAGCGCGAGGGCCGCCGCCACCAGCGCGCCGTACAGCATCGCGCCGCTCGCGTAGTCGCCCACGTAACCCGCCCGTACGGCGTCCACCAGGTACCGCAGCGGCACGATGTGCGACAGCGTGTCCAGCCAGCCCGGCGCCAGCGTCATCGGCAGCACCAGTCCGGACAGCAGCATCACCGGCATCGTCAACGCGTTGATGACGGGACCGAACTCCTGCGGTGTGGAGACCTTCATCGCCAGCGCGTACGAGAGCGAGGCCAGCGCCGCTGCCAGGACGGCGACGAAGACGAACCCGATGAGGATCCCGCCCAGCGGTGCCCGCAGCCCCATCGCCACCGCGGCGAGGACCAGCAGCACGGACTGGAAGACGAAGAGCGCCGCGTCGCGCAGCACTCTCCCCAGGAGCAGGGCGAGCCGGCTCACCGGCGTCACCCGCATGCGTTCGAGGACCCCGGTCTGCTTCTCGACGAGTATCGCGAAGCCCGCGAACGAGGCACCGAGCAGGGCGAGTTGGAGCAGCAGCCCGGGGACCAGGATCTGCCAGGAGTCCGTCTTCCCGCCGAGCGGGAGATCGGTCAGCAGGGGTCCGAAGAAGAACAGGAACAGCAGCGGCATCAGGACGCCGAAGAGGATCTGGAACTTGGAGCGCAGGGTCTGACGGGCGTACCGACCGAAGACCAGCGCGGTGTCCGGGACCAGGGACGAGGGGAGCGGGGACACGGCGGGAGCCTCCTAGACGGCTACGGGAAGGGTGTCGTCCGGCGCGGGGGCGCGCCCGGTGATCGCGAGGAAGGCGGACTGGAGCGAGGCGCCGGGGGAGCCGCCGTACGTCCGCTTCAGCTCGGCGGGTGTGCCCTCGGCCGCCACCACGCCCCGGTCGACGACCACCAGCCGGTCGGAGAGTTCGTCGGCCTCGTCGAGGTAGTGCGTGGTGAGGAAGACGGTCGTGCCGTGCTCCTCGCGGATCCGGCGGACCAGGTCCCACAGACCGGCCCTGCTGCCGGGATCGAGGCCGGTGGTCGGCTCGTCCAGGAACAGCACCTCGGGGCGGTGGGTCAGCCCCATCGCGATGTCCAGGCGCCGGCGCTGGCCGCCGGAGAGCGCCGCGCACTTGCGGTCGAGCAGCTCTGACAGATCGAGTTCGTACGCCAACTCCTCGGCGCGGAGGGCGGCTTCGGCCTTCGTCAGCCGGTAGAGCCGGGCCTGGGTGACCAGTTCCTCGCGTACGGAGACGTACGGGTCGACGCCGCCGGCCTGCGCCACGTAACCGATCCTGCGCCGCACCCGCGCGGGCTCCCGGGCGAGGTCGAACCCGGCGACCGTCGCCGCGCCGCCGGTGGGCGCCAGCAGTGTCGTGAGCATCCGCAGCGTGGTGGTCTTGCCCGCCCCGTTGGGACCGAGGAAGCCGAGGATCTCCCCGGCCCGCACGGTCAGGTCGATGCCGCGCACCGCCTCGACGGTGCCCTGCTTCGTGGAGAAGGACCGGGCGAGCCCGGCTGTACTGATGATTGCCATGGCCCCAGAAAAACAGAGTCACTTAAATTTTGCAACGACCCCAAAAATGCAGTGACTCAAGCAGGATGCCGGCGCGGGCGGCCGGTGCGATCCGCGTTCTACAGTGAGGGGCATGTCCGAAGGGCTCAGGGAGCGCAAGAAGCGCCAGACCAGGCAGTACATCTCCGATGTCGCCACCCATCTGTTCATCGAGCGCGGCTTCGACGCGGTGACCATCGCCGAGGTCGCCGAGGCCTCGGACGTCTCCGTCAACACGGTCTACAACTACTTCTCGACGAAGGAAGACCTCTTCCTCGACCGCAGCAGGGGCATCGTCGACCGGCTCTCCCGGTTCGTACGCGCGCGCGACGCCGGCGAGTCGGCCGCCGACGCGGTCCTGCGCGAACTGCGGGAACTGACCGAGACCGTGTCGCCCACCATCGGACTGCACAGCGGATACGACCGCTTCATGAAGGTCGTCCGGGAATCGCACTCACTCCAGTCCCGCCTCCTCTCCATCCAGCAGGAGGTTCTGGACAACCTGGAGCGGACGCTCCGCGGGGAGACCGGAGCCGACGCCGCCGACACCCTGCCCACCCTGGTGGCCGGTCAGCTCGCCTGGGCCCACGGGACGCTCATGGCGTTCGTCGCCCGCCGCATGCTCGAAGGCCGGACCGTCGAGGAGACCTCGCGGGAAGCCCTCGCACTGCTGGACGACATCGAGGAAGTGCTGGGTGAAAAGGTGCTCAAGTACGCGGTACGGCAAGGCTGATGAGCCCTGTCGGCACGCCTGCGGATGTGATGTCCGTCATGTGAGACGTGACGCGCATCTCTTCGTCACCACAGCGCAGCTCACGACCGATAGCCTCCGGCAGAGAAGGAATGTAAAGCGCGTGTTAAGCCGCGCGTGGGTCCGCAGCGGAAATCAAGGGGTACGTCGTGGCCAGGAAGCTCGCCGTCATCGGGGCCGGACTCATGGGGTCCGGAATCGCGCAGGTCTCGGCCCAGGCCGGCTGGGACGTCGTGCTGCGAGATGTGACCGACGAGGCCCTGACCCGTGGCAGGGAAGCGATCCGCGCCAGTTACGCCAAGTTCGTCACCAAGGGCAAGCTTGAGGAGGCGGACGCGGACGCCGCGCTCGCCCGGATCACCACGACCACCGACCTGGACGCCGCGGCCGACGCCGACATCGTCGTCGAGGCCGTCTTCGAGAAGCTCGACATCAAGCACGAGATCTTCCGGACCCTCGACAAGCTCGTACGCGACGACACCGTCCTCGCCTCCAACACCTCGGCCATCCCGATCACCAAGATCGCCGCGGCGACGCAGCGCCCCGAACGGGTCGTGGGCGCGCACTTCTTCTCGCCCGTACCGATGATGAACCTCTGCGAACTGGTACGCGGCTACAAGACAAGCGACGAAACCCTCGCCACCACACGGGAGTTCGCCGAATCCGTCGGCAAGACCTGCATCGTCGTCAACCGTGACGTCGCGGGCTTCGTCACCACCCGTCTGATCACCGCCCTCGTCGTCGAGGCCGCCAGGCTCCAGGAGTCCGGCGTCGCGACGGCCGAGGACATCGACATCGCGTGCAAGCTCGGCTTCGGGCACGCCATGGGGCCGCTCGCCACCGCCGACCTCACGGGCATCGACATCCTGCTGCACGCCGCTGACAACATCTACACCGAGTCGCAGGACGAGAAGTTCGCGGCGCCCGAGCTGATGCGCCGGATGGTGGACGCGGGTGACATCGGGCGCAAGAGCGGGCAGGGCTTCTACAAGCACTGACCGCGTTCGGTGGGCACCGGGCCACATCGACCGCTGAGCCCTCACTCCACCGGGTGAATTCGGTATCAGTTCGCTCACGGACGGCAACTTCCTCGGCCGCGCGGCTGTCAGTTGTTGCACAAAGACATTGCACGAACACAGAGAAGACCGACGCGGAGCACGTAAGCATTCGGGGAGAGCGTATGTACATCAGGGGCGACCACGCCGAGCTGGTCGTCGAGGGCCGCCTCGACGTCCGCAGCGCGGCGGACGCCCGTACGGTCCTGCACACGGCCGTCGACGACGGAGCCGGCGACCTCGTGCTCGATCTGACCGGACTGGATTCCTGGGACGCCACGGGCCTCGGCGTCATCATGGGCGCGCACCGGCGGGCCGGCCGCTGCGGTCGCAGACTCGTACTGCGCGGTGTGCCCGCGCAGATGCAGCGCCTTCTGGTGGCCACCCGGCTGCACCGCATCCTCGCCATCGAGGGCGGCATCGCAGCAGAATCGCTTCCGCGCGTCTGACCCTTCCGAACCGACCGGCCCTCCGGCAGCGCCCGCGGAGCCACGTCGCATCCGCGGAGCCACGCACAATCCTCACGAGACCGTGACGTCTCGGACGAGGCGGCACCCCGCCTGTTCCTGGATACTGTGCGGAGGTTTAGGGTTTCGGCCGTCGGCCGACCCACACGGCGGGCACCGGACCAGAAGTGACAACGGGGTGTGCGAGGCCGGGAGAGCAACCGCACGCCACGATCTGGGGGGCTTTGACGATGAACCCGACCGACCCGACCCACCCGACCCACCCGACGGACCCAGGTCCCGACGGGGCCGGTCCCACGGGCACCGGTACCGGTCGCGCGGGCACCGGGCGCGCCGAGGACGGCTCCGCCGAAGCCGCCGACCGGCCGAGCCCGTGGCTGACGCACCCGACACCCGCGCGCACCGTCGAGCTGATCTCGGGCGACTTCCTGATCACCGTCAACCCGGTCGACGGCAGCGAGATCGAGCCGTGCCCGCCGGGGTCGCAGCCGCCCGCCCCCGTCAGGCTCGACGCCGACGAGCGCGCCGAGCAGCGCCGCGCCGGGCGTCCGCCGATACCGTCCGGCCCCGGCGCCCCGCCGCTCCCGCTGCTGGAGCGTCAGGGGGAGCGCGAACAACTCGTCGCGCTGCTCGGACGCGGGCACTCCGTACGGCTCACCGGGTCGGCGGGCTCCGGCCGTACCGCACTCGTCGAGGCCGTCGCCGCCGACTGCGAGGACCTCGCGCCGGACGGCGTCGTACGGCTCTCCGGCCACCACCGCACCGTCACCGAGCTGCTGTACGAGCTGTACGCGGCGGTCTACCGGTCCGTGCTGCACCGCCCGGACCGCGCGGGCCTGTTGGGCCTGGTCCGCGGTATCGGCGCGATCGTCGTCGTCGACGACCTCGAATTCGGCGGCGAGCCGCTGGACGAACTCCTGGAGGCCGCGCCCGAATGCGCCTTCCTCCTCGCCGTCACGCCCGACGTGGACGCCCCCATCTCGCGCTCGCGCCTCGAAGAGGTCCTGCTCGGCGGGCTCGGCCGCGGCGCCTCGCTCGATCTGCTGGAGCGCGCGACGGGGCGCCCGCTGACCGACGAGGAGGCGAACTGGGCCGGGGACCTCTGGTTCGAGTCCGAGGGACTGCCGCAGCGCTTCGTCCAGGCCGCCGCGCTGCTGCGCGGACGTGACCGGCTGCGCGCCGACTCCGAGGCGTACGAGGCGGACGGGGTCTTCGTCCATGAGCTGGCCGACCCCCCGTACGGCCAAGGGCAGGACCGGGACGACCTGTTCGCGGACGACGGGCTGACCGCCGACGGGTACGACATCCCGCTGCCGACTCTCGGCGAGGGCGCCGCGCCGGCGGTGCTGCTCGCCTCCCGGCTCTCCGAGGCCGCGCGTGAGACGTTGCGGTTCGCCGTCGCGCTCGGCGGTGAGGTCCCGCACCAGGCCCATCTCCCGGCCCTGGTGGGCGACACCCACGCCGACGCCGCCATCGGCGAACTGATGGTCGCCGGTCTGCTCTCACCCGTCGGCACGCGCTACCGGCTCGCCGCCGGCGCGCTCGCCCAACTGGAGGCGCAGGGGTACGGCGACGAGGCCACGTCCCGCGCGCACGTCGCCGTCCAGCACTTCACCTGGTGGGCCGGCCATCCCTCGGTCACCCCGCGCCGGGCCTCGGCCGAGGCGGACTCGCTGCTCGCGGCGATGACACCGCTGGTGTCCAGCGGCGAGGCGGGGCACGCGAGCGCCGCCGTCCTGCTGGCCAGGGGAGCGGCGCCCGCGTTCATGGCGGGACTGCACTGGGGCGCCTGGGAGCGCGCGCTGCGGATCGGCCAGGAGGCGGCGAGGATCGCCGGAGAGGTCGCCGAAGAGGCTTATTTCCACCACGAGTTGGGGATTCTCGCGCTCTGCGTCGGAAGCCTGGACCGGGCCCGCGCCGAACTGGAGACCTCGATCGGCATGCGCGGGGCGGTGGCGGACAAGCGCGGCACGGTGTCCGGGCGCAGGGCGCTGGCCCTGGTCAGCGACCGCGAGAACGGGAACACGGCGGTCGTCCCCTACCACCGGGCCGACGACGAACTGCCGGTCTCGCCGCCGCGCGGCGTGTCGATGGTCGTGCCCGTGGCCAACCCGGCGTCGCCGGACGACCGGATGACGCTGGTGACCCGGCGCGACGACACTCCGGTCACGGCGGCGCCCACCGGAGCGTCGTCCGCCCGCCGACGCCGCCCCGTGCTGGGCGGCGCGCGGCGCAACCTGGTCGCGGCCGGGGCGGGGGCCGTACTCGCCGCCGTACTGGGCACCGTCGTGACACTCGGGGCGTCGGGCAACGACAGCTCGCCCACGGACCGGGTCCAGACGGACCATTCGACGGACGACGACGACGGCACCGCCGGATACGACAGCGGGACGCCGACGGACGAGAGCACGGAGAGGCCGGCGAAACCGGGCGGGGTCCCCGTCAACAACGGTTCGGACGCGCCGACGCCGAGCACGAGCGGCGGTTCGCAGTCCACCGGCCCGGGCAGCACCCCGTCCGACGGCCCGTCCAAGCCGGACGACGACCCGGACCCCTCCGACCCGGACCCGACGAAGACCAGCCCCTCGCCGACGAAGACGACCACGCCTCCGCCGTCGACTCCGACGTCACCCCCTCCGTCGACTCCGACGTCGCCCCCGCCGTCATCCACCCCGGAGGAGCCGCGGCCCCCGGAGCCCCCCGAGTCGGCGACGGTGGGAATCCCGGCGGAACCGACATCCGTGTCCCCGTCGGACTCCCCGGACACCACCCCGTCGGTGATCTGACAGGACCGGCCCCGGGCTCATGGGCAGAGATAGAACAGCTCGGGGTCGCCCTCGTCGAGACCGTGGAGCATGCCGACCGGGCTCCATCCGGCCCGCCGGAGCAGCCGCAGCATCGGCTGGTTGGAGACATTGGTCGAGGTGAACAGCTTCGGGGCCGTGCACGAGTCGGCCGCGTCGTCCAGCAGCCGGCGCCCAACTCCCCTGCCACGGGCCGCCGGTGCCACCGTCAGCATGGTGACGAAGCCCTGCTCGAAGAAGGTGTATTCGACGACGCTGTAGCCGAGCGGCCCGGAAGCGTCCTCGGCGACGGTCGCCACCCCTTCCCGGCACCACCGCCTGATACTCGCCCGCCGCCCCTCGTCCCCTCCGCGCGCGAGAACGTCGACCTCGGTCAACGCCTCCGCGTCCGTCTCCCTCGCGGGGCGCGTCCGGCTTCCCATACCAGGACCCTTCTCGATGGGATCTTGAGACCACGAGCGGCCCGTGGCAGGCTCAAGCCGCATGATCGATGAGTTCGCGAAGGACAACCTGTACGGGAGACTGCGGCGCGACCGCAAGGCGCTGCTCTGGAAACTCGACGGCTTGTCCGAATACGACGCCCGCCGGCCTTTGACAGCGACCGGGACCAACCTGCTCGGTCTGGTCAAACACGTGGCCACCGTCGAGGCCAGGTACTTCGGCGAGGTCTTCGACCGCCCTTCCCCGGAACCGCTGCCCCGCTGGCAGGACTCCGACGGCAGCGATCTGTGGGCGACGGAGGACGAGACCCGCGATCAGATCGTCGGGTTCTACCGGCGCACGTGGGAGCACTCCGACGCCACGATCAACGGGCTTCCCCTCGACGCCCCCGGCCAGGTGCCGTGGTGGCCGGAGCCTCATGCCGGCACGAACCTGTTCGCCGTCATGGTCCATGTCCTCGGCGAGTCCGTCCGGCACACCGGGCACGCCGATATCCTGCGCGAGGGCCTGGACGGCCGGACCGGGTTGCGCGCCGAACACGAGACGCGGATCGGCGAGGAAGCCCGAGCCGCCCACTGGGCGAAGGTCGAGCGGGCCGCCAGGTCGGCCGCACCAGTCGAGGCTCAGAGGTTGTCCGGGCGCTGATCCGTCGAAGCGTCCGGTTCCCGGTGGACTCCGACGACCACCCTCAGAACAGCCGCAGTTTGTCGTCCTCGATGCCCCGCAGCGCGTCGTAGTCCAGCACCACGCATCCGATGCCCCGGTCCGTCGCCAGCACACGGGCCTGGGGTTTGATCTCCTGGGCGGCGAACAGGCCCCGCACCGGGGAGAGATGGGGGTCGCGGTTCAACAGGTCGAGGTAGCGCGTCAGTTGTTCCACGCCGTCGATGTCGCCGCGACGTTTGATCTCGATCGCGACCGTCGCGCCGTCCGCGTCGCGGCACAGGATGTCCACCGGGCCGATGGCGGTGGGGTATTCGCGGCGGATCAGGCTGTAGCCGTCGCCGAGTGTCTCGATGCGGTCGGCGAGAAGCTCCTGGAGGTGTGCTTCCACGCCATCCTTGATCAGGCCGGGATCGACACCGAGTTCGTGTGACGAGTCATGGAGGATTTCCTCCATCGTGATGATCAGTTTCTCGCCCGCTTTGTTCACGACCGTCCATACTCCGACATCGTCGCCGGTGCCCTCTTTGAGAGTGCACGGCGGGGACATCCAGTTGAGCGGTTTGTACGCCCTGTCGTCCGCGTGGATCGACACGCTCCCGTCAGCTTTGACCAGGATCAGACGGGGAGCGATGGGCAGGTGGGCGGTGAGCCGGCCCGCGTAGTCGACGGAGCAGCGGGCGATGACGAGACGCATGGTCCGCAACGCTACTCGACTGGCGCCGTTCATCGCGATTCGCCCCCCAAGCCCCTTTCGTTTGTGGCCGGTTGTGTTCCCATTCGCCTGGTGCGGTCCGGACAGCACGCATAACGTGGATGCAGGAGGTCGCCGGTCGTGCACGCTGCGTCGTCGTCTCCCCCTTCCCTGCCCGTAAGGCCCCGCTTTGGTGGGGTCGCGAGAGGAGAACCCATGTCGCTCGACGTCTCACCGGCACTGTTGGAGCAGGCCGAGCGAGGCGAGGTCGACGAAGCCGAATTCGTCGACTGCGTCCGGACCTCCCTGCCCTTCGCGTGGGAGATGATCAGCTCCTTGGTGGCTCAGCTGAAGGTGGACGGCGGAGAGTTCGCCGACAACCAGACGCCGCCGCCGGACGAGCAGGCACGTGGTCAGCTGCTGCGCGCACTCGCCAGTGACGCCATCCGCGGTGCGCTCCAGCGCCACTTCGGGGTACGGCTGGCCTTCCAGAACTGTCACCGGGTCGCGGTGTTCCCGCTCGACTCCTCGGTCGACGAGAGGCTCGCCCGCTTCACTTCCATCCGGGGTCAGCTGCTCAACCAGTCCCCGACGCTGCGGGACTGCTGACGGCTCCGGTCTGGCGGCGGATTCCTGGGCCGACACAGGGATCCGCCGGACGACCGGCGTGAGTTCGGCCGCGCCGCCTCAGAGCCGGGGCAGCACCTCGGCCCCTATTCTCCGGACGTTCTCCTCCGTGGCCACCAGGTCCCCGGAGCCCTCGACGAGCAGTGCGAAGCGTGTGATTCCGGTTCGTTCCGCCGTGGCCGCGAGGCGGTCGGCGGCGAGCCGGGGAGGCCCCACCGGATGCAGCCCGCACAGCAGTTCCGTGTACCCGACGGGATCGCGCATGGACCTGTGCCTGCCGTCCACCGTCACATGGGCGTCGAGCCCCTGCCTCAGCCAGCCGGGCATGGCCTTCACCAGCGTCTCGGTCGCCTCCGTGGGGCTGTCCGCGATCTGCGCCACCCCCGCGGACACGTGCCCGACGCCGGCCGCCTCCTCGGGAGTGTGGCCGGCGGCGATGGCGTACGTCCGCCACAGGGCCACCATCTCGGCCTTCTCCTCGTCCCCGCAGTGCATCCCCAGCAGCATCGGCAGTCCGCGCTCGGCCGCCAGCCGCACGCTCTTCGCGGACGTGCACGCCACGACCACCTCGGGTCCGCCGGCGCCCCCGATCAACTCGTCCGTCCTTGGTACGACGGGGACTTCACGGAACCGGAAGCGCTCGCCGTCCGCCGACACCCGCGGCTCGCGCAGCCACCGCAGCAGCAGATCGAGCGACTCGGGGAAGTCCCGTTCGTACGCCTGGAGACCCGATCCGAAGACCTCCAGGTCGACCCAGGGCCCGCCCCGGCCCACGCCGAGTGAGAACCGCCCGCCGGAGAGCAGGTGCAGCAGCGCCGCCTGCTCGCCCAGGGCCACCGGATGCGTGTTCGGCAACACACTGACCGCCGTACCCACCCGTATGCGCCGGGTACGTCCGAGAAGCAGTCCGGCCAGTGTCACGGCCGACGGGCAGGTGCCGTACGGCACGAAGTGGTGCTCGGCAAGCCAGACCGAGTCCAGTCCGGACTCCTCGCCGACCTCCGCCGTGCGCACCGCCCGGTGCAGTGCTTCCCCCTGGCCCTGGCCCGGGAACTGGGCGGCCAGTACAAAAGCTCCAACTCGCATCGCCTTCTGCCTCCTTGCGGCTGACGCGGCTCCCCCCTGCTGGCATTAACGTCTGACACGTGCCATGGGCACGGGCGCCACCGAAGTTGTTGCGATTGTCCGCTAACTGCCCCGTGCGGGTGCCACCGTCTCACGCCGTGCCGCCATGGCTCCGGCGGAGCGGCCCGTACGCTGGAGGGGAACAGTGCTGTCTGCCCCGTGAGGTGTCATGTGTCCCCGCGCCGCAACCGCCCCCGAGGCGGCGAGCCCCCGACCGACCACGCCGGTGAGGCGTCGGACCGGTACGGCGGCTTTCAGCGGACCGAGTCCTGGCAGGGCGAGGAGTGGGCGGTCCGGCAGGTGGCCGGCGCGAGCGCCGCGGGAAAGCGGTACCGGTGCCCCGGCTGCGACCAGGAGATCCCCTCCAGTGTGCCGCACGTGGTGGCGTGGCCCGAGTACGGCGGCGTGGACGACCGGCGGCACTGGCACAAGGCGTGCTGGAACGCGAAGGACCGCCGCACCACGCGGGTGCAGCGGTCCCGCAACGCGCCGAAGTTCTGAGCCGGGCCGATGCCGGGCCTGACGTACGGGCCCGACGGCGGCCCCGGTGACGGCGCGGCCAACCGCCCTACACGTCGCGGCGGTTGAGCGCGAAGAAGGCGAAGCCCATCACCGCGGCCGTGGCGGCCGCCGCGATGAACACCGGGTCCCAGCCGTTCGGACCCGACCCGGTCATCGAGACGTCGTAGAGCACCGAGATCTGGCTGGGGATCGAGTATTCGAAGAGTGCCTCCTGCACGTCGACCAGTGACGACGAGAACATGAACATCGCCATCACCAGCGGCAGCAGCACCACCCCGATCATGAGGGTGATCGCGCCCGCGGAGTGCCGGATGAGCGAGCCGACGGCCAGCGACAGCAGGCCCAGCAGCGCCATGAACAGGCCCACACCGAGAGTGGCCCGCACCCACTCCTGACCGGTGGCCGCGCGGCCGTCGAGCATGGCCACCTGGATGGCGCCCACCAGGGCCGCCGTCACCGTCGTGATCGTCAGGACGAGCAGGAAGAAGACGATCGACTTCGCCGCCAGCACCCGGCCCCGGCTGGGGCAGGCGGTCAGGGTGGTGCGGATCATGCCCGTGCCGTACTCGGACGCGATCGTCAGCACGCCGAGGGTGATCACACAGATCGACCCCAGCAGCACACCGAAGAAGCCCAGCGGCAGCGCCGAGTCCGCGCCGAGAGCGGCCTCCGAAAGGGAGACACCCCAGGCCACGAGCACGCCGACGCCCACCATCAGGACGACCATGACGCCGAGTGTCCACATGGTCGAACGGACCGAACGGATCTTGGTCCACTCCGAGGCCACCGCGTCACCGAGGGTGGCCCGGCGGACCGGGATCGGCGAGACGTACGACCCGAGGGGCTGCCCGCCCTGCCAGATCGGGGCCTGCTGTTCGTACGGGGCGGTCATCGGGCGTCCTCGGTGGTCTCGGTCTTCGCGTCGGACTCGTCCGGTTTCGCGGTCCTGTCCGGCTTCTCGTCGCTCACGTGCTTGACGAGATCGGCGGCGCTCGCCGGCGCGGGTCCGGCGGTCACCGGCGCCGGTGCGGTGGCCGCGGCCTTCAGGGGAGGCACCGGCGGGGCCACTGGCGCCTGGGCGGGAGCCTGCGCGGGCGCCTGCGCGGGCGGCGGCCCGTCCGACGCGTACGGGTTCTCCCCGGGCGGCGGCGGGGCGTACCAGCCCTGCGTCGGCACCTCCGGCACGACCGGAGGCTCGTACAGCTGGCCTCCGTAGCCCGGCTGCGGCGGCGGCGCGAAACCGGCGAGCTGGTCGGCCGTCGACCGGTAGTCCACGGCGTTCTGCGTCAGCCGCATGTACGCCTCCTCCAGCGAAGCCTGGTGCGGGGAGAGTTCCCACAGCCGTACGTCCGACTCGTGCGCCAGATCGCTGATGCGCGGGAGCGGCAGCCCGGTGACCCGCAGCGCGCCGTCCCGCTCGGACAGCACCTGGCCGCCCGCCTCGCCGAGCGCGGCGACCAGCTTCTCGCGGGCCCCGGGATCGGTGTCCGCGGGGCGGACCCGGGCGAAGTCCGCCGAGTTGTGCGAGATGAAGTCCCTGACGCTCATGTCGGAGAGGAGCTGCCCGCGCCCGATCACGATCAGATGCTCGGCGGTCACGGCCATCTCGCTCATCAGGTGCGAGGAGACGAAGACCGTACGGCCCTCGGACGCGAGCTGCTTCATCAGATTGCGGACCCAGAGGATGCCCTCGGGGTCGAGACCGTTCACCGGCTCGTCGAAGAGCAGCACCTGCGGGTCGCCGAGCAGCGCGGCGGCGATGCCGAGGCGCTGGCCCATACCGAGCGAGAAGCCGCTGGAGCGGCGCCGCGCCACCTCCTGGAGGCCGACCACGCCCAGTACCTCGTCGACCCGGGCCGCCGGGATGCCGGAGAGCTGCGCGAGCGAGAGCAGATGGTTGCGCGCGCTGCGCCCGCCGTGCACGGCCTTGGCGTCCAGCAGCGCGCCGACCTGGCGGGGCGCGTTGGGAAGCTCCCGGAAGGGATGGCCGCCGACCGTCACATGGCCGGCGGTCGGCTGGTCGAGGCCGAGGATCATCCGCATCGTGGTGGACTTGCCGGAGCCGTTGGGGCCCAGGAACCCGGTGACGGTACCGGGCCTGACCTGGAAGGAAAGGTTGTACACGGCCGTCTTGGCGCCGTAGCGCTTCGTCAGGCCGACTGCCTCGATCATTCTCCAGCCCCATCGACAGTTCTGTCTGGTGGTCGGGGCAGTGGCCGCTTCGGACCGAAGGCCCCCGTAAGAGTTAGGAGGATATCCGGGCCTTGACGGTTCCGGCCAAGCCGCCGCGATCGGGGCCTGTCGCCGGAAAAGCTACGCGTCGCGCTTCTTCAGCACGAGATAGCCGCCGATCAGCGCGGCGACGACCCACAGCGCCATGATCCCCATGCCTTCCCACGGGCTGTACGGAGCCCGGTCGGAGTTCAGCGCGTCGGGAATCACCTGCATGATCTTGGCGCCCGCCTGGTCGGGGAAGTACTGGGCGACGTCCTTCGCCTTCGGTACGGAGGCGAGGATCTGCGAGACCAGGAAGAAGAACGGCATCAGGATGCCGAGCGACAGCATCGAGCTGCGCAGCATCGTCGCGACGCCCATCGAGAAGAGGGCGATCAGGCCCATGTAGAGACCGCTGCCGATGACCGCGCGCAGCACGTGCGGCTCACCGATGGTCGTCCCGTGGTCGCCCAGCGCCGCCTGGCCGAGGAAGAACGAGACGAAGCCCGTGATGAACCCGACGATCAGGGCCAGCATCCCGGCGACGAAGATCTTGCTGAAGATGAAGGTGCCCCGCTGCGGTACGGCGGCGAGCGAGGTGCGGATCATGCCCGAGCTGTACTCCGAGCCGACGACCAGGACACCGAAGACCACCATCGCCAGCTGGCCGAGGATCATCCCCGAGAAGCTCACGAAGGTCGGGTCGAAGGTGGTGCGCTCGGCCTCCGACAGATCGTCGAAGGTCGTGCTGAACAGCAGGGACAGAGCGAAGCCCATGGCCACGGTCACGAGGAACGCGATGGCGAGGGTCCAGATCGTGGAGGCGACCGTACGGATCTTGGTCCACTCGGACTGGAGGACAGCTGGTACCGATGCCATGGGTCAGGCTCCCTTGCCCTTGTCGCCGTGCTGTCCCCACTGGGGACCCGGGGCCGCGGGGCCGCCCGTCGGGGCCGTGCCGCCACCTGAATGTGCGTGGTACTCCACCGACTCGGCCGTCATCTGCATGAACGCGTCCTCCAGCGAGGCGCGTTGGGAGCTCAGCTCGTGCAGGACGACGTTGTGGCGCGCGGCCAGCTCACCGATCTCCTCGGAGCTGGAGCCGTCGATCTCCAGCGTGCCGTCGTCGGCCTCGACGACGGTGAAGCCGCCCTCGGACAGCGCGTCGAGCATCTGCTCCCGCTGCGGGGAGCGGAGCCGTACGAAGCTGCGCGAGTTCTGCTGGATGAAGTCGGCCATGGAGGTGTTCGCGAGGAGCTTTCCCTGGCCGATCACGATCAGGTGCTCGGCGGTGAGCGCCATTTCACTCATGAGATGGCTGGAGACGAAGATCGTCCGGCCTTGGCCCGCGAGGGTTTTCATCAGATTACGAATCCAGTGAATGCCCTCCGGGTCCAGACCATTCACCGGCTCGTCGAACATCAGGATCTCGGGATCACCGAGCAACGCGGCGGCGATGCCCAGCCGTTGTCCCATACCGAGGGAGAAGCCTTTCGACTTCTGCTTGGCGACGGCCGTCAGACCGACGGTGTCGAGGACCTCGTTGACCCGGCTCACCGGGATGCGGTTGCTCTGGGCGAGACAGAGGAGATTGTTGTACGCGCTGCGCCCGCCGTGCATGGCCTTCGCGTCGAGGAGAGCGCCGATGTACTTCACGGGCTCTTCGAGCTCGCGGTAGTGCTTCCCGTCGATCCGGACCGAGCCGCCGGTCGGAATGTCCAGGTCGAGCATCATCCGCATGGTGGTCGACTTACCGGCTCCGTTCGGTCCCAGAAATCCCGTCACCACTCCGGGCCTGACCTGGAAGGAGAGGTGATCGACCGCGATTTTTTTCCCGAAACGTTTCGTGAGCCCCTCGACCTCGATCATGCGGACAACCTATGGGTGCGCAAAGCCCCCCGCCACTCCACTGGCGGGGGGCTTGCACGATCGTTACTTACGGAACGGAGCCGTCTACCGGCCGTACACCGGCCGTCCACGACGACCCGGACCGCGCCGGTGACCGAACTCGGCGACCGCCCCCAGGCGGTCACCGCCACGCCCTAGCGCGACTGCTGCGCCGGGACCCCGCGCGAGATCGGCTCGTCCTCGGCCGGCGTACCCGCCGCGGCGACGGCCGCACCGGTCAGCGTGGCCAGCATCTCGCGGACGTTGGTCAGCTGGGCGTTGATCGAGTCGCGGCGGTTGGTGAGCGCCGCCAGCTCGCGCTCCGATTCGCTGCGGATCCGGTCGGCCTTGGCGTTCGCGTCGGCGACGATGTCCTCCGCCTGGCGCTGCGCGGTCTCGACCGTCTGACGCGCGCGGCGCTCCGCGTCCGTACGGAGCTTCTCCGCCTCCAGACGCAGCTGCTCGGCGCGGTGCTCGATCTCCGCCAGACGCTTCTCGGCCTTCGCCTGACGCGAGGCCAGGTCACGCTCGGACTGCTCACGCCGCTTGGCGAGGTTCGTCTCGAAGTCCGCAGCGGCCTGGGCGGCCTTGGCGCGGGTCTCCTCGAAGAGCGCGTCCGCCTCCTCGCGCTTCTGCTGCGCGTCCTTCTGCGCCTCGGAGCGCAGGGTCGAGGCCTCGCCCTTCGCCTTCTCGACGATACGGACGCCCTCGTCCTCGGCCTTCGCCTTGCGCTCGGCGGAGAACGCCTCGGCGTCGTTCCTGACCTGCTGGGCCGCCGACTCGGCGAGCTCGCGGTGCTGTTCGGCCGCGCGACGGGCCTCTTCGCGCAGGTCCTTCGCCTCCTCCTCGGCGAGGCGGAGGATCTTCTCAACGCGCGCTCCCAGGCCGGCGTACGACGGCTCCGCGTCGGTGACCTGGGCCTGAGCGTTCTGCGTTTCGAGGTGGAGCTCCTCGATTCGCTTTTCCAGTGCAGTGATCCGTGCGAGAGCGCTGTCACGGTCGGCGACGAGTTTGGTAATGCGGTCATCCACCTGACCGCGGTCGTAACCACGCCGCACGAGCTCGAAGCCGAATGGGGAGGAAGTGTCGCTCATGGGGTTCCTGTCGAATGAGACCGGTGAGGTGATAGGGGGAATCCTAGGGGCCAAAGCGGCGTGTCATCGAGCGGATGCCGGTTTGATCTGGAGAATGTCCAGCCTTTCGGGTGGCTAACTGTCCGACGGCTTGCCACCCGAACGGGTTACACCCGCTGCCGCACCCGCCTTGACGCTACTCCCGCCGGACCCGCCGCCGGACCCCGACTTGGCACTCGCGCCCGGAGTCTCGAAGGACTCCAGCGCCTCCAGTACGTCCTGGACACGCGAGATCTCGGTCTGGATGTCCTCGCGCCTGCGCACGAGGACGTCGAGTTCCCGTCTGCCCTCCTCGACCATCCGTGCGGCCTCGGCCTCGGCGTCGGCGCGGAACTTCTCGCCCTCGCGGGTCAGTTCGGCCTTCTTCTGCTCCGCTTCCTTCAGCAGCGCCTCGGCCCGCTTCACCGCCGCGATCCGGACCTTGCTGGCCTCCGAACCGGCCTCCGCCACCAGGGCCTTGGCCTTCCGCTCGGCATCCTCCTGCTGTTCGGTGGCCGCCTTGACCAGCTTGTCGACACGTTCGCCGGCGTTCTTCATCTGCTCGGCCGTCTCCCGGCGCGCCCGCTCGTGGAGTTGATCGATCTCGCCCTCGACCCGCGCCCGCAACTCCTCGGTGCGCTCCCGGATGGCGGTGGCGTCCCGGCGGGCCCCGACGAGCAGTTCGTCGGCGTCCGTACGGGCCTTCTCCACCAGGGAGTTGCCCTCGACCGTCGCGTCCGCCTTGAGCCGTGCCGCCTCCGAGCGCGCGGCGCCCACCATCGTGTCGGCCTGTGCCTCGGCCTCGGTGGCGGCGCGCAACGCCTCCTCCTGGGCCTTGTTGATGAGCTGGTCGGCCTGCTCGGCCGCGTCGGCACGACGCTTGGACGCGTTCGCCCGGGCGTCGTCGAGCAGCCGGTCCGACTCCGTGATCGCCTCGCTGACGGTCCGTTCGGCCGATGCCTCGGCGTCCGCCCTGATCTGCGCGGCCTCCGCGCGGAGCCGTTCGGCCGCCTGCTGGGCCGAGTTGACGGTCTCGGCGGCCTCGGCGCGCATCAGCTCCGACTCGCTCGTCGCCTCGCCGATGAGCCGGTCCGCCTGCTCCGCGGCGTCGCCCCGGATGCGGTTGGCGTCGTCGCGCGCCTCCTGGCGGGCGCGGGACGCGTCCTGCTCGGCGGCGGCCAGCGAGTCCGACGCCTCGGTCCGTACCCGCTGCGCGTAGTCGGCGCTCTCCGCGCGCAGCCGCTCGGCCTCGGCGACCGCCTCGCCGACGGTGCGCTCGGCGAGCACCTGGGCGGCGTTCGTCTCCTCCTGGGCGCGGGTACGCAGCCGTGCCGCGTCCTCCGAGGCACGCTCGCGCTCCGCGTACGCGTCGGCGCGGACCCGGTCGGCCTCCTCCTGCGCCTCCGACTTCGTCCGCTCCGCGGCGTGTTCGGCGGCGGAACGCAGTCCGGCGATCTCCTGCTCGGCCTGGTCGTGCAGCCCGGAGACCGCGTCCCGGACCTGCTGCGCGGTCTGTTCGGCCGCCGACACCATCTCGGTGGCGCGGAGGTCGGCCTCCTCGACCAGCCGCGCGGCCTCGGTCTGTGCCTCGTCGACCCGCTTACGGGCGGAGGCCAGCAGCTCCTCGCTCTGTTCGCGGGCCCGCTCGCGCTCCTGGTCCGCCTCCGTACGGGCGGCGCTCAGCAGCTCCTCGGCCTCGCGGCGGCGGCGCGTCGCCTCCTCCTGGGCGGCGTCGAGCGCCTCGGCCGCCTCGGTGCCCACGCGCTCGGCCGCGGCGGCGGCCTCGGCGCGCAGCCGGTCCGCGCTGTCCTGGGCCTCGGACTTGATCCGCTCGGCCTCCTGGGTGGCCTCGTCCCGCAGCCGTACGGCGGTCGACTCGCCCTCCGCGCGGGAGCGCCCGGCGTCCTCCGCGGCCTCGTCCCGCAGCCGCTCGGCCTCCCTCTCGGCCTGGGCCTGGAGCGTACGCAGCCGCTCGGCGGACTCCGCGCGCAGCCGCTCCGTCTCCTCGGCGGCCTCGCGGCGGATCCGCTCGCTCTCGGCACGGGCGTCGGTCAGGGCCGACTCGGCGCCGCTCAGGCGCTGTTCGGCCTCGGTGTGCAGCCGGGTCAGCTCGTCGGAGGCCTCGGACTTGCGGGCCTCGACACCGCGCTCGGTCTCCTCGCGCAGCTCGACCGCGGCCCGCTCGGCGGCGGTCTTGACCGCCTCGGCCTGCTCCTCGCCCTCCGCGCGCAGCCGGTCCGCCTCGGCCCGGGTGCGCTCCAGGGTCTCCTCGGCCTGCTTGCGCAGCGTCGTGGCGCGCTCGATGGCTTCCGTACGGACCCGCTCGCTGTCCGTGGACGCGGTGGCGCGCATCTCGTCGGCGTCGGCGCGGGCCTTGGTCAGCAGCTCCTCGGCGGTGCTGGCCGCCTCCTCGATCTGCTGGACGGCCTCGCGGCGCGCCTCGCTCCGGATGCGCTCGCCCTCGGCGACGGCCTCCGAGCGCAGCGTCTCGGCCTCGCCGCGCAGCCGGCGCGCCTCCTCCTGGAGCTCGACCGTCTTGGCTCGGTACTCCTTGGTGTCGTCCTTGGCCGCGCCCTTGAGCTGGTCGGCCTGCTCGGCGGCCTCGCCGCGCAGCCGGTCCGCCTCGGCCTCGGCCTCGCGGCGGATCCGGTCGGCCTCCTCGCTCGCCGCGCGGGTGGTGGCCCTGGCGTCGTCGGAGGCCTTGGTGAGGACCTCCTCGGCGGTACGGGCCGCCTTGGCGAGCTGGGCCGCGGAGTCCTCGGAGGCCGCCGTACGGGCCTTCTCGGCGGCCTCGGCGACCATCTTCTCGGCCTCGGCGCGGGCGTCGGCGAGCGCCTGCTCGGCCTCCGCCTTCAGCGCCTCGGACTCCTTCGTCGCCTCGCCGACGAGCCGGGCGATCTCGGACTTGGCGGTACGGGTGCGCTGCTCGTACTGGGTCTCGGCGCCGGCCAGCCGCTTGACCGCGGTCTCCTTGGCCTCGGCGACCATCTTCTCGGCCTCGGCGCGCGCCTCGCGCAGCCGCTCGTCCGCCTCCTGTATGCGCGCTTCGGCGGACCGGCTCAGCTCGCCGGCCTGCTGGCGCGCCTGGTCGGACTCGGCCGTCGTCGCCGAACGGAGCTGCTCCGCGTGGCTGGTGGCCTCCTGCGCCTGCGTGGACGCGGCGTTGAGCAGCCGCTCGGCGTCCTTGCGGGCCCGCTGCAGAATCGCTTCCGCCTCGGCACGGGCGGTCTCGGCCTCGGAGCCGAGCCTGCGGCGGGCCTCCTCGGTGACCCGGGTGGCCTCGGCGCGGGCGGCGGCCAGGGACTTCTCTGCCTCGGCGCGTGACTCGTCCAGCAGCCTGCGGGCCTGTGTCTCCGTACGGGCGCGCAACTGCTCGGCCCAGGCGACGTTCTCGTTGACGTGCGACTCGACGGTCTGGCGGCGTTCGGCCAGCTCCTGGTCGAGCCGCTGGCGGCGCTGCACGGCCTCGGCGTGCAGTTCGGCCTGGAGCCTGGCCTGGTGCTCGGCGTGCTCCTGGAGGATGCGCTGCGTCTGGGCGCGGGCGTCGCGCAGTTCGCGTTCGGCGTCGGTGCGCAGCTGGTCGGCCTGGATCTGCGCGTTGCGGAGCATCTGCTCGGCCTGATAGCCGATGTCGGCGTTGTCGTAGGAGGGCCGGGACGCCAGGTTGCGGCGCGCCTCGTGCAGTTTCGCGCGCAGTACTTCGACCTGGTAACCGAGGTCCTCGGCGTGCTGGACGGCCTTCTCCCGCGCGGTCTTCAGCCGATCCATCTCGGCTTCGAACCGCGAAAGGTGGTCGTCGTCAGCTCGGTGGCTCTCCTGGCGTTCGTAGCCCCGCACTGCGCGGTCCCATCCGTCCCCTGGTCGCAACTCTGCAATCGGTACCGCCCGACGGGCGAACGGCCCCCCGGGGAATGGTGACAGATCATCGGCCGAGGCGCCGCCCCGACCCGGCCCCGGCCCGGAGCGGCCCACTCTACCGGGCCGGGAATCGTTCGGGTCAGTGCTCTTGGGGCTTCGCGGCCGAGGTGACCAGTTCGGTCAGGACGCCGTGACAGTCCTTGGGGTGCAGAAACGTGATGCGGGAGCCCATCGATCCGTTGCGCGGCTCCTCGTACAGAACCCGCACACCCTTCTCCCGGATGGCTTCCGAGTCACCGTCGACATCCGCGGTGCCGAAGGCGATGTGGTGGACGCCCTCGCCGTTCTTGGCCAGCCATTTGCCCACGGCCGAGTCCTCGCGGACCGGTTCGAGCAGCTGGAGGTACGAGGCGCCGCCGTCGGACGTCTCGTTGATCTTGAGCATGGCCTCCCGTACGCCCTGCTCCTCGTTGATCTCGGTGTGGAACACCTCGAAGCCGTAGGTGGCCCGGTAGAACTCGACGGTCGCGTCGAGGTCGTGGCAGGCGATTCCGATGTGGTCGATACGCGTCAGCATGCGCACAGTGCAGCGCCAACCGAGCGGTTACGCAACGTGCGCGCTGTCACACTCTCGGCCGGGTGACCCGGGACCTGTGCGCTCAGTACATTTGGTGAACCCTCGTTAACCCTCAATCGTCAGGCAAAGGGGTCGCATCTCATGCCGGATCCGAACACCACCACTTCCGTCGTCGTCGCCGGCGCGCGTACGCCCATGGGCAGGCTGCTGGGGTCGCTGAAGTCCTTCTCCGGCGCCGATCTCGGCGCCTTCGCCATCAAGGCCGCGCTGGAGCGGGCCGGCGTCACCGGCGAGCAGGTGCAGTACGTGATCATGGGACAGGTGCTCCAGGCCGGGGCGGGGCAGATCCCGGCGCGGCAGGCGGCGGTCAAGGCGGGCATCCCCATGAGCGTCCCCGCGCTCACGATCAACAAGGTCTGCCTCTCCGGCCTCGACGCGATCGCCCTGGCGGACCAGTTGATCCGCGCGGGCGAGTTCGACATCGTGGTCGCGGGCGGGCAGGAGTCCATGACCAACGCCCCGCATCTGCTGCCGAAGTCCCGCGAGGGCTACAAGTACGGCGCGATCGAGATGCTGGACGCGATGGCCCACGACGGGCTGACCGACCCGTTCGAGTCCATCGCGATGGGCGCCTCCACGGAGAAGCACAACACCCGGCTCGCCATCGCCAGGGCCGAGCAGGACGAGGTCGCCGCGGCCTCCCACCAGCGGGCCGCCGCCGCGCAGAAGAACGGTGTCTTCGAGGCCGAGATCACCCCCGTCGAGATCCCGCAGCGCAAGGGCGACCCGGTCGTCTTCGACCGGGACGAGGGCATCCGCCCGGACACGACCGCCGAGTCCCTGGCCAAGCTGCGGCCCGCGTTCTCCAAGGACGGCACGATCACGGCCGGTTCCTCCTCGCAGATCTCCGACGGCGCGGCCGCCGTCGTGGTCATGAGCAAGGCCAAGGCGGTCGAGCTGGGCCTGGAGTGGATCGCGGAGATCGGCGCGCACGGGAACGTGGCGGGACCGGACAACTCGCTCCAGTCGCAGCCCGCGAACGCGATCAGGCACGCCCTGAAGAAGGAGGGCATCGCCGTCGAGGACCTGGACCTCATCGAGATGAACGAGGCCTTCGCCGCGGTCGCCGTCCAGTCGACCAAGGAGCTGGGTGTGTCCCCCGAAAGGGTGAACGTGAACGGCGGAGCCATCGCGCTCGGCCACCCGATCGGTATGTCCGGCGCCCGGCTGGTGCTGCACCTGGCGCTCGAACTGAAGCGGCGCGGCGGCGGCGTGGGCGCGGCGGCGCTGTGCGGCGGCGGAGGCCAGGGTGACGCGCTGATCGTGCGCGTGCCGAAGGCGTAGGCGTAGGCGCGGGCGTACGCGCGGGCGCTCCGGCGCCGGCAGGCACGGAACCCCTCAGCGAGCAGGAACGGAGCGCGGTACGGATGACGGTGGACGTCCCCCAGCTGGTGGCCCAGGCGCGGGAGGGCCGGCCCAGGGCGGTGGCCCGGCTGATCTCACTGGTCGAAGGGGCGTCGCCGCAACTGCGCGAGGTGATGGCGGCGCTGGCCCCGCTCGCCGGGGGTGCCTACGTCGTGGGCCTCACCGGGTCGCCCGGTGTCGGCAAGTCGACATCGACCTCCGCGCTGGTGGCCGCGTACCGGAAGGCGGGCAAGCGCGTCGCCGTCCTGGCCGTCGACCCGTCGTCCCCCTTCTCCGGGGGAGCGCTGCTGGGGGACCGGGTCCGGATGTCCGACCACGCGTCGGACCCCGGCGTCTACATCCGCTCGATGGCGACCCGCGGCCATCTCGGCGGGCTCGCCTGGTCGGCGCCGCAGGCGATCCGGGTGCTCGACGCGGCCGGCTGCGACGTGATCCTGGTGGAGACCGTGGGGGTCGGGCAGTCCGAGGTGGAGATCGCCTCGCAGGCCGACACCTCGGTGGTGCTGCTCGCGCCCGGTATGGGCGACGGCATCCAGGCGGCCAAGGCCGGAATCCTGGAGATCGGTGACATCTACGTCGTCAACAAGGCGGACCGGGACGGCGCCGACGCGACTGTCCGCGAGCTGAACCACATGCTCGGCCTCGGTGAGGCCCGCGCGCCGGGCGACTGGCGTCCGCCCATCGTGAAGACCGTCGCCGCGCGGGGCGAGGGCATCGACGAGGTCGTCGAGGCGCTGGACAAGCACCGCACCTGGCTGGAGAAGAACGACGTCCTGACCGAACGGCGGGCGCGGCGCGCGGCCCGCGAGGTGGAGACCATCGCCGTCACGGCGCTCCGCGAACGCATCGGCGACCTGCGCGGCGACCGGCGCCTGGGGGCGCTGGCACGGCGGATCGTCGCGGGCGAAGTGGACCCGTACGCGGCGGCGGACGAACTGGTGGCGGGGCTGACGGGCGGCTGACGGGACAGCCCCCAGCGAACCGCGCGCCGAACGCGGAAGGGCCGGTGACGGAGGAGGGGGTTGTCCTCTGCCACCGGCCTGCTTCGGCCGCCCCGCCGTGCGAAGGCGTCAGACGTGCGAGACGTCAGGTGCGCCGCGTGAGACGTCAGTCGTCGTCGCCGTCATCGCCGTCGTCGTCACCACCGCGGTCGTCGTCGTGGCCGTCGTCGTCCCGGCCGTCGTCGTCACCCCGGTCGTCGTCCTTGTCGTCCGCGCGGTCGTCCCGGCGGTCGTCGTCCCTGTCGTCCCGGTCGTCGCCCCGGCCAGCCGCCACGGCGCCTGAGGACATGTCGACCGTCACCGCGTGCGTACGGCCGTCGTCACCGCGCACCGTCACCTCCCAGTGGCCGGCCCCGCGGTCGTCGTCGTCCGCGTCGACCGCTGTGACGGCGCCGGGGTGCTTGTTGAGGGCGGCCGCAGCCGCTCCCGAGGCGTCCACCTTCGCGCCGTTCACCGCGGCGCGCTCGTGGCGGTCGTCGTCGCTGTCGTCATCGTCGTCGTTGTCCGCGCGGACCGAGCCGGTCGCGGCGTCGACCCGCAGGTCGTACCACTTGCCGTCCTGGCCGATGATGTCGACCTCCCAGTGCCGGCCACGGGACGAGCCGTCGTCGTCATCGTCGTCGTCCAGGTCGACGGACTCCACCTTGCCCGGGTGCTGCTTCAGCGCCGCCGCGGCGGCCTGCTGCGCGGTGAGCCTCGACTTCGTGGCCGAGGTGTCGTCCTTGCCGCTGCCGCCGTCGTTCCCGCGGTCGTCGTTCCCGCGGACGTCGTTCCCGCCGTCGTCCCGGTTGTCGTCACCGCTGCCCGCGCCGTTCACCAGTGACGCCGAGGAGACCGACTCCGGCACGGGGCCGCCGCCGGAGCCGGTGACGCCCCCGGCGACCGCGGTGTACGTACCGCCGCCGATCAGGGCCGCGCCGGCGATGCCGGCGATGACAAGATTGCGCTTCATGAGGGTTCCTCCCCGTCGGGCTGTTTCGCTTGACCTCAATCTGGCTGAGGGAAGCTGAAGGCAGCCTGAAGCCACCTGAAGGCTTCTTCAGGTTCGGTTTGGGAGGCTGTGCGCATGCGCCTGTTGATTGTCGAGGACGAGAAGCGGCTCGCGGTGTCGCTGGCCAAGGGCCTGCGGGCCGAGGGCTTCGCCGTGGACGTCGTGCACGACGGTTTGGAAGGGCTGCATCTGGCCGGTGAGGGCACGTACGACCTGATAGTGCTCGACATCATGCTGCCCGGTATGAACGGCTACCGCGTCTGCGCGGGCCTGCGCGCCGCCGGCAACGACGTACCGATCCTGATGCTGACGGCCAAGGACGGCGAGTACGACGAGGCCGAGGGCCTGGACACCGGAGCCGACGACTATCTGACGAAGCCGTTCTCGTACGTCGTGCTCGTCGCCCGGGTCAAGGCCCTGCTGCGCCGCAGGGGTTCGGCCGGTGCCTCGCCGGTGCTGCGTATCGGCACCCTCACCGTGGACACCGCGACCCGCCGCGTCCACCGGGCGGACACCGAAGTCGCCCTGACCGCAAAGGAGTTCGCGGTCCTCGAACAGCTCGCGGTGCGGGCGGGGCAGATCGTGGGCAAGCCCGAGATCCTGGAGCACGTCTGGGACTTCGCGTACGACGGCGATCCCAACATCATCGAGGTCTACATCAGCGCGCTGCGCCGCAAGCTGGGCGCCACGACGATCCAGACGGTGCGCGGCGCCGGCTACCGGCTGGTGGCCGTATGAGGCGCCCGTTCTCCTCCGTACGGTCCCGGGCCGCGCTCGCCGCGACCGCCGTGGTGGCGGTGGCGCTGGTGGCCGCCGCGTTCGCCCTGCTGTTCGCGCTGCGCTCCAACCTGACCGGCCAGGCGGCGGGGGAGGCCGACCAGTCCTCGAACGAGGTCGCCCAGCAGATCGCGAACCGGGAGCCCCTCGGCGCCCTGGACATACCCGAGAGCAAGGACCACCCGACCCAGGTGCTCGACGCGAAGGGCCGGCTGGTCGTCGCGAGCGAGGACATGGAGAAGATCACCGGTACGGGGGTGTCCGCCGTGAGCCCCGCGTCGGCCCCGCCCACGACGGATCCCGCCCCCGCGTCCAGTCCCGCGCCGACGCCGACCGGCGACGACGACGATGACGACGACAGCGGCGGTGACGACGACAGCGGGGACGACCACGACGACGACAACGCGGTCCCCGAGACCCCGGCCGACGGAACGGTCTCCCTGCCTCTGGAGCCCCGCACCGGGACCGTGACCGTCGACGGCGAGTCCGTGGACTACCTGTTCTCCGAGCGCCGGGTCACCGACCTCGCGGGCGGCCCCTACACCGTCCTCTCGGGCGCCTCGCTCGGCCCGCAGCAGAGCGCCGTCCGCGCGGTCACGATCGCGATGACCGTCGGCGTGCCCGCCCTGCTGGTCGTCGTCGGCGGAGTGACCTGGCTGGTCACACGGCGCGCGCTGAGGCCCGTGGAGGGCATCCGGCGCGAGATGGCCGCGATCACCGCCTCCGAGGACCTGACGAGGCGGGTGCCGGAGCCGGGGACCCACGACGAGGTCGCCAAGCTGGCCCGTACGACCAACGAGACGCTCACCGCGCTCGAAGCCTCCGTCGACCGTCAGCGGCGCTTCGTCGCGGACGCCTCGCACGAGTTGCGCAGCCCGATCGCCTCGCTCCGTACCCAGCTCGAAGTGGGTCAGGCGCACCCGGAGTTGCTGGATGTGCCGGGCGCGGTGGCCGACACCGTACGGCTCCAGCAACTCGCCGCCGACCTGCTGCTGCTCGCCCGTCTGGACGCGGGGGAGCACGCCGGGAGTACGCGGCTGGATCTGGCCGCGCTGGTGCGTGAGGAGGTCTCGCAGCGCTCGACCGACCGGATCCCGGTGACGCCGGACGTCCGGGGCAGCGCCGAAGTGGCGGGCTCGCGCGGGCAGTTGGCGCGAGTGCTGGGCAATCTGCTGGACAACGCGCAGCGCCACGCGGTGGGTGAGGTGTCGGCGGCGGTGCGCCGGGACGGCGGCCAGGTGGTGCTCGCGGTCTCCGACGACGGGTCCGGGGTGCCGGAGGCGGAGCGGGAGCGGATCTTCGAGCGGTTCGTACGGCTCGACGACGCCCGCAGCAGGGACGACGGCGGCGCGGGGCTCGGCCTCGCGATCGCCCGCGACGTGGCGCACCGGCACGGCGGCACGCTGGACGTCGGACGCGCCGAGGCCGGCGGCGCCCGGTTCGAGCTGCGCCTGCCCGCCGCGGGGCGGGAACCGGCCCGGCCGGTGCCCGCCCCCGCGTCAGCTCTTGCCGCGCCGCCCGCGCAGATGCTCGGCGACCGGCGCGAGTGACGTGCTCAGCGCTTCGAGCGCCTCGGGCGGCAGCAGGTCGATGAAGTGCGCCCGTACGGAGGCGACATGGTGCGGGGCGACCTCCTGCATCGTCTCCATGCCCTTGTCGGTGAGCACGGCGAAGAGGCCGCGGCGGTCGGACTCGCAGTTCTCACGGCGCACCAGGCCCGCGGTCTCCAGCCGGGTGATCTGGTGCGAGAGACGGCTCTTGGACTGGAGGGTGGCGGCGGCGAGGTCGCTCATCCGCAGCCGCCTGTCCTCGGCCTCGGAGAGGTTGACCAGGATCTCGTAGTCGTTGTTCGTCAGTCCGAATGGTTGGAGGTCCTTCTCCAGCTGGTGCATCAGCAGTCTGCTGACATCCAGATGGGTGCGCCAGGTGCACTGCTCCGCGTCACTCAGCCAGCGGGTGGCCGTCTCGGTCTCCATATATGAATTCTACCTAAGATGTTGAAAATTGGACGAAGTCGACGACTGTGACCCCGGGCACAGGAAAGGCGCACACGTTCGAGGTCACACTCCGCAGACTACCGCTCACAGCCCGAAGCGTCGCTGGAGGTCGCCCAGCTGTCCCGGCATGCGCGGTACGCCCCCGGGCTGTCCGGCGGGCTGTCCACCGCCGCCGCCCGGTACCCCCGGCTCGTTCGGCACCACACCGCGCGCCGTCTCGGCCATCAGGGCTTCGCTCGACTGGAGGAGCACCGTACCCGCCCCGACGAACTCGAACTGGTGCTCCTCGCCCGACGACCCGCCGAGCCCGCTCATCGCGCGCAGTCCGCCCATCACCCCGGTCATATAGGCGTGGTCGTAGTGGTGGCACGGCGAGGGGCAGTCGGCCCAGCCCACCAGTGCCTGTGGATCCACCCGGATCGGCGGCTCCATGAAGACCACCGGACCGTTCGAGGCGGCCACGAACTTCCCCGTACCGATGAGGGTCAGGAAGCCCGGCACGATCGACTGCTTGAGCGCCAGCGACGGCTCGTACGCCAGGAGATTCCCGGACCGCACGGTCAGATTGCCGTTCTCCAGGTCGAAGGAGTTGACGTCGAAGGCCCGGTCGGCCAGCAGCATCTTGCCGCTGCCCTCCGCCACCACCCAGTCGCTCGCGTGCAGCGGCGAGTGGAAGCTGCTGCGCACCAGCCGGTCGAGCCGGCCGTGCCCGATCCCGTTGAAGTCGATCCGCCCGTAGTAGGCGATCATCTTGCCCTTCTGGAGGAACCACTGGCTCCCTTTGAGTTCCACACAGAAGGTGTACGGGTTGACGTTGTCGTCGCTCGGCAGCGTCGTCGGGTCATGGATCACGACCGTACTCACAGCTTCTCCTCCGACGCCTGGACGTACACCGCACCGTTGCCGCTCAGCTCCAGCTGGAAGGCCTCGCCCGAGCCCCGGCCCACCATGTCGCGCCAGCCGACGGCGGTCGAGAGTTTGTTGCGGACGTCGCCGTGGTGGGCGACGTAGGCCTGCGGGTCGACATGGACCGTACGGCCCTGGCCGATCGGGAGCTCGATGATCCCGCCGTGCGCCATCACGGCGACCGAGCCATGGCCCTTGAGTGTCGTGGTGAACAGGCCCTGGCCCGTCACCTGGCCGCGCACCATGCCCATGACGCCTCCCTGCGAGCCCATGAACATCGTGCCCTGCTCCAGCGTCCCGTCGAAGGCGAGCAGCCGGTCGGCCTCCACGTACAGGGTGTCGCCGGTCAGTCCGATCACCTGGATGTGATGGCCGCCGTGGCCGAACATCACCGTGCCGCTGCCTTCGACCGTCATCAGCGGGGTGGCCTCGCCCGCCACGCGCCGGCCGATCATCGACATCAGACCGCCCTGGCCGCCCGCCATGTTGGGCGTGAAGGTGACATCGCCCCGGTAGGCGAGCATCGCGCCCCGCTGGCTGAACATCTTCTGGCCGGGCGCCACCGTCGCCTCGACCATCTTCGAGTTGATCTCCCGGAACGGCATCAGACATCGCCCCCGACGGTGTTGCGCTCGCTCGGCTGTACGTAGACGAGGCCGTCGCCCTCGAAGCGCATCTGGAAGGCCTCGCCGCCGCCCTCGCCCATGATGGTCCGGAAGTTCACACCGGACTGGAGATTCTGCTGGAGGTTGCCCTGGTGCGCCACGTAAGCGCCCGGGTCGACCGAGAGCGGGTACTGGGGTGTCACGCGCAGCACCACGGCCGCGCCGTCCGACATGATCGCCGCCATGCCCGTGCCCTCGACGGTCGTCGTGAAGAGACCGTTGCCGCTCGCGCCGCCGCGCAGGCCCGTGAAGCTGGTGCCGGTGCGCAGTCCGCCGTCCGTGCACAGGAGGTTGCTCGCCTCCACGTACAGCTTGTCGCCGTGCAGCGAGACGAGACTGATCTCGCTCGCGCGGTCCGCGAAGAAGCAGGTGCCCTCGCCCTTCACCTCCATCATGACCATCTGTTCGCCGGTGAGGCGCCGGGTCACCATGCCCCGTATGCCCTCACCGCCACCGGACAACTTCTTGAACGCCATCCGGCCGTCGTAGGCGACCATCGAGCCGTTCTTCGCCCGCACGGAGTCGCCTGCCATGTCGACGGCGAGCACCTTGCTGCCTTGGAGTCGGAACTGAGCCACGGGTCGACGGTATCCGGGCCCGGATAAAAAGCGGGCAAAGCCCGGTGTCACAATGGGACGTCGCTTGTGCGCGCGTTCACAAGATGATCACGCGCGCGGGCGACCCGCGGTGATCCCGCGCGCGGCGATCACGGTGATCACCCGGCGACGACCGCGCCGCCCCCCGACGACAAAGGTGCCTGCCCCGTGGACATCAAGACCGCCTCATCCCTCCACCGTCTCCGCCTGGTATCGGCGCCGGAGGCCGTGTCCTTCCTGCTGCTGCTCGTCTGCTCCGTGCTCAAGCGCACGACGGACTTCGACGCCGTCTTCCCGATGGGCCTGATCCACGGACTGCTCTTCGTCCTCTACGTGATCTTCTGGCTGGACGCCTGGAAGCGCGTCCGCTGGCCGCTCGGGACCGCCGCCCTCTACTTCGTCCTGTCGGTCCTGCCGACCGGCGGCTTCTTCGCGGAGCGCAAGCTCAAGCGTGAGGCCGAGGACGAGGTCATCGCCTCCCGCGCCCGCCGCGAGGGTACGGTCAGCGCATGATCGCCGCCTTTTCCATCACGCCGCTCGGTGTGGGCGAGGATGTCGCCGAGTACGTCGCGGACGCCGTCCGCGTCGTACGCGAGTCCGGACTGCCGAACCACACCGACGCCATGTTCACCTCCGTCGAGGGCGAGTGGGACGAGGTGATGGACGTGGTCAAGCGGGCGGTCGCCGCCGTCGAGGCGCGGGCCCCGCGTGTGTCCCTCGTCCTGAAGGCCGACGTACGGCCCGGGGTCACCGACGCCCTCAACTCGAAGGTCGAGTCCCTGGAGCGGCACCTCGCCGGCTGACGGCGCCCGCCGGCCGCGCTTCTCACCTCACGTCACCCCATCGGGTCAAGCACCACCGGATCCGGCGGTCAGGGGCACGCCCCCGGCCGCCGGATCCGTCGTCAGATCCGTGATCTCCAATGCCGCTTCGGCTCCCCCTACCGCCACTCGCACGGACGACCCCAGTCGACACGCCGAGGTATATCCACTTTTCTGAGGATATCGACCTCGCTCACGCGCTGGAGTTGACTGGAGGCACCGTGCGGCCGGAGGGCTACGACTACGACACCTACAGCTGTCTCGCCGGCCCGCTGACGGAGCCGGACCGGACGGCCGCGTACCAGGTGGAGTACCGGAGTCTTCTCGCGCGGGAGCCCCACCGCGTGCGCGCCGTCCTGCTGATGGTCATGGCCCCCCTCCTCTCCGGAGTGCTGCTGGTCTATCTCGTCTGGCCCACCCACTGGACCGAACGCGAGGGCGCCGCCCGCTGGCTCGTCGCCTTCGACACCGTGATGCTCGTGTCGATCGGGCTCATCGCCCTCTTCATGCTGGTCAACGTCGCCTCCATCGCACACGCGACGCTCGTCGCCAGGGACCCCGTCCCCGTCGTCCCCGAGGTGGGCACCCGCGTCGCCTTCGTCACCACGTACGTCCCCGGCAAGGAACCGCTCTCCATGCTGCGGGCCACCCTCGAAGGAGCCGTACGGCTGCGCCACCGCGGCCCCCTCGACGTCTGGCTCCTCGACGAGGGCGACGATCCGTCCGCCCGGCTGCTCTGCCGGGAGCTGGGGGTCTGTCACTTCAGCCGCCTCGGCGTACCGGAGTGGAACAGGAAGGAAGGCGTCCACAAGGCCCGCACCAAACACGGCAACTACAACGCCTGGCTCGCGATGTACGGCGACGACTACGACTTCTTCGCCTCCGTCGACACCGACCACGTCCCGCTGCCCAACTTCCTGGAGAGGATGCTGGGCTTCTTCCGTGACCCGGACGTCGCCTTCGTCGTCGGACCGCAGGTCTACGGCAACTACGACGCGGCCGTCACCAAGGCGGCCGAGTCCCAGCAGTTCCTCTTCCACGCGCTGATCCAGCGGGCCGGCAACCGCTACCACGCGCCCATGTTCGTCGGCACCAACAACGCCGTACGGGTCACCGCGCTCAAGCAGGTCGGCGGCCTCTACGACTCCATCACCGAGGACATGGCCACCGGCTTCGAACTGCACCGCAGGAGGAACCCGCAGACCGGGCGGTTCTGGCGGTCCGTCTACACGCCCGACGTCCTCGCCGTCGGGGAGGGCCCCGCCTCCTGGACCGACTTCTTCACCCAGCAGCTGCGCTGGTCGCGGGGGACCTACGAGACCATCCTCCGGCAGTACGGCAAGGCGGTGTTCCGGGTGCCGCCCGGCCGGCTCATCAGCTACACGCTGATGCTCGTCTACTACCCGATGACCGCCGTCAACTGGCTGCTCGGCATCCTCAGCTGCGTCCTGTTCCTCTGGCTCGGCGCCTCCGGCACACAGGTGTCGTCCTCGCTCTGGCTGATGCTCTACAGCGACGCGGCCGCCTGCCAGATCGGGCTCTACCTCTGGAACCGGCGCCACAACGTCTCGCCGCACGAGCCCAGCGGCTCCGGCGGGATCGCCGGAATGGCCATGTCGGCGCTGTGCGCGCCCATCTATCTCAAGTCGCTGGGCTCGGCGGTGCTGCGTACCCAGGGCCGGTTCGTGGTCACCCCGAAGGGCGGCGAGACCAGTGCCGACCGGCCCATGACCTTCCGGCTGCATCTGTTCTGGGCCGCCGTGCTCTCCAGCTCACTCGCGGCGTCCGTCCACTTCGGCAACACCCACGCCGCCATGCGCACCTGGGCCGTACTGGCCCTGGTCGTCTCGCTCGCCCCGGTCGCCGTCTGGGGCTGGACCACCCTGCGCGCTCGCCGCGTCGCGGCGCGCGTCCCGGTGCCGGCCGTCGAGGACGGGCCGGAGCAGCCGGAGCCGGCTCTCGCCACGACGACAGGAGGGAACTGACCCATGGCCTACCGGCCCTCGCACAAGTTCAAGAAGACGCTGCTCGGCGGTGGGGCGGTGGTGCTGCTGATGTCGCTCAACGCGCCGGCGGCCATCTCCTTCGCGGAGGACAAGTACCACGCGTACAAGATCGCGCAGCCCGGGTACAAGGCGCGGTACGGCTCCTGGGAGGTGCTCAACGTACCCGAGGAGTACCGCACCAACGCCATCCACGCCGCGCTGCTGCGCACCGGCAAGGTGCTGCTCATCGCCGGCTCCGGCAACAGCCAGCAGAAGTTCGACGCGGGCACCTTCGACACCGTCTTGTGGGACCCGGCGGACAACTCGTACCGCAAGATCCCCACCCCCGAGGACTTCTTCTGCTCGGGCCACTCCCAACTCGCCGACGGGCGGCTGCTGGTGGCGGGCGGCACCGCCCGCTACGAGGTCCTGGACGGGGAGGTCGACCGGGCGGGCGGCGGGATGCGGGTCAAGAACGAGAGCCCGGACAGGGCGCGGACCTTCAAGAAGGGCACCCGCTTCCGGTCCCCGTCGGGGGTCGAGTACGTGAGCAAGTTCGACGTCACGGTGCCCAGGGCGAAGCGGGACTTCAAGATCACATACGCCAAGGGCGGCCGGATGCTGCCCTGGAAGACCAAGGTCACCGCGGGCGAGGCGCGGGTCTTCGTGGAGGCCGTCGACAAGGGGCCGCGGGCGCTGACGACGGAGGCCGCGCAGTACCGGATCGTCGGACTCAAGGGCAGGGACGCGGGCAACTTCTACGGCCTGGCGCAGAAGCTGACCACCGAGAAGCAGGATTTCCAGGGCATCAAGGCGGCGTACGAGTTCGACCCGGTGGCGGAGAGGTACATCCGGGTGGACCCGATGAAGGAGGCCCGCTGGTACCCGACGCTGGTCACCCTCCAGGACGGCCGGGTGCTCGCCGTCTCGGGCCTGGACGACGTCGGCGCCGTACTGACGGGAGACAACGAGATCTACGACCCCAAGTCCAAGAAGTGGTCCAAGGGACCGACGCGCTACTTCCCGACGTATCCCGCGCTCTTCCTCACCAAGGGCGGCAAGATCTTCTACTCCGGGTCGAACGCGGGGTACGGCCCCGCCACGGCGGGCCGTCAGCCCGGTCTGTGGGACCTGCGGAGGAACATCTTCACGAAGGTCGACGGGCTCAGCCGGCTCGACCAGACGGAGACCTCCGCCTCACTGGTGCTGCCGCCCGCGCAGGACCAGAAGGTGATGGTCCTCGGCGGGGGCGGGGTCGGCGAGTCGTCGAAGGCCACGTCCCGTACGGCGATCGTGGACCTGAAGGAGGACAGTCCGGCCTTCCGGGCCGGGCCGGATCTGCCGCAGGGGACGCGCTACCTGAGCAGCGTGATCATGCCGGACGACACGGTCTTCACCAGCGGCGGCTCGTCCGACTACCGGGGGCGGGGCGCCAGCGACATCCTCAAGGCGCAGTTCTACGACCCGGAGACCAACACCTTCACCAGGGCGGCCGACCCGACGGTGGGCCGCAACTACCACTCCGAGGCGCTGCTGCTGCCCGACGGGCGGGTGGCGACCTTCGGCTCCGACCCGCTCTTCGACGACGCGGACAACACGAAACTCGGCACGTTCGAGCAGCGGGTGGAGATCTACACGCCGCCCTCCTTGGAAGGCGAGCGCGCGAAGCGGCGGCCGGTGCTGGCGGCGGGACCGGCGGAACTCGACCAGAACGGGCGGGCCACCTTCCGTACGGAGCATCCGGAGCGGATCGCGAAGGCGCGGCTGATGAGGCCGAGCGCCGTCACGCACAGCACCGACGTGGAGCAGCGCTCGATCGAGCTCGGGATGACCAAGCGGGGCGGCTCGCTGACGGTGGACGTGCCGTCGGACCCGACGCTGGTGCCGCCGGGCTGGTACATGCTGTTCGTGACGGACACGGCGGGGGTGTCGTCGGAGGCGAGGTGGATCCAGGTGCGGGGCGAGTAGCCCCGGGGCGCCGGTTCAGCCGCGCGCGCGGCGGGCGAGCCCGAGGGCGTAGTCCGGCCACCATGTACCGGCCGCCGGGCCGCCCCGGCAGGGGCCGTCCGAGTCGCCGGGCCGTTTGATCCAGAGGAACGCGTCGACCAGGGCGTCACCGGTCTCGGTGGTCGGGGGCGTACCGAGCGATCTGCCCGGTGGATTGCACCAGGCCTCGTCGGCGGCGTCCCGCTCACCCGTGAGGGGGCCGGCCCCGTTGCGGCTCGTGTCAATGGTGAAGTGCGCGCCGTCGAGGAGTCCGGAGAGCTTGGTGCCGAAGGCTTTGACCGCCTCGTCCGTCTGGAAGTTGGAGACGTTGAGCGAGAAACCGTCCGCCCTGGTGATTCCGGCCGTGCGCAGCGGCTCGGCGATCTTCGACGGCTCCTTGATCCAGGCCGGGTTGCCCGCGTCCAGATAGACCTTGGTGGCCGGTTGCCGCTTCAGCCGGTCGATCGCCCCCGAGAGCAGCTGGTTGCGCTCCCCGTGGTGCTCGGCCGGGGTGCAGCCGTCCACCAGGTGGGAGACGGCGTCCGGCTCCAGGATCACCAGGGCGCGCGCGTCGCCGATGGCGCCGGCGAAGGAGTCGATCCAGTCGAGGTAGGCCCGGCCGTCGCGGGCGCCCCCGGCGGAGTACAGGCCGCAGTCGCGGTGCGGGATGTTGTACGCGACGAGGACCACCGTGCGCTTTCCCGCGGCGCCCTTCACGGCCTTCCGGATCTCGGGCGCGGGGTCGTCACCCGCGGGCCAGTCGGCCACGGGGCGTTCGGAGATCCGCCTGAGGGCCTTGGCGTCCTCGGTACGGCCCTGCGCCTGCCACTGCTCGACCTGGCGCGCGGCGTCGCTCCGCGGGTCGACCCAGAAGGGGGAACCGGCGGTCGGGGCCGCCTCGCCCCGCACCGCCGCGGCCCCGGTCCTGTCCGGCGCGGGGGCGTCGGAGCCGGAGGAACAGCCGGCGAGGGCGAAAACGGCGAGGGCGGCGGTGGCGACGGAGACGAGGCGCGTGGTGCGGCTGGACATCCAGCCCCCTTGAACGACCGAAGCGGCACAGGACCGGGCAATCGTTACATAACGGTCACACTCTGTGGTGGTACGACACCGCCGGCGCGCTCGTACGCGAGGCCCGCCGCCCCTACTCCCGGACAATCCGGGAGTAGGGGCAGACCGCCTTATGACCACTGGGTAAGGTCGTCCGCGTGTCCAAGCCGCTCAGCCTCGCCTTCGATCCCATCGCCCGAGCCGACGAGCTCTGGCAGCAGCGCTGGGGGCCAGTGCCGTCGATGGGCGCGATCACCTCGATCATGCGGGCCCATCAGATCCTGCTCGCCGAGGTCGACGCGGTGGTCAAGCCGTACGGGCTGACCTTCGCCCGGTACGAGGCGCTCGTGCTGCTCACCTTCTCCAAGGCCGGTGAGCTGACCATGTCCAAGATCGGCGAGAGGCTGATGGTCCACCCGACCTCCGTCACGAACACGATCGACCGTCTGGTCAGGTCCGGCCTCGTCGACAAGCGCCCCAACCCCAACGACGGCCGCGGCACCCTCGCCTCCATCACTGACAAGGGCCGTGAGGTCGTCGAGGCCGCGACCCGCGATCTGATGGCGATGGAGTTCGGCCTCGGGGCGTACGACGCGGAGGAGTGCGCCGAGATCTTCGCGATGCTGCGCCCGCTGCGCGTCTCCGCCCAGGACTTCGACGACAGCTGAGAGCCGTCCGCCCCCGCCCCGCCCCCGGGCCCCGATGTCCGAGGGGATTTTTCGGGTCGTTACGCTCATGGGCATGAAACAGAGCATCCTGACCCGCTACCGGGTCATGGCGTACATCACCGCCGTCTGGCTGCTGGTCTTCACCGTCGCCATCGTCATGAAATACGGCTTCGACACCGGCGACACCATGGTGATCTCCCAGATCCACGGCGTGCTCTTCATCGTCTACGTCGTCTTCGCCTTCGACCTGGGCTCCAAGGCGAAGTGGCCCTTCGGGAAGCTCCTGTGGGTGCTGGCCGCCGGCTGCATCCCGGTCGCCTCGTTCTTCGTCGAACCGAAGATCACCAAAGAGGTCCAGCCGCTGATCACGCGGGACGAGACCGCTCCCGTCGAGGCCTGACCCCCGGCCCCTCCACCGCCACGAGGAAAACTCGTGGCGGTGTGCGTTCGACATTTACTAGGACGTCCAAGTAAATTCGAGGTATGGACCCTCACGCGCACGCCGACACCGCAGCCATCGAGGAAGGCCGCCAGCGCTGGCAGGCCCGATACGACAAGGCCCGCAAGCGGGACGCGGACTTCAGCACGCTTTCGGGTGACCCCGTCGAGCCGGTCTACGGGCCCCGTCCGGGTGACACGTACGAGGGCTTCGAGCGGATCGGCTGGCCGGGTGAGTACCCCTTCACGCGCGGCCTCCACGCGACCGGCTACCGGGGCCGTACGTGGACGATCCGCCAGTTCGCGGGCTTCGGCAACGCGCGCCAGACGAACGAGCGCTACAAGACCATCCTCGCCAACGGCGGCGGCGGTCTCTCCGTGGCCTTCGACATGCCGACCCTCATGGGCCGCGACTCCGACGACCCGCGCTCCCTCGGCGAGGTCGGCCACTGCGGCGTCGCGATCGACTCCGCCGCCGACATGGAGATCCTCTTCGGCGACCTGCCGCTCGGTGACGTCACGACGTCCATGACGATCAGCGGCCCCGCCGTCCCGGTCTTCTGCATGTATCTCGTCGCCGCCGAGCGTCAGGGCATCGATCCCGCCGTACTGAACGGCACGCTCCAGACCGACATCTTCAAGGAGTACATCGCGCAGAAGGAGTGGCTCTTCCAGCCCGAGCCCCATCTGCGGCTGATCGGCGACCTGATGGAGCACTGCGCGGCGTCCATCCCCGCGTACAAGCCGCTCTCCGTCTCCGGCTACCACATCCGCGAGGCCGGTGCCACGGCCGCGCAGGAGCTCGCGTACACCCTCGCCGACGGCTTCGGGTACGTGGAGCTGGGCCTCTCGCGCGGCATGGACGTCGACGTCTTCGCCCCCGGCCTCTCCTTCTTCTTCGACGCGCATCTCGACTTCTTCGAGGAGATCGCCAAGTTCCGCGCCGCGCGCCGGATCTGGGCGCGCTGGATGAAGGAGATGTACGGCGCGCGGACGGACAAGGCCCAGTGGCTGCGCTTCCACACCCAGACGGCGGGTGTCTCGCTCACCGCGCAGCAGCCGTACAACAACGTCGTACGGACCGCCGTCGAGGCGCTGTCCGCGGTCCTCGGCGGCACCAACTCGCTGCACACCAACGCCCTGGACGAGACCCTGGCGCTGCCCAGCGAGCAGGCCGCCGAGATCGCCCTCCGTACCCAGCAGGTGCTGATGGAGGAGACGGGCGTCGCCAACGTCGCCGACCCGCTGGGCGGTTCCTGGTACGTCGAGCAGCTCACGGACCGCATCGAGGCCGACGCCGAGAAGATCTTCGAGCAGATCAAGGAGCGCGGCCTGCGGGCGCACCCCGACGGGCGGCACCCCATCGGCCCGATGACGTCCGGCATTCTGCGGGGCATCGAGGACGGCTGGTTCACCGGCGAGATCGCGGAGTCCGCCTTCCAGTACCAGCGCGCCCTGGAGAAGGGCGAGAAGAGGGTCGTCGGCGTCAACGTCCACCACGGCTCGGTCACCGGCGACCTGGAGATCCTGCGCGTCAGCCACGAGGTCGAGCGCGACCAGGTGGTGGAGCTGGCGGACCGCAAGGCCGCCCGCGACGACGCCCGGGTCCGGGCGGCGCTGGACGCGATGCTGGTCTCCGCGCGCGACGGGTCGAACATGATCGGCCCGATGCTGGAGGCCGTCCGCGCCGAGGCGACGCTGGGCGAGATCTGCGGCGTACTGCGGGACGAGTGGGGCACGTACACGGAGCCGCCCGGCTTCTGACGCCGCGCGGCGCCCGGGGATGCCGTACGGCTCGGGGACGCCGTACGCGTCAGCCGCCGGCGCGTGCGCTCGTGCGCGGCAGGCCGCTGTCGCCGCCCAGGTTGTCGATCATCCGACGCAGGACGTTCAGGGCCGCCGCGTACTCCTCCGGCGCGATGCCCCGGTGCACCCGCTCGTTGACCTTCGTCAGCCGCTCCTTGGCACGCAGCCGGCCGGCCTCCCCCGCCTCGGTGAGGACGAACGTGCCCGACTCCTCGGCCAGCCAGCCGCGGGCGATCAGATCGCCGTACACGGCGTCGAAGTCGCTGTCCTGGTCGTCGAAGGGCGTGAGCTGCTCGGTGAGCCGGGCCGGCCCCCAGGCGCCGGGCGCGCCCGCGACATGGTTGAGCGTCCACCAGTGCGGCTGGGTGAGGTCCTCGGTGGCCAGCTCCGCACGGATGCTGCCGACGACCAGGCGCATCGTCGCGCCGCTCCAGTAGCCGATGGGCTGGGTGGCCAGTTCCTCGGGGGTGTACTCCTGAACAGCCATGGCGGCGTCCTCCGTGGTGCGGGAGCTTCGGGATCGGTACGGCCCCGACGCTAGAATCCCAAGTCCACTTGAGGTCAAGGGGCTCAGGCTATGAGCCCTGGATCGCGGCGAGCCCGCCCACCAGCAGCATCGTGAAGCCCCGCGCCCAGTCCTCGTCCACCGCCTCCGCGCTCACCAGCGTCCGGTGCACCACCGCGCCCGCGATCACGTCGAAGATCAGGTCGGCGTTGCGGGCCGCCGTCCCGGGATCGCTCTCGTACGCCAACTCCCCCCGCGCCTGCGCCCGTTCACGGCCCTTGAGCACAAGTCCCTTCTGCCGGTCGACGATCGCCGTACGGATCCGGTCGCGCAGCGCGTCGTCCCGCGTCGACTCGGCGACCACCGCCATCAGCGCCGTCTTGGTCTCCGGCCGGTCCAGCAGGGCGGCGAACTGGAGCACGACGCCCTCGATGTCGGCCGTGAGGCTGCCCCGGTCGTGGATCTCGATCTCGTCGAAGATGACGGCGACCGCGTCGACCACCAGCTCGTTCTTGCTCGCCCAGCGCCGGTACAGCGTGGTCTTGGCGACGCCCGCGCGTGCGGCGACGTCCCCCATCGACAGCTTGGACCAGCCCAGCTCCACCAGCGCCGCCCGCGTCGCCAGCAGGATCGCGGTGTCGGCCGCGGCGCTGCGGGGACGGCCGGAGCGGGTGGGGTTCACATGGCGGCGGCTCAGCATGCCCGCGACCATACCCGTCGGTAGGGAATCCGCTGTGAGTCAGTTCACCGGATGAATCTCACACGGACGGGGGAGCTTGCGGTTACGCTACGATCCGTAGCGAAAGACCGTTTTCCCAGGGGCGGTTCTTGAGCGACGACCACTGGTACGGGGTGGGGACCCCGTACGAACCCATGTCCCCCACGGGGGACTTGCCCCGTACGTGTTCAGGTCATGCGCGGGGCCCGCCGAGGCCTGACCACCGTGTCCGTCCGCGCACTCCGCAGCCCGCGGGGGGGGCCGGGGACGGGCGCGGTTCTGTGTGGGCGGTACAAACTGTCCGATTGCTTTTCACTTGCGCGCGCGGAGAGGGGAGGATGTACTCATGCAGCCTAGGAACATGTCCATGAGCGGCGTCGTCGATCTCGCCGCGGTGAAGGCGGCCGGTGAGGCCAAGGCCAAGGCCGAGCAGGCCCGCGCCGAGGCGGCCCGTCGGGGCGACACCGGTGCCGTATCCCCCTCCAGTCTGGTGATCGACGTCGACGAGGCGGGCTTCGAGCGCGACGTCCTCCAGCGCTCCGCCGAGGTCCCGGTCGTCATCGACTTCTGGGCCGAGTGGTGCGAGCCGTGCAAGCAGCTCAGCCCCGTGCTGGAGCGGCTGGCCCGGGAGTACAACGGCCGGTTCGTTCTGGCCAAGGTCGACGTCGACGCGAACCAGATGTTGATGCAGCAGTTCCAGATCCAGGGCATCCCGGCGGTCTTCGCCGTGGTGGCCGGCCAGGCGCTGCCCCTCTTCCAGGGCGCGGCCCCGGAGATCCAGATCCGCGAGACGCTGGACCAGCTGATCCAGGTCGGCGAGCAGCGCTTCGGTCTCACCGGTCTCACCGTCGACGCCGAGGCCGGCCCGGCGGAGGAGGAGGCCGGGCCGGTGGAGCAGGTGGGTCCGTACGACGCGCTGCTCGAAGCCGCCGTACGCGCGCTGGACGCCAACGACTTCGGCGGCGCCGCCCAGGCGTACCGCAACGTGCTCGCCGACGACCCCGGCAACACGGAGGCGAAGCTCGGTCTCGCCCAGGCCGAACTGCTCGCGCGGGTCCAGGGGCTGGACCCGCAGCAGGTGCGCAAGGACGCGGCGGAGCGGCCCGACGACGTCACCGCCCAGATCGCCGCCGCCGACCTCGACCTGGTCGGCGGTCATGTGGAGGACTCCTTCGGCCGGTTGGTCGAGGCCGTGCGGCGCACGGCGGGCGAGGACCGGGACATGGCGCGGCTGCGGCTGCTCGAACTCTTCGAAGTGATCGGCTCGGACGATCCCCGGGTGACCGCGGCGCGGTCGGCACTCGCCAGGGTTCTTTTCTGACGCCGTACCGGCTCCGTACCGTCTTCCGGGGCCGCGCATAACGATTTGCCGACCCGACGACACCGATGACCCCGCTTTGCCAAAACTTGGCAAAGCGGGGTCGCTGTTACTGCGAGTAAATCAACCCGCTTGGTCTGTCCGGTTATTGGTGGTATTCGCGAGTTCTGTCGGGCCGGTTCGAGGCACCCTGTGTGCCCGCTCGACGGCACCCCGTCGCCCCTCGGACAGCCACCCATTACTAGCCAGTAACGACCCCCCTTGTGTCCCGAGCGCGAATACACCACGATCGTCCACGCTCGGTCCAATAGCGCACCGGCGCGGCGATCCGGCCGTGGCCACCGCACGTTGGATCCCCACCGGGCGGGCCGGCGGAGCAGTGGCGCCGACCCACGGACAGGGGGGTTCCCGCCGACCGGCGGGGCCTGTCCGGCGGCCACGCGCCAGGCGTGGTCCAGTGGTTGTCGCTCGGGGGTGATCGTCGGTGATTCTGACGCGGCCCGGTCCGCGTGAACGCACGGACGCTCTCCTTCCCGAGGACGTAGCACTTCTCCCATCCCAGGACGGGCCGAGGCCCGATCCGGAGATGTACGTCCGAGAAGGAGGAAAGTGATGGAGTCCCAAGCACGTGGCGGGACCAGATGGAAGCGGTTCGCCGTCGTCATGGTGCCGAGCGTGGCCGCGACGGCCGCGATAGGTGTCGCTCTCGCACAGGGCGCGCTCGCCGCGTCGTTCAGTGTGTCGGGGCAGAGTTTCAAGGTCTCGGCCGACCAGTTGGTGGGCCAGGACTTCGTCCAGTACGGCAGCATCGCCGACGGTACCGATCTCAAGGGCAACAAGACCGCCCATCCGGTGGCCGTTTCCGGCTTCAGCTCGGCCACGATCAGCAACATGTGCCAGTCGGTGGTCACTCCGGACGTCCCGATCTTCGGCAGTGTCAGCCTTGAGCTGCGTGCCGGCCGGGAGTCCGCGAAGCCGGTCAAGGCGACCAACCTGTATCTGGACGTCGCCCAGCTCGACGCCGACGCCAAGTTCAAGAACATCGACATCGGTGTGGCGGCCGGCGACACGAGGATCCAGCCGGGGACCGAGAAGAAGGTCAACCCGTTCGGCTTCGCACAGCGCGCGGAAGAGGCGACGCTGACCGATGTGAGGCAGACGGCTTGGGCGACCACGGCCGGCACCTTCGAGCTCAGTGGTCTGAGCCTGAAGCTGCACAAGGGCGTCAAGGAGTGCTACTAGACCCTGACCGGGTCCTGAGCAGTCCGCCCCTCGGGCGGGCGCGCCCCGTCTGACGCGGTCGCGTCCGCCCACTCCCCAAAACTCTCACAGCAACACCGGTACCAGGGAGCTGTTTTCCATGAGCGCCGAGTCTTCGGAACCCCGCGGCCGATTCACGTACTGGCGGCTGCGCTTCCGCGCCTGGCGGGGTACTCGGCCTTTCTGGGCGGGGCTTCTGACACTCCTCAGCGGAGTGCCGATCGCCTACTTCCCTTACGCCGAACTGAAGTTGGGCCATCTCACGCTGACGATGGCCACCACGGCGGGCGCGGGCTCGCTGATCATCGGCGTCCTGCTCGCCACGCTGGGTCTGACGATGTGGTTCCAGAGCATCGTCAGGGTCTTCGCCGGCGTCGCCACGATCCTGCTGGGACTCGTCTCGATCCCCGTCTCCAACATCGGCGGATTCATGATGGGCGCGACGCTGGCGCTCATCGGCGGAGGTCTCTCCATATCGTGGGCGCCGGGACGGCCGGTGGACGACGAGGAGCACGCCGACGATTCCGCCGACGGCAGGCCGGCCAAGCACGCGGCCGTACGGCGGCAGACGTTCAAGCCCGACGGCGGTGCCGTCGATCAGGGAGTCCCGGACGGGGGTGGGGACGACCCTTTTCTCCCCGGCCCGCATGACGGGGGCCTGAAGCTGACGGACACGACTGCCCATGCCAACGGCGGGAGGAACAGTGCGGGGTGAGGACACTCGGTCGGAGACGGCCGGAGGCGGGCAGGCCCGCGAGAGAAGCGGCCCGCGCCACGCCGCCCCCAGGAAGTCGCTGCTGACGAAGCTCCAGATCCCGGCCGGCAAGGCGTTCGCACTGGCCGCGATGCCGACGGCGGTGTTCGTCGGGATGGGGCTCACGCCCCGGCTCGCGCTCGCCGACGGCGACAAGGACATCCCTTTCGCACCGGGGCCGTGCGTCACGCGCTCCGACGAGCCGCAGGAGGAGTCGGCCTCTCCGTCCGAGAAGCCGTCCGGGAAGCCCTCGGACGACGCGTCAGGCGATTCGTCCGGGGATCCGTCAGGGGATTCAACGGACGGGCCGAAGCCGCCCGGCGGCGGTGACGGTGACGGGGACGGTCCCGAGCCCTCGCCCGGCGAGACGCCGCCCGCGTCCGACGCGGACAAGCCCGCCACGCCCAGGGAGCCCGCGCCGGAGCCGAGCGCGTCCAAGTCCAAGGACCCGCTGGACCCACTGGGTCTGGGGGACGCGCTGGGTGACCTTCTCGGCGTACCGGACAAGGAGACGGACAAGCCGGCCGACCCGGCGCCCGAGAAACCCGCGGACTCCGGGCCGGACGCCGGTGCCGGGACGGACGAGCCCGACAGCGACAAGCCCGATCCGGAGAAGTCCGACGACGACAGCGCCGCCGACCGGACCGAGGACGCCATCAGGGACGCCGCGGACAAGGCCGGGGCGGAGGTCGAGGAGTTGGACGACGCCGCGAAGGGTCTGGAAGCCCACAAGGACGACGACATCCCCGAGGGCGCCGACGGCAAGCCGCGCTTCCCCTGCCCGGAGGCCGACCCGGAGGCGCTGGCCGCCGCCGAACTGGAGCCCGGCATACCGCTGTTGCCGGACGACCCGTGGAAACTGGAGAGCTCCAAGCTCACGCTGCGGGGCCTGGACTACCACGGCATCGTCGAGGTGAAGACGGGCAGCGGGAAGATCAAGAAGGCGCTGAAGTTCACCGCGTCGGAGGTGGACATCAAGGACCTGCACCAGAAGGTCGTCTACCCGGAGGGGCGGACGGCGCACGTGGCGAGCAGGGAAGACTCCACGTCGACCATCCGCGACGGTCAGGTCACCATGTACACAGAGATGCTGACGGGCAATCTGTTCGGCCTGATCCCGATCGAGTTCACCCCCGACACCCCGCCTCCGCTCAACGTCCCGTTCGCCTTCTTCACGGAGGTCGAGGTCCTTCAGGCGGGCCAGTTCGGCGGCACACTCACCGTTCCCGGACTGCGGAACTACATCACCGGCTAGGGCCTGTCCGGCGGATCTCCGGGGGCCCCGGGCGCGCCGCTCCCCCTACGCATGACGGGCCGCACAGCTGACTGTGCGGCCCGCTCCGCGGTCGGTGTTCAGCCCTGGACGACGCGGGTGTCTCCCAGCCGGTGGACACGGACCATGTTCGTCGTGCCGGGGACGCCGGGCGGGGAGCCGGCCGTGATGATCATCGTGTCCGCCTCGCTGTAGCGCTGGAGCTTCAGCAGCTCCGCGTCCACGAGGTCGACCATCGCGTCCGTGGTGTTCACGTGCGGTACGACGAAGGACTCCACGCCCCAGCTCAGCGAGAGCTGGTTGCGCGTCGCCTCGTCCGAGGTGAAGGCGAGGATCGGCTGGATGGTGCGGTAGCGCGAGAGCCGGCGGGCGGTGTCGCCGGACTGGGTGAAGGCGACCAGCGCCTTGCCGCCCAGGAAGTCCGCGATCTCGCAGGCCGCACGGGCCACCGAACCACCCTGCGTACGGGGCTTCTTGCCCGGTACGAGCGGCTGGAGGCCCTTGGACAGCAGCTCGGTCTCGGCCGCGACGACGATCTTCGACATCGTCTTGACCGTCTCGATCGGATACGCGCCGACGGACGACTCCGCCGACAGCATGACCGCGTCGGCCCCGTCCAGGATCGCGTTCGCCACGTCCGACGCCTCGGCGCGCGTCGGGCGGGAGTTGGTGATCATCGACTCCATCATCTGGGTCGCCACGATCACCGGCTTGGCGTTGCGGCGGCAGAGCTCGATGAGGCGCTTCTGCACCATCGGGACCTTTTCGAGCGGGTACTCGACCGCCAGGTCGCCACGGGCCACCATGATGCTGTCGAACGCGGCGACGACAGCCTCCATGTTGGCGACGGCCTGCGGCTTCTCGACCTTCGCGATGACGGGGACCCGGCGGCCCTCCTCATCCATGATCTTGTGCACGTCGTTGATGTCGTCCGCGTCGCGCACGAAGGACAGCGCGATCATGTCGCAGCCCATCCGCAGGGCGAAGCGCAGATCGTCGACGTCCTTCTCGGAGAGCGCCGGGACATTGACCGCCGTACCCGGCAGGTTGATGCCCTTGTGGTCGGAGATGACCCCGCCCTCGATGACGAGCGACTTGACCCGAGGGCCCTCGACATCGGTGACGCGGAGTTCGACGTTGCCGTCGTTGATCAGGATCTGGTCGCCCTTGGTGACATCACCCGGCAGGCCCTTGTAGGTGGTGCCGCAGATGCCCTTGTCACCCGGGACGTCCTCGGTCGTGATGATGAACTCGTCACCGCGCATCAGCTCGACGGGGCCCTCGGCGAAGGTCTCCAGACGGATCTTCGGGCCCTGGAGGTCGACGAGCACGCCCACGGCCCGGCCGGTGGCCTCGGCCGCCTTCCGGACGCGGTGGTACCGCTCCTCGTGCTCGGGATGGGACCCGTGGCTCATATTCAGTCGGGCCACGTTCATACCGGCCTCGATGAGCGCTTTCAACTGCTCGTACGAGTCGACGGCGGGGCCAAGTGTGCAGACAATTTTGGAACGGCGCATAAGGCGGATCCTATCGGTTTGTTTCGGCACGGAATATTCCGTCTGGCGGAAAGTACAAATGGGCGGGGTGGCGCTCAGGCGTCGACCAATGCGAAGGTCCCGCGGGCGATCTCCATTTCCTCATCCGTCGGCACCACGGCGACGGCGACGCGCGCGTGTCCCGGCGATACGAGGCGCGGCTCGCCGGACCGTACGGCGTTCAGCTCCGCGTCCACGACCAGCCCCAACCCGCCCAGTCCGGCGATCGCGGCCGCCCGCACCGGCGCCGCGTTCTCACCGACCCCCGCGGTGAACACGACCGCGTCCACCCGGCCGAGTACCGCGTAATAGGCGCCGATGTACTTCTTCAGCCGGTGGATGTAAATGCCGAACGCGAGCGTCGCCGCGGCGTCACCCCCGTCGACCCGGCGGAGGATCTCCCGCATGTCGTTGTCGCCGCACAGCCCCATCAGACCGCTCTTCTTGTTGAGCAGTTCGTCGATCTCGTCGGTGCCCATTCCCGCGACCCGCTCCAGATGGAAGACCACCGCCGGATCGATGTCTCCCGAGCGCGTACCCATCACCAGCCCCTCCAAGGGGGTCAGCCCCATGGAGGTGTCCACACAGCGCCCGCCCGCGACGGCCGACGCCGACGCCCCGTTGCCCAGATGCAGCACGATCAGGTTCAGCTCCTCCGGCGGGCGGCCCAGCAGCTCCGCCGCCCGGCGGGAGACGTACGCGTGCGACGTGCCGTGGAAGCCGTAGCGCCGGATCCGGTGCGCGTCGGCCGTCCCGGTGTCGATCGCGTACCGCGCCGCGTCCTCCGGCATCGTCGAGTGGAACGCGGTGTCGAAGACCGCGACCTGCGGCAGATCGGGACGCAGCGCCCGGGCCGTCCTGATGCCGGTGATGTTCGCCGGGTTGTGCAGCGGGGCCAGCGGCACCAGCCGCTCGATCTCCGCGAGTACGGCGTCGTCGATCAGTGTCGGGGCGCTGAACTCCGGCCCGCCGTGCACCACCCGGTGACCGATCGCGGCCAGCTCGGGGGAGTCGAGACCGATGCCGTCCCGGGCCAGCTCACCGGCGACGGCCTTCAGCGCCTGCTCGTGGTCGGCGATCCGCTCCGTACGCTCGCGCTTCTCCGCGCCCCCGCCCGACGGGGTGTGCACCAGCCGCGACGCCCTCTCGCCGATGCGCTCGACGAGACCGACGGCGAGACGGGTGCCGTCACGCATGTCCAGCAGCTGGTACTTCACCGACGAGGAGCCGGAGTTGAGCACGAGGACTCGGGTGGCCTGCGAGGTCACGGGCGGGATGCCTTTCGGAGAGGGGGCGAGGTGCGGGAACGGCGCGGGCGCGCGCTCACGCGTCGTCGCCCTGCGCCTGGACGGCCGTGATGGCCACCGTGTTCACAATGTCCTGGACGAGAGCGCCGCGGGACAGGTCGTTCACCGGCTTGCGCAGCCCCTGCATCACCGGGCCCACCGCCACCGCGCCCGCCGAACGCTGCACGGCCTTGTACGTGTTGTTGCCGGTGTTCAGGTCCGGGAAGATCAGCACCGTCGCGCGTCCCGCCACCTCCGACTCCGGCAGCTTCGTCGCGGCGACGCTGGGCTCCACGGCGGCGTCGTACTGGATCGGCCCCTCGATCTTCAGCTCGGGCCGCGCCGCGCGCACCAGCTTCGTCGCCTCGCGCACCTTGTCGACGTCGGCGCCGGAGCCGGAGGTCCCCGTCGAGTACGACAGCATCGCGATCCGCGGCTCGACCCCGAAGCGGGACGCGGTCGCGGCGGCCTGCACCGCGATGTCCGCGAGCTGCCGGGCGTCCGGGTCCGGGATGACCGCGCAGTCGCCGTACACCAGCACCTTGTCGGCCAGGCACATGAAGAAGACGGAGGAGACGCTGGACGACTCGGACTTCGTTTTGATGATCTCGAACGCCGGGCGGATCGTGGCCGCCGTCGAGTGGACCGAGCCCGAGACCATGCCGTCGGCCAGGCCCGCGTCGACCATCAGGGTGCCGAAGTAGTTGACGTCGGCCACCACGTCGTACGCCAGCTCCACCGACACGCCCCGGTGGGCGCGCAGCTCGGAGTACCGCGTGGCGAACCGCTGTCGCAGCTCGTCCTTCGCCGGGTCGATGAGCTGGGTGCCCGCCAGGTCGATACCGAGATCGGCGGCCTTCTTGTTGATGGTGTCGACGTCCCCGAGGAGCGTCAGGTCGCACACGTCGCGGCGCATCAGCACATCGGCCGCGCGCAGCACCCGCTCCTCCGTGCCCTCGGGCAGGACGACCCGGCGGCGTACGGCACGGGCCTGCTCCAGCAGGTCGTGCTCGAACATCATCGGCGTCACCCGGCCGCTGCGGACCACCGACATCCGCGCGAGCAGATCGCCGGTGTCCACGTACCGCTCGAAGAGCCCCAGCGCGGTCTCCGCCTTACGAGGCGTGTCGGCGTTCAACTTCCCTTCCAGCGCGAAGAGTTCACCCGCCGTCGGGAAGGATCCCGCGACCACCGAGACGACCGGTGTACCCGGCGCCAGCCGGGAGGCGAGCGTGAGGACCGAGTCGGCCGGCCGCTCGTCCAGGGTCAGCAGAACGCCCGCGATGGGCGGGGTCCCCGCGGAGTGCGCGGCGAGCGCGCCCACCACCAGGTCCGCGCGGTCGCCCGGCGTCACCAGCAGACAGCCGGGCGTCAGCGCGTTCAGCATGTTCGGCAGCATCGCGCCGCCGAAGACGAAGTCGAGCGCGTCGCGCGCCAGCCCCGCCTCGTCCCCGAGCAGCACGGTGCCGCCCAGGGCGCGGGTGATCTGCGCGACGGTCGGGGCGGCCAGCGCCGCCTCGTCGGGGAGCGTGTAGCAGGGCACCGGCAGCTGCTGCCCGAGCTGCGCGTCGATCGCGTCGCGGTCCTCGGGGGCGACCCGGTTCACGACCATCGCGAGGATGTCGCAGCCGAGCACCGCGTACGCCCGGTGGGCGTTGCGCGCCTCGGCCTGTACGGACTCGGCCTCCTGGCCCTTGCCGCCGACCACCGGGATGACCGAGGCGCCGAACTCGTTGGCGAGGCGCGCGTTGAGCGCCAGCTCGTCGGGCAGCTGGGTGTCGGCGAAGTCGGTGCCGAGGACGAGCACCACCTCGTAGTCCCTGGCGACCTCGTGGAAGCGCCGCACGAGCCGCTGGACCAGCTCGTCCGTACCGCCGTCGGCCTGGATCACGGAGGCCTCGGCGTAACCGAGGCCGTAGCCGGACGCCGGGTCCTGCGAGAGGCGGTAGCGGGTACGCAGCAGATCGAAGAGGCGGTCGGGGCCGCCTCCGTGGAGCAGCGGGCGGAAGACACCCACCCGGTCCACCTGGCGGGTCAGGACCTCCATCACCCCCAGCTCGACGACCTGCCGGCCGTCCCCGCGGGCGATCCCGGTCACGTACACGCTGCGTGTCACGCGCGCTCTCCTGTTCGACGAAGATGGTGGAGGTGGTGCGGACCGGCAGCGGTGGGGCGCGAAGAAATTCCTGTTTCTGCCGTTAGGCCCGTTAGGGTGGCACAGCCCTCTTGACAATACCTGTGGGGGTGGGTACGGCGCCCTCCGAGACAGGACCTGGGTACGGCCCTGGCACGGCCCGCACCAGACCACATCCTTAGCGAGCAGGAGACACAGCGCGATGCGTATCGGAGTTCTCACCGCAGGCGGCGACTGTCCCGGCCTGAACGCCGTGATCCGTTCGGTCGTCCACCGCGCCGTGACCGGGCACGGGGACGAGGTCATCGGCTTCGAGGACGGGTTCAAGGGCCTGCTCGACGGCCACTACCGTCCTCTCGACCTCGACTCCGTCAGCGGCATCCTGGCGCGCGGCGGCACGATCCTCGGCTCGGCCCGGCTGGAGCGGGGGCGGCTGCGGGAAGCCGCCGAGAGCGCGGACGAGTTGGGCCGTAAGTACGGCATCGACGCGCTCATCCCGATCGGCGGCGAGGGGACCCTCACGGCGGCCCGGATGCTCGCCGACGCGGGGATGCCCGTGGTGGGCGTACCGAAGACGATCGACAACGACATCTCCTCCACCGACCGCACCTTCGGCTTCGACACGGCCGTGATGGTCGCCACCGAGGCCATCGACCGGCTGAAGACCACGGCCGAGTCGCACCAGCGCGTGATGGTCGTCGAGGTCATGGGCCGGCACGCCGGCTGGATCGCCCTGGAGTCGGGCATGGCGGGCGGGGCGCACGGCATCTGTCTGCCGGAGCGGCCCTTCGAGGTCGACAGCATCGTGAAGATGGTCGAGGAGCGCTTCGCGCGCGGCAAGAAGTTCGCGGTCATCTGCGTCGCAGAGGGCGCGCACCCGGCGGAGGGCTCGATGCACTACGTGAAGGGCGAGATCGACCAGTTCGGCCACGAACGCTTCCAGGGCATCGGCAACCGCCTCGCGGGCGAACTGGAGCGGCGCATGGGCAAGGAGGCCAGGCCGGTCATCCTCGGGCATGTGCAGCGCGGGGGCACGCCGACGGCGTACGACCGGGTGCTGGCGACGCGCTTCGGCTGGCACGCGGTGGAGGCGGTGCACAACGGCGACTTCGGCAAGATGACGGCCCTGCGCGGAACGTCGGTGGCGATGGTCCCCCTGGCGGAGGCGGTCACCCGCCTGAAGACGGTCCCGGAGAACCGCATGTTCGAGGCGGAGTCGGTCTTCTAGGAGGGGGCGCCGCGAAGCGTCCCGGTTCGCGGCGGGTCTTGTGCCGTGCGACTACGCAGTCGGTGCGGTCCCGCGCCGGGCGGCGTTCGCCGCGATACGTGCGTCGGCCCCCGGCCCGTGCGGGCAGAACGGCGCTCCCGCCCCCGGTCGGGGGGCGCGCGGTGGTCCTGCCCGCAGTGCGACCTCTCGGCGTTGGTCCTGCCCTGCGGGCGGACGGAGGACGCCGCGACACGTGCCTGCGGTGCGCCGGCCTCCGGCGGGCGCTGCGGCTTCGGGCCGTCGGTCCGGCCCGGCGGGCAGTGGCCCTCCGGGCCAGGGCGTCGGGTGTCAGGCCGCCGGGGGGAGGGTGTCCAGCGAGGCGGTGAGGCGGGTGTGGAGATCCGCCGGGTCCGAGCCCGTGGCGCGGAGCAGTTGGGCCGCGGGGGACTCGGGGGCGGCGAGCAGGGACGACAGGACGTGCGCCGTCCCGACCGTCTCGTCCTTCCGTTCCGCCGCCAGCAGGCGCGCGGCGGCCATCACCTTGTCCGTCTCCACGGACCGCCGCACCGAGTACGGCGCGATGATCTCCGGCGCCGGATCCGCCGCGGCCGTCGCCGCGCGGACCAGGTCCACCTCCCGCACCCCGGCCGAACGCAGCGTCTCCGCGGCGGAGTTGACGACCAGCAGTTCCCCGGGCAGCGACAGTCCGGCGACCGTGAGTCCCCGGTCCAGCGCCATGACGGCGAGCAGCAGATCCACCGGCTCCGTCTCGCTCCGGCCGTACCGTACGGCCTGGCGCTGGGCCTCGCTGGAGAGCAGCATCACGATCGCGGATCCGTCACCCGAGCTGCGGCCCATCCACGACATCATGCCCCGCATCCACCACACGCCGCGCTCACCCAGCAGCCCGGCGTTCCGCAGCGCCTTGACGCTGCCGCGGACCCCCGCCGCCTCGGCGGGCCAGGGGGCCCCGCCCGCGCGTACCGCGTCGGCCTGCGCGTCCAGCGCGCCGGCCGCGGCCGTCGTATCCACCCGGCGCAGCGCCAGGGCCTCCAGCGCCCGGCTCTCGGGCGTCTCCAGCAGCGCCCGCGCCAGATGCCGCTCGTGCGCGTCGGGCGCGCCCTCCTCGCGGGCCAGCCGCAGGGCACCGAGGAGCGCGTGCCGCAGGGCCGGGGTGGGCCGGGGCGGCTTCGCGCCCTCCTCGCGCAGGGGCTTCGACGCACGGGCCGCCTCGCACAGCGCCTCCCGCCATGCCGCCGCCACCTCGATGGCGTCGTCGGACGCGTGGACGTCGTCGGAAGCGTCGCTCTCCCCGCTCACGCCGCTGTCGTCGCGCGCCCAGTTCTGTTCCTCGCGCCCCCGGATCTGCCCGCGTACGGTGCCGGAGTCCCGGCCGCGCGGGACGAGCGCCGCCCCGGGCTCCTCCGTGTCGTCGAGCAGGGCGTAGAGAAGGTGCTCGGTGCCCACGGCGGGGGCGCGGCCGACCGCGTGCCGCACCGTCTTCGACAGCAACTCGACGGCGTCCGAGGCGAACTCGGTCGTCGTGACGGCGGTCAGGTCGGCGGTCTGGCGCTGCTCCATGGTGCGTCTCCCGGTCTCGACTACGGCGGACTACGCTGGTGGAGACGGATTTCCGGCACCCGCTGGTTCAGTCCCGCACGAAATCGTTGACGGACACGCCCTAGCCAGCCGCCGCGGGCCCCGCCCTGCGGGCGGACGGCGCTACTTCGAAGACACGCCCTAGCCCTTCACCGCGCCGCCGAGTGCGAAGCCCCCTCCCAGCCGGCGCGAGATGAGGATGTAGAGCAGCAGAACCGGCGTGGAGTAGAGAATCGAGAACGCCGCGAGCTGCCCGTAGATCACCGAGCCGTAGTTGCCGAAGAACGTGAAGATCGAGACGGACGCGGGCAGTTGGTCGGGGGAGAGAAGCAGCATGAAGGGGACGAAGAAGTTCCCCCAGAGCTGGATGAACGTGTAGATCATCACGACCGTCATGCCCGGCCCCATGAGCGGCAGCACGATCCGGGTCAGCGTCTGGAGCATCGACGCCCCGTCCGTCCACGCCGCCTCCTCCAGGACGGTCGGCACCCCGTCCATGAAGTTCTTCATCAGCCAGATGGAGAAGGGCAGTTGGGAGGTGGCGAGGAACAGCGACGTGCCGTACATCGTGTCGACCAGATTGACCTGCACGAACAGCCCGTACACCGGGACCATGATCGCGGTGATCGGCAGACACGTCGTGAACAGGATGGTCAGCAGATACGGGCGGCTGAACCGCGAGCGGTAGCGGGACAGCGGATACGCCGCCAGCGCCGCGCACGCCACCGTCAGCAGCGTCGCACTCCCGCACAGCAGCAGGCTGTTGAGCATCGGCGTGAACGTGATCTCGTCGGTGAGGACCGCTTGGAAGTTCTCCGTGGTCGGCGACGACGGCAGCCGTACCCGCAGGTCCGCCTCGGCGTCGAGCGAGGACAGCACCAGCCACAGCAGCGGAAGCAGGAAGGCCGCGGCCACCACGGCCAGGGCGGCGTCCGAGGCGAGCCGGACGCGCGTGGCGCGCTTCATCACACCTCCACCTTGAGCAGGCGCACATAGACGATCGAGAACAGCGCGCCCACGAGAAGCAGCAGCAGCGCCACGGCCGTGCCGTAACCGATCAGGCTCTTCAGGAAGGCCTGGTCGTACATGAACACCGGCAGGGTCTGGCTCCGGTTGCCCGGCCCGCCCCGTGTCATCGCCCAGATCAGTCCGAAGACGGACAGCGTGGAGAGCGTGTTGAGCATCAGATTGGTGCCGATGGAACGCCGGATCATCGGGAGGGTGATGAACCACAGCCGCCGTACCCCGTTCGCGCCGTCGACCTCCGCCGCCTCCGTGATCTCCTTCGGGATCTCGGACAGCGCGGCGGAGTAGATGAGCATGGAGAACGCCGTGCCGCGCCACACGTTGGCGAACGACACCGCCAGGATCGGCAGCGTGAACAGCCAGTTCTGGGACGGCAGATGGAGCCAGTCCAGAATGGCGTTCAGTGTTCCCTCGCGGCGGAAGAACGCGTACAGCAGGAACGCCGCGACGATCTCCGGCAGCACCCACGCCGCGATCACGACGGCGCCCGTGGCGGTGCGCACCGGCCGGGACGCGGTGCGCATCAGACCGGCCAGCGCCAGCCCGATCGTGTTCTGGCCGACGATCGACGACACGAACGTGAAGACGAGCGTCAGCCAGACCGCGTTACGGAAGTTGTCGTCCGCGAAGGCCCGCCGGAAGTTGTCCAGGCCGACGAAGTCCGACGTGGACGAGCCGGTCAACTGCGTGTTGGTGAAGGCGATCCAGACGCAGTAGCCGATCGGCCCGGCGAGGAACAGGAGCAGCAGCACCGTCGCCGGGGCGAGCGGCAGCCAGCGCAACGGCCGCGCCTTGCGGACGCCGCGCCCGTCGTCGCCCTTGCCGCCACCGGCCGGCACCGCGGGCCCGCCCTTGCTCACCGGACCGCTCGCGGTGCTCACCGTGCTCACGGCGCCGCCTCCGTCACCGCCGCCTCGACCGCCGTGCGTGCCGTGCTCACTTCTCGACCACCGCGCCGTCGGCGATGGTCTTCAACTGCTCGTCGTACGCCTTCGCCGCCTCGGCCGCGGACGCGTCCCCCGTCGTCACCGACTCCATCGCCTCGCCGATGGCGGACGACACCTGCGGGTAAACGGGCAGAGCGGGGCGGTAGTTGGTCACCTCGACGAGCTTGGTGAAGAAGTCGATACCGGGCATCGACTTCAGATACCTCGGATCGGCCGCCACATCCTTACGGACGGCGATCTGCGCGCCGACGACGTCCCACTCGACCGCGTTCTCCTTGGTCTGCTGCGTCTTGATGAACTCGAAGGCGAGGTCCGGGTTCTGGGCCTTCTGCGGGATCGACCACGCCCAGCCGCCGGACATCGACACGCTGCCGGGCGCCTGCCCGTTCTGCGTGGGCATCGGTGCCTGGGCCAACTCCGTCGACCACTCGGGCCACTCCTTGGGGCCCTTGTTGATCCAGTTCTGCCCCATCCAGGACCCGTCGAGGGAGATCGCCAGCTTGCCCTCGGGGAAGAACTCGGTCGCCACGCGCGTACCGATGTTGGGATCGAGCGCGTCCGAGACATCGGGCCCGAGCTTCTCCGAGTACACGGTCCGTACGAAGTCGAGCGCGTCCACGAAGCCCTTGTTGCCGGCGACCCACTTCTTCGCCGCCGGGTCGTAGAGCGGGTCCGCGCCCGTGCCGTACAGCAGCATCTCGAAGCCCTGCATCACCGCGGCCTCGCCGGGGCCCTTGCCGGTGTAGACGTTGAGCGGGATCGCGTCCGGGACCTCGCGCTTGACGGTGCGCGCCGCGTCCAGGACCTCCGCCCAGTTCTTGGGCTGCCAGTCGGCGGGCAGCCCCGCCTCGGCGAAGATCTTCTTGTTGAACCAGAGGCCGCGGGTGTCGGTGCCGTCCGGTACGCCGTACGTCTTGCCGTCCTCCGCCTTGGCGGCCGACTTCGCCGTGTCGACGAACTGGTCCCAGGCGTCCCACTTGTCCAGATACTCGTCCAGCGGGCGCAGATAGCCGGCCTTGATGTCCGAGTTGATACGGAAGGTGTCCTCGTAGACCAGGTCCGGCGCGGTCTTCGGGGAGCGCATCATCTGCTGCGCCTTGGTGGCGTAGTCGTTGTCCGGGGCCTGGATCGGTATCAGTTCGACCTTCTTGCCGGGATTGGCCTTCTCGAACTGTTTCTTCACGGACTCCAGATAGTTGTCCTTGAAGCGGATCTTGTTGTCGGTGGATCTGTTGTAGGCCACCTTGACGGTGTCCGGATCGCTGCCGGACCCGCCGCCGCACGCCGTGAGCGCACCGGCGGCCAGGACCGTGACGAGGATCAGTGGGGCGGTGGGGCGCACGGGCACGACCTCCTCTTTTAGCCACGAAGGGCTGCCCGGCGACCGTAGGACCGTGTCAATCTCAAGGTCAATCCCCGTGCACCGCTCACTCCGTACGCGGCACCAGCGGGCGGACCTCGGCGGCGGTGAAACGGACGAAGCCCTCCGGGTCGGGTTCGTCGGGCGTCGGCTGGAGCACGACCGTGTCCGCGCCGGCCTCCGCCAGCTCCCGAACCGCGTCGGCGACGGCGCCGGCGGGGCCCGCGACTCCGTACGGTCCGTCCGGCCCCCAGGCGTCGCCCACGGTGTCCAGCTCGGCCCGCAGCCGCGCGTCGGCGTCCGGGCCGGTCGCCGTGTGGAGGTAGACGACCACCGGGTGACGGCCGGGGCGCCCGGCCGACTCCCGCCCCTCCGTGATGAGTTGGCGGGCGAGGCGTACCGCGTCGGGGGAGGTGCCGCCGGTCAGGATCGTGCCGTCGGCGGCCTCGCCCGTCAGCCGCATCGTGCGCGGTCCGGTGGCGCCGGCGTACACGGCGGGCGGTGCGGGGGTGGTGGACGGCGGCCAGTCGAGTGCGACGGCGTCCAGCTTCACGTAACGCCCGTCCGTGGTCACCCGCTCGCCGGCCAGCAGCGCGCGCAGCGCCACCAGATGCTCGCGCAGCAGGGTCACGGGCGACTCGACGCGCGTACCGGTCTGCCCCATCCAGTCCTGCACACCGTGGCCGACCCCGAGCAGGGCCCGTCCCGGGAAGAGGCGGTGCAGGGTGGCGGCCTCCATGGCCGTCAGCGCGACGTTGCGCAGGGGTACGGGGAGCAGGCCGACGCCGACACGCAGCCGCTCCGTCCAGGCGAGGGCGGCGGAGATGCTGGCGATCCCGCTCTCCAGGAAGCAGTCCTCCCAGAGCCACAGCTCCTCCAGGCCGGCGTCGTCCGCGGCGCGGGCGATGTCGCGGAGTCGTTCGGGGGGCAGTTGGGGGCGGAACACGGCGCCGAGAACAGTCATGACCGCATTCTTCACCGGAGCGTACGGCCACGACCAGCGGGTTGACGGGTCCCCGCAGGTGACGGTCCGACCTCGCGCGGGACGCCTCGACCGCGCGCGCTACCGGGCGGAGACGATCCAGCGGTACTGGAGCTCCGGACGCCCGATCTGGCCGTACTGGGGGCTGCGGTCCGCCTGCCCGGCCACGACCAGATGCTCCAGATAGCGGCGCGCGGTGATACGTGAGATGCCGAGGGTGGCCGCGGCCTCCGTGGCGGTCAGGCCCTCCCGCGCGTCGCGCAGCGCACGCGTCACCGCCTCCAGCGTCGGCCCGCTGAGCCCCTTGGGCAGCGACGCGGGCTGCGGCGCCCGCAGCGCGCCGAGTGCCCGGTCCACCTCGTCCTGACCGCTGGCCTCACCGGCGGCGGCCCGGAACTCGGCGTAACGGCTCAGCCGGTCGCGGAGGGTGGCGAAGGCGAAGGGCTTCAGTACGTACTGCACGACGCCCAGCGAAACCCCTTCGCGTACGACCGCGAGATCGCGCGCCGACGTGACGGCGATGACGTCCGCGTGGTGCCCGACCGCCCGCAGACTGCGCAGCAGTTGGAGTCCGTGCCCGTCCGGAAGGTACAGGTCGAGCAGGATCAGATCCACGTCCGTACGCTCCAGGGCGCGCCCCGCCTCGACCCGGGAGTGGGCCACCCCCGCCACCTCGAAGCCGGGCACCCGGCCCACGTACAGCTGATGGGCGTCGGCGGCGACGGGGTCGTCCTCCACGACGAGCACGCGAATGGGGCGGGAGGCGCCGTCCGTGGTCCCGGTCATGATCCGCCCTTCTTCCCGCCGTCGGCCATGGCACCGGCCGGCGGCTCCGTCGCACCCGCGTCCCTCGCGGTGTGCGCGTCCGGGCCCCTACGCGGCTGCGGAACCGCCCCGTCGCGCGCGCCCAGCGGCAGCCGTACCGTGAACTCGGCCCCGCCGTCCCGCCCCGGCGAAAGCTCCACCGTGCCGTGCGCCCGGTGCACCGCCTGCCGTACGAGTGCCAGCCCGAGCCCGCGTCCGGCGCCCCTGGTCGACCAGCCGCGCCGGAACACCTCCTCGATGTCACCGGGCGCGACGCCCGGCCCCGTGTCCCGTACCCGCAGCAACAGCTCACCGCTGTCCACCAGCGCGGTGACGGTGACCCGCGCGCCGTCCGTGCCCTGGGCGGCGTCCACCCCGTTGTCGATCAGATTGCCGAGCATGGTGACCAGGTCCCGGGCGGCCAGCGACGGCGGCAGCACCCCGTCGTCTATGCGGCTGTCCTCGGCGAGCACCAGCTCCACGCCCCGTTCGTTCGCCTGCGCCGCCTTTCCCAGCAGCAGCGCCGCCAGCACCGGTTCGGCCACCGCGCCCACCACCCGGTCGGTGAGCACCTGCGCCAGCTCCAGCTCCGCCGTGGCGAACTCCACCGCCTCGTCCACCCGCCCCATCTCGATCAGCGACACGACCGTGTGCAGCCGGTTCGCCGCCTCGTGCGCCTGTGAGCGAAGGGCGTGGGTGAAACCGCGCTCGGAGTCCAACTCGCCCGACAGTGCCTGGATTTCGGTGTGGTCGCGGAGCGTGGCGACCGTACCGCGCCGCTCGCCGCCGATCACCGGACGGGTACTGACGACCACGATCCGGTCGGCCGTCATATGGACCTCGTCCACGCGCGGCTCCGACGCGAGGAGCGCCCCGACGAGCGGGGCGGGCAGCCCGAGTTCGTCGACGTTGCGGCCCACGGCGCTGTCGTCCAGACCGAGGAGCTCCTGCCCGCCGTCGTTGATCAGCGCGATCCTGCGCCGTCCGTCCAGCATGAGCAGCCCCTCGCGCACGGCGTGCAGCGCGGCCTCGTGGTAGTCGTGCATCCGGCTCAGCTCGGCCGCGTTCATCCCGTGGGTGTGCCGGCGCAGCCGCGCGTTGATGACGTAGGTGCCCACACCGCCCAGCGCGAGGGCGCCCCCGGCCGCCAGCGCCAGGACCTGCACCTGCTCCTCCAGCTGGCTGGAGATCCGGTCGACGGTGATGCCGACGCTGATCAGTCCGGTGATCCGCCCGTCGTCCTTGACCGGGGTCACGGCCCGGGTCGAGGGGCCGAGGGTCCCCGTATAGGTCTCGGTGAAGGTCTTGCCGAGCAGCGCGGGCCCGGTGGTGCCGATGAAGGGCAGCCCGATCAGCTGGGGATCCGGATGTGTCCAGCGCGTCCCGTCCGGCTTCATGATCGTGACGAAGTCCACGCCCGTGTCGACCCGCACGCGCTCCGCGTAGGGCTGGAGCGTGGCCGAGGGGTCGTCGGACCTGATGGCCTCCCGTACGGACGGGGAGTCCGCCATCGCCCGCGCCGTGGCGGTCACCTGGCGCTTCGCTGTCTCCTCGGCCTGCGCCCGGTCGGTGAAGTACGCGAACAGCGCGCATCCGGCCACGACAGCCGCGACCAGCACGACCTGCATCGCGAAGAGCTGGCCCGCGAGGCTGCGGGGACGGGGTAGCTGCATGACGCAAGTCTGCCTGGCCGAAATCGTATGAACGAAATGCACGTAAGGGTGACCGGGGTCACAGCCTGGTGGATAGTCGCCGGGACCCCCTCGGGACGGGTGGGTCGCGCAGGGACAACGAGTCAAGGAGGACCCGTGGCCGCTACTCGGGACCGTACCCATTATCTGTATCTGGCAGTGATCGTCGCAGTGGTTCTCGGAATCACGGTCGGTTTCGCCGCCCCGGGGGTGGCCGTCGAGCTGAAGCCCATCGGGACCGGCTTCGTCAACCTCATCAAGATGATGATTTCCCCGATCATCTTCTGCACCATCGTTCTCGGTGTCGGATCCGTCCGCAAGGCCGCCAAGGTCGGCGCCGTCGGCGGTCTCGCCCTCGGCTACTTCATGGTCATGTCGACCGTGGCGCTGGCCATCGGCCTCGTCGTCGGCAACATCCTGGAGCCGGGCGCCGGACTGCACATCACGGACGCGACGGCCGACGCCGGCGCGGCACAGGTGGACGGCGACGCCGAGACCACCGCCGAATTCCTGGTCGGCATCATCCCCACCACGCTGGTCTCCGCCTTCACCGAGGGCGAAGTGCTCCAGACGCTGCTCGTGGCGCTCCTGGCGGGCTTCGCGCTCCAGGCGATGGGCTCCACCGGTGAGCCGATCCTGCGCGGCATCGGGCACATCCAGCGCCTGGTCTTCCGGATCCTCGCCATGATCATGTGGGCGGCTCCCGTCGGCGCCTTCGGCGCGATCGCGGCGGTGGTCGGCGAGACCGGCATGGACGCGCTGAAATCGCTCGCGGTGATCATGATCGGCTTCTACATCACCTGCGCGCTCTTCGTCTTCGTCATCCTCGGCGTGCTGCTCAAGGTCATCACGGGCATCAACCTCCTCTCGCTGCTGAAGTACCTGGCGCGTGAGTTCCTGCTGATCCTCTCCACCTCGTCGTCGGAGTCGGCGCTGCCGCGGCTCATCGCGAAGATGGAGCACCTGGGTGTCAGCAAGCCCGTCGTCGGTATCACCGTGCCGACCGGCTACTCCTTCAACCTCGACGGCACGGCCATCTACCTCACGATGGCGTCGCTCTTCATCGCCGAGGCGATGGGCGACCCGCTCTCCATCGGTGAGCAGATCGGCCTCCTGGTCTTCATGATCATCGCCTCGAAGGGCGCGGCGGGCGTCACCGGCGCCGGCCTCGCGACCCTGGCGGGCGGCCTTCAGTCGCACCGTCCCGAACTGGTCGACGGCGTCGGCCTGATCGTCGGCATCGACCGCTTCATGAGCGAGGCGCGCGCCCTGACGAACTTCGCGGGCAACGCCGTCGCCACGGTCCTCGTCGGTACGTGGACGAAGGAGATCGACCGGGCCCGGGTGGACGAGGTCCTGTCCGGCCGGCTCCCGTTCGACGAGAAGATGCTGGTCGACGACCACGCGCCGCACGGCGGCGACGGCGAGGGGCCGAGCCTCACGAAGGAGTCCGACGGACCGGCCGACGGTTCCACCGGCGGCTCCTCCGGCGTACCGGAGGCGCGCGACGCCGACGGGACGCCGGCGAAGGTCTGACCCGAGATCCCGGCCGGAGGAGATCCCCCTCCTTCCGGCCCTGCGAAAGACCGGCCCGTACGGAGACGTCCGTACGGGCCGGTCATTTTTCTGTTTGCGGACCGGCTTTCGTGGGGTTCCGCGCGTGTTGCGGTGTCAAAAGGGGTGGCGGGGAATTCCGTGGTGGAGAATCCCGCACCGAAGAGTCTCTTTGTCAGCCGTATTCGGGGGTGGGCGGTCGGCTGCGGGTCTTTCTTCCAGGTCAACTGCCACACACAGGGAAGGCTGACAGCTGTGATCGGACCGGCGCGTGCCCCGGTGTCCATGAGAGTCAACGGTGAGATTCACGAGATCGAACTGGAACCCCGTGTCAGTCTTCTGGACGCCCTGCGGGACCATCTGAGCCTCACCGGTTCCAAGAAGGGGTGCGACCAGGGAACCTGTGGCGCCTGCACGGTCTGGGTCGACGACCGGCGGGTGCTCGCCTGTCTGACGCTGGCGGTGGCCTGCGAGGGACACGAGATCAGCACGATCGAAGGGCTCGCCACGGGCGGCGATCTGCACCCCGTACAGAGCGCGTTCATCGAGCGGGACGCTTTCCAGTGCGGCTACTGCACATCCGGACAGATCATGTCGGCGGTGGCTCTGCTCAAAGAGGGAAACGCGGCGACGGACGAGGAAATCGCCGAACACATGAGTGGCAACCTCTGCCGCTGCGCCGCTTATCCGCATATCCGGGCGGCGATTCGCGATGTCCGTGACGCGGACACCACGACGAGTGGGCGGGCCTGACATGCGACCTCTCAGCTATACGCGTGCGAGCACCGTCGACGAGGCCATCGCCACCGTCGGCGGGGATTCCCGCAGCGCGTTCCTCGCCGGCGGAACCACGGAGATCGACCTCATCCGGCTCGGGGTGACCCGCCCCGATGTGCTCGTGGACATCAACTCCCTTCCGCTGAAGGAGATCGAATCCACGCCCGACGCCGGTCTGCGGATCGGGGCCCTCGCGAGGATGACGGACGTCGCGCGCTCCGCCGACGTCGTCCGGCGGTTCCCGGTGATCTCGCAGGCGCTTCTCCTGGGCGCGTCGGAGCAGTTGCGCAACATGGCCTCCATGGGGGGAAACCTCTGCCAGCGCACCCGCTGTCCGTACTTCCGCGACGGTGTCTCCCCCTGCAACAAACGCGAACCCGGTACGGGCTGCTCGGCCGTCGACGGCCTCAACCGCGGGCACGCCGTGCTGGGCACCAGCGACGACTGCATCGCCGCCCACCCCTCCGACGTCGGCGTCGCGCTCGTCGCACTCGACGCGGTCGTCCACACCCTCGGACCGTCCGGCGCGCGGAGCATCCCCATCGACGACTTCTACCTGCTCCCGGGCAGTTCGCCCGAGGTGGAACACCCGCTGGAACGCGGCGAACTCATCGTGGCGATCGAGGTACCGCCGACACCGCTGGCCGAGCGTTCGCTGTATCTGAAGTTCCGTGACCGGCAGTCCTACGAGTTCGCCCTGGTCTCCGTCGCGGCGGCCGTCGACGTACGCGACGGGCGGGTCGCCGACGTACGCCTCGCCCTCGGCGGCGTGGGAACGAAACCGTGGCGGGCCCGTCGCGCCGAAGCCGCCCTGACCGGGGGCCCGGCGACCCGTGAGGCGTTCGCGGAGGCGGCCGCCGCCGAGCTGGAACCCGCGATCGCGCACAAGGACAACGCGTTCAAAATCCCCATGGCGCGGCGGGCGATGGTACGCGCGCTGGACCAGGTCGTGAACGGAGACGCACGATGAGCAACGCGATCGGCAAGCCCATCAGCCGGGTCGACGGCCGGCGCAAGGTCACCGGAGCGGCCCGGTACACCGCCGAGATCGAACTGCCGAACCTGGCGCACTGCGCCGTCGTCGGCGCGGCCGTGCCCAGCGGGCGGATCCTGGCGATCGACGAGAAGCGGGTGCACGACGCGGAAGGCGTCCTGGCCGTTCTCACCCACGACAACCTGACGAAGATCGCCTCGCAGCCACCCCTCCTTCCCTCGCTCGCGGGCGGCCCGGCACCCGGTGAGACGTTCTTCCCCATGCAGGACGACACCGTCCACTACGCCGGGCAGCCGGTGGCCATGGTCGTCGCCGACAGCCATGAACGCGCCCAGTACGCCGCGTCGCTGCTGGACATCACCTACGAGCGCGCCGACTCCATCACCACGATCGAGGAGGGACGCGCCACGGCGTACGAGGCGGAGACCCTCTTCGGCGGGCTGATGCCCGCCCGCAACGAACGGGGCGATGTCGAGACCGCGCTGGCCCAGGCGCCGGTACGGGTCGACGTGGACCACCACTACGCGGCGAACCACCACAACACACTGGAACCCTCCGCCACCACGGCCGTCTGGGACGGCGAGCGCCTGACGCTCTACGACTCGACCATGGGGGTCCGGGCCACCCAGCTCACCGTCGCCCAGCTCCTCGGCATCCCGATCGCCCACATCCGCGTCATCACCGAATTCGTCGGCGGCGGCTTCGGCGGCAAGGCGATGACCTGGCCGCACGTCACACTCGCCGCGATGGCGGCCCGCCATGTCCGGCGCCCCGTGCGGCTCTCCCTGACCCGGCCCCAGACCTACACCTCCCACGGACACCGGGAGGAGCAGGAGCAGCGGCTGTCGATCGGGGCGACGAAGGACGGACTGCTCACCGCCGTACGCCACGAGAAACTGTCGGTCACCTCGCCGTTCGACGACTGGGCCGAGCCCGCGACCGGCGTCACCTCGCAGCTCTACCGCTGCGAGAACTACCTCGGGCTGCACCGGATGATCCGCGGCAACGTCATGACGCCCACCTTCATGCGCGCGCCGGGCGAGTCGCTGGGGGTGTCCACCCTGGAAGTGGCGATGGACAGACTCGCCTACGCGACCGGGGTCGACCCCGTCGAACTGCGCCTGCGCAACCGCGCGTCCGTGGACGAGCACGGCAACCCCTGGTCCAGCGACGGCCTGGAGGAATGTCTGCGTACCGGCGCGCGCCTCTTCGGCTGGGACCGGCGCGACCCCGAACCGCGCTCGCGGCGCGAAGGCGACTGGCTCATCGGTTCCGGCATGGCCGTGGCCGCCTACCCCATGGCGTTCATGATGCCTCCCCAGCAGGCGCGGGTGAGGGTCTACGCCGACGGCAGCGCCGTCATGCAGTGCGGCACCCAGGAGTTCGGCACCGGCGCCACCACGGCGATGGCGCAGGTCGCCGCCGACGGGCTGGGCATGGACATGAACGACGTCACGTTCGAGGCGGGCGACAGCGACCTGCCCAACGCCAGCGCGTCGGTGGGCTCCATGGGCGCCTCCATGGTCAGCGCCGCGGTGCACAACGCGGCGATCGAGCTGCGCCGCCAACTGGTCGCCATGGCGGTCGCGGACACCGGCTCGCCGCTGCACGGCGCGGACGCCTCGGCCGTGGTGGTCGAGGACGGCCGCATGAGCCTCGGCGACGGATCGGCGGGCGCCGGCGAGACGTACGCCGAGATGATGCGGCGCAACCGGCTGAGCATGAAAGACGCGCTCGGCGACTGGACGCCCCCGCCGATGGACGCACCGCACGGGATGATGACCTTCGGGGCCCAGTTCGCCGAGGTGGCCGTCGACCCGGACATCGGTCTCGTACGCGTACGCCGGATGGTCGGCGTGTTCGCCCCGGGGCGGGTGCTCAACCCCAAGCTCGCGCGCAGCCAGCTCATGGGCGGCATGCTCTGGGGGATGAGCCAGGCGCTGCTCGAAGGCAACCAGATGGATCCGCGGTCCGGACGGTGGGGTGCGAGCAACCTGGGTGAGTACCTCGTTCCCGTCAACGCCGACGCCCCCGACGTCACCGTCGAATTCGTCGATGTCACCGACGAGGTCGCGGGCCCGCTCGGCGTCAAGGGCGTCGGTGAGATCGGCCAGGTCGCCATGGCGGGCGCGCTCATGAACGCCGTCTTCCACGCGACCGGACGCCGGTTGGAGGCCCTGCCGATGGCCGCGGAGCTGGTGATGGACCCCCCTGGCACATCCGCATGACGAAACCTCCGCCCCCGGGGGCCGGGGGAGCGGGCGGCGACGTGCTGCCCGACAGACCGGTCATCAGCACCCCGGCCCGGCTGCACGGCGCCGGATTCCGCGAGGCCGAGCGGCAACGCCTCGCGCGGCAGCCGGGTCTGGGGCTGGCCGGTCTGCTCTGCGTCGTCCCCGTCGCGGCGCTTTTCGCGTTCGGCGGGGGCGGGGCGGCGGACTCGGTGTCCCTCTTCGGGCCGCTGATCACCTTCGCCCTTCCCGCGGTGGCCATGGTGGCGTTCTGGTGGGAGGACTGGCCCGGCTCACGCCTGCGTCCCGGCTGGTCGGGACTGACCGACACCGTCTTCATCGCAGCGGCCGCCATCCTCCTGGCCATGGCGGGGCAGGCGTTCATCGGCCATCTCGACTTCGACGGGATCTTCGACCCGACTCCCGGGCCGGGCCACGCGGCGCTGTTCCCGGCGGCCCTGCCGCTCGCCGGCGGCGCGTTCGTGGCGATGCTCCAGCTCACCCTTGTCTGCGAAGGCCGGCCGCTGCGCCGGCTGCCCCGTATCTGGGCGGGGCTCGCCGCCCTGGTGGTGTCCTGGGGGGCGGCGATCACCCTGTACGCCGTGGCCGTGGACTTCCGGGCACCCCCGGGATCGGGCCTCAGCAGCGAGAGCGGTCCGGTGCCCGGCCAGGAACTCGGCGCGGTACTGGTGCTGATCGGCGCCTGGCAGGTCTGGCTCTTCGTCGTCTGGAAAGGGTGGCCCTTCGCGGAGTCCCGGAAGAGCTGGCTGCGGATCGTCCCGGCGAACCTCGTCGTGATCGGCGGGGGCCTGCTGACGTACGTACTGGTCCATGGTCCGGGCGACGTCAGCCCGGACGCCGTCAACGCGGCCGCCGGGTGCTTCGTCGCCGCGGGGCTGACCGTAGGCATGCTCTTCGAAGGGGTGTTCAGCCCGCATCTGGGCCCCGCGCGGGAGCGCGTCGCGACGCTGGCCGCGTCGCTGATCCTGGGGGCCGCCCTGTACGCGGCGCTGACGGCCTACGCCGACACCCTCGACTGGACGAAGCCCACCAGCCAGGACTGGGTGGGGCACACGGCACTCAACGCGATCGGCCTGTCGATCATCCTGCATGTCGCCGTGGGCCGCCGCTGGCCGTTCGGGGAGAACTGACTGCGGGCCCCACACGGCTGCTGTGGGGCCCGAGTCGGGCACGAGCGGCTGGTGCCGCCCTCGGTCAGCCGTACGGGATGCGGACCACCGACTGGTTGCCGATGCCCAGCGTGCTGGCCCCGTTGCCGATGGCGTTCCAGACCTCGATCCGCACCTTGCCGTTGACCAGGTCACCGTGCGAACCGGTCGACGCCTTCAGGCCCCTGGCCTGTGTGTAGTGCTCGAAGCCGGACACCGGGTCCGTCGCGAAGTAGAGATAGGTCTCCGTACGGTCCCAGGCGCCGTCGCCGGTACGGTCGTAACTCACCCTCACCTGCTGGCCGTTGCCCACCGCCGTACCGGCGTCGACGAGGAGATCGAACTGGGTCGCCCCGCCGTTGTAGGCGCGGGTGATCCCGCCGGAGGTGAAGACCTGCGGGTTGGTCGGTGTGCCGTCCCGGTTGGCGCCGCCCGCCGAGGTCAGGGTGGCGTTCGCGCCGGACCCCGCCGCGTCACCGAGGCCGCCGCCGGTGCGGGCGTAGAGCTGCGAGGAGCCGGAGGGCGGATCGGTCGGCGGATCCGTCGGGCCGGAGCCGCCACGGGTCCAGACGCCGACGTAGTCGACCAGCATCGGCCGCCCCGGCACGGTGGCCGGTGTCGGCGTGGGTCCGCCGAGCGCGTCGGGGAACGCGCCGCCGATCGCGACGTTGAGCAGGATGAAGTACCCCGCGTGCTCGGTCATGTTGGCCCACGTCGTCGCGTCCAGCTGGTTCTGGGTGACCGTGTGGTAGAGCTGGTCGTCCACGTACCAGCGCAGCGCGTTGGGCGAGCTGGAGCGGTCCCACTCGAAGCGGTAGGTGTGGAAGGCGGACTGGCAACTCGCGCCGGGGCAGGGGCGGTTGGCGCCGAGTCCGGTGGTCTCGTTGCAGGGGCCGCCCGGGTTGACGCCGCAGTGCAGCACCGCCCACACGGAGTTGATCCCGTTGACGTTCTCCATGATGTCGAACTCGCCGATGGCGGGCCAGTTCCAGTAGTTGCCCCGGTAGGGCGCGCCGAGCGCCCAGAAGGCGGGCCAGTAACCGGCCGCGGCGGCGCCGGTCACGTTCGGCATCTGAATCCGGCCCTCGATACGCAGGGTGCCGCCGGCCGGCGCCTTGAAGTCGGCGCGCTTCGTCTCGACGCGTGCGGACGTCCAGTTGCCCGCGCCGTCCCTGAGCGGGGTGATCTTCAGGTTCCCGTTGCCGTCGAGGCTCAGATTCTGGGCGTTGGCGGTGTAGTTCTGGATCTCGCCGGTGCCCCAGTTGCCCGGACCACCGGGATAACCGTGTCCGGTGTCGATCTGCCAGTTGGCGGCGGACGGCGGCGCGCCGTTCCCGCCGTTGAAGTCGTCGCTCCACTGGAGATTCCAGCCGGGAGCGGGCGGTACGTCGCCCCGCGCGGTGCCGGCACTCGTCAGGCCGACGAATCCGGCGACGGCGACGGTCATCGCCAGGAAGGCGGCGAGGAGCGGGGTGCGGGGTGCGCGGCGTCTGCGGGGCGAGCGGGGTGTGTCTCCGGTGCGGCTCGTTCTCAAGGAACACCTCCGGTGCGGATGGTGCCGAGATATGTCCGGCTGATTCTGCGAGGCGTTGAGAGCGTGGACTGAGAGCGCTCTCACCACTGTTGTCTAGATGAACCCCGAGGGCCCGTCAATGACCCCGGCGCGTTGAATTCCTGAAGCGTCGGGTCAGCGCTCGTCGCGTCGCCGACGGGCGTAGAGCGCGGCGACGGAGTGGGTGACGGTGGCGAGCGTGCGCATGTACTCGTAGGCGTGCAGCGGTGGTGTGCCGGCGTCCGGCCGCCCGTGCCGGTCGAGCAGCCGGTACGCGATCCGGTGCAGGTCCCGGACGGGCGCGGGGTCCGTGTCGCCGAGATCCTCCAGCAGCAACAGGCCCAACTGCCCGAGGAGTTGACCCGTCGTCGCGTCCACCCAGGACCTCTCCGGGAGATCCGGTCCGGGAGCGAGCGCCTGCTCGACGGTGCGGGAGATGGTCACGAGGTCGACGGGCAGCGCCACGTCTCCGGTCTCGTTCATCGGGGCCTCCCGTCTGTGGGGAGTGGTACGGCTCCGAGGCCATCCTCACTCAACTCGCCGCGCCGCGAGTGGCGGCCGGAGAAGTCAACGGCGGACTACGCTGCCGCCATGAGCGTGCTGAGCTACGACCGTCACCGCGCCGAACTCGCCACGCAGACAGCCCTGTTGCGGTCCCGCGTCGCGGGCGCGGACCTGACGGTCCCCGTACCCACCTGCCCCGGCTGGACACTCGGCCAACTGCTGCGCCACGTCGGCGGTACCCACCACTGGGCCCAGACGGTCGTACGCACCCGGGCCACCGCCCCCGTACCCGAAGACCTGGTCAACGACGTCTCCGGGTACGCCGACCCCGACCCCCGCGCGATGGACGCGTGGGTCGCCGAGGGTGCGGCGGGCCTCACCGACGCGCTGCGCGCGGCCGGCCCGGCGGAGCGGGTGTGGACGCCGGGGCCGGGCGGGACGACGGCGTTCTGGGCGCGCCGCATGCTCTTCGAGGCGGTGGTCCACCGCGCGGACGCGACGTGGGCGGTCGGGGCGGAGTTCACGGTCGGGGACGACGTGGCGATCGACGGCATCGACGAGTGGATGGGCTTCGGCACCGTCCCGGAGGTCGTCGAGCCCCACCCCGGAGTCCCCCCACTGCTGGGCCCCGGCCGCACCCTGCACCTCCGCGGGCCCGGCACGGCGCCGGGCTGGCTGGTCGACCTCACGGGGGACAAGGTCCTCTGCCGGCGCACGGCCGGCCCGCCCCCCGAGAACACGACGGTCACGGTCCGCGCCCCCCTCCCGGACCTCCTCCTTCTCCTCTACGCCCGGCGCCCCGAGAAGCCGGCGCCTGCCGAGATCACCGGCGACGCCCGCCTGCTGGACCTGTGGGTGGAACGGTCAGGATTCTGGCTCCGCGAATGACCTCACCCCCGCCCAGGCGCGGCCCCGACCCGCTCGCGCAGCGCGACGGCTGGGGGAGCACGACGGAGGCCGGGCGGTCCCACCGGTTCGTGGCCTCCGGTACGGGCCGTCGGTGGCCGTTGCCTTGACGTCCGCGTCAAGGATTACCGTCGGGACATGCGCATCGGCGAGCTGGCGGAGCGGGCGGGGACCAGTACCCGCGCTCTGCGTTACTACGAGTCCCGCGGGCTGCTGCCCGCACGGCGTGCGGGGAACGGCTACCGCACGTACGACGAGGACGATCTGCGGCTGATCCAGCAGATCCGGACCCTGCAGGACTTCGGGTTCGATCTGGAGGAGACGCGGCCGTTCGTCGAGTGTCTGCGGGCCGGGCATCCGGCCGGGGACTCCTGTCCCGCCTCGCTCGATGTGTACCGCGGCAAGCTCGCCGAGCTGGACGAGCTGATCGGGCGGCTCGGTTCGATACGCGCCCAGGTCGGCGAACAACTCGCGCAGGCCGAGGCGGCCGTCCGGGCCGCCGGGCCGCCGGAGCCGCTGTGTGAACTCACCAGCCACCAGCCTCACGAGGGAGAAGACACATGATCCAGGCCGAGGGCGTCGACGTGGTGACGGACGAGAGCTTCGAACGCGAGGTGCTGAACGCCGGTCTTCCCGTGCTGGTGGAGTTCACCGCGGACTGGTGCCCGCCGTGCCGCCAGCTCGCGCCGGTGCTCAGCGCCGTGGCCCGGGAGGAGGCCGCGCGGCTCAAGGTGGTCCAGCTGGACGTGGACACGAACCCGGAGACGATGAATCGGTACGGCGTCCTCGCGATGCCGACCCTGCTGGTGTTCCGCGCCGGCGAGCCGGTGAAGTCGATGGTCGGCGCCCGCCCCAAGCGCCGGCTGCTCCAGGAGCTGGAGGACATCCTCTAGGGCGCCGCCGGCCCCCGACGCCGCGCACAAAAATACCCCGGCACCGAATTGACGGCCGGGGTATTGCTCTGCGTATATTGGGTGTTTCGACTTTCCTGCTTCTTCGTCTTCAAGGAAAGCCGAAATCAACTTACCGGGCAAAGCGTATCGGACAGGGGCTGAATTGTCAACCGAGGAATTGCAGAGCGAACAGCAATTCGTCTCGCTCCTCCATGAGCGTCTCGATGCGCTCAGGGCGCACGCCGAAGCCGCCGTGCACACGTCGATCAGGCAGGTCAGCACCGGTCGGCAGGCCATGGTGGAGCGGGACATCCGGGTCTTTGAGCACTCCACCACCGTCACCACACTGAATGCCGTGGAGACCGGACTCTGTTTCGGCCGTATCGATCTCATGGACGGCGTCACCCATCACATCGGGCGCATCGGAATGCGGCTGGACGACGTCGAACGCACCCCGCTGCTCATCGACTGGCGCGCTCCCGTGGCCCGTCCTTTCTATCTCGCCACCGGTTATTCGACGATGGGTCTGCGCCGCCGCCGGCACATCACCACCGTGGGCCGGCGGGTCACCGCGCTCCACGACGAGATCATGGACCTGAGCGACACCACCCGCACCGGGTACGAGGACCCGGACGGCGACGCCGTGCTGCTCGCCGCGCTCGACTCGGCCCGTACCGGGCGCATGACCGACATCGTGCGGACCATCCAGGCCGAGCAGGACCGCATCATCCGCGCCCCGCACCGGGGCGTCCTCGTCGTCGAAGGCGGGCCCGGGACCGGGAAGACCGCCGTCGCGCTGCACCGCGCCGCGTATCTGCTGTACGCGCACCGCGAGCAACTGGCCCGGCGTGCCGTGCTGATCGTCGGGCCCAACCCCGCCTTCCTCGGGTACATCGGCGAGGTGCTGCCCTCCCTCGGCGAGACCGGGGTGCTGCTGGCCACGACCGGTGAACTCTTCCCCGGCGTACGCGCGACCGCGACCGACACCCCGGCGGCCGCCGCGGTGAAGGGCCGCGCCGGGATGGCGGACGCGCTGGCCGGCGCGCTGCGCGACCGGCAGCGGGTGCCCGATCCGCACATCGAGATCGAGCACGACGACGGAACGCTGTACCTGGACCGGGCGATGGCGGAGGACGCGCGCGCCGGCGCCCGCAACGCCGGCCTCCCGCACAATCTCGCCCGGCCCCACTTCGCCTTCTCCGTCATCGACTCGCTCACCGAGCAGCTCACCGAGCGCCTCGGGGCCGACCCGTACGGCGGCCCGAACCTCCTCGACGCCACCGACATCGCGCAGTTGGGCAAGGCGATCGCCATCAGTCCGGCGGTGCAGGCGGCCATCGACGAGCTGTGGCCCACCCTCACCCCGCAGGGCCTCGTCGCCGACTACCTCGCCGAACCCACCCATCTGCCCGACGGCGACGGGGAGTTGATCAGACGTCGGGTCAGCGGTCCGGACGACTGGACGCCCGCCGACGTCCCCCTCCTGGACGAGGCCGCGGAGCTGCTCGGCGAGGACGACACCGCCGCGCGCGCCGCCGCCGAGGCCGAGCGGCGCGAGCGGATCGCGTACGCGCAGGGGGTGCTGGAGCTGAGTTACGGCTCCCGTACCTACGAGTTCGAGGACAAGGACGAGGAGGAGTCGGAGGTACTGCTCGCGCACGACCTCATCGACGCCGAGCGTCTCGCCGAGCGCCAGGAGGAGACCGACACGCGCAGCGCCGCCGAGCGCGCGGCCGCCGACCGCACCTGGGCCTTCGGCCACATCGTGGTGGACGAGGCGCAGGAACTGTCCGCGATGGCCTGGCGGCTGCTGATGCGGCGCTGCCCGGCCCGCTCCATGACACTGGTCGGCGACCCGGCGCAGACCGGCGACGTGGCCGGCTGCGACTCCTGGCAGCAGATCCTGCGGCCGTACGTCGGTGAGAGCTGGGAGCATGTACGGCTCGGCGTCAACTACCGTACGCCCGCGGAGATCATGGCCGTCGCCGCCGGGGTCAGACGGCTGGAGGACCCGTCCTTCGAGCCGCCGAGCTCGGTCCGCTCGACGGGGGTGGGGCCCTGGGTGCGCGAGGTGAAGCCGGACGATCTCGTGCGTACGGCCGCCGCGAGCGCTGTCGAACACGCCGCCTCGCACGCGGCGGAACACGGTGGCGAAGGGCGGCTCGCGGTGATCGCCCCCGGCGCGCTGCTGCCCGCTCTCGCGGCGGAACTCCCCGACTCCTCCTGGGGAGTCGAGCCCGACCTCACCCGGCCGGTGGTACTGCTCGATCCCCGGCAGGCGAAGGGGCTGGAGTTCGACACGGTGATCGTCGTCGATCCGGAGGCCGTCCTTGACGGTTCGCCGCGCGGCACCAACGACCTGTACGTGGCGCTGACCCGTGCGACGCAGCGGCTCGGCATCGTAAGGAATGTCACCGTCCCGCCCCGGCTCGCCTACGAGAGCGCCACCGGAGGGCCGACCCGGTCGTGAACCTCGCCCCCGGACAGGCACGGTCGTCATGTCCACAACGGGGGAGACATGCGTCGTACGGGAGGCCGCAGGAGACGCGGGCGGGGCGGGCGGGGCGTACGCGGACGCGTCCCCGCCGCGGTGGCGGGGACGCTCGCCGTGGCGGCGACGCTCGTGGCACTCGTGCTGTCCGCGCGGTCCGTGCCGGGGTGCGACAACGTCCCGGCCGTCCGGCTGAGTTCACACTGCTGAGGGATGTCCCGGCCGCGACGTCACGCCCTTGACCTTCATACCGGTGTGAAGCCTTAGCTTCTCGTCCGTCCGGCGGCGCGGGCCGTCGGCGGGAGCGAAAAGAGGCAGCGGTGTCCGGAGCGGTGATCATCGGGGCGGGGCCGGGCATCGGTCGGGCGGTGGCCCGGCGGTTCGCCCGCGAAGGGCTGTCCCTCGGGCTTCTCGCGCGGCGCGAGGAGACGCTGCGCGCGGCGGCCGACGCGGTCACGGACAGCGGCGTACGGGTTCTCACCCAGGCCGCCGACAGCACGGACGAGACCGCCCTGCGTGCGGCCCTCGACAGGACGGCCGAAGAACTCGGCCCGCCGGACGTCGTCGTCTACAACGCGGCGCTCATCCGCGCCGACGCGCCCGGAGAGCTCTCCCTCCGCGACCAGTTCGACGCCTGGGCGGTCAACGTCGGGGGCGCGCTCACGGCCGCCGCCCACGTCGCGCCCCGGATGGCGCGACGCGGCGGCGGCACGTTCCTGATCACCGGGGGCATGCCCGAGCCGAAGCCGGAGTACGTGAGCCTCTCGCTCGGCAAGGCGGGCGTACGGACGCTGGTCACCCTGCTCGACCGGACGTACGGCACAGCCGGCGTACATGTCGCGAGCGTCACCGTCCACGGTCCCGTCGCCCCCGGCACGGACTTCGACCCGGACGACATCGCGGCGCACTACTGGCGGCTGCACACCCAGCCGCGCGCCGACTGGGAGCACGAGACCCACCACACCGGCCGCACCGGACGGGTCCCTAGACCGGCTTCAGCCACAGCGTCGCCAGCGGCGGCAGCGTCAGCCGGACGCTCGCCGGGCGGCCGTGCGCCGGGACCGCCTCCGGTTTGAGGGCGTCCAGGTTGAACACGTCCCCGCCGCCGTAGCGCCCCGCGTCGGTGTTGATGACCTCCGTCCAGCCCGAGATCCCCTCCGGGACGCCGATGCGGTACTCATGCCGCACCACCGGCGAGAAGTTGGAGACCGCGAGCAGTGGCGCGCCCTCCGCGTCGAAGCGCAGGAACGCGAACACGTTGTCCTCCCCGGCGTCCCCCTCCACCCAGGAGAAGCCCTCCGGGACGGTGTCCCGCTGCCAGAGCGCCGGGGTCCGGCCGTAGACCGCGTTCAGGTCGCGCACCAGGTCCCGTACGCCCCGGTGGTCGGCCTCCGCCGTGTACGACGGGTCCAGCAGCCACCAGTCCGGGCCGTGGCCCTCCGACCACTCGGCGCCCTGGGCGAACTCCTGTCCCATGAAGAGGAGTTGCTTGCCCGGGTGCGCCCACATGTAGCCGAGGTAGGCCCGGTGGTTGGCCCGCTGCTGCCACCAGTCGCCGGGCATCTTGGAGACCAGCGACCGCTTGCCGTGGACCACTTCGTCGTGCGAGATCGGCAGGACGTAGTTCTCGCTGTACGCGTAGACCATCGAGAAGGTCATCTCGCCGTGGTGGTACTTGCGGTGCACCGGCTCCTTGGAGACGTAGTCCAGGGAGTCGTGCATCCAGCCCATGTTCCACTTCAGTCCGAAGCCGAGACCGCCGAAGCCGCCGGGCCCGGCATGGTGCGTGGCGCGGGTGACGCCGTCCCACGCCGTGGACTCCTCGGCGATCGTGACGACACCGGGGCAGCGGCGGTAGACGGTCGCGTTCATCTCCTGGAGGAAGGCGACCGCGTCCAGATTCTCCCGGCCGCCGTACTCGTTCGGTGTCCACTCCCCGGCCTCGCGCGAGTAGTCCAGGTAGAGCATGGAGGCCACCGCGTCGACCCGCAGGCCGTCGATGTGGAACTCCTCGCACCAGTACACGGCGTTGGCGACAAGGAAGTTGCGCACCTCGGTACGGCCGAAGTCGAACTCCAGCGTGCCCCAGTCGGGATGCTCCGCGCGCGAGGGGTCCGAGTGCTCGTACAGCGGCCTGCCGTCGAACTGGGCCAGCGCCCACTCGTCCTTCGGGAAGTGTGCCGGCACCCAGTCCACGATCACACCGATGCCCGCGCGGTGCAGCGCGTCGACCAGGAAGCGGAAGTCGTCCGGCGTGCCCATCCGGGAGGTCGGGGCGTAGAAGCCGGTGACCTGATAACCCCAGGAACCGCCGAAGGGATGCTCGGCGACCGGCATCAGCTCGACATGCGTGAAGCCGAGATCCTTGACGTACGCGGGGAGCTGGAGGGCGAGTTGACGGTACGTCAATCCTGGCCGCCAGGAGGCGAGATGGACCTCGTACACGGAGAACGGCGCCTCGTGCATGGGCACTTCGCCCCGGTGCGCCATCCATTCCTCGTCGTGCCACACATGGTGTGCCTCGGTGACGATCGACGCGGTCGACGGCGGCACCTCGGTGCGGCGGGCCATCGGGTCGGCGCGCAGCGTGTGCGAGCCGTCGGGCCGGGTGATGTCGAACTTGTAGAGCGCGCCCTCGCCGACGCCGGGCACGAACAGCTCCCAGACGCCGGTCGAGCCGAGCGAGCGCATCGGGAAGACCGTGCCGTCCCAGTAGTTGAAGTCACCGGAGATCCGCACGCCCCGCGCGTTCGGCGCCCAGACGGTGAAGCGGGTGCCCGTGACGCCCTCGTGCACCATCGGCTGGGCGCCGAGCGCCCGCCACAGCTCCTCGTGCCTGCCCTCGCCGATGAGATGCAGATCGAGATCGCCGAGGGTGGGCAGGAAGCGGTACGGATCCCGCACCTCCACCTCGTCGGTCTCGTCGGCCGTCGCCCCGTACCTCACCAGCAGCGAGTACTCGGGGACCTTGCGCCACGGCAGCACGCCGGAGAAGAAACCGTCACCGTCGTCGTGCAGTTGGGCCCGCAGGTCCTTGGCGACGACGGTCACGGCCCTCGCGTACGGCCGCAGGGCGCGGACGACGACGCCGGCCTTGCCGGGGCGGGCGCCGAGCACGGCGTGCGGGTCGTGGTGCGAGCCGTCGAGCAGCCGGTGCCGGTCGGAGTCCGCGAGCGGCGGCGCGGGCCGTACGACATGACCGCCGGCCTCCCTGGCCGGCTCCGGGTGTGTACCGGCGTCCTCGGCCGGATTGGCCGGATTGGCCGACTTGGCGGACCTGGCCGGCTTCGGCGCCTTCCCGGACTTGCCCGCCTTCTCGGCCTTGCCGGACTTTCCTGCCTTCCCTTCCTTCGCGGCCTTTGCCTCCTTCCCTTCCTTCGCGGCGGACGCGGCGGACGCGGCGGACGCGGCGGACGCGGTGGGCGCCGCGCGTTCGGCCTCGTCGGCGGGGGCCGGGACGCCGTTGGCGGGGAGCGGGGGCTGCGGCTCTGACGGGTTCTCGGACGGCGGGCGGGCGGTCACGGGGGCTGCCTCCTCGGCGGGGACGACGGGGTCTCGGGGGCCGGTGGGCCGACGGATCGGCCCACCGGCTTCGGTGTCGGACGTGTCGGCGGTGGGTCTCAGGGCTGGTGGCCGGCCAGGCGGTGGATCGCCGCCATCGGGACGGGCAGCCAGTCGGGACGGTTCCTGGCCTCGTACAGCACCTCGTACACCGCCTTGTCCGTCTCGTACGCCCGCAGCAGCGCGGCGTCCTCGCGCGGGTCACTGCCCGTCGCCTCGCCGTAGCCGTCGCAGTACGCCGACCGGCAGCGCTCCGCCCAGTCGGGGTGCCACGGCTCGTGGGAGCGGGCGGCGTAGTCGAACGAGCGGAGCATGCCCGCCACGTCGCGCACCGCGGGCTGCGGGCGGCGGCGTTCGGTGAGGGGCCGGGCGGGCTCCCCCTCGAAGTCGATCAGGGACCACTCGCCGTCCGGTGTCCGCAGTGTCTGGCCGAGATGCAGATCGCCGTGCACGCGCTGCGCCCGCGTGACCGGGCCGCCCCCGGCGGCCTCACCGCTCCCGTGTGCGCCCTGCCCATGCCCGTTCCCGGACCGGGTGAGCGCGTCGAAGGCGGTACGGAGCCCGGTGACGTACGGCATCAGCGCGGGCACCGCCTGTGCGGTGGCGTCGAGCCGGGCGGACATGGCGTCGGCCAGATTCGCCGTCTGCCGCGGTCCCAGCGACACCGTGGGCAGCGCGGCGGCGAGCGCGAGATGCACCTCGGCGGTGGCACGTCCCAGCGCGCGCGCCTCGCCGGTGAAGGCGTCGCCGTCCGCCAGCGCGCGCAGCGCCAGCTGCCAGCCGTCCTCGGAGTCCTTGAGGAACGGCTGGAGCACGCCCAGTGTCAGCGGCTCCTGCCCGGCCCCGCCGTCCACGGCCTGGAACCAGGCGACGGGTGAGGGCACCCGCCGGGACCCCTGGCGGGCGAGGGCGAGCGGCAGTTCCAGATCGGGGTTGGCGCCGGGGAAGACCCGGCGGAGGATCTTGAGGATGTACTCCTCGCCGTACACGAGCGAGGAGTTCGACTGCTCGGCGCCGAGCAGTCGCGGCACGAGCCCGGCCGGGATCTCGACCGACCGGTCGAAGCGCAGTGGCCCCAGGGCGCCGGGGGAGCGCAGCCGCTCCAGCAGCAGATCGGCGAGGCGCGGGTCGTGCAGCGCCTCGTAGACGACCCGGCCGGCCAGCGGCCCGGTGTCGACGACGCCGATGCGGGCGGCGGCGAGTTCGGGCGGCAGGGCGGACCGTACGCCCAGCAGCAGTTGGTAGCAGTCGTCGGTGGGAGGGACGGGGACGGGCGGCGCGTCCAGGTCGGGGGTGGCGCGCTGTTCGACGCGCACCAGCAGATGGAGCAGGCCGGGTGTGGGGCCCGAGCCGGCCGGGGGCATCAGCTCGGTGGCGGCGACCGCCGAGAAGCCGGTGATGGGCCGGCCCTTGCCGGCGAACCAGCGCTGTCGTGGCAGCCACTCGTGGAGCAGCGGGGTGAGCGAGTCGACCAGTCTCCCGGCTCCGGCGGGCGGGAGCGCCGCGCCGGGGCCTGGTGAGCTCCGGGCGGATGCAGCCTTCGACATGGCATCGCGTCCTTTCCCCGGGCACACCACAGGATGCGCAGAGTGTCCCGGATTGCGGCAACGGAGTCCGGCTGTGCGGGACGTGTCGGGTGAGGATGGCCCGTACGGACCGATAGTCCGCCCGGCGTGGAAGGACTCTCGTACGGACCACTCGATGTCGTGGATGGTGCCCCGTGCGGGGCGGCGGTAACCGACCGCCCCGCACTTGTTCTTCCCGGCGCCCGTCAGGCCGCCGTGGGGTCCTGCCTGAGCCGGAACCAGTAGAAGCCGTGACCTGCCAGCGTCAGCAGATAGGGCCAGTCGCCGATCGCCGGGAAGCGCACCCCGCCGATCAGCTCCACCGGGTTGCGCCCGCTGAACGCCTGCAGATCAAGCTCCGTGGGCTGTGCGAAGCGTGAGAAGTTGTGCACGCAGAGCACCAGGTCGTCGCCGTTGCCGTCCTGCGACGGTGCCTCGCGCAGGAACGCGAGCACCGCCGGATTCGTCGACGGCAGTTCCGTGTACGAGCCGAGCCCGAAGGCCGGGTTCTGCTTACGGATCTCGATCATGCGGCGCGTCCAGTGCAGCAGCGACGACGGCGACGCCATCGCGGCCTCGACGTTGGTGACCTGGTAGCCGTAGACCGGGTCCATGATCGTCGGCAGATAGAGCCGGCCGGGATCGCAGGACGAGAAGCCCGCGTTCCGGTCGGGGGTCCACTGCATCGGGGTGCGTACGGCGTCGCGGTCGCCGAGCCAGATGTTGTCGCCCATCCCGATCTCGTCCCCGTAGTAGAGGATCGGGGAGCCGGGCAGCGACAGCAGCAGAGCGGTGAACAGCTCGATCTGGTTGCGGTCGTTGTCCAGCAGCGAGGCAAGCCGGCGCCGGATGCCGATGTTGGCGCGCATCCGTGGATCCTTGGCGTACTCCGCGTACATGTAGTCGCGTTCTTCGTCCGTGACCATTTCGAGCGTCAACTCGTCGTGGTTGCGCAGGAAGATGCCCCACTGGCAGCCGGTCGGGATCGCCGGGGTCTTGGAGAGGATCTCCGAGACCGGGTAGCGGGACTCGCGCCGTACCGCCATGAAGATCCGCGGCATCACCGGGAAATGGAACGCCATGTGGCACTCGTCGCCGCCCTTGGCGTAGTCGCCGAAGTAGTCGACGACGTCCTCCGGCCACTGGTTGGCCTCGGCGAGCAGCACGGTGTCCGGGTAGTGCGTGTCGATGATCTCGCGGACCTCGCGCAGCAGGGCGTGGGTGGCCGGCAGGTTCTCGCAGTCGGTGCCCTCCTCCTGGTAGAGGTACGGCACGGCGTCGAGCCGGAAGCCGTCGATGCCCAGGTCCAGCCAGAAGCGCAGCGCCGAGACGATCTCCTCGCGGACCGCCGGGTTCTCGTAGTTGAGGTCCGGCTGGTGCGAGAAGAAGCGGTGCCAGTAGTACTGCTTGCGGACCGGGTCGAAGGTCCAGTTGGACGTCTCGGTGTCGACGAAGATGATCCGCGCTTCCGGGAACTGCTTGTCGTCGTCGGCCCAGACGTAGTAGTCGCCGTACGGTCCGTCGGGGTCCTTGCGGGACTCCTGGAACCAGTCGTGCTGGTCGCTGGTGTGATTCATGACGAAGTCGATGATCACGCGCATGCCACGCTGGTGGGCGGCGTCCACGAACTCCACGAAGTCGGCGAGGTCGCCGAACTCGGGCAGTACAGCTGTGTAGTCGGAGACGTCGTAACCGCCGTCGCGCAGCGGTGACTTGAAGAACGGCGGCAGCCAGAGACAGTCGACACCGAGCCACTGGAGATAGTCCAGTTTGGCGGTGATGCCCTTGAGGTCTCCGACGCCGTCGCCGTTGCTGTCCTGGAACGAGCGCACCAGGACTTCGTAGAAGACGGCTCTCTTGAACCAGTCGGGGTCACGGTCCTTCGCGGGAGTGTCCTCGAACTTGTCGTGGACAGGCTCATTGATGATCATTATGTGGGTGACCCTCCGATCGGCGGGGACGGTCGCAGAACGACGATGTGCGCGGGTGTCACACCCGGCTCCAGGCGCACGTAGTTGGCCCTGCCCCAGTGGTAGATCTCTCCGGTGAGCTCGTCGCGCACCGGGGCGGTCTCGTGCCAGTCGAGGCCGAGCCGCGGCATGTCCAACGAGACCGTTGCCTCCTGGGTGTGGTGAGGGTCGAGGTTCACGACGATCAGCACGACGTCCGGGCCCGAGCGCTTGCTGTACGCGATGACCGCGTCGTTGTCGGCATGGTGGAAGTGGATGTCACGCAGCTGCTGCAGCGCCGGGTGCCGGCGCCTGATCCGGTTGAGCGCGGTGATGAGCGGGGCGATGGTGCGCCCCTCCCGCTCCGCCGATTCCCAGTTCCGGGGGCGCAGCTCGTACTTCTCCGAATGCAGATACTCCTCGCTCCCGGGCTTGGCCGGGGCGTTCTCCATGAGTTCATACCCTGCGTAGACGCCCCAGGACGGCACCATCGTCGCGGCGAGTACCGCGCGTACCTCGAATGCCGGACGGCCGCCCTCCTGAAGATAGGCGTGCAGGATGTCCGGCGTGTTGACGAAGAAGTTCGGGCGCATGTACGAGGCCGAGTCGCCCGAAAGGTCTGTCAGATAGTCCGTCAGCTCCTGCTTGGTGTTACGCCAGGTGAAGTACGTGTACGACTGCTGGAACCCGATCATGCCGAGCGTGTGCATCATGGCCGGCCGGGTGAACGCCTCGGCCAGGAAGATCACATCGGGGTCCGTGGAGTTGATGTCGGCGATCACCCGCTCCCAGAAGACCACCGGCTTCGTGTGCGGATTGTCGACGCGGAAGATCCGGACGCCGTGGTCCATCCAGTGCCGCAGCACCCGCAGCGTCTCCGCGACCAGTCCGTCCATGTCGCGGTCGAAGGCGATCGGGTAGATGTCCTGGTACTTCTTGGGCGGATTCTCGGCGTACGCGATCGTGCCGTCCGCGCGGTGGTGGAACCACTCGGGGTGTTCCTTCACCCAGGGATGGTCGGGCGAGCACTGGAGGGCGAAGTCCAGCGCGATCTCCATGCGCAGCGACGCGGCCTTCTCCACGAAGGCGTCGAAGTCCTCGATCGTGCCGAGGTCGGGGTGGATCGCGTCGTGGCCGCCGTCGGCCGAGCCGATCGCCCAGGGGACGCCCACATCGTCCGGTCCGGGGGTGAGCGTGTTGTTCGGGCCCTTGCGGTGGGTGGTGCCGATGGGGTGGACCGGCGGCAGATAGACGACGTCGAAGCCCATCGCGGCGACGGCCGGCAGCCGTTCGGCGGCCGTCCTGAAGGTGCCGCTGACCGAGGGCTCGCCCGGGGTGAGGACCGCCCCTTCGGAGCGGGGGAACAGCTCGTACCAGGAGCCGTACAGCGCTCTCTCCCGCTCCACCAGCAGTTTGACCGGCTTCGACGCGGTGACCAGCTCGCGCAGCGGGTGGCGCGACAGGGCCTCCTCGGCCTCCGGGGTGAAGGCGGCGGCGAGCCGGGCGGCGGCGGGGCGGCGCTCGTCGCGCAGTCCGTCCACGGCGGCCAGGACCGCCTCGCGGCCGTCCCGCTTGGGGACACCGGCGGCGGCCCGCTCGAAGAGCGCGGCGCCCTCGGTCAGGACGAGGTCGGTGTCGATCCCGGCGGGGATCTTGATCTCGGCGGCGTGGCGCCAGGTGGCGAGCGGATCGCTCCACGCCTCCACCTTGAAGGTCCACCGGCCTTCGGACGTCGGCGTGACGTCGGCGCCCCAGCGGTCGGTGCCGGGGGCCAGCTCGCGCATGGGGGTCCAGGGGCCGGGCCGGCCGTCCGGGCCCCGCAGAGCGACATTGGCGCCGACGGCGTCGTGGCCCTCGCGGAAGACGGTCGCGGTGACCTGGAACGTCTCTCCGCTCACCGCCTTGGCGGGGCGTTTGCCGCAGTTGACGAGAGGGCGGACGTCCAGGACAGGAATGCGACCGATCATGAAATCACCTGAGGGCTGAGCGGGCGTGGCAGGCATGGCAGGTCGAACGGATGAGACTTTTTTGCCTGAGTTTGGTGTTATTTGTAGCTGCTCGGGTGGTGACTGGCGGGTTGCGGGCATGGCCGCTCCTGTCCGCGTTCACTCCAACAGCGGTGGAATCGGGTGAAACCGGCGTGCTGCGATGCGTACTGGATGAGCCTTCCCACGAATTTCGGGTACACAATCCGCCGCCCCGTTAAGAGCTGGGCAACTCTGATGGCGTGGCCGAAACATGTCGGATAACACAGGAAGAAGGGCGCCCCGTTCTCGCGGCCGCACGGGCGGCTTCCGCGAGAACGGGGCGGGAACGGGGGCGGGCCGACCGGAGTCGGGGGCGTGCGCCGGAGCCCGGACCCGGAGGGCGTCAGCTCGCTTCCGTCGACCAGACCTGCCACGGCTGGCGCGTCACCCACTCGTCCACCGGCGCCGGCTTCACGGCGAGCGCGTCCGCCGACCGCCCGCCGTCGCCGGCCATCAGCAGCGGGTCGGTGCCCGTCGCCATGTAGTGGTAGATACCGGCGACCCCGGCAGCCGCCTCCGGGCCCGCGACCTGCGACAGGGCCTGCTCGAACACCGTCGGGGGCAGCGACAGGTAGCGCACGTCGCGGCCCAGGCCCGTGGCGAACGCGGAGGCCAGCTCGTCACCGGTCAGCGACTCGCCGCCGCCGATGTCGAACGTCTCGCCCTCCACGCCGTCCACGGTGAGCGCCGCGAAGACCGCCTCCGCGAGGTCCCGGTGGGAGATCCAGGCGGCGGAGGTGTCACCGGGCAGCGGATAGGCGAGCACTCCCTCACTGACCAGCGCCGGCCCGTTCCACGGACTGAACAGGTTGTCCAGGTAGACCGGCGGCCTCAGGACCACCAACGGCACACCGCTCGCCCGCAGTTCCTCCTCGGCGATCCGGCGTGTCTCGAAAGCGGCGACATTCGTGGACCGTTCGGGAATCCGGGTGTTGGAGTTGTAGACCAGGCGCTGGATTCCGGCCTCGCGTGCCGCGTCGGCGACATTACGGGCGTACCGCCGGACCTGCTCCGTCCCGTACACCAGCGGCATCACCACGCAGGCGTGCGTCGCGCCCCGCATCAACTGCCGTACGGCGGGGAGATCTGCCAGGTCACCGCCTACGAACGAGGTTCCGGGGAGCGGCGGCCGGTCCGCCTCGGCGGTGCGCGTGAGTGTACGCACCCGCTGTCCGCGCTCGGCCAGCAGACGGGCCACGGCACCGCCCTGGAACCCCGTCGCCCCCACTACCGCGACGCGCATCGGAATCTGATCGGACATGTGTCTGAAGGCCCTTCGATAGGGTGTGTCTGCTGTCGATGACGGCTCTTTCACAAGGCTGGCGGCGGCGGGTTCGGCCGATCAATTAACAAACCGGGGCGGGGGTTGAAGGATCGTCCATGGAACCGATGGAGCCCATCAAGACCGAAGGTGACGATCTCCTGAGCGAGCTGCTGAAGCCGCTCCGGCTCACGGGGGTCTTCGACAGTCGTTGGCACGTCAGCGCGCCGTGGGCCATCGAGGGCGACGCCGAGCAGAGCTGCGCGATCCTCCACTACATCGTCCAGGGCGGCTGCTGGGTCACCGGCGAGGGCCAGACGCCGCTGGAGCTTCGCGAGGGCGACCTCGCGGTCTTCCCCACCGGCACCGCGCACCGCATCTCCGACCGGCCCGACCGGACCGGCGGGCTGCGGCTCGGGGCCGTACTCCCCGAACGGCTGCCCGGCACCTCGGGCGAGCTGAGGATCGAGGGCGGCGGGCCGGAGAGCCGGCTGCTCTGCGCCGGACTGCACTACGACGCGAGCGCGGCCACCGGCCTGTACACGGCGCTGCCGTGGGCGCTGGTCCTCGACCGCACCCAGGTGGACAACGAACCACTGCTCCGCGACACGTTGCGGCTGCTCGCGTCGCCGCACCGGCCCGTCGAACCGGGCGACCGTCTCATCACGCTGCGCGCGTTCGAGATGGCGCTCGTCCTGGCGCTGCGGCCGCTGCTGCGGGAGATCGCCGACAATCCGTCCTCGCTGCCGGTCCTGAGCCATCCGGGGATCAGCAGGGCGATGGTGATCATCGCGACGCGGTTCGCCGAGCCGTGGACGATCGAGTCCCTGGCGCGGGAGGTCGGCATGTCCAGGTCGGCGTTCACCGCGGCCTTCCGGGAACTGGTGGGGGAGGCACCGGCACGGCATCTGACGGGCCGTCGGATGCAGGAGGCGGCGCGGCTGCTGGGGGAGACGTCGCTGCCGCAGTCGGCGGTGCCGCAGCGGGTGGGGTACCGCAGCGCGGTCGGTTTCCATCTTGCGTTTCGCAAGTGGTTCGAGAAGACGCCGGGCGAGTACCGCAGCGGTACGGTGCCCGCCGCGTAGGGGTCGCCGATGTCGCGGTCTGGCCGGTTATTAAGGACCGCTGGACGGTCGTTCATTGCTGTCGGCACTTGCGGCAGGGAAGGCTCTCGGGGAGCGGGAGCAGCGTTCCGCGCGTGCCCGGTGTGCCGGGTGCGCGAGATGTGCCGGATGTGTCGCGCGTGCCGCAAGATTCGTTTTGATCCGTATGAGGAGAAGGTGTGACCAGATCGGGTCAGGAGTATCTGGAGTCGCTGCGCGACGGCCGTTCGGTCTGGCTGGACGGCGAGCGGGTCCGGGACGTCACACGGCATCCCGCGTTCCGTAACACCGCGGGGTCGATCGCCCGCCTCTACGACCTGGCACACGACTCCGCGCATACGCCGGTGCTCACCCGGGACGGGGTGCACCGGGCGTTCGCGGTGCCGCGCGACTACGGGGACCTGGTGGCACGCCGGCAGGCGTACAAGGTCTGGGCCGAGTCGAGCTTCGGCTTCCTGGGGCGTACGCCGGACTACATGGCGGGTGGCGCCGCCGGGTTCGCGGCGGCGCCCGGGGTGTTCACCACCGAGGGCTTCGACGGCGCGGCGAACGCGCTCGCGTATCACCGGAGGCTGGCGGAGGGCGATCTGTATCCGACCTTCACCATCACCAACCCGCAGGCGGCGCCGACCCCGTTCGACGCCGCGGGCGGGACGGCGGCGGACGACCCCGTGGTGCGGGTCGTCGCCGAGAAGGACGGCGGGATCGTCGTGAGCGGCGCGAAGATGATCGGCACGGCGGCCGTCTTCGGCAACGAGGTCGTCGTCGGGACGATCGAGCCGCTCGCGCCGCGGGACGTGGACCGCGCGGTGTGCTTCTCGATACCCGTGGACACACCCGGCCTCACCTTCGTCTCCCGCGTCTCCTACGAGGGGCGGGCGCGGAGCGTCTTCGACAACCCGCTGTCGTCGCGGTTCGACGAGAACGACGCGCTGCTCGTCTGCGACGAGGTGTTCGTGCCGTGGGAGTCCGTGCTCACGTACCGGAACGTCGACGCGAGCTTCGGGATGTGGTGGCGGACACCGGCGTACGTGAACTTCGTTCACCAGGCGGCGACGCGCTTCTGGACCAAGCTCGAATTCCTCGCCGGGCTGGCGATCCTGCTGACGAGATCCAACGGCACGTACGAACTGCCGCCCGTCACCCAGGCGATCGGCCGGCTGCTGGGGAAGGTGGCCCAGGCGAAGGCGTTCGTGCTGGCCGCGGAGGCGTCATACGAGGAGGTCGACGGCGGGCGCGGCGGGGTGATGCCCGGCAAGGACATCTCGTACGCACAGCGCATCATGGCGGGCGAGCTGTACCCGGCGGCCGTCCAGGAGATCAAACTCCTCGCGGGCGGCGGGGTGATCCAACTGCCCGCGTCCGGCGAGGACTTGCTCCATCCGGAACTGGGCCCGGTGGTGGCCCGCTATCTGCGGGCGCCGGGCCAGTCGTCCGAGGAACGGATCAAACTGCTCAAACTGGCCTGGGACGCGCTGGGTTCGGAGTTCGCCTCCCGCCACGAGCAGTACGAACGCTTCTACCACGGGGCGCCGCACGTCTATCTGATGCAGCAGGCATGGGAGGGCGACACGGCGTCGTGCGAACGGCTGGCCCGGGCCTGCCTCGACGGCTACGCGCTCGGCGGTGAGCCCGAGGGACCGGACTCCCGGTGAACGGCACACGGGGAATCGAACCCCCGGAGCCGCCGCCGGGCGGCGCCCCCGGGACGGCTCCTGCCGCCCCGGGCCCCGGCTCCACCGGCCGCGCGGGCCCCGCCGAACCGGCGGACGGCCCCGGCAAGGCCGGATCGTCGGGCCGTGGCGGCTCCGCCGAAGCGGCGGGTGGCCCCGGCGAGGTCGGGGTGTCGGGTCGGGGCGGTTCGTTGTCGGCCGGTGGTCGGGCGCAGTCGCCTGGCTCTGTCGGATCCGAAGGTCCTGGCGTATCCGGCCCGGTCGGGCGTGGCGGCTCCGCCCAAGTGCCGGGTGGTCCCGGCGAGGTCGGTCCGTCGGGTCGGGGTGGTTCGTCGTCGGCCGGGGGGCAGGGGAAGTCCCTCGGGTCGCCCGGTACATCCGGTTCGGTCGGGGGCCGCGGGCCCCGGGCCGGCGGGTCATCATCTTCCGGCGTCCCGGGGTTTCGCGCCCCCGGCCCCGTGGCGCCGGGATCGCCGCGGCGCGGGGGGCGGAGCCCCAAGGCCGCCCTCGCTCTGCTCGCGTCCACGCAGTTGCTGCTCATCATGGACACCGCGATCATCAACGTCGCCCTGCCGTCCGTGGGCGACGACCTCGGATCCGGGTCCGCCGGGCTGTCCTGGGTCGCCAACGCCTTTCTGATCACCTTCGGCGGGCTGCTGCTCCTCGGCGGGCGCGCCGCCGATCTGCTCGGACACCGGCGGGTGTTCCTCGGCGGGCTCGGGGTGCTCGGCGTCGCCTCCGCCGTCGGCGGGGCGGCGGGGACCGTGGGGGTGCTCGTCGGGGCCCGCGCCGTCCAGGGCGTCGGGGCCGCGCTCGCCGCCGCCGCGGCGTTCGCCCTGCTGCTCAACCTCTTCCCCGACGGCCCCGACCGGCACAAGGCGCTCGGCGCCTTCGCCGCGATGGGCGGCCTCGGCGGCGTCCTGGGCACCGTCCTCGGAGGCGTACTCACCGACCTGCTCGGCTGGCGCTCCACCCTCTGGCTCAACGTCATCGGCGTACTCGTCCTCGCCGTCCTCGCGCCGCGCCTCCTCGACGGCGGCACCCGCAGCGCCGAACGCGGCTTCGACATCGGGGGCGCGCTCACCGCGACCGCCGGTCTCGGGCTCCTCGCGTACGGCCTCGTCGGCGCCGGTGAGGCCGGCTGGACCAGCGCGCGGACACTGGGCGCGTTCGCCGGCGGGCTCGTACTCCTCGCGGCCTTCGCCGTCCTGGAGAAACGAATCGCCCGCCCGCTCGTGCCGCCCGCCGTCCTCCGGCGGCCCACCCTGCGGCTCGCCAACTGCCTCAGCGCACTGGCCCAGATGGCGCTCTTCCCGATGTTCTTCCTGGTCAGCCTCTACCTCCAGAGCGTCCTCGACCAGACCCCCCTCTACGGCGGACTCGGCCTGCTGCCGCTCTCCCTCGTCGTCGTCGCCACCGCCCCCCGGACGGGGCAGCTCATCGACCGCCTCGGCCTGCGCGCCACGATGACCCTCGGATTCACCCTGCTCTTCCTCGGCATGCTCTGGCTGGCGCTCGCGCTCGCCGCCGAAGGCACTTTCGTCTCCACCGTCCTCGCTCCCAGTCTCGTGCTGGGCGTCGCCCTGCCGCTCGTCATGGTCACCACCAACGTCGCCGCGACCGCCGACGCGGCGCCCGGTGAGACCGGGCTGGCCTCCGGACTCGTCAACACGAGCCAGCAGTTCGGCTCCGTACTCGGCCTCGCCGTACTCGTCGCCGTCGCCACCGCCCGTACCGACGCGCTCGGCGCGACCGGCGCCGCCGACGAGACCGCGGGCTTCAAGGCCGCGCTCCTTGTGGGCGCGGTCTTCGCCGCCTCGGCCGCGCTGCTCTCCTTCCGGCTGCGGCTCCCCGCGTCCGTGTCCGCGCACCCGCACCAGGACCGGGTCGGCGGCGCCCCGGAGTAGACCCAGGAGGAGGAGCGAGTGCGCAGGCGGGGCGGGGCCCGGTCGACGGTCCAAGGGGGGATCGCCGCGGCGGGGCGAAGACGCAGCCGGCCGGTCGGGCCGCGCGAGGGAGCGCGACCAGGGCCGCGACGGCATGACGCCGCCCGTCCCGTGTCCCACCACCCACCCGACCCACGCCCGAGGGGGGCACTTCCATGACGTTGTACGACCTTGTCGCGCCCGCGATCGAGGCGCGCAGCGAGCCGCGCTACCGGATAGCCGGCATACGCGCGGCCGATCCGCTGGGCGCCGACGCGATACTCGCCGCCGTCCCCGCGATGAACCGGGACGCCGACGTCCCCGCGCTGACCGTCGCCCTGCGCACGCTCGTCCCCGATCCCGACCGCACCGCCTCGTTGGGCGTGGTCGACGCGCTCGCCGCCGTACGCGACCTCGGTCTGCTCCTCGGCTCGCTCAAGCGGCACGGAGTCGAACCGCTCGCCGCCGTCCCCGACGCCCTGCCCGTACTGGAGGAGCTGGGCCGCCGCACCGACATGGTGCCCCGCGACACCGTGCACCACTACACGACGTGGAACCCGCTGGGGGACCGTCAGCGCATGTACACCGGCGACAAGATGGAGGGGCATCTCCAGAACGCCGTACGGATGGTCTTCCCCGCGCTCGTCGCGGCGCTCGACACCTGCTCGGAGCTGGCGGGACTCGCACCGTACGATCCGCGCTTCGCCGCCGCGCTCGACCGTACGGCGCAGCACGTCCAGGCCATGGTCGACTCCATCGACTTCACCGTCGCGCAGGTCACGCCCGACTTCTTCGCACGCGGGCTGCGCCCGTACTTCGAGGAGGTCGACGTCGCCGGCCACGACTATCTGGGCCCGGCGGCGGCGCAGGTGCCGCTGTGGCTGGTCGATCTGACGCTGTGGCAGAGCGACCGGAGCAGCCCGGAGTACGACGCGTTCCTCGACGAGTCGGTGCGCTACAGCCTGCCGTCGTGGCGGGCCTTCCAGGCGGCGCACCGGGGCTCGACCTCCGCCGTCAGCAAGCTGTCCGCCGCGATCAGCTGGGAGTCGACGCCGCGGCTGCCGCCGGGGCTGGCCGCGTCGGCGGTGTCGCTGGCGCGGGTGCTGCGCATCCTCAAGACGTTCCGGGCCAGACATATCGGCATGGCGCGCAAGGCGTACAGCGACGACCTGCGGCTGTACGACGAGGGGAGCGGGGGCGCGCCGATCGCGCTGCTGCGGACGGTGCTGGATCTGACGCGGGACAACGAGACGCTGGTGCGGCAGGCGAACGTGGGCGCGCACGCGCCGAGAACGACCCCGGGGGCCGCCGCGGCCGGGCCCGTGCCCGTACCCGTACCCGTACCCGTACCCACGGTCTCCGCGTCCGCCGCCGGGCCGGCCCTTCGTGAGAAGAGATTCACGGCATGACCCACATCATGATCGCGGGCGGCGGAATCGCCGGCCTCACCGCGGCACTCTCCCTGCATGCCGCCGGTTTCGAACGGATCACCGTCGTCGAGGCCGCCCGGGAGATCCAGCCGCTCGGGGCGGGGCTGAACATCATGCCCAACGCGGTACGCGAACTCGACGCGCTCGGGCTGCTCGGCCGACTGGACGAGTGCGCCGTACGCACCGGTGAACTGCGCTACTACCACCGTGGCGGCGGGCTGATCTCCCGCGAGCCGCGCGGTCTGGCGGCCGGCTATCTGTGGCCGCAGCTGTCCATCCACCGGGGCGATCTGCAACGGGTGCTGGCTGACGCGGTACGGGACCGGCTCGGCAGCGACGCGGTGGTCGCCGGGGTCCGGGTCGCGGGCCTGGAGACCTCGCCGGACGGCCGCCCGCGGGTGCTGCTCGCGCACCGCGAGGGACGCGGCGCGGCGGGTGCCTTTCTGGGGCCGGACGTGCTGATCGGCGCGGACGGCATCCGTTCGGCGGTGCGGGCCGCGCTGAACCCCGGGGAGGGCGAGCCGCCGTGGAACGGCATGCTCGTCTGGCGGGGTGTCTCGCGGGTCCCGGCGCACCGTGCGGGCACGTTCATGTTCATCGCGGGCGACGACCGGCAGAAGGCGGTGGTCTACCCGATGACGCACGCGAGCGGCCCCGACCGGCACGTGCTGGTCAACTGGGCGCTGGCGATGCCCGCGACGGATGTCGCCGGAGCGGCGCGCGGCGACTGGAACAGGCCGGTGCCGGTCGCGAAGTTCGCGCACCACTACGCGGGCTGGGAGTTCGACGGCGTCGGCGTCCCCGAGGTGCTGGCCGCGGCGGAGCGCGCCTTCGAGTACCCGATGGTGGACCGTGAGCCCCTCGCGCGCTGGACCCATGGCCGTACGACCCTGATCGGCGACGCGGCCCACGCGATGTACCCGATCGGTTCGAACGGAGCGACGCAGTCGATCGTCGACGCGCGTGCGCTGGCGCACGCCTTGGCGACGCACCCCGACCGCGCGGAGGCCCTGGCGGCGTACGAGAGGGACCGCCGCCCCGCGATGACGGAGCTGCAACTCGCCAACCGCCGGCAGGGCCCGGAGGTGGTCATCGCCCTGGCCCACACCCGCGCCCCGGACGGCTTCACGGACGTCGCGGACGTGATCCCGCCGTCGGAACTGGCGGAGATCGCCTCGCGGTACGCGACGACGGGGGCGTTCGACCCGGCCACGGTGAACGCGGGCTCCCCGTACGAACTCCCCCAACCGGCCCGGAGCTGAGGGGCCGGGCGCCGACGTCCCCCCCCGGGGGCCCGCGACGCGTCCCACCCTGCCGGAAGCCGACCTCCGCGCCCGCCACGGACCGGGCCCCCTCCGTCCGGTGCGGTACGGGGCGCGTTCGGCGCCGGCCCGCGCCGTCCCTGACGGCGCGGCAGGGCCGGGCCGCTGCCCGGACTCGCCCACCCCCGCGTCCGCCCGCACCTGGACTTCGTCCGGTGCGGTACGGGGCGCCGGGCGCCGGCCCCGCGGCGTCAGGGCCGGCGTGAGCAGCGGGGGGCCGGGTGCCGGCCGGACCCTGCGGGGCGTGTTCGGTGTCGGTCCGCGCCGTGCGGGGCGGCGTGGCAGGGGGCCCGCCCCAACCCCCTCGGCCGGAGGCCGGCCCGCGCAGTCGGGCGGGGGCGTGTGCGCTTGTGCGCCGTCGATGGGGTGGGGGGTCGGGGGATACCGTCGGAGTGATGGCGGGGTGCACAGCGTGGTGTGGTCCGTCGGTCCGGATGTCCCCTGCGAAGGTGGAACACGTGAAGGCAATCCGTCGATTCACCGTGCGCCCCGTCCTGCCCGAACCTCTGCGACCACTCAGCGACCTCGCGCGCAATCTGCGCTGGTCCTGGCACTCCGAGACCCGTGAACTCTTCGAGGCCGTCGATCCCGACGGCTGGGCCGCCGCCGGGCGTGATCCCGTGCGGCTGCTCGGCGCGGTGTCCGCCACACGGCTGGTGGAACTGGCCGGCGACCAGCCGTTCCTCGACCGGCTGACCACCGTCGCCGGCGGGCTCGACGAGTATCTGCGCGGCAGCCGCTGGTACCAGGAACAGCGAGGCCAAGGCGCCGAGCTGCCCGAGGCCGTCGCCTACTTCTCGCCCGAATTCGGCGTCACCGCCGCCCTGCCCCAGTACTCCGGCGGTCTCGGCATCCTCGCCGGAGACCATCTCAAGGCCGCCAGCGACCTCGGCGTCCCGCTCATCGGTGTCGGGCTGCTCTACCGGCACGGCTACTTCCGCCAGTCGCTCTCGCGTGACGGCTGGCAGCAGGAGCACTACCCCGTCCTCGATCCGAACGAGCTGCCGCTCAGCCTCCTGCGGGAGGAGGACGGCACGCCCAGCCGGGTCGCGCTCTCGCTGCCCGGCGGCCGGTCGCTGCGCGCGTGCGTCTGGCAGGCGCGCGTCGGCCGCGTACCGCTCCTGCTGCTCGACTCGGACATAGAGGACAACGGCCCGACCGAGCGGGAGGTGACCGACCGTCTCTACGGAGGCGGCAGCGAGCACCGGCTCCTCCAGGAGATGCTGCTCGGCATCGGCGGAGTCCGCGCCGTCCGCGCGTACTGCCGTATCTCCGGCCATCCCGAGCCCGAGGTCTTCCACACCAACGAGGGGCACGCGGGCTTCCAGGGCCTCGAACGCATCCGTGAACTGGCCGACACGGGGCTCGGGTTCGACACCGCGCTGGAGGCCGTCCGGGGCGGCACCGTGTTCACCACCCACACCCCCGTGCCCGCCGGCATCGACCGGTTCGACCGCGAACTCGTCGCCCGCCACTTCGGCGACGACGGCGAACTGGCCGGCGTCTCCACCGATCAGGTGCTGCGCCTCGGCAGGGAGAGCTTCCCCGGCGGCGAGCCGAACCTCTTCAACATGGCCGCCATGGGCCTGCGGCTGGCCCAGCGCGCCAACGGTGTCTCCACCCTGCACGGCGCCGTCAGCCGGCGGATGTTCGCCGGGCTCTGGCCGGGCTTCGACCCGCAGGACGTACCGATCACCTCGGTGACCAACGGCGTCCACGCACCCACCTGGGTCGCACCCGAGATCGCCGCGCTCGGTGACGAGATCACCGGCGTCCCCGACCCCGACCTGTGGGCCGTACGGCGCACCCTGCGCGAGCAGTTGGTGCACGAGGTACGCGACCGGCTGCGCGCCTCCTGGCACCAGCGCGGCGCGGCCGACGCCGAACTGGGCTGGATCGACGGGGTCCTCGACCCCGACGTCCTGACCATCGGCTTCGCCCGCCGCGTCCCCTCGTACAAACGCCTCACCCTGATGCTCCGCGACCGCGAACGGCTGACGGACCTGCTGCTCAACCCCGAGCGGCCGATCCAGATCGTCGTCGCGGGCAAGGCGCACCCGGCGGACGACGGCGGCAAGCGGCTCGTGCAGGAGCTGGTGAAGTTCGCCGACGACCCGCGCGTACGCCACCGCATCGTCTTCCTGCCCGACTACGGGATGGCGATGGCGCAGCGGCTCTACCCGGGCTGCGACGTCTGGCTGAACAATCCGCTGCGCCCGCTGGAGGCGTGCGGCACCAGCGGGATGAAGGCGGCGCTCAACGGGTGCCTCAACCTATCCGTGCTGGACGGCTGGTGGGACGAGTGGTTCGAGCCGGACTTCGGCTGGGCCATCCCGACGGCCGACGGTTCGGCGGCCGACGAGGACCGGCGCGACACGCTGGAGGCGAACGCCCTCTACGCGCTGATCGAGGACCGGGTCGCGCCGCGCTTCTACGACCGTACGGATCCGGGCGCCGCGAGCGGCCCCGCGGCCGCGCCCGCGCTGCCCGGCCGCTGGATCGAGATGGTCCGCCGCACCATGACCACCCTCGGCCCGAAGCTGCTTGCGGACCGCATGGTGCGTGAGTACGTGGAGCGGCTGTACGCCCCGGCCGCCCACGCCCACCGGGAGCTGGACGCCACGACGGCGGGGGAGCTGGCCGACTGGAAGAACCAGGTCAGGGCGGCCTGGCCGGGTGTGGCCGTCGACCATGTGGAGGCCGTGTCGGCGACCACGGCGGGCGGCAGCGCGGAGCTGGGCTCGACCCTCGCGCTGAAGGTGCGCGTCACCCTCGGCCGACTCGTCCCCGACGACGTGGAGGTCCAGGCCGTCGCGGGCCGGGTGGGCGCCGACGACACCATCGCCGACGCCCAGGTCTTCCCGCTGAAACCGGCGGGCGGACCCGACCAGGCGGGCCGCTGGGTGTACGAGGGGCCGCTGGCCCTGGACCGTACGGGGCCGTTCGGCTACACCGTCCGGGTCCTGCCCACGCATCCCATGCTCGGAGCCGCCGATCTCGGCCTGGTCGCGCTGCCGACCGAGGCGACGGGGGAGGGCGCGGGCGTACTGATGCGCTGAGCACGCACACTTCCCGGGGCCCGGCGGACACCTGTCCGCCGGGCCCTTCGAATCATTGGTCCATACCTTGACGTGTCCATGGGATGGCCTTAAGTTCCTCACTCAATACGGATTCACAACTCCGCTCGTTGTTCATGTCAGTGAACAGCCGCTGTGGAGAGTGGAGTTGAGGAGCACCCCCCGACCGGAAGGCACCCCATGCGCCCCGGAGTCATTCCCAGAGTCCTCGGCCTGTCCGCCGCGCTCGGCGGCCTGATCGCCGCGGCCTTCATGGCCCCGGCCTCGGCCGGCGAGCAAGCGGCGGACAAACCGCCCGCCGCCAAGACCCTCTCGGCGAAGGCCGTCGCCGCCCCGGCGACCTTCACCCACCCCGGTGTCGGCGTCAGCCGCCCCCAGCTCGACTTCGTCCGCGGCAAGGTGCAGGCGGGCGCGCAGCCGTGGAAGGCCGCGTACGACCAGATGATGGGGAGCAAGTACGCCTCCCTGTCCCGGGTCCCCAAGCCCCGCGCGGTCGTGGAGTGCGGCTCGTACTCCAACCCCAACAACGGCTGTACGGACGAGCGTGAGGACGCGATAGCCGCGTACACCACCGCGCTGGCCTGGTACATCAACCGGGACGACCGCTACGCCAAGAAGTCCATCGAGCTGATGGACGCGTGGTCGAACACCATCCGCGACCACACCAACAGCAACGCGCCGCTCCAGACCGCGTGGGCCGGTTCGTCGTGGCCCAAGGCCGCCGAGATCATCAAGTACACGTACTCCAGCTGGCCGAACTCCGGCCGCTTCTCGACGATGCTGCGCAACGTGTACCTGCCGGAGATCATCAACGGCTCGGGCTCCAACGGCAACTGGGAGCTCAGCATGAACGAGGCCGCGATCGGTATCGCGGTCCATCTGGAGGACCGGGGAGCCTACGACAAGACGGTCGGCATCTTCCGCAACCGTGTCCCCGCGTTCATCTATCTGCCTTCCGACGGCGCGCTGCCGAGGACGGTGCCCGGCAGTGGGCTCGACACCCGTGACGAGATCGTCCGCTACTGGCACAACCAGTCCACCTTCATGCAGGGTCTCGCGCAGGAGACCTGCCGCGACCTGACCCACACCGGTTACGGCCTCTCCGCCATCTCGCACGTCGCGGAGACCAGCCGCATCCAGGGCCAGGACCTGTACCCGGAGGTCGGTGACCGGCTGCGGCACGCGTTCGGGCTGCACACGAAGTACCAGAACGGCGAGCCCGTCCCCGGCAACCTCTGCGGCGGCAGCCTGAAGGACAACCTCGGACCGATCAGCGAGGTCGCCTTCAACGCGCTGGGCAACCGGCTGGGCAACGCCATGAGCAACACCCAGCAGTACACGGAGCGGATGCGCCCGCAGGGCACGAACAACCTGTTCGTCGCCTGGGAGACGCTGACGCACGCCAACAACCCGGCGTGACCGCCTGACGCCTCGTGCCCGGTGAGTGCCGGTGGGACCCTGACGATCCGTCAGGGTCCCATCCATTTCCCGGACTCGTAGTCGTGCCCGTACACCGCGCCGGCCGCCGCGCTCGTACGGAACGGCCGGCCGCCGTCGTCGATGCGCGCCACGCCCGTACGGTCCCCGGCCGTCCAGCGCACCTCCAGATACCAGTCGCAGTCGCAGCGGTCGGTGCTCGCCTCGACCTTCAGGATGAGCGGTTCCTTCGCCGTCACCTGATAGGGAAGACGGGGCGCGGGCAGCGGCCCCTCCTCGTTCGCGCCGTCGACCGGGCGCACGATCGGCCGCGACGCGTCCAGGTCGACGGCGAACACGGCGGGGGTGACAGCGCCGCCGCAGCCGTTGCTCATCTCGTACGCGTTCCACTTGAGCGGCGCCCGCCGGCCCACCACCCGGACGAACACCTCCTGGACGACGACCGGCCCCGCGCCCGCCGCCGCGTTGAGCGTGGCCTGCGTGATCGACGAGTCGCCGTGCACCGCGCCGAGCGCGGTCGCCCACTGCCGCGCGTCCTGCGAGTTGGGCGGCGGCGGTACGGCGGAGGGGGCGCGGTTGATCAGATACGTATGGGAGCACTCCGACTGCCACTTGTGGCTGTCCGCGGTCCACACCAGCGGCTTGGCCGTGCCCGTCCCGGCTCCGGGCTTCTTCCCGCCCGGCCCCCCGCCGTCCCCTCCGGCGCCGCCCGCCTCAGTCTTTCCGGCGCCGACGGAACTGGACGGTGATGCCTTCCGGTCGGCGCCGGACTTCGGCGAACTCGCCTTCGCGGACGGGGCGCTCGACCGGGCGGACGGTGACGGCGGGTCGACGGGTCCGTCCGGGCCGGGATCGGAGAGACGCGGCCCGCTCCTGTCGCTCCGCGAGTCGGGCTTCCCGAGGTCGGCCGCGACGATGACGGTGCCGCCGAGGACGGTGACGACGGCGAGCGCGGCACCGACTATCTGACGGCGGCGCAGCCGTGAGGCGCGTGGGCGTGACATGGGCGGGGTCGTGGCGGCGGGTGGTGGCGGATCGGGATCGCCGGCGGCGGAGTCGAAGTCGTCGGCGGCTCCTACCGGTTCGGCCGCGGCGACGGGTTCGGCAGTGCCGGCGCCGGCGGCGGGGGCCGGGTCCCGGTCCGGTTCCGGCTCACCGTCGGGTTCCGGTTCCGGCTCACGTACGGCCTCCGGCTCGGCGGCCGGGACCACGACCGTTTCGGCGAGGGCGACTCCGTCCCCCTCTTCCTCCGTACGCGCCGAGTGCGCCCGCAGCCACAGGCGGTGCAGCTCCACGCGCTCGGCCGCCGTCGCGCCGACCACCTTGGCCAGCCGCTCCACCGGGGCGTAGTCGACGGGCAGCGCGTGCCCGTGGCAGTAGCGGTGCAACGTCGAGGCGCCCAGGTGGAGTTGGGTGGCGAGCGAACCGTAACTGCGGTCCGTTCTCTCCTTCAGGGCACGCAGCCGCTTCGCGAACTCCGCCGTCTGCGCCGGGATCTTCTCCGAACGGCCCATTTCACGTCCCCCTACCGCCCGCGACCCCGTTCCGCGGTCATTCCAGGCACTTGTCATTTCCCCAGGCCAGGGTACGCGCACGCGTTCCATGCGTTCCGCACTTCACGAGGGTTGTTGCCGACCCGTCGATCACCGCTTCAATCTGGGATCACCGGCCGATCAAGCCGGTGCGAACAGCGGGACCGGAGCACGACCAGGGGGATCCATCCAGTGACCACAGGTTGGAAGACGACAAGACGCACGACCCGCCGGGCACTGACCACGGCGGCGACCGCGACACTCGCCGGCGCCCTCGCGCTGTCGGTGTCCGGGAGTGTCCAGGCCGCGCCGAAGGCGACCACACCAGGCTTCCTCACGGCGAAGGACATGCCGCAGGCCCAGGGCAACTTCTGGACCGCGGGCGCGGTGACGGGCGGCGCTCCGGAGACGGACCCGTTCTGCCTCGAAAACGTACTGCCGGCGAAGGGCACCACCTGGCACCGGCAGTTCGTCACCGACCTCGACACGACGGGCGCGCAGGTGAGCGTCCGGGCGCCGAGCACCGCCGCGGCCAAGAAGCTGGCGACGTCGGCCGAGGCGGCGGTGGCGGCCTGCGCCGCCGACTGGCTGCGTGACACCCCCGGTGGCACGGCCTCGTGGGACGACTACGGCAGGATCGCCGTAGAGGAGGGCGCCCGGGTCATCGGAGTCGGCGTAGCGATCCCGGAGGCAGGGCCCGGTGTCCATCTGCTGGGCATCGGCCGGGACGGCGACACCGTCACGTTCGTCACCTGGGGCCAGTTGGGGGATCTGAGCCAGGCGCCGGTCGCGGCGTTCAAGAAGACCACCACCACGGCGGTGAACAAGCTCCGCTAGGAGCTCACTTCCGGGGTGGAGAGCGCGGGCGACGGGGGAAGCGGCGCTCGGGCCGGAGGATTGGTGGCGGTAGAGGGGCGGGGGAGTCGTCGCGGCGTGGTCAGCGACGGCGGTCACCTCACCGCCACATGGACCACGATCCTCCGGTCCGGGAGCCGGTCGTCTGTGACTCACAGCCGGTGGACGGACGGCGCGGCGTACTCCTTGACCGGGAGTACGTGCGTGAGATCCACACCGGTCGGTTCCCGGCCCGCCCCTTCGGGCGCGCCTTCGAGTGGGTGGGCCGGGACATCGCACGCGCGCGTCGCGGGTGCGGAACGACGGAGCCGCCCGGGTCTCAGGACCCGGGCGGCCTTCGTCATGTCACCGTGCCGACGCGGGGAGGCGCGGTCGGAGTGATGCTCAGGGGAACGTGAGCTTTACGCTGTTGATACGCCCCGTGTCCTGCGAAGCGACGTCCTGCACCCGCAGCTTCCAGGCGCCGTTGGCCGCCTCCGACGAGGCGTTCACGTTGTACGTCTCCGTGATGTCGTCGGCCGAGTCACCGCTGCTGGCGCTCTTCAGCGGGTAGACCGTCCCGTCCGGGGCGACCAGGTCGACGACCAGGTCACCGCGCCAGGTGTGGGTGATGTCCACGCCGACCGGGAGGGCGGCGGGCGCGTTGCCCGTACGGCCGGTGACGTTGACGGTCGAGGTGACCGCCGCGCCGTTGTCCGGGATCGCGACGGCCCCGGTGCTCTCGAAGACCGTGCCGCCACCGCCGCCGGGGCGGCTGCCGACGCTGATACCGGCCCACGCGTCGGCGACCGACTTGTACTCGGCGCTCGTCGTGCCGTACAGCTCACCGGCGACCGCGAGCGTGCCGGTACGGGCCGCCGCGTAGTTCGTCGTGGAGGTGAACTTCGTGGTGAGGGCCTTGAACCAGATCTGCTCGGCCTTGTCCCGGCCGATGCCGGTCACCGGCAGTCCGTCGGACGTCGCCGAGTCGTAGTTGACACCGTTGATGGTCTTGGTGCCGCTTCCCTCCGAGAGGAGGTAGAAGAAGTGGTTCGCCGGGCCCGACGAGTAGTGGACGTCGACACCGCCGATGCCCGAGTACCAGTAGTCCTTGGACGCCCCGTCCTTGCTCGGCTTGTCCATGTAGCGCAGCGGGGTGCCGTTGCCGTTGATGTCGATCTTCTCGCCGACCAGGTAGTCACCCACGTCCTGGGCGTTGGCGGCCTTGAACTCGACGGCGGCGGCGAAGATGTCGGAGGTCGCCTCGTTGAGGCCACCGGACTCACCGCTGTAGATGAGGCCCGCGGTGTTCGAGGTGACGCCGTGCGACATCTCGTGCGCGGCCACGTCGATGGAGGTCAGCGGCTTCGCGTTGCCCGCGCCGTCGCCGTACGTCATGCAGAAGCAGCTGTCCTGCCAGAAGGCGTTGACGTAGTTGTTGCCGTAGTGCACGCGCGAGTACGCGCCGACGCCGTCGCCCCTGATGCCGGTGCGGCCGTGCACGTTCTTGAAGTAGTCCCAGGTGAGCGCCGCACCGTAGTGCGCGTCGGCGCCGGCGGTCTCCGCGTTGGAGGAGGAGCCGTTGCCCCAGACGTCGTCCGGGCCGGAGAAGAGGGTGCCGGTGCCCGAGGAGCCGCGGTTCAGGTTGTACGTCTTGTGGTTGCCCCGGCCCGTGTCGGTCAGCGTGAACGAGGGGGCGGTGCCCAGGGTGACCTGGCCGCTGTACTGGGTGTTGCCCGTGCCCTCGTGGACCGCCTGCCACTCGAAGAGCTTCTCGCCGGTGGCGGCGTCGGTCACGACGTGCAGCTCGTTCGGGGTACCGCCCTTCTGGACGCCGCCGACGACCGTCTCGTACGCGAGGGTCGGCTTGCTGTCGGCGAGCCAGACGACCTTGCGCGGCGCGCGGTCGGCCGCGGCCTTGGTCGAGCCCTCGGCCTTCGCGGCGGACAGCGCCTGCTTCTCGGCGGCGGCGGCCGGTACGTCGGCGTTGGTGTCGACGGACTTGAGAGCCGCCTTGGACGCCTTGGTGACCGCCTGGGTGGCGCCCGCCCTCGTGGTGGCGACGACGAGGTCACCGCCGAGGACGGGGAGGCCGGCGTAGGTGCGCTCGTAGCGGGTGTGCGTGGTGCCGTCCTGGTCCTGGACGACGTCGCGTACGACGAGCTTCTCCTCGGCGCCGAGGCCGAGTTCGCCGGCCGTCGCCGCCTTGGTGGCGTTGGCCTCGCGTATCAGCTCGGCGCGCTGGGCGGGGGAGAGTGCCTTGGGGAGCGCGCCGGGGTCGGCCTTGCCGGCGACCGGTGCCGAGGGGGCGCTGTCGGGGGCCGCGGCGGCGGTGCCGGCCTGGACTCCGACGGCGAGAAGGGCTGTGACAGCGATCAGAGCGCCGGTCGCGGTGATACGACGGCTGGGCGTGGGTCTCACGCGAACTCCTTCTGCGAGGGGGGTACCGGACCGCGCTCGGGTGGGCGGCCCGGACAGTGCAGGAGAGCAAGGTGGAGCACGAGCTGTGGAGCACTGGCTGCGGAGCATGAGCTGCGGAGCGGGTGGTGCTCAGAACGGACGAAGAGTCCCAGGAATCCGGTCTACCTGTCAGGAGCGCGTCAACAAGTTGGCCGGAAATCGTCCGCTGCGCGAAGTGCCGTGTTCGTTAAGCGAAATCCGCGATGGTGTTGCGGCGGTGTTACGCGGGCGTACGCCGGGCGATCGTGATGATCTCCGGAGTCGGGTCGGACGGCGGGGCGCGGTCCGGGTCGCCCTGTCGCTCCTCGAGTTGCTCCGGACAGCGACGGCTCTCCCCGTCCACGGCACGGACGTGGCCCGTCCGGAGCGTCGATCAGAGATCACCGGGAATTCACTCGATGTCCGATTCCGGCCGTCGGCGGGCCGACCGGGCGGCCTGTCACCGGATGTGGGCTCCCGTACAGTCCGTCGCGGCGCTGCTCCGTCAGCGCCGAGCACAGCGGTTGACCAGGAGAGGAACCATGGAGCCCGACACCACTGCCGCCCCCCTCACGCACGCTCCCGGGCCGGCACGACCCGTGCCCGAGGCCGAGCCTGAACTCGTGCGCCGGTGGCGGTCAGGGGGAGGCGAGCTGGTCGAGCTGCTCTCCCAGGTGCGCGAACGGTTCGGCGGCGTCGCCGCGTTCCGCCTCGGACCGGACCCGACCGTTCTCGTCACCGACCCGGGGGCCGTACAGCATGTGCTCGCCCGCCACCCGGACCGGTACGTCAAGCGCTCGCACCGTGCCCGTCTGCTGATCGGCGACGGAGTCCTCGCCGCCACCGGTGCCGCGTGGAAGTCCCAACGCCGCCTGCTGCAGTCCCAGTTCACCGGCCCCGGCATGCGCCGCTACGAACACCGGATCACCGGGGCCGCCCGGACCACCGCCGGCCGCTGGGACGGATACGCCCGTACCGGGGAGACCTTCGACGTCGGGCGGGAGATGCGCCGCTTCGCCCTGGACGCGATCTGGCGCTCACTCACCGGGCACCCCCTCGACGACGGGACCGAGCGCGAACTGGACGCCGTGGCCGCCGTGGCGACCGCCCTCCCCACGCTGCCCGCCGACGCCGGCGACGCCCATGACGCGGTCGCCGCCGATCTCGCCCGCATCGACACGGTCGCCCGGCACGCCATCGAGGCCGCCCGTGCCGGAGCGGCCGGCCCCGACGGCCCCGGCCTGCTCCATGTGCTGACCGACGCCGCCGCCGAGCGTCCCGAGTACACCGACCGGCTGATCCGCGACGAGATGGTCACGCTGCTCGTGGCCGGGCACGAGACCACGGCCACCACCCTGACCTGGCTCTATCTGCTCCTCGACCGGCACCCCGCCGCGCGCGCAGAAGCCCTCGCCGCCGGTGGCGAGGGCTCGGAGCAGCGCCGTGAGGCCCTTCAGGCGCTGGTCCACGAGACGCTGCGGCTCTACCCGTCCGCCTGGATCCTGCCCCGCCACGCCACCGAGGACGACACCCTCGCCGGTCACACGGTCAAGGCGGGCACCGACCTCCTGGTCTGCCCGTACCTCACGCACCGCGACCCCGAACTGTGGCCGGACCCCGAGCACTTCGACCCCCGGCGGTTCACCGCGCCCGACGGCCGGCCCACCCACCCGGGCGCCTACTTCCCCTTCGGGATCGGTGCCCGCGCCTGCCTCGGTCTGCAGTTCGCGCTCCGCGAATCGTCGGTCCTTCTCGAACACCTGCTGCCGGCGCACACAGTGGCCTTCTCCGCCACTCCGGCGAAGGCGGCGTACGGCATCACGGTCCGCCCCGACGGCCCCACTCCCGCGACCTTGGTGCGCCAACCCGGCTGAAGGCGGCCTGTTCCTGTGCGGACGCCGATTGACCCGCCGCCGACGCCCGGTACTGCCCCGGGGTGGTACCGAATTCCCGGCTGAAGGCATGGGAGAGGGCGTACGGGGTGCTGTAGCCGACGCGGCGGGCGATGGCGGCCAGAGGATCCGGAGTGTCGCGGAGCAGGGTGGCGGCGAACGTCAGGCGCCACCAGGTGAGGTAGGCCATCGGGGGGCGGCCGACCAGGGCGGTGAAGCGGCGGGCCAGGGTGGCGCGGGACACGCCCGCCTCGACGGCCAGACGGTCGTTGGTCCACGGGGCCGCCAGGTCCGAATGCAGTGCTCGTAGGGCGGCGGCCGTCACCGGGTCGCCCAGTACAGCCGGCCAGCCGCCGCTCCCGCCGACCGTCCAGGAGCGGATCATGTAGACGAGGAGGAGGTCCAGCAGGCTGGGCACCGCGATGCAGGCGCCGGGTCCCTTTGTGCCGAGCTCGTGGCCCAGCAGGTCGACGGCTGCGCGCAGTTCGGCATGGGCGCCCACCCGGTTCGGCAGGTGGACCACCTTCGGCAGTTCCGCCATGAGCGGGTGCATGCGGCTGCGGTCGAGCCGGTACTTGCCGCACAGCATCTCCACCGCGCCGGAGGTGGCTGGGGGCCGACGGGGCCCATTCCCGGCGAGCCACCGCTCGAACGACACCGCCCGCTCCACGGTTGCCGCGTCGGCGGGGGAGTCGGCGATCACATGTCCCGTGCCGTGCGGCAGCAGAACCACGTCACCCGTGCCGAGCGAGACCGGAGGGCCGTCGTCGGGCAGCAGCCAGCAACTGCCCTCCAGCACCACATGGAAGCCCGCACCGTCGTACGGGGCGAGCCGCGCGCACCAGCTCCCGCTCACCCGCACCCGGTTCGAGGAAGGACGCCCGACGCGTATCGCCGAGACCGCGTCACTCACCACATCCATCGGGCCAGGGTATCCGTCGCGTCAGCGGTGAGACGAGCGCGTATCGGAGTGAGCCGGACAGGCATTGAGCGACTCATCCGCCCTTCCTAGGGTCGAGGCATGAAGAGCGAGAGCGGGCAGAGCATCGTGCTCGGCGATGTCGAGGTGATCCGAGTCGTCGAGTGGCAGGGGGCGTTCGCGCCCGCACGCGGCCTGGTTCCGGAGTCCGGCGCCGAGGTGTGGAAGGTCAACGAGGACTGGCTGGCGCCGGATCACTGGGAACCGGACGGCGACAGGGCGGTGATGGCGCTGCAGACCTGGGTGCTGCGCAGCGGCGGGCGGACCGTTCTGGTCGACACAGGGGTGGGGAACGGTCGCGAGCGGCCCGGCTCGGCGCGGTTCCACCACTGGCAGGGCGATTTCCTGGGTGGGCTCGCGCGGGCCGGAGTCCGGCCGGAGGATGTCGACATCGTCGTCAACACCCACGTCCACGGTGATCACGTCGGTTGGAACACCGTCGGTGCGGACGGAGGGTGGGAGCCCACGTTCCCCAACGCGCGATATCTCGTCCCGGCCGTGGACGACTTCTACTTCGGCCCGGACAACGCGTACGGGAACGGCCGTAACGAGGACGACCGGCTGATCTACGAGGACAGCATCGCGCCGGTCCACCGGGCCGGGCAGACCGTCCTGTGGCACGGCACCCACCGCGTCGACGAACACCTCACCCTGGAGTCGGCCCCCGGCCACACGCCCGGCTCGTCCGTACTGCGGCTCGCATCCGGAAGCGACCGCGCGGTCTTCGTCGGCGACCTTCTGCACAGCCCGGTGCAGATCCTCACACCCTCCTGCAACAGCTGCTTCTGTCTGGACGTGGAACAGGCCGTGGCGAGCCGCCGTCGGATTCTCGAACGAGCCGCCGTCGAGAGGGAGTTGCTCGTCCCGGCGCATTTCGGCGGAGCGGGTGCCGTGGAAGTGAGGCAACAGGGCGGCGGGTTCACCCTCGGACGGTGGGCGGCCTACGGCGCGGAGTAGGCCGCGGCGGTCACAGCCGCGGTGCGCACCGAAACGCGGAACCCGGGCGGCCCGGCGTCAGGCCAGGCTGTCCCGCCACGCGCGGTGCAGGCCTGCGAACCGGCCCACGCCGCCGATCAGTTCGGCCGGGGAGCCGTCCTCGACGATGCGGCCCTGTTCCATCACGAGCACCCGGTCGGCGATCTCCACCGTCGACAGGCGGTGCGCGATGACCACCGCCGTACGGCCGTGCAGCACCGTGTCCATCGCGCGCTGCACAGCACGCTCGCCGGGGATGTCGAGGGAGCTCGTCGCCTCGTCCAGGATCAGTACGGAGGGGTCGGCGAGCAGTGCGCGCGCGAAGGCCACCAACTGGCGCTGGCCGGCCGAGATCCGGCCGCCCCGCTTCCGTACGTCCGTGTCGTACCCCTCGGGCAGACCGCTGATGAAGTCGTGCGCGCCGATGGCCTTCGCTGCGTGCACGATCTCGTCGCGCGAGGCGTCGGGGCGGCCGATCGCGATGTTCTCGGCGACCGTGCCGGAGAAGAGGAACGCCTCCTGGGTCACCATCACGACACCGCGCCGCAGTTCGGGTGTGTCCAGATCCCGCAGGTCGGTGCCGTCGAGCAGGACGCGGCCCGCGGTGGGGTCGTAGAACCGGGCCAGCAGCTTGGCCAGCGTCGACTTGCCCGCGCCGGTCGAGCCGACGACGGCGACGGTCTGGCCGGCCGGGATCGTGAGGTCGAAGCGGGGCAGGACCTCACCGCCCGTGCGGTACGAGAAGCTCACCGAGTCGAACACGACCCGCCGGCCCGGATGCCCGCCCGTCGGCTCCGGCAGCGGGCGCGGGTCCGCCGCCTCCGGCACGGACGGTGTCTGGGCCAGCAGACCGGCGATCTTCTCCAGGGAGGCGGCGGCCGACTGGTAGGAGTTGAGGAACATCCCGAGCCGGTCGATCGGGTCGTACAGCCTGCGCAGGAACAGCACGGACGCGGCGAGGACGCCGAGGGCAAGCGTGCCGTCGGCCACCCGGTAGGCGCCCCACAGCACGATCCCGGCGACGGCCATGTTCGCGACGAGCCGTGAACCCACCACGTAGCGCGCCATTTCGAGGAGCGCGTCGCCGTTGGTGCGCTCGTGGTGGTGGTTGAGCAGGTGGAAGTCTGCGTCGTTGGCTCCCTCGCGGCGGAACGCCTGCACGGGACGGATGCCGTTCATCGTCTCCGCGAACTTCACGATGACCGCCGCGATGGCGGTGGAGCGCTTGCCGAAGATGGCACCGGCCCGGCGCTGGTACAGCCGCACCAGCGCGTACAGCGGTACGAAGGAGAGAACGGCCAGTCCACCGATGCCGAGGTCGAGGTAGAGCAGCATCGCCGAGATGTAGACGAAGGCCAGGATGACGCCGATGAGCTCCTGGAGCCCCTCGGCGAGCAGTTCGCGCAGCGACTCGACGTCCGTGGTGGAACGGGAGATGAGCCGCCCCGAGGTGTAGCGCTCGTGGAAGTCCACGCTCAGCGCCTGGGCATGACGGAAGATCCGGCCGCGCAGATCGAGCAGCACGTCCTGGTTCACCCGGGCGGAGGCCCGGATGAAGGCGTACTGGAAGATCCCGGCTCCGGCGGCACAGAGCAGATAGCCGACGCCGACGGCGATCAGCGGGCCGTTGTCGTCGGCACGGAAGGCGGGCACGCCGCGGTCGATGGCGTACGCGACGAGCAGCGGCCCCGCCTGCACGGCGGCCTGCTGAAGCAGCAGAAACAGCGCGGCGACGACGACCCTGCCCCGCCGGGCACGCAACAACGACCGCAGCAGCGCACCCGTGGCCCCGGGGGGGGCCGGCAACGCGTCCTGCGCGAAGGGGTCCCCGTCCGGGGCGGCGGGCGGGTGCTCGACGGGGGCGACGGGCCCACCGACGCCGGGGCCGGGAGCGAGGACCGGAACGGTGACGGTACGAGTGTCCGCGTCCGCGCCCTCCCGCTCCCCGCCCGGCCGCCCGTCGCTCGCGGTTGTCGGCGACGACGTCATCGCATGCTCCCCTCGACGGCTTCCGCCCCCGTGTCGCTCCCGGCTCCCGGGGCGGCTTCGCCCTCCGCGTCCGCTCCCGACATCAGCCACGCGTACTCCGCGTTGCTCCGCAGCAGTTCCTGGTGCGTCCCCACAGCCGTGATCCGTCCGTTTGAGATCAGTGCCACCCGGTCCGCCAGCATCACCGTCGACGGGCGGTGCGCCACGACCAGCGCCGTCGTCTCCTCCAGCACCCGCCGCAGCGCGGCCTCAACCAGCGCCTCCGTGTGGACGTCGAGCGCCGACAGCGGGTCGTCCAGCACCAGGAAGCGCGGTCTGCCCACCACCGCCCGTGCCAGAGCCAGCCGTTGCCGCTGGCCGCCGGAGAGACTGAGACCCTGCTCGCCGACCTCCGTGTGCACACCCCGGGGCAGGTCCTGGACGAAGTCGGCCTGTGCCACGTCCAGCGCCCGCAGCAGAGCCGCGTCGTCGGCGCTCTCCGCGCCCATCCGGACGTTCTCGCCGACCGTCGCCGAGAAGAGCGTCGGCTCCTCGAAGGCCACCGACACCAGCTCCCGCAGCCGCTGCCGCGGCATCAGCGTGATGTCTTCGCCGTCGAGCGTGATCCGCCCGTCCGTCACCTCGTGCAGCCGCGGCACCAGCGCGGTCAGTGTCGTCTTCCCGGAGCCCGTCGCGCCGACGAGGGCCATCGTCTCGCCGGACCTGATGTGCAGGTCCACCTCGGCCAGTACGGGCACGGACCCGGCCTTCGCGTCGGGATACCGGAACGAGACCCCCTCGAAGCGCAGCCCGTCGGACCCCCCGCCCGTCGCCGCGCCTTTGCCCGCCGGCGCCTCGGTGTCCGCCGTCTCCTCCTTGGTGTCCATCACCTCGAAGTACCGCTCCGTCGCGGTCGCCGACTCCTGGCTCATCGCCAGCAGGAAGCCGATCGACTCCACCGGCCAGCGCAGCGCCAGCGCCGTCGACAGGAAGGCGACCAGCGTGCCCGTCGAGAGATGCCCGTCGGCGACCTGGACCGTGCCCAGCACCAGCGCCGCGCCGATCGCCACCTCGGGGATGACCATGATCAGCGCCCAGATGCCCGCCAGCAGCCGGGCCTTGCCCAGCTCCGTACCGCGCAGCCGCTGCGCGAGCGCCCGGAAGGCGAGGGCCTGGCTGCGGTGCCTGCCGAAGCCCTTCACGATCCGAATGCCGAGAACGCTCTCCTCGACCACCGTCGTCAGATCGCCCACCTGGTCCTGCGCTGTGCGCGCGACCAGTGAGTACTTCGCCTCGAAGACCGAACAGAGGATGACCAGCGGCACCACGGGCGCCAGCAGCACCAGCCCCAGCGTCCACTCCTGCATCAGCAGAATCAGGAATCCGACGAGGATCGTCGTCCCGTTCACCAGCAGGAAGGTCAGCGGAAAGGCCAGAAACATCCGCAGCAGCATCAGGTCCGTCGTACCGCGCGACAGCAGCTGGCCCGAGGGCCACCGGTCGTGGAAGGCGATCGGCAGTCTCTGGAGATGCCGGTAGAGATCGGCCCGCATGGCCGCCTCGACCCCCGCCAGCGGTCTCGCCACCAGCCACCGCCGGAAGCCGAAGAGACCGGCCTCGAAGATCCCGAGCAGCAGCAGATACAGCGCGCCGAGCCAGATGCCGCCCTTGTCGCCGTCCGCGATCGGGCCGTCGACCATCCACTTCAGTACGAGGGGGATCACCAGCCCCAGGCACGAGGCCACCACCGCGACCAACGCCGCGCTGAACAGGCGCACGCGTACCGGCCGCACGTACGGCCACAGCCTGAGCAGCGAGCGCACGGCGGAGCGGTTCCGGACGGCGGAGTGGTCCTTGGTAGATACATCTTCGGAGGTCGGCATCAGGTGCGAGCCTACGTATCACCACTGACACTGCCCACCGATTTCCGGCTGACGTCGGCATCATCCGATCGGTTGATACGAGGTCGAGCGCGATGGCCGATGCCGCTCCCGTTCGTCCGGAGGCATCCTTCCGGCATGGCGATCATAGAAGTCAGGGGCCTGCGCAAGGCCTACGGGGGAAAGCCCGCGGTCGACGGTGTCGACTTCAGCGTCGAGGAGGGCGAGATCTTCGGGATTCTCGGCCCCAACGGCGCGGGCAAGACGACGACCGTCGAATGCGTCGAGGGCCTCAGAATCCCCGACGCCGGCACGGTCCGGGTGGCGGGACTCGATCCGGTCGGCGACCACCTGGAAGTCACCCAGCTGCTCGGCGCACAGCTCCAGGAGAGCGAACTCCAGGCGAAGCTGACGGTGCGCGAGGCACTTGAGCTGTACTCCGCGTTCTATCCGAAGCCCGTCGACTGGCGCCCGCTGGCCGGCCGCCTCGGGCTTGAGGAGAAACTCTCGACGCGCTTCGCGAAGCTCTCCGGCGGCCAGAAACAACGCCTGTTCATCGCGCTGTCCCTGATCGGCGGCCCGCGCGTCGTCGTACTCGACGAACTGACCACCGGCCTCGACCCGCGCGCCCGCCGCGACACCTGGCGCCTGATCGAGGAGATCAGGGACTCGGGGGTGACCGTGCTGCTGGTCACCCACTTCATGGAGGAGGCCCAGCGGCTCTGCGACCGGATCGCCGTGATCGACCGGGGGAAGGTCGCCGCGCTCGACACCCCGTCCGGGCTGATCGCGCGCTCGACGGCGTCCACCGTCATCTCCTTCACACCGTCGGAGCCCCTGGGGGACGAGGAACTGGCCGCGCTGCCCAAGGCGGCGTCGGTGGGGACGCAGGGCGGCCGGATCGTCATCAACGGGACGGACGAGACCGTCAACGCGGTCATCACCCTGCTCGCCCGCCACCGCGTCACCGCCCACCAGCTCCGGGTCACCGAGGCGACGCTGGACGACGCGTTCCTGGACCTGACCGAGAACGACATCGACACGACCGCCACCGCCGGGCAGCCCGACGAGGCCGCCGCGCAGCCCGAAGAGAGGGTCTGACATGGCCTCCGCCTCCGCCGCCGTCCTCAAGACCGAAGCACGCCTGATGACCCGCGAGCCGGGGGTGCTCTTCTGGATCATCGCCTTCCCGACCCTGCTGATGGTGATTCTCGGGCTCATCCCCGGCTTCGACGACGCCGACCCCGACCTCGGCGGCCGACGGGTCATCGACCTGTACGTCCCCGTCGCCGCCCTGCTCGCCGTGATCATGGCCGGACTCCAGGCCATGCCGCCGATCCTGATCGGCTACCGCGAGCGCGGCATCCTGCGCCGTATGTCCACGACGCCCGTGCGGCCCGCCACCCTGCTCACCTCGCAGATCATCCTGCTCGGCGGCGGCGCGTTCGCCTCGGCCGCGCTGGTGATCGCCGTCGGCAGGATCGCCTTCGGGGTGGAGCTGCCGGGGAACGTCGTCGGTTATCTGCTGGCGCTGGTCCTCGCGACGGCGGGCGCCCTGGCCATGGGCGGGCTGGTCTGCGCGATCGCCCCGACACAGAGGGCCGGCCAGGCCATCGGCTCGGCGCTGTTCTTCCCGTCGATGTTCACGGCCGGTGTCTGGCTGCCCGTCCAGACGATGCCCGACCTGCTGCGGGACATCGTCGGCTACTCGCCGATGGGCGCCTCGTCCGAGGCGCTGGACGCCGCGATGCGCGGCGGCTGGCCGCACTGGGTCGACCTGGCGGTCATGGCCCTGTGGGCGGCTCTGTTGACCGCGGGCGCCGCCCGCTGGTTCCGGTGGGAATGACCACCACGAGCGGGCGGGCGGCGGGTGCGGGCCACGGGGGTGTCCGCAGCCGCCGCACGCCGCTCCGGGCCCGGCCCCCCGGACCACGGGGCACACTGTGACGATGGGGATGAAGAAAGCCGAAGCGGCGGGCACGCCCGTCTCCGTGGAGGAGCGGTGGGAGCAGTTCTACCGGCGGGGCCCGTACGCCCTGCTGGCGCTCTCCACCCTGATCTCGGCCCTCAGCGTGAACGCCTTCGGCATGACCGGCACCGAGACGTACGCCGCCGGGGCCCTGGTCGTGGCCGCCCTCGTCCTCCAGCTCTGGTGGGACCGGATCGGCGGCGGCCAGCCGCTGCGCGAGCGTGAGCAGTCGGCCGCGAGCTGCGCCTACTACGTGGTGCGCACCGTCGTCGCCTTCGTGCTGACCTGGATCAACCCGCTGTTCGCGGTCTACGCGGTCATCGGCTACTTCGACGGCAGTTATCTCCTTCCGAAACGGGCCGTCCGTCCCGGGCTGCTCGTCAGCTCCGTCACCATGGCCGGCTCACAGTCGGGCGGGCTGCCGCCCGGCAGCACCCTCCAGTGGGTCCTGTTCGGCGGTCTCCTGCTGCTCAACGGCTCGCTCACCATGGTCTTCGCCAACCTCGGAATCCGCGAGGCCGAGATCGCGGCCGAACGCACCGCGACCATCACCGAGCTCGAAGAGGCCAACGCCCGTCTCGAACAGGCCCTCGCGGAGAACGCCGGGCTGCACGCCCAGCTTCTCGTCCAGGCCCGGGAGGCGGGCGTGGCCGACGAGCGGCGCAGGCTCGCCGCCGAGATCCACGACACCATCGCCCAGGGGCTCACCGGGATCATCGCCCAGCTCCAGGTGGTCTCCGGCACCACCGACCCGGAACGGGCCCGTGAGCATCTGACCCGGGCCGCCGCCCTCGCCCGCCACAGCCTCGGCGAGGCGCGCCGCTCGGTGCACAACCTCGGCCCGGCCGAACTGGACCACGACTCCCTCGCCGACGCCCTTGAGAAGGCCGTCGCCGACTGGGGCGAGCGGACCGGGGTGGAGGCCCGGTTCACCGTCACCGGCACCGAGGAGGTTCTGCACGACGAGGTCGCCGCCACCCTGCTGCGCATCGCCCAGGAAGCCCTCACGAACACCGCCAAGCACGCGGGCGCCCACCGGGCCGGCGTGACCCTCTCGTACATGGGCGACGAGGTCACCCTCGACGTACGGGACGACGGCCGCGGCTTCGACCCGCTCCTGCCGCGCCCGCGCTCCGGCTCGAACGGCTTCGGACTCGGCGGCATGCGGGCCCGCGCGGAGCGCATCGCGGGCACCGTCACCGTCGAGTCGGAGAAGGGCGGGGGCACGGCGGTCTCGGCTCGCGTACCTTTGGTCCGTCATGCAGGAGCGGAGCATCACCCTGATCGTCGTCGATGACCATCCCGTCGTACGGGACGGTCTGCGCGGCATGTTCGAATCGGCCGCCGGCTTCGAGGTGCTGGGCGAGGCGTCGGGCGGCGTCGAGGGCGTCGAGCTGGCCCTCCGGCTTGACCCGGACGTGGTCCTGATGGACCTTCGGATGCCGGACGGCGGCGGCGTCGACGCCATCGCCGCGCTCACCGCGCGCGGCGCCCGCTCCAGGGTCCTCGTCCTCACCACGTACGACACGGACTCCGACACCATCCCCGCGATCGAGGCGGGCGCCACCGGCTATCTCCTCAAGGACGCCCCGCGCGAGGAACTGTTCACGGCGGTACGGGCGGCGGCCGAGGGACGTACGGTCCTCTCGCCCGCCGTCGCGTCCCGGCTCGTCTCCCGGGTCCGTACGCCGGTCACGGGGAAAGAACCGCTCTCGGCGCGCGAGCGCGAGGTCCTCGAACTCGTCGCGCGGGGCACGTCGAACCGGGAGATCGCCGCCGAGCTGTTCATCAGCGAGGCGACGGTGAAGACCCATCTCACCCACATCTACGCCAAGTTGGGGGTCAAGGACCGGGCGGCGGCGGTCGCGGTGGGATACGACCGCAAGATCCTCGGCTGACGTGCTCCCCGGACTCCACCCCAGACTTGACCCCGGCGCATCCTCCTGAGGAGGGGCCCGCTCACCCCCGCACCCGAAGCAGCAGCACCGACCGCGCGGGCACCGTCGTGACCGTCCCCCCGTCGAGCACCGTCCCCGGCTCCTCCTCCTGGTCCTCCGACGAGGTGTCGACCACCAGCTCGTACGACCGGGCCCAGGGCTCGCCAGGCAGCGCGAAGTCCAGCGGCTCGGCGCCCGAGTGCAGGACCGCCAGGAAGCTGTCGTCGGTGATCTTCTGCCCGCGCGCGTCCCGCCCCGGGATGTCGCGCCCGGACAGGAACAGCGCGAGCGTCGACGCGGGCGCGTACCAGTCCCGCTCGGTCATCTCCTTGCCGTCGGGCCGGAACCACGCCAGGTCGCGCAGCCCGTCCGGCGCCTGCGCGCGGCCGGAGAAGAACGCGCGGCGGCGCAGCACCGGATGGGCGTTGCGCAGCGCCAGCAGCCGTCTGGTGAGCCGGTAGAGGCCGTAGGAACCGGGCTGGTCGAGCAGTGACCAGTCGAGCCAGCTGGTCTCGTTGTCCTGGCAGTACGCGTTGTTGCTGCCGCCCTGCGTACGGCCCATCTCGTCGCCCGCGACGATCATCGGCACACCCGTCGACAGCAGCAGTGTGGTGAGCAGATTGCGCAGCTGGCGCCGCCGCAGCGTGTTGATCCCGGGGTCGTCGGTCTCGCCCTCCACGCCACAGTTCCACGCGCGGTTGTCGTCCGTGCCGTCCCTGTTGCCCTCGCCGTTGGCCTCGTTGTGCTTGCGCTCATAACTGACGAGGTCGCGCAGGGTGAAGCCGTCGTGCGCGGTGACGAAGTTGACGGAGGCGTACGGCCGCCGGCCGCCCCATGCGTACAGGTCGCTCGACCCGGACAGCCGGTATCCCAGATCCCGTACGTCGGGCGTGGCGCCGCGCCAGAAGTCGCGTACGGCGTCGCGGTAGCGGTCGTTCCACTCCGTCCAGAGCGGCGGGAACGCCCCGACCTGGTAGCCGCCGGCGCCGACGTCCCACGGCTCGGCGATGAGCTTCACCCGCCGCAGCACCGGATCCTGCGCGATCACCGCCAGGAAGGGCGACAGCATGTCGACGTCGTGCATGGAGCGGGCGAGCGCCGCCGCCAGGTCGAAGCGGAAACCGTCGACGCCCATCTCGGTCACCCAGTACCGCAGCGAGTCCGTGATCAGCCGCAGGACCTGCGGCTGGACGACGTCGAGGGTGTTGCCGCAGCCCGTGTAGTCGGCGTACCGGCGGGCGTCGGGCTGGAGGCGGTAGTAGCCGCGGTTGTCTATGCCGCGCAGCGACAGCGTCGGGCCGAGCTCGCCCGCCTCCGCCGTGTGGTTGTAGACGACGTCGAGGATGACCTCGATCCCGGCGTCGTGCAGGGCGCGCACCATCTGCTTGAACTCGTCGACCTGCCGGCCGCGGGTGCCGCCCGCGGCGTAGCCGGCGTGCGGGGCGAAGTAGCCGATGGAGTTGTATCCCCAGTAGTTGCGCAGTCCGCGCCGCAGCAGATGGTCCTCGTGCGCGAACTGGTGCACCGGCAGCAGCTCGACGGCGGTCACCCCGAGGCTCACGAGATGCTCGACCGCCGCCGGGTGGGCGAGGCCCGCGTACGTCCCGCGCAGCTCCTCGGGTATGCCCGGATGGCGCATGGTGAAGCCGCGTACGTGCAGCTCGTAGATGACCGTGTCCGCCCAGGGCGTCTTGGGACGCCGGTCGTCGGTCCACTCGTCGTCCGGGGAGTCGTCGTGGACGACGACGCCCTTGGGGACGAACGGCGCCGAGTCGTGCTCGTCGCGCACCGTGTCGGCGACCTGCTGCTGCGGCCAGTCGCGCACATGGCCGTACACCTCGGGCGGCAGCGCGAAGTCACCGTCGACGGCGCGCGCGTACGGGTCGAGCAGCAGCTTCGCCGGATTCCAGCGGGCGCCCGTCCAGGGATCCCAGCGGCCGTGCACCCGGAAGCCGTACCGCTGTCCGGGGCGTACACCGGGCACGAAGCCGTGCCAGATCTCGTGCGTCAGCTCACTCAGAGCCAGGCGGGTCTCCACGACGGCGTCTCCTACGGAGGCCGCGTCGGCGCCGTCGTCGAAGAGGCAGAGCTCCACAGCCTCGGCGCCCGCCGCCCAGAGGGCGAAGTTCGTCCCCGCGACCCCGTCGGGACCGACCCTGAAGCGCGCCCCCAGCGGCGTCGGCGCGCCCGGCCACACCTCGGGCGGGGGAGCGGCGGAGGCCGCCTCCCCGACGGCCTCCGCCCCGCTCCCCGCTCGCCTCTCGCCCTCTTCGACCGGATCTCTCACGTGATCCATCATCGGATCCGGGACCGGTTCCCGCACTGTCTCCTGCTCGGCTGCGCTCGCCACCTGTCAGGCCTCCCGGCTCTCCGGCCCCGCGCGTCCGGCGGCCACGGCGTCCCGGCCGTGACCACCCACCGCGCGGTCCTCCCAGGTGTTCTGCCCGCCGGAAGGCCCGCACTCACGTTTCCCCCCGAGGGGGGTCGTCGTTGGGCGGGTCGTGACACACGTACTGAAGCGGACAGGGACCGGCGTGGCCGCCGTCCTGACATGGGCAGGACTGATCGCGGTGCTGGCCGGGCTGACGGGCTGCACCGTCGGCGAGACCTTCACCGAAAGCAAGTCCCGGGCGCCTGGGGACACGATCCGGATCAGCCCCGATGACGGGGCCAAGGACATCAAGCGCGGCGACCGGATCGAGGTGAAAGTCCCGGACGGACGGCTGGAACGGGTCGAGGTCGCGCGGGTCGGGAACGCGCAGCGCACCGAGCTGCCGGGCAGGATCTCCGAGGACGGGCTCGTGTGGACGCCCAAGGCGGACGCGAACCTCGTGCTCGCCGCGAAGTACAGCGTCGACGTGGTCGCCGTGGACGGCGAGGGCCGCCGCTCGGCCCGGCACTCGACCTTCACGACCGCCGTGCCGAAGCACCGTTTCATCGGCTACTTCAAACCCGAGAACCGCTCGACCGTCGGCACCGGCATGATCGTCTCCTTCGACTTCAACCGGAAGATCGAGAACCGCGCCGCCGTCCAGCGCGCCATCCGCGTCACCTCCGACCCCCCGGTCGAGATCGTCGGCCACTGGTTCGGCGGACAGCGCCTGGACTTCCGGCCGCGCGAGTACTGGAAGCCGGGCACCGAGGTCACCGTGGACCTGCGGCTGCGCGACGTGCAGGCGGCCCCGGGGGTCTTCGGCATCCAGGAGAAGACCGTCGGCTTCACCGTCGGCCGCTCCCAGGTGTCCCTGGTCGACGCGGCGAAGCACACCATGGAGGTACGGCGCGACGGCGCGCTCGTCTCGACCGTGCCGATCACGGCCGGGGCGCCCAAGACCACCACGTACAACGGGAAGATGGTCGTCACCGAGCTGTACGACGTGACGCGGATGAACGGCGCCACGGTGGGCTTCGGCGGTGAGTACGACATCAAGGACGTGCCGCACGCGCTGCGGCTGACGACCTCGGGGACGTTCCTGCACGGCAACTACTGGGCCAGTCCCGACACGTTCGGCGCACGGAACGTCAGTCACGGCTGTGTCGGGCTGCGCGACGTCAAGGGCGGCAGCGCGGACACCCCGGCGGGCTGGTTCTTCGACAGGACGCTCGTCGGCGATGTCGTGGAAGTGGTCAACTCACCCGACAGGACCGTCGATCCGGACAACGGACTCAGCGGCTGGAACCTCGACTGGCGGAAGTGGAAGGCCGGTTCGGCGCTCGCCCGCTGACCGGAACGGACCGTACGTCTCCTCCGTACCCGTCCTCACCTGCGTGACCGTCCTTGACTCCAGGGAACGTTGGAACGGAACAGTGACATTCCCGGGGAGTCCGGGACGGCTCGCGGTGTGATTATCTAGCGCCGTGCGCGCGAGCAAACCGCGCGGGGGTGTGGAGCCCGGTCGTGCGTCGTTCGCACCCGGCTCCGAGGCCGTGGCGGGGCCCGGCCGTGTGAGGGGAGACAACCATTGAACGGGCAGCCGATTTCGGGGGCATCGGCGACAGCCGGCCGGCGACGGGCCAGAGGGCTGACGGCGTTCGCGCTGGGAAGCCTGCTGCTGTTCGTGACGGCGTGCGGTGGCGGCGGCGGTTCCGACGAGGGCGATGACGGCAAGAACGACAAGGACGGCGGGAAGGTCAAGAACGCCGCCTCGCAGGCGGTCGTGACGGTCGCTCCCAAGGACGGGGCGAAGTCGGTCGCGACGAGCGGCGCGCTCAGGATAACGGCGAGCAAGGGCAAGCTGACGACCGTCACCGTCGAGGACAGCAAGGGCAACGCGGTCGAGGGCAAGATAGCCGCCGGCGGGACGGCCTGGGAGCCGGCCCGTCATCTGGCCGCCTCCACCAAGTACTCGGTGCACGCGATCGCCAAGGACGCCGAGGGCCGGGTCTCGGCGAAGGACACCACGTTCACCACCCTCGTACCGAAGAACACCTTCATCGGTCACTACACCCCCGAGGACGGCTCGACGGTCGGTGTCGGTATGCCGGTCTCGCTCAACTTCACGCGCGGGATCACCGATCCCGAGGCCGTGGAGAAGGCCATCAAGGTGACCGCCGAGCCGTCTGTCCCCATCGAGGGCCACTGGTTCGGCAACGACCGTCTCGACTTCCGCCCCGAGAAGTACTGGGCCGCGGGCACGAAGGTGACCGTGGAGCTGGGCCTCGACGGTGTCGAGGGACGGCCCGGGGTGTACGGCGAGCAGTCCAAGACGGTGAGGTTCACCATCGGCCGTTCCATGGTCTCCACGGTCGACGCCAAGGCCAAGACGATGAAGGTCGTCAAGGACGGCAAGCAGATCAAGAAGGTCGCGATCACCGCCGGCGCGCCGTCGACCACGACGTACAACGGCCAGATGGTCATCAGCGAGAAGCACAAGGTGACGCGGATGAACGGCGCCACGGTGGGCTTCGGCGGCGAGTACGACATCAAGGACGTGCCGCACGCGATGCGGCTGTCCACGTCGGGCACCTTCATCCACGGCAACTACTGGGCGTCCGCGGGGACGTTCGGGTCGGCCAACGTCAGTCACGGCTGTGTCGGTCTGCGCGACGTGCGGGGCGGTTACGACAAGAACATGCCGTCCGCGTGGTTCTACGACCGGTCGATCATCGGTGACGTGGTGATCGTGAAGAACTCCAACGACAAGGACATCGCCCCGGACAACGGCCTCAACGGCTGGAACATGTCCTGGGCCGAGTGGACGAAGTAGTCCCGCCGCAGGACCCGAGGGCCCGCCGCACCCCGACCAGGTGCGGCGGGCCCTTCCGCGGTGTCAGGGGGCTGGGGCCTGATTTCGGGCAGGCCCTAATGTGCCTCGTATGTCATCTGTGAATCTCGAAGTCTCCGGCGGCGTCGGCACCATCCGGCTGGACCGCCCGCCCATGAACGCGCTGAACATCGCGATCCAGGACCGGCTGCGTGAACTGGCGGCGGAGGCCGGCGCGCGCGACGACGTGCGGGCCGTGATCCTCTACGGCGGCGAGAAGGTGTTCGCCGCCGGCGCGGACATCAAGGAGATGCGCGACATGGACCACGCGGCGATGGTCGTACGCTCCCGGGCCCTCCAGGAGTCGTTCACGGCCGTGGCGCGCATCCCCAAGCCCGTGGTCGCCGCCGTCACCGGCTACGCGCTGGGCGGCGGCTGCGAGTTGGCGCTCTGCGCCGACTTCCGGATCGCCGCGGACAACGCGAAGCTCGGCCAGCCCGAGATCCTGCTCGGCCTGATCCCGGGCGCGGGCGGCACCCAGCGCCTCGCCCGGCTGATCGGCCCGTCCAAGGCCAAGGACCTCATCTTCACGGGCCGTCAGGTGAAGGCGTCCGAGGCGCTCACGCTGGGGCTCGTCGACCGCGTCGTACCGGCGGACGAGGTGTACGAGCAGGCGCACGCGTGGGCCGCCAAGCTCGCCCAGGGGCCGGCGCTCGCACTGCGGGCGGCCAAGGAGACCGTGGACGCGGGTCTGGAGACGGATCTGGAGACGGGTCTCGCGCTCGAACGCAACTGGTTCGCGGGCCTGTTCGCCACCGAGGACCGGGAGCGCGGCATGCGCAGCTTCGTGGAGGACGGGCCGGGCAAGGCCAACTTCCTCTGACTCCGACCCCGTTGGACAGCGGAAGGGCGTGCGTCAACCTGGTGCCAGGCTCAGCTCCGCCTTAAGGCAACCTTAGGGCGGAGCTGTCGATCACTTCCGGTGATCACCCGTGCGTGACGTGTTATCGCAGATCAGGGTAGGTAATGGGGGTGGCTTCCTGCCATGGTCATATGCCAAACCCAATAGTCCGGGTGGGCCGTTCGGGGGCGCGGATTCCCCCGGAACGGCCCCGGGAGCCCGTCTGGGCAGCCATGATGGACACATGGCGGGCCTTGAAGGTGTGGAACAACCGCGGCACGGCGGCGACCGGACCGCCACGCGCCTGACGCCGGCCGTCGAGGACGAACAGGCGCGCGGAGTGCTCGAACTGTTCGGCAACCCGACGGAGGGGGAGGTCCGCCTGCCCTCCCGCCCCGAGTCCGCCCTCGCGGCCCGCAGACTCACTCACATCGTGGTACTGCGCCAGTGGGCGTTGACCCCGCTGATGGCCGAACAGTCGGTGCTGCTCGTCTCCGAACTCGTCGGCAACGCCGTACGGCACACCGGCGCGCGCGTCTTCGGCCTGCGGATGCTGCGCCGCCGCGGCTGGATCCGTATCGAGGTGCGGGACCCCTCGCGCGGACTGCCGTGTCTGCTGCCGGTGCGTGACCTGGACACCAGCGGGCGGGGGCTGTTCCTGGTGGACAAACTCTCCGACCGGTGGGGCGTGGATCTGCTGCCGCGCGGCAAGACGACCTGGTTCGAGATGCGGGTCTCCGACCGCCACCCCTGAGGGCGCCCGGAGAACGAGGACCGTCCCCGCGCGGACTTCGCCGGGCCCCCGCCGAAGTGGCGGAGGTGTGCCGATAATCTGACCTCTGTCAGTAGGGCACGAGAAGGGGCGGAAGCAGTGGCGGACATCGAAGAGGCGCGCAACGCGTTCGACCGTTTCGACGCGGACAACGACGGGCTGATCACGGCAGCCGAGTACAAGAGCGCGATGGCCCAGCTCGGCGACTTCCATGTCACGGAGACCGTCGCGCAGGCCGTGATCAACGCCCACGACTCCAACAACGACGGACTCCTCACCTTCGAGGAATTCCTGGCGTCCCGCGCCAAGGGCTAGACCGATTGCCCGTCCAGAGCCGGGCGGGGTGAGGTCGGCGAGACGGGGCGGCGCGGCCGTCGTCGTCGGCGCCGTGGTGGCGCTGTTCGTCGTGCTGTACGGCGCGGGCCTCGCCTCGCGCGGCACCGGTGAGCTGCGGATCCCCGCCGCCGGCACCACCTCCTTCCTGCGCGCCGCCGTCTTCGCGGCGCTCGCCCTGCATCTGGGCGAACTGGCGGGCGCCGCGCTCGCCCGCGGCGGTCCACTGCCGCGCACCCTGGCACTTCCCGCCGCGCTCGCCGGAGCCGCGGCCTCGGCCGGGCAGATCGTGGTCCTCGCGGTGGTGAGCGACCTCGACATCCCCGCGACGTACGGCACCCGCGAGGGCGGTCTGCTGCTCGTCATGGCCAACGGCCTCCTGCTCGCCGCCGGTTGCGCCGGCACCGGGCGCCCGCGCTGGGCGCTCCTCCCGCTCGCCGGGGTGATCCTCGCGGAGGCGCTGCGCGCCCACCCGGAGCCGTACTCGCCGGAGTGGGGCACCGCCCTCACGGTCGTCCACCTGACCGCCGCCTCCCTGTGGGCCGGCGGCCTCTGCCATGTCCTGCGCACCATGTGGCTGCGGCGCGCCACCCCGGCGGACGCCCGCGCCCTCCTGGGCCGTTACGCGCGCGGCGCCCTCTGGCCGCTGGTCGTGCTGGCCGCCACCGGCACGCTGTCCACGCTGCGCCGGCTGCCCGCCGACGTGGTGCTGACGTCGGCGTACGGGCGCGTCCTCATCGCGAAACTCGTACTCGTCGCGGTGGCGACTGCGCTCGCCCTGGCGGCGCGCGGACGCCTCCGCCGCGGCCGGGACGCGCATGCCGCGGCCCGCGTCGAACTGGCCGTCCTCGCGACCGTGGTGCTGGTCTCCGCGGTCCTCACGGTGGTCCCCGACCCGCACTGGCTCAGTACGCGCTGAGCCGGGGCGTATGCCTGTCGACGATCCGGCGATTCGTTCGCTTTCTCCGCCCTTTCGCCCCGCACCGGTCGCGGTGGCGGTCCGGCCGACACTTCGGTGGGGCATCCTCTGTTGGAGGACATGAACCGGTGCGGATACGAGCACGGATACGAGTACATGTGATGAGCGGAACAGCACGGCGAGGGATCCGGAAGTGAAAGCAGACAACACGAACATGCTGGCCTTTGTGCGGGCACGCCTGGACGAGGAGGAGCAGGTGGCGAGGGCGGCCGGCGGCGAATCCTGGCGGTGCCCGCCCGAGGCACCGGGCGAGGTCCACGACCGCTCGGGCGGGATCTCGTTCAGCGTGCGGACGCAGGGGTACGACCGCCACATCGCCCTCCAGGACCCCGCCCGCACACTGCGCCGTATCGAGACGAGCAGAGTGCTTCTGGGCGAGTACGCGGAGATCGCGCATCTGGACGTGGACCGGCCGCAGCACGACTTCCCCTCCGGCCGCGCGGTGGGGATGGGCTTCGTCGTGCGGCAGATGGCGGCCGAGTACGCGGGGCACCCCGAGTACCAGGCGAAGTGGCTGCCGCGTTTCATGCAGTAGCGGGGAGGAACCGGGGGCGCCCCGGGGGTTGGAGCGGCTGCCCGTTCGGGCGCGTGGCGGCACGTTCACGGTGCGGAGCGGGCAGGTCACCGCCCGTGTGCGAGAAGTGACCGTTCCATATGCCGATCGGATATACGATCACTCAACCATGTCTGGTTCGGGGGTGGTTGGCGAGTCACCCGCACGCGCACCCACGCACGAACCGCCGCGGACGACTCACCGACCGGACATCGACCGCAGTCAACTCGAAGGTTCTCCCATGGTCCGATCCCCCAGAACTCCCCCCGCGTTACCTCCGGCCGCCGGTGGGACACGGCTCCTGTGGCCGGTCACGCGGCTTCTGGCGCCGCTCGCCTTCGCCGCGGGCGTGGTGCCTCTGGCGGACGTGCACATCGGGGCGGCGGTGGCCTACGGCGCGGTCGCCCTGCTGGTCGTCGCCGCCATGGAATCCCTGCGCGGACAGCACCGTGCGGCGGTGTCCGACGCCGCGCGGTGGCGGGCGGAGGCCGAACGCGTACGGGCGGAGTCGGAAGACGTTCGGGCGGAGGCGGAAGTCGTTCGGGCAGAGGCCGAACGCGTACGGGCGGAGGCCAAGGACGTACGGGCCGAGCTGGACAGCCGCGAGGCCCACTGGCAGGGCCATGTCCGGGACCGGGCCGAACTGGTCCGCGCGGAAGTCGAGTTCACCGTCATGAAGCGTCTGCCCGCCGCGCTCTCCAGGACCGAGGAGATCCCGAAGCCGCTGCACGGCGAGGACGAGTTGGGCCCGGGCGTCGCCGAGTGGCTCGACCGGATGCTGACCGCCGTCACCGATGCCGCCGACGACCGCGAGGAGTCGCAGCGGCTCTCACTGGTCGAGCTGGCCAGCCGGGTGCAGACCTCCGCGCACCGCATCCAGGCGACCGTGACAGGTCTGGCCGACCGCTACCCGGGCGACGCGGACCTGCTGGAGACCACGATGCTGGTGGACCACGCGGCGACCCAGCAGGCCCGGCACGCGCAGAGCCTCAAGGTGCTGTGCGGCGAGTGGCCCGGCCAGCAGTGGCAGCGGCCGCTCGCACTCGTGGACGTCGTACGCGCCGCGTCCGGACGCATCGTCGCCTTCAAGCGCGTCGAGGTCAGCGGCGACCCGGACGTGGGCGTCACCCCCTCCGTCGTGGAACCGCTGATCCATCTCATCGCCGAACTCCTCGCCAACGCCACCGAGTACTCGCCGCCGAAGACCGGCGTGCCCGTGACGGTGCGTACGGTGCAGCGCGGTGCGGTCATCGAGGTGGACGACGGCGGGCTCGGCCTGGACGAGTACCGGCTGGACGGGGCGCGCGAGATCGTCTCGGGCCGCCGGCTCCTCGGTGTCGGCGACGTCGGCGAGATACCGCGCACCGGATTCGCGGTCGTCGGCCGCTTCGCCGAACGGCACGGCTTCCAGGTCGAGCTCGGGCCCTCGCCGTACGGCGGTGTCCGGGCCGTGGTCCTGGTACCGGTGGACGTACTCCAGACGCTCGCACCCGCCGGTACGCCGGCCGGGCGGGTCCTGCCATCCACGCAGCCGGTCCCGGAGGTCCCGACGCGCGCGCCGGCCGCGGAAACGCCGCCGGAGGCCACGGCCGCGCCCGCCGGGACGGCCCCCGCCGCCGGCCCGGCGATCCCTCCGGCCGCCGTTCCCGCCCCGCCGCGCACCGGCCGCCGGCTCCCGCAGCGCCGTTCACGGCGCGACGAGTTCGAGCCCGGCGCCCCCACGGCGCCCCCCGCACCCACCGCCGTCACCCCGCCCGGCTCGCCGGAAGAGGCAGGCGACTGGATGGAGCAGTTCTTCGAGGGCGGCCGCACCTTGCCGCCCTCCGGCGAGTCCGCCGCCACGGACTCCGCCACCGACGAGGGTCCGCACGACCCGCCCTCGTCAGCCACCCCCCTCCCCCCAGAAGGACAGACGTGACTATGAGCTACGTGGAGAACCCGGAGCAGCGCAGCTGGATGATCGCCGAGGTCGCCGTCGTACCCGGGGTCGAGCGCGTGATCGTCTTCAGCGCCGACGGGCTCCTGCTGGCCAGCTCCGAGGGCATGGACCGGGACTCCGCCGAGCGCCTGTCGGCCAGTTGCTCCGGACTCCAGTCCCTCGGCCGCAGTCTCGGCCGCGAGTTCGGCGAGGACGGCGGAGCCGTGCACCAGCAGATGGTGGAGTTCAACGGCGGTTTCCTCTTCATGCGCAGCGCCAACGGGGCCCATCTCGCCGTCGTGACGGGCCCCGTGGTGGACCCGAAGCTCGTCGCCAAGCAGATGCAGGCGCAGGTGATCAAGATCGGCGCGGGCAACCTGAGCAGCCCGCCGCGCCAGGACCCCGTATGAGTGGTCCGGGAGAGGAGGCGTACGCGGACAGCGCGTTACGTCCCTACGTGATCACCAAAGGGCGCTCCCGGCCGACCCGCAACACCATCAGTATCGAGACCCTCCTCGTGGCGATCAGTCCTCCACGCGCCCTGCCGGTCTCGGCGACCAGGGAAGAACGCGCCCTGGTGCGGATGTGCGAGCGGCTGCTCTCCGTCGTGGAGGCGGCCGCCCATCTCGAACTGCCGGTCAGCCTGGTGAAGGTGCTGGCGTCCGATCTCGTCGACAGCGGCCATCTGGCCGCCCGTTCGGGTGTGCCCCAGGCCGCCGTGCCCGACCCGCAACTCCTCCAGGAGGTACTGGATGGTCTCCGTCGGCTCCGCTGACCGCTACTTGCCCGACACTGTCCAGCAGGCCGTCAAGATCCTCGTCGTGGGCGCCTTCGGCGTCGGCAAGACCACGCTGGTCGGCTCGGTCAGCGAGATCGAACCGCTGCGCACGGAGGAGGTCATGACGCAGGCGAGTATCGGCGTGGACGACCTGGCCGGCATGAGTACGAAGACCACGACCACCGTCGCCATGGACTTCGGCCGCATCACCCTCAACTCCCGCCTCGTCCTCTACCTGTTCGGGACCCCCGGCCAGCGCCGCTTCTGGGACCTCTGGGAGGGGCTGGCGGAGGGCGCGCTCGGCGTCCTGGTCATCGTCGACACCCGAAGACTGGAGGACAGCTTCGACGTCGTCGAACAACTGGAGCTGCGGGGGCTGCCGTTCGCGGTCGCCGTCAACCAGTTCCCGGACAGCGAGTGGTACGGCGCGGACGAACTGCGCGGCGCGCTCGACCTGTTGCCAGCGACGCCTGTGGTGGTGTGCGACGCGCGCGAGCACGCGTCGTCCGTCGACGCCCTGATCAGCCTTGTCGAGTATGTGTCGGCGAGCTCGTTACGCACCCCGGAGACCACCTCATGAGTTCCGCCCCGAAGCAGCCCCCCGCGTCGCCGTCCGCCGACGCCTCCGCCGACGGATCCGGGCCGGCGACGCCGTCTCCGCCGGGGTGCCCGGCGCACCGCTCCAACTCCGGCGGCGGTACGGGGCTGCTCCCGCTGTCCGCCGCCGTCGGCGCGCCCGATCCGCGCGCCGTCTACCGGCGACTGCGCGCCGAGTGGGGCAACGTGGCCAAGGTGGAGCTCGAACCGGGCGTCCCCGCCTGGCTCGTGATGGGCTACCGGGAACTGCTGACCATCACCCGGCAGGAGCAGATCTACTCCCGCGACGGCCGCAAGTGGCGCCATATGTACGACGGCGTCGTCGCGCCCGACTCCGGCCTGCTGCCGATGATGGGCTGGCGCGCCAGCGTCATCGGCTCGGACGGCGCCGAGCACCGGCGGCTGCGCAAGCCGCTCGACGACGGCATCGCGCGGATCGACCAGCGCAAGGTGCGCCGCCATGTCGAGCGGATCTGCACCGACCTGATCGCGGAGTTCTCCGAGCGCGGCAGCGCGGATCTGGTGAACGAGTACGCCACGATCGTGCCGATGCTCTCCCTCGCCTCGCTCTTCGGTCTGGACGCCATCGAGGGGCGGGAGTTGCTGGACGCGCTCATCGCCCTGTTCGGCAGCGCGGACGACTCCCAGGCCGGTAACCGGCACTTCGAGGAGATCCTGCTCGACACGGTGCGCGAGCGGCGGCGCAATCCGACCGACGACATGACGACGGTCTTCATCAACCACCCGAATCTCCGCAACGAGGCCGAGCGCCTCCAGTCGATCGTGGTGATGATCTCCGCCGGAAACGAGACGGTCACCGCCTGGATCGCGCACACGCTGCGCCTGATGCTCACCGACCCCCGCTTCGCCGCGCGGCTGCACGGTGGCCGGCTCGGGGTCGACGACGCACTCGACCAGGCGCTGTGGCGCGACCCGCCCATGAACAACATGCCGGCCCGCTACGCCCTGCACGACACCGAGCTGGGCGGCCGGTTCATCCAGCGCGGCGACTGCCTCATCCTCGGGCACGCCGCCGCCAACGACGACCCGGCGATCCGCCCCGACGAGGGTGACGAGGAGCCGGGCAACCGCGCCCACCTCGCCTTCTCGGCCGGACCGCACGTCTGCCCGGCGCAGGTACCGGCGCGGCTCATCACCCGTACGGCCGTGAACACCGCGCTCAACCTGCTGCCCGACATGGAACTCACCGTTCCCGCCGAGGAGCTGACCTGGCGCCCCTCACCGTGGACACGGGTCCCCGTCGCCCTCCCGGCACGGTTCTCGGCGGCGCGAATTCCGCTCCGTACCGGCCGGGGATAGTTCCGCACACACCAGCCCGAGTTCTGGAGAAGCACCATGACCTTGCGAGCCACAGCCTCCTCCGAGTCGGAGATACCGGTCGTCACCCTCGACCCGCACGGCAGGGATCACCACGGCGAAGCGGCCAGACTCCGTGAACTGGGCCCGGTGGTCCGTATCAAGCTGCCCGGAGACGTCATGGCGTGGTCGGTGACCGACCACGCCCTGCTGAACGACATGATCGCCGACCCGCGCTTCAGCAAGGACTGGCGCAACTGGAACGCGGTCCTGCGCGGCGAGATATCCGACGGCTGGCCGCTCATAGGCATGGTGAAGGTCACCAACATGGTCACCTCGGACGGCCAGGAGCACCGCAGGCTGCGGAAACTGGTCACCCAGACCTTCACGCCCCGCCGGGTCCAGGAGCTGCGGCCGCGTATCGAGCAGATCGTCGACGAACTCCTGGAGGCGCTGCCGTCGCACACCGACGCCGACGGCAGCGTCGACCTCCGCCGCCACTTCGCCCACCCGGTGCCGATGCGGGTGATCTGCGAGCTCTTCGGCGTGCCCGAGCACGAGAGGCCCCGGCTGAAGGAGCTGATGGACAACATCTTCCGCTCCGACCTGGGTCCCGAAGAGGTGACGGCGAGTCAGATCGAGCAGTACGAGCTCCTCGCCCGGGTCGTCGACAACTGCCGCCGAAACCCGGGCGCCGACCTGACCAGCGCGCTCATCGCCGCCCGCGACGAGGACCCCGACTCGCTCAGCGAGGAGGAACTGGTCGGCACGCTGCTGCTGATGCTCTCCGCCGGCCAGGAGACGACGCTGAGCCTCATCACCAACGCCGTACGCGCCCTGCTCACCCACCCGGACCAGCGCACCGTGGCCGAACAGGGCGACGAGGCGGTCTGGGCGGACGTGGTCGAGGAGACCCTGCGCTGGGACGCCCCCATCGGCAACTTCCCCTTCCGCTACCCCCTGGAGGACGTCGAGATCGCGGGCGTCCGCATCCCCAAGGGCGAGGCGATCATGGCCCCGTACAGCGCGGTCGGCCGCGACAAGGCCCAACACGGCGACGCGGCGGACGAGTTCGACATCACCAGGGACCAGCGCAAACACCTGGCCTTCAGCCATGGCCCCCACTTCTGCCTGGGCGCCCCGCTGGCGAGGCTGGAAGCGGCGCTCGCGATCCCGGCTGTCTTCAAGAGGTACCCCCGGCTGAGCCTGGCGATCGACCCGTCGGACCTGATCCCGGTCCCGTCCCTCTTCTCCAACAGCTCGACCACCCTCCCGGTCCGCCTGGACGCCTGACCAGCGGGCTGTTGAAGGCGCCGGGACCGGGCCAGGTCGCTGAAGAAAGAACAATATGCGCACCTGGTCGACGTGAGCACCGGCATGCCCCACGAACGTGTGAAACCCAGCCTGATCGCCCCTTCCGGGCAAGTCCGGACAACCGGCATGGAATACATTGCGGGCGTAATCATCCTTTTTTCGCTGGGTTTGCCCTGCCGGCATGTGCGAGTTCACGTCGGTGGTCGGTGAGTGAACTGGAGTTGGTGTGGCAGCACAGCCCGGATTTGGAGTCGACGCCCCGCTGGAGAGTGAGGACGACTCGTACCAGGACGAGCTGCCGGTGCGGCGCAAGCGGCCCGGCAGTGTCGTCATCAGCTGGCTGACCACCACCGATCACAAGACGATCGGCACGCTCTACCTGACCACGTCCTTCGGCTTTTTCGTGTTGGGCGGGATCATGGCGCTGGTCATGCGCGCCGAGCTGGCCCGGCCCGGTATCCAGATCGTGTCGCACGAGCAGTACAACCAGGCGTTCACGATGCACGGCACGATCATGCTGCTGTTGTTCGCGACGCCGCTGTTCGCCGGATTCACCAACTGGATCATGCCGCTCCAGATCGGCGCTCCCGATGTGGCGTTCCCGCGGCTGAACATGTTCGCCTACTGGCTCTACCTGTTCGGTTCGGCCATCGCGGTGTCGGGCTTCATCACCCCGCAGGGCACCCCCGACTTCGGCTGGACCGCCTATACGCCACTGTCGGATTCGGTGCGCTCGCCCGGCATCGGCGGGGACCTGTGGGTCATGGGTCTGGCCTTCAACGGTTTCGGCACGATTCTCGGCGCGGTCAACTTCATCACCACGATCGTCTGTATGCGGGCACCCGGCATGACGATGTTCCGGATGCCGATCTTCTGCTGGAACGTGCTGCTGACGTCGGTGCTGGTGCTGCTCGCCTTCCCCGTCCTCGCCGGTGCGCTCCTCGCCCTGGAGGCCGACCGGAAATTCGGTGCGCACATCTTCGACGCCGCGAACGGCGGCCCATTGCTGTGGCAGCACCTCTTCTGGTTCTTCGGGCATCCAGAGGTGTACATCATCGCCTTGCCCTTCTTCGGGATCGTCACCGAGATCATTCCGGTCTTCAGCCGCAAGCCGGTCTTCGGCTACATCGGTCTGGTCGGCGCGACGATCGCCATCGCCGGCCTCTCCGCGACCGTCTGGGCCCATCACATGTTCGTCACCGGCGCTGTGCTGCTGCCGTTCTTCTCCTTCATGACGTTCTTGATCGCGGTACCGACCGGGGTGAAGTTCTTCAACTGGATCGGCACGATGTGGAAAGGATCGTTGTCCTTCGAGACACCGATGCTCTGGTCGATCGGCTTTCTCGTCACGTTCCTTTTCGGTGGTCTGACGGGGGTCATCCTGGCCTCGCCGCCGATGGACTTCCATGTCTCCGACTCGTACTTCGTCGTCGCGCACTTCCATTACGTCGTCTTCGGCACGGTGGTCTTCGCGATGTTCGCCGGCTTCCATTTCTGGTGGCCCAAGATGACGGGCAAGATGCTGGACGAACGGCTCGGGAAGATGACCTTCTGGACGCTGTTCATCGGATTCCACGGCACGTTCCTGGTCCAGCACTGGCTGGGCGCGGAAGGCATGCCACGGCGGTACGCGGACTATCTCGCCGCCGACGGTTTCACCGCCCTGAACACCACATCCTCCATCAGCGCGTTCTTGCTCGGCCTCTCGTTGCTGCCCTTCTTCTACAACGTCTGGAAGACCTCCAAGTACGGGAAGAAGATCGAGGAGGACGACCCGTGGGGCTACGGCCGTTCACTCGAATGGGCGACTTCCTGCCCGCCGCCGCGGCACAACTTCCTCACGCTGCCCCGTATCCGCTCCGAATCCCCGGCGTTCGACCTGCACCACCCTGAGGTCACCGCACTGGAGGACGCGCACAACGAGGGCCGCAGGGACATCGTGGAACCCGAGGCGGACGTCAGCGGTCCATCGGGAGACGACAAGGGCCGGCCGTGATCCGCAAGTCCTCACCGTCGTCGAACGAGGCCGCCGCGGGCATCCAGCAACTGGAGGGCTACCTCCTGGCCCAGAGCCGGGTACGGGAGGCCCGCGCGCACGCCGTGCTCTTCGCCGACCGCATGCCGTGGCTGACCACCGCACAGCACGAAGAGGTCGTCAGCCTCTACACCCAGGACCACATCGCCATGTCCCGGCGGGCGCTGGAACTGGTGGTGGCGCGCGCCGCCGAACTGCGGAAGGAGTACAGCGCGCGCTACGAGCTGCTGAGGCGGCGCCTGGTGTGCGCGAGCCTCACGTCGGTGATCGGCGCCGGCTGCGTCATCCTGTGGCAGCACGTCCCACGCTGACGGCCATCAGGCCTACAGCGAGCCTTCGGGCGCCGACCTGAGCGGGTCGTGACCGAGCCTCATCAGCTGGTCACGGCTCGGCCGGCCGTCCGCACCGGGCGCGAAGTCCTCGACGCGCTCCACCACGTCGTACATGACCCGGGTGTCCTCCTCGGTCAGCTCGCTCCGCCGCTTCTGCAGGATCTCCAGCACCCGCAGCCCGGTACTGGTCCACTCGGACTCGCCGTCCCCGTCGGCCTGGAGGACCACGCCGATCTCCTGCGAGGTCATGTTGACCACGCCATGGAATTCGGTCCAGAGCGTTTCGAGTTCGAGTGCGGACATACCGGCCATGTCATTCGCTCCTGAAATCCTCGCGCACTTCCCTGGAGTGAGTCTGCTGCCCGCTCAGCACTCGATGATGTTCACCGCGAGCCCGCCCCGGGCGGTCTCCTTGTACTTGACCGACATGTCCGCGCCGGTCTCTTTCATCGTCTTTATGACCTTGTCCAGCGACACCTTGTGGCTGCCGTCGCCGCGCAGCGCCATCTTCGCCGCCGTCACCGCCTTGACCGCCGCCATGCCGTTGCGCTCGATGCACGGGATCTGTACGAGGCCGCCGACCGGGTCACAGGTCAGGCCGAGGTTGTGCTCCATGCCGATCTCGGCGGCGTTCTCGACCTGTTCGGGGCTGCCGCCCAGGACCTCCGCCAAAGCGCCCGCCGCCATCGAGCAGGCGGAGCCGACCTCGCCCTGGCAGCCGACCTCGGCGCCCGAGATGGACGCGTTCTCCTTGAAGAGCATGCCGATCGCGCCGGCGGCGAGCAGGAAGCGGACGATGTCGTCATCCTTCTCGGCGTCCGTGTGGCCGGCCGCGGCGAAGTTCAGGTAGTAGTGCAGCACCGCCGGGATGATGCCCGCCGCGCCGTTCGTGGGAGCGGTCACCACGCGGCCGCCCGCCGCGTTCTCCTCGTTGACCGCCATCGCGTAGAGGGTGATCCACTCCATCGCGCGGGCCGCCGGATCGCCCTCGGCGCGCAGCTGCCGGGCGGAGTTCGCCGCGCGGCGGCGGACCTTGAGGCCGCCGGGCAGGAGGCCCTCGCGGGTCATGCCGCGCGACACGCACTCCCGCATGGCCCCCCAGATCTCCAGCAGCCCCTCGCGGATCTCGCTCTCCGTGCGCCACGCCTTCTCGTTCTCCAGCATCAGCGCGGAGATCGAGAGCCCGGTCTCGCCGGCCAGCCGCAGCAGCTCGTCACCGCTGCGGAAGCGGTACGTCAGCACCGTGTCGTCCAGTTTGATGCGGTCCTCGCCCACGGCGTCCTCGTCCACGACGAAGCCGCCGCCGACCGAGTAGTACGTCTTCTCCAGGAGGGTGCCGCCGGCGGAGTCGTACGCGAAGACCGTCATGCCGTTCGCGTGGTACGGCAGCGCCTTGCGCCGGTGCAGGATCAGGTCCGCGTCGAAGTCGAAGGGGATCTCGTGCATCCCGAGCAGACTGATCCGGCCACTGGCACGGATGGCCTCCACCCGCGCGTCGGCGGACTCGACGTCGACCGTACGGGGGGACTCGCCCGCCAGGCCCAGCAGGACGGCCTTGGGTGTCCCGTGGCCGTGGCCGGTGGCGCCGAGCGAGCCGAAGAGCTCCGCCCGTACCGAGGCCGTGTGGGCCATCAGGCCCTCGTTCTTCAGCCGCCGCGCGAAGAGGCCGGCCGCGCGCATGGGGCCGACCGTGTGGGAGCTGGACGGGCCGATGCCGATCGAGAACAGGTCGAAGACCGAGATGGCCACGGTGGGACTCCTTGCGGACTGGTAGACGCCGTTGTCTGCCGGGGGTGGTGCAGAAAACGTACCTACAGGTGCGACGGTACGGCGCGCCGCGCGCGCCGGTCGGGTGCGCGCGGCGGCCGTGGGCCCCGGTCGCGGGTGCGACCAGGGACCGGGGTGGAGCGGGTGCGACTAGAGACCGGGGTAGAGCGGGTGCTTCGTCGCCAGCGCCGTCACGCGCGCGGCCAGGGCCTCGCGGTCGAACTCCGGCTTCAGGGCCGCGGCGATGACGTCCGCGACCTCGGTGAAGTCCTCGGTCGTGAAACCGCGGGTGGCCAGCGCCGGGGTGCCGATCCGCAGGCCCGAGGTGACCATCGGGGGGCGCGGGTCGTTCGGGACGGCGTTGCGGTTGACCGTGATGCCGATCTCGTGGAGCCGGTCCTCCGCCTGCTGGCCGTCCAGCTCCGAGTTCCGCAGGTCGACCAGGACCAGATGCACGTCCGTGCCGCCCGACAGGACCGAGACACCGGCCTCGGTGACGTCGTCCTGGACCAGCCGCTCGGCGAGGATGCGCGCCCCGTCCAGCGTGAGCTGCTGGCGCTCCTTGAACTCCTCGGACGCCGCGATCTTGAAGGAGACCGCCTTGGCCGCGATGACGTGCTCCAGCGGACCGCCCTGCTGACCCGGGAAGACCGCGGAGTTGATCTTCTTCGCCAGCTCCTGCGTGGAGAGGATCACGCCGCCGCGCGGGCCGCCCAGGGTCTTGTGCGTGGTCGTGGTGACGACGTGCGCGTGCGGCACCGGGTTGGGGTGCAGCCCGGCGGCGACCAGCCCGGCGAAGTGCGCCATGTCGACCATCAGGTACGCGTCGACCTCGTCGGCGATCCGGCGGAACGCGGCGAAGTCGAGCTGACGCGGGTACGCGGACCAGCCGGCCACGATGAGCTTGGGACGCGACTCCTTCGCCAGGCGCTCGACCTCGGCCATGTCGACCTGGCCGCTCTCCTCGTCGACGTGGTACGCGACCACGTTGTAGAGCTTGCCGGAGAAGTTGATCTTCATGCCGTGCGTCAGGTGACCGCCGTGGGCCAGGTTCAGGCCCATGATCGTGTCGCCGGGCTTCAGCAGCGCGAACATCGCGGCGGCGTTGGCCTGCGCGCCGGAGTGCGGCTGCACATTGGCGTGCTCGGCGCCGAAGAGCGCCTTCACCCGGTCGATCGCGATGTTCTCGATCACGTCGACGTACTCACAGCCGCCGTAGTAGCGGCGGCCCGGGTAGCCCTCGGCGTACTTGTTGGTCAGGACGGAGCCCTGGGCCTCCATGACCGCGACCGGAGCGAAGTTCTCCGACGCGATCATTTCGAGCGTCGACTGCTGTCGGTGGAGTTCGGAGTCGACAGCGGCGGCGACGTCCGGGTCGAGCTCATGGAGTGAGGAGTTGAGGAGCGACTTCGAAGACATCACAGTCCCTGGGGTCTCAGTTGCCGGAGAATTCGGTGTACTCGTCGGCGGAGAGCAGGTCCTTCGGCTCCTCCGCGACGCGTACCTTGAACAGCCAGCCGCCCTCGAAGGGTGCGGAGTTCACCAGCGAGGGGTCGTCCACGACGTCCTGGTTCGCCTCGGTGACCTCACCCGTCACGGGGGAGTACAGGTCGCTGACCGACTTGGTCGACTCCAGCTCGCCGCAGGTCTCGCCCGCGGTCACCGTGTCACCGACCTCGGGGAGCTGGGCGTACACGACGTCGCCGAGGGCGTTCGCCGCGTACTCCGTGATGCCGACCGTCGACACGCCGTCCTCGGCGGTCGACAGCCACTCGTGCTCCTTGCTGTAGCGCAGCTGCTGGGGGTTGCTCATGGCGTGAATTCTCCTGTACGCGGGGGAGTGGTGGTGAACACGTGTCTTGCGGAGTGAGATACCGGCGCGGCGCCTCGCGGGTGGCCGGGCGCCGCTTCTGTCGTTTCGGGCGTTACTTCTGTCGCTTGTAGAAGGGCAGCGCGACGACCTCGTACGGCTCGATCGAGCCACGGATGTCGACCCCGACGCCCGCCGTGCCCGCCGCCGCGTGCGACGCGTCCACGTAGGCCATCGCGATCGGCCGGCCCAGCGTCGGCGACGGCGCGCCAGAGGTGACATGGCCCACCACCTGTCCGTCGGCCACGACCGGGTATCCGGCGCGCGGCACCCGGCGGCCCGCGGCGACGAGCCCGACCAGTTTGCGCGGCGGCGCGCTCTCGGCCCGCTCGGCAGCGGCCTCCAGCGCCGTACGGCCCACGAAGTAACCCTCCTTCTCGAACTTGACGACCCTGCCCAGGCCCGCGTCGAAGGGCGTGAGACCGGTGGTCAGCTCCTGCCCGTACAGCGGCATCCCGGCCTCCATGCGCAGGGTGTCGCGGCAGGAGAGTCCGGCCGGTACGAGTCCGGCGGACGCGCCCGCGGCGGTCAGCGCCTGCCACAGCCCTTCCGCGTGCCGGGGCTCCACGAACAGCTCGAAGCCGTCCTCACCCGTGTAGCCGGTACGGGCGATCAGCGCGGGCACGCCCGCGACGACGCCCGGCAGCCCGGCGTAGTACTTGAGCCCGCTCAGATCGGCGTCGGTGAGGGAGGCGAGGATGCCGGGCGACCGCGGGCCCTGGACGGCGAGGAGCGCGTACGCGTCGCGGTCGTCCCGCACCTCGACGTCGAAGTCCGCGGAGCGGCCCGTCAGCTCGTCGAGCACGACCTGCGCGTTGGAGGCGTTGGCGACGACCAGGAATTCGGGTGACCCGTGGGTGTCGAGGCGGTACACGATCAGGTCGTCCAGGATGCCGCCGTCCTCCTGGCAGATCATGGTGTAGCGGGCGCGGCCCACGGCGACCGAGCCGATGTTGCCGACCAGCGCGTAGTCCAGCGCCTCGACCGCCTGCGGGCCGGTGACGGTGATCTCGCCCATGTGGGAGAGGTCGAAGAGCCCGGCCCTCGTACGGACGGCGAGGTGCTCCTCCCGCTCGCTGGCGTACCGCAGCGGCATGTCCCAGCCCGCGAAGTCGGTCATGGTGGCGCCCAGGGCGCGGTGCACGGCGTCCAGCGCGGTGTGGCGCGGGCCGTCGGGACCGGCCGCTTCGGGGGCGGGGGTGTGAGACGTATTGCTCATAGGTGTGGCTCCCAGGGGCATGACAGAGAGGACAATCCTCCCCATCTGTCATCGGAACCTGAGAGGTTCACCACGACGTGTACGTACACGTACGCATACGGAGGTCGTGACTTGCACCTTGGGTGGAAGCGCCTGACGGCGATTCGCTTTTCAGATCTGCCTCGTCCGCGCGGTACTGGGCCTGAGAGATTCAAGGGAGGAACTTGCTCCTTCGGCGCCCGGCACCCACGGTGACCAGGACTCTCCCGCGCGGATTCGAACGGCCGGTATGGAGTTGGCGCGCACATCATCGCACGCGCGGGTGTCTCCGGGGAGGGTGGGCGGCGTGGGCGTCCGTCCGGCTGAAAGGACAGGGCCGACAGGGCCGTGATCAGCAAAACGCTTGTGCCGTATTACCCATTCTTTACACTTCAAGGGCAGGGAACATCGACCACGGCGATGGACCCGACAGGGGGAGGGCGATGACGTTGCAGCGGTCCCGTGCAGGCGCGTACGCGACGACCGCGGGGGTGCCCGCCCAGCCGGCAGCGGTCCCCCGCCGGACCTTGGCGGCGGTCCCGCCGGTCGTCCGGGACCTGCGCGAACGGAGCGGCCGGGGGCCCCGGCGCCTGACGTTCGGCGACGGCGACGTGGTGGTCGTCTCGGGGCTGCCGGGCAGCGGGAAGTCCACGCTGATCGGCCGTGCCGCGGCGGGCCGGGGGATCGACTCGCAGGACACCCGCGACCGCTGGGCACGCATGCTGCCCGGACGGCTGCCGTACGCGGTCTACCGGCCGCTGGTGCGCCTCGCGCACTACGCGGGGCTGCGGCGGGCGCTGCGCTCCGGCGCGAGCGTCGTGGTGCACGACTGCGGCACCCAGGCGTGGGTACGACGCTGGCTGGCCCGCGAGGCGCGGCGGCGCGACAGACGGCTCCATCTCGTCCTGCTGGACGTCACACCCAAGACGGCCCGCGCGGGCCAGCGCGAGCGCGGCCGCGGCGTCTCGGGCTACGCCTTCGCCCGCCACCGCCGCGCGGTGTCCCGTCTGGTCACGGACGCGGAGTCGGGCCGCCTCCCGGCGGGCTGCGTGTCGGCGGTCCTGCTGGACCGCGACGCGGCGGGCGCGCTGGCCGGGATCGATTTCCGGGGGGTGTGAGCGGGGCGCGTCGCGGACGGCACCGGCCACCGGGCGCGGCCAGGGGTTCTCGGGCGCGGCCACTACGGCGGCGACCCGGCGGGGTTAGGGTTTTCCGGGGCACGCGGGGGCGCGGAAGTCGTACGGGGCGATACGGGAGAGTCAGTGAACACAGCATGGCCGGGCAACGAGTTGGAAGAGGTGCTCGCCGCGTCGCTCGGGAACGCGGCGGCGGGCGGGCGGCTGGTCGAGGTCCTCGGGCGCAGCCGGCTCTGGGTGCCGCTGCCCAACGGCGGCGGACCCGACAGCCCCGGACTCGATCTGCCCACCCTGGAGATCGAGGGCGCGCCGTACGTCCCGGTCTTCAGCTCCGAGCAGCAGTACCTCCAGTGCGTCGGGGCCCATATGCCCTTCACGGTCGCCCCGGCCCGTGAGTTCGCCCGCGGCCTGCCCCCGCAGCTCGGTATAGCCGTGAACCCCGGCGGCATGGTCGGCGCGCCGCTGCCGCCGCTCGCCGTCGCGGAGCTGTGCCGGGTGGGCCGTACGCCCCTGGACGGGCCCGCGAGCGGTGGCCGGGTGCGGCTCTTCGAGCCCGACTGGCAGGAGGACCCCGTCGACTTCCTGACGGCGGCCGCCGAGGAGTTCGAGGCGTCCGGCGTCGTCCTCACGGCGCGCCGGGGCCTCGCGAGCATCGAGGGCGAGCCCCCGGTGCTCTTCGTCGGCGTCCAGCTCTCCTCCTGGGAGGCCGCCGAGCGCAACGCGCCCATGGACGCGCTCGGCAGGGCGCTCGGCCGGGCCCAGGTCGGCTGGCCGGTCAATCTCGTTCTGCTGGACGCCACCCAGGATCCGGTCGGAACGTGGATGGTGGAGCGGGTGCGGCCCTTCTACCAGCGGACGACCGTCCCACCCGGGTAACACGCCGTGCGGCCCGTGCCCCGGATCCGGCCATGACCCGCCGGACTAAGCTGGTTTGATGGCCTGGCCGGCACGGGCCCGAAGCGGGGGAGGCCGGTCCAAATGGTGGATCGACGAGGGGCGGGACCAAGAGTGAGCGCGTCAGGCACCGCGGCGGCCGGGCAGGTCGAGCACATGCTGCGCCAGGTGACGCCAGGACGCTACGACGCCTACGAGGCGCTGCTCCAGGCACTCGCGGACGGCTCGGCGGGTCAGGTGTGGATGCTGCTCTGGCACGGCCGTGCGGGCTCGCCCGACGCGCAGTACGGGAACATGGAGGTCGACGGCCTCGGCTACGCGCCCTGCGTCACCTCCGCCCAGGAGCTCTCCGTCAGTGGCTGGAACCGCGAGCACGAGGTCGTCACCGGCCGCGACATCGCCCGCGCCCTTTACCCCGAACGCTGGGGGATCTGGCTGAACCCGCACGCGCCGGGCGGCGGTGTCGGCATCCCCTGGCTCGACCTGCGCCGGATCGCCACCGGCCTCGACCGGATGCCCGCGGGCCCGCTGCGGCTCTCCGAACCGGCCGTCGAGATCCCGCAGTTCTACGCGCTGCTCACGCAGAACGCCCACCGCACGCCCGCCGTACGGTCGTTGCGCCGCGCGTGGGTCCATCCGGCACTGGGTGCCCCCTATCTCACGATCGGGCTGGATCTGTACGACACGAGCCCGGCGTCCGTCGACGCCGTGCGCGCGATGATGCAGCAGTCCGTCGGTGCGGTCCCCGAGGGGCTGCCGGTCTCCACCGTCGCGATGTCCGACGAGTACGACCCGGTCACGATGTGGCTGCGGGCCAACTCCCGGCCGTTCTACGACCGGGAGGCACACGGGGCGCCCCAGGCCGCTTCGGGCTACGGCTACCCGCCGGCCGCGCCACGCGCCTACTGACCACGGACCGGCGCCGGATCCCCCATCGGCCCGCCCCGGCCGGCCGTCGGGCCGGTAAGCCTGCGCCCCGCGACGTACCGGCCGGTACGACAGGCGTACCGTACGTACTACGGACGGCGCGAGCCGTACCGAAACACACCGAAAACGGACCGCCGTTCCGCTGAGGCGATCACAACGTCCGGATAACGGTAGCTGTCTGACTCCATCACGTTTGAGCAAACATTCCCCTTACCCCCTGGCGGGTGATCACTAACGCGATGAAGACTCCCCGCAGCGGGGACCGTCGGTCCCTTGTGCGAGCAGCCCAGCATCGCTCCACGGGAAGCCCTTGACGGGACGCTTCCGCGACACCAGCACCGATGTGTGCGCCAACTGATGCGAGACAGGCCGTTACAACGGCGGGTACGGGCCGGCGACCGCCGGCCAGGAGGGGTCGAAGACGTTGTGACCGCACCGATCGAGACCACCAAGTCGGCTGCCGAAGTGCAGCCGGAGGCAGTGCTCACGGGCGCCAAGCAGAGCCAGATAGAGGGGCGTTCGCTCGGTCGAATAGCCTGGACGCGCTTCAAGCGCGACAAGGCCGCCGTGGCCGGCGGCATCGTTGTCATCCTCCTGGTCCTGCTCGCTGTCCTTGCCAAGCCCATCCAGGCAATCTTCGATCTCGACCCGAACGCCCTGAACCAGGACCTGGTCGACCCGGAGCTGCTGGCCCCCAAGGGCGCCTGGGGCGGCATGAGCTGGGACCACCCGCTCGGTGTGGAGCCCGGCCTCGGCCGTGACCTCCTCGCCCGCATCATCGAGGGCTCCTGGGTCTCGCTCCTCGTCGCCGCCGGAGCGACGCTGCTCTCCGTGGCCATCGGCACCCTGCTCGGCGTCATCGCCGGCTACTACGGGGGCTGGGTCGACGCGGTCGTCAGCCGGCTGATGGACACCTTCCTCGCCTTCCCGCTGCTGCTCTTCGCGATCTCGATCTCGGCCGCCCTCCAGGACGGCGCCTTCGGACTCAGCGGACTGCCCCTGCGGATCGGTGTGCTGATCTTCGTGATCGGCTTCTTCAACTGGCCCTACATGGGCCGGATCGTGCGCGCGCAGACCATGAGCCTGCGACGGCGTGAGTTCGTCGACGCGTCCCGAAGTCTGGGGGCCCGAGGGCCCTTCATCCTCTTCCGGGAACTGCTGCCGAACCTCGTGGCGCCGATCCTCGTCTACTCGACGCTCCTGATCCCCACAAACATCCTCTTCGAGGCCGGTCTGAGCTTCCTCGGAGTGGGCATCGCCCCGCCGCAGGCATCGTGGGGCGGCATGCTCACCACCGCGGTGGACCTGTACGAGGTCGATCTGCACTACATGTTCGTGCCCGGCATGGCGATCTTCATCACCGTGCTGGCATTCAACCTGCTGGGCGACGGGCTGCGTGACGCACTCGACCCCCGCAGCAAGTAACCCCCCAGCACCACCCAGCACCACCCAGCACCATCCACAGCGGCCGACCTTGAGCTCCGTGCCGTATCCATCGATAGAGGGGCTTTCCTCAGGATGAAGACCAAGAAAGCGACAGCTGTCCTGGCGACAGCCATCGTGCTGGCGCTCGGCGCGTCGGCGTGCGGCGGCTCGGACAGCAAGGACAACGACAGCAAGGGCGGCGGCGCCGGCATCGACGCCGGACTGACGTCCGTCGTCAACAAGTCCGACAAGAAGGGGGGCACCGTCACCTTCGAGCACTCGGACGTGCCGGACTCCCTCGACCCGGGCAACACCTACTACGGCTGGGTGCAGAACTTCTCGCGCCTGTACGGCCGTACGCTCACCACCTTCAAGCCGGCCGCCGGCAAGGAGGGCCTGGAGGTCGTTCCCGACCTCGCGGAGTCCCTGGGCGAGCCGAGCGCGGACGCCAAGACGTGGACGTACAAGCTCCGTAAGGGCGTCAAGTTCGACGACGGCAGCCCGGTCACGTCCAAGGACGTCAAGTACGCCATCGAGCGCAGCAACTTCGCGCCCGAGGCCCTCTCGCACGGTCCCACCTACTTCAAGGCCTACCTCCTGGGCGGCGAGAAGTACAAGGGCCCGTACAAGGACAAGTCCGCCGAGGGCCTGAAGTCCATCGAGACCCCGGACGACCAGACGATCGTCTTCAAGCTCAACAAGCCGTTCGCCGACTTCGACTACCTGGCGACCTTCTCGCAGACGGCCCCCGTGCCGCAGGCGAAGGACAAGGGCGCCGAGTACGTCAAGCAGATCTCGTCGTCGGGCCCGTACAAGTTCGAGTCGTACAACGAGGGCCGCAGCGCGACCCTCGTGCGCAACCCGCACTGGGACAAGGCCACCGACCCGATCCGCCCGGCGCTCGCCGACAAGATCACCATCAAGTTCAAGGTCAACCCGACCACGGTCGACCAGCACCTGATGAGCGACAACATCACGGTGGACGCCGCCGGCACCGGTCTTCAGACGAAGACCCAGCCCAAGGTCCTCACCAAGTCGAGCGAGAAGGCGAAGACGGACAACTCGTACGCCGGCGCCACCTCGTACCTCGCGCTGTCGACGAAGGTCAAGCCCTTCGACAACGCGGACTGCCGCAAGGCCGTCCACTACGCGATCGACAAGGCGTCCGTCCAGGCCGCGCTCGGTGGCGACACCAAGGGCGACGTGGCGAGCACGCTGCTCCCGCCGACGGTCAACGGGTACCAGAAGTTCGACCTGTACCAGACCGACGGCAACAAGGGCGACGTCGCGAAGGCCAAGGCCGCGCTCGCGGACTGCGGTCAGCCGAACGGCTTCAAGACCAACCTGACGGCCCGCTCCGACCGCCCCGACGAGGTCCAGATGGCGACCGCCATCCAGGCTTCGCTGAAGAAGGTCGGCATCGAGGCCGAGATCAAGCAGTACCCGTCGGGCAAGTACTTCGGTAACTTCGCCGGTGTCCCCAGCTACGTCCACGAGCACAAGCTCGGCATGATGATGATGGCGTGGGGCGCCGACTGGCCGACCGGCTTCGGCTTCCTCGACCAGATCGTCAACGGCTCCGCCATCAAGCCCTCGGGCGGCAACAACCTGATGGAGCTGGACGACCCGGCGATCAACAAGGCGCTGTCGGACGGTATCGCGCAGACCGACGCCGCCGCCCGCACCAAGGCGTGGGGCGAGGTCGACAAGCTCGTCATGGAGAACGCCTCGGCCGTGCCGCTGATCTACCGCAAGAACCTGCTGTACCGCCCGGACTCGGCGACCAACGTCACCGTGACCCAGGCGTACCTCGGCATGTACGACTACCTGCTGATCGGCTCCACCACCTAATCCAGCGGTAGAGCTTCCCAACCCCCCGAAATGCCTGAAAGGCAGGTGAAGGCTTCGGGTCCGCCGGCCGGGTCACCCCCGGCCGGCGGACCCGGCGCCGATCGGCTGTGACTGCGTACATCATCCGACGCGTGATCGCCGCGGTAATGCTGTTGCTGGTGGTCAGCGCAGTCACCTTCGCGATCTTCTTCCTTGTTCCACGGCTCGGTGGGCAGACGATCGACCAGCTGGCAGTCCAGTACGTCGGTAAGGACGCCAACCCCGACTCGATCGCCGCCGTCAAGGCGAACCTGGGGCTCGACCAGCCCCTCTACACCCAGTACTTCGACTTCATCAAGGGCATCTTCGTCGGCGCCGAGTACAACTTCGGCCCGGACCCGTCCATGTGCAACGCGCCCTGCTTCGGCTACTCCTTCAAGACGCACGTCGAGGTGTGGCCCGAGCTGATGGACCGGGTGCCGATCACGTTCTCCCTGGCCATCGGTGCCGCGGTGATCTGGCTGCTCTCCGGTGTCGCCATCGGTGTCCTGTCGGCGCTCAAGCGGGGCTCGATCTTCGACCGCTTCGCGATGACGCTGGCCCTGGCCGGTGTCTCGCTGCCGATCTTCTTCACCGGCATGCTCGGTCTGGCCCTCTTCACCGTCCAGTGGCCACTGTGGTCGGACGGCGTCAACTACGTCCCGTTCGCGGACAATCCGGCGGACTGGGCCTGGAACCTGATCATCCCCTGGTGCAGCCTCGCCTTCCTCTACTCCGCCCTGTACGCCAGGCTCACCCGGGCCGGCATGCTGGAAGTGATGGGGGAGGACTACATCCGTACGGCGCGGGCCAAGGGTCTGCGGGAGAGCACGGTCGTCGCCAAGCACGGACTGCGGTCCGCGCTGACGCCGATCGTCACGATCTTCGGTATGGACTTCGGCCTGCTGCTCGGCGGCGCCGTCATCACCGAACAGGTCTTCTCCCTCCAGGGCATGGGCTCGTACGCGATCCAGTCAGTGAAGGACGCCGACCTGCCGATCGTGATGGGCGTGACCCTGTTCGCCGCATTCTTCATCGTCTTCTGCAATCTGCTGGTGGACCTGGTGTACGCCGCCATCGACCCCAGGGTGAGGTACTCGTGAGCGAGGTTTCGAAGGAGCAGTCCGCGGTACGGGTGCCCGGTCCCGCGTCCGCGCCGGGCGAGCCGGTGGTCTCCAAGGCCACCGGGCCCGCCGGAGCGGACGGGTCCGGCGAATCAGGGGCGCCCTTCCTCTCCGTACGCGACCTCCGTATCCACTTCAGCACCGACGACGGTCTGGTGAAGTCGGTCGACGGCGTCAGCTTCGACGTCCACGCCGGCAAGACCCTCGGCATCGTCGGTGAGTCCGGCTCCGGCAAGTCGGTCACCTCGCTCGGCGTCATGGGCCTGCACCGCTCCGCCAACGCCGCGATATCGGGCGAGGTCTGGCTGGACGGCGAGGAACTGGTCGGGGCCGACCCCGACCATGTACGGCGGCTGCGCGGCCGGAAGATGGCCATGATCTTCCAGGACCCGCTGTCCGCGATGCACCCGTACTACCGCGTCGGCTCGCAGATCGTGGAGGCGTACCGCGTCCACCACAAGGTCAGCAAGAAGGTCGCCCGCGCACGGGCGGTCGAGATGCTCGACCGGGTCGGCATCCCCGAGCCGCACAAACGCGTCGACAGCTATCCGCACGAGTTCTCCGGCGGTATGCGCCAGCGCGCGATGATCGCGATGGCCCTGGTGAACAACCCCGAACTGCTCATCGCCGACGAGCCGACGACCGCCCTGGACGTCACCGTCCAGGCGCAGATCCTCGACCTCATCAGGGATCTGCAGAAGGAGTTCGGTTCCGCGGTCATCATGATCACCCATGACCTCGGGGTGGTCGCCGAGATGGCCGACGACCTGCTGGTCATGTACGGCGGCCGGTGCATCGAGCGCGGACCGGCCGAGAAGGTGTTCTACGAGCCGCAGCACCCCTACACCTGGGGCCTGCTCGGCTCGATGCCCCGGATCGACCGTGAGCAGACGGAACGGCTCATCCCCGTCAAGGGACAGCCGCCGTCGCTCATCAACGTGCCGCAGGGCTGTGCCTTCAACCCGCGCTGCCCGTACGCCGACGTCCCCAAGGACGGCATCACGCGTACGGAGCGCCCCGAGCTGAAGCAGGTCGGCACCGGGCACCACTCCGCCTGTCATATGACGCAGGAGCAGCGGACCAAGATCTGGACCGAAGAGATTGCGCCGAAGCTGTGAGCGCCGACGCCGTGAGTAACGCAAAGGATGCCGCTGTGGCGGACAGGCCGGAAGAAGACAAGACGGGGGAGCCCCTGCTGCGGGTGGAGGGGCTGGTCAAGCACTTCCCCGTCAAGAAGGGGCTGCTCCAGCGCCAGGTCGGCGCCGTCAAGGCCGTCGACGGGCTGTCCTTCGACGTCCATCCCGGTGAGACGCTCGGCATCGTCGGTGAGTCCGGCTGCGGCAAGTCGACCATGGGCCGGCTGATCACGCGGCTGGACGAGCCGACCGACGGGCGCATCGAGTTCCAGGGTCACGACATCACGCACATGTCGGCGGGCAAGATCCGTCCGCTCCGCCGCGACGTGCAGATGATCTTCCAGGACCCGTACTCGTCGCTGAACCCGCGTCACACCATCGGCACGATCGTCGGCGCGCCCTTCAAGCTCCAGAAGGTGGAGCCCGAGGGCGGGGTCAAGAAGGAGGTCCAGCGCCTGCTGGGCCTGGTGGGTCTGAGCCCCGAGCACTACAACCGCTATCCGCACGAGTTCTCCGGCGGCCAGCGCCAGCGCATCGGTATCGCGCGGGCCCTGGCGCTGAGCCCGAAGCTGGTCGTGGCGGACGAGCCGGTCTCCGCGCTGGACGTGTCGATCCAGGCGCAGGTGGTGAACCTGCTGGACGACCTCCAGGACGAGCTGGGTCTCACGTACGTGATCATCGCGCACGACCTCTCGGTCATCCGCCATGTCTCGGACCGGATCGCCGTCATGTACCTCGGCAAGATCGTCGAGCTGTCGGACCGCAAGTCGCTGTACGAGCGGCCGATGCACCCGTACACGAAGGCCCTGCTGTCCGCGGTGCCGGTGCCCGACCCGAAGCGGCGCGGGGTCAAGAGCGAGCGCATCCTGCTCAAGGGCGACGTGCCGTCGCCGATCTCGCCGCCGAGCGGCTGCCGGTTCCACACCCGTTGCTGGAAGGCGACGGAGGTGTGCCGGACGGTGGAGCCCCCGCTGATCCAGCTGGAGCCGGGGCACGAGGCGGCCTGCCACCACCCGGAGAACGCGCCGGACCAGATCCCGGACGACACGAAGGTGCTCGCCTCGGCGCGCGAGGCGATCGCGCTCGTGGGCGACGCGGTGGCGGCCGGCGCGGATGCCGGGAAGGCGTCCGCCGGTGAGCCCGCGGTGGGTGAGCCGGCCGTGAGCGAGCCGGCGGTCGTCAAGCCGGCCGTCGGTGAGCCGGCCGAGGCTCCCGAGGAGACCTCCGAGGCGCCGAAGGGGCTCACCAAGGAGTAGCCCGCTGCCCGTACGTCACGCACGCCCCCCGTCGGCATGGTCCCACCATGCGGACGGGGGGCTTCTGCGTCGTACGGGAGATTCACCCGGTTCGCCCGCCCCAACTACGGCTCGCCTGGCCGGACTTGACTGGTTGGGGCGCGATGCCCCGGAGTCTGTCCATTTGTCGACTGTCCGGATCTCAGGTCTGCAACTCCGCATTGCGGCCTGTTCATTTGGCACTTTCTTGACTGTAATGTTCGGCCGTCAAGACCGAGTTCACGACTCGTCCGGACCCCTGGGGTGGACCATGCGAATATTCAAGTCCCGAGCCGCTGGGGCGATCGTCACGGCCTTGGCCGTCGCGCTGATCGCCACAGGCTGCTCCAGCGAGCGCGACCAGGAAGGTGACTCGGGCGGCGCGAAGGACACCTTCGTCTTCGGCGGCCCCGGTGACCCCGGTTCGCTGGACCCGGCGCTCGCGAGCGACGGCGAGACCTTCCGGGTCACCCGCCAGGCCTTCGAGGCCCTGCTGAAGCACGAGTCGGGCGGCAGCGAACTGGCCCCCGCCCTGGCCGAGAAGTGGTCGAGCAACGAGGCCGGCACGGTCTGGACGTTCAACCTCCGTAAGGACGTGACCTTCCACGACGGCGAGAAGTTCAACGCCGCCGCCGTGTGCGCCAATTACGACCACTGGTTCAACTGGAAGGGCACGTACCAGTCCAGCGCGGTCTCCTACTACTGGCAGACCGTCATGGGCGGCTTCGCGGCCAACGAGGACCCCGAGACGCCGAAGGCGAACTACAAGTCCTGCACCGCGAAGGACGACAGCACCGCCGTCATCGAGGTCAACGAGCCCTCCGCGAACCTCCCCGGCGGCTTCTCCCTCCAGGCGCTGGCGATCCACTCGCCGAAGGCCCTGGCGGAGTACGCGAAGCAGGACGCGACCGCCAAGGGTGACGCGATCACGTACCCCGAGTACAGCCAGGTGGCGGGCACCGTCGCCGGCACAGGACCGTACAAGATCACCGAGTGGAACAAGAGCAACAAGGAAGTCTCGCTGGACCGTTACGACGGCTACTGGGGCTCCAAGGCGAAGATCAAGAAGCTGGTCTTCCGCACCATCGACACCGAGGACGGCCGTCGCCAGGCCCTCCAGGCCGGTGACATCGACGGCTACGACCTGGTCGCGCCCGCGGACGTGAAGACCCTGGAGAGCGACGGCTTCCAGGTCCCCACGCGTGACGTCTTCAACATCTTCTACGTCGGCATGAGCCAGGAGAAGAACAAGGCCCTCCAGAAGCCCGAGGTCCGCCAGGCCATCGCGCACGCCATCGACCGCGAGAACCTGGTCAAGACGCAGCTGCCCGAAGGCGGCGTCGCGGCGACGCAGTTCATGCCCGACACGGTCGCCGGCTACTCGGACGCGGTGAAGAAGTACCCCTTCGACACCGCCAAGGCCAAGCAGCTCCTCGCGGGGGCCGACGAGAGCGCGCTGAAGGTCGAGTTCTGCTACCCGACCGAGGTCACCCGCCCGTACATGCCCGCTCCGCAGGACATGTTCGAGCTGATGAAGGCCGACCTGGAGAAGGCCGGGATCACCGTCACGCCCAAGCCCATGAAGTGGGCGCCGGACTACATCGACGCCACCGAGGCCGGCGGCTGCGAACTGCACATGCTGGGCTGGACCGGTGACTTCAACGACGGTTACAACTTCATCGGCACCTGGTTCGCCGAGTACGACAAGCAGTGGGGCTTCAAGGACAAGGGCGTCTTCGACGCGCTGAAGGTCGCGTCGATCGAGACCGACCCGGCCAAGCGGACGGACCTCTACAAGAAGGCCAACGAGACGATCATGGCGTACCTGCCGGGCGTGCCGATCTCCTCGTCGCCGCCCGCCATCGCGTTCGCCGACGACGTCAACCCGCCGAAGGTCTCCCCGCTGACGCAGGAGAACTTCGCCGAGACGTCCTTCAAGTAGCACGACCTGCCAGGGTCCGCCCGGCCGGCGGCACGAACCGCGGCCGGGCGGACCCGTCTGCGGGCTGTTCGTCCTTACGCACCTAGGAAAGGGGCACGCGGGGTGCTGAGACTCGTCGCACGACGACTGCTGCAGCTGATACCCACCCTGCTCGGTCTGTCGGTTCTGCTCTTCCTCTGGCTGAACCGGCTGCCCGGCGGGCCCGCGTCGGCGATCCTGGGCGAGCGGGCGACCGAGGCCGAAGTGGCGCGCATCAACCGGCTGCTGGGGCTCGACGAGCCGGTGTGGGTCCAGTACGGACGGTTCATCAAGCGGATCTTCCAGCTCGACCTCGGCACCTCCACACAGACGGGCCGGCCGGTGTGGGAGGAGTTCACCCTGCGCTTCCCCGCGACCGTCGAACTGAGCGTCGCCGCCATGGCCATCGCGATCGTGGTCGGAATCCCGCTCGGCTACTTCGCCGCCCGGCGCCGGGGCAGCTGGCTCGACGTGACCGCCGTGTCCGGTTCACTGCTCGGCATCTGCATCCCCGTCTTCTTCCTGGCCCTGCTCCTCAAGGGGCTCTTCGCGGTCAACCTCGGTATCTTCCCGAGCTACGGCCGGCTGTCCACGGGCATCGACGCCACGAAAGTCACCGGATTCGCCGTCCTGGACGGCCTGTTGACCGGTGAGTTCGACGCCTCGTGGGACGCGGTCATGCATCTGGTGCTGCCGGCCGTCGCGCTCGCCTCCATCCCGCTCGCCGTCATCGTGCGGATGACCAGGGCCAGCGTCCTCGAAGTGCTGGGCGAGGACTACGTGCGTACGGCGGAGTCCAAGGGCCTGGACAAGCGCGTCGTACGCGCCCGGCACGTCCTGCGCAACGCGCTGCTGCCGGTGATCACCGCGGTCGGTCTGCTGACCGGCAGCCTGCTGTCCGGCGCCGTCCTCACCGAGTCCGTCTTCACCTTCGGCGGGATCGGATCGTTCATCCGCACGTCGATCGACGCCCGTGACTATCCGGTGCTCGTCGGCTTCATCCTCTTCATCGCGCTGGTGTACGTCCTGATCAATCTGCTGGTCGACGTGGCGTACAGCCTCATCGACCCGAGAGTGCGGGTGCACTGACGTGAACGCCACCCCGGACAGCTCCCCGAAGCTGACGAAGAGGGCCGACAAGATCGACCGGCTCGCACAGCTCACCGAGCGGACCGAGAGCACCTCCGGCGCCGGACTGTGGCGCGAGGCGTTCCGGCGGCTGCGTACCAACAAAGCGGCGATCATCGGCGGCGCCGTGATCGGCCTGTTCGTGCTGATCGCCGTCGTCGGCCCGTGGCTCGCCCCGTACAGCCCCACGGCGCAGGACTGGCGCGGCGAGGTCTTCCCCAACCAGGGGCGCTTCGTCGGACCCCGCGGCGAGAACTGGTTCGGTCTCGACCACCTCGGCCGCGACGAGTTCTCCCGGATGCTCGTCGGGGCCCGGCAGACCCTGCTGGTGGGCGTCGTGTCGATGCTCATCGGGCTGGTGGCCGGCGCCGTCATCGGCGCCGTGTCGGGCGCGGCGGCGACGCTCGGCGGAGAGCCGGGCAGGCGTGTGGACACCGTCATCATGCGGGTCACCGACATCATGCTGGCGCTGCCCTCGCTGCTGCTGGCGGTGTCCGTCGCCGCCGTGCTCGGCCAGTCGCTGACCACCGTGATGATCGCGGTGGGTGTGGTCCAAGTGCCCGTGTTCGCGAGGCTGTTGCGCGGCTCGATGCTCGCGCAGGGCAGTTCGGACTATGTCCTGGCGGCAAAGGCGGTGGGCATCCGCAAGCGCCGAATCGTCCTCACCCAGATCATGCCGAACTCGCTCAGCCCGGTCATCGTCCAGGCGACGCTCAGCCTCGCCACCGCGATCATCGAGGCCGCCGCCCTGTCCTATCTGGGCCTCGGCAATCCGGACCCGGCGATCCCGGAGTGGGGCGTGATGCTGTCGCAGGCACAGCGCTTCTTCGACAACGCGCCGATGATGTCTGTCTATCCGGCGGTCGGGATCATCGTCACCGCTCTCGGCTTCACGCTGCTCGGTGAGGCGATGCGGGAAGCCCTCGACCCGAAGCTGCGAGGCTGAAGTCCTATGGCACTACTGTCGGTTGACGAACTGTCGGTGACCTTCGCCGGACAGGGCGGAGGACGGGGCGCGGGCTCCGGCGCGCGGCGCGACACCAAGGCCGTCGACGGAGTCTCCTTCGAGGTCGAGGAAGGCCAGGTCGTGGGCCTGGTGGGCGAGTCGGGCTGCGGCAAGTCCGTGACGGCGCTCGCCCTGATGGGGCTGCTCCCGCGCAAGGGGGTGAGCGTCGGCGGGCGAGCGGAGTTCGACGGCGCGGACCTGCTCTCCATGGGCGAGAAGAAGATCCGCGACCTGCGCGGCAGCCAGCTCGCGATGATCTTCCAGGACCCGCTCTCCTCGCTGAACCCCGTCGTCCCCATCGGGATCCAGGTCACCGAGATCCTGACCCGCCACCGCGGACTGAAGGGCGAGCCGGCCCGTAAAGAGGCCGCCTCACTGCTCGACCGGGTGGGGATCCCCGACCCGGACCGGCGGCTGAAGGAGTACCCGCACCAGCTCTCCGGCGGTATGCGCCAGCGCGCGCTCATCGCCATGGCGGTGGCGTGCGCGCCGCGCCTGCTGATCGCGGACGAGCCGACGACGGCGCTGGACGTCACCATCCAGGCCCAGATCCTCGAACTCCTCAAGGAACTGGTCGACCAGCAGGGCACGGCGCTGCTGATGATCACTCATGACCTGGGCGTCGTCGCCGGGTTGTGCGACCAGGTCAATGTGCTCTACGCGGGGCGGGCGGTGGAGACGGCGGGCCGCCGCGAACTGTTCGCGCATCCGACACATCCGTACGCGCACGGTCTGCTCGGCTCCATCCCGCGCCTCGACGCGCCGCGCGGCGATCCGCTCAGACCCATCCGCGGATCGATCAACGACAAGATCGCGTGGGCCGACGGCTGCGCGTTCGCGCCCCGGTGCGACTTCTACACGATGGAGTGCCTGACGGGCACGCCGGAACTCACCGAACCGCGCGCACGCGGCCACCAAGTGCGCTGCGTCAACCCGGTCCTCCCGGCGGAGACTTCCGCCGGCACGGCGGAGGTCTCCTCATGAGTCTGCTCGAACTGGACGGCGTGAAGGTCCACTTCCCCGTCAAGAAGGGCATCTTCTTCGACCGTACCGTCGGCCACGTCTACGCCGTCGACGGTGTCTCGCTGAAGGTGGAGGCGGGGCAGACGTACGGCCTGGTCGGGGAGTCGGGCTGCGGCAAGACCACCCTCGGCCGGGCCGTTCTGCGCCTCGTCGACATCACCGAGGGCGGGGTCCTCTTCGACGGTACGGATCTGGCGAAGCTCCCGGAGGAGGAGATGCGGCAGATCCGCCACCGCCTCCAGATGGTCTTCCAGGACCCGCTCGGCAGCCTCAACCCCCGGCAGAACATCGAGTCGATCCTCTCGGAGGGCATGGCGGCGCACGGCATCGGCGCGGACCAGGAGGAACGCCGCGAACGGATCAAGAAGATCCTCGCGGAGGTCGGCCTGCCGACGAACGCGCTCTCGCGCTATCCGCACGAGTTCTCCGGCGGCCAGCGCCAGCGCATCGGCATCGCGCGGGCGCTCGTCCTGGAACCGGACGTGATCATCTGCGACGAGCCGGTCTCCGCGCTCGACGTCTCCATCCAGGCGCAGGTGATCAACCTCCTTGAGGAGCTCCAGGAGTCCAAGGGCCTGACCTATCTCGTCATCGCCCACGACCTGGCCGTGGTCCGCCACATCTCGGATGTGATCGGAGTCATGTATCTGGGCTCGCTGGTGGAGGAGGCGCCGAGCGACGCGCTGTACGCGGAGCCGAGGCACCCGTACACGAAGGCGCTGATGTCGGCGGTGCCGGTGCCGGACCCGGACGTGGAGGACCGCCGTGAACGCATCCTGCTCCACGGTGATCTGCCCTCCCCGGCGGCCCCTCCGGCGGGGTGCCGCTTCCACACGCGCTGCCCGTGGAAGCAGGAGACGCGCTGCGCGACGGAGCGGCCGGAGCTGACGGTGGTGGGGGACGGTCACCGGGTGGCCTGCCACTTCGCGGCGGAGATCGAGGCGGGGACGGTGGAACGGACGAGGTCGACGGGGATCGCGGCGGTGACGGAGACGGAGCCGGAGACCGTGTGAGGGGGAGGCGTTCGCCGGGCCGGGGGCGTTCGCGGGGGCGGCGGGAGCGCGCCCGACCCGGCGCTTTGCCGCCGGTGTAGAACTGTCGGGTGTTCGAGGAACTGTTCACCCCCTCCGTCCAGCACTCGCTCGATCTCGCCGGCATCTTCGTCTTCGCGATATCCGGCGCACTGCTGGCAGTCCGCAAGAACTTCGACGTCTTCGGCATGGCGGTGCTCGCCGAGGTCACCGGGCTGGGCGGCGGTCTGCTCCGGGACCTGATCATCGGAGCCGTACCGCCCGCCGCCTTCACCGACCTCGGCTACTTCACCACGCCCCTGGTCGCGACGGTCCTGGTCTTCTTCCTGCACCCGCAGGTCGAACGCATCCAGGGCGCGGTCAACGTCTTCGACGCGGCGGGGCTGGGGCTGTTCTGTGTCACGGGCACGGTGAAGGCGCACGAGTACGGGCTCGGCCTCACCGCGTCCGCGGCGCTCGGCCTCGCGACGGCCGCCGGCGGTGGTGTCCTGCGCGACGTGCTCGCCAACGAGGTTCCGTCGCTGCTGCGTTGGGACCGTGACCTGTACGCGGTGCCCGCGATCGTCGGCGCGACGACCGTGGTGATCTGTATCCGGCTCGACGCGCTGAACGGGCTGACGAGCGGGCTCGCGGCCGTCACCGCGTTCGTGCTGCGACTGCTGGCGATGCGCTTCCACTGGCGGGCGCCGCGCGCGTACAACCGCCGCTCGACGGCCGCCGAGGAGCCGTCGGAGACGAAAATCTAAGCTACCGCTCAGTATTGCGTTGTTGTACCGTTCTGGACATGTCACAGGCAGCGCAGGCAATCAGCGCGGACAGCGAGTTCGACCGCGACACCTCCGTCTCCCTCCGCGCACCGGGCGTCTACGACGCCGACCTCTCCGAGGGCTGGGCGATCCTCTCCGCCGTCAACGGCGGCTATCTGCTGGCGATCGTGGCCCGCGCCCTGCGCGACGCGCTGCCGCACCCCGATCCGTTCACGGTCACCGCCCACTATCTGACCCCGTCGAAGCCCGGCCCGGCTGTCGTCCGTACCGAGACGGTGCGGACCGGCCGGAGCCTCGCCACCGGCCAGGCGTCGCTCTTCCAGTACGAGCCGGACGGCACCGAGGTCGAACGCGTCCGGGTCATGGCCGCGTACGGCTCGCTGGACTCGCTCGGCGACGACGTCCGCACCCTGGTGAAGCCGCCCGTGCTGCCGCCGCCCGAGCGGTGCCTCGGTACGGAGGACGGGCCCGCCGCCTTTCCGGACGACTCGGGCTTCTCTCGGCGGGTGACGGTCAGGCTCGACCCGGCGACCGCCGGCTGGGCGATCGGCGCCCCGTCCGGCAAGGGCGAGATGCGCGGCTGGTTCTCCCTGGCCGACGGCCGCGAGCCCGACCCGCTCTCGCTGCTGCTGACCGTGGACGCCTTCCCGCCGACCGCCTTCGACCTCGGTCTCAAGGGCTGGACCCCGACCGTCGAACTGACCACGCACATCCGCGGCCTGCCCGCGCCGGGGCCGCTGCGCGTCTTCGTCACGACGCGGAATCTGGCGGGCGGCTATCTGGAGGAGGACGCGGACGTCTGGGACAGCGCGGACCGCCTGGTCGCCCAGGCCCGCCAACTGGCCAGGGCGCCCCGGGAGACCAGGGTGCCGGGGGCCCGGTAGCGGGGGAGCCGCGGCCGCACCCGCCATGCGGCCCGCCCGCGCGGCCCGGTCAGCGAGCCGTACCGAGGGACGCGGCCGGGCGGAGGAAGTCGGCCAGCGCCACGGTGAGTTCGGCGGGAGCGTCCTCCTGTACGAGATGGCCCGCCCCCGCGACGAGACGCAGCTCGGCCCCCGGGACCAGCCCGGCGAGCTGCCGCCCCTTCTCGCGCGGGATCCACGTGTCCTCCTCGCCCCAGCAGATCAGCACCGGCAGCTCCAACTCGCCGTACCGGCCCTCGATCTCGTCGGTGAAACGCTGGTCGTTCTGGGCGATCTGCCGGTAGAACGCGGCCTGCCCGGCCTCCGTGCACCAGGGCTCCACCAGCGCCTCCAGGACGTCGGGGCTCAGCCCGGGGTGGCTGGCCGAACCGACGTACTCCCGCACGAGCGCCCGGTGCAGCCCGGGTGGCAACCGGCCGAAGACATCGCCGTGTTCGCCGAGGAGCCGGTACGTGGGCGAGCCCCACGGCGCGAGGGCCACGGGATCCACGAGCGCCAGCCGTTCGTACCGCGCGCCGTGCAGCAGTGTCGCGCGCAGGGCGACGCATCCCCCGAAGTCGTGCGCGACGACGGCGGGCCGCTCCAGCCCCCAGTGCCCGAGCAGTTCGCCGAAGACCCGCGCCTGCGCGCCGAGCGTCACATCCTGCCCCTGCCGCATCTCCGACATCCCGAACCCGGGCATGTCCCACACGTACACCCGATGACGCCCCGCGAGGGCCCGCGCGGGGCCCCGCCACACGTACGACGAGAACGGCGTCCCGTGCAGCAGCACGACGGGCGCCCCCTCGGCAGGCCCGAGGACCCCCCACCGGACGTCACCGGCCGAGCTGTCGAACGTGCGGTCGAGAGTCCATCCATCCATGCCTGTCAGGCTAATTGCCGGGTCCGACAGCGGCCCGGACCCGGAAGTCGTTCACACCCCGCGCGCGCCGTCGATCCCCTCGCGGAGCAGATCGGCGTGGCCGTTGTGGCGGGCGTACTCCTCGACCAGGTGGACCAGCACCCAGCGCAGCGAGACCGTCCCGCGCCACGCGTCCTCGCCCACGACGTCGAGGTCGGGCGCCTCCGCGACGAACCGGTCCGCGAAGGCCACCTCCTCGCGCCAGGCCGCCCAGGCGGCGGCGACCACCTCCGGATCGGGGACGGCGCCGTCGAAGTCGCCGTCCGGGTCGGCCACCGAGGAGAACCGGAGCGGTGCGTCCTGCCCGGCCAGGACGGACCGGAACCAGCGGCGCTCGACGTCGGCCAGATGCCGTACGAGGCCGAGCAGCGAGAGCGTGGAGGGCGGTACGGCGCGCCGCGACAGCCTCAGGTCCGCCAGGCCCGCGCACTTGATCTCCAGCGTGGCCCGCTGGGCCGTCAGGAAGCCGACGAGCAATGCGCGCTCGTCGCCGGTGGTACGGGTGTCGAACCGGCGATCCGGTTCGGTGGTGACGAACATCTCGGCTCTTCTGCTGCGACCGGTCATACCACCCATCATTCCGGTGGCGGGTTCCGCCTCTCGGGCCGCCCCACCGGCCCCGGAAGGGAGCGGTCGCGGGCGGGGCCGGCGCATTCCGGAACGGCCCGCGCCCCGGCCGACCCCGCCCACGGCGACCCGCGCCCGCCGCGGCTCGTAGAATCGACGACACCATGGCATATCTCGACCACGCCGCGACCACCCCGATGCTTCCCGAGGCGATCGAGGTGATGACCGCCCGGTTCGCCGACGTCGGCAACGCCTCCTCGTTGCATGCCGCCGGACGGCGGGCCCGGCGTACCGTCGAGGAGGCGCGCGAAGACCTCGCCGACTCCCTCGGCGCCCGGCCCAGCGAGGTCGTCTTCACCTCCGGCGGCACGGAGGCCGACAACCTCGCGGTCAAGGGCCTCTACTGGTCCCGCCGCGACGCCGACCCGGCCAGGACGCGCGTGCTCGCCAGCCCCGTGGAACACCACGCCGTCCTCGACGCCGTCGACTGGCTCGGCGAGCACGAGGGCGCGAACGTCGAGTATCTGGCCGTCGACGGGTACGGCAGGGTCTCGCCCGAGACCCTGCGCGCGGCCATCGAACGCAACCCCGACGACGTGGCCCTCGCCACCGTGATGTGGGCGAACAACGAGATCGGCACCATCCTCCCCGTACGCGAACTCGCCGAGGTCGCCGCCGAGTTCGGCGTGCCGCTGCACTCGGACGCCGTCCAGGCTTTCGGCCAGACCGAGGTCGACTTCGCCTCCTCCGGGCTCGCCGCGATGGCCGTCACCGGCCACAAGATCGGCGGCCCCTACGGCGTCGGCGCGCTGCTGCTCGGCCGTGAGTACACCCCCGTCCCCGTCCTGCACGGCGGCGGCCAGGAGCGCCATGTGCGCTCGGGCACCCTCGACGTCCCCGCCATCGCCGCGTTCGCCGTCGCGGGGCGGCTCGCCGCCGAACGGCGCGGCGAGTTCGCGCGCGACATCGGCGCCCTGCGCGACGAGTTGATCGCCTCCGTACAGAAGGCCGTGCCGGACGCGATCCTCGGCGGCGACCCGGTCGACCGCCTCCCCGCCAACGCGCATTTCAGCTTTCCCGGTTGCGAGGGCGACTCGCTGCTCCTGCTGCTGGACGCGCAGGGGATCGAGTGCTCGACCGGATCGGCCTGTACGGCGGGGGTCGCCCAGCCGAGCCACGTACTGCTGGCGACCGGTACCGATCCCGAACTGGCGCGCGGCACGCTGCGGTTCTCCCTCGGCCACACGTCCACGGAGGCCGACGTCAAGGCGGTCGCGTCGGCGATCGGGCCGGCGGTCCAGCGGGCGCGGAACGCGGGTCTGAGCTAGGACGGGGTCGCCGTCCGGCGCGGTTGCGGGTCTTGGTTGCTGTGTCGTTGCCGGGGGGCGGGGTTCGGGGCCTCCGGAGGGGTATGTCCGGACGGCGTGATTTACGGCGCGTGCACCGTTCGTTGGACCCGAGGAGACGTTCTTGTTCCCGCGCCACAAATCAGCCTGAGTGTCCGGACACACCCCTCCTGCGACCCCGCCCCCCTCGCGCCGGTGGGGGATCCGCACAAGCCCCGGCCCGCGGGTTGGAAGGGGGACGCGCAGGGGTCGTGTCCGGACACTTGGGCTGATTTGTGCCGCGTGGACGACCTGGTTCCCCCGGGTCCAACGAGCCCTGCACGCGGCGTAAATCACGTCGTCCGGGCATGACCCCGGAGCGGCACCCGGACGCGGCAGGGACCACCTCCAGCCCGGCCGGCGCTTGAGGCCGACCCGGCCCCCGTCAGGGCCCGCAGGCGCGAGCACGCCCTAGCTCGAACCCTCCGCCCGCGCCCCCGTTCCCGCCGCCCGTACCAGCTTCATGTACCGGTCCCAGTCCCAGTGCGGCCCCGGGTCCGTGTGGTCCGTCCCAGGCACCTCCACATGCCCGATGATGTGCTCGCGGTCGACGGGTATCCCGTACCGCTCGCAGATCCCCGCCGTCAGCCGCGCCGACGACGCGTACATCGCGTCCGTGAAGTCCTCCGGCCGGTCCACGAACCCCTCGTGCTCGATGCCGACGCCGCGTTCGTTGTACGAGCGGTTCCCCGCCTGGTACGCCACGTCCAGCTCACGGATCATCTGCGCCACATGCCCGTCCTTGCGCACCACGTAGTGCGTGGCCGCCTGGTGCGCCGGGTCCTTGAAGACCTTGAGCGCCGTCTGGTAGCTGCCCTGCACGACGTGGATGATCACCCGGTCCACGGCGTAGTCGTCGGGCCGGTCCGCCCGGCGCCAGTTCGCCGACGACGCCGCCACCCACTCGGCGCCCACGTGATCCAGCTCACCCGGCTTGCGCGGCTTCTCCACGCCCGGTACCCGATACCAGAGCCGCGTCGCCTGGTCCTGGCCCGCCACCACCGCGATCGCCCCGCCGCCCACCAGCACGGCGGCGCCGCCGATCAGAAGCGTGCGCCGGCCGATTCCCGGCCCGCCGCTCCCTTGTCCACCGCCTCCGTGCCCGTTGCCCGCCGATCCCTCGCCGGCCGGGGTCCCGCCCTCGTCCGAGCCGCCCGCGCCCGGGGTGTCACCGCTCACGGCGCCCCGCCTTCTCTTGCCCATGGACCGACAACGGATACTCGCGCGATTCTGGTTCCCCGGCACCCTTACGCTGGTGTGGCTATGACTCAGACACCCCAGCGCCCTCTCCGTGTGCTCGCCGCCATGTCCGGCGGCGTGGACTCCGCCGTCGCCGCCGCCCGCGCAGCCGAAGCCGGTCATGACGTCACCGGTGTCCACCTCGCGCTCTCCGCGAACCCGCGGTCCTTCCGTACGGGCGCGCGCGGCTGTTGCACGATCGAGGACTCCCGCGACGCACGCCGGGCCGCCGACGTCATCGGGATCCCCTTCTACGTATGGGACCTCGCCGAGCGCTTCCGTGAGGATGTCGTCGAGGACTTCATCGCCGAGTACGAGGCCGGGCGCACCCCGAACCCGTGTCTGCGCTGCAACGAGAAGATCAAGTTCGCGGCGCTGCTCGACAAGGCGATCGCGCTGGGCTTCGACGCCGTCTGCACCGGCCACTACGCGACGGTCGTCACCGGTCCCGACGGGACCCGTGAGCTGCACCGGGCGAGCGACATGGCCAAGGACCAGTCGTACGTCCTCGGAGTGCTCGACGAGCGCCAGCTCGCGCACGCCATGTTCCCGCTCGGGGACACCCTCACCACGAAGGACGAGATCCGCGCGGAGGCCGAGCGCCGCGACCTGGCCGTCGCGAAGAAGCCCGACAGCCACGACATCTGCTTCATCGCGGACGGCGACACCCAGGGCTTCCTCGCCGCCCGTCTCGGCAAGGCGGAGGGGGACATCGTCGACGAGTTGGGGTCCAAGGTCGGTACGCACGACGGCGCGCACGGGTTCACCATCGGCCAGCGCAAGGGCCTGCGGATCGGCCACCCGGCGCCGGACGGCAAGCCGCGCTACGTGCTGGACATCTCGCCCGTCGACAACACCGTGACGGTCGGCCCCGCCGCCGCCCTCGACGTCACCGCCCTGACGGCCATCAAGCCCCGCTGGTGCGGCGGCACGGCCCCGTCCGGCCCCGGCGACTACACGGCCCAGCTGCGAGCCCACGGCGACGAGACACCGGTCACGGCGGAGCTGATCGACGGCACCCTGCGCGTCGACTTCGCCGAGCCCGTACGGGGCGTGGCCCCCGGCCAGGCGATCGTGCTGTACGACGGCACGCGCGTGGTCGGCTCGGCCACGATCGCGACGACGGTCCGGCGCACGGGAGCCCTGACCGGCTGACCGATCCGTTCACCGGCCGATCGGGATCACCGGCGGCCGACCCCGTTACCCAAGCGTGATCAGACGGGCTCTTGTGGCGCGTGAGGGGCTGCTCCAGGGTGCATGTATGCGCATACAGGCAGCGCATACATGCTGCCCGCGCTGCCGAGCCGCCCCCCGTTCTGCTCTCCCCCCAGGAAGAACGACGCCATGACGCCTGCCGCCCACGCCCCACGCCGCCGCACCGTCCTGGGCGGCGCCGCCCTCGGTACGCTCGCCACCGCGGGCCTGTCCGCCCCCGATGCCCAGGCCGTCACAGAGGCAACGGCCGCGCCCGGCGACACCGCCCGGGCCGGCGCGGTCACGTACCGGAACAAGCAGATCCTCATCGGCGGCAAGCCCGTGCTCGTACTCGCCGGAGAGATCCACTACTTCCGTCTGAAGAAGGCGGACTGGCAGTCCAGGCTCGACCGCGCCAAGGCCGCCGGCCTCAACACCATCGCCTCCTACATCCCCTGGATGTGGCACGAGTTGCCCGACGGCACGGTCGACGTCACCGGCCGTACCCGCGCCGAGCGCGACCTCGGCGCGTTCATCGACCTCTGCCACCGCAACGGCTTCCTCTTCATCGCCCGCCCCGGCCCCTTCACCATGGCCGAGCTGAAGGGCGAGGGCGTGCCCGAGCGGGTGCGCAAGGACCACCCCGAGATCGTCTCCACCGGCTGGAACGGCGCTCCCGCCACCACACCCACCGTCGACTACCTCGCGCCCGCCTTCCTCAAGGAGATGCGCCACTGGTACGCGGCGGTCATGCCCGTCCTCGCCAAGCGGCTGCACGGCAGCGGCGGCCCCGTCATCTCCGTACAGCTCGACAACGAGATCGGAATGCTGGCCTGGGTCAGCAACTCGCCCGACCTCACCGACCACGTGACGGCCGACTTCGACGGCTGGCTGCGCGAGGAGTACGGGGACGGGCTCGGGGCCCGCTACCCGTTCGCGGGCGAGGACCTCGCCGGGCGGCGCAAGGCGATCCGCAACCCGAAAGACGCGTACGGCGCGGCGTTGATGCACGATCTGGGCCGCTTCATGCGGGGCCGCTTCGCGCGGTACGTCGCCGAACTGCGCTCCGCCGCCGAGGAGTACGGGGTCACCGGAGTCCCGTTCGTGATCAACATCCACGGCACCTCCGACAGCCGCGCCGAACCCTTCCCCATCGGGATCAGCCAACTGATGGAGACCTACGGGGGGATCGAGGGGACGATCTCCGGAGCGGACTTCTACCTCGGCGACCTGACCCTGCGCAATGTCACCGACCTGTATCTCATCAACGCGTTCATGGACGCGGTCAACGACGAGGACCAGCCGGTCACAGCGCTGGAGTTCGACGCGGGACACGCCGACTACGGGCAGAACATGGACAGCCAGACCAGCCCGTCGGGCGTTGATCTCAAGACCCGTCTGTGTGTCGCGCAGGGCGCGAAAATGCTCAACTACTACCTGTTCGCGGGCGGGTTCAACCCGAAGCTCGACAAGCCTACGGGCGACGGGAACGACCGGATCGGCATCACCGGCGAACGGCACGGTTTCGCGGCACCCGTCGATCCGGAGGGCCGGCCGGGCATCAGCTACGCGTCGACCCGGGAGACCGTACGCGCGATGGGCGGGCTGGCCGATGTCCTCGCACCGATGCGTACGACCTACGACGACGTGGCGCTCGGTTTCGTACCCGATCACTATCTGACCGAGTACCACCCGCCGGAGCTGGCATCCGTCCAGCGCGTGCTGGACGAAGCGGTGAACACGCGCGGCGCGGGCCCTCGCGGCTCCCTGGCCCGCGCGATGCTGCTCGGCGGCTTCCGCTACCGGAGCGTGAACCTGCAAGCGGGCGATCCGGACCCGAAGGCCGTACCGGTGATCGCGCTGGCCACCGGCGAGCATCTGGGGGCGGAACTCCAGCGGCGCCTGGTCCGCTATACGGAGGCGGGCGGAAAGCTGCTCCTGGCGGGGCGGCTGCCGGTCAAGGACATGGCCGACCAGCCCTGCACCGTGCTCGCGGACGCGCTGGGCCTCAAGGCCGGCTCCACGCTCACCGACGCGAACCGTTTCTGGCTGTCCGTCACCGCCCACGACTGGGCGGCGCCGCTCCCCGAAGTACGGCTGTCACGTGCCCAGTTGTGCGAGCCCGCGCGGGGCCGCACGGTGCTGCGCGAGCTGTCCACCGGCAAGGGCTGCGGCTTCGACATCCCGCTCGGGCGGGGGCGAGCCGTCGTGATCACCACGGACTACCAGTGCGACCTGGTCTTCTGGGGACGTGCCTTCCGCGCCCTGGACGCGGCCCCGGCCCTCCGGCACAGCGCGACCGACCCGGGGGTCTTCCTCCTGACGACGGCGGACGGTGGGCGCGGACGGCTGCTGCACGCCTTCAACGTCTCCTCGGGCTACGACCAGGACTTCACGGTCACGGAGAACGGCAAGCCTCTCTTCGGCGGCGAGAAGCTGCACCTGCCCGGCCGTACGGCGGCGATCCTGCCGCTCGGACTGGACGTGGCCGGCCTGCGCGTCGCGTACGCCACGGCGGAACTCACCGGCGCCGCCGACGGCCGGGCGACCTTCCGCGCGCTCGGCGCCACCGGCGGGGAGTCGGTGGTCGCGGTGGACGGCCCGGCACGGTGCGAGGGCGCGCGTGTCTCGACCGAGGGCGGCCGGACCGTACTGCGCGTACGCCGGGGCGAGTTCACCGTGCGCCGCGGCTGAGCCCCGCGCCGCCCGGGAGAAGGCTCCCGGGTGGCGCGGTCGCGTCCCGTGGGGCCCGCTACCGGCCCGTCCCCGGGGCGGACTACGGTGAGGGGAGCCTGGTCACCGCCGGGGCGATGCCTTACGGCGCCTCGTCCGGCGCCGCCGGCTGACCCGAGCGCCGCGCCGACCGAAGGGAAGCCCCCGTGGCCGAGCACCTCCTGGACTCCGTGCCCGGCACGGTGAGCAACGTCTTCTCGCGCGAACTGCCCCCGGTGCTGACCGTCGACCCCGGGGACACCCTCACCGTCCACACCCTCGACTGCTCGGGGCACTTGGAGCGGCGCCGTACGGCGGACGAGACCGTGCCGCGCATGTTCGGCGAGCAGCGCGGCCACTGCCTGGTGGGTCCGATCGCCGTACGGGGCGCCGAGCCGGGCATGGCCCTGTCCGTACGACTGGAGTCCCTGCGCCCCGACGAGTGGGGCTTCACCGCCGCGGCGTCGTCCGACACCCCGCTCACCCGCCGGCTGGGCATGCCCGCCGAGGACGGCGAGTGGCTGGTGTGGGACCTCGACGCGGACAAGGGCACCGGCACCGACCAGTACGGTCACACGATCTCCCTGGCGCCCTTCCTCGGCGTCATCGGCACACCACCGGTCGAACCGGGCGAGCACTCCACGACACCGCCCCGCACCCTCGGCGGCGGCAACATCGACTGTCGCGAACTGGTCGCCGGATCCACCCTGTTCCTCCCGGTCACCGTGCCGGACGCACTGCTCAGCATCGGGGACGGCCACGCCGCGCAGGGCGACGGGGAGGTCTCCGGCACGGCGGTCGAGTGCGGCATGACGACCCGGCTCACCGTGGACCTCCAGCCGTCCCCGCCCCTCCCCACGCCCCACGCGGTGACCCCGGCCGGCCGGATCACCTTCGGCTTCGACCCGGACCTCAACGAGGCGTCGGCGCAGGCTCTCGACGCGATGCTGACGTGGATGACGTCCCTGTACGGGGTGAAGCGGGCCACGGCGCTGGCTCTGGCGAGTACGACGGTCGATCTGCGGGTGACGCAGGTCGCCAACCAGGTGTGGGGCGTCCACGCGCTGCTGCCGGACGACGCGATCCGCTGAACCCCACGCGCCCGTGCCTGCACCGGGCCTGGGCGGCGAGCATGGCCTCCGTCACCGCCCCCATCGGCACAGCCGCCGCCGCATCGACCGCCACGGCTGCCCCCACCGCTTCCGCCGCTCTCATGTCGCCCACCGACCTCACGCCGCCGCGGCGAAATACTCTTCGAGGACCGGCGCCAGCACATGCGGCGCCACCTCGTGGATCTGCCCCGTCAGAGTGCGGTGCCGCCCGCGCGGCAGCGCCTCAGCCACCGCCCGCGCGGCCACCCGCGTCGGCGGCGGACTCGCGCCCCCGTCCACGACCATCACCCGCGCCGTGATCCGTGCGAGCCGTTCCGTGGGGACCGGTCCGGGACCCACCACCGCGTTGTCGTAGGCGAGGGTGTGCGCCACCGCCGTCATGCCCCGCCACATCGCGGCCCGGCGCATCCCCGCCACCACGTCGGGCGGCACCCCGACCACCGACAGGAACAACTCCACGGCCTCGTCCCGCCGCCCCCGCGACAGCAGGTCGTCGAGCCGTGCGGTGAAGGCCGACCTGTCCGCGCCGCCGGCCGCGCCCGTGTCGTACGGAGGCTCGTACACGGCGAGTTGAGTGATCGGCAGCCCTGTCGCGGCGGCCTCCAGCGCCAGCGCCGCGCCTGAGGACACCCCGTACACGGAAGCGCTGCCGCCCGCCTCCGTAAGAAGGGCGGCGATGTCCTCGACCTCGCGCTCCACCGAGTACGGCGCCGTGTCCCCGCTGCCGCCGCGCCCCCGCCGGTCGTAGGTGATCACGCTGAAGCGCGGTGCGAGGAGCGCCGCCAGCGGTGCCTGCGCCGCCGCCGTGCTGAACGCTCCCCCCACCATGATCACCGGAGGCCCGTCGAGGCCCGTCCGCCGGTACGCGATGAGGGTGCCGTCCCCCGACTTCGCCCTGCCCACTTGGTCCATACGGGTTGAGACCGGCGGACTCACCGGAACTCATCGCCGGTGAGCGGAAATTGGAGAAATTCTTTTCCGGGCCCTCCAGCGGGGACCTTGGGGCCGGGCGGTCAGCCCGCGACGACCTCGGTCTCGTAGAAGCAGAGGTGGTTCTTGATCTCGGCGACCTCGTCCTTGGGCTCGGGATACGCCCAGACCAGATCGGGCGCGTCCGGCAGCGACCAGTAGGAGGCGTCGCCCTTGAACGGGCAGTGGGTCGTGGTGTCCGACGGAGTCAGCAGCTCCGTGCGCACGTCCTCCGGCGGCAGGTAGTAACGGACGGGCAGTCCCGTCTCGTGCAGCAGCAACGGCCGGCGGCTCTCCGCGACGACCTGTCCGTCGCGCACGACCCGTACGTGCTCCGTGCCCTGCTCGACGGTGATGGTGTGGCCCTTGGCCATGGCGATTCCGCTCCTTCGGTGAACTCGGTCCCGCTTCTCGTGCTGGTCCCTTCTACCGTCAGCAACGGCCGGTCACGCCCTCTTCCCCAGGAGGTCACCCGGTTACCGTGGGGCCATGAGAATCTGTGTCTTCCTCTCCGCCGCCGACCTGGACGAGCGGTACACCCGCCCCGCCCGGGAATTCGCCGAACTCCTCGGCAAGGGCGGTCACACGCTCGTCTGGGGCGGTTCCGACGCGGGGCTGATGAAGGTCGTCGCCGACGGGGTGGAGGAGGCGGGCGGTCGGCTCGTCGGGGTCTCCGTCGGCTTCCTGAGTTCCTCCATGCGGGCACGGGCCGACGAGATGGTGATCGCCAAGGACCTCGCCGAGCGCAAGGCGTTGCTTCTCGCCAAGTCCGACGCCGTCGTGATCATGGTCGGCGGTACGGGCACGCTGGACGAGGCGACCGAGATCCTCGAACTGAAGAAGCACGGCCTGCACGACAAGCCCGTGGTGCTGCTCAACACGGCGGGCTTCTACGACGGGCTCAAGGAGCAGTTCACGCGTATGGACAGCGAGGGCTTCCTCCCGGTGCCACTGACCGAGCTGGTCTTCTTCGCGGAGGAGGCGGTGGGCGCCCTCGCCTATCTGGAGGAGTCCGCCGGCATGCCCTGAGCGGGCGCGGGCGCGAGGCGGGACCGTAGGGACTCGCCATGGGGTGATGCGAACATGACCCCATGGCTACCCATCTGATCACCGGCGCGGGCTCCGGCATCGGCGCCGCTGTCGCGCGCCGACTGCACGAGCGCGGCGACGACCTGCTGCTCTTCTCCCGCGACGCCGGCCGCGGCAAGGAAATCGCCGCGGACTTCCCCGGCGCCCGTACGCTCGTCGGCGACCTCGCGACCCCCGACCGGCTCTCCTGGGCGCTGTCGCACCAGACGCTCCCCGACCGGCTGGACTCGCTCCTGCACTTCGCGGGCGTCGTCGAGCTCGGCCAGATCGGCGAGCTGACCACCAGGACCTGGACCGGTCAGCTCAATGTGAATCTTGTCGCGCCGGCGGAGCTGACCCGTCTCTTCCTGCCCCAACTGCGCGCCGCCAAGGGCCAGGTGATCTTCGTCAACTCCGGCGCCGGCCTGAACGCCCATGCGATGTGGGGCGCGTACGCCGCGTCCAAGCACGGCCTCAAGGCGCTCGCCGACGCCCTCCGTCAGGAGGAACGGCCGAACGGTGTGCGCGTCACCTCGGTCTATCCCGGCCGTACGGCCACTCCCATGCAGGCCAAGGTGCACCGCCAGGAGGGCAAGGAGTACGACGCGCCCCGCTGGATCGACCCGGAGTCGGTCGCGACGACGATCCTCACCGCACTGGACCTGCCGCGCGACGCGGAGATTAACGACCTGACGGTGCGGCCGGGACGATGAACCAGACCGACGACAGGACCGACGGCGGGTTCGACGGCAGGTTCGACAGCGGCGGCGAGCCGGACCGGCGGACCGACGGGGCCCCGGCCGACGTCCCGGCGAAGCCCGTATGGGGCGCCGCCACCGGCGTCGGGTCCATGCCGGGCGACGACGCACGCGAGACCGCCAAGGCCGTCACGGGCACCTTCGAGGACTTCCCGCACCTCGCCGAACTGCCCGCCCGCGGCCCCGGCGCCGACATGATCGGCCGGACCGCCGGGCTGCTCGTCGAGGTCTTCGCCCGGGTGGAGCCCAGCGGCTGGCGCATCGGCGACCGCCCCGGCCGTGACACTCGGCGGTCCCGGTCCTGGCTGGGCGAGGATCTCGACGCGCTCGAAGAGTTCACGCAAGGGTACGAGGGCCCGCTCAAGATCCAGGTCGTCGGCCCGTGGACGCTCGCCGCGTCCCTGGAACTGCGCAACGGCGAGTCGGCGCTCAGCGACCCCGGAGCCTGCCGCGACCTGGCCGGATCCCTGCTGGAGGGGCTGACGGCCCATCTCGCCGACGTACGGCACAGGGTGCCCGGCGCCAGGCCGGTGCTCCAGCTCGACGAGCCGTCCCTCACCGCCGTACTGCGCGGGCAGATCAGGACGGCCAGCGGTTACCGCACCCACCGGGCGGTGGACCGGCAGGTCGTCGAGGACACCCTGCGCCAGGTGATGCGGGCGAACGACGGCCCCGCCCTCGTCCACTCCTGCGCTCCCGACGTGCCGTTCGCGCTGCTGCGACGTGCGGAGGCCGAGGCCGTGTCGTTCGACTTCTCGCTGCTCACCGAGCGTGACGACGACACGATCGGCGAGGCCGTGGAGGGCGGCGTGAAACTCCTCGCCGGGGTGGTGCCAGGCACGGACGCCCCGTTGTCGGACCCGGGGGGTAGCGTCATGGGTATCAGAACGCTGTGGCGCAGGCTGGGGCTGGATCCGGGGACTCTGGCGGAGTCCGTGGTGATCACTCCGGCATGCGGTCTCGCGGGTGCTTCGCCCGCGTACGCCCGTGCCGCCATGGAGCACTGTGTCAGGGCGGCGCGATCTCTCGCGGACAACCCTGAGTGACATCGGCGAGACATGGCTCGCGCTGATCGCGGTCATCGCGGTGAGCGGTGGAACGGGAGGATGAAACGGTGGCCGGCGAACAGCAGACGGCAGTACCCGCGGAAGCGCGTGAGCGGCACGCGCACGTCGCCGAGCAGGTCGAGGAGCACCGCTTCCGCTACTACGTGAAGGACCAGCCGGTCGTCAGCGACGGCGAGTTCGACACACTGCTGCGCGACCTGGAGGCGCTGGAGGAGCGGTATCCGCAGCTGCGTACGCCAGACTCGCCGACCCAGAAGGTCGCGGGGGCGTACGAGACGGAGTTCACCGCGGTCGAGCACCGCGAGCGCATGCTCTCGCTGGACAACGCGTTCGACGACGAGGAGCTGGCGTCCTGGGCGGAGCGCGTCGCCAGGGAGGTGGGCGCCCCGGGCTACCACCTCCTGTGCGAGCTGAAGGTGGACGGCCTCGCCGTCAATCTCACCTACGAGCAGGGCAGACTCACCCGCGCCGCGACCCGCGGCGACGGCCGCACGGGCGAGGACATCACGCCCAACGTCCGTACGATCGCGGAGATCCCGCACCGGCTGAAGGGCGACCGGGTCCCGGAGCTGGTGGAGATCCGCGGCGAGGTCTACTTCCCGATGGAGGCCTTCCAGGATCTCAACGCCCGGCTGGTCGAGGCGGGCGACAAGCCGTTCGCCAATCCCCGTAACGCGGCGGCGGGTTCGCTGCGCCAGAAGGATCCCAAGGTCACCGCGTCCCGTCCGCTGCACATGGTGGTGCACGGCATCGGCGCGCGCCAGGGCTTCGACATCGACCGTCTCTCGCACGCGTACGAACTGCTGGAGGAGTGGGGCCTGCCGACGGCCCAGCACAACAAGGTCGTCGACGACCTCGCCGGTGTACGGGAGTTCATCGCGTACTTCGGCGACAACCGCCACTCGGTGGAGCACGAGATCGACGGTGTCGTCGTCAAGCTGGACGAGATCCCCCTCCAGGGCAGGCTCGGTTCGACCTCCCGTGCCCCGCGCTGGGCCATCGCCTGGAAGTACGCGCCGGAGGAGGTCAACACCAAGCTGATCGACATCTGGGTGGGCGTCGGTCGAACCGGGCGGGTCACTCCGTACGCGGTGGTCGAGCCGGTCAAGGTCGCCGGCTCCGAGGTCGAGTTCGCCACGCTCCACAACCAGGACGTGGTGAAGGCCAAGGGCGTCCTCATCGGCGACACGGTGGTCCTGCGCAAGGCGGGCGACGTCATCCCGGAGATCCTCGGACCGGTCGCCGATCTGCGGGACGGCAGCGAGCGCGAGTTCGAGATGCCCACCGTCTGCCCCGAGTGCGGGACCGAACTGCGGGCCATGAAGGAGGGGGACATCGACCTGCGCTGCCCCAACGCCCGTTCCTGTCCCGCCCAGTTGCGCGAGCGGCTGTTCTATCTCGGCGGCCGCAAGTGCCTGGACATCGAGAACTTCGGCTATGTGGCCGCCGCCGCGCTGACGAAGCCGCTGGAGCCGCCGACGCCCCCGCTGCTCAACGAGGGCGACCTCTTCACCCTCACCGTTGACCAGCTGCTGCCCATCAAGGCGTACGTGCGCGACGCGGACACCGGTCTGCCCAAGCGGGACCCGGAGACCGGCGAGGAGAAGATCGTTACCGTCTTCGCCAACCAGAAGGGCGAGCCGAAGAAGAACGCGCTGTCGATGCTGGAGCACATCGAGGCCGCCAAGCAGCGCCCCCTGGACCGGGTCATCGCGGGGCTCTCCATCCGGCACGTGGGGCCGGTCGCCTCGGTGGCGCTCGCCCGGGAGTTCCGCTCCATCGACCGTATCGAACAGGCCACCGAGGAAGAGCTGGCCGCCGTCGAGGGAGTCGGCCCGACGATCGCCGCCTCGCTCAAGCAGTGGTTCGAGGTCGACTGGCACCGCGAGATCCTGCGCAAGTGGCGCGAGGCCGGGGTCCGGATGGAGAACGAGGGCGCCGACGAGGACCAGGGACCGCGCCCGCTGGCGGGCCTCACCGTCGTCGTCACGGGCACGCTCGAAAATCACACCAGGGATGGCGCGAAAGAGGCGCTCCAGACGCTCGGAGCGAAGGTGACCGGCGCTGTGTCGAAGAAGACGGCCTTCGTGGTGGTCGGTGAGAACCCCGGCTCCAAGTTCGACAAGGCGATGCAGCTGAAGGTGCCGGTGCTCGACGAGGCGGGGTTCGCCGTCCTGCTCGCCGAAGGCCCCGACGCGGCGCGGGAAGCCGCTGTACAGGCGCCGGAGGCCCCCGATGAGGGGGCGACGGAATCGGCCAAGAATGCCCCGAAGGCGGCTGACGAGGCGTCTGCGGAGAGTGGAAAGGAGTGACCGAACGGGCACAACGAGCCCTCGTGGGTCACCCGTTCGGCGCATACCAGATGGATACGGAAGGGCGGGTTGCATTCGGGCAACAGCGGTAGAGCGCTGCCCGCCGACGCCGTTCGCGGCCTACTGTTGAGGGGTACGCCTGTCGTGCACGGCTGCGTGTGGGAAATCAGTCGTGGTGGCATGACAACGTGCCATCGCGTGGTAACGGCACTGCCGGCTGTGAGAGGGACGGGAATGAAACCGACCGAGAGCGCCGCCCCGGTCTCACGCCCGCGCGCCTTCGCGGGAGTTGGAGGCACGTCCGCCGGAGTCGGCCTCGTCGTGGTGGGCCTCGCCGCCCTCATGCTGGCACTCGGCATATTCCTGCAGATCCGGGACGGCCGGGCGCTCTTCCCTGACGGCACCACGGGCTGGTCGCTCGCGGTCCTCACCGGCATCGTCGTCGGCCATCTCGTCGCACTCGGCCGCGACCGCTGGTGGGGCGGCACCGGCTCCGGCGCCGCCCTCACCCTCGCGGTGCTGCTCCTGTACGGCTGGGTGGCCGCCGGCCTCGTCAGCCTCGCCGTCGTGGTCCTGGTCGGCATCGCCCGCCGGCACCGCTGGCGCCAGGGCGCCCTGCACGGCGCCGTGGACATCCTCGGCATCGGGGCGGCGGCGCTGGTCCTGCTCGCCTTCGGCGACGTACCGACCGTCGAGAAGCCCTGGCAGCCCCTCCACTGGGGGATCGGCACCGTCCCGGAGATCGTGCTGGCTGCCGGGGCCTATCTGGTGGTGACCCGGCTGCTCCTGTGGTATTCGCTGACCCCGCAGGGCGGCGGCCTGCCGACCGTCGCCCGTACGGCCCTGCTTCGCCAGAGCCTGCTCGCCGTCGCACTGCTCGGAATCACTCCACTGATCTGTGTCGTCGCCGTCTCCAGACCCGTGGTGCTGCCCCTGTTCGCCGTCCCGCTGATCGCCCTCGACTCGACGCTCTGGATCGCCAGGGCACGGGCCGAGGAGCAACTGCGCGACCCCCTCACCGGGCTGCCCAACCGGCAGTGGCTCCTGGAGCGGACCTGGACGGCGCTGGAGGAGGCCAAGACCCTCGGCGCACGCTCGGCGCTGGTGCTGATCGACCTCGACCGGTTCCGCTCCGTCAACGACACACTCGGTCATCTCGCGGGCGACAGACTCCTGTTGCAGATAGCGGAGCGGCTCAAGCTGGCCCTGCCGCGTGGGGCGGAGGCCGCGCGGCTCGGCGGTGACGAGTTCGCCGTACTGCTGCCGCTGGTCGACTCCACGACCAGCGCTCAGCGCGTTGCCCGCCATCTCGCGGCCGAACTGTCCTCGCCGCTCGACCTGGACGGACTGACGCTCGTCCTGGAGGCCAGCGCCGGCGTCGCCGTCTACCCCGAGCACGCGGTGGACGCGGAAGGGCTGCTCCAGCGGGCCGACGTCGCGATGTACCAGGCCAAGCGGGACCGTACGGGCGTGGAGGTGTACGAGTCCAAGCGGGACTCCAACACCCCCGACCGGCTGGGCCTGTTGGGCGATCTTCGGCGCGCGCTCGACGCGGGCGACGTGGAGCTGCACTACCAGCCCAAGGTCCGCTTCGACGGCCAGGTCGTCGGCCTGGAGGCGCTCGTACGGTGGGTGCATCCCGACCGGGGAAGAGTGCCCCCGGACGAGTTCATCGCGATCGCCGAGTCCTCGGGCCTGATGCCCTACCTCACCGAGTACGTACTGGAATCGGCCCTCGGCCAGGTCGCCCGCTGGCGGGCCCAGGGCCTGTTCGTACCGGTGGCCGTCAACGTCTCGCCGCGCGACGTCCACACCCCCGGCTTCGCCGGCGCGGTCGCCGCCCGGCTCGCCCGGCACGGCGTCCCGGCCGGGGCGCTCCAACTGGAGATAACCGAGCACGTCCTGCTGGAGGACCCGCAGCGGGCCGCCGACACCCTGGCGGGCCTGACGGGCCACGGCGTGAAGATGTCCCTCGACGACTTCGGCACGGGCTACTCGTCGCTGGTCCATCTGCGCCGTCTCCCCGTGAGTGAACTGAAGATCGACCGTTCGTTCGTGGCCCGCCTCGCCATCGACAACGAGGACGCGGAGATCGTCCGTTGCACGATCGACCTGGCGCACTCGCTGGGCCTGGTGGTCGTCGCCGAGGGCGTCGAGGACGACGAGACCTGGGAGCGCCTGCGCGACCTGGGCTGCGACGCCGTCCAGGGCTGGCTCGTGGCCGCCGCGATGCCCCCGCACGAGGCGACGTCCTGGCTGCTGGCCCGCGGTGAGACCGGCTGGCACCGCCCGCCGCCCGCACCCGCCCTGGAGCCGCCGCGCACCGACGCGTCCGGTCCCTCCAGCCGAGTGGTCCAGTAACAGAGGCCTGTACGACGCCTCTACGCGGCCGGCGGACGCCCGTACACGGCCCGGACAGCGCGGCGGAACGGGAAACCGTTTCGTGGGCACGGTGTCGCGCCCCATAGGATTGGGTCAAAATCCCGACACTCACCCAGAGGATCGCCGCATGCCTGGCATCACGCGCGAGGAGGTCGCCCACCTCGCACGGCTGGCACGTCTGGAGCTGAAGGACGAAGAGCTCGATCACTTCGCCGGTCAGCTCGACGACATCATCGGCGCGGTCGCCCGCGTATCCGAGGTCGCCGACCAAGACGTTCCGCCGACCTCCCACCCGCTGCCGCTGACGAACGTCATGCGCGCGGACGAGGTACGCCCGTCGCTCACCCCCGAGCAGGCGCTCTCCGGCGCCCCGGCCCAGGAGCAGCAGCGTTTCAAGGTGCCGCAGATCCTGGGGGAGGACTAACAGCCATGACGGACATCAAGACCGACATCATCCGGCTCACCGCGGCCCAGATCGCCGAGAAGATCGCCTCCGGCGAGCTGACGGCCGTCGAGGTCACCGAGGCCCACCTCACCCGTATCGAGGCCGTCGACGAGAAGGTCCACGCCTTCCTGCACGTCGACCGTGAGGGCGCCCTCGCGCAGGCCCGCGCCGTCGACGAGCAGAGGGCCAGGGGCGAGAAGCTCGGTCCGCTCGCCGGTGTCCCCCTCGCGCTGAAGGACATCTTCACCACCGAGGGCATCCCCACCACCGTCGGCTCCAAGATCCTCGAAGGCTGGATCCCGCCGTACGACGCGACCGTCACCCGGCGCCTCAAGGAGGCCGGTGTCGTCATCCTCGGCAAGACCAACATGGACGAGTTCGCCATGGGGTCGTCGACCGAGAACAGCGCGTACGGGCACACGGGCAACCCCTGGGACCTCACCCGTATCCCCGGCGGCTCCGGGGGCGGCTCGTCGGCCTCCCTGGCCGCGTACGAGGCGCCGCTCGCCATCGGCACGGACACCGGCGGCTCGATCCGCCAGCCCGCGTCCGTCACCGGCACGGTCGGCGTCAAGCCCACCTACGGTGGCGTCTCCCGGTACGGCATGGTCGCCTTCTCGTCCTCGCTCGACCAGGGCGGCCCGTGCGCCCGTACGGTCCTGGACGCGGCACTCCTCCACGAGGTCATCGGCGGACACGACCCGCTCGACTCGACCTCCATCGACGCGCCCGTGCCGCCGGTGGTCGAGGCCGCCCGCAACGGCACGGTCGCCGGTATGCGCGTCGGTGTCGTCCGGCAGTTCTCCGGCGAGCACTACCAGGCCGGCGTCATGCAGCGGTTCGCCGAGTCCGTCGACCTCCTCAAGGAGCTCGGCGCGGAAGTGGTCGAGCTGGACTGCCCGTCCTTCGACCTCGGCCTCTCGGCGTACTACCTGATCGCGCCCTCCGAGTGCTCCTCCAACCTCGCGCGTTTCGACGCCATGCGCTACGGCATGCGGGTCGGCGACGACGGCACCCGTTCGGCCGAGGACGTCACCGCCCTCACCCGGGAGGCGGGCTTCGGCGACGAGGTCAAGCGGCGCATCATGCTCGGTACGTACGCGCTCAGCTCCGGCTACTACGACGCGTACTACGGCTCGGCGCAGAAGGTCCGCACCCTGATCGTGCGGGACTTCGAGAAGGCCTTCGAGCAGGTCGACGTGATCGTTTCACCCACCACGCCCACCACCGCCTTCCCCATCGGTGAACGCGCCGACGACCCGATGGCGATGTACCTTTCCGATCTGTGCACCATCCCGACCAACCTGGCCGGAAACGCCGCCATGTCGCTGCCCTGCGGACTGGCGCCGGAGGACGGTCTCCCGGTCGGGCTGCAGATCATCGCCCCCGCGATGAAGGACGACCGTCTCTACCGGGTAGGCGCGGCGGTCGAGGCGGCGTTCGTGGAACGCTGGGGACATCCGCTGTTGGAGGAGGCACCGTCGCTATGAGCGCAATGACCAAGAAGGCCAAGAGCTTCAAGAAGTCGAAGTCCGGCGTGTACCTGTCGATCGGTACGACCGCCATGGGAGCCATCAGCGTCTTCAAGCAGGCCAAGCTGGCCCGCCAGGACAACGACACGCTGCGGCTGATCGACGCCGCCGTCTCCGCCGCCGCCATCGTCACCGGCGTCGCTCTGCTCTACCGCGAGCTGAAGCGGCTGGGCGACGACGACGTCCTGCTGGGCTGAGCCCGCAGAGAGGGAAAGTTTCACCGTGACCGTCACTGAACACGTGTCGCTCGTCCCGTACGAGGACGCTCTCGCGACGTACGACCCCGTCATGGGCCTGGAGGTCCATGTCGAGCTCGGCACCAGGACGAAGATGTTCTGCGGCTGCTCCACCGAGCTGGGCGCCGACCCCAACTCACAGACCTGCCCGACCTGTCTCGGCATGCCGGGAGCGCTTCCGGTCGTCAACGCGATCGGCGTCGAGTCCGCCGTCAAGATCGGTCTCGCGCTGAACTGCGAGATCGCGGAGTGGTGCCGGTTCGCCCGGAAGAACTACTTCTACCCGGACATGCCGAAGAACTTCCAGACCTCCCAGTACGACGAGCCGATCGCCTTCAACGGCTATCTGGACGTCCAGCTGGAGGACGGCGAGGTCTTCCGGGTGGAGATCGAGCGCGCCCACATGGAGGAGGACACCGGGAAGTCGCTGCACGTCGGCGGCGCCACCGGCCGTATCCACGGCGCGTCCCACTCCCTGCTCGACTACAACCGCGCGGGCATCCCGCTCATCGAGATCGTCACCAAGCCGATCGAGGGCGCCGGGGCGCGCGCGCCGGAGGTCGCGAAGGCGTACGTCGCGGAGCTGCGCGAGCTGATCAAGGCGCTGGACGTCTCCGAGGCCCGCATGGAGCAGGGCCAGATGCGCTGCGACGTCAACCTGTCGCTGCGCCCGCACGGGCGCGAGAAGTTCGGCACCCGCTCGGAGACGAAGAACGTCAACTCGCTGCGCAGCGTGGAGCGGGCGGCGCGCTACGAGATCCAGCGGCACGCCGCTGTTCTCGACGGCGGCGGCACGATCATCCAGGAGACCCGGCACTTCCACGAGGAGGACGGTTCCACGACGTCCGGCCGTGTGAAGGAGGAGGCGGAGGACTACCGGTACTTCCCCGAGCCGGACCTCGTCCCGATCGCGCCCCCGCGCGAGTGGGTGGAGGAGCTGCGGGGCGGACTGCCGGAGCTGCCGCGGCTGCGCCGCAAGCGCCTGCGCGAGGAGTGGGGCGTCTCGGAGCACGACATGCAGTCGATGCTCAACGCGGGCGCGGTCGACCTGATCACCGCCACGATCGAGGCGGGCGCCCCGGCCGACCAGGCACGCAAGTGGTGGATGGGCGAGCTCGCGCGCAGCGCGAACGAGACGTCCACGGACCTCGCGGCGCTCCCGATCACCCCGGCGCAGGTCGCCCGAGTGGCGGAACTGGTGACCGCGGGCGAACTGAACGACAAGCTGGCCCGGCAGGTTCTGGAGGGCGTCCTCGCTGGCGAGGGCGACCCGGACACCGTCGTCGAGAAGCGCGGTCTGAAGGTCGTCTCCGACGAGGGCGCGCTGGGTACGGCGGTGGACGAGGCGATCGCCGCGAACCCGGCGATCGCGGACAAGATCCGCGCGGGCAAGATCGCGGCGGCGGGCGCACTGGTGGGAGCGGTGATGAAGGCCACCCGGGGCCAGGCGGACGCGGCACGGGTCCGCGAACTGATCCTGGAGCGCCTGGGCGCGGAGGGCTGAGGCCCGGCGGCATCGGCTGTGTCCTCAATCGCCGGACGGGCGGCGACTTCCGCCCGTCCGGCGATTGAGGACAAGCGCGGCCGCGAGCCGCGCGACCCTGCCAACGGCACCGGGCCACAGCACCGGGCCACAGCACCGGGCCCCCTGACCGGCACGGCGGGGGTGTCGCGGTCCGGACCCGGACGCGGGCCGTAGGTTTGGCGGGCGTCGCGCGTGGTGCGCGGCCCCCGTGAACCTACCGTCCGCCCACCAGCACCCAGGCGCCGCCCGTGAACAGCCTCGCCGCCGAGATCGTGTCCGTCGGGTTGCTCCTCGGCGTGCTCGCCTTCGCCGTCGCGCGGCCGAGAGGTCTGCCCGAAGCCATCGTCGCCATCCCGGCCGCCGGACTCGTCGTCGCACTCGGCGCCGTGTCGCCCGCCGACGCGTGGGACCAGACGCACAGCCTCCTGCCCGTGGTCGGGTTCCTCGCCGCCATTCTCGTACTGGCCCAACTCTGCGACGACGACGGTCTGTTCCAGGCCGCCGGCGACCTCGTCGCCCGTCTCTGCGGCGGGCATCCGCGGCGACTGCTCGGTGGCGTGTTCGGCGTCGCCGCCGTCACCACCGCCGTACTCAGCCTCGACGCCACGGTCGTCCTCCTCACGCCCGTCGTGTTCGTGACCGCGAGCCGCGTCGGGGCCCACCCCCGCCCGCACGTCTACGCCTGCACCCACCTCGCGAACTCCGCGTCGCTCCTGCTCCCCGTCTCCAACCTCACCAACCTCCTCGCCTTCACCGCCAGCGGTCTCTCCTTCACCCGGTTCGCCGTGCTCATGGCGCTCCCGTGGCTGGCCGCGATCGCCGTCGAGTACCTCGTCCTGCGCCGGTTCTTCGCGACCGACCTGGCCGCCGGGGCGCACCCTCCCAAGGAGGCCGAGTCGCGCACCGTACCGACCTTCACACTCGTCGTCCTCGGCCTGACACTCCTCGCGTTCGCCGGCACCTCACTCGTCGGCATCGAACCGCTCTGGGCGGCCTTCGCCGGTACGGCGGTGCTCGCCGCCCGCGCGCTACGGCGCGGGCGCACCACACTGCCCGCGCTCTTCCGCTCCGCGTCGCCGCTCTTCTGCCTCTTCGTGCTCGCGCTCGGCGTCGTCGTCAAGGCCGTCGTCGACAACGGCCTCGACACCGGCATCAGCCGGATCCTCCCGGCCGGCGAATCCCTCAGCACGCTCCTCGCCATCGCGGGCGTCGCCGCCCTCCTGGCCAATCTGATCAACAACCTGCCCGCGATCCTCGCCCTTCTGCCCCTCGTCGCGCCCGCGGGCCCCGGCCCCGTGCTCGCCGCGCTCATCGGGGTGAATCTGGGGCCCAACCTCACGTACGTCGGCTCCCTCGCCACCCTCCTCTGGCGCCGTGTCCTGCACGAACACGACTCGGCGCCCTCGCTCGGGCAGTTCACCCGGCTCGGTCTGCTCACCGTGCCCGCGACGCTGATCGCTTCGACCGTTGCCCTGTGGGGCACCCTGCAGTTGTGACCGACGTGAAGACAACCGCCCTCGTCTGGATCAGTCCGTCGACCTGGCCCGCCTGCGTCGACGCCGCCCGCGAACGGGCCCCCGACGACCATGTCGTCCTGCTGCACGTGGGCGACGACCGGATCGTCGAAGAGGCGCACCGCGCCTACGCGGGGCTGCTCGGCCGTGGCCACGAGCCCGAGCGCGATCCCGGCGCCCGGCTGGAGGCGCTGGCCGGAGTGGTGGGCGCCGACCTCCTTGAGAAGGCGGCGCACCGGCTCGGTCGGCCCTGCGAACTGCTCGACCGGCACGGCCGTCCTCAGGAGGAGGTCGTCCGCGCGGCGGCCGACGTGGACCTGCTGATCTGCGCGCGCGACGGAGACCCCGACAGGCCTGGCCCGCACAGCCTCGGCCCGGAGTCCCGTTTCGTGGTCGACCACGCGCCGTGCCCCGTCCTGCTGGTGTGGCCGTACCAGCGCTGAACGCCGCCGCGCGGGGACGGCAGGGCCGGGGAACCGCCCGGTCCGTGGCCGGTGCGACAATCCCCGCATGACGACTGACAGCAGGGACGACCTTCTGGCGGAAGCCGTCGACCTGCGCACACGGGGACAGGCGGAGCAGGCCAGGGAGCGCCTGGTGGCTCTCGCCGCCCGGCACCCGGACGACGCCGAGGTGGCGTATCAGACCGCCTGGACACACGACGCCCTCGGTCTGGAGGCGGAGGCCGTCGCCTACTACGAACGCGCGTTGGCCGGAACTGACCTGTCGGACGAGGACCGTCTCGGCGCGCTGGTGGGTCTCGGCAGCACGTTCCGGATCCTCGGCCGCTACGAGGAGGCCGTCGGGACGCTGCGGGGCGGGCTGGCGGAGTTCCCCGGCGACGGCGCCCTGCGGACCTTCCTCGCGATGGCGCTGTTCAACACCGGGGAGCACGACGAAGCGATGCGGATCCTGCTGGAGTTGCTCTCCACGACCAGCGAGGACTCCCGGGTGCGGACGTACCGGCGGGCGATCAGCCACTACGCCAAGGACCTGCGCGAGATCGTGGGGCAGGGGAGCTGATCGAGGGGAGCTGATCGCCCGCCGCGGGGCTACGGGTAGATGTCCCGGCCGTACGTCGCGGGGTCGTCCAGCGTGTCCAGGAGGAGGTCCGCGAGGTCCGCGTAGGTCGTACGGGGCGCGAGGCCCCGGTACGGCGTGAAGGAGCGCGGGCGGTTGCCGCGCGCGGGCCCGTGGTGCAGCACCCCGGACCGTACGACGGTCCAGTCGAGGCCGCTGGTGAGGATCACCGCGTCCTGGGCCTCCCGCTCCCGCAGGAGGGGCCGCGCCGTCGCGCGGTAGAGCGCGGCGATGGTACGGCCCGAGAGGCCCCGGACATGGGGCCCGTATCCGGCCTCCGAGACGACGATCAGCCGCCGTACGGCCAGTTTCCGCATCGCCTCCACTATCAGTTCGGTGCCACGCGAGTACAGCGGCGTCGTCCGGTTGCCCTTGAGACCGAAGGCGATCACCGCGGCGTCGGCGCCGGTGAGGGCCTCGGTCACGGCGCTCTCGTCGAAGGGGCTTCCGGTCACCACCCGGTCCACGGGGGCTGATCCGAGCCGCGCCGGCTCGCGCACCTGCGCGGTGATGCTGTGTCCGGCGCGTGCGGCGGAGGTGAGGAAGGCTTGTCCGGTACGCCCGGTGGCGCCGAACACGGAGACGTTCATGGGCAGGTTGTCCCTGTCGTTTTCATGGGTTCATCATCGTGGGTCGCACGTGTCCGGAGCCCGCGAGGTCCCGAGGGGGAGGGGGCGGGCGCCGAACCCGTTCAGCTTGGGGCACGCGGCGTCCGACCGCCACGGATCCGGCCGTACCCGTCGGACCGGCACGCATGTCGGCCCGGCACGCCCGCGGGCGCCGTCCGGACGCGGCCACTCTCGGACGTTCATCGCCGGGCCGCCCCGGGGTCTTCCCGACGCCACCTGCGGTGGCTAGCTTCCGGCCGTAGCACCTGACTCGGGAGGATCTCTTGGCCACGGACATTTCACGGCGACGGCTCTTCGCACTCGGAGGTGGCGCCGTCGGTGCCGCCGCGGCGGGATCCGTACTGCCGCCGTCCCTGCGCGCCGCCATCGCCGCCGAGGCGCCGGCCGGGGGACTGGACTCCGTGCGTCATGTCGTGGTGCTCATGCAGGAGAACCGGTCGTTCGACCACTACTTCGGCACGCTGCGCGGCGTACGGGGCTTCGGGGACCGCAACGCGGTGGAACTGCCCACCGGCCGCCCCGTGTTCGAGCAGCCGGGCACGGCCGGCACCGGCACCGTGCTGCCCTTCCCCGTGCGCGACGCCGCAGAGACGCAAGAGAAGGACCTTCAGTACATAGGCGACCTCGACCACTCCTGGAGCGGTGGCGCCAAGGCGTGGAACAACGGCTGGATGGACCGCTGGATCTCCGCCAAGACCGCGGCGACCATGGCGTACTACGACCGCGCCGACATCCCGCTGCACTACGAGCTGGCCGACACCTTCACCGTCTGCGACGCCTACCACTCGTCGGTCCACACCTCGACCAGCCCCAACCGCAACCACCTCTGGAGCGGCTGGACCGGCTTCGAGGCGGACGGGCGGCGGGCGGTCGGCAACGACGCGTACGACGAGGGCACCCATCCCGGTTACGACTGGCCGACCTACGCCGAGCGGCTGGAGAAGGCCGGGCGGAGCTGGAAGACGTACACCGAGTGGGAGAACTTCACCGACAACAACATCGAGTTCTTCACCTCCTTCAAGAAGATCGCGCGCAAGGCGCTCGCCAAGGCGCGGGAGCTGGAGGGCGGCGCGGACTTCACGTACATGGAGGCCTTCTACGCCGCGGTGCGCGACACCGACGACCCCGCCGTACGGGCCCGGCTGCTCGACGCCCTCGAAGAGGGTGTGGAGACTCTCACCGCCCACGAGCGGTCGCTCTTCGAACGCGGCCTGCGGCGCGTCGAGTCCGGCACCCTCGCCGCCGCGTTCCGCGCCGACGTGGCCGCGGGGCGGCTGCCCGAGGTGTCCTACCTGGTGCCCTCCGCCGTCGACTCCGAGCACCCCGGCGCCTCGTCGCCGGTCGCCAGCGCCGGCCTCGTCTACCAGGTGCTCGACGCCCTCGGCGCGCACCCGGACGTCTGGCGGCACACGGTCGTACTGATCAACTATGACGAGAACGACGGCTTCTTCGACCACGTACCGCCGCCCGTGCCGCCCGTGGACGATCCGGACGAGCGGTGGGAGGGGCTCCCCACGGGGCTCGGTATCCGTGTGCCGCTGCTCGTCGTCTCGCCCTGGACCGTCGGCGGCTACGTCTGCTCGCAGGTCTTCGACCACTCCTCGGTCGTCCGCTTCCTGGAGAAGTGGACGGGCGTGCGGGAGCCCAACATCACACCCTGGCGGCGCGCGGTCACCGGCGATCTGACCTCTGCCTTCGACTTCGGCCGTGGCCGGCCGCAGCCGGACGTCGAGCAGCCCGGGCCGGTCCCGCCGTTCACCGGGCGCTGGCGGCCGGTGCCGCCGGCGGTGCAGCGCATGCCGGTGCAGGAGCCCGGTACGCGCCCCGCCCGGCCGCTGCCGTACCAGCCGGACGCCCACGGCAGGCTGGCCGGCCGCGCCGGGGCACGGGTCCTCCAGCTCGAACTGCGCAACACGGGGCGGGCGAGCGCCCACTTCGCGCTTTATCCGTACGCGGGTGAGTTCGACGCCCCGCAGCACCGGGACGTCAGGGGCACGGCACAGTGGACGGTGCCCCTCACCGGTGACGACTACCGGTTCACGATCACCGGCCCCAACGGATTCCGCCGCGAGTTCGCCGGCCCCGTCTCGGGCCGCGGCGCGGAGCTCTCCTCTTCCCTCGACCACCATGACCGCGATCTGCATCTCACCCTCCGTAATGAGGGCGATCTGCCCGTCACCTTCACGGTGCGTTCGCTCGGGTACGCCGACGAGGCCGATCTCGGCGACTGGAAGCGCGAGTTCACGGTCAAGCCGGGCCGCAGCCGGCATGTCGTGCACTCGGCCGCCGACGCGCACGGGTGGTACGACATCGAGGTGATGGCGGGCCGGGGCTTCCGCCGACGGCTCATGGGTCACATCGAGAACGGGAAGCCAAGCGTCTCCGGCTGAACCGGAATTCTTGCCTCCTACTGAGAGAACGCCAGGTCACCACCGTGTGAGGAACCCCACCAAACGGTCAAACGATCACGATTTGATGTCAGAGTTGGCTCTCCGGACCACCGCAGGGGAGCAGACCGTTGGCAGCAGTCGCGCGGTGGTGCGTCAAGCACCGGCTCCTGGTCGTCCTTCTCTGGCTCCTGGCCCTGGGCTCCACCGCCACCGGCGCCGTCGTCGCCGGGACGTCGTACTCCAACGACTTCGACGCTCCCGGCACCGAGGCCGGCCACGCCGTGGACCTCCTGGAGAGCGGCTTCCCCGGGCGCGGCGGCGACAGCGACACCGTGGTCTGGCACACCGAACGGGGCTCCGTCCGCGCGGGCGACATCGAACGGCGCATGGACGTCACGCTCGGTGAGATCGCCAGGCTGCCCGGAGTGGCCTCCGTGATGAGCCCGTACGCCGTCACCGGCGGCGCCGGGACACCCGAGCGGGCACCCGGCCCGGAGGAGGGCGAGAGCGCCCGCCAGATCAGCGAGGACGGCCGCACCGCGTTCGCCGTCGTGAACTACGAGCGGCAGGTCGACGACATGCCGGCCGCCCAGGCCCAGGCCGTCGTCGACACGGCGAAGAAGGCGGCCACCGACGATCTCCAGGTGGATCTCGGCGGCAGCGGCGTCGCCCTCACCGAAGGCACCACCGCGCATGTGGCGGAGATCGTGGGCGTCGCGATAGCCGCCGTGGTCCTCTTCCTCGCCTTCGGGTCGCTCGCGGCCAGTCTGCTGCCCATCGCCACCGCGCTGGTGTCGGTCGGGACGGCGTACGCGGGCATCGCGCTCCTCGGCCACGTCATGACCGTGGCCGACTTCGCGCCCATGCTCGGCATGCTCGTCGGACTCGGCGTCGGCATCGACTACGCGCTCTTCCTCGTGACCAGACACCGCAAGGGCCTCAAACAGGGCCTGACCGTCACCGAGGCCGCGACCGAGTCCGTCGCCACGACGGGGCGCGCCGTCGTCTTCGCCGGGGCCACCGTCTGTATCGCGCTGCTCGGCATGCTGGTGCTGCGCCTCAACTTCCTCAACGGCGTCGCGGTCGCCGCCTCGCTCACCGTCGCGCTGACGGTCGCCGCCTCCGTGACGCTGCTGCCCGCGCTCCTCTCGTACACCGGCACGCGCGCGCTGAGCCGGCGCGAGCGCGCCCGGCTCGCCGAACACGGTCCCCTGCCCGACCCGCCGGCCGGCTTCGCCGCCCGCTGGTCCGTCTTCGTCGAACGCCACCCCCGGCTGCTCGGCGGCGCGGCGGTGCTCGTGATGCTGGTGCTCGCGCTGCCCACGTTCTCGCTCCATCTGGGCACCTCGGACCAGGGCAACAACCCGGTGTCCAGCACCACCCGGCAGGCGTACGACCGGCTGGCCGAGGGCTTCGGCCCCGGCGTCAACGGCCCGCTGACCCTCGTCGCCGAACTCGACGGCGCCGACGACCGCCTCGCGATGGACCAACTGCCGGACACGCTGCGCGAGTCGGCGGACGTCGCCTCCGTAGGACCGATCGTCTTCAGCGGCAGCGGCGACAGGGCCCTGCTGGCCGTGGTCCCCAAGTCGGCGCCCCAGTCGAAGCAGACCAGCGACCTTGTCGACCACCTCCGTGACGAGGTGCTGCCCCGCGCGCAGGAGGGCACCTCCCTGGACGTGTCGGTCGGCGGGGTCACCGCCGCCCACGACGACTTCGCCGCGGTCGTCGTCGGCAAACTGCCCCTGTTCGTCGGAGTCGTCGTCTCCCTCGGCTCTGTGCTGCTTCTGCTCGCCTTCCGCTCCGTCGGCATACCGCTGAAGGCGGCGGTGATGAACGTCGCCGCCGTCGCCTCGTCCTTCGGGATCGTCGTCGCGATCTTCCAGTGGGGATGGGGGAGCGAGCTCCTGGGCCTCGGCAGCTCCGGCCCGATCGAGCCGTTCCTGCCCGTGATCATGGTCTCGGTCCTCTTCGGCCTCTCCATGGACTACCAGGTCTTCCTGGTGAGCCGGATGTACGAGGAGTGGCTGGCGACCGGCGACAACAGACGGGCCGTACGGGTCGGCCTCGCCGAGACCGGCCGGGTGATCAACTCGGCCGCCGTGATCATGATTTCGGTCTTCCTCGCCTTCGTCCTCAGCGGGGACCGCGTCATCGCGATGTTCGGCGTCGGGCTGGCGGCCGCCGTCGCCCTGGACGCCTTCGTCCTCCGGACGCTCCTCGTGCCCGCCCTGATGCATCTGCTGGGCGGCGCCAACTGGTGGCTGCCCCGGCGGCTGGACCGCTGGCTGCCGCGGATCAGCATCGAGGTGCCCGCGGACCGCCGTCGTACGTCTGGGAAGATCCCCGCACGGCGCGAGGAGCCCGCGGAGCGCATGCCGCGGTGAACCGGCCGCGCGGGGAGCTGAGCCGACCGGACCGGAGGAGTGCGATGTTCGCGACATCACTGGGTGACGACGGGGCCGAACTGAGACCGCTGGAGCCGTGGCAGGCCGAGGAGTTCCTCGCGCACATGGACCGCGCCAGAGAGTTCGTGGACCGGCACGTGCGGCTCGGGGAGGTCGTGGTCGACCTCGAATCGGCGCGGGCCATGCTCGTCAGATACGCCCAGAGCCAGGCCGCCGACGGCGGACGGATCTACGGGATCTGGCTGCACGACACCCTCGTCGGCGGAGTGATGTTCCGGCTCTTCGACGCGGTGGAGGGCACCTGCGAGGTCGGCTGCTGGCTCGAACCGGCGGTGACGGGGCGCGGACTGGTGACCCGCGCGGTGCGGGTGCTCATCGACTGGGCGGTGGAACGGCGCGGCATCCACCGCGTCGAGTGGGTCGCCTCGTCGGCCAACGTGGCGAGCATCAGGACCGCCGAGCGGCTCGGCATGCGGCGCGAGGGTGTGCTGCGGGAGAGCAGCCTCCACCACGGGGTTCGGCAGGACAACGAGATCTGGTCCCTACTCGCTCCGGAGTGGTCCGGGCGCCAACGGAACACCCCTTGAGAAAACTCTCATGGATCTCTCATACGGGCCGCCTACCGTGCGGCGCATGAACCCCACGACCAAGTCAGAACATCCCGCTGAGCACAGCGGCGACAACGAGGCGGAGCGCGCCGTTCCGGCTGCTGCCGATGCTGCCGAGAAGAACGACGCGCCGGGCCCGAGCCTGGCCAAAGAGCCTGGTGAGAGCCCTCAGGGGGGCGCCGCCGATGGTGTGAAGGACAGCACGTCCGGTGACGAGGGCGGCGCCTACCGCGCCGACGGCACCACCGCGGACGACGGAGGGGACGGGGACCTCCTGGACGACGAGCTGGACGGCGAGTACACCCCGCCGCCCGCGGGCGGGCTCGCCGCGGCGTCGGCGGCGCTCATCTCCGTACTGCTGTCGCTCGTCGGCCTCATCGGCAGCTGGTCCGGCAAGGTGATCTCCGAGCGCGAGACGCTCGTCGGCCAGATCGACCTCGGCCAGACGGGCACGGCGAAGCAGCAGATCTCCGAGATCTACGGCGACGCCTGGCACGCCATCGCGCTCACCAACGGAATCTTCGCGGTACTGGCGCTCATCGTCGGTCTGGTGGCCCTCGGTCTGCCGCAGCGCAAGAGCTGGGTGCGCCCGTTCGCCGTGGCCGGTATCTCGCTCGCCGCGCTCGGCCTGCTGATCGCCATCGGCATGTACTTCGACGTCTTCGTGTCCCTGCCCGAGCCGCCCCCGGCCGCTCCGCCGGCCGTCGGCTGAGGCGACTTAGGCGGTACCGCGCCTGCCGGGCGGGGCCTTAGGCCCCGCCCGGACTCCCGGCCGGTCCGCCTAAGTCCTTCGCGCCCCGAAGATGCGGCACTCGCCCGATGCGGGCGCACCCCCTGGGAGACGAATGTTGAGGCATCGCAGGACGCCACAACACTTCGTAACAGGGGAGTCGAGATGTTCGAGTACGAGATGCACCAGATGCGGGCGGCCGAGCTGATCAGCGAGGCGGACAACCGGCGGCTGATCCGCCAGGTCCGCAAGGCCCGCAAGGAGGCGGCGCGAAACGCCCGCGACAGGGGCGAGGGGCGGGTGGACTCGCACCGCGGCCGCTTCGCACGCGCGGCGTGACGGGCGCAGGAAGATGGGCGCCCGCCCCGGCCTCCTGAAGACATCGGACCGGCGGTCGCCGCACGTGCCATCGGCACGTGCGGCGACCGCCGCGATAACGAGTGCCGCACTGTCAGACCCTTGTGCGATGCTCGGGATCGTGGAGACCAAGTCCGTCAGTCCCGTGTTCGTCGGTCGCGACGGCGAGCTGACCCTGCTGACCGAAGCGCTCGCCCGCGCCGCCGCCGGCGAGCCGCAGGCCATGCTCGTCGGCGGTGAGGCGGGGGTCGGCAAGACCAGGCTCATCGAGGAGCTGACCTCCGTGGCCTGCGACGACGGCGCCGTCGTCGCGATCGGCGGCTGCGTGGAGATCGGCGGCGACGGGCTGCCCTTCGCGCCCTTCTCCGCCGCCCTGCGCGGCCTGCGGCGCCGCCTGCCCGAGGAGATCGCCGCGGCGGCCGAGGGCCAGGAAGGCGAACTGGCAAGGATCCTGCCCGAGTTGGGCCCCTCGGAGAGCGGCGCCCTGGGCGAGCACGGCAGGGCCAGCCTCTTCGAACTCACCGTCCGGCTGCTGGAGCGCGTCGCCGCGGGCCGTACGGTCGTCCTCGTCCTGGAGGACCTGCACTGGGCGGACGCCTCCACCCGCCATCTGCTCGCCTACCTCTTCCGCACGCTGCGGCGCGGCCGGCTCCTGGTCATCGCCACCTACCGCGCCGACGACATCCACCGCCGCCACCCCCTGCGTCCGCTCCTCGCGGAGCTGGACCGGCTGCGCACGGTCAGCCGGATCGAGCTCTCCCGCTTCAGCCACGCCGAGGTCAGAGGGCAGCTGCGCGGCATCTTCGGGGACGAGCCGGCCCCCCAACTGGTCGACGAGATCTTCGGGCGCTCCGACGGCAACGCCTTCTTCGTGGAGGAACTCGCCGTCGCGATCGAGTCCGGCTGCCGTTCCGGACTCACCGACTCCCTGCGCGATCTGCTGCTCGTCCGTGTCGAGACGCTGCCGGAGAACGCCCAGCGGGTCGCCCGGATCGTCGCCGAGGGCGGCGCCACCGTCGAGTTCCCCCTGCTGCTGGCCGTCGCGCAGCTCTCCGAGGACGACCTGATCGAGGCGTTGCGCGCCGCCGTCGGCGCGAACATCCTCCTCATCACGGCGGACGGCGACGGCTACCGCTTCCGGCACTCCCTCGTCCGCGAGGCCATCAGCGACGACCTGCTCCCCGGCGAACGCTCCCGGCTCAACCGCCGCCTCGCCGAAGCCCTGGAGGCCGACCCCTCCCTCGTACGCGACGACGAACGCACCACCCGCCTCGCCAGCTACTGGTACTACGCGCACGACGCGGCGAAGGCCCTGCCCGTCGTCCTGCTCGCCTCCGTCGAGGCCCGCCGGCGCTACGCCCACGCCGAGCAACTGCGGCTGCTGGAGCGCGCCATGGAGCTGTGGGACGCGGCGCCCGAGTCCGTACGCGCGTGCCTCAGACCCCCGGACGACACCGAGGTCCACCCGCCCGCAGGGGAAGACGCGAGCGCCCCGCTGCGCTACCTCGACCTGCTGTCCGAGGCGACCGTCGCGGCACGCTCGGGCGGCGACCGGGAGCGGGCCCTGGCGCTGTCGAAGAAGGCCATGCGGGTGCTGGAGACCGTGGACGACCCGCTGCGCGCCGCGTGGTTCTGGACCCAGCGCTCCCGGCTGGTCCAGGACCTCTCACGCGGCGACGGCTGGGCCGAACTGGCCACCGCCCAGGACCTGGTGCTCGGCCTCCCGCCGTCCGCCGTGCACGCCTCGGTCCTCTCCGACGTCGCGAGCTGGGGAGCCCTGCACCGTCCCGGCGCCAACAGCCTGGCCGCCGCCGACCGCGCCGTGGAGTACGCGCGCCTGGTCGGTGCGGAGAACATCGAGCTGAACGCCAGGATCACGCGCGGCTGGCTCACCACGGAGGCGGGATCGATCGAGGAGGGACTTGCCGAGATGTACGCGGTGAGGGACCGCGTCATCGAACTGGGCAATGTCGCCGCCCTCCCGCTCCTGGGCCGCATCACGATCAACCTGCCGTCCACACTGGAGAGCGTGGGCCGCTCCGAGGAGGCGGTCGCCGCCGCCGAACTGGGCATCACCCTCTGCCATCAGCGGGGTCTGACCGACAAGGAGGCCTGGGTCCGGGCCAACCTGAGCGAATCCCTCTTCTCGCTCGGCCGCTGGACCGAGGTTCAGACCGCGATCGACGAAGCGGCCCGGATCGCACACGCCCCCAAGGCACGCGCCCTGGTGGCCGTACGGCGCGCGACGCTCGCCCTCGGGCGCGGCGACTTCGCCGAGGCGGAGAGCCAAGTGGCCTTGGCCCGCGCGGTCTTCGGGCCGCACGACCCACAGCCGCAGCATGTGATCGGCCCGACCAGACTGGCGATGGTCAGCGCCGCACGGCAGGGCCGGCTCGCCGAGGCCCGCGCCGAGTTCGAACAGGTCGTCGCGCACGGCTTCCCGCCGGGCATGCAGCGGTACGCGCTGCCGCTGCTCTGCTCCGTGGCCGGGATGGAAGCCGACGCGCGCGGACTGCCGGAAGCCGACGCGGGACGGGAGGCGATCCTGGCGACCGTCCGCGACCAGGCGAAGCGGCTGCCCGCCGTCGTCCCGGTCTGGCAGGCGTACGACCTGCTGCTCGAAGCCGAACTCGCCCGCGCCGACGGCATCGTCGCCCCGAAACTGTGGGCCCGCGCGGCTGCCGCCTTCGAGGCGCTGGCCCGGCCGCACGAGCTGGCCAACGCCCGCTATCGCTGGGCGGCGGACCTCCTCGACGCGTCCGCCGGCCGGGAGCACGCCGCCGCCCTCCTGGTCCAGGCCCACACCACGGCGAAGGCGCTCGGCGCGCGCTTCCTGGTGGAGCAGACCGAACTCCTCGCCGGCCGGGCCCGGATCAGCCTCGCCACCACCCCCCGGCTCGCCCCGGCACCCGACCCGCAGGCCGATGCCGTCAGCTCACTGGGCCTGACCCCGCGCGAAAAGGACGTCCTGCGCCGGGTCGCGGAGGGCCGCAGCAACCGCCAGATAGCCGAGGAGCTGTACATCTCGCCCAAGACGGCGAGCGTGCACGTCTCCAACATCCTGGCCAAGCTCGGCGTCTCGGGCCGTACGGAGGCGGCGGCGATGGCGCACCGGCTCCAGCTCTTCAGCGATCTGGAACCGACCCACCCCTAGGTCGTGTCTTCGAAGTCCCGCCTGGCCTGCGGGCGGACGGCGCTACTTCGAAGACACGTCCCAGGGAGTGCTGTGCTTGCCGGCGACCGCCGGCGCGGTGGCCGGCGACAGCCGCTCGGCGTCGCGCCGGGCGGCGAGGTGGCCCAGCAGCCGAAGCCGCTCGTACGAGTGCGAGCCCGGCTCTGCGTGGTACGTCACCAGCATCTGTCCCGGCGCGCCCGCTACGTGACGTCCACCCGAACGATCCTGTCGTCCCCCGACTCCGGGGTGCCCCGGCCGTCCGTGTTGCTCGTCAGCAGCCAGAGCGCCCCGTCCCCGGTCGCCACGACGGTACGCAGACGGCCGTACTCGCCCTCCAGGAAGGCCTGGGCGTCGGCCGACGGTTTCACCCCGGCCAGAGGGATCCTCCAGAGCCGCTCGCCGCGCAGGGCCGCCATCCAGATGGACCCCTTGGCGAAGGCGATACCGCTCGGTGACGCCTCGCTCGTCCTCCACTCCTCCACCGGGTCGACGAAGCCCGGCTTCCCGGCCTTGCCCTCCGCCTCCGGCCAGCCGTAGTTCTTCCCCGGCTCGATCAGATTGAGCTCGTCCCAGGTGTTCTGGCCGAACTCCGACGCCCACAGCCGCTTCTCCGAGTCCCAGGCGAGACCCTGCACATTGCGGTGCCCGTACGTGTACACGACCGAATCCGCCTCCGGATTGCCGTGCGCCGGCTCGCCCTCCGGGGTCATCCGCAGAATCTTCCCGCCCAGGGACTTCTTGTCCTGCGAGAGACCTGTCTCGCCCGACTCGCCCGTGCCCGCGTAGAGCATCTTGTCCGGGCCGAAGGCGATCCGGCCGCCGTTGTGGATGTTCCCCTTCGGGATACCCCGCAGGACCGTGTCCGGCGCGCCCAACTGCTGGCCCACCGGCCTCTTCGGGTCGTACAGCATCCGGGCGATGCGGTTGTCCGAGTCCGTCGTGAAGTACGCGTACACATAGGTGTCCGAGGCGAACGACGGGGAGATCGCGAGGCCCAGCAGACCGCCCTCACCGCCCGGGGAGACCCCGGGCACCTCGCCCACCTCCGTCTTCTTCCCATCCTCCGCGTCGACCCGGGTGATCGTCCCCTCGTCACGCGAGGAGACCAGCAGATCGCCCTCGGGCAGCGCCGCCATTCCCCACGGCGACTTCAGGCCCTCGGTCAGCGTGGACACCACCTTCGCCGAGCCCTTCGCGGGCGGGGCCGACGGCTGCGCCTCGCCGTCCGGCGGCGTCGCCCCGTCGGACACCGACGCGGACGGGGAACCCGCCGGGCCTCCCGGCTCCGACCCACCGTCGGAGGACGAGCACGCGGTCACCACGAATAGCGCCGCTGCGGCCAACATGGCGGTCACTGGAGCACGTTGCACGGTCTTGATCCCTTCGACGGCTGCGTCTCTACGTTTCATACACCGCGGGCCGCGTCCAGGTTCCCATCGACCCGGCATCGGTGCCACGAGTCCCACGCCGCCCGGCCGGGCCTGCCCACCGGCCGGCCCCCTCCGGACGCCACAAGCCCGGGCCCGCTCTTCAACGCCCCCATGGACGTCGCATAGCCTCCCGACCATGACTTCAGACGTATGGCTGCCGATCCCGGCCGACGAGATAGAAGGGCTCCCCGAGGGCCTGGACTACCGCCACTGGGACGGGGCCGAGGACTTCCCCGCGGACCCGGCCGACTGCGCGTTCTACGTGGTCCCGTACATGAAGGGCATGGACATCGCGCTCCGGCCGCTCGCCGCGATGACCTCCGTACGCGTCGTACAGACCCTCTCGGCCGGAATCGACCACGTGGCCCCCGGCCTCGGCTCGCTTCCCTCCGGCGTACGCCTCTGCAACGCCAAGGGCGTCCACGAGGCCAGCACCGCCGAACTGACCATCGGGCTCGTCCTCGCCTCCCTGCGCGGCATCCCCGGCTTCGTCCGGGGCCAGGACGCCGAGGAGTGGCGGTCCGGCTTCTACCCCGCGCTCGCCGACAAGTCCGTCCTGATCGTCGGCTACGGCTCGATAGGCGCCGCCATCGAGGACCGGCTCGCGCCCTTCGAGTGCGCGCGGGTGGCGCGGGTGGCGCGCTCCGCCCGCGCCACCGAGCGCGGTCCGGTGCACGCACTCACCGATCTGCCGGACCTTCTTCCCGAGGCCGACGTCGTGATCGTGTCGACGCCGCTCACCGAGGAGACGAAGGGCCTGGCGGGCGCCGAGTTCCTGGCCCGCATGAAGGACGGCGCGCTGTTCGTGAACGTCGCGCGCGGCCAGGTCGCCGACACCAAGGCGCTCCTCGCCGAGCTGGAAAGCGGAAGGATAAAAGCCGCTCTGGACGTCACTGATCCGGAACCCCTCCCGGCGGGCCACCCTCTCTGGCATGCTCCGGGTGTCCTCATCAGCCCTCACGTGGGCGGATCCACCTCGGCCTTCCTGCCGCGCGCCAAGCGCCTGCTCGCCGACCAACTCACCCGCTACGCCACGGGAGACGCTCTGCGCAACGAGGTGCTCACCACCGGCTGAGTCACCGCCGATCCGTACTCGGGATCGACAAGTCCCCTGCTCGTCACGGAGAGTAGAAGAACTATGTCCCTGAGTGACGAGTCTGGTGTATCGTCCCGATCTGGGGGCCGCGTCGTGCGGGCGGCGTGGCGGAGCGATCAGAATCCGAGGGGGGCGACGGGCGATGAACTGCCGATGGACGAACGATCCGACGCGGAAGGGCCGCCCACGACGGCCTTCGGACCCGCCGGGGCCACACCCGGTGACGCGCACCTCGCCAACGTGCCTGCCGCCGAGGCGCGTTCCAGGGACGCGAACGTCACCGGCGGGCATCTCGACGCCGCGGACCTCGACGCCGCGGACCTCGCCGACGCCCGTCCGGGTGACCCACACGCCAACACCGCGCGTCCCGGCGGTTCGTGTCTCGCCGGTTCGTCTCTCCCGGCCCCGTATCTCCTCGATCCGTATCTCACCGGCGCCCGCACCGAGCGCGTCGGCGGTGACGGCGACACCCTCAGAGGTGACCCCATGAGCGCCCCCGGGGCGCTCCTCGGCCGCCGCACCGCCCTGGGCGGTGGCGCCGACGGCGGCAACGACGGCGGAGGAGGAGGTGGCGGCACGGGCCTCCTCGCGCAGCTCCTGCTCGCCCTGATCTGCGGCGGTTACGCCACCGGCGCGGCCCTCGGCTGGGGCTCTCGTGAAGTGGCCCTGTTCATGGGTGACTTCGGCCTGAGCTTCGCCGCCCTCATCGCCTCGGTCTCCTGCTTCCTCTACGCCCGCGGCAACGACAGCCAGTTCCGGCCCGCCTGGCTGCTCTTCTCGCTCTCCTCAGCCATGGCCGCGGGCGGGAACGCGGTCTGGGGCTGGTACGAGGTCGTGCTCGACAAACCCGTGCCGAGCCCCTCCCTCGCCGACCTGTTCTTCCTCTGCTTCGCGCCGCCCGCCATCGTCGGGCTGCTCGTCCTGGCCAAACGCCCGGTCAGCAAGGCCGGTTGGGTCTGCCTCTGCCTCGACGCCTGGCTGATCGGCGGCTCGCTCCTCACGCTCTCCTGGAGCCTGGCCCTCGCGCACACCACGCACGTCGGCGGCGAGACGGTCGCCCACGCCGCGCTCTCCCTCGCCTATCCGCTGCTGGACATCGTCCTCGTCAGCATGGTGCTCGCGCTGCACTTCCGGCGCTCGGCCGGCAGCCGTACGGCCATCAACTCCGCCATCGCCGCCCTCGCCCTCACGGTCCTGTGCGACGCCCTGTTCACCTCCCCGCTGCTCCGGGAGACCTATCGCTCGGGCCAGCTGCTCGACGCGGGCTGGTTCGCCGGCTCCCTGCTGCTCGCCTACGCGCCCTGGGGCGTCCGCAGCACCGCCGAGACCGAGCCGGCACCGGTGCGGCCCCCTCGCCCCGCCCGGCATTCCAGCAGGCCGATCGCGGGGTCCCTGGCCGCCCTCACGCCCTATCTCGCCGCCGCCGTGTGCACCCTGGGGATCCTGTACAACGTCATCGAGGGCCGCCGGGTCGACCGCGTGGTGGTCCTCACCGGCTGCACGGTCGTCCTCGCCCTGGTCGTACGGCAGGGCATCATGCTCGTCGACAACATCGCGCTCGCCCATGAACTGGCCCAGAAGGAGAACCACTTCCGCTCCCTGGTCCAGGGGTCGAGCGACGTCATCATGATCGCCGGTCCCGAGGGCACCCTCGACTACGTCAGCCCGGCGGCGGCCGGGGTCTACGGACGCGAGGCTGACGGCCTCGTCGGCGCCGAACTGGAATCGATCATCCACCCGGACGACCGCGGCCGGGTCAAACGAGAAGTACGACGCTTCCTCGCCGCCCCTCCCACGGAAGAGCCCACCACCCGCATCGAATGCCGCTTCAAATCGGGCTCGGGCGACTGGCTGAACGTGGAATCGACCGTCAACCGGCACCAGGGCGGTCTGATCCTCAACAGCCGCGACGTCACCGAACGCGTCCGGCTCCAAGCCCAGTTGCAGCACAACGCCGAGCACGACCCGCTCACCGACCTGCCCAACCGCGCGCTGTTCACCGAGAGGGTCCGGCAGTCCCTCTCCGGGCGCCGCGCGGGCGACCCCGGTACGGCGGTGCTCTTCATCGACCTCGACGGTTTCAAGGGTGTCAACGACCGCCTCGGCCATCAGGTCGGCGACGAACTCCTGATCCACGCGGCCCGCCGTCTCCAGGACTCCGTACGGGCCGGGGACACAGCGGCCCGCCTCGGCGGGGACGAGTTCGCCGCCCTCATCCTCGGGGACGGCACCGACGACCAGACCGCCCGGGAGTACCAGGTCCACGAGATCGCCGACCGGCTGCGCCTCAGGCTCTCGCAGCCGTACCGCATCGAAGGCAACGATGTCCGCGTCGCCGCCTCCATCGGGGTCGCCTTCGCTGAACCGGGCATCAACCCCACCGACCTGATGCGCAACGCCGACCTCGCGATGTACCGCGCCAAGGCCGGCGGCAAGAACAGGGTCGAGCTGTACGCGCCCCAGATGCAGGCCGACGTCGTCCGCAGGACCGAGCTGGCCGTCAGGCTCCGCACCGCCCTGCGCGACGGCGAGTTCGCCCTCCTGCACCAGCCCGTGGTCGACCTGTCCACCGGGCAGATCTCCGCCGTCGCCGCACAGGCCCGCTGGCGCTCCGCCCAGGGCATCCTCTTCACCCCCGCCGAGTTCTTACGCGTCGCCGACGACAACGACCGTACCGCCGAATTAGGACGCTGGCTGCTCGAAGAAGCCGTCGAGCAGGCCGCCGAGCGCGGCCGGACGGGCCACCTGGTCCCGGTCACCGTCCGCCTCTCGGCCCGCAGACTGCTCGACCGTTCCATGCCGCTCGGCTCCATCGAGGCCCTCCTGACCCGCCACGGGCTCCCCTCGGGCGCCCTGCTGATCGAGCTGGCCGACAGCGACCCCCGTACGTCCATCGACGAGCTGGAGCACCGCCTTGTCGCGCTGCGCCGGCTGGGTGTACGGATCGCGCTGGACGGCTTCGGCAGTGGCTACGCCGCGATAAACGCGCTGCGCCGGCTCCCCGTCGACGTACTGAAACTGGACCGGGGGCTGGTCGAGGGCGTCGTCGAGTCCGCCAGGCTGCACAAGATCACCGCCGGGCTGCTCCGGATCGCCTGTGACCTGGGCATGGCCTCGGTGGCCGAGGGTGTCGACGTACCGGAGCAGGTGCTCGCGCTTCGTGCCATGGGCTGCACCCACGGCCAGGGCATGGCCTTCTCCGGCCCCCTCGACGAGTACCGGCTGCGCCGCGCGCTGGTCCGCGGCGAGTATCCGCTCCCCGGCACGGCCCCGCTGCCGGTGCTCACCGGCGGCTCACTGCCCGTGCGCCGTACGCGCGCGGCGACCCCCGACATGATCCCCAGGCCGATCACCCGGCCCTCCGTCTGCTCAAATGTTGAGACGCCGGTCCCACCCACTTGACAGTGGTAGCGCGTCAGAGGGAGGGTCATCACCATGCGCACTCGAATTCTCGTACTTGGACAGCGCGTCGGCTGAAGCAGTGCCCACCACCGGCCCTGCAGACCGCACCGACGCGCTCCCCTCGCCTGCCTCCCGGCACGAGGGGTTTTTTGTTGTACTGGCACAGCCCAAACCCCCGCAAAAACCCTCAGCTTCGAGAAGAGACCGACGATGACCGAGCAGGCCACCGGGGCCCACCCGACGCCGCGCGCCCGTAACGGCGGACCCACGTCCGCCACCGTTGAGCACGTCACGGGCGCGCAGTCCCTCATCCGCTCTCTTGAGGAAGTGGGGGCCGACACCGTATTCGGCATCCCCGGCGGCGCCATCCTCCCCGCCTACGACCCGATGATGGACTCCACCCGGGTCCGCCACATCCTCGTCCGCCACGAGCAGGGCGCCGGGCACGCGGCCACCGGCTACGCGCAGGCCACCGGCAAGGTCGGCGTCTGTATGGCCACCTCGGGCCCCGGCGCCACCAACCTGGTCACCCCGATCGCCGACGCGCACATGGACTCCGTGGCGCTCGTGGCGATCACCGGCCAGGTCGCGAGCAAGGCGATCGGCACGGACGCCTTCCAGGAGGCGGACATCTGCGGCATCACGATGCCGATCACCAAGCACAACTTCCTGGTCACCAAGGCCGAGGACATCCCCCGCACCATCGCCGAGGCGTTCCACATCGCCTCCACCGGCCGCCCCGGGCCCGTCCTGGTCGACATCGCCAAGGACGCGCTCCAGGCGAAGACCACCTTCAGCTGGCCGCCCACCCAGGAACTGCCGGGCTACCGCCCCGTCACCAAGCCGCACGCCAAGCAGATCCGTGAGGCCGCCAAGCTGATCACCCAGGCCAAGCGGCCGGTGCTGTACGTCGGCGGCGGCGTCATCAAGGCCGGTGCCACCGCCGAGTTGCGCGTCCTCGCCGAACTGACCAACGCCCCCGTCACCACCACCCTGATGGCGCTGGGCGCGTTCCCCGACAGCCACCCGCTGCACGTGGGAATGCCGGGCATGCACGGTGCGGTCACCGCCGTCACCGCGCTGCAGAAGGCCGACCTGATCGTCGCCCTCGGAGCCCGCTTCGACGACCGTGTCACCGGCAAGCTGGACAGCTTCGCCCCGTACGCGAAGATCGTCCACGCCGACGTGGACCCGGCCGAGATCGGCAAGAACCGTGCCGCGGACGTGCCGATCGTCGGTGACGCCCGCGAGGTCCTCGCCGACCTCGTCCAGGCGGTCCAGGCCGAGCACACCGAGGGCAACGTCGGTGACTACAGCGCCTGGTGGCGCGATCTAAGCCGATGGCGCGAGACGTACCCGCTCGGCTACGACCAGCCGGCGGACGGCAGCCTCTCGCCGCAGCAGGTCATCCAGCGCATCGGCCAACTGGCCCCCGACGACACGATCTACGCGGCGGGCGTCGGCCAGCACCAGATGTGGGCCGCCCACTTCATCGACTACGAGCAGCCCGCCACCTGGCTCAACTCCGGCGGCGCGGGCACGATGGGCTACGCGGTCCCGGCCGCGATGGGCGCCAAGGCCGGCCGGCCCGACCGCACCGTCTGGGCGATCGACGGCGACGGCTGCTTCCAGATGACCAATCAGGAACTGGTCACCTGCGCCCTCAACGGCATCCCCATCAAGGTCGCGATCATCAACAACGGGGCGCTGGGCATGGTCCGCCAGTGGCAGACCCTCTTCTACAACCAGCGTTACTCCAACACCGTCCTGCACAGCGGCCCCGACGTGGCCGCCGGCGGCTCATTCGAGGGATCGGGCCGCGCGGACGACGCGAGGCCCAACGGCGGCACCCGGATCCCGGACTTCGTGAAGCTGTCCGAGGCCATGGGCTGTGTCGCGATGCGCTGCGAGTCCCCGGGCGACCTGGACGCCGTGATCGCCAAGGCCAACTCCATCAACGACCGCCCCGTGGTGGTCGACTTCATCGTCCACGAGGACGCCCAGGTCTGGCCGATGGTCGCCGCGGGCACCTCCAACGACGAGGTCCTGGCCGCCCGGGGTGTGCGCCCCGACTTCGGCGACGGCCTGGACGACTGAGCCGGATGCCGAGAGCGAGAGAAAGAACGACGAAAATGTCTTCCAAGCACACCCTCTCCGTCCTGGTGGAGAACACCCCCGGCATCCTCGCCAGGATCGCCGCCCTGTTCTCCCGGCGCGGCTTCAACATCGACTCACTCGCGGTGGGTGTCACCGAGCACCCCGACATCTCCCGCATCACCATCGTGGTCAATGTCGAGGACCTGCCGCTCGAACAGGTCACCAAGCAGCTCAACAAGCTGATCAACGTCCTGAAGATCGTCGAACTGGAGCCCGGCGCCGCGATCCAGCGCGAGCTCGTCCTGGTGAAGGTCCGCGCCGACAACGAGACCCGCTCCCAGATCGTCGAGATCGTGCAGCTCTTCCGCGCCAAGACGGTGGACGTCTCACCCGAGGCCGTCACCATCGAGGCCACCGGATCGAGTGACAAGCTCGACGCGATGCTGAAGATGCTGGAGCAGTTCGGCATCAAGGAGCTCGTCCAGTCCGGCACGATCGCCATAGGGCGTGGCGCACGGTCCATCACGGACCGCAGCCTGCGGGCGCTCGACCGCAGCGCGTAGCCCGTTCCATCGGAGCCGTACGGCATCCCGGTTCGTATGCCGAGACCGTGAGACTCCCTTTACCCGCCCCGCCGTACGGTGGGGCCCACACAGCGACACCCAGTTTGCACACCAAGGAGAAGACCCAGTGGCCGAGCTGTTCTACGACGACGATGCCGACCTGTCCATCATCCAGAGCCGCAAGGTCGCGGTCATCGGCTACGGCAGCCAGGGCCACGCCCACGCGCTGTCGCTCCGTGACTCGGGTGTCGACGTCCGGGTCGGCCTGCACGAGGGTTCCAAGTCCAAGGTGAAGGCCGAGGAGCAGGGCCTGCGCGTGGTCACGCCCGCCGAGGCGGCCACCGAGGCCGACGTCATCATGATCCTGGTGCCGGACCCGATCCAGGCGCAGGTCTACGAGGAGTCCATCAAGGACAACCTGAAGGACGGCGACGCGCTCTTCTTCGGCCACGGCCTCAACATCCGCTTCGGCTTCATCAAGCCGCCCGCGGGTGTCGACGTCGCGATGGTCGCCCCGAAGGGCCCCGGCCACCTGGTCCGCCGTCAGTACGAGGAGGGCCGCGGCGTGCCGTGTATCGCGGCCGTCGAGCAGGACGCCACCGGCAAGGGCTTCGAGCTGGCGCTGAGCTACGCGAAGGGCATCGGCGGGACCCGCGCCGGCGTCATCAAGACGACCTTCAGCGAGGAGACCGAGACCGACCTCTTCGGTGAGCAGGTCGTCCTCTGCGGCGGTACGTCCGCGCTGGTCAAGGCGGGCTTCGAGACGCTGGTCGAGGCCGGCTACCAGCCGGAGATCGCGTACTTCGAGTGCCTCCACGAGCTCAAGCTGATCGTCGACCTGATGTACGAGGGCGGCCTGGACAAGATGCGCTGGTCGGTCTCCGAGACCGCCGAGTGGGGCGACTACGTCAGTGGCCCGCGCATCATCACGGACCAGACCAAGGCCGAGATGAAGAAGATCCTGGGCGAGATCCAGGACGGTACGTTCGCCCGGAACTGGATGGACGAGTACCACGGCGGTCTGAAGAAGTACAACGAGTACAAGAAGGCCGACAGCGACTCGCTGCTGGAGAGCACGGGCCGTGAGCTGCGCAAGCTCATGAGCTGGGTCGACAACGACGAGGCCTGAGCCGTCTCCGGTGCCCGGGCCCGTACTCCGGGTCCGGGCACCGGGCGGATCGGGGGACCGCCCGTCGCACCGGTCGTATGTACGGCCGCGGGCCGGTTGAACGAACCGCACGCCGGTCGTACGTGCCGCCCACGCCGGTCGTACGTGCCGCCCGCGCCGGTCGTACGTGCCGCCCGCGCGGGTCGTGCGGCCGGTCGCCGGACGGCCTGTGGGTAAGCGCTTGCGGCGGGTCCATCCACGTACGGGTGATCCGCCCGTCCGAGCGGGAAACCCCCGCCCAGGACACCACTACACTGCAGAACACATACGCGTCAGGCCCACAACGTCGTGCGTCTTCCACGCGATCAGGCCCGGACCAGGGCCTGGCACCCTCCGCCGCCTGCGGCCGTCGGGACGGCCGTCCGCAATGGACCTGTGAGGACCCACGTGAGCTCGCGTTCCAATCAAAAGCCGGTTGTACTCATCGCCGAAGAGCTGTCGCCCGCCACCGTCGACGCGCTCGGTCCGGACTTCGAGATCCGCCACTGCAACGGCGCCGACCGCGCCGAACTGCTGCCCGCCATCGCCGACGTGGACGCGATCCTCGTCCGCTCCGCGACCAAGGTCGACGCCGAGGCAGTGGCCGCGGCGAAGAAGCTGAAGGTCGTCGCGCGCGCCGGTGTCGGCCTCGACAACGTCGACGTCTCCGCCGCCACCAAGGCCGGCGTGATGGTCGTCAACGCGCCCACCTCGAACATCGTCACCGCCGCCGAGCTGGCCTGCGGTCTCCTGGTCGCCACGGCGCGCAACATCCCGCAGGCCAACTCCGCCCTGAAGAACGGCGAGTGGAAGCGGAGCAAGTACACGGGCGTCGAGCTGAGCGAGAAGACGCTCGGCGTCGTCGGCCTCGGCCGTATCGGTGTGCTGGTCGCGCAGCGCATGTCGGCGTTCGGGATGAAGATCGTCGCGTACGACCCGTACGTGCAGCCCGCGCGAGCCGCGCAGATGGGCGTCAAGCTCCTCTCGCTCGACGAGCTGCTCGAAGTGGCCGACTTCATCACCGTGCACCTGCCCAAGACCCCCGAGACGCTCGGGCTGATCGGCGACGAGGCGCTGCACAAGGTCAAGCCGACGGTGCGGATCGTCAACGCCGCGCGCGGCGGGATCGTGGACGAGGAGGCGCTGGCCTCCGCGCTCAAGGAGGGCCGCGTCGCGGGCGCCGGTCTGGACGTGTACGCGAAGGAGCCCTGCACGGACTCCCCGCTGTTCCAGTTCGACCAGGTCGTCTGCACCCCGCACCTTGGCGCGTCGACGGACGAGGCGCAGGAGAAGGCGGGCGTGTCGGTCGCCAGGTCGGTGCGGCTCGCACTCGCCGGTGAGCTGGTGCCCGACGCCGTCAACGTCCAGGGAGGGGTCATCGCCGAGGACGTACGGCCGGGTCTGCCGCTGGCCGAGAAGCTGGGCCGGATCTTCACGGCGCTGGCGGGCGAGGTCGCCGTACGGCTCGATGTCGAGGTCTACGGCGAGATCACGCAGCACGACGTGAAGGTGCTCGAACTGTCCGCGCTGAAGGGCGTGTTCGAGGACGTCGTCGACGAGACGGTGTCGTATGTGAACGCGCCGCTGTTCGCGCAGGAGCGCGGCGTCGAGGTGCGTCTCACGACGTCGAGCGAGTCGCCCGACCACCGCAACGTGGTCACCGTGCGGGGCACGCTCTCGGGTGGCGAGGAGGTGTCGGTCTCCGGCACGCTCGCCGGTCCGAAGCACCTGCAGAAGATCGTCGCGATCGGTGAGTACGACGTCGACGTGTCCCTGGCCGACCACATGGTCGTCATGCGGTACGAGGACCGTCCCGGCGTCGTGGGCACCGTCGGCCGGATTCTCGGCGAGGCGGGGCTGAACATCGCGGGCATGCAGGTCTCGCGCGCGGAGGAGGGCGGCGAGGCGCTGGTCGTCCTGTCCGTCGACGACAACGTACCGCCGGCGGTGCTGGCGGAGATCTCCGACGAGATCGGCGCGAACTCGGCTCGTTCGGTGGATCTGACCGACTGATCCGGCTGGACGGACCGCTGGATCGTCCGGCGCGGCGAGGGGCCCGGGATTCTCTCCCGGGCCCTTTCGCTGTCTCCGCTCACGCGTGAAGCGTTGCCGCGCGGCGCGGCGATCAGGTGATGGTGGTGACCCGTCCCGAGTCGGCGCGTCCCCCTTGGGAGAGCCGCGCTCGTGTCGGCGCATTGGCCCGGGAGCCGAGCCGGAGCTCCCGTCCCTGCCAGCGTCGGCGGAGCCAGCGGTCGTGGCTGGCCAGGACGATGGCTCCAGGGCCGGTGCCGAGGGCGTCCTCCAACTCGTCGCACAGGCTCGGGGAGAGGTGGTTGGTCGGCTCGTCGAGGAGAAGCAGCTGTGGGGGCCGGGCCACCAGCAGCGCGAGGGCGAGCCTGCGGCGTTGGCCGACGGAGAGATGGCCAATGGGTCTACCGAGGTCCGCCTCATGAAGCAGACCGAGTGAGAGCAGCGGCACCACTTCCGCTCGCTCGGCGCCCAGGGATTGGCTGTAGGTGTCGCGGACGGTGAGCTCGGGGCGGTCGAAGACGGTGTCCTGGGCGAGGAGCCCGATGGCCAGGCCGGGGCGTCTGTGGACGGCACCCTCTGCGGGAAGCCGTCCGGCGAGAACGGCCAGCAGCGTTGATTTCCCGGTGCCGTTTCCGCCGGTGAGCAGCAACCGGTCGACGGCGTCGACCCGCAGGTCCACCTTTGCCAGCCGCCCGGGAACGCCCACCTTCTTCAGGGCGAGAAGCGGTTCGTCCGTCTGCGCCGCAGCGGACGCGGCGAGGTACGGGCCGGCGAACCGCAGTGGCTGCGGCGGTTCGGCGAGCTGGGCTGCTTCCAGCTCGTGCAGCTGGCGGGCGGCGTGGCGAACCCGACGGGAGATCTGGCTCTGCACCCGGCCCGCGCGGTGGCCGTAGCCCATTTTCTCGTTGTCGTGCGGTCCCCGGTCGGGGGCCAGGCGGTGGGCGGTGACCTGGGCCTTTTCCCGCAGCAGTGTCAACTCCTGCTGTTCTTCCGTCCAGCGTCGCTCCCAACTCTCGCGCTCACGGCGCTTCTCGGCCAGGTAGGAGGTGTAGTTCCCGCCGTGGCGGACCGGGCCGTCGACGGCGGGGTCGAGGTCGATCAGGTCGGTGCAGACAGCGTCCAAGAAGGCGCGGTCGTGGCTGGCCAGGACGGTGACGCCGGGCAGGTCGCGCACCTGTTGTTCGACGAAGGCGGAGGCATCGTCGTCGAGGTGGTTGGTGGGCTCGTCCAGGAGAAGGGCGGTAGGCCGCCGGATCAGCAGGGCGGCCAGGGCCAGGCGGCCGCGCTGTCCTCCGGACAGCGAGTCAAGGCGGCGGTCGCGGCCGAAGCCGCCGAGGCCCAGGCCGTCCAGGACGAGGGCGGCACGACGGTCGGCGTCCCATGCCTCGCGGTCCTGGGCCTGCTGAAGGCGGGTGCCGTAGGCGTCGAGCAGGGCGGGATGGCCAGGGTCGTCCTCGGCCGTACGGCTGAGCAGGACGGTGAGGCGTTCCAGGTCGGCGAGGATGTCGCGTGTTTCGCGCAGGGCTTCGTCGAGGACATCGGCGACGGTCGCCTCAGTCGCGAAGGGCATCTCCTGCTGGAGAAAGCCCACGTCGGGCGGGCGGTTGACGGTGCCGGAGTCGGGCTGGTCCGTGCCGGCCAGCAGTCGCAGCAGGGTTGTCTTGCCGGTGCCGTTCTCCCCGATCAAGCCGATACGGCGGCCGGGGGAGGCGGTCAGGGAGACGCCGTCGAGGACCCGTCGGCCGTCGCGGATGCGGACGAGGTCGTGGGCGATCAGGGGCGGTGGGGTGGAGTGGCTCATGTGTGCCGTCCGGGGGATCGGGGTGCCGCGGAATTGCGGCCCCGTGCCGGGTTTTTGGCGCGGGACCGCAAGGAAGGGCGGAGGACGGGGTGCTCAGGCTGCGGGGGCGGCGACTTCCGTGAGTTGTCCGCCGTCCAGCCGCAGCCAGCGGTTCACACCGATCTCGCGAAGAAAGCGTGCGTCGTGGCTGACCACGATGAAAGCCCCTTGGTAGGAGTTGAGCGCGCCTTCGAGCTGGCCGACGCTGACCAGGTCGAGATTGTTGGTCGGCTCGTCCAGGAGTAGCAAGTGCGGGGCCGGTTCCGCGCACAGGATGCAGGCCAGGATGGCGCGCAGCCGCTCGCCACCGGAAAGCACGCCGACGGGCAGGTGGGCGCGCTGACCACGGAAGAGGAAGCGGGCGAGCAGGTTCATCCGTTCGGCCTCGGACCGCTGCGGGGCAAAGTCGGCGAAGTGCTCGGCGACGGTGCGGTCAGGGTCGAGCAGGTCGAGGCGCTGCGAGAGGTAGGCGATGCGGCCGTCGGCCCGGGTGATCTCGCCCGCGTGTGGCGCTAGTTCGCCGATGAGCAGCCGCAACAGGGTGCTCTTGCCAGCACCGTTGGGGCCGGTCAGCGCGATGCGTTCGGGGCCGCGGACAGAGAGGTTCACGCCGGGCTCGGTGAAGATCTCCTTGCCGCCGAGGCTGACGCGGAGCTGTTCACCGAGGAAGAGGTTGCGGCCCGTGGGTACGTGGGTGTCCGGCAGGTCCAGGGAGATCCGCTGCTCGGAGCGCACAGCCCGCCCGGCCTCGTCCAGCTTGGCCTTGGCCTCGCTCACCCGGGAGGCGTGCATCTGCCCGGCCTTGCCGGCCGATTCCTGGGCGCCGCGCTTCATGTTTCCGGCGAAGATGCGCGGCAGGCCGGCGTCCTTCAGGTTGCGGGCGGCGTTGCTCTGCCTGCGGTCGGCACGTTCCCTGGCCTGCTGCAGCTCCCGCTTCTCGCGCTTGAGTTCCTGTTCGGCGCTGCGGACGTTCTTCTCCGCGACCTCCTGCTCGGCCTCCACCGCCTGCTCGTAGGCGGTGAAGTTACCGCCGTAGAGGCGCAGTTCGCCGCGGTCGAGTTCGGCGATACGGTTCATCCGGTCCAGTAGGGCACGGTCGTGGCTGACCAGGAGCAGGCAGCCGGTGAAGTCCTCCAGCGTGTCGTAGAGCTTGGTGCGGGCGTCCAGGTCGAGGTTGTTGGTGGGCTCGTCGAGGAGGAGGACGTCGGGCCGCTTCAGTAGCTGGGCGGCGAGACCGAGGGAGATGATCTGCCCGCCACTGAGGGTGTTCAGGACGCGGTCCAGAGTGAGATTGTCCAGACCGAGGCGGTCAAGCTGGGCGCGGGTGCGCTCCTCGATGTCCCAGTCGTCGCCGATCGTGGTGAAGTGCTTTTCGTCGACATCGCCGGACTCGACGGCGTCGATGGCCCGGATGGTCCCGGCGATGCCGAGGACCTCGGCAACGGTGAGGTCGCCGGTCAGCGGCAGGCTCTGTGGCAGATAACCCAGGGTGCCCGCGACGGACACCGACCCGGCGGCCGGGCGCAGCTCGCCGGCGATCAGTTTGAGCAGAGTGCTCTTGCCGGTGCCGTTGGGAGCGACGAGGCCGGTCCGGCCGGTGGGGACGGTGAAGGAGAGGTCCTCGAAGACCGGGGTGTCGTCGGGCCAGGTGAAGGACAGGTTCGAGCAGACGACAGAGATGTCGGACATGCGTATGACCTTGCGCGAAGGCGGAAGCGGGCGCGACGGCACCGCTCCGAAAGGCAGACAGGGGAATGGGAGGGGGACGACAAGCGGAGCCACGGCGGCCGCGTGATCACGCGCCGTGCCATGACTCGACCGGTCCGGGCATCTCACCCGGAGATGTCGTCGTCCACCACCATGTCTGGTCTCCTCGTCCAACGATCAGAATCTCAGTCACCGTAACAGCCGGATACAGCCGACCGGAAACGCATTCCGGCCCGGAATCCCCCGACCCATTCGGGGGGACGATGCGGCCCCCTGACCCCGGGCACGCAGGTCCCTGCCCGGGACACACCGGTGCTACGGCACCGGAGCGGCAGCACCACGGCAGCGGGTCACGCGGAATCGCTCACGAAACCGCGGAACCTGGACAGGACCTGAGCCGCGCGGATTTCAGCGCCATGTGCAGCAGCAGCCGGTCCTCGCCGTCGGCCAGGTCGAGGCCCGTGAGCTTCTCGACGCGCGACAGCCGGTAGTAGAGGGTCTGACGGTGAATGCCGAGCTTCGAGGCCGTACGGCCGGCCTGGCCCGCGCAGTCGAGGTAGACCTCGGCCGTGTGCGTGAGCTCCGTGTTCGCGGGTGTCAGCAGCGGGCGAACCGCCGGGTCGATGCCCGGGGGGAGCGACGTCAGCATCCGGAACGGGCCGATCTCCGACCACTGCGCCACGGGGCCGAAGCGCGGCTGCGCGGCCGAGGCGTGGGCCGCCGAGACCGCCTCGTGCCAGGCGGCGGGCAGTTCGGCCAGGCCGCGGCGCGGCGTCGCGGCCCCGGCGGTGGCGCCGGGAGCCGCGGCGTCGCGCAGCTGGGCCGTGGCCGCGAGCGCGGGGGCCAGGGCGTCCGGCGACCGGAGCCGTACCAGCACGGCCAGCGCCCGGGGCACCGCCTCGGCGCCGCGACGCGGGGAGGCGTTGTCCGGCGGGACGGACAGCTCCGGCACCGTGCACAGGGCCGCGGTACCGGGCACGGCGCGCACCGCCGGGTCGGCGCCCGCCCACGGCGCGACGCACACCACCATGTGCGGACCGTCGGCTCCCGGCCCCAGCGCCGTACGCAGCGCCTCCACCGCCATGTCGCGCTGCCAGCCGCCCTCCGCCGTCACTACGGCGCGGAACTCACGCGCCAGGTCGGCGCCCGCCCTCACCTCCTCGGCGAGCAGCGCCCCGATCCGCGCCGTCACCTCCATGGCCGCGGCCAATCGGTCGTCCGTGGGGCCCTGGCCGGTGTCGTCGAGCAGCCATACGTAACCGAGCACCGTGCCCCGGTGCCGTACGGGCAGACAGATCCGCCCCCGGAAGACCCCGGCGTCCGGTGCGGCGGGGATCCGGACGGGGCCGGTCGCGCGGGTGATGCCGAAACCCTCGAACCAGGCGCGCACCGCGGGGGTGGACTTCCGGGTCAGGATCGAACGCGTCCTGACGGGGTCCATCACGCCCTCGTCCTCGCTGTCGTGCACGCCGAAGGCGATCAGCCCGAAGTCCCTGTTCTCCAGCGTCAGCGGCATGCCGAGCAGCGCCGAGATCTCGTCGACCAGCTCCTGGTAATCGTCCTTCACCCGGACATTCTCGCACCGCTTTCAGACATATGTCTGAGATCCCGGCCACGGATGCGTGACAGGTGTCGATGGCAGAGGATCGGACCGGTCCCTAGATTTCACAGTGGTTCTCCGTGCCGTCGCCGGGCGTTCGCGCCCCGTACGGCCTGCTCTTTCTCCCCGTGGAGGTGCCCTGTGCTGGGTCCCGTGATTCTCGCCGCGTCGCGCAGCGACCTCATGCGGCGCGTCGTCTCGGCCGCGCCCGTCACCAGGCCCGTGGTGGACCGCTTCATCGCCGGCGAGACCGTCGACGGTACGACGCCGGTCATCCAGGACATGGCCGACAGCGGCCTCGAAGTCACGATGGACGTCCTCGGAGAGGACATCACGGACCGGTCCGCGGCGCTGCACGCCCGTGACGCCTATCTGAAGCTGATCGAGGCGCTCGCCCCGCTGGGGCTCGGCGCCCGCGCGGAGATGTCGGTGAAGCTCTCCTCCTTCGGACAGGCCCTGCGCGGCGGCCACGACCTGGCGCTCAGCAACATCACCACCGTCGTCGAGGCCGCCACCGAGATCGGCACCACCGTTACGCTGGACATGGAGGATCACACCACCGTCGACTCGACGCTCGCCATCCACCGGACGCTGCGGGAGCGCTTCCCGGAGACCGGCGCCGTCGTCCAGTCGTATCTCTTCCGTACGGAGGACGACTGCCGCACTCTCGCCGCCTCGGGGGCGCGCGTACGGCTCGTCAAAGGCGCCTACAAGGAGCCCGCGCGGGTCGCGCACCAGGACAAGGGCGAGGTCGACAAGGCGTACGTGCGGTGCCTCAAGACCCTGATGGCGGGGGACGGCTACCCGATGGTCGGTTCTCACGACCCGCGCCTCATCGCGATCGCCCAGGAACTCGCCGTCCGGGCCGGACGCAAGCTCGACGCGTACGAGTTCCAGATGCTCTACGGCATCCGTGAGGAAGAGCAGCGGCGCCTGGCGGCCGAAGGCCACCGGATGCGCGTCTACATCGCGTACGGCACCGACTGGTACGGCTACTTCATGCGCCGGCTGGCCGAGCGCCCCGCCAACCTCGCGTTCTTCCTGCGTTCGCTCGCCACCCGCGGCTGACGCCGCCCCGACCGTCGACCGTAAACCGTCTACTGATCAAGGAGATGCGGCCCTCATGGACGCTGTGACCCAGGTCCCCACGCCGGTCAACGAGCCGGTGCACGGCTACGCCCCCGGCTCCCCGGAGCGCGCCCGCCTCGAAGCCAGGCTCAAGGAGCTGGCCGACCACCCTGTCGACCTGCCGATGACGATCGGCGGCGAGAAGCGGATGGGCGGCGGCGAGCGCTTCGACGTCGTGCAGCCGCACAACCACCAGGCCGTCCTCGGTACGTACGGCAACGCCACCGAGCAGGACGCGCAGGACGCCGTGGACGCCGCGCTGGCCGCCGCCCCCGGCTGGCGCGCGATGGCCTTCGACGACCGCGCCGCGATCATCCTGCGCGCCGCCGAACTGCTGTCGGGCCCCTGGCGCGAGACGCTGGCCGCCTCGACCATGCTGGGCCAGTCGAAGACCATCCAGCAGGCGGAGATCGACACCCCGTGCGAGCTGATCGACTTCTGGCGCTTCAACGTCTCGTACGCGCGCGACATCCTCGCCGAGCAGCCGCGGGCCAACTCCACCGGCGTGTGGAACCGGCTCGACCACCGGCCGCTCGAAGGCTTCGTCTACGCGATCACGCCGTTCAACTTCACCGCGATCGCCGGAAACCTGCCGACCGCGCCCGCGCTGATGGGCAACGTCGTCGTATGGAAGCCGTCGCCGACACAGACGCACGCCGCCGTGCTGCTGATGAGCCTTCTCGAAGAGGCGGGGCTGCCCAAGGGCGTCATCAACCTCGTGACCGGTGACGGCCTTGCCGTGTCCGACGTGGCGCTCAACCACCCCGAGCTGGCTGGCATCCACTTCACGGGCTCCACCAAGACCTTCCAGCATCTGTGGAAGACCGTCGGCGGCAACATCGAGAAGTACCGCTCCTACCCGCGCATCGTCGGCGAGACCGGCGGCAAGGACTTCGTCGTCGCCCACCCGAGCGCCGACCGCGGCGTCCTCAAGACGGCGCTGACCCGGGGCTCGTTCGAGTACCAGGGCCAGAAGTGCTCGGCTTCCTCGCGCGCCTACGTCCCGGCCTCGATCTGGAACGACGGCTTCAAGGAGGAGTTCGCGGCGGAGGTCGACGCCATCGCCATGGGCGACGTCACCGACCTGTCCAACTTCATCGGCGCCGTCATCGACGAGCGGGCCTTCGCGAAGAACAAGGCCGCGATCGACCGCGCCGCCGCCGACCCGACGTGCACGATCGTCGCCGGTGGCACGTACGACGACTCCGTCGGCTACTTCGTCCGCCCCACGGTCATCGCCTGCACCGACCCGGCCAACGAGGTCTTCACGACGGAGTACTTCGGCCCCATTCTCGCCGTCCACGTCTACGAGGACGCGGAGTACGAGGCCATGCTGGCGCAGATGGAGTCGGTCTCGGCGTACGCGCTGACCGGCGCCGTCATCGCCGGTGACCGCGCGGCGGCGGCCGACGCGATGGCCAAGCTCCGTTACGCGGCGGGCAACTTCTACATCAACGACAAGTCGACCGGCGCCGTGGTCGGCCAGCAGCCCTTCGGCGGCGGCCGTGCCTCCGGCACCAACGACAAGGCGGGCGCCCCGCAGAACCTCATGCGGTGGACCCTGACGCGTTCGATCAAGGAATCGCTCGTGTCGCCGACGGACTACCGCTACCCGCACATGGGCTGAGTCCTAAGCCCTGTCCCCACAACCCCCGCCCTCGTGCCGGCCCCAACCCGGTACGGGGGCGGTGTCTTTTCCCCAGCGTGATCATGCCGCCGCCCCGCCTCTTCACGGAGGCGGGGCGGCGGCATGCGGCAGTGGGCCTTGTGGCCCGGACGTCGCGGGCTCAGACCTCGCGGGCTCAGACCTTGCGGTAGCGCGCCATACCGAACGAGAACAGGCCGAAGAGCACGAGGCCCAGCGCGACCAGTGCCAGCAGCCAGGGGCCGGCGGGAGTGTCGGTGAAGGAGCGCAGCGTGTCGTCGAAGCCCTTCGCCTTGTCGGGCTCGTAGTCGACGGCCGCCTTGACCACGAACCAGCCGATCGCCGCGAACAGCAGTCCGCGCGCCAGTCCGCCGCCGACCCCGGTCACGTCCATGAACTGCCTCGCCCTGTGGGACATCTGCCCGAGCTTCAGATGCTTGTGATACGACCGCTTCGCGGCGCGCACCCCGATCCACAGACCGGCGCCCAGGATGCCGATGCCCGCGGCGCCGACCAGCCACTGGCCGGCGGGCAGCTCCAGCGCCTTGGCCGTGACGTCCTGAGACTGCTGGTCGCCCGACGAGCCGCCCTTGTCGCCGGCGGCGAAGCTCAGCACGGAGTAGGCCACGAAGCCGTAGAACACGAAACGCGCCGCGGACAACAGCCGCTTGCTCGCCTTGTGGCCGTCGGGCCCAGAGGCGCCGAACAGCGCCTCGGACAGCCGCCACAGGGACATACCGACGAGACCGATGCCCAGTGCCCACAGGACGAAGGAGCCCATCGGCTTCTCGCCGATCTCGGCCAGCGCGCCACCGCGGTCCGCCTGCTTGCCGCCACCGCCGAAGGCGATCTGGAGCGCCAGCAGCCCGATCAGCAGATAGATCACGCCGCGCGCCACGAAGCCCCAGCGCGCCGCGGCGTCCATGGCCGAACTGTTCGCGGCCTGGCGGCCCTTGCTACGACCTCTGAGTGACATCGCCTGTACGTTCATGTGGCACCCTCCCCATCGTCAGTCGGGTGCCCCCGGGCCGGACGCGGAAACGGGGCGGGCCCGCGCTCAGCTCCAGCCCGCCACGATCAGTGACAGTCCGGCGGTGAAGCCGACACCGAGCAGGACCACGTACGCGCCGTAGTGACGGCGGAAGCGGCGCAGCAGGAGACCGAGAGCGGCGAAGGCGGCGCCCACCGTCAGCGTCCGCGAGCCGCGCGCCTGCGCGGACTGCGCGAGCCAGTCGGCCGCCGGTACGCCGGCGCGGCCCGCCTCGGCGGCGTACACCTTGAACGGGATGCCGTTCCACGGCTGATGGCGCACGGCGTCGGCCGACTCGACCGCCAGCTCGTCGCGTACCTCCGCCCGCATCCGGTCCGTCGTCAGCGGTGCGGGCAACTGGAGCCCCGTGTTCGCGAGTTGGAGCGCGAGCAGCCCGCCGGCCAGACTTCCCGCGAGCGCGGCGAAGGAGAGCCGCGGCGCGGCGCGTGGGACGGCGACGCACACGACACCCAGCAGCAGTTCGGGCATCAGCGGCCAGCTCAGCGCCTCCGCGCAGGCCCAGGCGAAGGCGACCAGGAGCCCCAGGCGGGACGCGGCCACGGCCGCGACCCGGCGCCGTACGGGGGAGTCGGGCAACGGCTCCGAACCCGTACGGGCGTGCAGCGCCGCGACCGCCGCCCGCGCGTCCTCCGGCGTCGCCGACGGCGGCAGCGGCTCACCGATCCGTACCCGCACCAGCGACGAACGCAGCCGCCCGTGCTTGGGCAGCAGCCGGTCCGTGCCGCCGATCCCCACTGGTACGACGGGGACGCCCGCGCGCTCGGCGAGTACCAGGGCACCACGGTGGAAGGCGCCGACGGCGCCGTCCGCCCCGCGCGTGCCCTCGGGGAAGAGGACGACCGCGCGTCCGGCCCGCAGCCCGTCCGTCATGGACAGCAAGTCGTCCATGCCGCCGCCGGTGCGCCGTACGGGGAACCCGGCGGCGAGCACGCGGCAGACGCGGCGTCGCCACGGGGAGGCGAACCAGTAGTCGGCCGCCGCACCGATCGCGGGACGGTGCCGGGCGTCGAGCGCCGCCAGCAGCGCGGCGGTGTCCGCGTGCGAGGAGTGGTTGGCCACAACCACGCACCCACGGGGCGGCAGTTGGCCCTGCCGCCGCACACCGCCGGTGACGGTGAGCACGACCCACCAGAGGGCGCGCCGCAGCACCGCCCCGAGCCGGGAGGGCGAGACGGCGGGCGTCGTCGGCGCGGGACCGGGGCCGCCGCGCCCGCCGGAGACGGTGCGCCGCCCCCGCCCGCCCGGCACCCCGGCAGCGCGAAGCCGCCCGCCCGTCCCGCGCTCGCGGAGCTCCCCGGGCCGGCCGGCCGCGAACGCGACAGCTACCGGGCCCGCGCCCACCCCCGTACGCCCCCGCCGGTGTCCGGCGACGCGCTTCGTGCGCCCCCGCAGCCGTCGCGGCGCCGACCGCGCCGCTCCACGGGCAGAGATCCGTGCGGTCATGCCGTCACCACCATCGCGAGCAGGAGAGCCAGCAGCAGGGAGTCGATCCGGTCGAGCAGCCCGCCGAAGCCCGGCAGCCAACTGCCCGCGTCCTTCACGCCCACCTCCCGCTTGACCATGGATTCGAGCAGGTCGCCGAGCACGCAGCCGATCAGCACCGCCGCCCACAGAAGCGGGGTGAAGGCGCCTACGGCGGCCAGGGCGAGGCCGGTCGCCCCCGCGGCGCCCAGCACCCCCGCCCACGTCTTGCTGGGGGAGAGGGGTGACAACGGCCGGGCGAGCGGGCCGCGTCGCCCCAGCGCCGTACCGCCGCACCACGCCCCGACGTCGCCCAGCGCGACCGCCAGCCCGACCGCGACCGCCGTGTCCTGAAGGACCACAAGTCCGGTGAGCGGAAGGGGAATCCACAGCAGGGCGAAGACGGTGCGCGCGGAGCGGGTGAAGCCCCGTTCATGGTCCCCGGCCAGCAGCGCCGGCAGTGCCGCCGCCACCAACAGGAGGGCCACCACCCGGAGATCGACCGCCCCGGGCACCAGCCACGCGAGCGCCGGGAGTACGACGGCGGCCAGGGCCAGCACGGCGTGCTCCGCGCGCGGGAGCCCCGCCATCCGTACGTACTCGCTCACCGCCGTCACCCCGAGCGCCGCCGCCAGCGCGAACGCGCCCCCGGCTCCCAGGAACAGCGACCCGAGGAAGACAGGCGCGGCGATCGCCCACGTCCGCCACCGTTTACGCAGCTCCGCCCGCATCGCCAGACGCGCGGGCAGCGCCGCCAGCGCGATCCCGCTCGCCCCGAGGGCGCCGGCGACGAGGGGGACCGCGCGCCCCACGGCCTCGCCCGCGATCAGGACGCCGCTCATGCGAGCTTCCTCCAGACCCAGCCGAAGCGGACGACGGCGGTGAGCGCCGAGCCCGCCGCGATCACGACGAGCACCGGCACCGCCCAGCCGGTCGCGGCGGCGATGACGACGAGCAGGCAGCGTTCGGTCTTGCCGACGGGGCCGCCGTTACGGCGCGGCGCGCCCGCCGCCGTACCCGCGAGGGACACCCAGGACGGGAGCGTCGCCGCCAGCGCCGCCACCGCGACCAGCCACAGCGGCGCGAGCACGGTGAAGCCGGCAAGGACGACCAAGTCGGCGGCGCGGTCGCCGAGTTCGTTGAGCACGGCGCCGCGCCGGGTCGTCCGGCCGGTGTCCCGTGCCAGCGCCCCGTCGAGATTGGCGAAGGCCAGGCGGGCGGCGAGGAGGACGGCGACGGGGAGCGCGGCGAGCGGTCCGGCGGGCAGCCAGGCCACGGCGGCGCCCGCACCGGCCGCGCTGACGACACCCGCCGCCGTGAGCGTGTCGGGCGACACCTCACGACGGACGAGGGCGGCCCGGACTCCGGAGAGCCGGGACGCGTACCAGGGCTTGAGTGCGTAAAGGCCGTTCATGTGGCCAACTGTCGCGGCAGAAAGGGCTTTTTCGACATGGAGCAACTACTCAACCGAGCACTGAGTACATGCGCGGGCCCCTGGCCTGAAAGAGTGAGACGCATGTCAGACCCGCTGCGCACCGCGCACACCTTCGAGCTCGATCCGGCGACCCTCGGCGAGATCCGCGCCCTCCTGGACGACGCCTTCGACGGGAGTTTCAGTGAGGAGGACTGGACGCACGGGCTCGGCGGCGTCCATGTCCTCGTACGGGACGGGGCGGGCGCGCTCGTCGCGCACGGCAGCGTGATCCAGCGCCGGCTGACGCACGCGGGCCGGTCCTACCGGGTGGGTTACGTGGAGGCGGTCGCCGTCCGTCCCGACCGGCGCAGGGACGGGCTCGGCGGGCGGGTCCTGGAGGTGCTGGAGCGGGTCGTCGACCGGGCGTACGACGTCGGCGCGCTCTCCGCGTCCGAGACAGGCTCCAGGCTCTACCGGTCACGTGGCTGGCATCAGTGGGAGGGCCGCGTCGAGGTGCTGAGCCCGGACGGGGTCGTGCGGCTGCCGGAGGAGGAGGGGGCGACCTTTCTCTGGCCGGTGCCCGATCGTGAACTCCCTTCCTCCGACGACGCGTTGATCTTCGACTGGCGCGACGGGGACGTGCTGTAGACGGCGGACCCGCGCACCGCCTCACCCACCGCCGCGCCGTGCCTCCGCCCCGCCGTTCGTCCCGCCCTTCGCCTCGTCCTCCGTACCGTCGAGCAGGTCCTTCCGGACACCGGCCCAGCCCGCGATCCCCCCGGCGACGAGCACGGGGATGAGCGGGGCGGCATTGGACCCGACGGCCCCGGAGCCGTACAGGTGGTACGTCCACTGCCCGCACGGCTCCCAGCCGTCCGGCGCGAGCTCCGTCTCCACCGCGTCGCGTTCGCGGCCCACGGGCACCTCGCGCCGGTACTCCCAGCGCAATGCCGCGCCCACGGGGCGGCGGCACACGAAGCGGCCGAGGCCGTCCAGCCGTTCGACCTCCCAGCCCTGGTCGCCGTCAGCCGCGCCCGGCGGTGGACGGTTCCGGGTCGGTCATGACGCCTCCTCGGTGCGCAGTATGTTCCGCACGGTGGTGTGGAACTCCAGCCAGTTCCCGCTCTCGGTGGCGAGCCGGCGCCGGCCCTCGTCCGTCAGCCGGTAGTACCGCCTCCCGGGGCCGCGTTCGGCGGCGCGGAACTCCCCGACGACCAGTCCGGCCTCTTCGAGCCGGTTGAGCACCGGATAGAGCGTGCCGCCCTTGATGTCGCCGACGCCGGCGCCGGCGAGGGCCTTGGAGATCTCGTATCCGTAGCTCTCCCCGCCCGTGAGACAGGACAGGACGAGGAGGTCGAGGACCCCCTTGAGCCAGCTTGATCTGCGGTCCGCTGCCATGGCCTTATTCCACCACCTAGGTAGGAATCCAACCTAGATCGCTATGCCGGATCAAGGCTGCCGTCTCAGATAGTAGGAAGTCCGACTAACTGTGGAGACAGAACGGCTCAGCTCCCTTAGCTTTGTAGGAGCCGAACCACTCGCTTGATCCAGCGAACGGCGGACGTGAGCGATCGCCCTCACGCAGGCAACCCCTGCGGCGCGAGCTCCCCGCCCATCCGGCGCCTGGCAGATGCCCCGTACGGCCCCCCCAATCCGTATGCCTCAGCTGTTTCAAGGAGTCGATCACCATGGCCGAGACGACAGCCCGCCGCGTCCGTCACCACGCCCGCGGCACCGAGTCGGACCGCAAGAACGCCGCAGCGGCCCTCCAGCGCGCCCTCGACCGCCGGGACAACGGCGGCTCCACCGGGCACTGAGCCGGAGCGGACCCCGTCACCGGCGCCGTGCCCGCCAGGACCGGCCGGCGCCGGACCCGCGAGACCAGTCGGCGCCTTACCCGCGCGAACGCCCCGCGTGAAACACGCCCTGTCCGAATAATGGACCACGCGTGTCAGGCACTGGGACGCGCAGTAAGGTGCCCGTCATGTCTCGCAGCATCAATCTCGCAGTGATCCCCGGTGACGGCATCGGCCAGGAGGTCGTGGCCCAGGGACTGAAGGTCCTCGGCTCCGTACTCCCTCAGGATGTGAAGCTGGAGACCAAGGAGTACGACCTCGGTGCCCGGCGCTGGCACCGTACCGGGGAGACCCTCCCGGACACGGAGCTCGCCGCGCTCAGGACGCACGACGCGATCCTCCTCGGTGCCATCGGCGACCCCTCCGTGCCGTCCGGGGTCCTGGAGCGGGGGCTGCTGCTGAAGCTGCGGTTCGCCTTCGACCACTACGTGAACCTGCGGCCGTCGAAGCTCTTCCCGAACCAGGCCACACCGCTGTCCGGCCGCCCGGACATCGACTTCGTCGTCGTACGTGAAGGCACCGAGGGCCCGTACACGGGCAACGGTGGCTCCCTGCGCACCGGTACGCCCGCCGAGGTGGCCACCGAGGTCAGCCTCAATACGGCGTACGGCGTGGAGCGGGTCGTGCGCGACGCGTACGAGCGCGCCAACTCCCGCCCCCGCAAGAAGCTGACGCTTGTCCACAAGAACAACGTCCTCGTCTACGCGGGCCACCTCTGGAAGAGGATCTTCGACCGGGTCGGCCAGGAGTACCCCGACGTCTCCACCGACTATCTGCACGTCGACGCCGCGACGATCTTCTTCGTCACCCAGCCCGAGCGCTTCGACGTGATCGTCACCGACAACCTCTTCGGTGACATCCTCACCGACCTCGCCGCTGCCGTGACCGGCGGCATCGGCCTGGCGGCCTCCGCGAACATCAACCCCGACCGGGCGTTCCCGTCCATGTTCGAGCCCGTCCACGGCTCGGCGCCGGACATCGCGGGCCAGGGGAAGGCCGACCCCACGGCCACCATCCTCTCGGTCGCACTGCTGCTGCGGCACCTCCGCTTCGACGCCGAGGCCGCCCGTATCGAGGAGGCCGTCGCGGCCGACCTCGCGGAGCGCGGCAGTGCGCCCCGTACGACCGACGAGATCGGTGACGCGCTCGTCGTACGAGTAGCGGGCTGACCCGACGACGACTTCACAGCCGCCGGGTCACAGCACTCGGCGGCTGTGCTTTGCGGCCACCGGGTGTCACCATCATCCGTAGGGCCGCATTCACCCCGTTCCATGCCCCGGCTCAGCCACGCGCCACAATGGCGGTGGGCCGTAGCATGAGGGAAAGCTCGGACGTCCTAGTACCTGTAGCGGCGTGAGCGCGGTCCGTCATACACAACCGGTGAAGGACAAGAACTCATGACCACGCCCACGACGTCGTTGCCCACCCTGGCGCTCAAGCCCTCGTCGAATCCGTTGTCCGACGCGCAGCGCGAGGCGATCCTGGCCGCTCCCGGCTTCGGCCGCTACTTCACCGACAACATGGTGACCATCAGGTGGACGGAGGGCCGGGGCTGGCACGACGCGGAGCTGGTGCCGTACGGGCCGCTCTCGCTCGACCCGGCCAACATGACGCTGCACTACGCGCAGGAGATCTTCGAGGGGCTGAAGGCGTACCGCCGTCCCGACGGCCGCGTCGCCACCTTCCGGCCCGAGACCAACGCCCTGCGCTTCCAGGTCTCGGCACGCCGGCTGGCGATGCCCGAGCTGCCGGCCAAGACGTTCATCGAGGCGTGCGACGCGCTGGTGCGGCAGGACCAGGCGTGGGTGCCGCCGCACGGCGGGGAGGCGTCGCTCTATCTGCGGCCGTTCATGATCGCGACCGAGGTGGGCCTCGGTGTGAAGCCGTCCAACGAGTATCTGTTCCTGGTCATCGCCTCCCCCGCCGGCGCCTACTTCCCGAGCGGTGTGAAGCCCGTCTCGGTCTGGCTCTCCGAGAACTATGTGCGTGCCGTCCCCGGCGGCATGGGCTTCGCCAAGACCGGCGGCAACTACGCGGCCTCGCTGCTCGCGCAGGCCGAGGCGGCGGCGGAGGGCTGCGACCAGGTCGTCTGGCTGGACGCGCTGGAGCACCGCTGGGTCGAGGAGATGGGCGGGATGAATCTGTACTTCGTATACGGGGACAAGATCGTCACTCCCGAGCTCTCGGGCTCGCTGCTGGCCGGCATCACCCGTGACTCGCTGCTGAAGATGGCGAAGGATCTCGGCTACTCGTCCGAGGAGCGCCGTATCTCCACCGAGGAGTGGCGCCGCGACACCGAGAACGGCACCCTCACCGAGGTCTTCGCGTGCGGCACGGCGGCAGTCATCACGCCGGTCGGCGTCGTCAGGTCGGCGAGCGGTGAGTGGACGCACTCGGACGGCCGGACAGGCGAGGTCACCGGGAAACTGCGCGAGGCGCTGCTGGACATCCAGACGGGCCGCGCGGAGGACATCCACGGGTGGATGCACCACGTGTCCTGACGCACCGTCGCGGACGCGGGCGGGCGACACGGTCGCGGGACATCTCCTCGTGAAGAGATGTCCCGCGACTGGAGGAGACGGGGCGGGAGTTGGCCGGGGTGATCCGCGCGCCTGATCTCCGTGCCTGATCTCCGTGTCTGATCGGGCGGTCGAGGCCGGTGGCCACAAGCGACGGCGGCATTCGGTGTGTGACCCGACGGCAACACCGTGTGCGCGCATCAGGTACAACGTACGGGTGACACCCACCGCACGCCGCCGCAACGCGGCCCCGCCCCGTGAGGCCGTGCTCGCCGCCGCCATGGACACCATCGCCCGGCGCGGGCTCGACGGGCTGACCATGGCGGGGCTCGGACGCGATGTAGGGATGAGCAGCGGGCATCTCCTCTACTACTTCCGTACGAAGGACGAGCTGCTGCTCCAGACCCTGGAGTGGAGCGAGTCGCGGCGCGGCGCGGAGCGGCGGGGGCTGCTGTCCCGGCAGGTGGCGGTACGGGAGCGGCTGGACGCCTATGTCGACCTGTACGTCCCCGACGGCCACCGCGATCCGCACTGGACGCTGTGGCTGGAGGTCTGGAACCGCTCGCAGGGCGCCGCCGACGAGGTGCGTGACCGGCAGGCGGCGATCGAACGGGCCTGGCACCGGGACCTGGTGGCGCTGCTCGCCGAGGGGATCTCGCGCGGTGAGCTGCGGGCCGTCGACCCGGACCGGTTCGCCACCCGTCTGCGCGCGCTGCTCGACGGTTTCTGCGTCCATGTGGTGGTCGGCATACCGGGCACCGGCAGGGCCCAAGTCCTGCGACATGTTCACGAGTTCATCGAGGACGCGCTGCTCTGAGCAGGGATCCCGGAGATGCCCCCCCGGGGGGCGCGGCAACCGAAGTGCCCGGATCGCCCGCACCCGGTGTCCCCTGAGCACCGCCCGCATCGTGAGACGGGGCTTCCACCGGGGCGCGGACGTGCCAGACTGCTGTGGTGTTCTCGTTCGCCATGATTATCGGCAGCAGGCGCGCCGGTCCGCAGTGACCGCTACGTACCACCACGTACGGAGCGGGCATCGTGCCCCAGACCCGCGCGCAGACCTCTCGCACCCGCGAGGGGTTTTTTCGTTTTCCGGCCCCACCCCGGCCGAAACGGGACGCACGCGAAGACGGTGGCAGTGGAGCCAGACCCCTCCCACACTCCACGTTCCACACTCGACAGGAGCCACAGAGTCATGACCACAGAATCAACGGTCACCGACGACAGTTTCCATGTGTTCGACACCACGCTGCGCGACGGAGCCCAGCGCGAAGGCATCAATCTGACCGTCGCCGACAAGCTGACCATCGCGCGGCACCTGGACGACTTCGGGGTGGGGTTCGTCGAGGGCGGCTGGCCGGGCGCCAACCCGCGCGACACCGAGTTCTTCGCCCGCGCCCAGAGCGAGATCGACTTCAAGCACGCCAAGCTCGTCGCGTTCGGCTCCACGCGCCGCCCCGGCGCCGCCGCCGCCGACGACCCGCAGGTCAGGGCGCTGCTCGACTCCGGCGCCCCGGTGATCACGCTCGTCGCCAAGTCGCACGACCGGCATGTCGAGCTCGCGCTCCGTACGACGCTCGAAGAGAATCTGGCGATGGTCGCCGACACCGTCTCCCACCTGCGCGAACAGGGCAGGCGCGTCTTCGTCGACTGTGAGCACTTCTTCGACGGCTACCGCGCCAACCCCGAGTACGCCAAGGCCGTCGTCCGCGCCGCCGCCGAGGCCGGCGCCGACGTCGTCATCCTCTGTGACACCAACGGCGGCATGCTGCCCGCCCAGATCCAGGCAGTGGTCGCCACGGTGCTCGCCGACACCGGCGCCCGGCTCGGCATCCACGCCCAGGACGACACGGGCTGCGCCGTCGCCAACACCCTCGCCGCCGTCGACGCGGGCGCCACGCACGTGCAGTGCACCGCCAACGGTTACGGCGAGCGCGTCGGCAACGCGAACCTCTTCCCCGTCGTCGCCGCGCTGGAGCTCAAGTACGGCAAGAGCGTCCTGCCTCCGGGCGCGCTGTCGGAGATGACCAGGATCTCGCACGCCATCGCCGAGGTCGTCAATCTGACGCCCTCCACCCACCAGCCGTACGTCGGCGTCTCCGCCTTCGCGCACAAGGCCGGGCTGCACGCCTCCGCGATCAAGGTCGACCCCGACCTCTACCAGCACATCGACCCCACGCGGGTCGGCAACACCATGCGGATGCTCGTCTCCGACATGGCCGGGCGTGCCTCGATCGAGCTCAAGGGCAAGGAACTGGGCATCGACCTCGGCGACGACCGCGATCTGGTCGGCCGCGTCGTCGGCCGGGTCAAGGAGCGCGAGCTCAAGGGCTACACGTACGAGGCGGCCGACGCCTCCTTCGAGCTGCTGCTGCGCGAGGAGGCCGAGGGCAGGGCACGCACCTACTTCCGTACGGAGTCGTGGCGCGCGATCGTCGAGGACCGCCCCGATGGCTCGCACGCCAACGAGGCGACGGTGAAGCTGTGGGCCAAGGGCGAGCGCATCGTCGCCACCGCCGAGGGCAACGGGCCGGTCAACGCGCTGGACCGGGCCATGCGGGTCGGCCTGGAGCGCATCTACCCGCAGCTCGCCAAGCTGGAGCTGGTGGACTACAAGGTGCGCATCCTGGAGGGCAAGCACGGCACGGAGTCCACGACGCGCGTGCTGATCACCACGGGGGACGGGACGGCGGAGTGGTCGACGGTGGGCGTCGGCGAGAACGTGATCGCCGCGTCGTGGCAGGCCCTGGAGGACGCGTACACCTACGGGCTGCTGCGGGCCGGGGTCGAGCCCGCCGAGTAGCGCCGGGGGAGCGGCACAGACAAACGTACGTACGGGGTGCCCGTGACCGCCCGGTCACCGACACCCCGTACGCGTGGTCGGTGATCCCCCGCCCGCGGACCACCGACCACGAACCCGCGTACTACGTCTGGGCCTGGAGCCGCCACTTCTGGTTGGCCGCCCCGGTGCAGCTCCACAGCTGCGCCGCCGCCCCGTTCGCCGACGAATTGCCGGTGATGTCGAGGCACTTGTCGGCCGGAGCGTTCACCAGGTCACCGCTGCCGGACTCGTATCTCCACTGCTGTGCCCCGGAGCCGTTGCAGTCGTACAACTGCACCTTTGCTCCGTTGGCGGTCGACGCCGCCGCGACGTCCAGGCACTTGCCGAGCGTACGCACCGACCCGTCGCCGCCGATCGTCCAGCGCTGCGCCGCGGAGCCGTTGCAGTCCCAGAGCTGGACGGCCGTTCCGTTGGCGCCGCTCCCGCCGGCCACGTCGAGGCACTTGCCGCCGAGACCGGTCAGGGTGCCGGCGGTGCCGCCACCGCCGCCCGACTGGCCGCCGGCCCAGGTGAAGGTCGCCGACGTCTTGCCGGGCAGTGAGTAACCGAAGTTCTGGCCGCCCCAGTTGACCCGTATCTCCCGCGCCTGCGACCCCTCGTTGTACGCGATCAGCGCCTTGGAGCCGTTCGGGTTCTGCCAGGCCACGTTGGGCACGGACGTGCTGGCGCTGGACTCGATACGGTGCGCGCCCGGCGTCACGAACTTGGTGAGGTGCCCCATCGTGTAGTACTCGATGTTGTACTTCACCTGACCGTGCTGCGCGCCGCCGTTGTTGACGGTGATCAGCCCGTCGCAGGTGCCGCAACCGCCGTTGTGCGGACCGCGGTTCTGGTCCACCGCCAGGGACCACTTGGTCACCGACTTCGCCCAGTTGCGGGTGTAGTTGATGATGTTGGACATGTCCTCGGTCTGCTGATTGCCGATCCAGGTGCCGCCGGAGTGCTCGGTCTGGAAGGCGTCCAGCTGGGGGTACTGGTTGTGCACCTGCGTCTGCTTGTTGACGTCGCCGCCGTAGCCGTGCCAGGCGATGCCGCCGAAGTTGGGGTGGTCGCGGATCGCCGCGTCGTTCACGGTGGCCGCCGCGTACGCGTCGTACGTGTCCCAGTTCCAGTCGTGCGCCATCACCTTGGTGGGCAGGCCGGCCGCCTGCAGACTCGGCAGCAGCTCGGACTTGGTGAAGTACGCGAGCCCCGAGGCGTTCCAGCTCATCGACGGGTACGAGGAGCAGCAGGTCGGCTCGTTCTGCGCCGAGATGTAGTCGATCGGCAGGCCCTGGTCGCGGTACGCCTGAAGGTACTTGACGAAGTAGTCGGCGTAGACGCCGTAGTTCTCCGCCTTCAGCCACCCGCCGTTGAGCTGGCCGTTGTCCTTCATCCAGGCCGGGGCGGTCCAGGGCGACGCCATCGTCGTCAGCGCCGGGTTGAGCTGCTTCGCCTGCTTCGTCAGCGGCAGCACGTCCTGGAGATCATGTGCGATCGAGAATTCCGACAGGTCGGGGTCGGTCTGGCCGGCCGGCATGTCGTCGAAGGTGTAGCCGAACCGCGCGAGGTCGGAGCCGCCCAGCGGGTTGCGGATGAATGAGAGCCCGATGCCGTCGGCCGGCGAGAAGAGCTTGCGCATCGTGTCGTCGCGGGTGGCCTGGGAGAGCGCTCCGCTGCCCTTCATCAGCCAGGCGGCCGTGTCGGTGAACGAGGCGCCGCCGCCGGTGAAGGTCTGGTACTTGGTGTTCTCGTTCACGGTGACGTTCGTGCCGCTGCCGCCGTTGCCCGGCTGGAAGTTGACGGGCGTCTGCTGCTGGAGGCCTCGGGTCACATTGCGGCCGCCACCGTCGCTGGTGGTCGTGAGCCAGATGTTCACCTGCTCGCCGGCGGCCTGCGCCGTACCGGCGGAGACGACGGTGAGGCCCGCGGTCGTCAGCACGCCGACGAGAAGCATCCTCGTCAGCCGCCGTCCGGTGCCACTCGGTCTGATCATGGGGAGCTGCCCTTCTTGGCAGAGGGGTGGGGGGTCTTCCATGGATCGTGAGGCGAGCGTGAACTCCGATGTGAACTCCAGTCAAGGGATTGAACATTCAGAACCTGAACGCATAACCCCCTCCAGGTCCCCAGGAGTTACCTCCCGAGTAATTTCGGTGTGAAGTCTTGACGACGTTGGTCTGGACCGGTTAACTCACCGCTCGAATTGGAACCGGTTCCGGAACCGGTACCGGAACCGGTTTCATCCAACGATTCGGGGCTCTTCGATGCGTGTCACCATTGCGGACGTCGCCCGCGCGGCCGGTGTCAGCAAGACGACCGTGTCCCGGGTCATCAACACCAAGGGTGAGGTCGACGGCGGAACGGCCGCCCGAGTCCGTGAAGTAATCGCATCTCTTGGATACGTGCCCAGCTCGGGCGCCGTCGGACTGGCCCGTGGCAGCAGCCGTACGGTCGGGATGCTGGTGCCCTCGCTGACGTGGCCGTGGATGGGCGAAGTCCTGCAGGGCGTCGTCGACACGGTGGAGGCCGCCGGCTACGGCCTGCTGCTCTTTACCTTCAACCGCGGCGCGGACTCGGTCGAGCGCTTCACCACCCAGGTCTCCGCGCGGGCCTTCGACGGACTGCTCGTCGTCGAGCCCGAGAACACGCTCGACAAGATCATCGCCCTCAGCCACAAGGGTCTGCCGGTCGTGCTCATCGACGATCGCGGCAGTCACCCCGACGACTTCCCCTCCGTCGTGACCACCAATCACGAAGGAGGTGCGTCCGCCGCCCGCCATCTGCTCGCCGACGGACGCAGCAGACCCCTGGTCATCACGGGGCCGGAGCAGTTCGGCTGCGTACGCGACCGGCTCGGCGGCTTCCGCGAGATCCTTCCGACCGACCTGGTCGCGGTGGGGGACTTCACGGAGCTGTCGGGACGTCTGGCCGTCGAACAACTCCTCACCGCCGGGACGCCGTTCGACTCAGTCTTCGCGCACAACGACATCAGCGCCGCGGGAGCGCTGAGGGCGCTGCGCGCGGCGGGGCGGTCGGTGCCGGACGACATCGCCGTGGTCGGGTTCGACGACATCCCGATGGCCCAGCACACCGAACCGCCCCTGACGACGGTCCGCCAGCCCACCCGGCGGATGGGGGAGACGGCGGCGCTGATGCTGCTCGGGCATCTGGGAGGGACGACCGCGCCGGACGAACCGGTCATTCTCCCAACCGAGTTGGTCGTACGGCAGTCGGCGCCGCTGGCCGTGTCGAATTCCGCGCGGAAGCCGGCCGCCACGGCACGGAGTTCCGCCGCGAACCCGTCGGCGGTCGCGCCGGTCGACTCCGTACCCGCGTAACCCGCGTTTCCGCTCGCACAACCCGTACAGGTCGGAACAGCACAGCCGCAAGGTCGTACAGCCGTAAGACCGCACCGCGGTCGGTCCCGCACACCCGGAATCCGGTACACGCGCACCATCCGCGAAGCCGCACCACCGGCAGAACCGCACCACCGGTACCACCGGCACCACGGCAAGAGCCGCACCACCGGCACCACGGCACCACCCGCACCACGAGCACCACGAGCACCACCAGCAAGAGCCGCACCACCGGTACACCCGCACACAGCACCAGGTAACGCACCACACCCGGTCCCCAGGCCCCCAGTTCCACGGGCCCGCCGTCCCACAGAGCCGCATTCCCTTTCTGGAGTCGCCATGTCCGCACACCGCAAGCTCCGGGCGCTTGCCGCCGCCACCGTCGTGGCCGCGCTCGCCGTCGGATGTTCCTCGGCCAACTCGGATGCCAACCGGTCATCAGGCGGCGCCTCCGGCGTCCTCACCGTCGGTATGCCGAACGGCCCGCAGACCAACAACAGCAACCCGTTCCTCGGCACCTCCGCCGGCGCGTCGCTGGGCTACCGCTACATGATCTACGAGCCCCTGGTGATGAACAACCAGGTTCGCCCCAGCGAGAAGGGCAAGCCCTGGCTGGCGAGCGACTGGAAGTGGGAGTCGAACTTCACCAAGGTCACCTTCACGATCGACGAGCGGGCGAAGTGGTCGGACGGCAAGAAGCTGACCGCCGAGGACGTGGCGTACACGTTCGAGCTGATCAAGAAGTACCCGGCGCTCAACGGAAACGGCGTGCCCTACGACGGCATAGCCGTCGAGGGCGGCAAGGTCGTCCTCACCTTCAAGGACTCGCAGTACGTCAACCAGAACAAGATCACCACGACCTTCGTCGTGCCGAAGCACATCTGGGAGAAGGTCAAGGACCCGGCGACGTGGCCCAACCGCGAGCCGGTCGGCTCGGGGCCGTACAAGCTCAAGACGTTCACGCCGCAGACCACCACGCTCGACACCACGTCCTCCTACTGGAAGGGCAAGACGCAGGTGAAGGAGCTCCGCTTCACCTCGTACAACGACAACAGCGCGCAGACCACCGCACTCGCCAACGGCAAGGCGGAGTGGTCGTTCGTGTTCATGCCGAACTACAAGCAGCTGTACGTCGCCAAGGACCCCAAGAACAACAAGCTCTGGTTCCCCTCCGGCCTCGGCATCCACGGCCTGTGGTTCAACACCACCCGGGGCCCGCTGGGTGACCCGGCGCTCCGCAAGGCGATGGCCATGGTGATCGACCGCAAGGCGATCCACATCCAGGCGCAGGCGACGCTCTACCCGGAGATCACCAACCCGACCGGTATCCCGCTGCCCGCCGGTGAGTCCTTCCTCGCCCCCGAGTACAAGGGGGTCACGATCAAGCCCGATCTCGCCGGCGCGAAGAAGGTCCTGGACGAGGCCGGTTACACGCTCGACGGCAGCACCCTGAAGGACCCGGACGGCAAGGCCGTGAAGCTGACCTTCACCGACCCCGCCGGCTGGAACGACTACATCACGGGCCTGTCCATCATCAAGGACAACATCAAGCCCCTGGGTATCGAGGCGAAGGTCAAGACGCAGACCGCCGAGGCGTGGACCGCCGACATCGGCAACGGCAACTTCGACGCCACGCTGCACTGGACCAACTCCGGTGCCACGCCGTACGACATGTACCAGAACATCATGGACGGCGCGCTGCTCCAGCCCATCGGCAAGAACGCGCCGCTCGGCAACTTCGGCCGGTTCGACAGCCCTGAGGCGACCAAGGCGCTGAAGGAGTACGCGAACGCCACGGAGGACTCCGCGCGCACCACGGCCCTCAACACGATCCAGAAGATCATGGTCGACGAGGTCCCGATGATCCCGACGGCGGCGGCGCCCATCGGAGCCGAGTACTCCACGAAGAACTGGGTGGGGTGGCCCACCGAGGCCGACCCGTACGCCCCGCCGCAGCCGACCCAGCCCAACGCGCTGGACGTCGTACTGCACCTCAAGCCCGCGAAGTAACGAGGCCGGCCGATGACCAACCACGACCGAGACCCCGCCGAGAACGGCTCCACCGCCGGTACGAACCAGGCCGGCCCCGGCGTCCCCGACGCCGCGGCCGTCCCCGGCGGTGACGCCGCTCCCGACAGCGGCACCGCCCCCGGCGGCGGCTCCGCTCACGACAGCGACAGCGACATCGTGCTCGAAGCGCGCGGCGTCACCAAGCACTTCCCCGTCAGACGGACCGTCGGCGATCTCGTCAGCCGCCGGCGCCGCACCGTCCACGCCGTCGACGACGTCTCGCTGCGCCTGCGGCGCGGCAGCGTCACGGCGCTGGTCGGCGAGTCGGGGTCGGGCAAGTCGACGGTGGCCCGGCTGCTGTCGCAGCTGTATCCGCTCACCGAGGGCGAGATACGGCTCGGCGGGACCCCGGTCAAGGCTGGTCGCGGCCGGTCCTTCCGGGCGTACGTGAAACAGGTCCAGCTGATCTTCCAGGACCCGTTCGCCTCGCTCAATCCCGTACACACGGTGCGCTACCACCTCACCCGCTCGCTGAAGATCCACGGCAAGCAGGCCACCGAGGCGGAGGCGTGCGAACTGCTGGAACGCGTCCAACTCCTGCCACCTCTTCAGTACTTGGACAAGTTCCCGCACGAGCTGTCCGGCGGCCAGCGCCAGCGCGTCGCCATCGCGCGGGCGCTGGGCGCCGACCCCAAGGTGCTCCTCGCGGACGAGCCCGTCTCGATGCTCGACGTCTCCATCCGGCTCGGCGTACTCAACCTGCTGCGTGACCTCAAGGAGCGCCTGCACCTGGCGATCCTCTACATCACGCACGACATCGCGTCCGCGCGGTACTTCGCGGACACGACCCTGGTGATGTACGCGGGGCGGATCGTGGAGGGCGGCGACAGCGAGACCGTCACCCAGCAACCCGCGCACCCCTACACCCAGTTGCTGATCGCCTCGGCCCCCGACCCCGACCGCCTCGCGGACGAGGAGGCCCAGGAAGAGACCGGAAGCGGCGAGCCCCCTTCACTCATCTCCCCGCCAGGGGGCTGCCGCTTCCACCCCCGCTGTCCCAAGGCGATGGAGCGCTGCCGCACCGAACTGCCGCCGCGCTTCGAACTCGACGACGGCCAGTGGGCGGCGTGCTGGCTGTACGAGGACCGCCCCGTCACCACGGCCGTCCCCGGCGCCCCCGTGAGCGGCGACGTCACGGGCACCGGCACGGGGCCCACCGGCTCAGGTCCCACCGCGAGCACGACGGAGGTGGCGGCGAAGTGAAGTTCGTCCTCCAGCGGATCCTCTTCTACGTCGTCACGGCGTGGGCGGCGATCACCATCAACTTCCTGATCCCGCGGCTGATGCCCGGCGACCCGGTCCAGGCCCTGATCGCCCGGTTCCAGGGCCAGCTCGACACCAGTGCGATCGCCTCTCTCAAGGCCCTCTTCGGCCTCGACAAGGAACGCTCGCTCTGGCAGCAGTACACCGACTACTGGGGCCAGCTCTTCCAGGGCGACCTCGGGCTCTCCTTCACCTTCTTCCCGACACCCGTCAGCGAGGTCATCTCGCAGTCGCTGCCCTGGACGCTGGTGCTGGTCGGCCTCACCACCCTGATCAGCTTCCTGCTCGGCACCGGTATCGGGGTCTACAGCGGCTGGCGGCGCGGCTCGTGGATGGACAGCCTGCTGCCCGTCACGACGTTCATCTCCTCGATCCCGTACTTCTGGCTCGGGCTCATCGCCATCGCCCTGTTCGCCGTGAAGTGGCCGATCTTCCCGGCGGCCGGCGGCTACGACAGCTCGCTGGTGCCCGCGTTCGACGTGCCGTTCATCTCCAGCGCGCTCTACCACGGATTCCTGCCCGGCATCACGATCATCCTCAGCGCCATCGCCGGCTGGATCCTCGGCATGCGCAACATGATGGTGACCGTCTCCTCCGAGGACTACGTCATGGTCGCGCAGGCCAAGGGGCTCTCCGAGCGCCGCGTGATGTTCTCGTACGCCGCGCGCAACGCGATCCTCCCCAACATCTCCGGCTTCGCGCTCTCGCTGGGTTTCATCGTCGGCGGCACGCTGCTGGTGGAGATGGTCTTCTCCTATCCGGGCATCGGCTATCAGCTCTTCCAGGCGGTCGGCGCCAAGGACTATCCGCTGATGCAGGGCGTCTTCCTGATCATCACGCTCTCCGTGCTCGCGGCGAATCTCCTCGCGGACATGGTCTATCTCTTCCTCGACCCGCGCACCCGGAAGGAGGCCTGAGCCATGTCCATCCCCGCAACAGAGGTCGCCGTACTCGACGCGGCTCCGGCGCCCACCCCCTCCAAGCGAGCCAGGCTGCGCTTCCTGCGCGGTGGCAAGACCCTCACCGGGCTCTCCATCCTGGGGTTCTTCACGCTGCTCGCCGTCATCGGGCCGTGGATCGCGCCGTACGACCCCGACATGATGAGCGACAAGCTGCTCCAGCCGCCGTCGGGCGACCACTGGTTCGGCACCACGCAGACCGGTCAGGACGTGCTGTCGCAGATCCTCGTCGGCACCCGGGGTGTCCTCCTGGTGGGCTTCGTCGCCGGATTCTTCGCGACGGTGCTCTCCGTGCTGGTCGGCGTCACCTCCGGATTCCTCGGCGGCGTCCTGGACGAGATCCTCTCGGCGCTGTCCAACATCTTCCTCGTCATCCCGGCGCTGCCGCTGATCATCATCATCGCCAGCTTCGTCTCGGACGCGGGCGACCTGCTGATCGCCGTCGTGATCGCCTTCACGTCATGGGCGTGGGGCGCGCGTGTGCTGCGCGCCCAGACCCTGTCGCTACGACGGCGCGACTACGTCGAGGCGGCGAGAGCCACCGGTGAGCCGACGTGGCGGATCATCGGCTTCGAGATCATGCCGAACCTCACCGCCGTGATCGCCTCCGGCTTCGTCGGCACCGTCATCTTCGCCGTCCTGCTGGAGATCACCCTCGCCTTCATCGGCGTCGCCGACATCTCCAACTGGAACTGGGGCACCGTCCTGTTCTGGGCGCAGTCCAACCAGGCGCTCGCGCAGGGCGCGTGGTGGTGGTTCGTACCCGCCGGGCTCTGCATCGCCCTGCTCGGCACCTCGCTCGCGCTGATCAACTTCGGCATCGACGAGTTCGTGAACCCGCGGCTGCGCACCGAGACCGGCTCGTCGCGGAAGATCCGGATGCGCGTCGGCTTCACGCCGGTGGCGCGTACGGACCGTACGAACGGGTCCGGCGGCACGACGGCGCCGGTCGCCCTGACGAAGGGGCCCGGCGCCGGCGTGAAGAGCGGTGCGAACGGCAGCGGCCCCGCCAAGGCGGCCCCACCGGAACGGAGCCCGGGGCGGAGCCCGGAACAGGCACCCGACGGCACGCCCGACCGTACGCCCGACAAGGAGCCCCGCTCATGACGACCGGTCGCCCCGTCCTCACCATCCGCGGCCTCAATGTCGATTACGGCACCGGCCCCGGCGCGGTCCACGCGCTGCGCGACATCGACCTGACCCTGCACCGCGGCGAGGTCCTCGGCCTCGCCGGCGAGTCGGGCTCCGGGAAGTCCACGCTCGCCTACGCCGTGACCCGGCTGCTCTCGCCGCCCGGCGTGATCACCGGCGGCGACGTCCACTACCACCCGCCGCAGGGCGACGCGGCCCCCGTGGACCTGCTGACGCTCACGCCGCAGGAGCTGCGCGCCTTCCGCTGGCAGGAGCTGTCGATCGTCTTCCAGGGCGCGATGAACTCCCTCAACCCCGTGCACACGGTGCACAGTCAGCTCACCGACGTGCTCAAGGCGCACCGTCCGGAGATGAGACAGGCCGAGCGCACCGGCCGCGCCGAGGAGCTGCTGAACCTGGTCGGGATCTCCCGCGACCGTCTCGGCGCGTTCCCGCACCAGCTCTCCGGCGGCATGCGCCAGCGCGTGATGATCGCGATGGCGCTCGCGCTGGAGCCCGAGATCGTCATCATGGACGAACCGACCACCGCGCTCGACGTGGTGATGCAGCGTCAGATCCTGCGCAAGCTCGTCGCGCTCCGCGAGGAGCTGGGCTTCTCGGTCGTCTTCATCACCCATGACATCTCGCTGCTGATCGAGTTCTCGGACCGGATCGCGATCATGTACGGCGGCCGGATCGTCGAGGAGGCGGGCGCAGCCGAGATCTACCGCGACCCGCGCCACCCCTACAGCGACGGGCTGCTGCACTCCTTCCCCGCCCTGCACGGGCCCCGCAGGGAGCTGACCGGCATCCCCGGTTCGCCGCCGCACCTGACGGCGATGCCGACGGGCTGCGCCTTCCATCCGCGCTGCGGCAAGGCGTTCGACCCGTGCGCCGGGCATGTACCGGTGCTGACCGCGCCGGACGACGCGCCCGAACGCACCGTCGCCTGCTGGCTGCACCACTCCGCCCCCGGTGACGCCGCCGATCCCGCCCCGGTCTCCGTGTCGGGTGCGGGGCCGGAGGCCGATCCCGGGGCCGGAGCCAGGGAATCGGCGGGGGACACCTCGGCGGCCCGCTCGGGCTGAGACCACGGACGTCCCCCCCCCGTACCACACGCCACACCACGCCTCGTGCTCCACGCGCCCGCGCCCTCGCCCGCGCCGTGCGCTCACCCATGAACCAGGAGACCCATGAACGCCACCCCCATCCAGGACCTCACCCGCCCCGCCACGGCGCTCAAGGGACTGCCCGCCGACTTCCGTTGGGGCGTCGCCACCTCCGCCTACCAGATCGAGGGAGCGGCTGCCGAGGACGGCAGGACCCCCTCGATCTGGGACACCTTCTGCCGGGTCCCGGGTGCGGTGGAGGGCGGGGAGCACGGCGACGTGGCCTGCGACCACTACCACCGTATGCCGCAGGACGTGGAGCTGATCGCGGGCCTCGGGGTCGACACGTACCGCTTCTCGCTCGCCTGGCCGCGCATCCAGCCCGGCGGGCGCGGCCCGGCCAACGCGAAGGGCCTGGACTTCTACAAGCGCCTCGTCGACGAGCTGCACGGGAAGAACATCACCCCGTGGATCACGCTCTACCACTGGGACCTGCCACAGGAGTTGGAGGACGCGGGCGGCTGGCCGGCCCGCGACACGGCGTACCGCTTCGCCGACTACGCGGCGCTCGCGTACGAGGCGCTCGGCGACAGCGTCGAGCACTGGACCACGCTGAACGAGCCCTGGTGCTCGGCGGTCCTCGGTTACGACGTGGGCGTCCACGCCCCCGGCCGCAAGGACTTCGGCGACTCGATCCGCGCCGTGCACCACCTCCTGCTCGGCCACGGACTCGCCTCCCGGCGCATCCGCGACGCCGCGGGCGACAACCCGCTCGAACTCGGCATCACCCTCAACCTCGGTACGGCCACGCCCGAGACCGACAGCGAGGCGGACCGCGAGGCCTGCCGCCGCGCCGACGGCCAGGGCCGGCGGCTCTACCTCGACCCGCTCGTGCACGGCCGCTACCCCGAGGACGTCGTCGCCGACCTGGCGCTGCACGGTGCCGAACTGCCCGTCCAGGACGGCGACCTGGAGATCATCGCCAATCCGCTGGACGTCCTCGGCGTCAACTTCTACCGGGGAGCCCTCTTCTCCGGTGTCACCGAGAGCGGCTCCCCGCTGGACGACGACGGGCTGCCCGTCACCCGCGCCGTGCCCCGTGACCTGCCCCGTACCGCCATGGACTGGGAGATCACGCCGACCGAACTCACCGACCTCCTCCTGCGCCTCCAGGAGGACTACGCGATTCCCACCGTGATCACCGAGAACGGAGCGGCCTTCGACGACACCGTCGCCGAGGACGGCTCCGTCCCGGACACCGACCGGACCGCGTACCTCGCGGACCACCTCGCGGCCGTCGCCGAGGCGCGCGCACAGGGCGCCGACGTACGCGGCTATTTCGCCTGGTCGCTGATGGACAACTTCGAGTGGGCGTACGGCTACGACAAGCGCTTCGGCATTGTCCGCGTCGACTACGACACCCAGGTCAGGACCCTCAAGGACAGCGCCAAGTGGTACCGCGACACGATCGGCCTCACCCGCGAGGCGCGATAGGTCCCACCGGACCCCGGCTCCCGCTCCCGCCCCGGCCACCAGATCGCCGAGGGCGGCGGCGGGGCCGTCCGCCCGCAGGCCCGCACGCAGCACCATTCGCGGTAACACCCCCGTACGGACATCGCTCCACTCACCCGTATCGCCAACGGAGTCAACGATGCCCCCACGTACGTCCTTACTCGCGACGACCACCCTCGCCCTGCTCGCGCTGGCGGCGCCGCTCGCCGTCGCCGCACCGCCGCAGCCGCCCGCCGTCAAGGCCGCCGCGGCGTGGAACACCGACCGCGCGGCGGAAGCCGCCGCGGCCAGACCGGCGGCCGTCACCACCTCCGGCGCCGAGAACGCCGGCACCCCCGCCGCCGCCGCCTTCGACAACAACCCCACCACCCGGTGGGCCAGCGACTTCGCCGACAACGCCTGGATCCAGATCGATCTCGGCAGCGTCATCCGCGTCAGCCAGGTCAAGCTCGAATGGGAGGCCGCCTACGGGAAGCAGTACGTGCTGGAGATCTCCCGGAACGGCACCGACTGGACCGACTTCTACACCGAGAACGAGGGCACCGGCGGCACCGTCACCGCGCACACGTACCCGCAGGAGGCCACCGGACGCTACGTCCGGATGCGCGGCATCGAGCGCGGCACCGCCTGGGGCTACTCCCTCTTCTCCTTCCAGGTCTTCGGCGGCGAACCGGCCCCCGCCTCCACGACGCGCAGCAACCTGGCGCTGAACCACCCCGCGTACGGCGACCTCTACCAGCACGCGGGCAACTCACCGGCCTTCGTCACCGACGGCGGCTGGCCCGCCGACCTCAAGGCCGACCAGTCCCGCTGGTCCAGCGACTGGAACCAGAACCGCTGGGTCGGCGTGGACCTCGGCGCCCGCTCCACGATCAACTCCGTGGACCTGTACTGGGAGGCGGCCTACGCGGTCAACTTCGACCTCCAGGTCTCCGACGACAACCGCAACTGGCGCACCGTGTACCAGCCTTCGGCGGCGCAGATCGCCGAACGCCGGGCCGACATCAAGTCGCCCGGTGACGCGGTCGGCCGGCACGACACGATCAATCTGCCGACCCCGGCGACCGGCCGCTACGTGCGGATGCTGGGCAAGGAGCGCCGCTCCTTCTACAACCCGGCCCCGTCGACGGCGCAGTTCGGTTACTCGCTCTACGAATTCCAGGTCTGGGGCACCGGCGGCAGCGCCGCGGCGGCGTACCCCGCACTGCCGCAGAACCCGGGCGGCGCCTACCGCCAGACCTTCTTCGACGACTTCACCGGCTCCGGCCTCGACCGCAACAAGTGGCGCGTGGTGCGCACCGGCCAGGAGATGGGCTCCGTCAACGGCGAGTCGCAGGCGTACGTGGATTCGCCGGACAACATCAAGACCCAGAACGGGGCGCTCGTCCTGGAGTCCAAGTACTGCAAGGGCTGCACCACGGTGCCGGGCGGCGGCACGTACGACTTCACCTCCGGCCGCGTCGACACCAACACCAAGTTCGACTTCACGTACGGCAAGGTCAGCGCGCGTATGAGGCTCCCCGTCGGCGACGGCTTCTGGCCGGCGTTCTGGCTGCTGGGCAGCGACGTCGACGACCCGTCCGTGTCCTGGCCGGGCTCGGGCGAGACGGACATCATGGAGAACATCGGCTACGCGGACTGGACGAGCACCGCGCTGCACGGACCCGGCTACTCGGCCGCCGGCAACATCGGCAAGTCGCAGACGTTCCCGAACGGCGGCAGGGTCGACCAGTGGCACACCTACGCCGTCGAGTGGACGCCGGAGGGGATGATCTTCAGCGTCGACGACCGGGTGGTGCAGACGACGTCGCGGCAGAAGCTGGAGTCGACCCGCGGGGAGTGGGTCTTCGACCACAACCAGTACGTGATCCTCAACCTGGCGCTGGGCGGCGCCTACCCCGCCGGGCACAACCAGGTCACCACGCCCTACTGGGGCCTGCCCCAGTCCAGCGTCGACAAGGTCGCGCAGGGCGGTGTGAAGGCGGAGATCGACTGGGTGCGGGTCGAGCAGAAGTAGGCGAGTGCCCGCACGGAAGCCCGGGAGGGTGCGGGGACGCCGCGCCCTCCCAGGACCCCCGTACCCCCATGAGTGACGCACCCGGGCCTCCCCGCCCGGGTGCGTCACTCGTCGTGCCCCGCGGGTCTCGCCGTGCCCCGCCGTCCTTGTCGTGCTACGACGTTCTTGTTCCGTCATATTTCACCCGCACCGGATCTTCCGCCCTCCGGTACCGTCGAATGCATGAGGACGAGGCTCTTCACCACTCTGTCCGGGTTGCTGCTCGCCTTCACGGGCGTCGCCGTCGTCGCGGCGCCGGGCGCGCAGGCAGCCACCGGCCCCGATGTCGTGGCCGAGGCCTTCAAGCAGGGTCCGGTCTATGTCGACCCGCGCGCTTCCGACCAGCTCTCCGGGGCGGACGCCGACGCGCTGACGAAGAAGATCAAGGACGCCGACAAGCCTGTCTTCGTGGCCGTCCTGCCGCAATCCGCGGATTTCGACCCTGACAACACACTCCTGAACAGGCTCCGCGCGGACACCGGTCTGTCCGGTGTGTACGCCGTACGCCTCGGCGACAGGTTCGACGCCGCCGCGGACGCGCGTGTCCTGCCGCCGAACGCCGTCCGTTCGATCACCGACGGCGCACGGGGCTCGCGCTCCGTGTCGGCCTCGACGGAGCTCAACAACTTCGTGGACCAGGCCCTCGCCCAGTCGCGCGGCCAGGCCCCGGCCGGCTGGAACACGTCATCGGACGACGGCTCCTTCGCCACCGCGGGGGTGATCACGCTCGGCGGCATCGTCGTACTGGGCGGCGCCGGTGTGTACGCGGTGCTGCGCCGCAACCGCCTCCGTGAGGAGGCGCGGGTCAAGGAAGCCCTCGAGAAGCTCCGCGTCGTCGTGGACGAGGACATCACCGCCTTCGGCGAGGAACTCGACCGTCTCGACTTCCATCCCGGCGAGAAGGGCGCCGACGACGCGATGCGCACGGACTACGAGCAGGGGCTGGACGCGTACGAGAAGGCGAAGTCCCTCATGGACTCCGCCAAGCGCCCGGAGGATGTGCGCCCGGTGACCGAGGCCCTGGCGGACGGCCGTTTCTCGCTCGCCTCGCTCGCCGCGCGGCGGGAGGGCAAACCTCTTCCGGAACGCCGTTCCCCTTGCTTCTTCGACCCCCGGCACGGCCCCTCGGTGAAGGACATGGACTGGTCACCGCCGCCCGGCGGGGCCGTCCGTCCGATTCCTGTCTGCGCGGCCGACGCGGAGCGCCTGGAGCACGGCGACGACCCGATGACCCGGATGGTGCACACCGAGCAGGGCCCGCGCCCGTACTACGACGCGGGGCCCGCGTACGGCCCCTGGGCCGGCGGCTACTTCGGCGGCGGCCTGCTCCCCGGCCTGCTGGTGGGCACCATGCTCGGCTCGATCCTGGCCACCCCCGCCTACGCAGCGGACTACGGAGGCGGCGACTACACCGGCTATGACGGCAGCTCGGGCGGTGACTTCGGCTCGGGCGGCGGGTTCGACGGAGGCGGTTTCGGCGGGGGAGGGGACTTCGGAGGCGGCGGCGGATTCGACGGGGGCGGAGGATTCTGACGGTGCCCCCGGGCGGCTCCGCCGCCCGCGCTCCGGTGCGGGTCAGGCGGCCTGCGGCTGGTTCTTGATCGCGGAGATGTCGAAGACCAGCTTGACCTTGTCGCTGACGACCACGCCGCCGGACTCCAGCGCCGCGTTCCAGGTCAGGCCCCAGTCCGAGCGGGAGATCGTGGCGCTGCCCTCGAAGCCGACGCGCTCGTTGCCGTACGGGTCGGTGGCCTTGCCGTGGAACTCGAGGTCGATGGCGAGGGGCTTGGTGACGTCCTTGATGGTGAGCTCACCGATGATGCGGTAGTCGTCGCCGCCCAGCTGCTCGGCACCCGTCGAGCGGAAGGTCATCTTGGGGAAGGTCTCGGCGTCGAAGAAGTCCGCGCTGCGCAGGTGGCCGTCACGGTCGGGCGCACCGGTGTCGATGCTCTCGATCTCGACGTCGATCGACGCGGAGGAGTTCTCCGGCTTCGAGCCGTCCAGGCTCAGCGTGCCCTCGTGCTTGCTGAAGGTGCCGCGGACGTTGGTGACCATCGCGTGACGCACGGTGAAGCCGATGCTGCTGTGCGAGGGGTCGATCGTGTAGTCACCCGTGAGGTGGGCCAGGTCGGGGTTGACCGGGGCGGTGGCTACGTCGGTCTCGGACTTGCGGTTGAACAGAGACATGGGGTTTCTCCCGGGGGGTGTTTGTTTAGCGTTCAAGTACTGACCGGAATCATAGACCCATCTCGTTCAAATTTCAACATCTTCTGTGGCGTCCCTCGATCGGCCGACACGGACCGACCGCACATGACGGTGCCCCGCCGCCCCTCCTCTTACGGAGGGGCGGCGGGGCACCGTCACGCGCCGTCGGTGACCTCAGGAACCGACCGACACCGTGAAGCGCACCGGGTTTCCGTCGTGCGCCGCGCCGGAGACGTCGGGCTCACCGTCCGGCCGGACGTCGTCGTACGGGAACGCGTACCCGATCGGAGTGTTGGCGTGCAGCACCCGCGCCCAGTGGTTGGTGGACGGGTCCTTGTAGTAGTCCGCCACCGTGGCCCCGTTCGGCTGGTCCGGATGGGTGAGCAGGGTCGAGCGGTTGAATCCGGCCGCCAGCCGCGCGAGGAGGCCCTTCTTGTCGTCCGAGTCGCCCGGGTTGTTGGTGAAGGGGCCGTGGTTGCAGGTGAAGATGTCCTTCGACGACGGCTTGGCGAAGGTGTGGCCGCTGGCGAAGGTGAGCGTGTCGCCGCTGACCCGGCCGGCCAGCACGCCGCGGCCGCCCTGGAGGTCGATCTTGAGGTCCTCCGCGGCGTACTTCTGCCACACCTGGTCGATGTAGCCGTCGAAGACGTCCCTGAAGGGCATCTCCTCCGGCCTGTCGAAGTACGGCGCCATCGCGTTCTGCGGCGCGATCACCCGCAGGACCTGGCCGTCGGCGCCGCGCGTGATCAGCTTGTCCCACGGCTGCCCGTCGGCGGCCGCCTGCGCGGTCAGGCCGTCGGCGATCTTCTGGAGGGCGCCCTCGGGCAGCGGGGCGACCTCGTGCGTGGCGTCGCCCTCCAGGGTGATCCCGATGGGCAGCGCGGTGACCAGGTCGACGTAGCTGATGTTGGAGTACAACTGCTGAGGGTTGAAGGTGAATTCGGCGAACGACCATGTGCGGCCGTAGTTGGGGTCGTTCTCGCTCGCGAACGCCGGCTCGACCAGGGAGGGGCCCGGGTTCAGAAAGAAGTCCAGCGTGTCGTCGCGTACGAAGTAGACCCGGGCGCCGAACATCTGGGGCAGCGTCAGCGTGACGGCGGCGCCGCCCGCGGGGCCCAGCGGGATGGCGCAGTCGACCGGCAGCGGGGTGTTGGCCTCGGCGGGCGACTCCGGCTTGTACACGCTGCCGTCCGCGCGGAGCAGCACCCAGCGGTCGGTGCCCTGCTCGTGACCGGTGACGTACGCGTTGACCGAACCGGGCAACGACTTGTTCACCAGGGCGAGTTCACAGGTGTCGGCGGCGGCCGACGCGCGGGGGCTGAGAGCGCTTCCCCAGACGGGGTAGGTGAGCGCCGTGGCCGCTGCGGCCGTGCCGGTCAGAAACAGTCTGCGGGATATCACGGATGTTCTCCTGAGACGTGGGGGGAACGCGGTCCGGCGCGGTACGTGGGGGGCGCGCCGTGCGTCTGCGCCCCACTCTTGCCACGTGTCCGGGACGCGTCAAGAGATACGACTGAGAGCGCTCTCAATCGTCTGGGAGTCTTCACAACCTGACGCCCGGCGTACGGTGACCGACATGTGACCCCCGGTCGGCCGTCGGCCGACTTCCGGCTGACATCTGGAGGAAACTCACAAGTGCTAGGTGCCCCGGGCTGTCGACTCGGCCCCCTCCCACCCCGGTTCTGTCCAGCCCCACCAGGAATCCGGGCAGGAGACTGTGTGGAGTCGACGGCGGCTTTTCTGCTCCGTTGTTCGTAGGGTCAGCACATGACCGTTGTGGACCAGACGCCGAGTGAGCCAGTCGACGCCCGTGGGCGCGTGGCCGAATTGCACTCGCTGCGGGGGCAGGCGCTGAACGGGCCGAGCGACCGCGCGACCGAGGCACAGCACGCCAAGGGCAAGCTGACCGCTCGTGAGCGGATCGCACTGCTGCTCGACGAGGGCTCGTTCCGGGAGGTCGAGCAGCTGCGCCGGCACCGGGCCACCGGCTTCGGCCTGGAGGCCAAGAAGCCGTACACGGACGGGGTGATCACCGGCTGGGGGACCGTCGAGGGCCGCACGGTCTTCGTGTACGCGCACGACTTCCGTATCTTCGGCGGCGCCCTGGGCGAGGCCCACGCCACCAAGATTCACAAGATCATGGACATGGCCATCTCGGCCGGTGCCCCGCTGGTCTCACTGAACGACGGCGCCGGCGCCCGTATCCAGGAGGGCGTCTCCGCGCTCGCCGGCTACGGCGGCATCTTCCAGCGCAACACCAAGGCGTCGGGTGTCATCCCGCAGATCAGCGTGATGCTCGGCCCGTGCGCCGGCGGCGCCGCCTACAGCCCCGCGCTCACGGACTTCGTCTTCATGGTCCGCGAGACGTCGCAGATGTTCATCACCGGACCCGACGTCGTCAAGGCGGTCACGGGCGAGGAGATCACCCAGAACGGGCTCGGCGGCGCGGACGTGCACGCCGAGACCTCGGGCGTCGCGCACTTCGCGTACGACGACGAGGAGACGTGCATCGCCGAGGTCCGCTACCTGCTGGCGATGCTCCCGTCCAACAACCGCGAGAACCCGCCGGTCACCGAGTCCGAGGACCCGGCCGACCGCCGCTCCGAGGTGCTGCTCGACCTGGTCCCGGCCGACGGCAACCGCCCGTACGACATGCGCAAGGTCATCGAGGAGCTCGTCGACGACGGCGACTTCCTGGAGATCCACGAGCGCTGGGCCACCAACATCATCTGCGCGCTGGCCCGGATGAACGGCCAGGTCGTCGGCATCGTCGCCAACCAGCCGCAGTCCCTCGCGGGCGTCCTGGACATCGAGGCGTCCGAGAAGGCCGCGCGCTTCGTGCAGATGTGCGACGCCTTCAACATCCCGATCGTTACCCTGCTGGACGTACCCGGCTTCCTGCCCGGCGTCGACCAGGAGCACGGCGGCATCATCCGCCACGGGGCGAAGCTGCTCTACGCGTACTGCAACGCCACCGTCCCGCGGATCTCGCTCATCCTGCGCAAGGCGTACGGCGGTGCTTACATCGTCATGGATTCGCAGTCCATCGGCGCCGACCTCACCTTCGCCTGGCCGACCAACGAGATCGCGGTGATGGGCGCGGAAGGCGCGGCCAACGTCATCTTCCGCAAGCAGATCGCCGAGGCCGAGGACCCCGAGGCCATGCGCGTACGCATGGTGAAGGAGTACAAGGCCGAGCTGATGCACCCCTACTACGCCGCGGAGCGCGGTCTGGTCGACGACGTCATCGACCCGGCCGAGACGCGCGAGGTCCTCGTCTCGGCCCTCGCGATGCTCCGTACGAAGCACGCCGACCTGCCGTCCCGCAAGCACGGCAACCCCCCGCAGTGAGCCCTCGCCCGACGGAGGCGCCCACGTCGCCGCCCGCCCGCCAAGGCCCAGCTGCCGAAGAACCTGGAGACACGAGCCCGATGAACGATTCCGCCGACAACTCCCTGCTCCGCGTCGAGAGGGGCCAGGCCGGCCCCGAGGAGCTCGCCGCGATCACCGCCGTCCTGATGGCGCGCGCCGCGAGCCGCGCCGACGCGGGCGCCGCCCCGGGCCGCCGCGGCCGCTCCACGGCCGGCTGGCGCCGTCTGGAGCGCACGCCGGGCTTCCGGGCGCCGCACAGCTGGCAGGGCTGATCCCAAGCCCTCCAGCGCCCGTACAACGCCGCGAGAGCCCCGCACGGACCACCGTGCGGGGCTCTCGCGCTGACGGGGCGCCACATGGCCCCGGGCGCCCCGCGAACGGGCCCGCCGGCCCGAACGGCGGAGGCCCCGCACTCCGAGGAGTGCGGGGCCTTTGCCGTTGTCGTCCGGCCACGTCGGTTCGGCCGGACGGGTTCAGCGAAGTCGTGCCATGAGCGCGTGCTCGACCAGAGTGATCAGCCCGCTCTTGGCGTCGGCGCGGTGCCGGGCGTCGGTCGTGATGATCGGCGTGTCCGGGCCGATCTGGAGTGCCTCACGGACTTCGTCGGGGGTGTAGGGCTGGTGTCCGTCGAAGCCGTTGAGGGCGATGACGAACGGGAGTCCCGAGTTCTCGAAGTAGTCGACGGCGGGGAAGCAGTCGGCGAGGCGGCGGGTGTCGACGAGGACGACGGCGCCGATCGCGCCGCGTACGAGGTCGTCCCACATGAACCAGAAGCGGTCCTGTCCGGGGGTGCCGAACAGGTAGAGGATCAGGTCCTGGTCGAGGGTGATGCGGCCGAAGTCCATGGCCACCGTGGTGGTGGTCTTGTCTCCGGTGTGGGTGAGGTCGTCGATGCCGGCGGAGGCGCTGGTCATGACGGCTTCGGTACGCAGCGGGTTGATCTCCGAGACGGCGCCGACGAACGTGGTCTTGCCCACGCCGAATCCGCCCGCCACCACGATCTTCGCGCTGGTGGTTGAGCGGGCTGCACCGCCGCTAGAGCTTGCGAAGTCCACTGAGCACCCTTTCGAGCAGTGTCACATCTGGTTGGCCCCCGGCGGTCTCGTCGCCGCCGGGTTGGTGAATGGCGACAAGTCCGGCCTCCGCCAGGTCGGCTACGAGGATCCGGGCGACGCCCAGGGGGATGGAGAGCAGTGCCGAAATCTCGGCGACCGATTTGATCTCGAAACAGAGCCGGCAGATCCGCTGGTGCTCGGGCAACTGCCCTTGCAGCCGTGACGGATCGGCCGTCGTGCTGACCAGTGCCTCGATGGCGAGCTGGTACCGCGGCCGCGTCCGGCCGCCGGTCATGGCGTACGGACGCACCAACGGGTTGTGCGCGGGTTGCTCCGGCTCCTGCCGGCGCCTCGGCTGTACCGGCTGGATCCGGGGTGTCCGCTGACCGTACGAGGGTTGCTGTCCGTACGGCTGTTGTTGCCCCTGTCCGTACGGTTGCTGTTGCCCGTACGGCTGTTGCTGCCCCTGACCGTACGACTGCCGTTCTCCGTACGGCTGTTGGGACGGCTGGTACGACTGCTGCTGTGGATGATACGGCTGCCCGCCGCCGTCCCACTGCCCGCCCTGACCGCCGTTCCCGCCCGGCGTGGAGGGGGAGTTGAAGTGGTTCCGGGCACGCTCACCCGGGACCTGTCGGCCACCCTCGTAAGGATGTCCGCCTGGGGGTGTTGCCACCGTTTCCTCCTCCGACTCCGGTCGCCGGTTTCTGTTCTGTGGAGCCGCGCCACCGAACCCTATGGTGCGATGGCGCGAAACGCACTGTCTGTCTGTTAGTTGAGAAGACTTCCCTGGAGTTCGGCGCGCAGGTCCGGTGTCAGCACCGTTCCCGCCCGGTCGACGAGCAGAGCCATTTCGTATCCCACCAGGCCGATGTCGGCCTCGGGGTGCGCGAGGACGGCCAGCGAGGAGCCGTCGGAGATCGACATGAGGAAGAGGAATCCGCGGTCCATCTCCACGACGGTCTGGGTGACGGCACCGCCCTCGAAGATCCTGGAGGCCCCGGCGGTCAGTGAGGTCAGGCCCGAGGCGACGGCCGCGAGTTGGTCGGCGCGGTCCCGCGGGAAGCCCTCGGACATGGCAAGCAGGAGTCCGTCGGCGGAGACCACCACGGTGTGGGACACCCCGGGGGTGTGCTCCACGAAGTTGGTGATCAACCAGTTGAGATTCTGCGCCGCCTGGCTCATCGGGCTCACACTAACGCTCCTGGTTGTAGGTACTGCCCGGGCCTCGACCCGGTCCGTTCGTGTCCGTCCCCGTTGTTCCCGCGCTGCCCGCCCCCGCGTTGCGGCCCCGTTGGACGCCGCGCCGCAGGTTGCTCAGCCTGCCACGTACATCCTCAGGCGCGCGTGAGACCTGGGGGCCGTTCTGCGGCGTCTGTTCCGCGGTTCCCTCGATCAGGTTGGCCTTGGGAACGCGCCGGGGGAGTCCCGACGGGGTGATCCCGCCGGCCTTCGGCTCGCGGAGCTTCTCGGCCCGCTGCCAACGGTCGTCGTTCGTCGAACGCCAGTCGTCCGTGGCGTCCGCGTCACTCTGTCCGTTCTGCGGCGGGGCTGTCGGTGCGTACGTCTCGTCGGTCTCGTTCGTCTGCTGTGTCCCGGCGGGCCCTGCCTGCTGGTCCGGAGCCTGGAAAGCCTGAGCCGGCTTCTTCGGCGCGGCCCCCGAGGGGGAGGTCCCGCCGAAGAGATCGGTCCGACCTCCGGCGTGACCGTTCGACTGGCCGTCGTCCCCGCCTGTGGGCTGCCACGACTGCGGCTTCGAAGGTCCCGAGGGACCACCACGGCGCGGCAGTCCCGCCCCCGTCAGCGTGTGGCTGGTGCTCGGCGAGGGCCCCGGGCGTTCGAATTCTACGCGTTCCTGGGTGCCCGCCGCAGCGCCGTCGGAGGATTCCGATTCGCTTTGCTGGTCCGGCTGGTAACCGCCCTGGTAGCCGTTCTGGTCGCTCCAGCCACCCTGGTCGGCCTGGGGGGCGAAGAGGTTGTCGTAGCCCGCCCCGTCCTGCCGCGGGGCCTCGTAGGCCCCTTCCGTATAGGAGCCGCCCAGCGGGTCCTGCTGCGCCGGGTATCCGTCGGGCGTCCCGTAGCCGTCCGCGCCGCCCGTCGGATAGCCGTCCGGGGTGGCGTACGCGTCGTACGCCGCGCCCTCGTAGCCCTGTCCGCCGCCGTCGGCGCCGCCCGCGGAGGCGTAGCCGTTCTGGTCGTACGCGGGCTCCTGCGGCGCGTAGCGGCCGTCGGTCTCCTCGCGGTACTGCCCGTCGACCTGATCGCCGTAGAGCGGCTGCTCGCCGCCGGGCAGGGCCGGCGCGCCGCCGTTGCCGCCGCCCAGGGCCGCACGGCGCTCGTCACGCATGAGGGAACGGTTGACCGGGTCGAGACTGCGCGGATTCGCCGCCCCGGCCCCGGCGCCCTCGTCGTACCGCGAGTCGTCGAAGCCGAGTTCGGCCGCCGTCAGCATGGGCGCCGGCGACGCCCCCGACTCCGGCTCGAACGCCGCGGCCTGCTGCTCCGGAATGATCTGGGAGACCGTGAAGTCGTCGGGCGCCGGCTGCTCGCCGCCGCCCCCGTGGGTGATCGCGTCCGGGAGCATGACCAGCGACGTGGTGCCCGCCTGCTCGCCCGAGGGCCTCAACTGCACGCGTACGCCGTGCCGGTCGGCGAGCCGGCCGACCACGAACAGACCCATGCGCTGGGAGACCGCGGCGTCCACGGTGGGTGGGTTGGCCAGCTTGTGGTTGATGTCGGCGAAGTCCTCGGCGGTGAGGCCGATGCCCTTGTCGTGGATCTCGATCATCACGCGGCCGTCGGGCAGCCGGGTCGCGGTCACCCGCACCTTGGTCTGCGGCGAGGAGAACGTGGTCGCGTTCTCCAACAGCTCGGCCAGCAGGTGCACGAGGTCGGTCACGGCCTGGCCGTGGATGTCGGTCTCCGGCACGCCGGACAACTCGATGCGCTCGTAACTCTCCACCTCGGACGACGCGGCACGCAGTACGTCGACCAGTGGCACCGGCTGGTTCCAGCGGCGGCCCGGCTCCTCGCCGGCGAGGACCAGCAGGTTCTCGCCGTTGCGGCGCATACGGGTCGCGAGGTGGTCCAGCTTGAAGAGGTTCTCCAGCTGCTCGGGCTCGGCCTCGTTGTTCTCCAGCTCGGTGATCAGGGTCAACTGCCCCTCGATCAACGACTGGTTGCGCCGCGAGAGGTTGGTGAAGATCGCGTTGACGTTGCCCCGCAGCATGGCCTGCTCGGCGGCGAGCCTGACGGCCTCGCGGTGCACCTGGTCGAAGGCCCGCGCGACCTCGCCGATCTCGTCCCTGGAGTCGATCGGGATGGGCTGGACGCGGGTGTCGACGCGGCCGGGCTCGGTACGGGAGAGCTGGTCGACCAGCATCGGCAGCCGCTGCTCGGCGATGCCGAAGGCCGCCGTACGGAGCCGGCGCATGGCCCGGCTCATCTGGCGCGCCATCATGCCGGCCAGCACGAAGGCGGCCAGCAGGGCGATCACCACGATCGCGCCGTTGATGATCGCGTCGTTCCTGGCGTCGTCCGAGATCTGCGCGGCGTCCCCGACCGCGTTGTCGACCAGGTCCTTCTCGATGATCGTGTAGCCGTCGAACTTGGCGGTGGTCGCGGCCATCCACGCGGTGGGTGTGACGCCGCGCTCCTCCAGCTGCGAGGGGCTGTCGCCGGTGGCGATCGCCGAGACCATTCCGTCGACCACCGAGCCCTCCTGGGCCGGCGGGGCGATGAACTTCTGACCCGCGGCGGCGGCCTGCTGCCGCGCGGCCGCGAGCTTCTTCGCACCCTCGGCGGTCTTGTCCGCCATGACCTTCTGGAGCTTGGCCGTGTCCGCGTCGGTGCCGCCGGAGACGTACTCGCCGATGGCGATCTCCTCCAGGTAGGCGTACGAGGAGAACGCGATCGACTGGCCGGACCTGACCGCCGGCTTCTCGCTCGGCCGCACCAGCAGGTGCAGACCGATGGAGCGCTGAAGCGAGGTGGCGGCCTTGGCGAGCTGGACGGCGTAGACCGTACGGCCGTAGCTGGTGATGTTGCCGGTGCCGAGGCCCAGTTCGTTGGAGAACTCCATGAGGGAGTGCTGGACCAGCACATAACCCTCTTCGGTCGCCACCGGACCGCCGTTGCGGCCGGTTTTGTCGGGCGTCTCGACGCCCGCCGTGTACGCCGTCTTGCGGATCGTCTCCAGCTTGGGCTCTTCCGCGCGGAAGAGCCGCAGACGCCGCTCCAGGCCCTCGTCCTTGGGCATGGACGCGACCGCGCCGTCGAAGGTGGCCTTCGCGGCGTCGGTGGCGGCCCTGGCGTCCACGACGACCTTGTCGTCGCGCTTGTTCGTCAGCAGGGGCTGGGCGGTGAGGTCGCGCTCGTTGAGCAGGGCCTGGCCGTACTCGGACGCGGCCCGCACGACGAGCGCGGTGCGCTCCGCGTCCTGCGCCTCCTGCCAGGTGTCGATCGAGCCCTTGACCTGGAAGCCGCCCATGACGAGGCCGACGAGCACGGGTATGAGGAGGATCGCGTTCAGCCGGGTCGGAACCCGCCAGTTTCGTGGGGACAGCCGACTGGTGCTGCCGGGTACCGGGGGTTTCCCGGGCGCATCCGCAGGCGGCGCCGCTGTACGCCGCGGCGGGGTGAAGTTACCCCGCGCCGCCTGCTCCGCGGAGCTCGTCTTCCTACGCCTCACTCGACCAACAACCTCTCGGCGTCGGCACCTACGTTGTGCCGTTTTTCGTATCGGTCCGCACTACTCGGGAGTTCATCGAATTCCAGCACGTGAGGCGGTCCCGTTCCAAACAGTGGGAATCAGCCATTCCGAGTGGTCGACACCTCAGATAAAACGGGCATAAAGAACGAGGCCCGCCAAAAGGCGAGGGTGATGTGAGCACAGGGATACCACCCGACCGCGTCGGGTGTTCGGGACGGCGTGAATTCTCTTTCGAAACGTTATGAACACCAGCGTGGGCTATGTCAAAAGACACAGCCCACACCGGTCGGCGCTACGGCAACTGCCGTACGGAATCGTCTACTTGAGGCGAGCCATGAGTGCGTGCTCGACCAGAGTGATCAGCCCGCTCTTGGCGTCGGCGCGGTGCCGGGCGTCGGTCGTGATGATCGGCGCGTCCGGGCCGATCTGGAGCGCTTCGCGTACTTCCTCGGGGGTGTACGGCTGGTGTCCGTCGAAGCCGTTGAGGGCGATGACGAACGGGAGTCCCGAATTCTCGAAGTAGTCGACGGCGGGGAAGCAGTCGGCGAGACGGCGGGTGTCGACCAGCACCACGGCGCCGATCGCGCCGCGTACGAGGTCGTCCCACATGAACCAGAAACGGTCCTGTCCGGGCGTACCGAACAGATACAGGATCAGGTCCTGGTCGAGCGTGATACGGCCGAAGTCCATCGCCACCGTGGTGGTGGTCTTGTCTCCGGTGTGGGTGAGGTCGTCGATGCCGGCGGAGGCGCTGGTCATGACGGCTTCGGTACGCAGCGGGTTGATCTCCGAGACGGCGCCGACGAACGTGGTCTTGCCCACGCCGAATCCGCCCGCCACCACGATCTTCGCGGAGGTTGTCGAGCGCGCCGCTCCGCCGCTAGAGCTTGCGAAGTCCACTGAGCACCCTTTCGAGCAGTGTCACATCCGGCGTGCCGCCGGCCTCTCCGTTACCCGGCTGGTGGATGGCCACCATGCCGGCCTCGGCCAGGTCGGCCACGAGGATGCGCGCCACACCGAGCGGCATGGACAGCAGTGCCGACACCTCGGCGACGGACTTCACCTCGCGGCAGAGATGGCAGATCCTCTGATGCTCGGGGAGCAGCCCGGCGAGATGCGCCGGGTCGGCCGTCGTGCTCACCAGCGCCTCGATGGCGAGCTGGTACCGCGGCCGCGTCCGTCCGCCGGTCATGGCGTACGGACGAACCAACGGCTGGTCGCCCTCATGTCCGTAGGACGCGTCGACTGAGGCGCCGTACGGATCGTGAGAGGCGGGTGGCGGGGTCATGAATCCTCCGGGCGTGACAGCAAGATGTCTGCGTGCCGTCTGACTGGGCCGGGGTGGGGCCGGTTGGCGGCCTGACGGTGGTTGGCGCTGTGGGCGGTACCTGGAAGCCTCAGTGCAGCAGGCTCCCCTGGAGCTCGGCGCGCAGGTCCGGTGTCAGTACCGTGCCTGCCCGGTCGACCAGGAGGGCCATCTCGTAGCCCACGAGGCCGATGTCGCAGTCGGGGTGTGCGAGCACCGCGAGTGACGAGCCGTCGGAGACGGACATGAGGAAGAGGAATCCGCGGTCCATCTCCACGACGGTCTGGGTGACTGGCCCGCCCTCGAAGATCCGGGATGCTCCCGCGGTCAGCGAGGTCAGACCCGACGCTACGGCCGCGAGTTGATCGGCACGGTCACGCGGGAAACCCTCGGACATGGCCAGCAGCAGGCCGTCGGCGGATACGACCACTGTGTGGGACACCCCGGGGGTGTTGTCCACAAAGTTGGTGATCAACCAGTTCAGATTCTGCGCCGCCTGGCTCATCGGACTCAACTAACGCTCCTGCTGGTGAGAGGGGCCGAGGTTGAAACTGCCGGTCGTCGAGCTGTCGGCGGTTCGGCCGCCTGCCTGACGACCCTGCTGAATACCCCGGCGAAGGTTGGTCAGCCGGCCGCGTACGTCATCTGGCGAACGCGAGACCTGCGGACCGGTCTGGTTGCTCTGCTCCTGAGCGGTTCCCGGTACCAGGTTGGCACGCGGGACCCGCCGAGGCAGACCTGAGGTGGTGATTCCGCCCGCGGCGGGCTTCTTGACCCGCTCGGCCTGGCGTACCAGCTCGTCATTGGGTGACGTGCGCCAGGAGGACGTTACGGCGCCGTTGCCGTTGGCGTTGGCGTTGCCGTTCGCCGGCTGCCGTTGCGGCATCGGGGGAGGGGAGGCCGGTCGGTCCGGCATCCCCTGCGGGGGCTGCTGCTGGAAGGGCTCCGGCTGGAACGGCTGCTGCTCGGGCGCCGCCGGTACGCCGGGAACCCCGGGCTGCGGGGGGCGGCCGGAGCCGCCGCTCTGCTGCCCGTGGAACCAGTTCGTCTCCAGCGTGTCGAACAGCGGCGTACGGCCGTCGCCCGGTCCGGCCGGGGGCAGTGCCTCCGGCTGGGGCTGCTGGGGAAGGGCGCCGACAGGCGGGCGCGGTGCGCCGAAGTCGGCGCCGTTCGGGCCGTTCTGGCCGAAGCCGGGACGGCCCTGGCCCTGGTCCGCGCCCGGACGGCCTTGTCCGGGCGGCGGGTTCTGGCCGAAGAGATCGGGGTTCGGGGAGCCGGGCGCGGCGCTCGGCTCGGGGGGACGGGGCGCGTTGAAGTCCGGTCGGGGGAACTGCTCCGTGGACCCCTGGTTCTGGCCCTGGCCCTGCCAACCGGCGTTCACGTCGCCCGGGTTGGCGATCGGGTGGGAGCCCGTGTCGCCGTATCCGTTGCCGCCGCCGATACCGCCGGGCCCGCTGTTCAGGTCGGGCCTGGGACCGTTGAAGTCGGGGCGCGCGAACTCGGCCGTGGCGCCGGGGCCTTGGCCCTGACCCGCGGACGGCATCGCGAACTGACCGGTGTTCTCGGGCTCCTCGTGGCCGCGCGGGGCGTCCGGCGAGAACCGCTGCGGCGCGGGCTGCTGCCCGGTGCCCCAGGTGGTCGTCGCACTCGTCCCGGGACGCTGCTGCGGGCGCTGCGGCGGCTGCGGGTTGCCCCCCGGCAGCTCGGCGCGTGGTCCGCCGGGCGGCGGCAGCTGACGGCCGCGGTCCACCGGCGGCGGTCCGCCGGCCGGTCCCGTCGCACCTTGCGGGAAGGCGTTGCGGTCGCGGTTGCCGGGGCCGCCACGTCCGTTCGGGCTGGAGAGGCTCTGACCGGGACGGGCGAGCCGGCCACCGGCCTGCGGCACCGGACCGGACGGCTGGCCGGGGCCCGCCTGGGCGCCCTGACGGCCGCCCGCCTGCTCACGGGGGCTCGTTCCGAACAGGCTCGGCTGACCGGACCCCTGCCCCGGACCCTGACGCTGCGGATCCTGCGGCGGACCGGACTGCGGCCGGGTGGGCAGACCGCTCTGCATCCCGTTCCTGGCGGGCAGCGCGGCACGCGGACCCGTACCGGGGCCGACCTGGCCGCGCGAAGGCGGACCGGCGAGACGTCCGCCGCCGGCCGCGCCCGCCTCACGGGCGGCGGCGCCGCCCGCGAGCCCGGCGGCGATGCCGGACTGCTGGCCGCCGCCGAGGGCGCCCTGCCCGGCGGGCGACTGTCCGCCCGCACCGTTCTGCGCGCCGGCGCCGGGGCGCGGCGGCATCTTCTTGCCGCCGTTGGCGACATCGACGGGCAGCATGACCAGCGCGGTCGTGCCACCGGAGTCGGAGGGGCGCAGCTGGATCCTGATGCCGTGACGCAGGGAGAGCCGGCCGACCACGAACAGACCCATGCGGCGCGAGACCGAGACGTCCACGGTGGGCGGCGAAGCCAGCCGTTCGTTGATCGCCGCCAGGTCCTCCGGCGACAGACCGATACCGGTGTCGTGGATCTCGACGAGCACACGCCCGTCGGGCAGCGCGTGACCGGTGACGCGGACCTTGGTCTGCGGGGAGGAGAACGACGTCGCGTTCTCCAGCAGCTCGGCGAGCAGGTGCACGAGGTCGTTGACGACGCGGCCGGCGACCTCGGTCGTGGGCACCGAGGCCAGTTCGATCCGCTCGTACTGCTCCACCTCGGAGGCCGCGGCACGGAGCACGTCGACCAGCGGGACGGGGCGCGTCCAGCGGCGGCCCGGCTCCTCACCGGCGAGGACCAGCAGGTTCTCACCGTTACGGCGCATACGGGTCGCGAGGTGGTCCAGCTTGAAGAGCGAGGACAGCTGGTCCGGGTCGGCCTCACGGGATTCGAGCTCGGAGATCAGCGACAGCTGACGCTGGATCAGGCCCTGGCTGCGGCGCGAGAGGTTGGTGAACATCGCGTTGACGTTGCCTCGCAGCAGCGCCTGCTCGGCGGCCAGTCGGACGGCCTCGCGGTGCACGTCGTCGAAGGCCGCGGCGACCTTTCCGATCTCGTCCCTGGAGTGCACACCGACCGACTCGACGGAGGTGTCCACGTCCTGCGGGTCGGCCTCGGAGAGCTGCTTGACCAGCTCGGGCAGCCGGTCCTGGGCGACCTTGGTGGCCGTCTCCTGGAGGCGCCGCAGCGAGCGGATCATGGAGCGGGCGACGACGAAGGCGCCGACCAGCGAGACGCCGAGGACGACGAGGATCAGCGCACCGTTGATGAGGGCGTCCTGCTGGGACTTCTCCTTCAGCTGGCGCGCCTTGTTCTCCATCTCACCGAGCAGCGTCTGCTCGATGATGTTCATCGCGTTGATCTTGGCGGACGCCTGGTCGGTCCAGTCCAGGTACGAGCGGTTCGGCCGCCCCTCCAGACCGCCGTCGATGCCGAGAACCCGCCGCGCGTACTCGTCGGCCGCGTTGATCTCGGGGTTGCCCTTGCCGCTGAGCGGCGCCGTCAGCTCCTCGGCGTTGCCGCCCATCGACTCGTACAGAGCGTCGAAGGAGGCGATGGCGTTGTCGCCCTTGGTGGCCGCCGCCAGACCGTAGAGCCGGTCGTTCTCGTTGAGATCGCCCTTCTGCTTCGGGTCGGCGGGGAGCGCGGAGGCGATGATCGCGCGCTGGATCGACGCGTACTCCTTGGCGGAGGAGAAGGCCGCCAGGGCGCGGGTCCGCTTGATCATGTCCGGGTTGCTGGTCGCCTGCGCCATGTCCTGGGAGAGGCTCAGCAGCGAGTCGATGAGACCGCTGTAGGCGTCGACCGTCAGGGAGTGCGTGGCATCCGTGTCGTACGCGTCCTTGCGGATTTCCTGGATCTTGTTGACCTGGGTGGCGATCTGGCTGACGTTGGCGCGGATCGACTCCAGCGCCTGGTCGCCGTCGGTGTTCCCGATGTCGACGGTGGCGCCGAGGAATGCCTTCTTGGCCCGGTCCGTCTTCGTGCGACGGTCCTGGACCTTGAAGTCGTTGGGGTTCGCGCCGTTGGTGAGCGGACCTGCCGACTCGTCACGTTCCGCCTGGAGCGCGGCGGCGAGGCTGGTCGCCTCCTTGGTCATCTTGGTCAGCAGCTGCATGTGCTCCAGCTGCTGCATGTCGTTCATGGACTCGTTGATACGGAGTCCACCCAGCGTGGTGGCCGCGACCACCGGCAGGGTGAGCAGTGCCACCAGACGGGTGCTGATCCGCCAGTTGCGCAGCGCTATTCGCGAACCCGCGTCTGTCGAGGCCGGCTTGGGCGTGGTGTCAGTGGCATCGCCACCGGGCGCCGCACCGGGCTGGGCACCCCGATCAGCACCCTCGCCGGCCGAACCCGGGCCCGGGTTCTGGGTGTGCTGGGGCGAGGAGCCGCGGTCGGTTCCGCCGCGGGGCTCCTGCTCCGCCGCAGCGCTGCTATCCCTCTTGAAACGTCCCTGCACTAGCGTCGCAACCTCTGGACCAGGCGTCCCCCCGCAGAACGGCGGGACGGTGTCGGCGTCGTGGAGCACAGAGTGCGCTCCAAGGTGGTCGTTGAGTGACCGGCGATGCTCCCCTTCCCCGCATGCCACTCGGCGCCGCGTCGCGCCCTTACGCGCCGTCCTGAAGAACCCGCGGCGGTGCGTGGAATTTCAGCACAGAGCAGGATCTCCAACAAGGGCCGCGTACCTGGCTGTGACCTGCGTGACACGTTGTGAGGGACGCGTGACGATCGGTAGAAGGTGTTCGGGGAGGAAACGGACTTCCCGGAACGAGTCCCGTGCCGGAGGGGGGTGCCCCAGTCCTGATGATCAGGGGCGGAATGGCGGGTTCGATAGGGCAATGTCCGTTTCCACCGGTCTCGACCACTGTCCCTGATGGGTGAATTGCCCGGCACGTCGTGAGCAAACTCACATGGAGATCGCTGCTGCCTCCGGGCTTTCTCGGGGAATCACGTGTTTAGCCTGACGCTTTACAGAGACGGCCCATTCGACAACCGGCGCTCCTGAGCACCCGTACCCCGACAAGGTCTGAAACAACCGATGAAGATGACGAAGATCTTCCGCAACACCGCCAACCCCCGCCGCACGACGCTGGCGAACCTCGACGACGCCGGGGAGATCCTCCCGCCCGTCCAGCAGGAACACTCCGTCGACCTGCCGGTCCGCACGGCCAACCCGCGGCGTACGACGCTGATCGACGCCCCCGTCGCACAGTAGGGCACGCCCCACGGCGGCCACGCACCGCGTCGGCCGCCGCCCCTCACCGCGCCAGGGCCTAACCTGGGACGTCAGTCTCCAGTCAGTCAGCCAGCAGCAAAGTGAAGGGGCGACAGCAACCCGTGCGCATCGCCAGATTCTCCATCGACGGCAATGTCGCCTTCGGCGCGGTCGAGGAGGACGGCACCGGCGGTACGGCCGCCGGCCTCGTCCTCGACATCATCAAGGGCATTCCGTACGCCGACTTCGAGCTCTCCGGCACCAAGGTCCCGCTGAGCAAGGTCAGGCTGCTCCCGCCCGTCCTGCCCAACAAGGTCGTGGCCGTGGGCCGCAACTACGCGGCGCACGCGGCGGAGCTGGGCAACGAGGTGCCCGAGGCACCGATCACCTTCTTCAAGCCCACCACCTCGGTGATCGGCTCCGGTGACGCGGTCGAGTACCCCTCGTTCTCCTCGGACGTCCAGTACGAGGCCGAACTGGCCGTCGTCATCGGCCGCATGTGCCGCGAGGTCCCGCGCGAGCGCGTCAAGGACGTGATCCTCGGGTTCACCTGCGCGAACGACATCACCGCGCGCGACACCCAGCAGCGCGAGAAGCAGTGGGCCCGGGCCAAGGGCTTCGACACCTCCTGCCCGCTCGGCCCCTGGGTGGAGACCTCCGTCGACCTGGCGGCGGTCGCCGGCGGCCTCGCCGTCCAGTGCACCGTCAACGGCGAGCAGCGCCAACTGGGCAGCACCAGCGACATGATCCGCTCCGTCGAGGACCTCGTCGTACACATCACGGAGGCCATGACGCTGCTCCCGGGCGACGTCATCCTCACGGGCACCCCCGCCGGGGTGGGCCCCCTCAACGTCGGCGACGAGGTCGCCGTCACCATCGAAGGCATCGGCACTCTCACCAACAAGGTGATCAAGCGTGGCTAACGCGACCGTCCGCGTACGTTTCTGTCCCTCGCCGACCGGCAACCCCCACGTGGGCCTGGTCCGCACCGCCCTCTTCAACTGGGCGTTCGCCCGCCACCACGGCGGCACCCTGGTCCTGCGCATCGAGGACACCGACGCCGCGCGCGACTCCGAGGAGTCGTACGAGGCGCTGCTCGACTCGCTGCGCTGGCTCGGGCTCGACTGGGACGAGGGCCCCGAGGTGGGCGGCACCCACGCGCCGTACCGCCAGTCGCAGCGGATGGACATCTACCGCGACATCGCCGACAAGCTGCTCGCGGCCGGCCACGCGTACCACTGCTACTGCACCCCCGAGGAGCTGGAGGCCCGCCGGGACGCCGCGCGCGCCGCGGGCCGCCCCTCCGGCTACGACGGCCACTGCCGCGACCTGAGCGCGGAGCAGAAGGCGGCGTACGAGGCGGAGGGCCGCACCTCCATCGTCCGCTTCCGGATGCCCGACGAGCCGATCACCTTCACCGACCTGGTCCGCGGCGAGCTGACCTTCACGCCGGAGAACGTGCCCGACTACGGCATCGTCCGCGCCAACGGGGCGCCCCTCTACACCCTCGTCAACCCGGTCGACGACGCGCTGATGGAGATCACCCACGTCCTGCGGGGCGAGGACCTGCTCTCCTCCACGCCCCGTCAGATCGCGCTCTACCAGGCGCTGATGGGGCTGGGTGTCACCCACTTCGTGCCGCAGTTCGGGCACCTGCCCTATGTGATGGGCGAGGGCAACAAGAAGCTCTCCAAGCGCGACCCGCAGGCCTCGCTCAACCTCTACCGCGAGCGCGGCTTCCTGCCCGACGGGCTGCTCAACTACCTCTCCCTGCTGGGCTGGTCGTTCTCCGCCGACCAGGACGTCTTCTCCCGCGCCGAGATGGTCGGTGCCTTCGAGATCACCGACGTCAACGCCAACCCGGCGCGCTTCGACCTGAAGAAGGCCGAGGCGATCAACGCCGACCACATCCGGCAGCTCGACGTGAAGACCTTCATGGAGGCCTGCGCGCCCTGGCTGCGGGCCCCCTACGCGAACTGGGCGCCGGAGGACTTCGACCAGGCGGCCTTCGAGGCGATCGCCCCGTACGCGCAGACCCGCGTGACGGTGCTCTCCGACATCACGGCCAACGTGGACTTCCTGTTCCTCGACGAGCCGGTCGAGGACGAGGCGTCCTGGGCGAAGGCGATGAAGGGCGAGCCGGCCGCGCTGCTCACCACGGCCCGCGCGAAGCTGGCGGACGCGGACTGGTCGAGCGCCGAGTCGCTGAAGAACGCGGTCCTCGCGGCCGGCGAGGAGCACGGCCTCAAGCTCGGGAAGGCCCAGGCCCCGGTCCGCGTGGCGGTCACGGGCCGCACGGTGGGCCTGCCGCTGTTCGAGTCCCTGGAGATCCTGGGCAAGGACCGCACACTGCGCCGTATCGACGCGACGCTGACGAAGCTCGCGGCGTAGCCCCTGCGGGGTACGCACAAGGGGTGGCGACCGACGGGGTCGCCACCCCTTCGCCGTGTCCGGAGGCCAACGCGCCGCTCAGAGGGCCACGAGATCGACGACGTTGATCACGACGTGCCGGTTCGACACGACGTAGATCACGAAGCCACCTGCGAACGCCGCCGACCAGCTGTTGTCACGATTGCTCGTCGCGGGCGGACCGAAGGGGTTGGCGGCGAGCTGTTTCTCCAGCGAGGAGAGGGCGTCGCGCTGGGGCGCGCTCAGAGCGGCCTTACGGCGGGCCGCCCGGTCCGCGTACCGGATCGCGTACGTGCTCACCCGCGCCCCCTCGCGTCCACCGGGTTGTTCTCGGCGTCGTAGGCGTTGCCGTCCTCGTCCTGGAAGACCATGCCCTCGGTGTCGCCCTCCGACATGCGCTTGATGGTGTGCTCCACGTCGTCCAGGTATCCCGGGGTCGCGCACGCGCAGGCGAAGGGGAACCACTTGTCCACGACGCCCGCCAGGGCCTCCTGATCGAAATCGGCCGCCGCGCTCAGCCAGTCCTGCTCGAACGCTTGCAACCAGTCGGGACGTCGCTGCAGCGCCGTGCGAACGGCCTCCGGAGTTCTCTCGCAGGCCTCGGGGTCCACTTCAGCAACCATGATCAACTCCCTCGGCGGGTGGGGCGGCAGGACGGCCATGGTAGGCCCTGTCCCCAAGGCGCACGCTGCCGGCGCCGTGCGCCGAACCCGTACGAGGGACGGGTACCGGGTACGGGGTTACGGGGTACGGCCGAGGGGCGCCGCGACTCCGGCGGGCGCCGGCGCCGGTACCTTCGGAGTATGCCGATCCGCGCGGTCGTCTGGGACATCGACGACACCCTCTTCGACTACACCACCGCCGACCGCACCGGTATGCGGCTGCATCTCACGGCCGAAGGGCTCGCCGACCGCTACGGCACCGCCGACCGCGCTCTTGAGCGGTGGCGCGAGATCACCGACCTCCAGTGGCTGCGGTTCGCCGACGGCGAGACCACCTTCCAAGGGCAGCGCCGCGACCGCGTCCGGCAGTTCCTCGGTACGGAGGAACTGGGCGACGCCGAGGCCGACGCCTGGTTCGACCGCTACGTCGCGCACTACGAGTCCGCGTGGGAACTCTTCCCCGACGCCCTTGCCGCGCTGGACTCACTGGCCTCCGACTACCGTCAGGCCGTCCTGTCGAATTCCAGCATCCACAACCAGGACCGCAAGCTCCGCGTCCTCGGCGTACGGGACTACTTCGAGACCGTCCTGTGCGCCGCCGAGCTCGGCGCCTCCAAGCCCGACCCCGCCGCTTTCCACGCGGCCTGCGACGCCCTGGACCTTGCCCCCTCGGAGGTCGCCTACGTGGGGAACGAACCGGACATCGACGCCGGCGGTGCCAGCGCCGCCGGACTGGCCGGAGTCTGGCTCGACCGGGGGCGGCTCGGCGGCCGCCCCGAGCTCGTGACGATCACCGATCTGGACCGCCTTCCCGCCCTGCTGCGCGGTGATACTCGTTTTGGAGCGCCGTCCCGCATCGGGTAATGTTCTTCCTGCGCCACCCCAGAGACCGCAAGGTCTGGCCGGAAGGCGCAAAACCCAAACAAAACCCCCATACCGGGGGTTGAGTTTTGGTGGGCTATGGTGTAATTGGCAGCACGACGGTTTCTGGTTCCGTTAGTCTAGGTTCGAGTCCTGGTAGCCCAGCGCAGAGTTCTTCTGCAACGCCCCCGTTGTGTAGCGGCCTAGCACGCCGCCCTCTCAAGGCGGTAGCGCCGGTTCGAATCCGGTCGGGGGTACAGATCCTTCTCTCCGATTTCTCCGGGTCGCACCCGGACATGTCGATGCAGGATCGCTAGGGCCCCCGTTGTGTAGCGGCCTAGCACGCCGCCCTCTCAAGGCGGTAGCGCCGGTTCGAATCCGGTCGGGGGTACGCGGAACGCAAGACTGAACCACCCTTGGGCTATGGTGTAATTGGCAACACGACGGTTTCTGGTTCCGTTGTTCTAGGTTCGAGTCCTGGTAGCCCAGCTCAACGCTCCACCCGCTGGCCCCCGTTGTGTAGCGGCCTAGCACGCCGCCCTCTCAAGGCGGTAGCGCCGGTTCGAATCCGGTCGGGGGTACGTGACGAGAAGG
>NZ_BMMV01000001.1:0-174029 GCF_014646115.1 Streptomyces camponoticapitis | reverse complement strand
AACCGTAGCGCCGGTTGGACTCCTCCGCCTCCGCCAGCCGGCGCAGGCTGAGCAGCACCGGCTCGTACAGCACGGTGAGCGCCACCGCCGCCTCCACCTGCGCGTACGGGTCCCCGTATCGCTCCACCATGTCGATGTCGGTGACGCCGAGCTGGTCCGCCAGCCGTCCGTACGGCAGCAGGTCCGCCGGCTCGCACGGATAGCCGGTCCTGGACAGTCCGGCGATCGCCCCGACCAGGACGCGGTACGCGGCCTCCGAGGCGCCCGCCGCCAGCGCGTGTGTCCAGCCCAGCTCCTCGAACAGCTCGTCCGCCCGGCGCCGCGCGGACTCCGTCTCCTCGTCCAGTTCGCCGGCCTCGAAGGCGGCGTCCAGCGCCCCGTCGTTGGGCAGCGCCCGTATCGCGGCGCCCAGGCGCGTGTGGTGGTCGATGGACTCGTCCTCGATGGCCGTGAGGACCTCGCGCGCGGTCGCGACCGGCATCCGGCCCACCTGGATCAGCGCGCGGACGAGACGCAGCCGGCGCAGGTGCTCCTCGTCGTACGCGGACTGGGTGGCGGTGACCCGGTGGCCAGGTCTGAGCAGCCCCTCCCGCAAGTAGTACTTGATCGTGGCGGTGGGGACCCCACTGCGCTCGCTCAGCTCCGCCATGCGCATACCGCTTGCACCTTCCGTTGGAGAGTGGCACTATCCAACCATGGATAGTGGCACTCTCCAATGAGAGGCCGCCCATACGCCGCCGCCGCGCGGCCGGAATGTTCCGGTGGCGACCGGAACCAAAGGGGGATCGTCATGCGTACAGAACTGATCGACGGCCGGATGACCGCGGACGCGAACGGCGACGTCGTCGTCTTCCTCATCGGGATGCGCGTCAACAACTTCCGTGCCCTGCGCAGCTGGTGGCCGGTGTTCACGGCCATGCCGAGGATGCTCAAGGAGCTGTCGCGGGACAAGGGCAGCGGGCTGCTGGGCTTCCAGTCGCTGCTGGGCTTCCCGCGCGTGCTGTACGTCGTCCAGTACTGGGACTCGAAGGAGAAGCTGTTCGCCTACGCCTCCGCGCGGGACGGGCAGCACCGCCCCGCCTGGGCGGAGTTCAACCGGCGGCTGCGCGCCGGCAAGGGCAAGGTGGGCTTCTGGCACGAGACGTACGTCGTCCCGGCGGGCTCGTACGAGAGCGTCTACATCAACATGCCGGCGTTCGGGCTCGGCGCGGCCACGGAGGTGGTCCCGGTGGGCCGCCGCGGCGAGAGCGCGGCCGACCGTCTCGGTTCCTGAGGATCGACGCCCTGAACTCCCCGGCTTCGCCAACTCCCCGAACACGGGGCCGGAGTTGGGGAGTTCCGCGGCGCGGTGAACGGCCGGGGCGGGAGCCTGCCCTGGCCGCGTAAGGCCGCCCTTCGTGGTCGATCAGCTGGTGCGCCGCAGCGCCTCCGACAGCCGCCCGGCCGCGTCGATGATCGCCTGGGCGTGCATCCGCCCCGGGTGCCGGCTCAGCCGCTCGATCGGACCGGACACCGAGACCGCCGCGACGACCCGGTTCGAGGGCCCGCGCACCGGCGCCGAGACCGAGGCGACGCCCGGCTCGCGCTCGCCGATCGACTGGGCCCAGCCCCGTCGCCGTACGCCCGAGAGCGCGGTCGCCGTGAACCGCGCCCCCTGAAGCCCCCGGTGCAGCCGCTCCGGCTCCTCCCAGGCCATCAGGATCTGCGCGGACGAACCCGCCTTCATCGTGAGCGTGGAGCCGACCGGCACCGTGTCCCGGAGTCCGGACAGGCGCTCGGCGGCGGCCACACAGATCCGCATGTCGCCCTGGCGCCGGTAGAGCTGCGCGCTCTCTCCGGTTACGTCCCGCAGATGCGTGAGCACCGGTCCGGCGGTCGCCAGCAGTCGGTCCTCGCCGGCCGCCGCGGCCAGCTCGGCGAGGCGCGGACCCAGGATGAATCTGCCCTGCATGTCCCTCGCCACCATCCGGTGGTGCTCCAGGGCCACGGCCAGCCGGTGGGCCGTGGGCCGTGCGAGCCCGGTCGCAGCGACCAGCCCGGCGAGGGTGGCCGGACCGGACTCCAGAGCGCTCAGTACCAGAGCCGCCTTGTCGAGAACGCCGACGCCGCTAGAGTTGTCCATGCAACGATACTCACGTCTCACTCTGTGAAACGCAAGTTCAATTTTCCGGGGAACTTGCCAACCTGTACGGACGGGCCTCACACGAACCGGGTCCGCAGCCGACGCGGGCACGGGGGGACACCGGCGTGGGCCCCACATATCTCCAGGACTGCCGGCGGCGCTGCCGGCCGAAGGGAAAGCGATGGGTAGGACACTCGCGGAGAAGGTCTGGGACGACCATGTCGTCCGGCGCGCCGAGGGCGAGCCCGACCTTCTCTTCATCGATCTGCACCTGCTGCACGAGGTCACGAGCCCGCAGGCCTTCGACGGCCTGCGCCAGAACGGCCGGCAGGTGCGGCGGCTCGACCTCACCATCGCGACCGAGGACCACAACACCCCGACGATCGACATCGACAAACCGATCGCCGACCCCGTCTCCCGTGTCCAGCTGGAGACGCTGCGCAAGAACTGCGCCGACTTCGGCGTACGGCTGCACCCGCTGGGCGACGTCGAGCAGGGTGTCGTCCACGTCGTGGGCCCCCAGCTGGGGCTGACCCAGCCCGGCACCACCGTCGTGTGCGGAGACAGCCACACCTCCACCCACGGCGCCTTCGGCGCGCTCGCCTTCGGCATCGGCACCAGCCAGGTCGAGCACGTCCTGGCCACCCAGACGCTGCCGCTGGCCCGCCCCCGCACCATGGCGATCACCGTCGAGGGCGAACTGCCCGCCGACGTCACGGCCAAGGACCTGATCCTCGCCGTCATCGCCCGGATCGGCACCGGCGGCGGCCAGGGCTACGTCCTCGAATACCGCGGCTCCGCCATCGAGAAGCTCTCGATGGAAGCCCGCATGACCATCTGCAACATGTCGATCGAGGCCGGCGCCAGGGCGGGCATGATCGCCCCCGACCAGATCACCTTCGACTACCTCCGGGGCCGCGACCACGCCCCCGACGGGTCCGACTGGGACGCCGCCGTCGAGTACTGGCGGACGCTGCGCACCGACGACGACGCCGTGTTCGACGCCGAGGTCTTCATCGACGCCACCGAACTGGCCCCGTTCGTCACCTGGGGCACCAACCCCGGCCAGGGCGCCCCGCTGTCGACGCATGTCCCCGACCCCGCTTCGTACGAGGACGCTTCGGAGCGGCTCGCCGCCGAAAAGGCCCTGGAGTACATGGGGTTGACCGCGGGCCAGGCACTGCGGGACATCAAGGTCGACACCGTCTTCGTAGGTTCCTGCACCAACGGCCGCATCGAGGACCTGCGCTCGGCGGCCTCGATCCTGGACGGCCGCAAAGTCGCCGACGGCGTACGGATGCTGGTGGTCCCCGGCTCCGTAAGGGTCGCGCTGCAGGCCGTCGCCGAGGGCCTGGACAAGGTCTTCACCGGCGCCGGCGCCGAGTGGCGGCACGCGGGCTGTTCGATGTGTCTGGGCATGAACCCCGACCAACTCGCGCCCGGCGAGCGTTCCGCGTCGACCTCGAACCGCAACTTCGAGGGCAGGCAGGGCAAGGGCGGCCGGACCCATCTCGTCTCGCCGCAGGTGGCCGCGGCCACCGCCGTCCTGGGCCACCTCGCCTCGCCCGCCGACCTGTCCGACACCCGCACCCCCGTGGAGGCCTGAGCGGTCATGGAAGCTTTCACCACACACACCGGCCGAGCCGTCCCGCTGCGCCGCGGCAACGTCGACACCGACCAGATCATTCCGGCGCACTGGCTGAAGAAGGTCACGCGTGACGGCTTCGAGGACGGACTCTTCGAGGCCTGGCGCAAGGACCCCGCCTTCGTCCTCAACCAGCCCGAGCGGCAGGGCGCCTCGGTGCTGGTCGCCGGACCCGACTTCGGCACCGGCTCCTCACGCGAACACGCCGTGTGGGCGCTGCAGAACTTCGGTTTCCGCGCCGTCATCTCCTCCCGGTTCGCCGACATCTTCCGCGGCAACTCCCTCAAGAACGGCCTGCTGACGGTCGTTCTGGAGCAGCGCGTCGTCGACCACCTCTGGGAACTGACCGAGGCGCACCCGACCGCGACGGTGACGGTGGACCTCGAAGCGCGTCAGGTACGTGCCGAGGGCCCCGACGGCGCCACGGTGACGGCCGATTTCGAGCTTGACGAGAATGCCCGCTGGCGCCTTCTGAACGGTCTCGACGACATCGGTCTCACCCTGAAGAACGAAGCGGACATCGCTGCGTACGAGGCCTCCCGACCGTCCTTCAAACCACGCACAATTGCCGTCTGATCAGCGATTTTACCTCCTTGCGCCCCCTGCCTCCGGGTAGGGGGCGCAGTGCCTTGTTGAGACCCCGTCGGGCGACAACTCGCCCCAGATGGCACAATCGGTGCATGGAACGCGACAGTCAACTCGAGCTTTACGGAGTGGTCGCGGACCGGCTCAAGGAAGCGCACACAAGGGTGCGCGCACTGCAAGTCCCGGAGGGCGTACGGATGGCGCTGACCCGGAAGCTGCTGGTCATCACGGCCGCGGCCAAACACGATCTCTTAGACGCGGCACGTCGTCTGGACCGTTTGATGAAGGACCTCGACGAGGGTCGATTCCCGGAAGGCGACTGAAGCCGCGGAACTCCGCGGGGTCGACTTCGTTGCGGCACTAGGGTGATTAGCCCGTTTCGTGTTTGATTTGCGGTATATATCTGCCTAACGTGCGGAAAAGCTTGAACACTTTCGTTCTGGCAATGTCTCCGAAGGGGAAGACGTGAACAAGGCGCAGCTCGTAGAAGCAATTGCGGACAAGGTCGGCGGTCGCCAGCAGGCGGCTGACGCGGTCGACGCGGTACTGGACGCGGTTGTCCGCGCCGTCGTCGCGGGTGAGCGGGTCTCCGTCACCGGCTTCGGTTCGTTCGAGAAGGTCGACCGCCCGGCCCGTTACGCGCGTAACCCGCAGACGGGTGAGCGGGTCCGGGTCAAGAAGACGTCGGTGCCGCGTTTCCGTGCGGGACAGGGCTTCAAGGACCTGGTGAGCGGCTCGAAGAAGCTCCCCAAGAACGACGTGGCCGTCAAGAAGGCTCCCAAGGGCAGCCTCTCGGGCGGTTCTTCCACCCGTACGACCGCGAAGGCCGCGGCCAAGAAGGCCACCGCCAAGAAGGCGACGGCGAAGAAGGCGTCCGCCAGGAAGACCGCGGTCGCGGGCACCGCCAAGAGGGCGGCCAAGAAGACCTCGGCCGCCAAGAAGACGGCGACGAAGAAGACCTCGGCGGCCAAGAAGTCGGCCGCCAAGAAGTCGAGCACGGCCAAGAAGGCCACGGCGAAGAAGACCGCGCCGGCCAAGAAGGCGACCGCCAAGAAGGCGCCCGCCCGAAAGGTGGCATCGCGCACGACCACCGCCAAGAAGACCACCGCGAGGAACAAGTAAGCGGCACAAGGTCGTAGGGCCACTCACGCGCCGGGCCGGGCTCCCCTCGGGGAGCCCGGCCCGCGGCGTTGTGGCGGCCCTCAGAACGTCTGCAGCGTCACCAGGGTGATGTTCCCGCTGTTCCCGCCCTCGCGTTCGATACGGACCCGCTGGCCCGGCCGCAGCAGCCGCAGGCCGCCCGCGTCGAACGCCGCGGCGTCGAATGCCACCGGGGTCCCGTCGTCGAGCAGCACACTGCCGCTGCGGGTCTCGGATTCGAAGGTGTAAGCGGTCGCCTGCATGCCCGCCAGCGTATCGGTCAGCACCCCGGCCGCGCGCCGGAGACCGGGTCGCGGTACGGGCCGCGGACGCCGCACGCCGTGCGGTCCGGTGGACGGGCCGCGTGGTGCCGTGCCGTGTACGGGCCCAGCCCCAGCGCGGCGGCGGCCAGCAGATCCTCTCCGGTATCGACATCCCGCCGTACGGAATCCACACCGGCCAGGACAATTTCCACCGCGCCCGTGGACAAATGCCGGTGCCGCGAAGCCCCGCCGAATGCCGGATTCAATTCCGATCCGGCACGCGCGGCCAGCAAAGTCGTACCGATTTCGGCGGCGTCCGCGAGAAATGCGCGCGGAAAATCCCCGGCGGCGGTGAGCACCCGCGCCAGCTCAGCGGGGCGCAGCGCCGGCAGATCGGCGTTGAGCGCCGCGACGGCCGCCCGTGGCCTGTCGGCCCTGACCGCCCGCGCGCCGTGCGCCAACGCCGCGTTGAGCCCCGCCGCCGGACTGTCGGGGACGGTGCGCGCGCCCAGGGCCGTCAGTTCGGCCGCGGCCAGCGGATCGTCGGTGACAACCACCACGTCGCGTACGACGGGGCAGGCCAGCGCCGCGGCGACGGTGTCCTGGGCGAACGCCAGCGCCAACTGGGGCCGTAGCAGCTCGCCCGTCGACACGGCGAGCCTGCTCTTGGCCGCCACGAGCGGCTTCAGCGGGACCACCAGGGACCAGGCGGCCGTCGGGTCGGTGTTCGTGGCGAGCTCTCCGTCCTCAAGCGTTCGGCCCTCTATTGTGGCCCGATCGCGCCGCGCGGCGCGGTGGAGGGCCCCCCGTGCCGCCGAAATGGGGAACGGAGCCCGCAGATCCGGCCCAGGGACCGGGGCGTACGGTGTTCACGACAGGGCAGAGGCCCGGGGCGACACCCGACCCCCGGCAGCCAGGGCCGGCCCAAGCCAGGCCACAGAGAAAGGTGTCCGAGTGTCCCGCCCCAGAATCGGCTTCTGGTACCGCCTGGCAGCGGTCATCGCGAAACCGCCGTTGGTCGTTCTGTTCAAGCGGGACTGGCGGGGGATGGAATACATTCCGGCGCACGGCGGATTCATCACCGTGGTGAACCACAACTCGGCTCTGGATCCTCTCTCCTACGGACACTTCCAGTACAACAGCGGCCGGGTGCCGCGACTGCTCGCCAAGGCGGCCCTCTTCGACGTGCCTTTCGTCGGCATGATGCTCCGCGGCACCGGCCAGATTCCCGTCTACCGCGAGAGCTCCAACGCCCTGGACGCGTTCCGGGCCGCCGTGAACGCCATCGAACGCGGGGAATGCGTCGCCTTCTATCCCGAAGGCACCCTCACCCGCGACCCGGAGATGTGGCCGATGACCGGCAAGACCGGTGCGGCGCGCGTCGCCCTCCTGACGAAGGCGCCGGTCATTCCCGTCGCGCAGTGGGGCGCCAATCTGGTGATCCCGCCGTACCGCAAGGTGGAGAAGTCCCTCTTCCTCTCGCGCCCGACGCTGCGCGTGAAGGCGGGCCCGCCGATCGATCTCTCCCGTTTCCACGGCATGGATCCGACGCCCGAGATCCTCCGTGAGGTCACCGAGGTCATCATGGCGGCCATCACCGAACTGCTCGCCGAGGTACGCGGCGAGCCGGTACCCGCCGCACCGTACGACCACCGCAAGGTTCTGGAAGAGAAGCGGCGCAAGGCCGCGGAAGAGGGGTTGCAGTGACGCGCGTCGCGGTCTTCGGGACGGGATCGTGGGGAACGGCGTTCGCCATGATTCTCGCCGACGCGGGATGCGAGGTGACGCTCTGGGCCCGCCGCCCCGAGGTCGTCGACGCGGTCAACAACACCCGCACCAACCCGGAGTATCTGCCGGGCGCCGAACTGCCCTCCACGGTACGGGCCACCACCGACCCGGCCGAGGCCGCCAGGGACGCCGAGTTCACCGTCATCACCATCCCCTCGCAGACGCTGCGCGCCAATCTCGCCTCATGGGCCTCGTCGCTGCCCCGGGACACGGTGCTCGTCTCCCTGATGAAGGGCGTCGAACTGGGCACCGCCAAGCGCATGAGCGAGGTGATCGGCGAGGTGGCCCAGGCACCCGCCGACCGCGTCGCCGTCCTCACCGGTCCCAACCTCGCCGGTGAGATCGCCGCCAGGCAGCCCGCCGCCGCCGTCGTGGCGTGCACCGACGAGGCCGTCGCCACCCGGCTCCAGGCGGCCTGCCACACGCCGTACTTCCGCCCGTACACCAACACCGACGTGGTCGGCTGCGAACTCGGCGGCGCGGTCAAGAACGTGATCGGGCTCGCCGTCGGCATCGCCGACGGCATGGGACTCGGCGACAACACCAAGGCGTCGCTGATGACACGCGGCCTCGCCGAGACCACTCGCCTGGGGCTGGCGATGGGCGCCGACCCGCACACCTTCTCCGGACTCGCCGGAATGGGCGATCTGATCGCGACGTGTTCCTCGCCCCTCTCCCGGAACCACACCTTCGGTACCAACCTCGGACGCGGCATGACGCTGGAGGAGACGATCGCGGCGAGCACGCAGACCGCGGAGGGCGTCAAGTCCTGCCAGTCGGTGCTGGATCTGGCCCGGCGGCACGATGTCGACATGCCGATCACCGAAACGGTCGTGAGCATCGTGCACGAGGGGAAGCCCCCGCTCGTCGCGGTGAAGGAGCTGATGGCGCGCAGCGCCAAGCCCGAACGCCGCTGACGCCGCGCCGGTCAGCAGGTAACCTCATCGCGATATGAGCAGCGAGAACCTCCCCCAGAGCCCTGAGCAGCAGCTCCGCAAGCCGCGTGTGGCGGTCGTCTTCGGCGGCCGCAGCTCCGAGCACGCCATCTCGGTGGTCACCGCCGGCGCCGTACTGCGGTCCATCGACCGTACGAAGTACGACGTGCTCCCCATCGGTATCACCACCGAGGGGCGCTGGGCGCTCACCGCCGACGAACCCGACCGCATGGGCATCGCCGACCGCCGGCTGCCGAGCGTCGAGGAACTGGCCGAGTCCACGGAGGGCGGCGTCGTCCTCTCCGTCGACCCCGGCAACCGCGAGGTCGTCTACAGCGAGCAGGGCTCCGTGCCGAAGGCGCTGGGCGAGGTCGACGTGGTCTTCCCGGTGCTGCACGGCCCGTACGGCGAGGACGGCACCCTCCAGGGGCTGTTGGAACTCTCCGGCGTCCCCTACGTCGGCGCGGGTGTTCTGGCGTCCGCAGTCGGCCAGGACAAGGAGTACATGAAGCGGGTGTTCCTCTCGTACGGGCTGCCCGTCGGGCCGTACGAGGTGATCCGCCCGCGCGAGTGGCAGCTGGACCCCTCCGGTGCCCGGAAGAAGATCGTGGACTTCGCCGCCGAGCACGGCTGGCCGGTCTTCGTGAAGCCCGCCCGCGCCGGGTCGTCCATGGGGATCACCAAGGTCGACGCCCTCGAAGGCCTGGAGGACGCGATCGAGGAGGCGCGGCGCCACGACCCGAAGATCCTGGTCGAGTCGCTGCTGCGGGGCCGGGAGATCGAGTGCGGGGTGCTGGAGTTCGAGGACGGGCCGCGCGCGAGCGTGCCCGCCGAGATTCCGTCCGTCACGGCGCACGAGTTCTACGACTTCGAGGCCAAGTACATCGACGCCGCGGCCGGCCTGGTGCCCGCGCCTCTTACGGAGGAGCAGACGGCGGAGGTCCAGCGGCTCGCCGTCGAGGCGTACGACGCCGTGTCCTGCGAGGGACTCGTCCGCGCGGACTTCTTCCTTACGGAGGACGGCGGGTTCGTCATCAACGAGATCAACACGATGCCCGGTTTCACACCGATCTCGATGTACCCCCGTATGTGGCAGGAGAGCGGCGTCGGCTACGCGGAACTGATCGACCGGCTGATCCAGGCGGCGCTGCGCCGTCCGACCGGACTGCGCTGAGACTTCGGGTCCGCCCCGGGCCCCTCGGAGCCGTACGCCACGGGCGGGCCCCGGCGCTAGAGGCTGGGCGGGACGGAGTCGGCGACCGGTGCCGCGAAGTCCGAGAGCGGACCGATGTCGTGCAGGTACCGCTCGCCGAGGGTGACCTCGACGTACGTCTTGCGGTACGTGGTGGTGAACCGGGGCCCCGAATCCCGCTCCTCCAGCATCCAGTTGACGCCGTCCACGTCCACCCCCTTCGCCTGGGGGTCACTCATCCGCTCGGGCCGGGGGACGCCGCAGCGCAGTACGATCGCGGCGTCTCCCCACCCGGCGGTCAGCACGGAATCCGGCTCCGGATCACTCCGGTCGTGCCCGTCGACGGTCTTCGGCAGCTCCTTGTCCAGCGCGCGGCAGAAAGCCGCCTCCTCCGCCGGGGGGCCGGGAACCGGGACGGATGCCGGGGCGTCCGTGGAGGAGCAGCCGACTGTCACGGCGAGCACGAGGACGGCGGGCAGGCGGGCGAATCGGGGGCCGGATAGCCTGCGCAGCGGAAGGGTCACCGGCCAAGCGTAGACGGGGGCTACAGGTGCACGACCGGGCAGGTGAGGGTGCGGGTGATCCCGTCCACTTGCTGGACTTTGGCTACCACCATGCGACCGAGGTCGTCCACGGTGTCGGACTGCGCACGCACGATCACGTCGTAGGGACCGGTGACGTCCTCGGCATGTATCACTCCAGGGATCTTCGCGATGGTCTCGGCGACGACCGTCGCCTTGCCCACCTCGGTCTGAATAAGGATGTACGCCTGTACCACGGAACCTCCAGGGCGGCCACGAGGATCTTGTGGGGAGAAGGGACGCCACGGTATCGCGTCACCCAGTGCCGCGGGGAGACCTGCGCGTACGGCGGCACCGGCGGCGTGACGCACGGAGCGGTGAAGTTGACGTACGGGCCGAACGGACCGAGAGCGACGGCGGTCCGTGACCGCGGGCACGCAGCCGACGCAGGGGGCCGGAACCCCGGCCGGACAAGCAGGCCGGCCGGATCAGCCGGCCGCACGACGAGAGGTGGGACTCGGTGAAGGGCACCGTGGGCGAGTTGGGGGAGTTCGGACTCATCAGGGAGCTCACTTCCCGGCTCACCACCACCCCGGCGGTCCGGCTCGGGCCGGGCGACGACGCCGCGGTGGTGGCCGCACCCGACCGCAGGGTCGTGGCGAGTACGGACCTCCTCCTTGAAGGGCGGCACTTCCGCCGCGACTGGTCGACCGCGTACGACGTGGGAAGGAAGGCCGCCGCGCAGAATCTCGCCGACATCGCGGCGATGGGGGCGGTCCCGACCGCGCTGCTGCTCGGCCTGGTCGTCCCGGCCGAACTCCCGGTCACCTGGCCCACCGAACTGATGGACGGCATCCGCGACGAGTGCCAGGTCGCGGGCGCCGCGGTGGTCGGCGGCGACGTCGTACGGGGCGAGACGATCACCCTCGCGATCACCGCGCTCGGCGATCTGCGCAACCACGAGCCGGTGACCAGGTCGGGGGCGCAGCCGGGCGATGTCGTCGCGTACACGGGATGGTTGGGCTGGTCGGCCGCCGGGCACGCGGTGCTGTCGCGCGGATTCAGGTCACCACGTGCCTTCGTGGAGGCGCACCGGCGGCCCGAACCGCCGTACCACGCGGGGCCGGCGGCGGCGGGACTCGGTGCCACGGCGATGACGGACGTGAGCGACGGCCTCGTCGCCGACCTCGGGCACATCGCCGAGGCCAGCAAGGTCCGTATCGATCTGCGGTCGGGGCTCATCGACATCCCGTCGCAGATGAACGACATCGGGCAGGCGGTGGGCGTGGATCCCCTGCAGTGGGTGCTGACCGGGGGAGAGGACCACGCGATCGTCGCGACGTTCCCGCCGGACGCCAAACTGCCCGCCAGGTGGAAGGTGATCGGCGAGGTCCTCAATCCGTCGGCGCTGCCGCAGGTGACGGTCGACGGGGCGCCGTGGACGAGCAAGGGCGGCTGGGACCACTTCGGGGACTAGGGAACGGGGCGGGCCCAGTAGATTCGGGGGATGCCGATATCCCCCGCGTCCCCCGCGTCCCCCGCGTCCCCCGCGTCCCCCGCGTCCCTCGCGTCCCCCGTGCCTTCCGTACCCCCGGGCCGTGCGCCTGCCCGCGTTCTGACCGTCGCCGGGTCCGACTCGGGCGGCGGTGCGGGCATCCAGGCCGACCTCAAGACGATGCTGGCGTTCGGCGTGCACGGCATGAGCGTGCTCACGGCCGTCACGGCGCAGAACTCGCGCGGCGTGCAAGGCGCTTGGGAACTGCCGGTGGAGGCGGTACGGGCCCAGTACCGCAGCGTCGTGGACGACATCGGCGTTCAGGCGGTCAAGACCGGCATGCTCTCGTCGGCGGCGCTGGTGGAGACCGTCGCCGAACTCCTCGCCGGCACCGCCGCCCCCGTGGTCGTCGATCCGGTCGGGGTCTCCAAGCACGGGGACCCGCTGCTCGCGGCTTCGGCACTGGACTCCGTACAGAAGAGGCTGCTGCCGACGGCGACCGTCGCCACCCCCAACCTCGACGAGGTGACGCAGCTGACCGGCGTGGAGGTGCGGGACGAGAGCGAGATGCGGCGGGCGGCGGACGCGGTGCTCACCTTCGGGCCGCACTGGGTGCTGATCAAGGGCGGGCATCTGGCCGGCGACGCCGTGGATCTGCTGACGGACGGCAGCGAGGAGCACTGGCTGCGCGCCCCGCGCCACGACAACCGGCACACCCACGGGACCGGCTGCACGCTCGCCTCGGCGATCGCGGCGGGGCTGGGGACGGGGCAGGGGGTCCTGGAGGCCGTCGTCGCCGCGAAGGAGTACGTGACGGGTGCGATCGCCGCCGGCTTCGCGCTGGGCGGGGGCATCGGTCCCGTGGACCACGCCTGGCGCTTCCGCTGACGGGCTGGTCGCGCGGTCGTCCGGCGGGTCTCGGGGTCACGAGCCCTTGGGTCAACTACCGGAACACGGTGCGGCAGTTGGGCACGGTCGAGCGGGCACGGCCGGGCGGCTGGGCACGACAAAAAGCCGGTCCACCGAGGTGGACCGGCTTTCAAGGCAACCGCAGGGGCTGCGCCACGACGAGAACGTCAGCGCGAGACCTTGCCGGCCTTGATGCACGATGTGCAGACGTTGAGCCGCTTCGGCGTCCGACCGACCACGGCACGCACGCGCTGGATGTTCGGGTTCCAGCGACGGGACGTACGGCGGTGCGAGTGCGAAATGTTGTTGCCGAAGCCCGGCCCCTTGCCGCAGACGTCGCAGTTGGCAGCCACGGGTCACTCCAAAGACTTCAGGTGCACTTACGGTGAATTCCGGCGCGGCAGAATCTTTGACCGATGTCGGCTGCGCCGGGGGAGATGGCCCGACTCTCGCCGGGCAACCGGAGGAGCATACAACGCCCGATCCGGTTGAACGAAACTACCATGTCCGGACCCATCCTCGTCCCGCCCCCCTTCCCACCTGCCACTACGGTGCGGGCGGACTACTCTGCGGTGCAGTTCGCAGCCCAGGCCGCCAAGGAGGACCCCCAGGTGCCGCACATCCTCGACGCCACAGCGGTGCGTTCCTGGTGCTCGCTGGCGCTGGACGCCCTGGGCCGGGACCGCGAGGAGATCGACGCGATCAACGTCTATCCGGTCGCGGACGGGGACACCGGCACCAATCTCTATCTGACGGTGGAGTCCGCGGCGCGAGCGGTCGAGGCGGTCTTCGACGCGCACGCGACGGGGACGTCCGTACCGGACCTGCCCGACACCGTACGGGCCATGGCGCACGGGGCCCTGATCGGCGCCCGGGGCAACTCAGGGACGATCCTCGCGCAGCTGCTGCGCGGCATGGCGGAGGTGCTCGGCGAGACCCGGGAGCAGACCGCGGACGGGGGCGCGACCGGCGCCGACGGGGCGGCGGAAGGCGGCGGGGCTCATCTGGCCAGGGCGCTGCGCAGGGCGGCGCAGCTGGCGCGCGAGGCCGTCGCGCATCCGGTCGAGGGCACGATCCTCACGGTGGCGTCCGCGGCGGCCGACGCCGCCGCCCGCGCCACGGACGACGATGCGGGCGGTGCGGGCGGCGAGGGCGCGGCGGACCACGACGGTGCGGCGTACGGCGGCGACGGGGCGGCCGTCCACGCCGCGTACGCCGGGGCCCGCGTCGCGCTCGACGCGACTCCCGGCCAGCTGGCCGTCCTCGGCCGCGCCGGTGTCGTCGACGCCGGCGGACGGGGCCTGCTCGCCGTCCTGTCCGCACTCGTCGAGGCCGTCACCGGCGACGCCCCGTCCCTCGTCGCACCGGGCACGCGCCCGCACGAGCTGCCCGCCGTCGTGGAGTCCTGCGAGGCCGACGACGGCCCCGTCGGCCCCGCCTTCGAGGTGATCTACCTCCTGGAGACGGACGAGGAGGGCATCGCCCTGCTCCGCCGCCGCCTCGACGCGCTCGGTGACTCCCTCGTCGTCGTAGGCGGCGACGGGCTGTGGAACGTGCACGTGCATGTCGACGACGCCGGCGCTGCCGTGGAGGCCGGTGTCGAGGCGGGACGCCCGTACCGGATCCGCATCACGCACTTCGGCGCCGCCGCCGGGCACCGGCGGGAGCGGGCGCAGCGCGCCGTGGTGGCCGTGGTCCCGGGCGAGGGTCTCGCCGGACTGTGCGCCGAGGCCGGGGCCACGACGGTGCTGGCCCGCCCCGGGGAGCCGCCGGCCAGCGGCGAGCTGGTCGACGCCATCCGGCGCGCCCACGCGCACGAGGTGGTCCTCCTGCCGAACGACACGGAACTGCGCCACACCGCCGCCGCTGCCGCCGAGCAGGCCCGCGCCGAAGGCATCCGGGTCGCCCTCATCCCGACCAGGGCCGCCGTCCAGGGCATCGCCGCGCTCGCGGTGCACGAGCCCGACCGCCGCTTCGACGAGGACGTGGTGGCCATGACGTCGGCGGCCGGCGCCACCCGCTACGCCGAACTGGCCGTCGCCGAGCGGCAGTCCTGGACCACGGCGGGCATCTGCCAGGCCGGCGACCTGCTGGGGCTGATCGACGGCGACGTCGCGGTGATCGGCGCGGAACTCGCCTCCACCGCCGAGGCCGTTCTGAACCGGATGCTGTCGGCGGGCGGCGAACTGGTCACCCTCGTTCTCGGCGAGGACGTGCCGGACGCCCTCGCCGAGCGCCTGGAGCGCCACGTACGGGACGGACACCTGGCCGTCGACACGGTGGTCTACCGAGGCGGCCGCCAGTCGGTGCCCCTGCTGATCGGCGTCGAGTAGGCCGGGAGGGCGGCGTACGTGCGTACGGCCCGCCCCGGCCACGGCTTGCACGGGGCGCGGTACCTGTGACGATGGAGGGTAAGCGGCTCATGACAGACGCGCGCACCGCCCGAGGTGAGAGGCCGACCGATGGACGACCTGACTCTGATCGCCCGCAACCAGCTCGATGACGCCCGCGCCAGCGCCCACGGCCGCAGCGCGCATCTCTTCCTGCACGACGGACCACTGCGGCAGACGGTCATCGCGCTCACCTCCGGCTCGGCCCTCGACGAGCACAACGCGCCGCCTGCGGCCAGCCTTCAGGTACTGCACGGCCGCGTACGGCTGACGAAGAAGTCCGGCGACCAGGACATGATCGCCGGACAGGTGGGCCCGATCCCGCACGAGCGCCACGGCCTGACGGCCCTGGAGGACTGCGCTGTCCTGCTCACCGCCGTCACCGAGGTCCGGCGGGCCGGCGGCTGATCCGGCCCCGGCCCTCGCCGATCGAACCTGCCTGACCCGCCTTTCCGACCTGGGGTTGTCCACAGGTGCGCGACGGATGTCAGTGATGTGGTGTGCAATGGATCGTGTGTCCGCGCTGGATGAATCACTCACGAAGACGCTCGGCCCCGCCACCGCGAAGGTGATGGCCGAGCAGCTCGACCTGCACACGGTCGGTGATCTGCTCCACCACTACCCGAGGCGGTACGAGGAGCGGGGCCAGCTCACCCGCCTCGCCGACCTCCCCCTGGACGAGGACGTCACGGTCGTCGCCCAGGTCGCCGACTCCCGCATCCTGAAGTTCAACGGCGGCCGGGGCCAGCGGCTGGAGATCACCCTCACCGACGGCAGCGGCCGGCTCCAACTGGTCTTCTTCGGCAGGGGTATCCACAAGCCGCACAAGGATCTGCTGCCCGGCAGCCGGGGCATGTTCGCGGGCAAGGTCTCGATGTTCAACCGGAAGCTCCAGCTCGCCCATCCCACGTATGTGCCGCTCGGCAGGGACACCGGCGACGAGGCCGTCGACGACTTCGCGGGCAGGCTGATCCCGATCTACCCCGCCTGCAAGGGCCTGGAGTCCTGGAAGATCACCAAGGCGGTCGACGCGGTGCTGCCGAGGGCCACCGAGGCCGTCGACCCGCTGCCGTCCTCCCTCCGTGAGGGACGCGGCTTCGTCACACTCCCCGAAGCCCTCCTGAAGATCCACCGGCCCGACAGCAAGGCCGACGTCGCCGAGGCCAGGGACCGGCTCAAGTGGGACGAGGCGTTCGTGCTCCAGGTCGCCCTCGCCCGGCGCCGGCACGCGGACGCGGGGCTTCCCGCGGTGGCGCGGAAACCGGTCGCCGGGGGCCTGCTCGACGCCTTCGACGCCAAGCTGCCCTTCACCCTCACCGACGGCCAGTCGAAGGTCACCCGCGAGATCTTCGACGACCTGGCGACCGAGCACCCGATGCACCGCCTCCTTCAGGGCGAGGTCGGCTCCGGCAAGACGATGGTGGCACTGCGCGCGATGCTCACGGTGGTGGACGCGGGCGGCCAGGCGGCGATGCTCGCCCCGACCGAGGTCCTCGCCCAGCAGCACCACCGTTCCATCACCGAGATGATGGGTGAGCTCGCCGAGGGAGGCATGCTCGGCGGCGCGGAGACCGCCACCAAGGTGGTGCTGCTCACCGGTTCCATGGGCGCCGCCGCGCGCCGGCACGCGCTGCTGGACCTGGCCACCGGCGAGGCGGGGATCGTGATCGGCACGCACGCGCTGATCGAGGACAAGGTGCAGTTCTACGACCTTGGTCTGGTCGTCGTGGACGAGCAGCACCGCTTCGGGGTCGAGCAGCGCGACGCGCTGCGCTCCAAGGGCAAGCAGCCGCCGCATCTGCTGGTCATGACGGCGACGCCCATCCCGCGTACGGTCGCGATGACCGTCTTCGGCGACCTGGAGACGTCCGTCCTGGACCAACTGCCCGCCGGCCGCTCCCCGATCGCCACGCACGTCGTCCCGGCCCAGGACAAGCCGCACTTCCTGGCGCGTGCCTGGGAGCGGGTGCGCGAGGAGGTCGGCAAGGGGCACCAGGCGTACGTCGTCTGCCCCCGGATCGGTGACGGCGAGGACGAGCCGAAGAAGAAGGCCGCCGCCAAGGCCGCGAAGGCGGCCGAGGCCGACGGGGACAAGCGACCGCCGCTGGCCGTGCTGGACATCGCGAAGCAGCTCGCCGGCGGGCCTCTGGCCGGCCTCCGTGTCGAGGTGCTGCACGGCCGCATGCAGCCCGACGACAAGGACGACGTGATGCGCCGCTTCACGGCGGGCGAGGTCGACGTCCTGGTCGCGACCACCGTCATCGAGGTCGGCGTCAACGTGCCCAACGCCACAGCGATGGTGATCATGGACGCGGACCGGTTCGGCGTCTCACAGCTGCACCAGCTGCGCGGCCGGGTGGGGCGAGGCTCGGCCCCGGGGCTCTGCCTGCTGGTCTCCGAGATGCCGGAGGCGAGCCCCGCGCGGGCCCGTCTCGGCGCGGTCGCCTCCACCCTCGACGGTTTCGAGCTCTCCCGTATCGACCTCGAACAGCGCCGCGAGGGCGATGTCCTCGGCCAGGCCCAGTCCGGCGTCCGCTCCTCGCTGCGGATGCTCACGGTCATCGAGGACGAGGAGGTCATCGCCGCTGCCAGGGAGGAGGCCGTCACCGTGGTCGCCGAGGACCCGGAGCTCGACACCTTCCCGGAGCTGCGTACGGCGCTGGACGCCCTGCTGGACACGGAGCGGGAGCAGTATCTCGACAAGGGCTGAGCGGGCCGTGGAGCCGCGTTCAGCGGCGCCGGAGCAGGCCGTACGGCTCCGCTCAGCGGCCCCGGCGCCGCTCCGGGCGGCCTCCGTGCCGTTCCCGGCGGGCCGCTCCAGGACCGACGCCATATCGTGGGTGGCGACGCACGCGCGGCCCGCGGCCGCTCCGGCACCCCACGAACCGAGGACCCGACACCCATGACCCGCGTGATCGCCGGTGCCGCCGGCGGACGCCGTCTCGCCGTCCCCCCGGGCAACGGCACCCGCCCCACCTCCGACCGAGCGCGCGAAGGTCTCTTCTCCACCTGGGAGGCGCTGCTCGGCACCTTCGACGGCCTCCGTGTCGCCGACCTCTACGCCGGCTCCGGCGCCGTCGGCCTGGAAGCCCTCTCGCGCGGAGCCGCGCACACCCTCCTTGTGGAGGCGGACGCCCGCGCCGCCCGCACCGTCCGGGACAACGTCCGCGCGCTCGGACTGCCGGGCGCCGAGGTCCGTACGGGCAAAGCCGAGCAGATCGTGACAGGACCGGCACCGGGTGCCCCGTACGACATCGTCTTTCTCGACCCGCCGTACGCCGTCACCGATGACGATCTTCGCGAGATCCTCCTCACACTCCGCTCACAGGGCTGGCTCAATGACGAAGCCGTCGCCACCGTGGAGCGCAGCACCAGAGGTGGGGAGTTCACCTGGCCGAAGGGGTTCGAACCGTTGCGGGCACGCCGCTACGGCGAAGGAACCCTTTGGTACGGTCGCGCCGCCGCACCCGAAGACGCCCGATGACCGGACCGGAGAGCGAGGGAATTCAGTTGCGCCGCGCCGTCTGTCCGGGGTCCTTCGACCCCATCACCAATGGTCACCTCGACATCATTGGCCGTGCCTCCAAGCTGTACGACGTCGTACACGTGGCCGTGATGATCAACAAGTCCAAGAAGGGACTGTTCAGCGTCGACGAACGGATCGATCTGATCCGCCAGGTCACCGCCGAGTTCGGAAACGTCGAGGTGGAGGCTTTCCACGGCCTCCTCGTCGACTTCTGCAAGCAGCGCGACATCCCCGCCATCGTCAAGGGTCTGCGCGCGGTCAGCGACTTCGACTACGAGTTGCAGATGGCCCAGATGAACAACGGTCTGTCCGGTGTCGAGACCCTCTTCGTGCCGACCAACCCCATCTACAGTTTCCTCTCCTCCTCGCTCGTCAAAGAGGTCGCGACCTGGGGCGGGGACGTGTCCCATCTGCTGCCTCCGCTCGTGCAGGAGGCGCTGGCCGAGCGCCTGGGGAACAAGTGAGGGACGGGGCGCGGAACGGGGCGGCCGACCGGGTCCGGAACTGACGGTCCGTCATCTGGTGTCGGGCGCGCGCCGAGTGGCCGTACAGTCGTTGCGTCCGTCTCCAACCCGGCTGTAGAGAGTGGCGAGCACACGGTGGACGTGCAGAAGAAGCTCGACGAGATCGTCGACGCGGTGGGGAACGCCCGTTCCATGCCCATGTCGGCCTCCTGCGTGGTCAACCGCGGCGAACTGCTCGCGCTGCTCGACGAGGTACGGGAGGCCCTGCCAGGCTCGCTCGCGCAGGCCCAGGAACTGCTCGGCGGCCATGAGCAGCTCTCCGAGCAGGCCCGCCAGGAGGCGGAGCGCATCGTCCAGGCGGCGCACGCGGAGCGGTCCACGCTGATCTCCGAGACCGTGATCGCCCGCACCGCGCAGGAAGAGGCGGACCGCATCCTCTCCGAGGCCCGCAGGGACGCGGAGGAGATCCGCGCCGAGGCCGACGACTACGTGGACTCCAAGCTCGCGAACTTCGAGGTCGTGCTCAACAAGACCATCGGCTCCGTGGACCGAGGCCGCGAGAAGCTGCTCGGCCGCGGCCCGGGGCTCGACGAGGACGGGTTCGCCGACGAGGACGCCCCGGAGTACAGCGCCGACCCCGACACCCTGATCCGCCGCGCGGACGACTACGTCGACGCCAAGCTCGGCGCCTTCGAGGCCGTGCTCTCCAAGACCCTCGACGCGGTCGGCCGCGGCCGGCAGAAGCTGCACGGCCGGGTCGCCACCGATGACCTGGGCCTGCACATGGCGGAGCAGGACGCGGCGGGGCGCCAGGGCCACACCAGCGACGCGGACTATCTGTCCGGTCTCGCCGAGGTGCCGGGGCAGTCGCTCCAGAGCGGCGGAGCGCCCGCGCACCAGCCGATGGAGCCGGGGCCCTCGCACCAGGTCCCGGAGCAGCCGGTCCAGATCCCGATCCCCGCGCAGGCGCAGGCCCCGCAGCAGTACGCCGACCCGGCCGCCGCACAGCAGCAGTACGCCGACCCGGCCTACGGCGGCTACCAGCAGCAGGACGCGTACGCCTACCAGCAGCAGGACCCGTACGCGTACCAGCAGGCCCAGCAGCCGGTCTACGACCCCGCCGGCTACGACCCGAACTACAACCAGGGCTACGGGCAGAACTACGACCAGGCGGCGCAGGGCTGGCAGCAGCACCCCGACACCCAGGCGCAGCAGCAGCCCCAGCACCAGCAGCCGCCGCAGGACCCCCAGGGCGCCCTCGACGAGACCAGCCTTTTCGACACGAGCATGATCGACATGGAGCAGCTGCGCCGGTACGAGCAGGGCCGCTGAACCCGCGCGGTGCCCCGTACGCCCCCGGGGTCCGCGTACGACCGGATTGGGCCTACGGCGGCCCGTCAAGTATCCTGGCTCTTCGGTCGCGTGATGTCCGCGATCCGGCCGCCCCCTCGTCAAGCGACCAGGCGGCCCACCCCACGACTCGAAAGCAGGAACAGCCCTGAACGCCCGCCTCGACCACCGCAACCCCCTCGTGTTCGACACACACGAGCTGGGTCGGCGTCCCGGCGCGCTCAAGCGGCTGACCCGCTCCGCGGCGGCGCCCAAGGACTTCGGCATCGACGGCGTCATCGGAGTGCCAGAAGGCGCGCCGGTCGAGCTCAGGATGCGACTGGAGTCGGTCATGGAGGGGGTGCTCGTCACGGGCACCGCCCGTGCGACGGCCGAGGGGGAGTGCGTAAGGTGTCTGGAGCCGGTGCGCCAGGACGTGGCAGCGGACTTCCAGGAGATGTTCTCGTACCCTGACGCCGACGACCGGGGCCGCAGCAAGCAGGCGGAACCGGCCGACGACGCCGAGGACGACGAGGACAGGTTCTTCATCGAGGACGGACTGCTCGACCTCGAACCTGTGCTGCGTGATGCGGTGGTGCTCGCACTGCCGATGCAGCCGGTGTGCCGGGAGACCTGTGCCGGCCTGTGCTCCGAATGCGGAATCAGGCTGGACGAGAACCCGGACCATCACCACGACGCCGTCGACATCCGGTGGGCGTCACTGCAAGGACTCGCCGAAACCATCAAGGACGGCGAGAAGGACAACATGGACGGCGCCGACCCGGGCGCCGACGAGAAGCAGGAGAAGTAGCCGTGGCTGTTCCGAAGCGGAAGATGTCGCGCAGCAACACGCGCCACCGCCGGTCGCAGTGGAAGGCTGCGGTCCCCACCCTGGTTTCGTGTGAGCGTTGCCAGGAGCCGAAGCTCCAGCACATCGCGTGCCCGAGTTGCGGCACCTACAACAAGCGCCAGGTCCTCGAGGTCTGAGCGGCTGGTGAGAGGCTCGATGTCTGAACTGTCCAGTGCCAAGAAGGCAGACAACGTCAGCACAGCCTCGTCCCACACGCTTCTGGAAGGGCGGCTCGGCTATCAGCTGGAGTCCGCCCTTCTGGTACGTGCGCTGACCCATCGCTCGTTCGCGTACGAGAACGGCGGTCTGCCCACCAACGAACGGCTCGAATTCCTCGGGGATTCGGTGCTCGGACTGGTGGTCACCGACACGCTGTACCGCATCCACCCCGACCTGCCCGAAGGCCAACTGGCCAAGTTGCGGGCCGCGGTGGTCAATTCGCGTGCGCTGGCGCAAGTGGGGCGCGGCCTCGAACTCGGCTCCTTCATCCGGCTCGGCCGTGGTGAAGAGGGCACGGGAGGCCGGGACAAGGCGTCCATCCTCGCCGACACCCTTGAAGCGGTGATCGGCGCGGTCTATCTCGATCAGGGCCTCGACGCGGCGTCCGAGCTGGTGCACCGGCTCTTCGACCCGCTCATCGAGACGTCCTCGAACCTCGGTGCCGGTCTGGACTGGAAGACCAGTCTGCAGGAACTGACCGCGGCGGAGAGTCTCGGCGTACCCGAGTATCTCGTCACGGAGACCGGCCCGGACCACGAGAAGACCTTCACTGCTGCCGCCCGCGTCGGTGGTGTCTCGTACGGCACCGGCACCGGCCGCAGCAAGAAGGAAGCGGAACAGCAGGCCGCGGAGACCGCGTGGCGGTCCATCCGGGCCGACGCGGACGAACGGGCGGCGGCGGCGAAGGCAGTCGCCGAGACCGTGGCGGAGGCCGGTGCCGGCGCCGTTTCTGAAGAGGCCGCCGACACCTCTTCGGCGACGGCGACGGCTTCGGAGTCCGCGGACGCGGCCAAGTCCTGATCCTGGGCAGAGCTGTTACGTTCCCTTCCCGGTGCGCCCCTTGTGTCGATACGGCACGAGGGGCGCAGCTCGTGCCCGCTCCGTTCTCCGTTCCCGTCCGTGTCGGCGTTCCCAACTCCGGCCCCGTGTTCGGCCAGTTGACCCGGAACCGGCAGGATTCACCGCCCCCCACCGCCCCTGAAGGAGCATCGTGCCCGAGCTGCCCGAGGTCGAAGTCGTACGGCGCGGACTCGAACGCTGGGTCGCGGGGCGGACGGTGACCGACACACAGGTGCTGCACCCCCGCGCCGTACGGCGCCATGTGGCCGGCGGCGAGGACTTCGCCGCCCGCCTCAAGGGGCACCGTCTCGGTGTGGCCCGCCGCCGTGGCAAGTACCTCTGGCTGCCGCTCGCCGACACGGACTCATCGATCCTCGGGCACCTCGGTATGAGCGGTCAGCTCCTCGTCCAGCCGGAGTCCGCACCTGACGAGAAGCACCTGCGGATCCGGATCCGCTTCGAGGACGACCTCGGGACCGAGCTCCGCTTCGTCGACCAGCGCACCTTCGGCGGACTCTCGCTGCACGACAACACCCCCGACGGACTGCCGGACGTCATCGCCCACATCGCACGCGATCCGCTCGACCCCGAGTTCGACGACGCGGCCTTCTACGCCGCGCTGCGCCTGCGCCGTACGACGATCAAGCGCGCACTGCTCGACCAGTCCCTCATCAGCGGTGTCGGCAACATCTACGCGGACGAGGCGCTGTGGCGCGCCAAGCTCCACTACGACCGGCCGACGGCCTCGCTGCCCCGCCCCCGCGCGGTCGAGCTGCTCGGTCACGTACGGGACGTGCTGCACGCCGCGCTCGCGGACGGCGGCACCAGCTTCGACAGTCTCTACGTGAACGTGAACGGGGAGTCGGGCTACTTCGACCGCTCGCTGGACGTGTACGGCCGCGAGGGCGAACCGTGCCGACGCTGCGGCACCCTGATCCGCCGCCGCCCCTGGATGAACCGGTCGAGCTACTTCTGCCCCCGCTGCCAGCGCCCGCCCCGCACCCGCCCGCCCCGCCTCGCCCCGTAACACCGCGCCGTCCCCGTACGGCTGCGCGGTCCGGCGACATGGATGAGGCCCGCGACGTCGTACTGTCGCGGGCCTCACTCAGTTCTGCGCGTGCACGGGGGCGGCGTGGACGGGGCCGCCCCGTGGCTCAGAAGCCGAAGTCCTGCGTCCACCACGGGCCGCCGTCGGCGACGTGCGCGCCGATGCCTATGGTCTTGTAGTCGCAGTTCAGGATGTTCTCGCGATGGCCCTCACTGGCCATCCAGGACGCCATCACCGCCTGGGCGTCGGCCTGGCCCCGGGCTATGTTCTCGCCGCCCAGGTTCGTTATGCCCGCCTGGTCGGCGCGGTCCCAGGGGGTGTCGCCGTCGGGGTCGGTGTGGTCGAAGAAGCCGCGTTCGGCCATGTCCTTGCTGAACGCCTCGGCGAGACCGTTCAGGGCGTTGTCGGCACGCAGCGGCTGACAGCCGACCTTCGCCCGCTCCTGGTTGACCAGGGCGAGGACTTCCGCCTCGGCGCTGGACGGGGCGGTGGTGGACGGCGGCGGCGTCCGCGGCGGCGTGGAGACGCTCTCCCTGGTCTTGTCGGGCGTCGGCGCGCTGCCGGACGGCTTGGTGCTCGTGTTCTCGCTCCGGCTCCGTGTGGGATCGCTCTCGGGCGTGTCCGACGGCTTGGCCGGCTTGGACGGGCTCGCGGAGGCGGACGGCTTGTCCGGCGTCGTCGAGGCGGACTTCGACGGCTCCCTCGCCCCGTCGTCGCCGGTGCTTGGCGACGTGGAGGCCCCGTCCGTCGGCTCGGCGGTCGAGCCGCCCTGCTGCTGGAGTTCGGGCGCGCCCGCGGTGCGGACCTGCTCGCCCGGGAGACTGCCGCCGCCGACGGTGTACTGCTCCCCGCCGGGCAGCAGCCCGGATGCCACGGCTACGGCGCCCATGGCCATCGCCGCGGAGGCACCGAGCAGTCCGGTGCGTACGGGGGCACCGATTCCCCTCTTCCGGCCTCGGCCCCTGCCCCGGTGCCGACCTGCCGCACCGGCCGCGTGGTCCTCAGCGGCGGATGCGCCGGCCGAGCGACTATGGCGTCCCATCTGCTGCGCCTTCCTCGATGTACTCAGGTGCGCGTGATTGCTCCCGCACCGCTCGTAACGACAATGCGCTTCACCCATTCGGGTGACCCTCATTGCGACGGGACTGTACGCCAAGCGGGGTGGGTGCGAAGTGCTCACTGTCGTATTCGCCCATTAGCTTGCACGCATGAACGAAGATGTACGGATCACCGTTTGGGTGCGCGGTCGAGTACAGGGAGTCGGCTTCCGCTGGTTCACCAGGGCAAACGCTCTGGAGATCGGGGACCTGAGAGGCTTCGCCCTGAATCTGGACGACGGCAGGGTGCAGATCGTCGCCGAGGGATCGCGTGATAATTGCCACCGTTTGCTGGACTGGCTGCGTTCGGACGACACGCCCGGCCGTGTTGACGGTGTCACTGAGATCTGGGGCACACCGCGCGGCGGATACGACACCTTCGCCATCCGGTGATCATGACCGGTGGGCGCGACGCCCCGAGAGCGCGCGAACGATCTCGATCATTCCCCGTCGATCTTGAACGGGTCGAGATACGCGGGGACACGTCCGGCCGGGGAGGGGTCCGGCCTGCCTGTATGCCTCCGGCACATGCTGTCGGCAGGAACCCACCGATGGTTGCCAAGAAGCGGGGTCCCATGCCAAGCTGCCGCGTTAACAATGATCTCCACGCCCTCCGGGGCCGCAGGAGAGGCGGCGTCGCACCGCGTGTGAACGCTCGCCCCTGGGCCGCCCGGCGATGACGGGCTGTGATCGTGTTGACCGTCAAACTTTTTGGTGAGACTCTGGAAGCCCCGCGCACCTTGGCTGTTTGGCAGTAAGAAACACAGTGCGGAAGAACCTCTGCCAGCAGTGCGGGTGCGGAAATCCCTCACGACCCACACCGCTTCGGTCGGTCACTCAGTGTGGAGGCCCATCCATCATGGCAAAGGCGCTTCTCGGTTACGTCGGCGGTTCTGACCCGCGACTCCTCGCCGAGATGCGACGGCTTCAGCAGCGCGTCCAGGACCTCGAATCCGAGCTTGTACGGATCCAGTCCGAGAATGACGCGTTGAGCGCTGCCGCCGCACAGCACCATGGCGATTCGCCGTTCGACGGCATCGACATCGATGTACCCCAGGCAGAGCCGGCGCTCACCTGACAGCAGCCCCCGTCGGGGTCAGGTGAGAAACCCTCTCGCAAGAACATGCAAGGGACGCTTCGGCGTCCCTTCTTTCTTTCCCCCCGCCCCCGTAACCGGTTCTTCTCACGTCTGGTGTGCCCTGCTCATTCAGCGGTGAAACCGCGTTCGGTGATGTGAGGCAGGTAGAGTCCGGCGGCGTGCACCTCAAGGCCATGACCCTGCGTGGGTTCAAATCCTTCGCCTCCGCCACGACGCTGCGGTTCGAGCCCGGCATCACGTGCGTCGTGGGTCCGAACGGCTCGGGCAAGTCCAATGTCGTGGACGCGCTTTCCTGGGTCATGGGGGAGCAGGGGGCCAAGTCGCTTCGCGGCGGCAAGATGGAGGACGTGATCTTCGCCGGGACAACCGGTCGGCCGCCGCTCGGGCGCGCCGAGGTCTCCCTCACCATCGACAATTCCGACGGTGCGCTGCCCATCGACTACGCCGAAGTCACCATTACGCGGATCATGTTCCGCAACGGCGGCAGCGAATACCAGCTCAACGGCGACACCTGCCGGCTGCTCGACATCCAGGAACTGCTTTCGGACTCCGGTATCGGCCGCGAGATGCATGTCATCGTCGGCCAGGGACAACTCGATTCCGTCCTGCACGCCGATCCGATGGGGCGCAGGGCATTCATCGAAGAGGCCGCGGGCGTCCTGAAGCACCGTAAGCGCAAGGAGAAGGCGCTGCGGAAGCTGGACGCGATGCAGGCCAACCTCGCGCGGGTGCAGGACCTGACGGACGAACTGCGGCGACAGCTCAAGCCGTTGGGGCGACAGGCCGCCGTGGCACGGCGTGCCGCCGTCATCCAGGCGGACCTGCGCGACGCGCGGCTGCGTCTGCTCGCCGACGACCTGGTGAAGCTGCGTGACGCCCTTCGTACGGAGGTCGCCGACGAGGCGGCACTCAAGCAGCGCAAGGAGGAGGCGGAACTCCGGCTCAGGAACGCGCTGGCACGCGAGGCGGAGCTGGAGGAGGAGGTACGGCGGCTGGCGCCGAGACTCCAGCGCGCACAGCAGACCTGGTACGAGCTCTCCCAGCTGGCCGAGCGGGTACGGGGCACCATCTCGCTGGCCGACGCCCGGGTGAAGAGCGCCACCGCCACGCCGGACGACGAGCGGCGCGGGCGGGATCCGGAGGACATGGAGCGTGAGGCCGCCCGCATCCGTGAGCAGGAGGCGGAACTGGAGGCCGCGCTGGAAGCGGCGGAGCGCGCGCTGGAGGACACCGTCGCGCACCGTTCCGACCTTGAGCGCGAGCTGGTGGCGGAGGAGCGCCGTCTCAAGGATGTGGCGCGGGCGATCGCCGACCGGCGGGAGGGGCTCGCCCGGTTGAACGGGCAGGTGAACGCCGCGCGCAGCCGCGCCGCGTCCGCGCAGGCCGAGATCGGCCGGCTCGCCGAGGCCCGCGACGGGGCGCGGGAGCGCGCGGCCGCCGCGCAGGAGGAGTACGAGCAACTCAAGGCCGAGGTCGACGGCCTGGACGCCGACGACCGGGAACTGGGCGAGCGCCACGACGAGGCGAAGCGGTCGCTGGCCGAGGCGGAGGGCGCGCTGACGGCGGCGCGCGAGGCGGCCACGGCCGCCGAACGCGCACGCGCAGCCCTCTCCGCCCGCCACGACGCGCTCGCCCTCGGGCTGCGCCGCAAGGACGGCAGCGGCGCGCTGCTGGGCGCGCGGGACCGTCTCGCCGGTCTCCTGGGTCCCGCCGCGGAACTGCTCACCGTCACCCCGGGCTTCGAGGTCCCGGTGGCCGCGGCACTCGGTGCGGCGGCCGACGCGATCGCGGTGACCGACGCGACGACGGCGGCCGACGCCATCCGCCTGCTGCGTAAAGAGGACGCGGGGCGGGCCTCCCTGCTGCTGGGCGGCGAGCCGCCCGCGCGGTCGGCCGCGGTGCCGGGGCGGGCCACGGAGCCGGGCGCTTCCGGCGACGGGGCCCCGGCTGACGCGACCGGCTCCGGTACGACGCCGGGCCTGCCCGGACAGGCCGGCGCCGGGACACCGGGCGGCGACGCCGCCCCGTACGGCGGGGCGGACGCGGGACCGGGCCAGGACTGCGAGGCCGCCGCCGCGTCCGGAGCCGTACCCGGCCAGGTGGAGGGAGCGCGTGACGTTCCCGTCACCGGCGCCACCGGCGGCGGCGCCCACGGGGCCGCCCACCCCCGCCCCGTGCACGCCGCCACCCCCGTCACCGACCTGGCCGTGCCCCGCGTCGTCGACCTCGTACGGGGCCCCGACGCCCTCATGAGCGCCGTACGACGGCTCGTCCGGGACATGGTCGTCGTGGCGACCCTGGAGGAGGCCGAGGAGCTTGTCGTCGCCCACCCCGCACTGACCGCCGTCACGGCGGAGGGCGACCTCCTCGGCTCGCACTTCGCCCACGGCGGCTCCGCCGGGGCGCCCAGCCTGCTGGAGGTGCAGGCATCCGTCGACGAGGCCGCCACCGAGCTGGCCGAGCTGGCCGTACGGTGCGAGGAGTTGGCCGACGCGCAGCGCCGGGCGACCGGCCGCCGTACCGAATGCGCGGCACTCGTGGAGGAGTTGGGGGAGCGGCGGCGGGCCGCCGACCGGGAGAAGTCCGCCGTCTCCGGCCGGCTGGGCCGCCTCGCCGGCCAGGCACGGGGCGCCGCGGGCGAGGCCGAGCGGACCTCGGCCGCCGCCGCCAAGGCCCAGGACGCCCTGGACCGGGCCGCGGAGGAGGCGGAGGTGCTGGCGGAGCGCCTGCTCGTCGCGGAGGAGGCACCCGCCGAGGAGGAGCCGGACACGTCCGTACGGGACCGGCTCGCCGCCGACGGGGCCAACGCCCGCCAGACCGAGATGGAGGCGCGGCTCCAGGTCCGTACCCACGAGGAGAGGGTCAAGGGACTCGCCGGCCGCGCGGACTCGCTCGACCGGGGCGCCCGCGCCGAGCGCGAGGCACGGGCCCGCGCCGAACAGCGGCGGGCCAGACTGCGCCACGAGGCGGCCGTCGCCGGCGCTGTCGCCTCCGGTGCCAGGCAACTGCTGGCGCACGTCGAGGTGTCGGTCGTACGCGCCGACGAGGAACGCACGGCGGCCGATGCGGCGAAGGCGGGCCGCGAACAGGAACTGGTCGCCGAGCGGAACCAGGGGCGCGATCTCAAGAACGAACTCGACAAACTCACCGACTCGGTGCACCGGGGCGAGGTCCTGGGCGCCGAGAAGCGGATGAGGATCGAGCAGCTGGAGGCCAAGGCCCTGGAGGAGCTCGGCGTCGAGCCGGCCGGACTGATCGCCGAGTACGGCCCGGACCAGCTCGTACCGCCGTCCCTGCCCGCCGAGGGCGAGGAACTGCCGGAGGACCCCGAGGACCCCCGCAATCAGCCACGGCGGTACGTACGGGGCGAGCAGGAGAAGCGGCTCCGGTCGGCCGAAAGGGCGTATCAGCAACTCGGGAAGGTGAACCCGCTCGCCCTGGAGGAGTTCGCGGCGCTGGAGGAACGGCACAAGTTCCTCTCCGAACAGCTCGAAGACCTCAAGAAGACCCGCGCCGATCTGCTCCAGGTCGTCAAGGAGGTCGACGAGCGGGTCGAGCAGGTCTTCACGGAGGCGTACCGGGACACGGCCCTTCAGTTCGAGGGAGTCTTCTCGCGGCTCTTCCCCGGCGGCGAGGGGCGCCTCATCCTCACGGATCCCGACAACATGCTCACCAGCGGTGTGGACGTCGAGGCCCGGCCGCCGGGCAAGAAGGTCAAACGGCTCTCCCTGCTGTCCGGCGGCGAGCGGTCGCTGACCGCCGTGGCGCTGCTGGTGTCGATCTTCAAGGCGAGGCCGAGCCCGTTCTACGTGATGGACGAGGTCGAGGCCGCGCTGGACGACACCAACCTCCAGCGGCTGATCCGGATCATGCAGGAACTCCAGGAGAGCTCCCAGCTGATTGTGATCACCCATCAGAAGCGCACGATGGAGGTCGCCGACGCGCTGTACGGCGTCTCCATGCAGGGTGACGGGGTCTCCAAGGTGATCAGCCAGCGGCTGCGCTGAACGTCACCGCCGACTGCGCTGAACGGCCCACCGCGGCTGGTGGGCGGGGCGGAGCCGTGCCCCACTGGGAGGGCTTTCCACCCCACCCGGCGCGTCCGTTCCGGGCGGCCACAGGAGCCCATGTGACGAGTACAGCGCAGTCGCCTCGGCCCGGGGGCAAACCGCCCCTTCCCGAGCACTTCGGCCACGTCATCTTCATCACGGCGTCCGCCGCCATGGGCGGCTTCCTCTTCGGCTACGACAGCTCCGTCATCAACGGCGCCGTCCAGGCCATCAGGGACCGCTACGACATCGGCTCCGGTGAACTGGCCCAGGTGATCGCCGCCGCGCTGATCGGCTCCGCCATCGGCGCCGCCACGGCGGGCCGGATCGCCGACCGGATCGGCCGTATCCGCTGTATGCAGATCTCGGCCGTGGTGTTCACCATCAGCGCCGTGGGCTCGGCCCTGCCGTTCGCGCTCTGGGACCTCGCCATGTGGCGGGTCATCGGCGGGTTCGCCATCGGTATGGCCTCCGTCATCGGCCCCGCGTACATCGCGGAGGTCTCGCCACCCGCGTACCGCGGCAGGCTCACCTCGTTCCAGCAGGCGGCGATCGTCCTCGGCATCGCCGTCTCACAGCTGGTGAACTACGGCATCCTGAACATCGCCGACGGCGACCAGCGGGGCGACATCGGCGGCCTGGAGGCCTGGCAGTGGATGCTCGGCGTGATGGTCGTCCCGGCGATCCTCTACGGAGTGCTCTCCTTCCTGATCCCCGAGTCGCCCCGCTACCTGATCTCCGTCGGCAGGAGCGGAGCGGCGAAGGACGTGCTCGCCGAGGTCGAGGACAAGAGCGTCGACCTGGACGCGCGGGTCGAGGAGATCGAACTCAACCTCCGTAAGGAGCACAAGCCGACGTTCAAGGACCTGCTCGGCAGGGTGGGCTTCCTGCCGGTCGTCTGGATCGGCATCGGCCTCTCCGCGCTCCAGCAGCTCGTCGGCATCAACGTGATCTTCTACTACAGCGCGTCGCTGTGGCAGTCCGTCGGCATCGACCCCACCAGCTCGTTCTTCTACTCGTTCACCTCGTCGATCGTGAACATCATCGGCACCGTCATCGCGATGCTCTTCGTCGACCGGATCGGCCGCCGGCCGCTGCTGCTGATCGGCTCCGTCGGCATGACGCTGTCGCTGGGGCTGGCCTCCTGGGCTTTCTCGTACAAGAGCGGCAGCGGCACCAACATCTCCATCCCCAACGCCCAGGGCACGGTGGCGCTCGCCGCCGCCCACTCCTTCGTGCTCTTCTTCGCGCTGTCCTGGGGCGTCGTCGTCTGGGTGCTGCTCGGCGAGATGTTCCCCGGCAGGCTCCGGGCCGCCGCGCTGGGCGTGGCCGCGTCGGCGCAGTGGATCGCCAACTGGGCGGTCACCGCCTCGTTCCCGACCCTGTCCGACTGGGATCTCTCGGGCGCCTACGTGATCTACTCCGCCTTCGCGCTGCTCTCGATCTTCTTCGTCCTGAAGTGGGTTCCCGAGACCAAGGGCAAGGCGCTGGAGGAGATGGGCTGACCAGCCCTGTTCCCGGGATCGCGCGCCCCGTCGGGGCCCGGGATCTCCCCACCGCCCCAAGGCGGCCGCCGCCTGCGAAGATGACGTGGTGGACATCGTCATTCTTGCCGTAGTCATCGCCCTGGTCGTCGTCGGCGTGATCAGCGGGTTCGTGGTCACCAGCCGCAGGAAGAAGCAGCGGCCGCCCAAGGCACCGTCGAGCACGCCGACCATCACGACCCCGCCCGCCGAGCCGCACGTCGGCGACGAGGCGGGGCCGTCGCGGGAGGAATCCCGCCGCACCATCGAGGAGGTGGGCCTTCCCGAGGCGACCGCGACGCCGCCCGCCGTCGAGGACCCCGTCGTGGCCGCCCCGCCGGTGGCGATCGAGGTCCCGGAACCGTCCGCGGGCCGTCTGGTCAGACTGCGGGCCCGGCTCGCCCGCTCGCAGAACACCCTCGGCAAGGGGCTGCTCACGCTCCTCTCGCGCGAGCACCTCGACGAGGAGACGTGGGAGGAGATCGAGGACACCCTGCTGACCGCCGACGTCGGCGTCGCACCCACGCACGAGCTGGTGGAGCGGCTGCGTGAGCGGGTCAGGGTGCTCGGTACGCGTACGCCCGACGAGCTGCGGTCGCTGCTGCGCGAGGAACTGCTCGCTCTCCTCCGTACGGACTTCGACCGCGCCGTGAAGACCGAGAGCGGTCTGGACACCCCGGGTGTCATGATGGTCGTCGGAGTCAACGGCACCGGCAAGACCACCACGACGGGCAAGCTGGCGCGGGTCCTGGTGGCCGACGGCAGGTCGGTCGTGCTCGGCGCCGCCGACACCTTCCGAGCCGCCGCCGCCGATCAGCTCCAGACGTGGGGCGAGCGCGTGGGCGCGCGTACGGTGCGCGGCCCCGAGGGCGGCGACCCGGCGTCGATCGCTTTCGACGCGGTCAAGGAAGGCATCGCCGAGGGGGCGGACGTCGTCCTGATCGACACGGCAGGGCGGCTGCACACCAAGACCGGGCTCATGGACGAGCTCGGCAAGGTCAAGCGGGTCGTGGAGAAGCACGGTCCGCTGGACGAGGTGCTGCTGGTCCTGGACGCGACGACGGGGCAGAACGGCCTCGTACAGGCGCGGGTGTTCGCCGAGGTCGTGGACATCACCGGCATCGTGCTGACCAAGATGGACGGCACCGCCAAGGGCGGCATCGTGATCGCGGTCCAGCGTGAACTGGGCGTGCCCGTCAAGCTGATCGGGCTGGGCGAGGGGGCGGACGACCTGGCGCCGTTCGAGCCCGAGGCGTTCGTCGACGCGCTGATCGGCGGCTGAAAGGCACCGTACGACCGCAGTACGAGCGCCGCAGGGGCGCCGTACGAGGCGCGTACGGGGCACCCTTGGCACCGTACGAAGAAAGGGCCCTCCCGCGTGTGCGCATGCGGTGGGGCCCTTCGTACGGAGCCGGCGGAGCGAACGGGGGGACGGGGCGACGGAGCGGGACGACGGGGCGGGGCGGCGACGTGCCGGACGGCGTCGCGGTCGGGGGAACGGCGGGCCGGCTCAGTCGCAGCCGGGCGAGCGATGGCAGACGTACGCCAGGGTCCCGAGCAGCAGCCGCGCCTGGGGCGGGTCCGCCGCCGTGTCCAGGACCGGCGCCCGGAGCCAGCGGACGGGCCCGAGGCCGCCGAGATCGGACGGGGGGGCCGTGACATGGTCGCCCGCGCCCAGACAGCGCAGATCGAGACCGGCGTCGTCCCAGCCCATCCGGTAGAGCAGCTGCGGCAGTTCGGCCGCGGCGCCCGGTGCGACGAAGAAGTGCGCCCGCCCCGTGGGGGTGGCGGTGACGGGGCCCAGGGGCAGCCCCATCCGCTCCAGCCTGACCAGGGCGCGGCGGCCCGCCGGTTCGGCGACGTCGATGATGTCGAAGGTGCGCCCCACGGGCAGCAGAACGGCCGCCCCCGGCGTCTCGGACCAGGCCTTGGCGGCATCGTCCAGCGTGGCGCCCGCCGGGACCTCCAGCGCGGGGTCCAGCGGATGCGCGCCGGGGGCGCGGCACCGTTCGGCGCCGCAGGAGCAGCGGCCCGCCACGGCGCGCGCGCCGGGGGCGACGTCCCAGCCCCAGAGCCCTGTGTACTCGGCCACTGTCGTGCACTCGGTGGTGCGGCCGCGGCGCCGTGAACCGGACCGCATCTCCCGGATTCCGCCGATCGTGAAGCCCATGCCCCCTCCAACGGGTCGAACTCGCGGGTAGTTACGATGTGGAGTCGTGTTGTGACCCTCCGTCGACATCTTGTCGTTCGGCCCTCGTGTCGGCGGCGCGGGGTGGCGCCAGGGGTGGTGCGTCCGGCTCCGTACGCCCCCTGCGTGCAACGCTCCGCCGGTTCCTGATCGCCGTCCGTCAAGTGAATCGCGCCCGGCCGCAGCCGAGTTCATTCGAAGGGGTGGCGAATGGTGGCGTTTGCGGAATGACCCTCGCGGGAGGGGTGATCGTAGGATTACTTTGAGTGCACGAACGGTGAGAAGTCGCACGTTCGTGGTTATGCCGCGGGCAACTCGGTTTCCTGTTCGAAGGAGCGAGATCTCCGGACAGACGGCCGTAACTGACGGCATTCTGGTAGAAGTTCGCGCGACAGGGCTTCGGTGGATGGGGGCGTTCCAGTGGGCGGCAGCGGCGCAGACGGTACGGCTACCGGCAAGCGCCCGAACGAGCAGTTGAGTTCGTGGTTCAGGCGTAGTGGCTGGTCCAAGGGCGAACTCGCGCGCCAGGTCAACCGCAGGGCCCGGCAGATGGGCGCGCACCACATCAGCACCGACACCTCGCGGGTGCGCCGCTGGCTCGACGGCGAACAGCCGCGGGAGCCCATCCCGCGCATTCTCTCTGAGTTGTTCTCCGAGCGATTCGGCGCCGTTGTCACGGTCGAGGACCTGGGACTGCGCTCCGCCCACCAGTCACCCTCGGTGTCAGGCGTCGATCTGCCCTGGGCGGCGCCCCAGACCATCTCCCTCATCAGCGAGTTCTCGCGCAGTGACCTGATGCTGGCGCGGCGCGGCTTCCTGGGGACGTCGCTCGCACTCGCCGCCGGCCCCGCCCTCATCGAGCCGATGCAACGGTGGCTGGTGCCCACCTCGCCGGCCGACCAGGATGACGACGCCGGCGCCCCGGGGGGGCGCCGCCACTCCCGCCTCTCCATGCCGGAGTTGGACCTGCTGGAGTCCACCACGGTGATGTTCCGTCAGTGGGACGCGCAGTGCGGCGGGGGTCTGCGCCGCAAGGCGGTCGTGGGCCAGCTCCACGAGGTGACGGACCTTCTTCAGGAGCCGCAGTCCGACGTCACCGCGCGGCGGCTCTTCAGGTGCGCGGCCGAACTGTCCGAGCTGGCCGGCTGGATGAGCTACGACGTCGGCCTCCAGCCCAACGCCCAGAAGTACTTCGTGCTCGCCCTGCACGCCGCCAAGGAGGCGGGGGACAAGGCCCTGGGGTCGTACATCCTCTCCTCGATGAGCCGCCAGATGATCCATGTCGGCCGCCCCGACGACGCGTTGGAACTCATCCATCTCGCCCAGTACGGCAGCAGGGACTGCGCCACGGCCCGTACGCAGTCGATGCTGTACGCGATGGAGGCGCGGGCCTACGCCAACATGGGGCAGCCGGGCAAGTGCAAGCGCGCCGTGCGGATGGCGGAGAACACCTTCGCCGACGCCGGGGACGACGGCGAGCCGGAGCCCGACTGGATCCGGTTCTTCTCCGAGGCCGAGCTCAACGGTGAGAACGCGCACTCCTACCGCGACCTCGCGTACGTGGCCGGGCGCAGCCCGACGTACGCCTCGCTCGCCGAGCCCGTCATGGAGCGCGCCGTCCAGCTCTTCGAGAAGGACGAGGAGCACCAGCGGTCATACGCGCTGAACCTCGTCGGGATGGCCACCGTCCACCTTCTGAAGAGGGAGCCCGAGCGGTCGACCCCTCTTATCGAGGAGGCGCTCGGCATCGCCAAGAAGGTGCGCTCCGAGCGCGTCAACACCCGGCTGCGCAAAACGGTGTCCACGGCCACCCGGGACTTCGGGGAGCTCTCCGAGATCAACCAGCTCACCGAGCAGCTCACGGAGGAACTCCCGGAGGCCGCTGAAGCCGTCTGAGCGCCCCGTGGAGGGCGCCGCGGAAGCCACTGGGGCATTATCTTCCCCAGACCCCCCGTTCCCCCACGTATCCCGTGCCTCCGGCCGCGGCACTCGCCCGTACGGCCGGCACGGCTTCCCCCCGCCACGCCACACGGGTGACCGTCGCGGCCGGATTCTGCCATCGCCGCACCTCGCGACACGTCAGTTCATCAAGGCGTAACACTCCGGTCGACTTCGTCACTGACGTGAAACATCGGGCGGCATCGACCGAAATCACCCCACGTCAATCTCCTCACCACCAGTCGGCCCAGAGAAGTAAGAGCATCCGCACCGGGCCGTATTTCCCACCCACGAGGAGACGCCGGCCTTGAATGGCGCAGATACCGCATTCGTATTGATCAGTGCCGCGCTCGTCATGTTGATGACGCCCGGCCTGGCCTTCTTCTACGGCGGCATGGTCCGGGTGAAAAGCGCCCTGAACATGCTCATCATGTCCTTCATCTCGCTCGGCATCGTCAGCCTGCTGTGGGTGCTCTACGGGTACTCACTGGCCTTCGGTGACGACATCGGTGGAGGACTGCTCGGCAACTTCGACCACATCGGTCTGAAGGGCATCAACGCCGAGACGCTCACGGGCGGCAACGAGGGAATCCCCGTTTACGCCTTCGCCCTGTTCCAGCTGATGTTCGCCGTACTGACCCCGGCGCTCATGAGCGGCGCCCTCGCCGACCGCGTCAAATTCACCGCCTGGGCCCTGTTCATCGCCCTGTGGGTCACCGTCGTGTACTTCCCGGTCGCGCACTGGGTGTGGCAGGCCGACGGCTGGCTCTTCAAGCTGGAAGTGATCGACTTCGCCGGTGGTACGGCGGTCCATATCAACGCCGGTATCGGAGCGCTCGCCGCGGTCCTTGTCGTCGGCAAGCGCATCGGGTTCAAGAAGGACCCGATGAGGCCGCACAGCCTGCCGCTGGTGGTCCTCGGCGCCGCGCTGCTGTGGTTCGGCTGGTTCGGCTTCAACGCCGGCTCCGCCCTCGCCGCCAACGGCACGGCCGCCATGATGGCCTTCAACACGCAGATCGCCACCGGCGCCGCCATGCTCGGCTGGCTCATCTACGAGCGCATCAGGCACGGCGCGTTCACCACGCTCGGCGCGGCCTCAGGAGCCGTCGCCGGTCTCGTGGCGATCACCCCGTCCGGGGCGCACGTCAACCCGTTCGGCGCGCTGCTCATCGGCGTCGTCGCCGGAGCGGCCTGCTCGTGGGCCGTCAGCCTCAAGTACAAGCTGGGTTACGACGACTCGCTCGACGTGGTCGGCGTCCACCTCGTCGGCGGCGTCATCGGCACCCTGCTCGTGGGTGTCCTCGCCATCGACGGCGTCGGCGGTGCCTCGCAGCTCGGCAAGCAGGCGATCGGTGCCTTCTCGGTGATGGGCTACTCGTTCGTCGCCTCCTGGATCCTCGCCAAGATCGTCGATGTCACCATTGGCTTCCGGGCCTCCGAGGACGACGAGACCAGCGGTGTGGACATGGCATTCCACGCGGAATCCGCCTATGACTTCAGCGCGGTGGGAGGCTCGCCCTCGGGCCGAAGCAGTGCGGCCGGTACGGACAAGGACCTCGGCGCCGCGGCGCGGAACAAGAAGGTGGACGTATGAAGCTCATCACCGCAGTCGTCAAGCCACACCGACTGGACGAGATCAAGGAGGCCCTCCAGGCCTTCGGCGTCCACGGGCTGACGGTCACGGAAGCCAGTGGTTACGGCCGGCAGCGCGGTCACACCGAGGTCTACCGGGGCGCGGAGTACACCGTCGACCTGGTACCGAAGATCCGCATCGAGGTGCTGGTCGAGGACGGTGACGCCGAGCAGCTCATCGAGGTGGTCGTCAAGGCCGCCAGGACAGGCAAGATCGGCGACGGCAAGGTGTGGAGCGTGCCGGTGGACACGGCGGTCCGGGTACGTACCGGGGAACGCGGTCCGGACGCACTCTGACACCGGATCCGGTCCGATGCCGGCGCGTGCTCGGTGAGCGGGCACGCTCCGGCGCCGGGCGCACTCCGTCGAGGAGTGCGCCCGGCGCCTCCGGCGTTCCGGGGACGGAGCGTGGGGGCGGCGCCCAACTCGTGACAACGTCGCGCGAGTTGTGAACCGAGCGCGCTCGGAGATACGGACGCGCGCAGCGAAACCGGGCGTCCCGCACGCGGGACGCCCGCCGAAAGACGGGACCTGCCGGGTGACCACCCCTGACGAGACGACCGGACAACCCGACCCCGGACCCAGCGGCTACGCGGCGGCGCGGCTCCGCCTTCTCCACGAGAAGACGCCGTCCGGGCCGCAGCGCCGCGCCGCCCTGGCACGGCTCACGGACGACTGGCTGCACGCCCTGTTCACCGCCGCCGCCCGCGCCGTCGGCGTCCAGGGAGCGTCCCTCGTCGCTGTCGGCGGCTACGGACGGGGCGAACTGTCCCCCCGCAGCGACCTCGACCTTCTCCTCCTGCACGACGGCAGCTCCGACGCCGCGGCCATCGCCGCCCTCGCGGACCGCGTCTGGTACCCCGTGTGGGACCTGGGGCTCGCCCTCGACCACTCCGTGCGTACGACGGCCGAGGCCCGCAAGACCGCCGGCCAGGACCTCAAGGTGCAGCTCGGGCTCCTTGACGCGCGTCATATCGTCGGCGACCCGGCACCGACCGCCGCCCTGCGCACAGCCGTACTCGCCGACTGGCGCAACCAGGCCCCCAAGCGCCTCCCCGAACTCGACGAACTCTGCCGCGAACGCGCCGAGCGTCAGGGCGAGTTGCAGTTCCTTCTCGAACCCGACATCAAGGAGGCACGGGGCGGGCTCAGGGACGCCACGGCGCTGCGCGCCGTCGCCGCGTCCTGGCTCGCCGACGCCCCCCGGGAGGGCCTCGCCGAGGCCCGCCGCGCGCTCCTCGACGTACGCGACGCCCTGCACCTCACGACGGGCCGGGCCACCGACCGGCTCGCGCTCCAGGAGCAGGACGGGGTCGCCGCGGAGCTGGGCACCGGCGACGCCGACGAACTCCTGCGGAGGGTCTACGAGGCCGCCCGCACCGTGTCGTACGCCTCGGACGTCACCTGGCGCGAGGTCAACCGCGTCCTGCGCTCTCGCGCCGGCCGCCCCCGGCTCCGATCCCTCCTCGGCGGCAGCAGGCCCGCCCCGGAGCGCACGCCGCTCGCGGAGGGGGTCGTGGAGCAGGACGGCGAGGCCGTGCTCGCCAGGACGGCGCGTGTGGAGCACGACGCCGTACTGCCGCTGCGCGCCGCTGCAGCCGCCGCCCAGTCCGGGCTGCCGATCTCGCCCTACGTGGTCCGTCGGCTCGCCGCCGCACGGCCGCTGCCCGCCCCGTGGCCGGCGGCGGCGCGCGAGGAGTTCGTCACGTTGCTCGGGGCGGGGGAGCCGACCGTCCCGGTCTGGGAGGCGTTCGAGGCCGAGGGGCTCATCACCCGCCTCATCCCCGAGTGGGAGCGCGTCCGCTGCCGTCCCCAGCGCAACGCCGTCCACACCTGGACCGTGGACCGCCATCTCGTTGAGACCGCGGTCGAGGCCTCCGCGCTGACCCGGCGGGTGAGCCGCCCCGACCTGCTCCTGGTCGCCGCCCTGCTGCACGACATCGGCAAGGGGCTGCCGGGCGATCACTCCGAGGCGGGCGAGCCCCTCGCGCGCACCGTCGCGCTGCGGATCGGCTTCGACCGCGCCGACGCGGACGTGGTCGCCACGCTCGTACGCCACCATCTGCTGCTCGTCGAGACGGCGACGCGGCGCGACCTGGACGACCCGGCCACCGTCAGCTCCGTCGCCGAGAAGGTCGACTCGCTGTCCACCCTCGAACTGCTCCACGCGCTCACCGAGGCCGACGCACTCGCGACGGGGCCCGCCGCCTGGTCCGCGTGGCGCGGATCGCTCGTCACGGACCTCGTCGGCCGCGTGGCCGCCGCTCTCGCCGGCAGGGCGCCCGTCGCACCGCGCCCCCTGGTGACCAGCGCGGAGCAGGAACGCCTCGCCGTCGAGGCGCTGCGCACCGGCGGCCCCGTCCTGTCCCTCCACGCCCAGCCGGAGCCTCCTCAGGAGGACGACGAACCGGCGCCGGTCGGCGTCGAACTGGTCATCGCGCTCCCCGACCGCCCCGGCGTCCTGCCGGCCGCGGCCGGTGTCCTCGCACTGCACCGTCTCACCGTGCGGGCGGCCGACCTGCGCATCGTCGAACCGCCCACGGCGCTCGGTGACGCCTCCGACGTCCTGCTGCTGACCTGGCGGGTCGCGGCGGCGTACGGCTCCCTGCCCCAGGCGACGCGGCTGCGCGCCGACCTCGTGCGCGCCCTGGACGGTTCGCTCGACATCCGGGCCCGGCTGGCGGAGCGCGAGTCCGCCTATCCCCGGCGGCGCGGCAGCCAGGCTCCACCGCCCCGTGTGACGGTGGTGCCGGACAGTTCGGAGCTCGCCACCGTCATCGAAGTGCGCGCGCAGGACGCCCCGGGGCTGCTGCACCGGATCGGGCGGGCGCTGGAGGAGGCGGCGGTACGGGTCCGCAGCGCGCACGTGTCCACGCTGGGCGCGAACGCGGTGGACACCGTCTACGTCACGCGCGCGGACGGGACCGTCCTGACGGACGGGGAGGCGACGACGGCCGCGAAGATGGTGGAGGAGGCCCTCCGCAGCTGACGTGGGGGCCAGGGAGCGGCGCGGGACGGGGCTGCCGGATGTCGTCGTACGGGGCGGCGCGAGGCCGCGGCGGAGGGCCCCGTACGGGCCTTCACAACGGGCAGGGCCCGCCATACCTGCCCGGCCGGATACCCTGGAGAGCAATCCACACTTCCCCCGACCCCTGAGGACCTACGAGCGCCGTGTTCGATACCCTCTCCGATCGCCTCTCAGCGACTTTCAAATCCCTCCGCGGCAAGGGGCGGCTGTCCGAGGCGGACATCGACGCCACCGCACGCGAGATCCGCATCGCGCTGCTCGAAGCGGACGTCGCGCTCCCCGTGGTCCGTGACTTCACCGCGAAGGTCAAGGAGCGGTCGCGCGGCGAAGAGGTCTCGCGGGCGCTCAACCCCAGCCAGCAGATCATCAAGATCGTCAACGAGGAGCTCGTAGGCATCCTCGGCGGCGAGACGCGGCGCCTGCGCTTCGCCAAGCAGCCGCCGACGGTGATCATGCTCGCGGGCCTCCAGGGTGCGGGCAAGACGACCCTCGCGGGCAAGCTGGGCCTCTGGCTCAAGGGCCAGGGCCACTCGCCGCTGCTGGTCGCCTGCGACCTCCAGCGCCCCAACGCCGTCAACCAGCTCGCCGTCGTCGCCGAACGCGCGGGCGTCGCGGTGTACGCCCCCGAGCCCGGCAACGGCGTCGGTGACCCGGTCAAGGTCGCCGAGGACTCGATCAAGTACGCGAAGGACAGGGTCCACGACGTCGTCATCGTCGACACCGCCGGCCGTCTCGGCATCGACGAGGAGCTGATGCGGCAGGCCGCGGACATCCGCGACGCCGTCAGCCCCGACGAGGTCCTGTTCGTCGTCGACGCCATGATCGGCCAGGACGCGGTCAACACCGCTGAGGCCTTCCGCGACGGCGTCGGCTTCGACGGCGTCGTGCTGTCCAAGCTCGACGGCGACGCCCGTGGCGGTGCCGCGCTCTCCATCTCGCACGTCACCGGCAAGCAGATCATGTTCGCCTCCAACGGCGAGAAGCTGGACGAGTTCGACGCGTTCCACCCGGACCGCATGGCGTCCCGCATCCTCGACATGGGCGACATGCTCAGCCTCATCGAGAAGGCCGAGCAGACCTTCAGCCAGGCCGAGGCCGAGAAGATGGCCCAGAAGCTGGCGAAGGGGCCCAAGGAGTTCACGCTCGACGACTTCCTGGCGCAGATGGAACAGGTCCGCAAGATGGGCTCCATCTCGAAGCTGCTCGGAATGCTGCCCGGCATGGGGCAGATGAAGGACCAGATCAGCAGCATCGACGAGCGGGACGTCGACCGTACGGCCGCGATCATCAAGTCCATGACGCCGGGCGAACGGCACGAGCCGACCATCATCAACGGCTCACGCCGGGCGCGTATCGCCAAGGGTTCCGGCGTCGAGGTCAGCGCCGTGAAGAACCTGGTGGAGCGGTTCTTCGAGGCCCGCAAGATGATGTCGAAGATGGCGCAGGGCGGCGGGATGCCGGGAATGCCGGGCGCTCCGGGTTCGGGCGGTGGGCCCGGCCGGCAGAAGAAGCAGCAGAAGCAGGCCAAGGGCAAGCGGCGCTCCGGCAACCCGATGAAGCGCAAGGCCGAGGAGCAGGCCGCCGCGGCGCGGCGCGAGGAGTCGGCCCAGGCGGGTGGCGCGTTCGGCCTGCCGGCGGAGGCGGACAAGAACTTCGAACTGCCCGACGAGTTCAAGAAGTTCATGGGCTGAGGCCCGGCTTCGGGAGGGGGAGGCGGCGGCGCCGAGCCGCCGCCCGCACCTCATTGTCGGCCCGCCGCGACGGCGCCGTGTCTAGTGCGGCTCCGCCCCGTGGCCGGACGGCGCGCCGAGCAGCGTCGCCCCCGTCGTGAGGGCGCCCGCGTCCAGGCCGAGGGCCGCCGCGGCCGTCGCACCGACGTCCGCCAACGTCGCGGCGTCCGGGAGGAGTTCGATTCCCGCGGCGTCCGGGCGGTGGATCAGGACGGGGACGTACTCGCGCGAGTGATACGCGTGGCCGATCGTCGGGTCGTTGCCGTGGTCGGCCGTGACGATCAGCCGGTCGCCGGGGCCGTTGAGCAGCCCCGTCAGCTCGGCGAGCCCCGCGTCTACCTGCTCCAGGACGCTCCCGTAGCGCCCCGTGTCCTGCTGGTGGCCCGCGAGATCTGTCTCCTGGACGTTCGCGACCACGAGGCCGCCCTCACCGCCCCGTACCGCCGCCAGCGTGTGTTCCAGCACCTCCCCGGTCGCGACGGCGGGGCGCCGTACGGCGGCCTCGCACGCCAGGATGTCGGCTGCCTTGCCGACGAGAGTGACCGGGAGGCCGGCGTGGGCGGCGATGTCGGGCAGTTGTCGGGTGTGGTCGAGGTCAACGCCCAGATGCCGCACCTGTAGCCCGCCGTTGCGGTAGAAACCGGTGGCCGGGGTGTCCAGCCCGACGGTGCCGCCGTCACCGTCTCGTACGTACGTGGCGAGCGGCCCGTCCGCGTGGCCCCCGACGGCGATGACGCGGGCGACCGGGGCGACCGCCCGCACCGTACGGGCGATGGCGAGGATGCCGTCGAAGGACAGCTCGTCCAGACGGCCGGAGGCGTTCCAGTTGATGCCGGGGTCGGCCTCCAGGTTGTCGTGGACCAGTACGGCACCGTCGACGAGCAGCAACGGCTGTTCCCTCAGAGGCTCGACAAGGTGTCCCGCGGCCTTCAGCGCGCCGCTCACCTCGTCGAGATGCCCGGCCAGCGTGGCCACCGTGACCCGGCTGAAGTCCGCTCCCATCATGGTCTGGTGTCCGGCGAAGGTGTCGGCGCCGGGGTAACCGAGAGCGGCCCGCCCCGCCGCGACGGGGCGGCCGGTCCGGCGGGCAAGGTCCGGGTGCGGATGGATGAGGCCGAGTCCCAGCTCCCCGAGCGCGGGCAGCCGGAGCGGCCGGCCCAGCGCCGTTCGGCAGTGGTCGAGGACATGCCCGCAGGTGTCGGCGGAGAGATCGCCGGGCCGCAGCGTCCCCGCGTCCGGCATCGCGCCGACACCGAACCCGTCGATGACGACGATCACGGTCGTACTCATGGCTCCTGGCTCCTTACCGGGCCCGGCCCTGGGCGTCGTAGAGACCGGTCAACCGGGGTTCTCCGGTGGAGAGCCCGGCGACGACCGCGACGGTCGAGCGGGTGACGAAGATCTGGGTGCGGAAGGCGAGTACGGCGGTGTCCCCGATCTCAACGTCCCCGGCGTGGCTGGGGCGTTGGAGCAGCCGGTAGTAGTCGATGTTCTCCGCAGGCGCGTCCTGTACGGGCAGACGCAGCCCGGTGCGCGGCAGCAGGGCGTCGTGGATGCGAGCGCGCGGGTAGAAGCCGCCGCCGTGGATCGCGGGCCGTCCGTCGGCGAGGGTGTGAGCGACCTCGCTGACGTACACGTAGGCGGGGCGCTCGGGCTGCTGGTGGTCGACCGCGTGCAGCGGAGTCGTCCCGGTGAGGGCGTGCCCCGGTTCTCCGTGGGTCGCACCCAGCTCGGCGAGGAGGGGCAGTGTTGCCATGGACGTGGCGCTCGGAGCGCTGAGCTTCAGGCCCTCGTGCCCGCGCGCGGCCAGCAACTCGCGCGCCGTGATCGCGAGTTGGAAGTTCTGGGTCGGGCTCGGCGCGCCGGTCACCGGATCGCACAGCACACAGGGGAACGCGGTCACGCCCGCGATTTTGATGCCCGGGAGAGCCTCGGCCGCCGCAGCGAAGTCGTCGAGTCCGGCGAGCGGCACGCCGCCCTCCTGCCCCGGATAGACCTTGTCGGTGCCTTCCAGGCGTACAAGAACGTCCTGGACGAAGCCGAGCTGCCGGGCGGCGTCCGAGACGGCGCGGGCGTTGGCCACGTCGAACACGGTCACCGCCTCCGGCCGCCGGCCGAGCATCTCCGGCAGCAGACGGGGCGGGATCTGTACGAGATGGCCCAGATTGCCGGCCCGTGCCCCCGCGTCGTGCAGCAGCCGCGCCTCGTACGGATCGATCGCCGCGAACCGGGGGATGTGCCGGGCGATCGCGCCGATCAGCGCCGGATTGCGGCCGATCTGCTTGACCACGAACCAGAGCGACAGGCCGAGCCGTTCGGCCTCACCGGCCAGTAGCGCGGCGTTCGCCTCCACGGTGTCGGCGTCGATCACGTAGGTGTCCGGCGGTACGGCGCCGGAGCGGTGCAGGGAGACCGCCACGTCGACGAGCTCGGGGTTGCGGGCCAGGACGGCGTCCAGGAACACGGTCAGTCCTTCAGGTCGTGCAGCGAACGGCGGAGGATCTCGATCACCAGATCGGCGCCTGCCCGCATGGGGTTGATCCGCACCGTCCGGTCGGCGAGCTCCGGAGCGTCGTCGAGGGACGAGCTGGACAGCCGGTAGAAGAGCGGGGTGATCTCGTAGCGGGAGTTGGAGCCTACGGGGTACGGCGCGGCGCCGTGGCGCGCCGCCGCGGCGGGCAGTTCGCGTGCGACGGGGCGGTCCAGGCGCACGAGCAGACAGCGGTCCTGCGCGTTGGCGATCCGTACCTCCGCCACGCCGGGCACCTCACCGGCGGCGAGCCGGTCGGCGATCTCGGCGCCGACCTGCGACTGGACGGCCCACATGACGGGGACGTGGGTGAGGGCGCGCAGCGCGTCGAGCGCCTGGTGGCCCTGCACCTGGCCGCCGCCCGAATAGTTGTCGGCGCGTACGCGCTCCACGAGGTCGGCCGCCCCGACGACCGCGCCGACCCCCTCGGGTCCGTGCAGTTTGAAGAGCGAGAAGCAGGAGGCGTCGGCGCCCAGCTCCACGCCTGCCAACGGGGCTCGCATGACCGCGTAGTTGTCGTCCACGATCGTGCGCACCCCCGCGGCGCGGCAGGCCACGAGGACGTCCCCCGCGTCGTACGAGTCGGCGAGCCGCTGCCGGCTGTGCTGGACGTACGCCCAGCCGAACTCACCCGAGTCCAGCGCCCGGCGCAGCGCCGCGCCGTCGTTGAAGTCCGCCTCGACGGTGCGGACTCCGAGCCCGCGCAGTGTCACCGCGGTCGTGCGGTAGACCGGCGCACGGTGGATCAGCAGCGGGTCACCGGGGCCGACGGCGCCTTGCAGCGCGGCGCGAATGGCCCCCGTGCCCGCACCCTGCACCAGCGCGGCATCCTCGGCGCCGAAAAAGTCGGCCAGCACCGCCTCGACCCGCGCGGTGGTACGGGGCCGGCCCAGGTCCGGCACCACGCCCGCGTCCGCCTCGAAGAGCTGCTGGCCCTCGAAACGCGCGGCGGTGCACTCCAGCAGCTGGAACTGCATGCGGACCGCGTCGGCCAGCGGGATCGTCGCCAGGGGGAAGGTCCGCGGCAGTTGTACGGACATCTCAGTTCTCCTTCGTGTCCGCACCGGTCAGGAACCGGAGCGGATTGCGCCGTGTCATCAGATCGATCAGGTCCTCGCTCACACCGGCGGCGCGCACGCGGGGCAGGAAGGACCGGAAGAGATGCCCGTATCCCTGACCGCCCTCCGAGCGCAGATAGGCGTGCCGGGAGATGTCGCAGCTGAGCAGGACACGGTCGGCGTGGCCGGCCTCCAGCAGCGCCAGCAGGAGGCGCAGCCGCACGGTGTCGCTCTGGTAGCTCTCCTTGCCGACCGTGTCGAAGGCGACGTACGCCCCGCTCGCCGCCAGCTCACGGTGCACCGACGGGGCGTCGAGCAGGTCCTGGTGCCCGAGCGAGATCCTGTGCGGGGCGAGCCCCGCACCCGTGAGCAGCTCCAGCTGGGCGAGACCGCCGCGGCCGAGCTGCGCGTGTGTGGCGACGGACAGGCCCGTGGCGACCGCGGCTTGTGCCGAAGCCAGCAGCGCGCGGGTCTCCGGCTCGGTCGGTGAGTCCCCGTGGCTGCCGATCTCGCCGAGTACGCCGGGGCGGATACCGGTGTCCCCGAAGCCGTCGTCGATCTCCCGTACGAGGGTCGCGGTCAGCTCCCCGACGCTCGCCCCGTCGAGCTCCGCCGGGTGGAACGGCTCGTAGTACCAGCCCGTGGCGGCCACCACCGGCACCCCCGACGCCGTGGAGATCCGGGCCAGGGCACCCGGATCACGCCCCATGCCGCGGCACGTCAGCTCGACGACCAGGCCGAGGCCGTACTCCTTGCGCAGGGCGGCCAGTTCCGTGACGACGGCGGCCCCGTGCCGGTCCGCTTCGAGAACAGCCGCGCCCTCCCCGGCGCGGTCGAGATCGAGCACCAGGTGTTCGTGGGCGAGTACGGGGCCGTGTACGGCGGAGCCGGGCAAGGGACCGGTGACGGTGCGCAGCCGGCCCGGCCGTACGACGCCGGTGTGGGGGTGCTGCATGGTGCGGGGCCTTCCTGTGTCGTGCGTGTCCGCCGCGGCGAGTCCAGGGCGGTGCCCACCTATCCCTTGATCGGCGTGAACAGATCCAGCCAGTAGAGGATGTTCAGCAGCACGCCGCCGACGATGACCGCGGCGGGCGCCGCCGCCATCCGCACCACGGGGCGGCCCATCGACTCGTTGAGCAGGTACAGCCCGCCCACGATGAGGATGCCGAGGCCCCCTCCCATGACGTTGGCGGCCATCAGCGAACCGAAGAGGATCGCGAGCCCCAGTGCGTCGCCGATCGCGCTGCGCAGGTGCTCGGAGGAGTCGCGCACGCTCGGCAGCTTCCCGAGGACCCTGCCGATGGCCGAGAGTGCCAGCACCTCGATCGCGAAGACCGCCGCGCCGACGACGGCGGCGAGGAACGGGTTCGGCATCAGGTAGCCGATGGGGTAGACGAAGGTGAAGCCCGCGATGCCGTACGCGCCGGAGGCGAGTGCGGTCGTCGCGATCAGCGGTACGAAGCCGAACGCCCGGTAGAAGTCCACCTGGGCGGCCTCCGAGTAGTCGCCCTTGGCGATCAGGAAGCTCGTCGCCTCGCCACCGCCGAACACATGCGCCTGGGCCAGCACACAGACGCCCGCCCCGAGCAGCATGAACAGCGGCAGGTAGCGGCGCAGCCGCAAGGCGCTCGCGCTGAAGAGCGAGGCCATCGGATCGTCCGCGTCGTCCGCCGCCCCGTCCTTGCCCCTGTCCTTCCCCGTGTTCCTCTCCGTGTTCCTCTCCGCCTTCTCGTCCGGGAGCGACTCGCCCGCCGCCACCGCCTTCGCGGCTTCCGCCCGCTCCAACTTCCGCTGCGTCAGGTCCTTGTTGATCGCGAAGCCGATGAGCGTCAGGACGCCGACGGCCATGGCGATGGAGCCGGGGAAGACGTCGGGCCAGACCTTCATCGTCATCACGACGAGCGCCAGCTCCACGACCGCGGCTATCCCGCCCCGTAGCCGCCCGAACTGCTTGGTGATGGCGAGCACCGGAAAGAGCGTGAACAGGAACAGGATCGGCGTCGACATCTGCTGGAGCGCGGTCAGGAAGTCGACGGGCAGGTCGTGCGCGAGGCTGTTGGCCCCGTTGAGGCCGAACACGACCACGGCGCCCCACGCGCCGCCGAGCAACGGCGCGATCCACTTCTTGGGCGACAGGATGCCCAGGATGTCGGTGGGCAGGAAGACCAGCCACGGGTTGAGCACGCCGGTGGACAGCGCCATCGGGGCGCCGAGGCCGAAGATGAAGCCGGCGGAGAGACCGAAGGACACGGCGGTGGTGGCGTTGCGCGTCGAGCGCCCCTGTATGAAGTCGAGCATGAAGGGCCGCACACCGTCGTTGAAGACGGCCAGTGCCATATGGGAGATGAACGCGGTCAGCGCACACAGCGCTATCACCGTCAGTTGCTGTGCCAGCGAGAAGTCGAGGTTCGTCGAACTCGCTGCGAGGACGCTGTTCACGGGATTTCACTCCTCAGTGCCCGGCGGGGGCCTTGCCCGGCGCGGGGTCTTACGAGGTCTGTCGAGCCCTTGCGGGTTCGTACGGGGCCGTCAGCCGCGCGCGGCGATGGCGCGGGCCATGAGCGGGGCGATCACGTCGATCTGGTCGATGGCGAAGCCGAAGACCTTCTTGCCTTCGGAAAGCAGAGCCTTCACCTCGTCCTCCGTGGGGACGGAGCGGCCGAAGGTGTGGCAGGTGGGCTTGCCGAGCAGTCCGACGAGTACGCCGAGGGAAGCGCCCGCGCCGGTGTGGCAGGTGCCGAGGTAGTAGTCGGCCTGGCCGCCGCGGAGCTTCATCGCGGCGTCCATGTCGTTGGAGGCCACGATCTCGATGCCGTCGAGGCCGAGCTTCTTGACGGTGTCCGTGACCTCGGCCTTGCCGACGCCGCCGGTGAGGATCTTCGTCATGGCTGGTTCCTTCTCATGTCTCGTGACGTGGGGGCGAGTTCTGGTCGAGCAGGGCGAGATGCAGTCCGAGGAAGTTGATCTCGGAGTCGGGAAGGGGCGCGCCGAGTTCCGAGGCCGCTCGTGCGGAGACGGCGCGCGCCCGTGCCACCGCGTCCGGATGTCCGGCGAGCTCCGCGGCGACCTCGGAGTCGGTGGGGAATTCCGCGATCGACTCGCCGTTGAGCAGCCTGGTAAGAGCCATCATGAGATGGCTGGTGAGTGTGCCGGCTGTCTCTTCTGTCACAGTGCGGCCCTCGGCGGCCAGGGCGTCCAGCTCGGCCGTCACGAACGCGGCGGCCTCGGGCCGGACTTGGCCGCCCTCACGGAAGAGCTGGATACGCAGAGCGAGCTGGTCGTCCATGGTGGTCCCTTCTCCTTCGATACGACAGTAACCAGGATTTTGGATTTTGAGCAGAGGCTCGACTTCCTCTTTTTCCTGGTGCGGTGCCGCCGGGTGGCCGCCCGCCCCGACGGGGCGGGCGGGGCGGTCAGTACGACGGGGCGCGCTCACCCCGCAGCACCTCGGCCTGGCAGTCGGTGATGACGGAAAGGTCGAGGGAGTCGCGGACGGCGCCGAGTGCCTTCGCCCCCTCGGTCCTGCCGATGATCGCGGCGCTGGAGTTGCGCAGCGACAGATCGCGGGTCACCTCGTCGCCCAGCGGCAGCACGTGCACGCCGGCGCCGAGCCTGTCCTGTACCTCGTCGAGGTTCCAGAGCGTCGCGTCGGCATGGTCGTGCGCGAACAGGTCGCGCAACTGCATGTACGACGCTTCGACCCACCGGATGTCCGAGCGCCCGGCGAAGACGCGCTCAGCGAGCATCCGCTGGTCCTCGGAGGCGTGGTCGACGGCCACGCGCAGTCCTGCAGTCTCCAGCTTCGCTCCGTGCCGCAGGAGCAGCCCGTGCGCCCCCACGTACGTCGCGGGTCCGAGGTCCGCGACCAGTTCGACGGGGCGCTCCTCGATCAGCCGGTCGGCGGCGAAGCGCGAGAGGACCACCAGGTCGACCTTGCCTTCGATCAGTGCGGTGGTACGGGCCCCGGCGCCGCGCATGAACGTGATCGCGAACGGCGCCCCGGCCTGCTCGAACGCCGCGCGCAGTCCGGTGGCCAGACCCTCGTAACGATGCGAGTACGGCAGCGGCATCGCCGCCAGGAGCGTGCCGAGCCCTGAGAGCCGCCAGAGGACCGAACGGTCGGAGTCGACGAGGAACGTGCCGAGGTGGCCGCGCGCGGTCGTCCGGATCGCCCCCGCCGACTCCAGAAGCTGGAGCGCGGCCTGGACGGTGCCGTTGCCGACGCCCAGCTCTTCGGCGAAGTCGCGGACACGGGGCAGGCGGGTGTCCGGCTCGTGGTTGAGCAGCAGGGCGGCGAGCTGCTGGGCGGCGAGGCCGTTGCGGGTCAGGAAGCGTTCGTCGAAGCCGGTCACAGAAAGGACAGTAACCAGGATTCTGGATACTGACAAGGGTGTCCCAAGGATGTCTTTTCGCCGGGTCTGGTCCGCCTTCTACGAGGCCGCGTCGCGGGACTGCTTGCACTGGGCCGGGACGGGGCTGGCTGGGCCTCGCCGCGCGCCGCCGCTGAACGCCACGCCGCCGCGGCGTTCGGCGACGGCGTCGCGTCGTGTTCAGGCCCGTGATGTCATTTGCCGCGTCGTACGGGTCAGGGCGTGCGCGCGATCAGGTAACGGAAGACGTTCGGCATCCACACGGTGCCGTCGCGCCGTACATGCGGGTGGAGCGCCTCCGTTATCTCCTTCTCCACCTGCGACTGATCCGTCGCCCGCACTGCCGCGTCGAACGCGCCCGTCGAGAGCAGTCCCCGCAGCGCGCTCTCCATCCCCGCGTAGCCGAACGGGCAGGACACGCGCCCCGAACCGTCCGGCTTCAGCCCCGCCCGCGCCGCCACGTTCTCCAGGTCGTCCCTGAGCGGCGGCCGGTAGCCGCCTCCCTTGCGCAGCCGCTCCGTCAGCCGCCCCGCGACCCGCAGGACGCCGGACGTCGCGCAGCGCTCCGGCGGGCCCCAGCCGGCGAGCACCACGGGGGTGCCGCGGCCCGCCATGGGCAGCGCCTCCGCCAGTGCGGGCGCGAGCCCGTCCGAACCGTCGCCGGCGACACCGATGGGCTGGAACGCCGTGATCACGTCGTAGACGGGGCGCTCCGCCTCCAGGACGGCGGTCGCGCCGCCCGTCAGCACTCGCGCGTGGCTCCGGCCGCCGTACGTCCTCGACGGGGCGGCCACGGACCTTCCGGGCGCCCTGCTCCCCCCGGACGCCGCAGGCGAGTTCGCGTACGGCGCCACGGGGTGCTCGTCGGGGACGAGCCGCTCGCGGGCCAGCGCGACGCGTTCCTGATCGGCGTCCACACCGGTGACGTCGGCGCCCCGGGCGGTGGCGATCAGCAGCGCCAGCCCGGAGCCGCAGCCGAGGCCCAGCAGCCGTGTACCGGGGCCGACTTCCAGACGCTCGTACACCGCCTCGTAGAGAGGCACCAGCATGCGTTCCTGGATCTCGGCCCAGTCGCGGGCGCGATCGCCCGCCTCCTTGGAAGGGTCTGTCGAGGCGGGATTCACCTGCTGCTGGTGTTGCTGGACGAGCGTACGAGTCATGGATAGCGCCCCAATCCGGCGAGAGGTCCTGGTGCCCTGATTGACAGCCCCCGTGTACGTGCGCGCCTTCGTCCCCCGTATGCCAGGGAACTCCGCATCTGTGCCCGCGTCCAGTGGTTCGCGGGCAATCCTTCTGTGCTCCGGTAGTGCGCCCCGGCGCACTGGACAATCGCTCTCACCGGACGTTGTCGGCCTACGCTGCGAGCCTGCTCCGAATCGCCCCTGGCCGCGCCCCGTGGGCGGCCACGGCGGGGCCACCGTGAGGGCGCACGGAGCCCGTACGGGCAAGGCGGAACCGCTCACGAGGGCTGTGGGCGGGTGTCCGTGGAGATTGAGCCGAAAGGGTGAGGTCGCCGCGGTGGAGTCGGCCAACTCCCCACCACCCGCGCCGGTATCGGACGAATCCGCTCGACCTTCCCCGACCGGGGCCGATGCCGCGGATCGGCGGCGCGCCCGTTAATGTCGTTCTTGTGGGCCCCCGCGCGGTTACGGAGGCCGGAGCGGCGAGGGCATCGGTGTGGCCGCCAGGACGGTGGCCCCGAAGTGTGTCTCGATCGGGTGTACGTATTTCTTGTACCCGTACAGACGTAGCCCGTACTACGTACCGCCTTGTGGCGAGAAGCGAGCCTTCTCCGCAGATCTACGCACCCGCCCTCGTCAGGACGCATCAATGGCAACTGACGGGTACGTGCAAAATATTTGGGATGCCCCGGAATGGAACCCGGGAGGGTCCCGGCTCGTTGTTCACGACGTGAGCACGACACCACCTGTTCTCGCCGCAGAGCTGGCGCAGGCGTGGGCCGAGATTCAGCGGTACCACGCCGAGCTGCCGGATCTTGCCGCGCCAGAGTCCCTGATCGGAGAATCGTCGTCCGCCTGCGGCGCCGAGCTCTCCTTCGAGCGACTGCTTCACGAGGCAGTCCATGGCATCGCCGCCGCCCGGGGTGTCCGCGACACCTCCCGAGCGGGGCGCTACCACAACCGCCGATTCCTCGCGATCGCCGAGGAGTTGGGCCTGGACCATTCCGAGGAGCCGCATCCCAGCAGCGGTTTCTCGCTGGTATCGCTCAACCCCGAGGCGAGACGGCGCTATCGGCCCACCATCGAACGGCTCCAGCGCGCCCTCGCGGCGCACACGGTCGCGACGACGTCCGACACCGAGCGCAGTTTCCGCGGCCCCGCCGCGCGGCACGGCTCCTCGGGCGGAGGTGTGCGTGTGAAGGCCGTCTGCGACTGCGGGCGCAACGTGCGCGTGGTCCCGTCGGTCCTCGCGCAGGCCCCGATCGTCTGCGGCGGCTGCGGCAAGCCGTTCCGCATTCCGGAAGTGGTCGCCGCTGCGAGCTGAGTACCTCCGTCGCCTGCCCGGCGCGGAAGCCGGCCGTCGGCCGCCCGCCGGCACCGGAGCCGCCCCGTTCAGGAGCGGGCCGCTCCGGGCGGGGCGCGGCGCGCCTGAGGTGTGTGGCACAATGACCAGCTGTACTCGACAGTCGCACAGGACCCCTCTCTCCTCCGGCTGACGCGTCCATCGGGCACACGAGTACCGCAACCCCACGCGGCATGTCGATGTGCCCAACCACGTCAAGATCCAGGAGAGACCACTTCCGTGGCAGTCAAGATCAAGCTGAAGCGTCTGGGCAAGATCCGTTCGCCTCACTACCGCATCATCGTCGCCGACTCCCGCACCCGCCGTGACGGCCGGGCCATCGAGGAGATCGGCCTGTACCACCCGGTGCAGAACCCGTCGCGTATCGAGGTCGACTCGGACCGCGCGCGTTACTGGCTGTCCGTCGGCGCCCAGCCGACCGAGCCGGTCCTCGCGATCCTGAAGCTCACGGGCGACTGGCAGGCGCACAAGGGCCTGCCCGCGCCGGCGCCGCTGCTCCAGCCGGAGCCGAAGGCCGACAAGCGTGCCCTCTTCGAGGCCCTCGCCACGGACGGCGACGAGCCCAAGGGTGATGCCATCACCCCCAAGGCGAAGAAGGCCGACAAGAAGGCGGACGACGCCGACGCCGCTTCGGCGCCCGCCGCTGAGCCGACCGAGGCCTGAGCATGCTCGAGGAGGCTCTCGAGCACCTCGTGAAGGGCATCGTCGACAACCCGGACGATGTGCAGGTCGCCTCGCGCACCCTGCGCCGTGGCCGTGTGCTCGAGGTACGGGTCCATCCCGACGACCTCGGTAAGGTGATCGGCCGCAACGGCCGCACCGCACGCGCCCTGCGCACCGTCGTGGGCGCGATCGGCGGCCGTGGTATCCGTGTCGACCTCGTCGACGTGGATCAGGTCCGCTGACAGAGTTGTGAACCGGCACGGGCCGGGGAGGGCCAAGGCCCTCCCCGGTCTTTGTCGTCTTCGTGGCGCCGCAGAAGCCGCAGCAGTCGTAGAAGTCGTAGAAACAGGGGCGTGTGCAAGTGCAGTTGGTAGTCGCGCGGGTCGGCCGTGCCCACGGCATCAAGGGCGAGGTCACCGTCGAGGTACGTACGGACGAGCCCGAACTGCGGCTGGGCCCCGGAGCCGTACTGGCCACCGAACCGGCCTCCGCGGGCCCCCTGACGATCGAGACCGGGCGGGTGCACAGCGGCAGGCTGCTGCTGCGCTTCGCCGGAGTGAGCGACCGTACGGGCGCGGAGGCCCTGCGCAACACCCTGCTCATCGCCGAGGTGGACCCGCAGGACATGCCGGAGGACCCGGACGAGTACTACGACCACCAGCTCATGGACCTGGACGTCGTCCTCGCGGACGGCACCGGGATCGGCCGGATCACGGAGATCACGCATCTCCCGTCGCAGGACCTGTTCATCGTGGAGCGGCCCGACGGCACCGAAGTCATGATCCCCTTCGTCGAGGAGATCGTGACCGAGATCGATCTGGAAGAGCAGAAGGCCGTGATCGACCCCCCGCCGGGCCTCATCGACAACAACGCGGTCGTCGCCGGCGCCACCGACGGCGAGGCCGAGGGCAGCGCCGACAGTGATGGCGACGGTGCCGTCGCCGGTGGCCCCGGCGGTGCGGCCAAGGGCGACCCGTCATGACGCACGCCCCCATCCTCCGGGCGGACGTGATCACCATCTTCCCGGAGTATCTCGAACCGCTGAACGTCTCCCTCGTCGGCAAGGCACGCGCGCGTGGCCGCCTCGACGTCCATGTCCACGACCTCCGCGCCTGGACGTACGACCGGCACAACACGGTCGACGACACCCCGTACGGCGGCGGCCCCGGCATGGTCATGAAGACCGACCCCTGGGGCGACGCCCTCGACGAGACGATCGCGGAGGGCTACGAGGCGGGCGCGCACCGCCCCGTGCTGGTCGTTCCCACGCCCAGCGGCCGACCCTTCACCCAGGAACTCGCGGTCGAGCTCTCCGAGCGGCCCTGGCTGCTCTTCGCGCCGGCCAGGTACGAGGGCATCGACCGCCGCGTCGTCGACGAGTACGCGACGCGGATGCCGGTGTACGAGGTGTCCATCGGCGACTACGTCCTGGCGGGCGGCGAGGCGGCCGTACTCGTCATCATGGAGGCCGTCGCACGGCTCCTGCCCGGCGTCCTGGGCAACGCGGAGTCCCATCGGGACGACTCGTTCGCTCCCGGAGCGATGGCCGACCTGCTGGAGGGCCCGGTCTACACGAAGCCTCCGGAGTGGCGCGGGCGAGCCATTCCGGACATTCTGCTCAGTGGTCACCACAGCAGGATCGCGCGATGGCGGCGGGACGAGGCTCTCCGTCGTACGGCCCTCAACAGGCCCGACCTGATCGAGCGTTGTGACGCCGCGGCCTTCGACAAGAAGGACCGCGAGATGCTCTCCATCATGGGCTGGGCACCGGAGCCGTGTGGCCGATTTTGGCGCAGGCCCGACGCCGTGGAAGAATGAGCCGCTGCCGTACGTCCGGTGCGCGCCCCTGCCACAGGGGGAACGACGCCCACCCGACGCGAACGGCGCTCCGAACTTTCCTTTCGACATTCCGTTGATGACCTGTGGCATCAGCGAGGAAGCAGACCATCATGGCTCACCTGCTCGACACCGTCGACGCGGCGTCGCTCCGCAGCGACCTCCCCGCCTTCCGCCCCGGCGACACCGTGAACGTCCACGTACGTGTCATCGAGGGCAACCGCTCGCGTATCCAGCAGTTCAAGGGTGTCGTCATCCGCCGGCAGGGCTCGGGCGTCCGTGAGACCTTCACGGTCCGCAAGGTCTCCTTCTCCGTGGGCGTCGAGCGCACCTTCCCGGTGCACAGCCCGATCTTCGAGAAGATCGAGCTCGTGAGCCGTGGTGACGTACGTCGCGCCAAGCTCTACTACCTCCGTGAGCTGCGCGGCAAGGCTGCGAAGATCAAGGAGAAGCGCGACAACTGAGCCGAGGCTCGAACTCGCGCACGGTTCCACAGGACGGCCGGATAAGCTCTGGGCCCGATGGACACCGAACCACAGCACATCGAGCGCGGCCCTTCTTCCACACCCGCCACAGGGGAGGAAGAGGGGTCGCGCTCCGTGCGTGTGCCGGGGCTCCGGGGATTTCTGCGGGCCCTGTCGTGGCGCCGGGCCGCGGTGCTTGGCGTACTGGGTACCGCCTCCTTGCTGCTGTTCAGCGCCTTCGTCGTGCAGCCCTTCCTGATCCCCAGCGGCTCCATGGAGCCGGGTCTCCAGGTCGGAGACAGGGTGCTTGTCAACAAGTTGGCGTACCGTTTCGGTACCGAGCCGCGGCGCGGTGATGTGGTTGTCTTCGACGGCACCGGGTCGTTCGTCCAGGAGCCGGCGCGGGAGAACCCCGTCACGGGGCTGGCGCACGGGGCGGCCTCGGCCCTCGGTCTCGCCGAGCCCGCGGAGACCGATTTCGTCAAGCGCGTGATCGGCGTGGGGGGCGACCGGGTGGTCTGCTGCGACGAGGGGGGCAAGGTCGAGGTGAACGGAGGGGCGATCGACGAGCGGTACCTGTACTTCGGCGACGCGCCGTCCAGCGCGCCCTTCGACATCGTCGTACCTTCCGGCACCCTGTGGGTGATGGGCGACCACCGCAGCAACTCCCGCGACTCACGTGACCACTTGGGCGAGCCCGGTGGCGGTGCGGTGCCCGTCGACAAGGTCATCGGGCGGGTGGACTGGATCGGCTGGCCGGCGGGCCGCTGGGACTCGCTCGACGGCACCGACGCCTTCAGGGACGTACGAGGCCCGGACGGCGCCCATGGGTAACCGAGGACGGCCCGGGGGCCACCGGTCCGACACCCGGCTGCCGACAGGCACCAGACCCACCACAGGACGCGCCCTGCCGGGGCGCGCGGAGCGGCGCAGGCTCGCCCGCAAGGTGAAACGGCGCCGTCGCCGCTCCGCGATGACGGAGATCCCGCTCCTGATCACCGTGGCGCTGCTGATCGCGCTCGTTCTGAAGACCTTCCTCGTCCAGGCCTTCGTGATCCCCTCCGGCTCCATGGAGCAGACGATCCGGATCGACGACCGGGTGCTGGTGGACAAGCTGACGCCCTGGTTCGGCTCCCGCCCCCAGCGCGGCGACGTCGTCGTGTTCAAGGACCCCGGCGGCTGGCTCCAGGAGGAGACCACGCCGCCTCCGGACGACCCGGTCGTCATCAAGCAGGTCAAGCAGGCCCTGACCTTCATCGGACTGCTGCCGTCCGCCGACGAGCAGGACCTGATCAAGCGCGTCGTCGCCGTGGGCGGCGACACCGTGAAGTGCTGCGACCAGGACGGGCGCGTCGTCGTCAACGGCGTACCGCTGACGGAGCCGTATCTGAATCCCGGCAACCCGCCGTCGAAGCTCGACTTCGAGGTGAAGGTGCCGACAGGGCGGATCTTCGTGATGGGCGACCACCGGTCGAACTCGGCCGACTCGCGCTTCCACCTCGACGAGGAGTTCCGGGGCACCGTCTCCGAGGACGGGGTCGTCGGACGGGCCGTCGTCATCGCCTGGCCGCTGGGCCACTGGCGGCGGCTGGAGGAGCCGGACACGTACGCCTCCGTACCGGACCCGCGCGCCGCACCGACCATGGCGCTCGGCCCGTCGAATAGTGTGTCCTCTCAGGATCCGAACGGAATGATCCTGCTCCCGACCCCTGCGGAACTCCCGCTCGTTATGGGAGTAGTGGGCCTGCTCCGTCTCCGGAGCGGGCAGTTGCACGGAGTGAGGAGTGGATGTGGGGGATTTGGCCGTCGGCGCACGATCCGGACACGGTGAGCCCGAGGACAGGCCCGAGCAGCTTGCCGAGCCTTCCGTCGGCCCTGCCGGTTCCGCCGCGGAGACCCCATCCGCAGGCGTGTCCGCAGAAGAGGACCAGGTGGGGGAGCGGCCGGACGGCGATCCCGGCGATCCCGGCGATGACGGGGCCACGCGCGTGACGAAGCAGCGCTCGTTCTGGAAGGAACTGCCCCTGCTGATCGGTATCGCGCTGCTGCTCGCGCTGCTGATCAAGACCTTCCTGGTGCAGGCGTTCTCGATCCCCTCCGACTCGATGCAGAACACACTGCAGCGTGGTGACCGTGTGCTCGTGGACAAACTCACGCCGTGGTTCGGCGCGGAGCCCGAGCGCGGCGAGGTCGTGGTCTTCCACGACCCGGGCGGCTGGCTCGACAGCACGCAGGCCCCCGAGCCGAACGTGGCGCAGAAATTCCTCAGCTTCATCGGCCTCATGCCCTCGTCCGAGGAGAAGGACCTCATCAAGAGGGTCATCGCGGTCGGCGGTGACACGGTGGAGTGCAACAAGGGCGGCAGCGTCCAGGTCAACGGGAAGGCGCTCGACGAGAAGTCGTACATCTTCCCTGGAAACACGGCCTGTGACGACGAGCCGTTCGGGCCGATCAAGGTGCCCGAGGGCCGGATCTGGGTGATGGGCGACCACCGGCAGAATTCGCTCGACTCCCGCTACCACCAGGAGCTGCCCGGTCACGGCACCGTCTCCACCGACGAGGTCGTCGGCCGCGCGATCGTCATCGCCTGGCCGCTCGACCGGCTGTCGACGCTGCCCGTGCCCGACACCTTCGACCAGTCGGGCCTCAGCGCGGCGTCGGCGGTGGCGACGGGGGCTCCGGCCGTGCTCGGTGTCGCCGGTGCCGTACCGCTGGTGTTCTGGCGCAGGCGCAGGCTGACCGGCGGCCGTACCGCCGGGTAGGGTGCCGTCCCAGATCGCCGATCCGGCGGTGGTGATTCTCCGGGACGGGGGACGGCTGGGATGAGCGGAACAGGACGTACGAACGGCGGCCACGGCCGCCTCGGCACTCTGCTGTCGGGGCTGGCCGTGGCCGTCGGCTGTGTGCTCTTCCTCGGCGGATTCGTCTGGGGAGCGGTGGAGTACCAGCCGTACACCGTGCCGACGGACTCGATGGACCCCACGGTGAAGGCCGGCGACCGTGTTCTCGCGCAGCGGATATCCGGTGACGACGTGCGACGGGGCGATGTCGTGGTCTTCAAGGACGCGCAGTGGGGCGACATGCCGATGGTGAAGCGGGTCGTTGGCGTCGGGGGTGACAAGGTCGCCTGCTGCGACGCCGAGGGGCGCCTGACCGTCAACGGGAAATCGATCGCCGAACCGTACGTCCAGAAGATGCCGGGCGGGCTCGCGTCCACCACCGGCTTCGGCGCGACGGTGCCGAAGGGGCAGCTTTTCCTCCTCGGTGACGAACGCAGCGGATCGCTGGACTCACGGGTGCATCTCCAGGAGCAGGGACAGGGGTCGGTGCCGAGGTCGACGGTGACGGCGCGGATCGACGCCGTGGCGTGGCCGCTGGGCGACCTGATCGAGCGCCCGGACGGTTTCGCGGCGCTGCCCGGCGGGGTGTCGAAGCCCGGGCCGGTGACGCTGGTGGTGGGCTCGGCGGTCGTCGGGGCGCTGCTGATCCTGGGCGGGGCGGCCTACGGGCCGGTCGTGCGGCGGCTGGGCAGGCCGCGGCGTACGGGGCCGACCGGGCGGACCGACGGAGAGGTGTCGACCGGTGTCCGGTGACGGGCTGCGGAAGGTCTCACGGGTCGTGCTGCTCGACCCGGACGACCGCATTCTGCTGATGCGCGGGTACGAGCCGGGCGACCCGGCGGACGACTGGTGGTTCACGCCCGGCGGCGGCCTGGAGGGCGACGAGACGCGGCAGGAGGCCGCGCTGCGCGAGCTGGCCGAGGAGACAGGCATCACAGAGGTCGAGCTCGGACCGGTTCTCTGGCGGCGTACCTGCTCTTTCCCGTTCGACGGGCGGCGCTGGGACCAGGACGAGTGGTACTTCCTGGCACGTACGGCGCAGACCGAGACAAGCGTCGAGGGGCTGACGGAGCTGGAGCGGCGCAGTGTCGCGGAGCTGAGGTGGTGGACCTCCGCCGAACTGTCGACGGCGCGTGAGACGGTGTATCCGACCAGGCTCGCCGGGCTGCTGCGCACGCTGCTCGACGAGGGTCCTCCGGGTGCACCGGTGGTTCTCGCCTCTGAAACCGTCTAGGGGCGCGTGGGGCCGGAGCACAATAGGGGGACGTACGGCTGAAGGGGAACATGCCATGAGCGCCGAGGACCTCGAGAAGTACGAGACCGAGATGGAGCTGAAGCTCTACCGGGAGTACCGCGATGTCGTCGGTCTTTTCAAATACGTGATCGAGACCGAACGACGCTTCTATCTCACCAATGACTACGAGATGCAGGTGCACTCCGTGCAGGGCGAGGTCTTCTTCGAGGTCTCGATGGCGGACGCGTGGGTCTGGGACATGTACCGGCCGGCGAGATTCGTCAAGCAGGTGAGAGTACTCACGTTCAAGGACGTGAACATCGAGGAGCTGAACAAGAGCGATCTGGAGCTTCCGAGCGGCTGAAGGGCTGAAGCTGGCTGACCGGGGTGGCTGGGTGGCCTCTGTGGCCGCTGTGGGCGGTTGATGAGGCTGACGCGGGTGGGTGCCTGTGGTGCGGGCGGTGTTGGTGGCACGGCGGTGTTGGTCGCACGGGCGGTACCGGCGGTGTGGATGGTCCGGTGAGGGCCTGGGGTAGTTGGGGTTGTCGTGGCTCCTGCGGTGCGTGTGATTCCTGGTGCGCTGGTGGGTGACGGAGTTATCCACAATCGGTGAGTTGTCCACCAAGATCCACTCACAGCGGGCTTTCCTCCCAGAGTCGGTGCCGGAGGTGGTGCCGACATGAACGCGACGGGGGCACTCGGGCGGTACGGCGAAGGACTGGCCGCTCGGCGGCTGGCGGCGGCCGGGATGACCGTGCTGGACCGCAACTGGCGGTGTGGCAGGACAGGCGAGATCGACATCGTGGCCCGCGACGGGGATGTGCTGGTCCTCTGTGAGGTGAAGACCCGCCGCGGAGGCTCTTTCGAGCACCCGATGGCGGCGGTGACGCCCGTGAAGGTGGACCGGCTGAGGCGCCTCGCGGCCTGCTGGCTTGAGGCGTTCGGTGGGCCGCCCCCTGGGGGCGTCCGTATCGACCTGATCGGGGTGGTGCTGCCCAGGCGCGGAGCTCCGGTGGTCGAGCACGCCCGGGGGGTGGCCTGATGGGGTTCGCGCGTGCCTGTTCGGTGGCTCTGGTCGGCGTCGAGGGCGTCGTCGTGGAGGTCCAGGCGGATCTCGAACCGGGCGTGGCGGCCTTCACCCTGGTCGGGCTGCCCGACAAGAGCCTCTCGGAGAGCCGGGACAGGGTCAGGGCCGCCGTCGTGAATTCGGGCGGGGAATGGCCGCAGAAGAAGCTCACGGTGGGGCTCAGCCCGGCATCCGTACCCAAAAGCGGGTCCGGTTTCGATCTTGCCGTCGCGGTATCGGTGCTGGGGGCGGCTGAGCGGATCGAGCCACGCGCCATCGCCGATCTGGTGCTGATCGGGGAGCTGGGGCTCGACGGCAGGGTCCGTCCGGTACGGGGCATCCTTCCGGCCGTCCTCGCGGCGGCCGAGGCCGGCTACCACCAGGTGGTCGTGCCGGAGCAGACAGCGGGCGAGGCGTCACTGGTGCCGGGGATCTCAGTCCTCGGCGTACGGAGCCTGCGCCAGCTCATCGCCGTCCTGACCGGCGAACCGGTGCCCGACGAGCCGACGGTCACCGAGGAGGGCCGCCCGGATCCCATGCTCGCCGGTCTGATGGTGCCGGGCGCCGGGGTGGGGACGGGCCTGGCTCCCGGCTCCGGGCAGCGGGACGCGCACTGCCCGGACCTCGCCGACGTGGCCGGACAGCAGGGAGCGCGTACGGCTCTGGAGGTCGCCGCGGCGGGCGGACACCACCTGCTCCTGCAAGGCCCGCCCGGAGCGGGCAAGACGATGCTGGCCGAGCGACTGCCGGCACTGCTGCCGCCGTTGACGAGGCAGGAGTCCGTCGAGGTCACCGCTGTGCACTCGGTCGCCGGGATTCTGCCGCCCGGCGAACCGCTCGTACGTACGGCGCCGTACTGCGCACCGCACCACTCGGCGACCATGCAGTCCCTCGTCGGCGGCGGCAACGGGCTGGCGAGGCCGGGCGCGGTGTCCCTCGCACACAAGGGTGTGCTCTTTCTGGACGAGGCGCCGGAATTCTCCGGCAAGGCTCTCGACGCGCTGCGCCAGCCCCTCGAATCGGGGCAGGTGGTCATCGCGCGCAGTGCCGGAGTCGTACGGCTGCCCGCCCGCTTCCTGATGGTCCTCGCCGCCAACCCGTGTCCTTGCGGGCGCCACACTCTGCAAGGTGCCGGGTGCGAGTGCCCGCCTTCGGCGGTCCGCCGCTACCAGTCGCGTCTGTCGGGTCCCCTGCTCGACCGGGTCGACCTGCGGGTGGAGGTCCAGCCGGTGCACCGCGCCGATCTCATGGGCCAGGGCGGGCGAGGGGAGAGCACGGCTGTCGTCGCCGGTCGGATCGTGGAGGCCCGGTCGCGGTCGGCTGAGCGGCTTGCGGGGACGCCGTGGGCGGTCAACAGCGAGGTGCCCGGTCACGAACTGCGTACCCGGTGGGTCACCGCGCCCGGGGCGCTCGACGCCGCCGAGCGTGACCTCGAACGGGGTCTGCTCACGGCGCGCGGCCTGGACCGGGTGCTACGGGTCGCATGGACAGTGGCGGACCTCGCCGGACGGGACCGGCCCGACGGCCGGGACGTGGGCCTGGCGCTGGAACTGCGTACCGGCATCGGGCGGGGCGCCGGAGCCACGGTCGGGGGGATCTCATGACCACCGAAGCCGAAGCCGAAGCCGGAGTTCGAGCTGGAGCCGATGCGGACGAGCGACTCGCGCGGGCTGCCCTCACACGCGTGATCGAGCCTGGCGACGAGAACGGCGGGCGGTGGCTGCGCAAGTATGGCGCCCGCGGGCTGATGGACCTCCTTACCGCGCCCGACGGGACCGACGACAAGGCCTTGGCCGGAGTCGGCCCACGTCGTATCAGCGGCCTTCGAGCACGCGCGGCGGCGGCAGCCCCGGAGCGGGATCTGACCGCCGTCGCCGGGATCGGCGGCCGGTTCGTCTGCCCCGGCGACCAGGAATGGCCGACCCAGCTCGACGACCTGGGCACCTCGCGGCCCATCGGCCTGTGGGTGCGCGGCAAGCCCGATCTGAGGCTCTGGGCGCTGCGTTCGGTCGCCGTCGTGGGAGCCAGGGCCTGCACGCCGTACGGCGCGCACATGGCGGCGAGCCTCGCATCGGGGCTGGCCGAGCGGGGCTGGGTGGTGACCTCGGGCGCGGCGTACGGAGTCGACGGAGCCGCCCATCGGGGCGCACTCGCCGTCGACGGAGCCACCGTCGCCGTCCTCGCCTGCGGTGTCGACGTCGTCTACCCGCCGGGCCACGCCGAGCTGGTGCGCCGCATCGCGGCGCAGGGCCTGGTCCTGGGAGAGCTGGCACCCGGCGATCACCCGACCCGCAGCAGGTTCGTCCTCCGCAACCGCGTGATCGCCGCGCTCACCCGCGGGACGGTCGTGGTGGAGGCCGAGTACCGCAGCGGCTCGCTGGTCACCGCCCGCAGCGCGCAGCGGCTCGGGCGTTTCACCATGGGAGTGCCCGGTCCGGCGACGAGCGGGCTCTCCGCCGGGGTGCACGAACTGCTGCGCGGCGAAGGAGTGCTGGTCACGGACGCCGCGGAAGTGGCCGAGCTGGTGGGGGACATGGGCGACCTTGCACCCGCTCGGCGTGGTCCAGTCCTGGCCAGGGATCTCCTCGATCCTCTCGGCAGGCGGATTCTCGAAGCGCTGCCCGCGCGTGGCGCGGTCGGCGGGCGGGACATCGCGCGGGAGGCCGCGACGACGGCCGACGAGGCTCTCGCCAAGCTGTACGAGCTTCACTCGCTCGGGTTCGTCGAACGTCACGGCGACCTCTGGCAGTTGACGCCACCCACGACACGGGACGGCGGTGCGCGGCGAGCCTGTCCTTGACCTGGGGCATTCGGGTGAAAAGGTGAGGCAGATGACCATCGCAGTTCTCCCGGCGGCGCGACAGGCGCCGATACGCGTCGTGTCGGCGCCCGATCGAGAAGTCCCGGCGGCGCCCCACAGGGCTTGTCCGGACAGGTACCGGCTCAGCCTCCTCGCGCACCGCGACCGCACTGTCACGCTACGCTCACCAGGAATCCGGCCCAGACACACCTCCCCTCACTTCACGGCAGAACGGCTCAAGGCAACGAATGCCCCAGCACACCTCCGGGTCCGACCGTGCGGCGGCGTCCCCCGTGGGGCCCCCCGCGGCCCGCGGCGAAGTGCGACCCTCCGCCCCCTCGGCCCTCGACACCTTGTGGCGGTCGTACAAGACCACGGGTAACGAGCGGCTGCGTGAGCAGTTGATCCTGCACTACTCGCCGCTGGTGAAGTACGTCGCCGGCCGGGTGAGTGTGGGACTGCCGTCCAACGTCGAGCAGGCGGACTTCGTCTCCTCAGGGGTCTTCGGGCTCATCGACGCGATCGAGAAGTTCGACATCGAGCGGTCGATCAAGTTCGAGACCTACGCGATCACACGGATCCGCGGCGCGATGATCGACGAACTGCGCGCGCTGGACTGGATCCCGCGCTCCGTACGGCAGAAGGCCAGGGCCGTCGAGCGGGCGTACGCGACCCTGGAGGCGCAGCTGCGCCGTACCCCGTCGGAGACGGAGGTGGCCGCCGAGATGGGCATCGCCGTGGAGGAACTGCACGCAGTCTTCAGCCAGTTGTCGCTGGCCAACGTCGTGGCGCTGGAGGAGTTGCTGCATGTCGGCGGAGAGGGCGGCGACCGGCTCAGCCTGATGGACACGCTGGAGGACACGGCGGCCGACGATCCCGTAGAGGTCGCGGAGGACCGGGAGCTTCGACGCCTGCTGGCCCGCGCCATCAACACCCTTCCCGAGCGCGAGAAGACCGTCGTCACCCTCTACTACTACGAGGGGCTCACGCTCGCCGAGATCGGCAATGTCCTCGGCGTCACCGAGAGCCGCGTCAGTCAGATCCACACCAAGTCCGTGCTCCAGCTCCGCGCCAAACTGGCCGACGCGGGGCGCTGAATCGTCCCTGCCCCACGTGCGCGAGCGGCCTCCGCCGTACAGTGGGCGTGTGCCCAGGATTCGAGCGGCCTCCGTGGCCGAGCACCGGACCATGCAGCGCGGCGCCCTGCTGGACGCCGCACGCTCCCTCCTGTCCGAAGGCGGTACGGAGGCGTTGACCTTCCCCGCCCTCGCCGAACGCACCGGTCTCGCCAGGTCGTCGGTCTACGAGTACTTCCGCTCGCGCGCGGCCGTCGTCGAGGAACTCTGCGCCGTCGACTTTCCCGTCTGGGCCGCCGAGATCGAATTCGCGATGGCGGAGGCACCGACCCCCGAGACCAAGATCGAAGCGTATGTGCGCAGGCAGTTGAGCCTCGTGGGCGACCGCCGTCACCGCGCGGTGGTCGCCATCTCCGCGAGCGAACTCGACGCGGGCGCCCGGGAGAAGATCCGGGCGGCGCACGGCGGACTCATCGCGATGATCGTCGACGCCCTCTCGGAACTGGGCCACGAGCAGCCGAGGCTGGCCGCGATGCTGCTCCAGGGCGTTGTGGACGCCGCTGTGCGGCGGATCGAGTTGGGCGCGGCCGAGGACCCCGAGGTGATCGCCGAGGCGGCGGTGTCCATGGTGCTCCAAGGCGTACGCGGTACCTGACTCCCGTACGGCTCCTGTGCCGCACCCACGCGGCCGCCGCGAGCAGGGCCGCGGCGTGCAGAGCGTCGGCGGCCGCTGCGGCGGTCTCCTCGGCCATGATCACCGCGTCGTGCGGGAGGCCGGGCGGCGGTGATCCGCTCGGTGTCTGTGCGGCAGCCGGCTCGGGGATCCCGAAGACCGGCAGCAGCCGTGCCGGACCGGGGTCGAGGAGGTCGTCGGGAAGCAGCGACAACGGATCGAGATAGGTCTGGCCCCGCAGCAGACCCCAGTGCAGACAACCGCCCCGGCAGTGGAACGGTCCCGGTCCCAGCACCGCCACGACCTGGCCCGCCTTCACCTCGTCGCCCTCGGCGACAAGTGCGGTCACCGGTTCGTACGTGGTCCGCAGCGGCGGCTGTCCCGTGCCGGTCAGCGTGATCGAGAGGACGCCCCGGCCCGCCACCATGCCGGTGAAGGAGACGCGGCCGGGAGCGGCGGCTCGCACCAGAGTGCCGGGGGTGGCGGCGAGGTCGACGCCGCGGTGCCCGGGGCCGTACGGCGTCGCGGGCGGTTCCCACTCTCGTAACACGGCCGGCCTCCGCCCCACAGGCCAGGCCCGGTCGCCGCTGATCCCGACGACATCGTCGGCAGGGGCATAGGTGTCGCCGTCAGGAGGGGGCGGTGCCGGTGCGGCACCGGCGTCCGTGCTCGCCTCCTGGTCGTCCGAGGCCCGCGCGTCGGGCGAGGGGCCGAACAGGACGGTGGCCACCACGCCGGTGAGGGCGGCGACGCCGAGGGAGACGCAACGGGCGATGACACCCCGACGACCATGACGGGTGGGTCGGGCGGATGCGTGGATGAGTAGCTCGTGAACAGTGATCATGTGGTCCACGCTGCCGTATTCGGCGGATTCAAGTGGATCATGCTCGGATTCTGTGGATAACCGACGCGTTGTGCATATCTTCGTCACCCGCGCACTCCGTCGCCGGGCACTGTGCGGGTCCCGTACACTTCCTGTGGCGATCCGGGTCACCGGATCGACTTCGCACGCCCCGCCGCCGGCCTTCGCCGGTGTCCGCGCTTCTCGGTCCCTTGTGGCAAAGCGTTCCGGGGCGTCAGGCGCGTCCGCCGTCCGGCGGAAGCGACAACCGAGTACCTCAAGGAGTACGGCCATGGCCGTCGTCACGATGCGGGAGCTGCTGGAAAGCGGCGTCCACTTCGGTCACCAGACCCGTCGCTGGAACCCGAAGATGAAGCGTTTCATCTTCACGGAGCGCAACGGCATCTACATCATCGACCTGCTCCAGTCGCTGTCGTACATCGACCGCGCCTACGAGTTCGTCAAGGAGACCGTCGCCCACGGCGGCTCCATCATGTTCGTGGGTACGAAGAAGCAGGCCCAGGAGGCCATCGCCGAGCAGGCGACGCGCGTTGGCATGCCGTATGTCAACCAGCGCTGGCTGGGCGGCATGCTCACCAACTTCTCCACCGTCTACAAGCGCCTTCAGCGTCTGAAGGAGCTTGAGCAGATCGACTTCGACGACGTGGCCGCCTCCGGCCTCACCAAGAAGGAACTGCTGGTCCTCTCCCGCGAGAAGGCCAAGCTGGAGAAGACCCTCGGTGGTATCCGCGAGATGCAGAAGGTGCCCAGCGCCGTCTGGATCGTCGACACCAAGAAGGAGCACATCGCCGTCGGTGAGGCGCGCAAGCTCCACATCCCGGTCGTTGCGATCCTCGACACCAACTGCGACCCCGACGAGGTCGACTACAAGATCCCGGGCAACGACGACGCGATCCGCTCTGTCACCCTGCTCACCCGCGTGATCGCCGACGCCGTCGCCGAGGGCCTCATCGCCCGCTCCGGCGCCGCCACCGGCGACTCCAAGCCGGGCGAGAAGGCCGCCGGCGAGCCCCTCGCCGAGTGGGAGCGTGACCTCCTCGAAGGCGACAAGAAGGCCGACGCCGAGAAGTCCGCGGACGCCGCCGACGCGCCTGCCGACGTCCAGACCTCCGCCGAGACGGCGAAGGTCGCCGACGCCGAGCAGGCCGAGGAGGCCGCCGCTCCGGCCGAGGCCCCCGCCGCCGAGGCTCCGGCCGCGGACGGCGAGAAGGCCTGACCTCAAGGTTCGGTTGCTGACGGCGGGGGCCACGGCCCCCGCCGTCCACCCGTAGATCTTCGACTTCCGAGAGAGATTCACAGACATGGCGAACTACACCGCCGCTGACGTCAAGAAGCTCCGCGAGCTTACCGGCGCCGGCATGATGGACTGCAAGAAGGCTTTGGTCGAGGCCGACGGCGACGTCGACAAGGCCGTCGAGGTACTTCGCGTCAAGGGCCAGAAGGGCGTCGCCAAGCGCGAGAGCCGCAGCGCGGAGAACGGCGCTGTTGTCTCCCTCGTCTCCGACGACAACACCTCCGGTGTCCTGCTGGAGCTGAAGTGCGAGACGGACTTCGTCGCCAAGGGTGACAAGTTCCAGTCCGCGGCGAACGCGCTGGCCGCGCACGTGGCCGCGACGAGCCCCGCCGACATCGACGCCCTGCGCGCTTCCGAGATCGAGCCCGGCAAGACCGTGCAGGCGTTCGTCGACGAGGCCAACGCCAACCTCGGCGAGAAGATCGTCCTGGACCGCTTCGCGCAGTTCCAGGGCGAGGGCAGCTACGTCGGCACGTACATGCACCGCACCATGCCCGACCTCCCGCCGCAGGTCGGTGTCCTGGTCGAGCTGGAGAAGGGCAGCGTCGACGCCGCGACGGTCGCCGCCGTCGCCAAGGACGTCGCCCAGCACATCGCCGCGTTCGCGCCGAAGTACCTCACCCGTGAGGAGGTTCCGGCCGACGTCGTCGAGAACGAGCGCCGCGTCGCCGAGGCCACCTCCCGCGAGGAGGGCAAGCCCGAGGCCGCGCTCCCCAAGATCGTCGAGGGTCGCGTCAACGGCTTCTTCAAGGAGGTCACCCTCCTTGACCAGCCGTTCGCCAAGGACAACAAGAAGTCCGTCAGGAAGGTCCTGGACGAGGCCGGTGTCACGCTGAAGCGCTTCTCGCGCATCCGCGTCGGCGCCTGACGTTCCGGACACCGTTCCGGGGCCGAGCACCCGGGACAGCGCAGTCGTACGCGATCGACGGTGGACCCGGCTAGGGTCTACTGCAGCCGCCGGCCGAACACGCGCCGGACGGCCGCAGATCTGACGAGGAGGCCATTGCCGCTAGGGACACAGACCCATCGGCAATGGCCTTCTTCGTATGTGCACGAGGAGATCCCCATGAACAAGGGCGCGGACGCCACCCAGTCCACCGACGACAACAGCGACCCCGGCAAGAAGGCCGGGCGCTTCATGCTGAAACTGTCCGGTGAGGCGTTCGCCGGTGGGGGAGGGCTCGGCGTCGACCCCGACGTCGTACACGCCATCGCCCGCGAGATCGGCGCCGTCGTGCGGGACGGGGCGCAGATCGCCATCGTCATCGGTGGAGGCAACTTCTTCCGCGGCGCCGAACTCCAGCAGCGCGGCATGGACCGGGCCCGCTCCGACTACATGGGCATGCTCGGTACGGTCATGAACTGCCTGGCCCTGCAGGACTTCCTGGAGAAGGAAGGCATCGACTCCCGCGTCCAGACGGCCATCACCATGGGGCAGGTCGCGGAGCCGTACATCCCGCTGCGCGCCGTGCGGCATCTGGAGAAGGGCCGCGTCGTCATCTTCGGCGCCGGCATGGGGATGCCGTACTTCTCCACCGACACCACCGCCGCCCAGCGCGCCCTGGAGATCGATGCCGAGGCGCTGCTGATGGGCAAGAACGGTGTGGACGGGGTGTACGACTCCGACCCCAAGACCAACCCCGACGCGGTGAAGTTCGACGCGCTGGAGTACGGCGAGGTGATCACCCGCAACCTCAAGGTCGCCGACGCCACGGCCGTCACTCTCTGCCGCGACAACGCGCTGCCGATCCTCGTCTTCGAACTCCTCACGGAGGGCAATATCGCGCGCGCCGTCAAGGGTGAGAAGATCGGCACGCTCGTGAGTGATCAGGGCACCCGGGTCTGAACTCCGGCTGCCCCGCACGGGGATGGACAAAGCCCTGCCGGTCGGACACCGTGCAGGAAGAAGACGCGACGCAGGTTCCGCCGGCCCTGTAAGCACACCGGGCCCACTCAAGACACGCAGGAGCAAGTGGTGATCGAAGAGACCCTCCTCGAAGCAGAGGAGAAGATGGAGAAGGCCGTCCTGGTCGCCAAGGAGGACTTCGCCGCGATCCGCACCGGTCGTGCGCACCCGGCGATGTTCAACAAGATCGTGGCGGACTACTACGGTGCCCTGACCCCGATCAACCAGCTGGCCTCCTTCTCGGTGCCCGAGCCGCGCATGGCCGTGGTGACTCCGTTCGACAAGAGCGCGCTGCGCAACATCGAGCAGGCCATCCGCGACTCCGACCTCGGAGTGAACCCGAGCAACGACGGAAACATCATCCGCGTGGTGTTCCCCGAGCTCACGCAGGACCGCCGCAAGGAGTACATCAAGGTCGCCAAGACCAAGGCGGAGGACTCCAAGATCTCGATCCGCTCCGTGCGCCGCAAGGCCAAGGAGACGATCGACAAGCTGATCAAGGACGGCGAGGTCGGCGAGGACGAAGGCCGCCGCGCCGAGAAAGAGCTCGACGACACCACGGCGAAGTACGTCGCCCAGGTTGACGAGCTGCTCAAGCACAAGGAAGCCGAGCTGCTCGAGGTCTGATGAACGACTCTTCCTGGGGGGCCCCGCCGACTGCCGGTTACTGGGGACCGCCTGACCAGGGGGCTGCCCCGGCGGGTCCCGCATACGATGAGCTTGACGCACAGCAGACTCGGCCCATGCCCATCGTGCCCGACGTACCCGCGAGCGGCGGGTTCCAGGATGACGACCGGGGGGCTGCTCGGCCGGGCGGCCCCCTGTTCCGTGATGAAACGCCGCAGGAGCCCATGTCCGCCCCTCCGCCACCCCCGCCGAAGAAGCGGGCAGGCCGCGACCTCAGGGCGGCCATAGGTGTCGGTGTGGGACTCGGCGCGGTGATCGTGGCGTCCCTCTTCATCGTGAAGGCCGTCTTCATCGGCGTCATAGTGGTCGCCGTCGTCGTCGGGCTGTGGGAGTTGACCTCCCGGCTCGACGAGAAGAAGGGCATCAAGGCGCCCCTCATCCCGCTCGCGGTCGGTGGCGCGGCGATGGTGGTCGCCGGGTACGTACGGGGCGCGGAGGGCGCCTGGGTCGCCACGGCGCTCACCGCGCTCGCCGTGCTCGCCTGGCGCATGACGGAGCCGCCCGAGGGCTATCTCAAGGACGTGACGGCGGGCGTTTTCGCGGCGTTCTACGTGCCCTTCCTGGCGACGTTCGTCGCGATGATGCTCAAGGCGGACGACGGCGCGCAGCGCGTGCTCACGTTCCTCGTTCTGACCATCGTCAGCGACACCGGTGCCTACGCGATCGGCTGGCGCTTCGGCAGCCACAAGCTGGCGCCGCGCATCAGCCCCGGCAAGACCCGCGAGGGCCTTCTCGGCGCCGTGGGGTTCGCCATGGCGGCCGGCGCGCTGTGCATGCAGTTCCTCATCGAGGACGGCACCTGGTGGCAGGGGCTGCTGCTCGGTCTCGCCGTGGCCGCCAGTGCCACGCTCGGGGACCTGGGCGAGTCGATGATCAAACGGGACCTCGGGATCAAGGACATGGGCACGCTGCTGCCCGGTCACGGCGGCATCATGGACCGCCTCGACTCGCTTCTGCCGACGGCCCCCGTGGTGTGGCTGCTGTTGGTGGTCTTCGTCGGCTCGGGCTGAGCCGTATCCGTACCGGTTACCCTGGTAAGGCCCGCCGTCCTGGACGGCGGGCCTTACTGCGCTCCGTGGTCGCGGAGCCCGTCACATGAGGTCTCCTGGCACCGGCAGTGTGCCCATGTCCCTCCCGCAGCCGGCGGGGAACACCGGCCTCGTCGTACCGAGGAGAAAACAGCTCATGGCACCGCCCAATCCCGGAGAGCTCACGTTCGTCGCGCCCCGTGGCGCCAAGAAGCCGCCGAGGCACCTCGCCGACCTCACGCCGGAAGAGCGTCGTGAGGCCGTCGCGGCGCTCGGCGAGAAGGCGTTCCGTGCCAAGCAGTTGTCGCAGCACTACTTCGCTCGGTTCGCGCACGACCCCGCGGAGTGGACGGACATCCCGGCGTCCGCGCGTGAGAAGCTCGCCACGGAACTGCTTCCCGACCTGATGTCCGTGGTGCGGCACATCTCCTGCGACGACGACACCACCCGTAAGACGCTGTGGCGGCTGCACGACGGCACCCTCGTCGAGTCCGTCCTGATGCGCTACCCGGACCGGGTCACCATGTGCATCTCCTCGCAGGCGGGCTGCGGTATGAACTGTCCGTTCTGCGCCACGGGGCAGGCGGGCCTCGACCGCAACCTGTCCACGGCGGAGATCGTGCACCAGATCGTGGACGGCATGCGCGCGCTGCGCGACGGCGACGTCCCCGGCGGTCCCGCCCGGCTGTCCAACATCGTCTTCATGGGCATGGGCGAACCACTCGCCAACTACCGCCGCGTCGTCGGGGCGATCCGCCGGCTGACCGACCCCGAGCCGGACGGCATCGGTCTCTCGCAGCGCGGCATCACCGTTTCGACGGTGGGCCTGGTGCCCGCGATGCTGCGCTTCGCCGACGAGGGCTTCAAGTGCCGCCTCGCCGTCTCGCTGCACGCGCCCGACGACGAACTGCGCGACACCCTCGTCCCGGTCAACACCCGTTGGAAGGTGCGGGAGGTGCTGGACGCCGCCTGGGAGTACGCGGAGAAGTCGGGCCGCCGCATCTCCATCGAGCACGCCATGATTCGCGACATCAACGACCAGGCGTGGCGGGGCGATCTGCTGGGGCGGCTGCTCAAGGGGAAGCGGGTGCACGTCAATCTGATCCCGCTCAACCCGACGCCAGGGTCCAAGTGGACGGCCTCCCGTCCTGAGGACGAGAAGGCCTTCGTCGAGGCGATCGCGTCCCACGGGGTGCCCGTGACGGTGCGCGACACCCGCGGCCAGGAGATCGACGGGGCGTGCGGTCAGCTGGCGGCGACGGAGCGCTGAGCGCGGCGGAGGGGCCCCGTTGGGGTCCATGTACGCTGGGGGTTCGAACGAATTACATATTCCGACAGGGGAGCGCCACAGCGCTGAGAGTGCGGCAGAGGCTCGGAAGAGCCCCACGGTCGCAGACCCTCTGAACCTCGCCCAGGTCATTCTGGGTAGGAAGTTCGGTCATCACTCAAGCTGTTGCGCCCTGCCCTGCTCCGGTCCGCCGGCGCGGGGCAGGGCCGCGTCTTCTCCTGGACACCCCAGGAGGAATTCAGTTGCGTACCACGAAGAAGATGGCGGTCGGCGCCGTCGCCGCGGCGCTGGGAGTCTCCACGCTCGCCGCGTGCGGGGGCGGGTCCGAGGACGCCGGGTCGTCGGACGGGGCGAAGTCCAAGAGCGTGACGCTCGTCGCCCATGACTCGTTCGCCGCCTCTGACTCCGTACTGAAGGAGTTCACCGAGCAGACGGGCTACACCGTCAAGGTGCTGAAGAGCGGCGAGGCCGGCGAGGCGCTCAACAAGGAAATTCTCACCAAGGGTTCGCCGCAGGGCGACGTCTTCTTCGGCGTCGACAACACGCTCCTCTCGCGTGCTCTCGACAACGGCCTGTTCACGCCGTACGAGGCGAAGGGCCTCGACCAGGTCCGCGCCGACGTGCGGCTCGACGACGCCGAGCACCGTGTCACCCCCGTCGACACCGGCGACATCTGCGTCAACTATGACAAGAAGTACTTCTCGGACAAGAAGCTGGCGCCGCCGGAGTCCTTCGCCGACCTGACGAAGCCCGCCTACAAGGACCTCCTCGTCGTCGAGAACGCCGAGCAGTCCTCACCGGGTCTCGGCTTCCTCCTCGGCACCGTCGGCGCGTACGGGGACGACGGCTGGCAGGACTACTGGAAGAAGCTCAAGGCCAACGGCGTCCAGGTCGTCGACAGCTGGGAGCAGGCCTACAACGAGGACTTCTCAGGCTCGGCCGGCGGCAAGAAGGCGAAGGCGGAGCGCCCGCTCGTCGTCTCGTACGCGTCGAGCCCGCCCGTCGAGGTCCTGTACGCCGAACCGCAGCCCAAGGAGGCGCCGACCGGCGTCGCCACGGGGACCTGCTTCCGCCAGATCGAGTTCGCCGGTCTGCTCCAGGGGGCGAAGAACGAGGCGGGCGGCGAGGCCCTGCTGGACTTCCTGGTGAGCAAGACCTTCCAGGAGGACATGCCGCTCAACATGTTCGTGAATCCGGTCGTCGACGGCGCGAAGCTGCCGGCGCTCTTCACCGACCACGGCGCCGTCGTCGACAAGCCGCAGACCGTGGCCCCGGAGAAGATAGCCGCGAACCGTGACGAGTGGATCCAGTCGTGGACCTCACTCGTCGTCAAGTAGCCGCGGACGGCGCCCGGAAGGGCGAGCGGAGCACCCGTACGGGGCCGGGGACGGGGCCCGTCGTCGGAGAACCAGGTCGGGGGCCGGGCAAGGGACGGGGCGGGGAGGTCGGCGCCGCGGTGCGCGCCGCGCGGCGGCGGGGAAGCGTCGTACGGCTCTGCCTCATGGCCGTACCCGTCGCGTTCTTCGCGGTTTTCTTCGCCTACCCCGTGGTCGCGATCGTCGGGCGCGGGCTGAAGGCGGACGGCTCCTGGCACTGGGGCAGGTTCGGCGACGTGCTGAGCCGGCCCGACATCGGGCAGGTGCTCTGGTTCACGACGTGGCAGGCCGCGGTCTCCACGGCCCTCACGTTGCTTATCGCGCTCCCCGGTGCCTACGTCTTCGCACGCTTCGACTTCCCCGGCAAACAGATCCTGCGCGCCGTCGTGACGGTGCCGTTCGTCCTGCCGACAGTCGTCGTCGGCACGGCGTTCCTCGCGCTGCTGGGGCGTGGCGGGTTCCTCGACGAACTGTGGGGCGTGCGGGCGGACACGACGGTATGGGCGATCCTCCTCGCGCACGTCTTCTTCAACTACGCGGTGGTCGTCCGCACCGTGGGCGGTCTCTGGGCGCAGCTGGACCCACGTCAGGAGGAGGCCGCACGGGTGCTCGGCGCCGGGCGGCTGGCGGCGTGGTGGCGCGTCACGCTGCCCGCACTGGGTCCCGCCGTCGCCGCCGCAGCGCTGATGGTCTTCCTCTTCACCTTCACCTCCTTCGGCATCGTCCAGATCCTGGGCGGCCCGGCGTACTCCACGCTGGAGGTGGAGATCTACCGGCAGACCGCGCGACTGCTCGACCTGCCCACCGCCGCCGTTCTGACGATGGTGCAGTTCGCCGCCGTCGGCGCGATCCTGGCGCTGCACGCCTGGACCGTACGGAGGCGGGAGACCACGCTGAAACTGGTCGACCCCGCGCAGACGGTGCGCAGACCGCACGGAGCGGGCCAGTGGGTGCTGCTCGCCGGCGTGCTCGGCACTGTCCTTCTCCTGATCCTGCTGCCTCTCGGCGTGCTGATCGAGCGGTCGCTCGACGGCCCCGCCGGGTACGGCTTCGACTACTACCAGGCCCTGCGCTCCGTGGAGGCGAGCGGCGGCACGTTCCTCGTACCTCCGCTGGAGGCGGTCTGGAACTCCCTGCGCTACGCCCTGACTGCCACGGTCATCGCCCTGGTGGTGGGCGGGCTGGCCGCGGCGGCGCTCACCCGGCGAGCGGGGCGCCTCGTACGGGGCTTCGACGCGCTGCTGATGCTCCCGCTCGGCGTCTCGGCGGTCACCGTTGGCTTCGGGTTCCTGATCACGCTCGACAAGCCGCCGCTGGACCTGCGGGCGTCATGGATCCTGGTGCCGCTCGCCCAGGCGTTGGTGGGGGTCCCCTTCGTCGTACGGATCATGCTTCCCGTCCTGCGTGCCGTGGATGGGCGACTGCGCGAGGCCGCCGCCGTTCTGGGGGCGTCGCCGCTACGAGCATGGCGGGAGGTCGATCTGCCGATGGTACGGCGGGCGGTGCTGGTGGCCGCCGGATTCGCCTTCGCGGTCTCGCTCGGTGAGTTCGGTGCCACGGTCTTCATCGCGCGACCGGACCGGCCGACGTTGCCGGTGGCTGTCGCGCGGCTGCTGGGGCGGCCCGGTGATCTCAACTACGGGCAGGCGATGGCCCTGAGCACGGTACTGATGGTGGTGTGCGCCGTGTCGCTGCTGGTGCTCGAACGTATCCGTACCGACCGTTCCGGAGAGTTCTGATGGCCCTGCTCACTCTTGAGGACGTGACGGTGCGCTTCGGGCACCGTACGGCGCTCGAAGCGGTGGATCTGGAGATCGCGGCGCACGAGATCGTCTGCGTCCTGGGGCCGAGCGGCAGCGGCAAGTCCACCTTGCTTCGCGTCGTCGCCGGCCTTCAACCGCCGGACACGGGGCGCGTGTTGCTGGAGGGCACCGACCAGGCGGGGGTGCCGGTGCACCGACGGGGCGTCGGCCTGATGTTCCAGGATCACCAGCTTTTTCCGCAGCGTGACGTCGGCGGCAACGTCGCCTTCGGTCTGCGTATGCGCGGCGAGCCGCGCGGTCAACAGCAGCGACGTGTCGCCGAGTTGCTCGATCTCGTCGGCCTCCCTGGCGCCCAGGGCCGCGCCGTCGCGGCGCTGTCCGGCGGCGAGCAGCAGCGCGTGGCACTGGCACGGGCGCTCGCCCCGCGCCCCCGGCTGCTCATGCTCGACGAACCGCTGGGCCAGCTCGACCGGAGTCTGCGCGAACGCCTGGTCGTGGAACTGCGCGGTGTGTTCACGCAGTTGGGTACGACGGTGCTCGCCGTCACACACGACCAGGGCGAGGCCTTCGCGCTCGCCGACCGGGTCGTGGTGATGCGCGACGGACGCGTCGCCCAGAGCGGCACACCGGTAGAGGTCTGGCAGCGTCCTGCCTCCGCGTTCGTGGCGCGCTTCCTCGGCTTCGACAACGTCGTGGCCGCCACGGTGCGCGGTGACATCGCCGACACGCCCTGGGGCAAGGTCCCGGTGCCCGCCGGCTCACCCCAGGGCCGCCGCACGCTGCTGGTACGACCCGCTGGGGTACGGCTCGGCCCTCCTGAGGAAGGCCTGCGCTGCACCGTCGGGGCGCGCACCTTCCGCGGCAGCCACGTCGCCGTGCTTCTGCGGCCCACCGACGGCCCGGAGATGGAGGCGGAGTGCGCCCTCCGCCATGTGCCCGACGAGGGAGCGACGGTCGGGGTCTCCTTCGCGGCCGAGGACGTGGTGGTCCTGGAGGAAAGGGAACCGGCCAACGCCGACGAGGGCGCGGCTCCAACTGGCGGCCGGGCGGACTGACGAGGCGTCGTCCGCCCCCGCGTCGCGCGAGTCAGGCCGAGAGCCGGGCCAGCGCCTCCGGAACCTCGGCGACCGAGTCGACGAGCGCGATGCGGGACTCCATCGAGCGCTCCCGCGCCAGCGATGTGAGCAGCGGCCAGGCGGGCAGCTTCTCCGTCCAGTGCGTGCGGTCGACCAGGACCATGGGTGTCGGTTCGCCGCGTGACTCGTAGTAGTTCGGCGTCGCGTTGTCGAAGACTTCCTGGACGGTGCCCGCGGCGCCGGGCAGGAAGACGACGCCGGCGTTGCAGCGGGCCAGCAGACCGTCCTCGCGGGTCGCGTTGGCGAAGTACTTCGCGATGTGGCCGGCGAAGGCGTTCGGCGGCTCGTGGCCGTAGAACCAGGTGGGGATTCCGACCGACCCGGCGCCCCCGGGCCAGCGGCCCCGTACCTCGAAGGCGGCGCGCGCCCACTCGGAGATCGACGGGCTGAACGACGGCGTCTTTGCGAGGATTTCGAGCGCCTCGTCCAGCATCTCGTCGGGGTGCGTGGCGGCGTACGCCCCGAGATTGGCGGCCTCCATGGCGCCGGGGCCGCCGCCGGTCGCGACGGTAAGCCCCGTACGGGCCAGCTCGCGGCCGAGGCGCGCCGCCTCCGCGTAGGCGTCGGTGCCCCGTGCCATCGCGTGGCCGCCCATCACACCGACGACCCGTGCGCCGACGAGAAGTTCGTCCAGAGCGTCCGAGATCGCGTCGTCGTGGACCGACCGCAGCATCGAGCCGAGTATGTCGCCGTCGGCCTTGGTCCGCTGGAACCAGTCGTAGGCGAGGGCGTCCGGCGTCACCTCGTACCCGCCCTCGTCCAGCCCTTCGAAGAGATGCACGGGTGTGTAGAGCAGGCCCCGGTACGGGTCGAAGGGGAGGTGCGGGACGGGAGGGAAGACCAGGGCCCCGTCCGCCCGTATCTTCGCCGCGGCGTCCGGTTCCATCGGGCAGCCGAGGAAGACGGTTTCGGAGGTGTCGGTTGACAGCAGGGCGAGCGTACGGCCCGTCAGGTCGACCGACTGGACGCGGTAGCCGCTGAGCGTCCCGCCCAGGATCACCTGGTCGAACTCGTCGAGGGTCTCGATCTCGCGGTCCAGGCCGTCCGCCCAGTGCTCCCAGAGCCCTTGCTGCCCCCGCGCCGCTGCCTGTTGTGCTTCATGTCCGTCGTGTCCCTCGCCGTAAACCATGCGGGACACGATAGAGCGCCCCTCGCAAGGTCGGGGGGCGCGGTGAGGGACGGCAGCCGGCTCAGCCGGTGAGCGGTACGGCGGCCAGCGCGGCGATCAGCCACGTCAGTGGTCCGAAAACGGCGAGCAGCGCGCCTGCCCGCAGTGCTGCCGCGGTACGCAGGAGCCCCGTGGGGGCGCCCACCCGCACCAACGCGGCCGTCGTTTCGGTGCGGGCGTGCCTGGCCTCCAGGACCGCCGTCAGCAGCGTCGCGACGGTGCAGCCCACGATGAGCGTGGCGCCGAGGCCGGTGAGCGGCCCGAAAGGACGCGGGTCGCCGGGGCCGTACAACGCCGCGGCGGCGAATCCGCCGGAGACCACCGCGCAGACCACTCCCAGCGGGCGGCCGATCCGCGCCGCCTCGTCCATCAGAACGCGCCCCGCGAGCAGACGCGTCGCTCCGGGGCGCAGCATCTGCAGGAGCCGACCGCAGAGATGCGCGATACCGGGGCCCGCCAGAGCCAGGCCAAGGGCCGTCAGGGACCAGCCGGCCAGGACACCGGCCGGGCTGCCCTCGAATCGCCCCGGCAGTGGCAGCGGCGCCTCCGAGCCGCCGCGGCTCGCGTAGGTCTCGACGGCGAGCCCGGCGGCGGTGAGAGCCACGCCCCAAGGCAGCCCCGACGGGGCGGGTTTGGGCGTCGCCGGCCGCTCCGGATCGGCGTCGTCGACCAGCCTCGACTTGCGCGGACGCAGGGCGAATCCGGTCGCCAGGAAGGCGAGGACCGGTACGACGGCGAGCAGGGTGAGGGCCGCGGCGAGCGGCAACGGCTGCCCCGCGCCGAGCAGATCGGATGCCGCCCCGTCGAAGGGCAGCCCCGTGAGATCACCGCGCAGGTGGAGGAAGAACAACAGCGCCACCACGCTGCCGAGCGTGCAGGACAGGGTCGTCGACGCGGCGGCCAGGGCGGTGAGCTGCGCCGGACCGAGGCCCACCGCCGAAAGTCCCGGACGGGGCCGGGTGCTCGGGTCCGTCCGGGCCGCGGCGACGGCGAACTGCACCGTGGCGGCGAGCGGGAGCACGCACCACAGCAGACGCAGCACCGATCCGGCGGGGTGGTTCATGGCCCAGCCCAGCGTGCACAGCAGGAGGAAGCCGACGCCCGCCGACGCCGCGGCCACGAGCAGCCGGCGCAGCAGGACGAGGGGGTGGCTGCCGCGGGCTAGACGGAGAGCGAGCACGCTGCCTGGCCTTCCGCCTCGGCCGGTCGCAGGGCGCCCACACGGCGGCCGTCGACCAGGACGACGGTGCGGTCGGCGAGCGTCGCGACCTCGTCGTCAAGGGTGGCGAGTACGACGGTGATGCGGTGGGAGCGCGCCGCGGTCGTCAGCGTGCGCAGGACCTGGGAGCGGTCGGCGGCGTACAGGGGCGCCGTCGGCTCGTCGGCGAAGAGTACGGAGGGCGTGCTCACCAGGGCGCGGGCGATGGCCACACGCTGGCGCTGCGACTGGAGCAGGGCGTGCGGGCGCTTGCGGGCGCACATGCCGATGTCGAGCCGCTCAAGCCACTCCATGGCCGCGGCCTTCGCCGCACGGCGGGAGGAGCCGCGCAGCAGCATCGGCAGGGCGGCGTTCTCCCACGTGTTGAGCTCGGGGACCAGGACCGGATCGGAGTCGATCCAGCCGAAACGGTCGCGCCGGAGCCTCTCCCGCTGCATCGGGGGCATCGTGTGGACGGCGGTGCTGTTGAACCAGACCTCACCCTCCTTGGGAACGAGCTGGCCCGAGAGGCACCGCAGCAGGGTCGTCTTGCCGCTGCCGCGCGCCCCGCTGACGGCGAGGATCTCGCCCTCGCGCACACCGAGCGAGACGCCGCTGAGCGCGGGCGAGCCGTTGTGCGAGTGGTGCAGGGAACGCGCCCAGAGCACGTCGTTGTCCGGCGGGGCAACCATGGCGTACACCTCGGTTCGGATCAGGCTCGGATCAGAGCTGACGTACCGCGCCCCGTCCGGGGGGAACGAAGGCGAAGCCGATCGGTCACTGCACCGTAGGGATCAATACCGAGATGGGCGGACAGCACACGGCCCGGGTGGCCCCCATTGCACTCGAACGGGGGCACCCGGGCCGTCGTGCGGCTGAACCGTGGAGCGTGGCCACGTGGCGGGACTACGGGGCGGGGATACGAGGCGTACGGTGCGACGAGAACCGCCCCGTTCCCGCCCCGTCCCCGCCCTTCGCCGCCCCGTACACGCGGCCGGCCGCGGTGATCAGAGCTTCGTCCAGGCCTCCGTCAGCACGGTGCGCAGGATCTGCTCGATCTCGTCGAACGTCGACTGGTCGGAGATCAGCGGCGGCGCCAGCTGTACGACCGGGTCGCCGCGGTCGTCGGCGCGGCAGTACAGCCCGTTGTCGTACAGAGCCTTGGAGAGGAAGCCGTACAGGACGCGCTCCGTCTCCTCGTCCGTGAACGACTCCTTGGTGACCTTGTCCTTGACCAGTTCGATGCCGTAGAAGAAGCCGTTGCCCCGTACGTCGCCGACTATCGGCAGGTCGTGGAGCTTGCGCAGCGTGGAGAAGAACGCGTCCTCGTTGTCCAGCACATGCTGGTTGAGGCCCTCGCGCTCGAAGATGTCGAGGTTGGTGAGACCGACGGCCGCGGAGACCGGGTGGCCGCCGAAGGTGTAGCCGTGCAGGAAGGTGTTGTCACCTTGGTAGAAGGGCTCGGCGAGACGGTCGGAGATGATGCAGGCACCTATCGGTGAGTAGCCCGACGTCATGCCCTTGGCGCAGGTGATCATGTCGGGCACGTAGCCGAACTTGTCGCAGCCGAACATCGTGCCGAGCCGGCCGAAGGCGCAGATGACCTCGTCCGAGACGAGCAGCACGTCGTACTGGTCGCAGATCTCGCGGACCCGCTGGAAGTAGCCCGGCGGGGGCGGGAAACAGCCGCCCGCGTTCTGCACCGGCTCCAGGAAGACGGCGGCGACCGTGTCCGCGCCCTCGAAGAGGATCTGCTGCTCGATCTGGTCGGCGGCCCAGCGGCCGAAGGCCTCCGGGTCGTCGCCGTGGAGCGGGGCGCGGTAGATGTTGGTGTTCGGCACCTTGCGGGCGCCGGGGACCAGCGGCTCGAACGGGGCCTTCAGGGCGGGCAGTCCGGTGATGGACAGCGCCCCCTGGGGCGTGCCGTGGTAGGCGACTGCGCGCGAGATGACCTTGTACTTGGTGGGCTTGCCCGTGAGCTTGAAGTACTGCTTGGCGAGCTTCCAGGCGGTCTCGACCGCCTCGCCGCCGCCGGTGGTGAAGAAGACCTTGTTGAGGTCCCCGGGTGCGTAGTGGGCCAGCCGCTCGGCCAGCTCGACCGCCTTCGGGTGGGCGTAGGACCACACGGGGAAGAAGGCGAGCTCCTGAGCCTGCTTGTAGGCCGTCTCGGCCAACTCATGGCGCCCGTGGCCCGCGTTGACCACGAACAGGCCGGAGAGACCGTCCAGGTAACGCTTGCCGTTGATGTCGTAGATGTAGGTGCCCTCACCACGCACGATGGTGGGCACGGGTGCGTTCTCGTACGACGACATGCGGGTGAAATGCATCCACAGGTGGTCGTAAGCGGTTTTGGAGAGGTCCTTGCTCACGGCTATCGGGTTCCCCACATGTAGGTCTGCTTCTTCAACTTGAGGTAGACGAAGCTCTCGGTGGAACGCACGCCGGGGAGCGCGCGGATCCTTTTGTTGATGACATCCAGCAGGTGGTCGTCGTCCTCGCAGACGATCTCCACCATCAGGTCGAAGGAGCCCGCGGTCATCACCACGTACTCGCACTCGTCCATCTCCGCGAGCGCGTCGGCCACCGGGTCCAGGTCGCCCTCGACGTTGATGCCGACCATCGCCTGGCGCCGGAAACCGACGGTCAGCGGGTCGGTGACGGCCACGATCTGCATGACCCCCTGGTCGAGCAGCTTCTGGACGCGCTGCCGTACGGCTGCCTCGGACAGGCCCACGGCCTTGCCGATCGCGGCGTAGGGGCGCCGGCCGTCCTCCTGAAGCTGTTCGATGATCGCGAGGGACACGCTGTCGATCGCCGGGGACGATCCGTTTCCGTGCCCGTTCCTGGGGTCTGCGCTGCGACTGGCCACCAGGTCACTGTGCACCGCGACTCGCCCGTCTTGCAACCCCGAAGCGATGAAATTCGTTGTGTGAGGGTTCGAATAAGACTGAATCCGAAGTTCGGAGGGGTCGGGCCTGTCGAAAGCGTCGGCGGAACGCTTAGGGTGGGTATCTCACCCATCGGACATCCGGGCATGACATCTGTAAGGAGGGGTGGCAGTGACCACCGAGCTGCGCCGTCTGCGTAACTACATCAACGGGGAGTTCCGGGACGCCGCCGACGGGCGGACCATCGAGGTGGTCAACCCGGTCACGGGCGAGGCCTACGCGACGTCCCCGCTTTCCGGCCAGGCCGACGTCGACGCCGCCATGAAGGCCGCCGCCGCGGCGTTCCCTGCCTGGCGCGACACCACCCCGGCCGAGCGCCAGAAGGTGATGCTCAAGATCGCGGACGCGCTCGAGGAGCGCGCCGAGGATCTGATCGCCGCGGAGTCGGAGAACACCGGCAAGCCGCTCGAACTGACCCGCACCGAAGAGATCCCGCCGATGATGGACCAGATCCGCTTCTTCGCGGGTGCGGCGCGGATGCTCGAAGGACGTTCGGCCGGCGAGTACATGGACGGTTTCACCTCCATCGTGCGGCGTGAGCCGGTGGGCGTGTGCGCGCAGGTGGCGCCGTGGAACTACCCGATGATGATGGCCGTGTGGAAGTTCGCCCCGGCGCTCGCGGCGGGCAACACCGTCGTACTGAAGCCGTCCGACACCACCCCCGCCTCCACGCTGCTGATGGCGGAGATCATCGGCGCGATCGCGCCCAAGGGCGTCTTCAACGTCATCTGCGGTGACCGCGACAGCGGGCGCACCATGGTCGAGCACGCGACTCCGGCGATGGTCTCGATCACCGGCTCCGTGCGGGCCGGGATGCAGGTCGCCGAGTCCGCCTCCCGGGACGTCAAGCGCGTGCATCTGGAGCTGGGCGGCAAGGCGCCCGTCGTGGTCTTCGAGGACCTCGACGGCGAGGCGATCGCCAAGGCCGTCGAGGACATTTCGGTGGCCGGCTTCTTCAACGCCGGGCAGGACTGTACGGCGGCATGCCGCGTCCTGGTGCACGAGTCGATCCACGACGAGTTCGTGGCCGTGCTGGCGAAGGCCGCCGCGGAGACCAAGACCGGGAAGCCGGACGACGAGGACGTCCTGTACGGGCCGCTGAACAACGCGAACCAGCTGAAGCACGTCTCGGGCTTCATCGAGCGGCTGCCGGCCCACGCCAAGGTCGAGGCGGGCGGGCACCGGGTCGGCGACAAGGGGTACTTCTACGCGCCGACCGTCGTCTCGGGCCTGAAGCAGGACGACGAGATCATCCAGAACGAGGTGTTCGGGCCCGTCATCACGGTGCAGTCGTTCACCGACGAGGCGCAAGCGCTGGAGTACGCGAACGGGGTGGAGTTCGCCCTCGCCTCCTCGGTGTGGACGAAGGACCACGGGCGCGCGATGCGTATGTCCAAGAGCCTGGACTTCGGGTGCGTGTGGATCAACACGCACATCCCGCTGGTCGCGGAGATGCCGCACGGCGGCTTCAAGAAGTCGGGCTACGGCAAGGACCTGTCGGCGTACGGCTTCGACGACTACACCCGTATCAAGCACGTGATGACGTCGCTCGACGCCTGAGGCGTGTGTGAGGCGTGTGTGAGGCGTGCGTGAGGGGTGCGGAGGCGCTGAGGTACGTGCAGTGCGCGCGTCGCTGAGGTGGCGCGGGCGCCGGTGACCGGCCGGGCCGGGTCGTGTCGGCGTGCCGTCGCCGCGGTGCGGCTCCGCTCGCCAACTCGAAGGGGCATCGCCCGAGTTGAGGCTTCCGGGGGGTGGGGTACGGACATGCTCGTCGTCCGTACCCCACCCCGCGTCGTCCGTACGGGGCCGGCCTCCGACTTCTACGGGCGCCACCGCCGTCGCGCGCAGGGGCGGCGGGCCACGGCTCAACTCGGGCCCCGTTCTCGGCGGTTGGGGCGCGGAGATCAGCCCCGAGCCCGCCCCCGCCCCCCCGCCTTCCTTACGCCCCCGGCCCCCTGAGCCGGTCGGTGCGGAGCTCACTCGCGAGCTTGTCGATGCGGTTCGTGGTGATCGAGTCGACTCCCGCCCCGACCAGGCGTCGCATGCTCCGCCCCGTGTCCACCGTCCAGGCCGAGACCAGATACCCGTCGCGATGGACGCGCTCCGTAAGCTCCCGACTCACCAGACCGAAGCGGTAGTTGAGCCAACGGGGCCGCACCGCTTCCAGCAGCACGGGGCGCGGCGGGGCCAACGACTGCCACGTCATCGCGATTTCGGCTGCTGGGTCCGCGGCCCGTACGGCGAGCATCGCGTCGGCGCCGGCGCAGTAGTACACCCGCTCCCCAGCACCGCATTCGCGCACCGTGCCGACCACCGTGTCCACCGTCTCCTTCCTGGAGTCCGGCAGATCGATCATCAGGCGCGCGTCCGACACCGGCCCCGGCGCCCGCAGCGCCGCCAGAAGCGTCGGCACGCCGCCCCGTGTGAGGTCGCTCAGGTCGGCGTGGGTGATGTCGGCGACCGCCAGGTCATGTCCCCAAAGCCGTTTCAACGAGGAGTCGTGCAGCAGCACGGGCACCCCGTCGCGCGTGACACGTACGTCGACCTCCACGGCGTCGGCGCCCCGTTCCAGGGCGGAGCGGACCGACGGGAGGGTGTTCTCACGTACGCGGTACGGGTCGCCCCGGTGCCCCACGGCCACGACGGGCCGCGGCACCGCGCCGCCGTCCCCGCCCCGTGCCGCCGTCACTTGGAGAGCCACTGGGCGGTGTACGTGTCGATCTCGGCGTTCAGCCGGTCCTTGCCCGCCCGGTCGAGGAAGGACGCCTCGACGGCGTTCTTCGCGAGCCCCGCCACCCCCCGCTCGTCCAACTCCAGCAGCCGCGCCGCGACCGCGTACTCGTTGTTGAGGTCGGTGCCGAACATGGGCGGGTCGTCGCTGTTGACCGTCACCAGTACCCCTGCGGAGACCAGCGTCCTGATCGGGTGCAGCTCGATGTCGGTGACCGCCCGCGTGGCGATGTTGGAGGTGGGGCAGACCTCCAGAGGGACGCGGTTCTCGGCGAGGTACGCCATCAACTCCACGTCCTGGGCGGAGCTGATGCCGTGACCGATCCGTTCGGCGCTCAGTTCCCTGAGCGCGTCCCACACCGTGCCGGGCCCCGTCGTCTCGCCCGCGTGCGGCACGGAGTGCAGCCCTTCGGCGACCGCCCGGTCGAAGTGGGGTTTGAACTGGGGCCGCGGTACGCCGATCTCCGGGCCGCCCAGTCCGAAGGACACCAGCCCCTCGGGGCGGAGGTCGACCGCGAGCCGCAAGGTCTCGTCCGCGGCTTCCATGCCGGCCTCGCCCGGAATGTCGAAGCACCACCGCAGTACGACGCCGAACTCGGCCTCGGCCGACTTGCGGGCGTCCTCGATCGCCTCCATGAAGGCCTTCTCGGGGATGCCGCGCCGGGTCGAGCTGAAGGGGGTGATCGTCAGCTCGGCGTAGCGGATGTTCTGCCGGGCCATGTCGCGGGCGATCTCGAACGTCAGCAGCCGGACGTCCTCCGGGGTGCGCAGCAGATCCACGACCGAGAGGTAGACGTCGATGAAGTGCGCGAAGTCGGTGAAGACGAAGTAGTCGGCCAACGCCTCCGGGCTGGTCGGCACCTTGGAGCTCGGGTGCCTGGCGGCCAGCTCCGAGACGATACGGGGCGAGGCCGAGCCGACGTGATGGACATGCAGCTCGGCTTTGGGCAGCCCTGCGATGAAGGGGAGAAGGTCGGTCATCGGGTCCTCCGCGTGCTGAGCGGCGGCGGAAAGGGTGTCGCCGTCCGCCGGGCAGGACGTCCCCCTGCCCAGGGCTGTACCGGACACGGATCATCGTAGGCGGGGAGGGTGGGGCGCCCGGCAGAGGCCTTAGCATGACGGAATCACGATGGGGGAGGACCATGTCAGACAGCAGCGGGCAGCCGGCGGGCGGCCACGTGCCGAGCGATCCCTGGGCGCCGCCGGAGCGCGGGGTGCCGTTGGGCAAGCCGGAACAGGCGCCTGCGCACATTCAGGACGCGCCTCCGGTGCGGCCTGTCTACGACCAGCCGACCGTCACCGCGATGCCCGGTGCGGGGCCGGATTCGGGCGGTGGCGCCGCTCCCGGCGCCGGGGCGGCCTTCGGAGCCGTACCGCCGCCGCCGATAGCCCCTGGGGGGCCGGCCCCGACTTCTTCCGGTCCGTACGGCTACCCGAGCACGCCGAGCGGCACTCCCTACCCCGGCTACCAGGCGTACCCCGGCTATCCGGGATACGGCCAGGGCTCCTGGTCCGCCCCCGCGAACGGCATGGGCGTCGCCGCGATGACGCTGGGCATTCTGTCGATCTGTCTCTTCTGCCTGTACGGCGTCGTCGGTATCGTCCTGGGCATTCTCGCCGTGATCTTCGGTGTGGTCGGCAAGAAGCGTGCCGAGCGGGGTGAGGCGACCAACAGGGGGCAGGCCCTCTCCGGGATCATCATGGGCACCATCGGGATCGTCATCGGCGTGGTCGTCATCGGCCTCATCATCTGGGGCATCACCGACGCGATCAACGATGACTTCAACGACAACGACGACTTCGACAGTGGCACCGGCGGTTACTCCGCCATGCTTCTCGTGGACGCCGACCGATGATCAACCGCCGATCCGACCGCTGAACCAAGCGCCGGTCCCGCCGGGGGAACGCCCCCGCTCCGCACGTCCGTCGGCCCGGTGCCCTTTCCTCCGGCGGTCTCCGCGCCGTCAGGCCTCAGCCACCTCCGCCCGGAGCCGCTCGCGCGCCTCCATCAGGGCGAAGCCCAGCAGATTCAGCCCGCGCCAGCGCGCGGGATCCTGCGCCCGCTCGTCGTCCGCGGCCAGTCCGATGCCCCATATCCGGTCCATGGGACTGGCCTCGACGAGCACCCGGTCGCCGGTGGCCAGCAGGTAGTCGCGCAGCCGGTTGTCCTGCCGGAACTTGTGCACGTTGCCCTCCACGACGATGCCGGACCGCTCGCGCTTCCATACGGTCTCGTCGAACCCGCGCACCAGCCGCCCCGCCTTCTTCGCCTGCGCCGGTCCGGACGCGGCCAGCGCCTTCCGCTCGGCCTCCGGGTCGTCGAAGAGCCGGGCCTTGGCGGCCATCATCCAGTGCTCCGCCGTCGCGTACTCGACCCCGTCGACCGTGAACGGTGACTGCCACCACTGGCTGAGGCAGCTCACGCCGATCTCCCCGTCCGGCCGTGGGGTGTGCCCCCAGAAGTACAGGTACTTGACCTTCACGCCGCGACCCGTACGGTCGATCAGCTCCGCAGCCGTGATCATCCCCATGCACGTGAGTGTGCCAGCCGCCACTGACAGTCCGTCTGCCGATCAAGCCGGTGGAGCGACACAAGGTCAACCGATTCCGTCGCGTAACCAAAAGGCAACAACGGAATCACTTGTTGGACGCCCCGTGCTCTGTCAGTATCGGCACTCAATTCAAGCCAGAACAACACTCGCGGCTTCGTTCGACTGAGGCGACAGCCGCAAGACAGCCGCAAGACAGCCGTAGGACGGCCGGAACACGGAGAACGCCATGGGCAACCGCTTCCCCGCGCGGGACCGCTTCGCGGACGGTGCGCAGTTCATCGACGGCCGGCTGCGTCCCGGCACCTCGGGCCGTACGCACGCCGTGGTCGACCCGGCGACGGGCCGGGAACTGTTCACATACGAACTGGCGGGCCCCGCCGACGTCGACGCGGCCGTCGCGGCCGCGCTCGCCGCGTACCCGGGCTGGGCCGGCGCCACCCCGGGGGAGCGTTCCGACGCGCTGCACCGTTTCGCCGCCGTACTCGCCGAGCGGGCGACGGAATTCGCGGAGGCGGAGTCGCTCCAGTGCGGAAAGCCGATCAAGCTGTCCACGGAGTTCGACGTTCCCGGGACCGTCGACAACGCCGCCTTCTTCGCCGGTGCCGCTCGTCATCCGGAGGGCGCGTCGGCGGGTGAGTACAGCGCCGACCACACCTCCTACGTACGCCGCGAGCCGATCGGCGTGGTCGGCTCCATCGCCCCCTGGAACTACCCGCTCCAGATGGCCGCCTGGAAGATCCTTCCGGCGGTCGCGGCGGGCAACACGATCGTGCTGAAGCCGTCCGAACTGACGCCGTTCACCTCACTGCTGTTCGCGCAGGCGGCGCAGGAGGCCGGAATCCCCGACGGCGTGATCAACATCGTCAACGGGGCGGGCGCCGACGCGGGCGAGCACCTCGTCGGTCACCCGGACGTCGTCATGACCTCCTTCACGGGGTCCACCGCCGTCGGGAAGCGCGTCGCCGAGATCGCCACGGCCACCGTCAAGCGGCTGCATCTGGAACTCGGTGGCAAGGCCCCGTTCCTGGTCTTCGACGACGCCGACCTGGAGGCCGCCGTCCACGGCGCCGTCGCCGGCTCGCTCATCAACACGGGGCAGGACTGCACGGCCGCTACCCGCGCCTACGTCCAGCGCCCGCTCTACGACGCGTTCGTGAGCGCCGTCGCCGCGCTGATGGAGACGGTGCGCCTCGGCGACCCGTTCGCCCCGTCGACCGACATGGGGCCGCTGATCTCGCACGCGCACCGCGACCGCGTCGCGGGGATCGTCGAGCGGGCCCGCGGTTACGCCCGCGTCGTCACCGGCGGCTCCGCCCCGGACGGTGCCGATCTCGCCGACGGCGCGTACTACCTCCCCACCCTCGTCGTGGACGCCGCCCAGGACAGCGAGATCGTGCAGTCGGAGATCTTCGGCCCCGTCCTGGTGGTGCTGGCCTTCGACTCCGACGACGAGGGCATCCGCCTCGCCAACGACACCCCGTACGGCCTCGCCGCCTCCGTATGGAGCCGCGACGTGTACCGCACGGGGCGCGCCACCCGCGAGATCAAGGCCGGCTGCGTCTGGGTGAACGACCACATCCCGATCATCAGCGAGATGCCGCACGGCGGCTACAAGGCCAGTGGTTACGGAAAAGACATGTCCGCGTACTCGTTCGAGGAGTACACGCAGGTCAAGCATGTGATGTACGACAACACCGGGGCCGCCAGGAAGGACTGGCACCGCACAATCTTCGGGGACCGTCCTTAACTCTTCGCACCCTCTCCTCACCCGAAAGGGCACCGCCCATGGAGCAGTACGAGCCAGACCGTCTCTCCGCGGCCCAGATAGCCGCGACGCGTCGCAGCCTGAGCAACGGACGGGGCGCGCTCAGCCGCCGTTCGCTGCTGCGTGCCACTGGCGCCGGGGCGCTCACGATCGGCGGCGTCGCAGCGCTCGGCGCCTGCGGGATTCCGCCCGCGAAAGGCGAGAGCGGGGGCACCGCCTCCACCGACCACTCGGCGAAGGAGAAGCGCGTCGTCTTCTCCAACTGGACCGAGTACATGGACGTCAGCGAGGACGAGAAGAGCTTCCCCACCCTGGAGGCGTTCACGAGACGCACCGGGATCCAGGTGAAGTACACGGCGGACATCAACGACAACGTCGAGTTCTTCGGCAAGATCCAGCCGCAGCTCGCGGCCGGCCAGGACACGGGGCGCGACCTCATCTGCGTAACCGACTGGCTCGCCGCCCGCATCATCCGGCTCGGCTGGGCACAGAAGCTCGATCCCGCCAACTTGCCCCACGCGTTCGCGAATCTGTCCCAGCAGTTCCGCTCGCCCGACTGGGATCCGGGGCGCGCCTACACATATCCGTGGACCGGTATCCCCTCCGTCATCGCCTACAACAAGAAGGCGACGGGGGGCCGCAAGGTCGAGTCCATCTCGCAGCTGCTCGACGATCCCGACCTCAAGGGGCGGGTGTCGTTCCTCTCCGAGATGCGCGACTCCATCGGGCTGACGCTGCTCGACATGGGCAAGGACCCGGCGTCGTTCTCCGACGACGACTTCGACGGCGCCGTCGCCCGTATTCAGAAGGCCGTCGACAAGAAGCAGATCCGCCGTTTCACCGGCAACGACTACACGGCGGATCTCAGCAAGGGCGACATCGCGGCGTGCGTCGCCTGGGCCGGCGACATCGTGCAGCTCCAGGCGGACAACCCGGACATCCAGTTCGCCATCCCGGAGTCCGGCTACATGATCTCCAGCGACAACCTGCTGGTCCCGGCGAAGGCCCGGCACAAGACCAACGCCGAGAAGCTCATCGACCACTACTACGAGCTTCCGATGGCCGCCCAGCTCGCCGCGTACATCAACTACGTCTGCCCCGTCGAAGGCGTCCGTACGGAGCTCGCGAAGATCGACGAGTCGATGGCGTCCAATCCCCTGATCCTTCCCGACGCGGCGATGGCCTCGCGGTCCCACGCCTTCCGTTCGCTGAGCGGTGAGGAAGAGACGTCGTACGAGGAGAAGTTCGCCAAGCTCATCGGCGCCTAGACCGCCAGGTCCGACAGGCCCGTGCGGCCGTACGAGGCACCCTCAGGCCGTCGGCTCGCTGCCACAGGCCGCGGGGTCCCAGAGGCCCCCTTCCGCTCCGTTCCGCCCCTCCCAAGCCCCCGGGATCGTTATCCATGACTGAGACCGCATCCACCGACCGGGGCGGCGACGACGTCCGCCTCACCGGGATAAGCAAGTCGTACGGCTCCTTCCACGCCGTCAAACCCCTCGACCTCACCGTCCCGGAGGGCTCGTTCTTCGCCCTCCTCGGTGCCTCGGGCTGCGGCAAGACCACCACGCTGCGGATGATCGCCGGCCTGGAGGACCCGACCACCGGATCGGTCTTCCTCGGCGACAAGGACGTCACCGGCCTGCCGCCGCACAAGCGCCCCGTCAACACCGTCTTCCAGAGTTACGCGCTCTTCCCGCACCTCGACATCTACGAGAACGTCGCCTTCGGCCTGCGCCGTCGCGGCATCAAGTCGGTGAAGAAACAGGTCGGCGACATGCTCGACCTGGTCCAGCTCGGTGACTTCGCGAAGCGCAAGCCGCACCAGCTCTCCGGCGGGCAGCAGCAGCGCGTCGCGGTGGCCCGCGCCCTCATCAACCACCCGAAGGTGCTGCTGCTCGACGAGCCCCTCGGCGCACTCGACCTCAAGCTGCGCCGCCAGATGCAGCTGGAGCTCAAGCGCATCCAGACGGAGGTCGGCATCACCTTCGTGCACGTCACGCACGACCAGGAGGAGGCCATGACGATGGCCGACACCGTCGCCGTGATGAACGCGGGGCGGGTCGAGCAACTGGGCGCTCCGGCGGAACTGTACGAGAACCCGCAGACCACCTTCGTCGCCAACTTCCTCGGCACCTCCAACCTCATCGAGGCCGACGTCGCGGAGAAGACCGGCGACGAGGTGGTGGTGACGTCCGCGGGCGTGAAACTGAGGCTGCCCGCCGACCGCCTTACGACGCAGGTCCCGGACGGCGGTCGGCTGCTCGTCGGCGTACGCCCCGAGAAGATCTCCCTCGGGCACGCGGACGACGAGGGTTCCATCCCCGCGGGCCGCAACCGGATCACGGGGCGCATCGTCGACTCCAGCTTCATCGGAGTCTCGACGCAGTACGTCATCGACAGCCCCGTCTGTGCGGAGTTGGAGGTCTACGCGCAGAACATCGAGCGCGACGGCCGGCTCGTTCCGGGGGCCGAGGTGGTCCTGCACTGGAACCCCGCGCACACCTTCGGGCTCGACGCGGCCCAGGACATCGACGCGGGCGTCAAGACGGTGGACGAGGAGGGGGCGTGACCACCACGGCAGCACCACCCGCGCCGGCCACACCACCGGTCACCGACGCGACAGTACGCAAGGTCCCGCGCCGTAAACGCCTCGTCCCCTACTGGCTGCTGCTGCCCGGCATCCTGTGGCTGGTGGTCTTCTTCGCGCTGCCGATGGTCTACCAGGCGTCGACCTCCGTACAGACGGGCTCCCTGGAAGAGGGCTTCAAGGTCACCTGGCACTTCCAGACGTACTGGGACGCGCTCCAGGAGTACTACCCGCACTTCGTACGCTCGCTGCTGTACGCGGGCACCGCCACCGTGCTGTGCCTGCTGCTCGGCTACCCGCTCGCGTATCTCATCGCCTTCAAGGCCGGCCGCTGGCGCAACCTCCTGCTGGTCCTGGTCATCGCCCCGTTCTTCACCAGCTTCCTGATCCGCACGCTCGCCTGGAAGACGATCCTCGCCGACGACGGCGCCGTGGTCGGGGCGTTGGACACGCTGCGCGTGCTCGACGTGACCAGCTGGCTCGGCTGGACGGCCGACGACCGCGTCCTGGCCACGCCCATGGCCGTGGTCTGCGGCCTCACGTACAACTTCCTGCCTTTCATGATCCTGCCGCTCTACACGTCGCTGGAGCGCATCGACGGGCGGCTGCACGAGGCGGCCGGAGACCTCTACGCGAAGCCGGCGACGACCTTCCGCAAGGTCACCGTCCCGCTGTCCATGCCGGGCATCGTCTCCGGCACACTGCTGACCTTCATCCCGGCGAGCGGCGACTACGTCAACGCGGAACTGCTCGGCTCCACCGACACCAAGATGGTCGGCAGCGTGATCCAGAGCCAGTTCCTGCGGGTGCTCGACTATCCGACGGCGGCGGCGCTCTCCTTCATCCTCATGGCGGTCGTACTGGTCGTGGTCACCGTCTACATCCGCCGCTCAGGGACGGAGGACCTGGTCTGATGCGCTGGATCCGACGCAATGTGGTCGTCGTCGCGGGGCTGCTCACGCTCGCGTACATGATCCTGCCGAACCTCGTCGTGATGGTGTTCTCCTTCAACAAGCCGAAGGGGCGCTTCAACTACGAGTGGCAGACGTTCTCGCTCGACGCCTGGAAGGACCCGTGCGGCGTCGCGGACCTCTGCGGGTCGCTGACGCTCTCGTTCCAGATCGCCGTCTGGGCGACGATCGGGGCCACCGTCCTCGGCACCATGATCGCCTTCGCGCTGGTGCGCTACCGCTTCCGGGCGCGCGGCGCGATCAACTCGCTGATCTTCCTGCCGATGGCCATGCCAGAAGTCGTGATGGCGGCCTCGCTGCTGACCCTGTTCCTGAACATGGGGGCGGAGTTGGGGTTCTGGACCGTCCTCATCGCGCACATCATGTTCTGTCTCAGCTTCGTCGTGACGGCCGTCAAGGCACGCGTCATGTCGATGGATCCGAAGCTGGAGGAGGCGGCCCGCGATCTGTACGCGGGGCCGGTGCAGACCTTCGTACGGGTCACCCTGCCGATCGCCGCACCGGGGATCGCGGCGGGGGCGCTGCTCGCCTTCGCCCTCTCGTTCGACGACTTCATCATCACGAACTTCAACGCCGGTTCGTCCGTCACCTTCCCCATGTTCGTGTGGGGATCGGCGCAGCGCGGCACACCCGTGCAAATCAACGTCATTGGGACGGCGATGTTCGCCATCGCGGTACTGATGGTGATCGGCGGCCAGCTGGTCGGCAGTCGGCGGAAGAAGGCCGCAACCCCCTGAGCAGGACCCGAAGGAGTTGGAAGACATGGCCCCTGGAGCCATGCGTACAGCAGCCGCCTCACTCGCCGACGCACAGCCCGTCGCCTACTGGCTCGACGACCCCGGCAAGCCGGGCGCCGTGCCGGCCCTCGCGGGCGACGAACGGTGCGACCTGCTTGTCGTCGGCGGCGGCTACAGCGGCCTGTGGACCGCGCTCCTCGCCAAGGAGCGCGACCCGCGCCGCGATGTCGTACTGATCGAGAGCCGCGAGGTGGGCTGGGCCGCCTCCGGCCGTAACGGCGGCTTCTGCTCCGCCTCCCTCACCCACGGCCTCGCCAACGGACTCAGCCGCTGGCCCGGCGAGCTGCGGGCGCTGGAGGACCTGGGCGAGGGCAATCTCGACGGCATCGAGTCGGCCGTCGAGCGCTACGCCATCGACTGCGACTTCGAGCGCACCGGCGACATCACCGTGGCCACGGAGCCCCATCAGCTCGAAGATCTCCGCCAGTTGCACGCGGAGGCGACCGCGTCCGGCTTCACGGGGCTGGACCTCCTGGACGGCGAGGCGGTGCGCGCGGAGGTCGACTCGCCGACGTTCCTGGGCGGCCTGTGGGACCGGCGGGGTGTCGCCATGCTCAACCCGGCGAGGCTCGCCTGGGGGCTGAAGCGGGCCTGCCAGGACCTCGGCGTACGGATCTACGAGAACACGCCCGGTCTCGAACTGGCCCGCTCCGGACCCGGCATGGCCGTCCGCACGCCGTACGGCCGCGTGCTGGCCCGCCACGTCGCGCTGGGCACGAACGTCTTCCCGTCCCTGGTACGGCGCGTGCGGCTGTACACGGTGCCCGTCTACGACTACGCCCTGACGACCGAGCCCCTCACCGAGGACCAGCTCGGCGCCGTGGGATGGAAGAGGCGGCAAGGGCTCAGCGACGGGGCCAACCAGTTCCACTACTTCCGGATCACCGCCGACAACCGCGTCCTCTGGGGCGGCTACGACGCGATCTATCCGTACGGAGGACGCCTCGACGCCGCCCTCGACAACCGCCCCGAGACCTATCTCAAGCTGGCCGCCCACTTCTTCGCCTGCTTCCCTCAGTTGGAGGGCGTGCGGTTCAGTCACGCGTGGGGCGGGGCCATCGACACCTGTTCGCGGTTCTCTCCCTTCTTCGGTACGGCGCACGGCGGGCGGGTCGCGTACGCCGCCGGCTACACCGGCCTCGGTGTCGGTGCGACCCGCTTCGGCGCCGACGTGATGCTCGATCTGCTCGCGGGGGAGCGGACGGAGCGGACGGAGCTGGAGATGGTCAGGACGAAGCCGGTGCCGTTCCCGCCGGAGCCGGCTGCCTGGGCGGGGATCGGGCTCACGAAGTGGTCGCTGGCCCGCGCGGATGTCAGGGGCGGGCGCCGCAACCTGTGGCTGAAGGCCATGGACCGGGTCGGGTTGGGCTTCGACAGCTGACCTCAGTACGGAGGGGGCCTCGCCCGGGCTGGGTTGGCGGCCGGGGCGTGGCTCCGTCGCGGCCTGGTCCGGGTCCTGGTCCGGGTCTTGGCGGAATCATGAGTCTCCCCTCTGGCGGTGTGACCCACATCACCGCCGACTGCCGGTCCGAACCCGCGTAATGATCCGGCGCGACCTCCCTCTCTCCCTCTGCGAACGCACTGTCCGACAACGTGGAGGCGGAGGCCGCATGATGACTGACTCGGGGACCCACTCGGGGGCGAGGGCCGCGCTGGAATGGCTGGCGTCGGTGGCGCCCGATCCCGACGCCTGCCGGTGGGAATGGGAGCGGAACCCGCACGGGGTCGCTCTCCTTCCCGCCGGGAAGCGCTGGGACGTCCTGATCCTTTCCGGTGAGCTGGGGTATCCGGCGCTGGAGGTGCTGACCCGGCTCGTCGACCGGCCGGGCCCCGTCCTGGCCGACTTCGGCGACGCGCGCCTCGGGTTCTTCGTGCCGCCGGGCACCGTCGCCCGCTGGATCGGCACGGGGGTACGGGGCGCGGGCGGCGGCACCTGGATCGTCGTCCCGTATCCGGGACGCGCTGGCGGCGGGGTTCGCTGGGTGATCCCGCCCGACGGTTCCGGCACGCTCACCGACCCGCCGTTGCTGGAGCTCGCGATGCACGAGGCGGCGGCCGAAATCGCCGCCGATGCCGCCGATGCCGCTGACGCAGGGGGCGACGGTGGGGACGGCGGGGTTGTCGGCCGGGGTCCCGGTGGCGGCGGTGGGCACGGCCGGAGCGGTGACGACGGGGGCGATGACCGGGCGAGTTGACTGCTGAGCGGGCGGGGGCAAGGGGTGTGTGAGGTGCGGACTCTCGTGCGTCGCGCCGCCCCCGTCGGGCGCTGGGGCGGCGGATGAGACCCCCTGGAGGGGTTCGGCAGTCGGAGCCGTAGAGCGCCAGAGGTCTTGACAACATGATTGGTCTGGACCATGTTGTGCCCGGCTCGGTCACTCAATTCCGCGATGCCCGGAGGCAGTTGTGGTAGGCAGCAGACGACCTTCTCGGTACCCCAGACTTGTGGCCGCGTTCGCGGCGGCCGTACTCACCGCCGGCGGTCTCGTCGTCTCCGCCGAGACGGCACGCGCGGCCGATGCGGACATCGCCACCAACGGCGGCTTCGAGTCCGGCCTCACCGGCTGGAGTTGCACGAGCGGCAGCGGCGTGGCCGTCAGCACCCCCGTGCACGGCGGCGCCGCCGCGCTGAAGGCCACCCCGGCGGGCAGCGACAACGCGAAATGCAGCCAGACCGTCACGGTCCGGCCCGACTCGGCGTACACCCTGAGCGCCTGGGTCCAGGGAAGCTACGTCTACCTCGGCGCCTCCGGCACCGGCACCGCCGACGTCTCAACATGGACCCCGTCCGCGCCGAGTTGGCAGAAACTCACCACCTCCTTCCGTACCGGCCCCGCCACCACGTCCGTGACCCTCTACAGCAACGGTTGGTACGGAACCCCCGCCTACCACGTCGACGACCTCAGCCTCGTCGGGCCGGGCGGCGAGACCGGGCAGCCCCCCGCCGCCGCCCCCGCAGGCCTCAGGTCATCGACAGTCACCGCGTCCTCGGTCGGCCTCGCCTGGTCACCCGTGCCCGGCGCGACCGGCTACACGGTGCACCGCGACGGCGCCCCGAACCTGAACGTCACCGGTACGTCGACCACCGTCACGGGGCTCAGCCCCGCGACCGCCTACCGTTTCCAGGTCTCCGCCACCAACGCCGCCGGCCGCTCCCCGCTCTCCTCCGTCGTCACCGCGACCACCCGGCCCGCGGACGGCGGCGGCAACGAGTCGGACCTCCCCGCCCACGCCCTGGTCGGCTATCTCCACTCCAGCTTCGCCAACGGCTCCGGCTACACGCGCATGGCCGACGTGCCCGCCTCGTGGGACGTCATCAACCTCGCCTTCGGCGAGCCGACGTCGGTCACCTCGGGGGACATCCGCTTCAGCCTGTGCCCTGTCGCCGAATGCCCGAACGTCGAGTCACCCGCCGAGTTCAAGGCCGCCATCAAGGGCAAGCAGGCCGCCGGGAAGAAGGTCCTGATCTCCATCGGGGGCCAGAACGGTCAGGTCCAGCTCGCCTCGACCGCCGCCCGCGACGCCTTCGTGAGTTCCGTATCCAAGATCATCGATGAGTACGGCCTCGACGGTCTCGACATCGACTTCGAGGGCCACTCGCTCTCCCTCAACAACGGCGACACCGATTTCCGCAACCCGACGAGCCCCGTCATCGTCAACCTGATCTCCGCCGTGAAGAGCCTGAAGGCCAAGTACGGGGCGGACTTCGTGCTCACGATGGCTCCGGAGACGTTCTTCGTCCAGCTCGGCTACCAGTTCTACGGATCCGGCCCCTTCGGCGGCCAGGACCCGCGCGCGGGGGCGTATCTCCCCGTCATCCACGCCCTGCGCGACGACCTCACCCTGCTGCACGTCCAGGACTACAACTCGGGGCCGATCATGGGGCTCGACAACCAGTACCACACCATGGGCGGCGCCGATTTCCACATCGCGATGACCGACATGCTGCTCACCGGCTTCCCGGTGGCGGGGGACACAACCAAGGTCTTCCCGGCGCTCGACCCGGGCCAGGTGGCGATCGGACTCCCGGCGTCGCAGCAGGCGGGCAACGGCCACACCACCCCGTCCGAGGTGAACAAAGCCCTGGACTGCCTGACGAAGAAGACCAACTGCGGGTCGTACCAGACACACGGCACGTGGCCCGCCCTGCGCGGGCTGATGACCTGGTCGATCAACTGGGACCGCTTCAACCAGTGGGAGTTCTCCAGGAACTTCGACGCGTACTTCGGAAGCTGAGCCGGCCCACAAGGCGCCCCTCGCCCTAGGCGTCGTCCGTCCCCGAGCCGGCGGCCCTGCGGTTGTCGATGCACCGCAGGGCCGTCACCAACAGGGCCAGCACCATGCCGCAGAGCAGCCAGCTGCCGACCACGTCGAGCGGCCAGTGGTAGCCCCGTAGCACCAGACCGATGCCTGTCGCCGCACTGAGCACCGCGGCGACGGGCATCGCCCATTCGCGCCCCGTACGGGGCCGCAACAGCAGCGCGGCGCCGCAGTAGGCGACCATGGCGGTCGCCGTGTGTCCCGAGGGGTAGTAGCCGGACTCCGTCGTGAGCGGCCCCGTCCGGTCGATCCACAGCTTGAGGGGGATAACGAGCACCGGTACGGCTGCCATGGCCAGCACGACCGCCACCGCCCGCGCACGGTGCCCCCGCCACACCGCGTATCCGACCGCCACGGCCAGGACCGGCAGGGCCACCGGCATCCCGCCGAGATCGGCCAGGAATTCCGTCAGTCCGGCGGGGCCGCGTCGGAAGGTGTCGTGGCCCAGGAGCTCATCGGCGTTACGGAGCGGGCCACCGGCGACGACCTGCCAGGTGACGAGCGCGAAGAGAACGGCGCAGAGGGCGAACGCCCCGAGGGGAGCGACGGGGCCGGGGCGGACGGGGCCTGCTGAGCCGAAGCGCCCGGAGAAGAATGCCGGCCGCCCCGGAACAGGGGGGGTAGTTCCGAGACGGCCGCCGGGATCGGGTCGCCGCGCGCCCCGGGGGGTTTGGGGCGGGCGGCCGTCCGATCGGTGAGGAATTCCGGAGCTGGGTGCTCCAGTGCGTCCGAGGACGCGACCAGGACGGAGCCGGGGAAGCGCCGCCGTGGGGTCGCCCGCAGTCTCCTGCGAGCGGGGTGTTTCTTTCATCTGCCGAAACCGTACGTCAGGGCCGCGAGGTCCGACAGCGGGAAGCTGAACCCGCCATGGGCCCCGCACACCTTCTTCACAGCCCCGCCCCGGGGGCCGGCATACGGGGCGGGGCCTGCGGTGGCCCGCCTCGTACGGTCAGAGTCCGGCGAGCGCCTGCTCCAGGATGTCCAGGCCCTCCGTAAGGAGGTCCTCGCCGATCACCAGTGGCGGCAGGAAGCGGAGCACGTTGCTGTACGTGCCGGTGGTGAGGACCAACAGCCCTTCCACGTGGCACGCCTTGGCGAGCGCGGCCGTCGCCTCCGGGTTCGGCTCCTTCGTGTCCCGGTCCTTGACCAGTTCGAGCGCGAGCATCGCGCCACGGCCCCGTACGTCGCCGATGACGTCGAACTTCTCGGCCATCTCCTTGAGACGAGGCTTCATGATCTCCTCGATGCGCCTGGCCTTCGCCACGAGGTCCAGCTCGCGCATCGTCTCGATGGCGCCGAGCGCGGCGGCGCAGGCCACCGGGTTCCCGCCGTACGTACCGCCGAGGCCGCCCGAGTGCGGCGCGTCCATGATCTCCGCACGCCCCGTGACGGCGGCGAGCGGCAGCCCGCCGGCGATGCCCTTCGCCGTGGTGATCAGGTCGGGTACGACACCCTCGTCCTCACACGCGAACCACTGCCCCGTCCGGCAGAAACCGGACTGGATCTCGTCCGCGACGAAGACGATGCCGTTGTCCTTGGCGAACTTCGCGAGCGCGGGCAGGAAGCCCTTCGCCGGCTCGATGAAGCCACCCTCGCCGAGCAGCGGCTCGATGAGGATCGCCGCGACGTTCTCCGCGCCGATCTGCTTGTTGATCTGGTCGATGGCCAGGGCGGAGGCCTCGGCGCCGGCGTTCTCCGGGCCGGTCGGCCAGCGGTAGCCGTACGCGACGGGGACGCGGTAGATCTCCGGGGCGAACGGGCCGAAGCCGTGCTTGTACGGCATGTTCTTCGAGGTCAGTGCCATCGTGAGGTTCGTGCGGCCGTGGTAGCCGTGGTCGAAGACCACGACCGCCTGCCGCTTCGTGTACGAGCGCGCGATCTTCACGGCGTTCTCGACGGCCTCGGCGCCCGAGTTGAACAGCGCGGACTTCTTGGCGTGGTCGCCCGGGGTCAGCTCGGCGAGCTGTTCACAGACCTCCACGTAGCCCTCGTACGGCGTGACCATGAAACACGTGTGGGTGAAGTCGGCGAGCTGGGCCGTGGCGCGGCGTACGACGGCCTCCGCGGAGGAACCGACGGACGTCACCGCGATGCCGGACCCGAAGTCGATGAAGCTGTTGCCGTCCACGTCCTCGACGACGCCGCCGCTCGCGCGGGCCGCGAAGACGGGCATCACGGATCCCACTCCGGCGGCGACCGCGGCGGTACGGCGGTTCTGCAGCTCCAGCGACTTGGGACCGGGGACGGCGGTGACGATGCGCCGCTCCTGCGGGATTGCGGTCATGAGGGGCTCCTGGGGGTGGTTCCGGACGCTACGTGTCCGGCGTGCTCGCGTCTGCCTTCACTTCGCAGGCTAGGGGCGGAGGCGGGCGGCGGGCATGCGCCGTTCGGGAGCATCCGCGGCGTGTCGTTGTCCGCCACGGACATAGGACGGGGCGGCCCCTCTCACACGATCCAGAGGGTCCGAGACCAACACTCCGTACGGCCGCAACGGTGAACTCCCCGTGCACGGGCACTAGATTGAGGCCTGTACAGAGCGGACCTGGCTGGTCAGGGGACAGGGGTTCATGAACACCGACGGCACGCACGACCCGCGCGGCACACGAGCCAATCCCGTGCCCCGTCCGGCGGGGCCACCGCCCCAGCCCCCCACGCCGCCGTCGGCGCCGCCACCGTTCGCCCCGGGATCGCCGGCCGACCCGCCCGCGGCCTCCGCCCCGAAGGGGAATGCCGCGCCGCCCGCGCTGCCCCCCTCGCCGACGCACGCGCCGGCGCCGGGCATCGGCGCTTCCGTGGCCGACTGGCTGCGGATTCCCCGCCCCGAGGCCGAACCGGGCATCTGGCGCCTCGGCCACCGCCCGCGCCCCCCGGAGGAGCCCGACCAGGTACCGGCGCGTCAACTCTTCAGCGGCGCTCTCGTCGCCTACCTCTGCGGCTGGCTCGTCTGGTCCCTGCTCTGGAACGGCTATCTGGGCGGCTGGTGGATCTTCGGCGACAGCTGGTGGCTCCTGCCGATCCAGTGGCTGACCCCTGAGGAATGGCGGTCCCAGAGCAGTCCCCACGTGGAGCTGTACGTCGCGGCGAGCTATCTCTACTACGCCCTCGTCATCAGCCTGCTCGCCGTCGGCTTCGGCCGTATCGGCAACTGGAACGAGGTCTGGCGGCGCTACGGAGTGCCACTGTGGCCGCTCTTCGTACTGCTGCCTGGTTTCTGGCGCGAGATGCCGCGCACCGTCACCTGGCTCACCTGGGTCTCGAACGTCTACTACGTCCTGCTCGTCGCCGCCGTACTGGCTGTCATCGGGCGGGTCGGCATCTGGCCCCCCGTACGGCGCCGCCTCGGGATGGCCACCCCGGACGAGCTGCCCCCGCCACCGACGCCGGCCGATGCCGACCCCGCGGACTGGCCCGAACTCCGCGCCGCCGGACTTACCGAAGCCGCCGCCAAGCTCGCCGACGCCGTGCACCGCGGCACCCTCAGCGACGTCGACTACGCGCGGATCCGCCGCGCCTGGCAGGGAGTCCGTACCCGCCCCGAACGGCTGCCCGCGTTCACCGACACCGTCCGCGCGCACGGGGCGGGCGCCTGCGGGCACCCTTCGGGTGTACGTGACCTGCCGCTGCGTACGGCGCACCACGATCTCGCCACCGGGCAGGTCAGGATCGGCACCGCGGCGGACCATCCCCGCAACCCGTACGCGCGGCGCACCACCGGCGTCGCCCTGGAGCCGGGGCTGCTCGGCACGTCGCTGCTCGCCGTCGGGCCCGCGGGCTCCGGCAAGACGGTCCGGCTGGTCCGCCCCGTCGTCGAGTCGCTCTGCCTCCAGGCGCTGGCCAACCGCGCCGCTGTCGTCGCCGTCACCGCCGACGGGGCGGCGCTCGCCCCCGACGACTCCTTCGACCTCGTGATCGCCGTCGGCCGCCCCGACGCCACCCACGACCTGGACCTCTACGGGAGTGCCGACGACCCCGACGAGGCCGCGAGGACGCTCTCGGAGGCACTCGTGGGCGATCTGGCGGCCGGTCTTCCCGGCGGGGACAGGCGCCGGGCCGCCACCGCGCTCGCCCAGCTCATCGGCCCCTACCGCAGCGTCCACGGGCGCTTCCCCGCCGTACCGGAACTGCGCGAACTGATCGGCGGCTCCCCCACGGCACTGCAGTCCCTGCGCACCGCGCTGGAGGCGTCCGGCGACCCCGGCGCTGCCGCGCAGCTTCGCGAGCTGGACGCGCGCGAGCGGCAGGCGACGCGCGGCGACGACATCGGTGTGCTCCTGGCCGAACGGCTCGCCTTCCTGGACCGGCCCGCCTTCGCCGACTTCTTCCGTACGGACGGCAGCAGCCGGTCCTTCTCGCTGCGGGCCATCGAGCATCCGCTGAGGGTCAGGATCGACCTGCCCGAACGGGGCCACGCCGAGGCGTCACGGATCATCGCCCGGCTGCTTCTCGCCCAGTTCACCGACGCCGCGCTCGCCCGCGCGGACCGGTCGCTCTTCGCCTGCCTCGTCCTGGACGACGCGACGTACACGGTGACCGGCGACTCGGTCCGAGCCATCCAGCGGCTGCGCTCGGCGAACGCCGGGGTGGTCCTGGCGCTGCGCACGCTGGAAGACGTGCCGGACCCGCTGCGCGGCCCGCTCCTCGGCGCGGTGGGGTGCCGCATGGCGTTCTCCGGGCTCGGGCCGTGGGACGGCGGGCGCTTCGCGGAGAGCTGGGGCACGGAGTGGGTCCAGACCCGCGACGTCACCAACCGGCAGATCATCTCCGACGAGCCGCTCACGAAGGCGGTGCACTTCATGCGACGGCTGGTGACCGGCAAGGCGGCCACCGCCGAGGCGGTCACGGTGCGGGAGGTCGAGCGCGAACGCTGGTCGGCCTCCGAACTGGCCCACTCCGTGCCCGCCGGCCACGCGGTGCTCTCGCTGACCACGGTCGGCGGGGAGCACGCGCCGCCGATGCTGGTGGACCTCCGCACCTGAGCGACCCCGGAGCGACCGCGTCGCAATCCGCATACGCCAATCCGCATACGTAAGGAGGTGAGGCCGGCGGCTCGGTCACGGCTTCCTTGCCGCCCGCCCTCGGCATCACCCGAGCCCGTACCCGCTTCTGGTACACCCTGGCAGAATTGAGGTACGCCGTTTCTACGGGGCGGCGAAAATGCCCGCGCATCCTCTTCATGAAGGTCCTACGGTCCGCCATGCCGCCCACGCTCGCCTCCCTCATCCAGCACTCGGCGCTCAAGCTCACCGTGCGCGCGGGTGAGGACCGGCTCGATACGCCGGTGCGCTGGGCCCACGTCAGTGAACTCGAAGACCCGGTGCCGTACATGGACGGCGGCGAGCTGCTGCTCGTCACGGCCGTCACCCTGCACGCGGAGGACCCCGAGGCCATGCGGCGCTACGTACGGCGCCTCGTCGGCGCCGGCGTCGTCGGGCTCGGCTTCGCGGTCGGCGTCAATTACGAGGACATACCGGACGCTCTGGTCGACGCCGCCCGCGCGGAGGGGCTGCCGCTGCTGGCCGTGCCGCGCCGTACCCCCTTCCTCGCCATCAGCAAGGCCGTCTCGGCGGCCATCGCGGCGGATCAGTACCGGGCGGTCACGGCGGGCTTCGAGGCACAGCGGGAATTGACCCGCGCCGCGCTCTCCGAAGGCCCCGCCGCGCTGCTCACCCGCCTCGCCGCGGACGTCGACGGCTGGGCCGCGCTGTACGACGCGACGGGCGCGGTGGTAGCCGCCGCGCCCGACTGGGCGGCACGCCGCGCCGCCCGGCTCACGCCGGAGGTGGAACGCCTGCGGAAGCGCCCCGCGCCCGCCAGCGCCGTGGTCGGCGATCCGGACGACCGCGTCGAGCTCCAGTCACTGGGCACCGGTCGGCGCGTACGGGGCGCCCTCGCCGTCGGTACGGGGGCGGCGCTGGGCACGGCGGAGCGGTACGCGGTGCACTCGGCGGTCGCCCTCCTGACGCTGACCACGGAGCGGTCCCGCGCCCTTCAGGAGGCCGAGCAGAGGCTCGGCTCCGCGGTGTTGCGGATGCTCCTCTCAGGACAGCCCGACCATGCTCGGGCGGTGGCGGGAGATCTGTACGGGGGGCTGCTGGACGCCCCGTTCCGCCTGATCGTCGCCGAGCCGGCCGAGGCGGCGTCCGATTCACGTGACCCCGCCGCCGACGATCCGCTCCAGTCGCTGACCGACTCGCTGGAGGCGTCGGCGGCGCACGGTGGGGAAGCCGTGCTCGCCGTGCCCGACGGCGACGAACGGCTCGTCGTTCTCGCGGCGGACGCGGGCGCGGTCGCCGCCGCCTGTGAGATGTACAAGGACCAGGAGGCGGACGACGCCGGCCTCGTCATCGGTCTCTCCGCCCCGACGGGGCCGATCGCGGCGGCAGGGGCGTACAAACAGGCCGAACAGTCGCTGTCCGTCGCGCGCCGACGGGGCCGCGCGCTGGTGGAGCACGAGGAGCTGGCGGCCGGGTCGCTGCTGCCGCTCCTCGCGGACGACGCGGTGCGTGCCTTCGCGGACGGCATGCTGCGCGCGCTGTACGAGCACGACGCCAAGGGGCGCGGCGACCTGGTGGACTCCCTCAGGGCCTGGCTCTCGCGCCACGGTCAGTGGGACGCCGCCGCGGCGGATCTGGGCGTCCACCGGCATACGCTTCGTTATCGCATGCGGCGTGTGGAGGAGATCCTGGGCCGCACGCTGGACGATCCGGATGTGCGGATGGAGCTGTGGCTGGCTCTGAAGACCACGTCGGCGCCGCCGCGGCCGGGGCCGTAGCTGAGGGAGAGGGGCCGGCTCCTCAGCCGCTCTTCGCCTCAACTGCCGCGACGTATTAGGCAGTTATCGCGCCGGGCCGCCGTGGGCGTCCCGCGGGCGGTCGACGCCGGCCCACCGGCCCTCCTCCGGTGACGGCGCGCCAACGGTCGCCTATGCCAAAGCGTCACAGCACGCACCTGCCACCACTCCACCCCGGACAAATCACGTCCGTGGCCCGCGCCCCTACGGTGGGGGAGACAACACCACCACTTCGGAAGGGCCGGGACTCGCAATGCCGAACGAAACTGTGGCAGCCACCCATGCCTTCTGGCTCGCCGGGCGCCAGGCCACCGGTGAGGAGACCTTGGATGTCACGTCCCCGTGGGACGGCCGGCTCGTCGGCAAGGTCGCCGTCCCGACCGAGGCCCAGGTCGAAGAGGCCGTCGCCGCCGCGTACGCCGTGCGCGACGAGTTCGCCGCGACGCCCGCCCACGTCAGGGCCGCCGCGCTCGACCATGTCTCGCGCCGTCTCGTCGAGCGCACCGAGGAGATCGCCCGCCTGATCTCCGCCGAGAACGGCAAGCCCATGAAGTGGGCACGAGGAGAGGTGGGCCGCGCCGTCTCGGTCTTCCGGTTCGCGGCCGAGGAGTCCCGCCGGTTCAACGGCGGCGAGGCCCAGCGCCTCGACACCGACGCCGGCGGCACCGGCCGCCTCGCGCTGACCCGCCGCTTTCCGCGCGGCGTCGTGCTCGGGATCGCGCCGTTCAACTTCCCGCTGAACCTGTGCGCGCACAAGATCGCCCCGGCCATCGCCGTCGGTGCCCCGATCATCCTCAAGCCCGCACCCGCGACGCCGCTCTCCGGCCTGCTCATCGGCGAGCTGCTCGCCGAGACCGAGCTGCCCGCCGGCGCCTGGTCGGTGCTGCCCGTCGGCAACGACCGGATGCCCACCCTCGTGCAGGACGAGCGGCTGCCGGTGATCTCCTTCACCGGCTCCGACAAGGTCGGCTTCGCCATCATGGACTCGGTGCCCCGCAAGCACTGCACCCTCGAACTCGGCGGCAACGGTGCGGCAGTTGTCCTCGCCGACTACGCGAGCGAGAAGGATCTCGACTGGGCGGCGACCCGGATCGGCACCTTCGCCAACTACCAGGGCGGCCAGTCCTGCATCTCGGTGCAGCGCGTCGTCGCGGACGCGTCCCTGTACGAGCGCCTCGTACCGAAGATCGTCGCCGCCGTCGAGGCGCAGGTCACCGGTGACCCGTCCGACGACGCCACGGACGTGGGCCCCCTCGTCAGCGAGGACGCCGCCAAGCGCGTGGAGGCATGGGTGGACGAGGCCGTACGCGCGGGCGCCCGGCTCCTGTCCGGCGGAAAGCGTGACGGGGCGTCCTACACGCCCACCGTCCTCGCCGACGTCCCGCCGGACGTCACGATCTCCTGTGAGGAGGTCTTCGGCCCCGTTGTCACCCTCAGCCGCGTCGAGGGCGAGGCGGCGGCGTTCGAGACGGTGAACGACTCCAAGTACGGCCTCCAGGCGGGCGTGTTCACCCACGACGTGCAGGCGGCGTTCCGCGCGCACCGGGCGCTCGAGGTCGGCGGCGTGATCATCGGTGACATCCCCTCGTACCGCGCCGACCAGATGCCGTACGGCGGCGTCAAGCAGTCCGGCGTCGGCCGCGAGGGCGTGAAGTACGCGATGGACGACTACACGTACGAGCGCGTCATGGTCTTCACGGGCCTCGCCCTCTAAAGCCCGGTCCGCGACCAATGACGGGGCCCGTACGGGGCCGTACACGCACCCCGTACGGCCCCGTCCTGGCCCCCGCCGCATCCGCACCGAGGCCGTGCCGAGGGCGACGCCGCCGGGACCGCCGTAGTGGCGGTCCCGGCCACCTCGGGGTAGGTGAACGACTCCGCCCCGTGGCGCCGACGGTGCGCGGCAGGACTGGCTACACCCTCGGTATTCGGGTAGATACGGACGAGTAGTACCGGCCGGTACCTTTCCCACCAGGGCGCCATGACAACGCCTTGGCCGGTCGGGCCCATCGACCCGACGTTCGCGGCGAGGTGAGTTCCCGATGTCCGCTCCATCCGATTCATTCGACACGGCCCAGGTCCCGGAGCCCAAGGTCTCCGAGCGGGAAGCGCGACGGGTGGCCGAGGCCGCCCGTGAGCAGAGCTGGCGCAAGCCGAGCTTCGCCAAGGAGCTGTTCCTCGGCCGTTTCCAGCTCGATCTCATCCATCCCCACCCCGCGCCCCAGGCGGAGGACGTACGGCGCGGAGAGGCCTTCCTGGCCACGCTGCGTGAGTTCTGCGAGACGCGGATCGACGGCGCCACGATCGAGCGCGAGGCGCGCATTCCCGACGAGGTGATCAACGGCCTCAAGGAACTCGGCGCCTTCGGCATGAAGATCGACCGGAAATACGGCGGCCTCGGCCTCACCCAGGTGTACTACAACAAGGCCCTCGCGCTGGTCGGCATGGCGAACGCCTCGATCGGCGCGCTGCTCTCGGCGCATCAGTCGATCGGCGTACCGCAGCCGCTCAAAATGTTCGGCACCCAGGAGCAGAAGGACACGTTCCTGCCGCGCCTGGCCCGTACCGACATCTCCGCCTTCCTGCTGACCGAGCCCGATGTCGGCTCGGACCCCGCGCGGCTCGCCACCACCGCGGTGCGCGATGGCGACGACTACGTCCTGGACGGCGTGAAGCTCTGGACCACCAACGGAGTCGTCGCCGACCTCCTCGTCGTGATGGCCCGTGTACCGAAGAGGGAGGGGCACAAGGGCGGTATCACCGCCTTCGTCGTCGAGGCGGACTCGCCGGGCATCACGGTGGAGAACCGCAACGCCTTCATGGGCCTGCGCGGTCTGGAGAACGGGGTCACCCGCTTCCACCAGGTACGGGTCCCGGCGGCGAACCGCATCGGCCCCGAGGGAGCCGGCCTCAAGATCGCCCTCACCACGCTCAACACCGGCCGTCTGTCGCTTCCCGCGATGTGCGTCGGCGCGGGCAAGTGGTGCCTGAAGATCGCCCGCGAGTGGACGGCGGCGCGCGAGCAGTGGGGCAAGCCCGTCGCCCAGCACGAGGCGGTGGGGGAGAAGATCTCGTTCATCGCGGCGACGACCTTCGCGCTGGAGGCCGTGGTCGACCTGTCGTCCCAGATGGCCGACGAGGACCGCAACGACATCCGTATCGAGGCGGCGTTGGCCAAGCTGTACGGCTCCGAGATGGGCTGGCTGATGGCGGACGAACTCGTCCAGATCCGCGGCGGACGGGGCTTCGAGACGGCCGATTCACTGGCCGCCCGGGGGGAACGTGCCGTGCCCGCCGAGCAGGTCCTGCGCGACATGCGGATCAACCGGATCTTCGAGGGCTCCACGGAGATCATGCATCTGCTGATCGCCCGCGAGGCGGTCGACGCGCACCTGTCGGTGGCCGGCGACATCATCGACCCCGACAAGACGCTGTCCGACAAGGCGAGGGCCGGAGCGCAGGCGGGCGCCTTCTACGCACGCTGGCTGCCGAAGCTGGTCGCCGGTCCCGGCCAACTGCCCAACTCCTATGCGGAGTTTCACCCCAAGGGGCATCTGGATCTCTCCGCGCATCTGCGCTACGTCGAGCGGACGTCGCGCAAGCTCGCCCGCTCGACCTTCTACGCCATGTCGCGCTGGCAGGGCGGCATGGAGACCAAGCAGGGCTTCCTCGGCCGCATCGTGGACATCGGCGCCGAACTGTTCGCGATGAGCGCGGCGTGCGTACGGGCCGAGATGCTGCGTACGGGGGGAGAGCACGGCCGCGAGGCGTACCAGCTCGCCGACGTCTTCTGCCGGCAGGCCCGGATCCGCGTCGAGGAACTGTTCACGCGGCTGTGGTCCAACACGGACGACATCGACCGCAAGGTCGTGAACGGTGTGCTGTCGGGGACGTACACCTGGCTGGAGGAAGGCATCATCGACCCGAGCGGTGACGGCCCCTGGATCGCCGACGCCACGCCCGGTCCGTCGCAGCGGAACAACGTCCACCGGCCCATCCGCTGAGCGACCGGGTCGAGTTGCCTGGACCGACCGGGAGCCGAGCCCTTCCGGCCGTTCCGACGGGGTGGGGGAAACCACCGGGCCGCGTCCTCCTTACGGAGGACGCGGCCCGTGGCGTACGGGGGCTGCCCTAGTTGAACGGGTCGAGCGTGAGGTACGCCTGCCGCGGGTCGCCGTCGTGCACGAGCGACTCATGGGCGCCGACGTCGTCGAAGGCGAACGCGTACGCCTTGCCGTCGACCATCTGCTCGTGGATCTTCCGCGCGTAGTGGTTGGTGACGCTGTCCTTGTAGAAGTCCGCCGGGCCGGCGTCGGGCTGGTTGGGGTTGGTCAGGAGCGTCGAGCGGTTGAACCCGGCGCACAGCGTGCGTGAAATCGGGCCCCGTACTTGGTCGTTGGGCGCGTCGAGCAGCTTGTAGCAGCCGAAGATGCTGTCGGCGTCGGGCTTCTGGAACGAAGTGACCACGGCGCCCGAGGTGTTGGTGAAGTTCATGACGTTGCCGGAGACCCTGCCGACGTACTTGACCGCCGGCTGATTCGCGAACGGGGTCACCGTGAGCGGGGAGTTGGCGTACTTCGCCCACACCCGGTCGATGTAGTCGTTCAGCACACCGGCCGGCAGGGCGCCGGAGGGGATGCCGTGACCCGGTGCGAGCGCCCGCAGGACCGTGCCGTCCGGCCGGGTCTGGATCAGACCGCCCCAGCCGCCCGGCTGGCTCCTGAGAGAGTTGTAGAAGCCGTTGTAGCCGCCCGGCTTCAGGTGGCCCGTGGTCTTGGTCGCGCCGCTGGGGCCCTTGACGCCGACCGCGTACGGCGCCGAGAACATGTCTACCTGGGTGCTGTTGATCCAGAGGCCGGAGTCGTTGAGCGTGTACTCGGACCAGTTGAAGAGGATGTTCCGGTTCGGGTCGCTCGGATTCTGTACGGCCGGCTGCACCAGCCCGCCGGTGGCCAGCTTGAAGACGAGCTTCTGCCCGTACGAGAAGTAGACCCGTCCCGAGAACTTCGGCAGCTGGATCGTCCGGCTCTGCCCCGGGGGCGGTCCCGCGATCGAGGCGTCGGGCGCCGGGGTCGGCGGATTGCCGCCGCCGGGCCAGGCGTGGAAGGTGCCGTTGGCGTCGGCCCAGCCCTGGCGGCCGGAGGAGAGCTCGGTACCGAGGTTGTAGATGTAGAGCTGTTCGCCGCGGCCGGAGTTGTTCGTGATGGTGAACGGAATGGTGCTGGGAACCGCGGCCTCGGCCGGGGTGGTGCTGGTCAAGGCCGTGAATCCGGTGGTGAAGACCACCGCGGCGGCCAGAGAGGCCAGCAGCTTGCGTATCGCGGGCACTCGCTCTTCCTCCTCGTCAGGTGAATCCCGGTGAGAACAGTGGGGGGCGGAATCTGACGTACCGACGCCGCCGGTGAGGCGGGTGCGACCTGAAGGGCCGGGAGCCGGAGGGCCTGCCGGGAGCGGGAAACCGGAAGCGCGTGACTCTTCAGGTCCAGACCTTTCTGAGAGCGCTCTCAGAATTGCGCCGCGCGTGAGGCGTGTCAATGCGGATGCCACAACTTGCCGAAGATGTCTCGACTCGGCCGCCGGTGCCCCGGCCCGCCGCGTGTGACCACGGGGCCCGCATGCAGCACAATCAAGCCGCCACGTGACCACACGGGGCGCGAGCCGCGCGATTCGGCCAGGGGTGCCGCCGAGGGCGCGGGGCCGAGGACGCCGTCAACTGACGATTGGGGCAGGCATGTTCGGGGCGGGAAATCAGGGACGGTCCGGCGGCTGGCGCGCACGCCCGCGCCGCGTGGCGGCTCTCGCGCTCGTAGGCGCCGTACTGACCGGTGCGGCCGCCTGCGGCGGCGGGGGCGGCGAGACGGGCGACAGCGGCAAAAGCGCCAAGGAGACGGGAGCGGACGGCAAGCCGTCCGCGTCCACCCCCGCCGACGACGCCGGAGAGAGCGGCGACGCCCCCGACCCGGCCGGCTCCGGCGGCACCGGGGCCCTCAGCCGGCGTGACCTCACGGCCCTCGCCTTCACCGACGGCGAGAAGATCGGCAAGTACACCGCCGGAGAGTTCACCCTCGGCGCGCCCCTGGGGGAGGACTACACCGCCGACCCCGCCACCTGCCAGCCCCTCGTCAGCCTCGCCAAGGGCGCCACCGCCTTCGATCCGGTGTCCGAGGTCCACCGCAACGTCGACGTCACCGAGGAGATGCTGGGCACGACCGTCGCCGTACAGCTCCGTTCCTACAACGGCGACGGCGCGGCCTCCGTAATGAAGGCCCTCGGTGCGGCGGGCAAGGCGTGCGCGGGCGGCTTCGTCGAGAACCGGGCCGTCGCCAAGGGGCAGTACCTGAAGGTCGAGCCGGTCAAGGCGCCCGACCACGGCGACGAGGCGCAGGCGTACCGCTTCACGATCCTCGACGTGAGGGGCACGCTGAAGCTGTACGAGTACCTCACCGTAGTACGTTCCGGCACCACGACCCTCTCCTTCCGGGCCGACATCACGGATACGAAGGACATCGGGAAGGTGCCCGAAGAGGTCATCACGGCGCAGTGGAAGAAGTTCGAGGCGGGCGCCAAGGGCTGACGGACGGGGCCGGCTCCGTAAGAACTCGGCGCCCCGTTTTCGCCCCGCGCTGTCCGCGCCGTGGCCGGATGCGGCAAGAATGGGGCCCATGAGCGACAGTCCAGCCCCCCTCGCCGACCCCCATATCGCCTTCGACGCGTCCGAAGGCCGCCGGGACATCGTCGTCCTCGGCTCCACGGGGTCCATCGGCACGCAGGCGATCGACCTGGTCCTGCGCAACCCCGACCGCTTCCGTGTCACCGCGCTGTCCGCCGCAGGCGGGCGGATCGGACTGCTCGCCGAACAGGCGCGACAGCTCCGGGTCCGCACCGTCGCCGTCGCCCGCGAGGACGCCGTACCGGCGCTGCGCGAGGCGCTGGGTGCTGAGTACGGCTCCGAGCCGCTCCCCGAGATCCTGGCCGGGGCGGACGCCGCCACCGACATCGCGGCGTCCCCGTGCCACACGGTGCTCAACGGCATCACCGGGTCCATCGGCCTCGCGCCGACCCTCGCCGCCCTCCAAGCCGGCCGCACGCTCGCCCTCGCCAACAAGGAGTCGCTGATCGTCGGCGGCCCGCTGGTCAAGGCGCTCGCCAAGCCGGGGCAGATCATCCCGGTCGACTCCGAGCACGCCGCGCTCTTCCAGGGCCTCGCGGCGGGCACCCGGGCCGATGTGCGCAAGCTGGTCGTCACGGCCTCCGGTGGTCCCTTCCGGGGCCGTACGCGAGCCGAACTGGCCCACGTCACCCCGGACGACGCCCTCGCACACCCCACGTGGGCCATGGGCCCCGTGATCACGATCAACTCCGCGACCCTCGTCAACAAGGGGCTGGAGGTCATCGAGGCGCATCTCCTGTACGACATCCCCTTCGAACGCATCGAGGTCGTCGTGCACCCCCAGTCGTACGTCCACTCCATGGTGGAGTTCACGGACGGCTCGACCCTCGCGCAGGCCACGCCGCCCGACATGAGCGGTCCGATCGCCGTGGGCATCGGCTGGCCGCTACGGGTGCCGGACGCCGCGCCCGCCTTCGACTGGTCCACGGCGTCGACCTGGGAGTTCTTCCCGCTCGACAACGAGGCTTTCCCGTCGGTGGGACTCGCCAGGCATGTCGGGTCGCTCGGAGGTACGGCTCCGGCAGTGTTCAATGCCGCCAACGAGGAGTGCGTGGACGCGTTTCTGGCGGGACGGCTGCCGTTCAACGGCATCATGGATACCGTCACGGACGTCGTCGCCGAGCACGGCCGGCCCGCCAAGGGAACCTCGCTCACTGTGGCGGACGTCCTCGAAGCGGAGACCTGGGCACGCGCCCGGGCCCGCGAAATGGCAGAGAAATTCGGCGAAGAACAGCCAGCGGAGGCTCGCGCATGACGATCCTGTTGACAGTCCTCGGCATAGTGATCTTCGCCGTGGGGCTGCTCTTCTCCATCGCGTGGCACGAGCTGGGCCACCTGTCGACGGCCAAGTTCTTCGGCATTCGCGTGCCGCAGTACATGGTCGGTTTCGGCCCCACCATCTGGTCGCGCAAGAGGGGCGACACCGAGTACGGGATCAAGGCGATCCCGCTCGGCGGCTACATCCGAATGATCGGGATGTTCCCGCCGGGCGCCGACGGGCGTGTCGAGGCGCGGTCCACCTCACCCTGGCGCGGCATGATCGAGGACGCCCGTTCGGCGGCCTTCGAGGAACTGAAGGAGGGCGACGAGACCCGGCTCTTCTACACGCGCAAGCCGTGGAAGCGCATGATCGTGATGTTCGCGGGACCGTTCATGAATCTGGTCCTCGCCGTCGTGATCTTCATGGGCGTCGCGATGAGCTTCGGCTTCCAGACCCAGACGACCGAGGTCGCCGGCGTTCAGAAGTGCGTCATCTCCCAGGACGTGGCGCGCGAGAAGTGCACGGCGAGCGACCCCGTGTCGCCCGCCCGCGCCGCCGGTCTCAAGGAGGGCGACAAGATCGTCGCCTTCAACGGACAGCGGGTCGAGGACTGGTCCGTGCTGTCCAACCTCATCCGCGAGACGATCGGCCCCGCCACCATCACGGTCGAACGCGGCGGAAAGGAGGAGGTCCTCCAGGCGACGCTCGCGACGAACATGGTGGCGCAGAAGGACTCGGACGGGGAGGTCGTACCCGACAAGTACGTTCCCGCCGGCTATCTGGGCTTCGCCGCCGCCACCGAGATCGTCCCGCTCTCCTTCGGCGACTCCGTCGACCGCATGGGCGACATGATCGTGACCGGTGTCGAGTCGATCATCGCGCTGCCCTCGAAGATCCCCGATCTCTGGAGCGCCGCCTTCTCCGACGGCGACCGCAAGGACGACTCGCCCGTGGGCGTCGTCGGCGCCGCGCGGATCGGCGGCGAGGTGATGACGCTGGACGTCCCGGCGCAGAACCAGGTCGCGATGATGCTGTTCCTGCTGGCCGGATTCAATCTCTCGCTGTTCCTCTTCAACATGCTGCCGTTGCTGCCGCTCGACGGCGGGCACATGGCCGGGGCCCTGTGGGAGTCCGTACGGAGCAAACTCGCGCGCCTCTTCAAGAGGCCCGACCCGGGGCCGTTCGACGTGGCGAAGCTCATGCCCGTCGCCTACGTCGTGGCGGGGATCTTCATCTGCTTCACGCTGCTGGTGCTCATCGCCGACGTGGTGAATCCGGTCAAGATCATGTAGTTGGACGGGGCGCGGCCACCGCCGCGCTCCATACGTCGGGGTACAGCTCGTGCCGCCGAAGCGGCCTCAGGTTTACGGCCGGGTGTCTCTTTGCGCCCGGCCGTATGCCTTTGGGAGGTTTGCTCGCAGCGGTGTGCTCGTACGGCGGGCCGGTGACGTAATCTCGATGGTCGGAGCCCGCCGAACTCGGGACCACGATCCACACCTTGGGGTTGCACAGCAGATGACTGCGATTTCTCTCGGAATGCCGGATGTTCCGACGAAGCTCGCCGACCGGAGGGTCAGCCGACAGATCCAGGTCGGTTCGGTGGCTGTCGGTGGGGATGCGCCGGTTTCGGTGCAGTCGATGACGACGACGCGTACGTCGGACATCGGGGCGACGTTGCAGCAGATCGCCGAGCTGACGGCGTCGGGGTGTCAGATCGTGCGGGTGGCGTGCCCGACGCAGGACGACGCGGACGCGCTGGCGACGATCGCGCGGAAGTCGCAGATCCCGGTGATCGCGGACATTCACTTCCAGCCGAAGTATGTGTTCGCGGCGATCGACGCGGGGTGTGCGGCGGTGCGGGTGAACCCGGGAAACATCAAGCAGTTCGACGACAAGGTCAAGGAGATCGCCCAGGCGGCGTCCGCGGCCGGCACCCCCATCCGTATCGGCGTGAACGCCGGGTCGCTGGACGCCAGACTTCTCAAGAAGTACGGCAAGGCGACCCCGGAAGCCCTGGTGGAGTCGGCTCTGTGGGAGGCGTCGCTCTTCGAGGAGCACGGCTTCCGGGACATCAAGATCTCGGTGAAGCACAACGATCCGGTGGTGATGGTCAACGCCTACCGTCAGTTGGCGGCCCAGAGTGACTACCCGCTGCATCTCGGGGTGACGGAGGCCGGTCCGGCGTTCCAGGGGACGATCAAGTCGGCGGTCGCGTTCGGGGCGCTGCTCAGCGAGGGCATCGGGGACACGATCCGGGTCTCTCTCTCGGCGCCGCCCGCCGAGGAGGTCAAGGTCGGCCTGCAGATCCTTGAGGCGCTCAATCTCAAGCAGCGCCGTCTGGAGATCGTCTCCTGCCCGTCCTGCGGCCGGGCCCAGGTGGACGTCTACAAACTGGCGGACGAGGTCACAGCGGGTCTGGACGGCATGGAGGTGCCGCTGCGCGTCGCCGTGATGGGCTGCGTCGTGAACGGTCCGGGTGAGGCCCGGGAGGCGGACCTGGGTGTGGCGTCGGGCAACGGCAAGGGCCAGATCTTCGTGAAGGGTCAGGTCATCAAGACGGTGCCCGAGTCGAAGATCGTCGAGACTCTGATCGAGGAGGCGATGAAGATCGCCGAGGAGATGGAACGCGACGGCGTCCCCTCCGGCGAGCCCGAGGTCTCCATCAGCTGAGGATCGGCCAGAGGCTCCTGTGAGCCCGTCGACCGACTCGGCCGGACTCTGTCGACCTTGGTCGACCCCGTCCCCCGCCCTGCCCGCGTTCTGGCTCCGTACGGGCCCCGCACCCCACGCCTCAGGGCGTCCGGAGGGAGCGGGGCCCTTCGGTGTACGCGGCGCGTCACAGAAGTGGCGGGTACAGTGCGAAGAATCAGCAGACGTATGGTGAGGCCCCTCTCGTGTTGACGCAGACCACCACTCGGGTCCTCGACCCAGGCGAACTCGGCGCCGCGCTCGCCATTCTTGAGAGTGAGCCCGTCGCCAACGCGTTCGTGGCTTCGCGTGTCCAGGCGGCGGGGCTCGATCCCTGGCGGCTCGGCGGCGAGATGTGGGGCTGGTACGCGGACGGCCGGCTGCGTTCCCTCTGCTACTCCGGCGCCAACCTGGTGCCCATCTGCGCTTCCCCCGAGGCCGTACGTGCCTTCGCGGACCGCGCCCGCCGGACGGGGCGCCGCTGTTCGTCCATCGTCGGCCCCGCCGAACCGACAGCCCTCCTCTGGCGGCTTCTGGAGCCCAACTGGGGCCCCGCTCGCGAGGTTCGGGCGAACCAGCCGCTCATGGTCACCGAGCAAGTGCCGGAAACGGTGCGGCCCGACCCCCTCGTACGCCGCATCCGCAAGGACGAGCTGGAGACGATCATGCCGGCGTGCGTCGCGATGTTCACCGAGGAGGTCGGCGTCTCGCCGCTGGCCGGCGACGGCGGGCTGCTCTACCAGGCGCGGGTCGCCGAACTCGTAGGTGCGGGGCGGTCGTTCGCCCGTATCGACGACGGAAAGGTGATCTTCAAGGCGGAGATCGGCGCGGCGACGCCGCACGCCTGCCAGATCCAGGGCGTCTGGGTGGCCCCGGAGTTCCGCGGCCGGGGCCTCTCGGAGAGCGGCATGGCGGCCGTCGTACGGTACGCGCTCGCCGACGTCGCCCCCGTCGTCAGCCTCTACGTGAACGACTACAACACACCGGCCAGGGCCTCCTACCGACGGGTCGGCTTCCGCGAGGTGGGCGCCTTCATGAGCGTCCTCTTCTGAAAGTAGGGTTCGGCCATGCCGAGCGTGCCGAGCTTTCCCGGGAGCGAATCCCAGATCCCTGACGTACGCGTGGAGCCGATCGACCTCGCCGCGCGCGTGGACGAGGCGCTGGCCGTCCAGGCACTCGCCTTCGGGCTGGGCGAGGCCGAGATCGGCGTACGGCGCCAGATCGTGCTGCGACACCTCCTGGCGCCCGGTGCGCGCGCCTACGGGGCGCTCACGGCGGAGAACCGGCTGGCCGGGTTCGTCTACGGCATGCCGAACGACCGCTCCCACTGGTGGTCCACGATCGTCGAGCCGTACCTCCGCGCCGGCGACTGCGACAGCTGGCTCGACGACTCCTTCGTCATCACCGAACTGCACGTCCACCCCGCCTTCCAAGGACACGGCATCGGGCGCACACTGATCACCACCATCACGGACGGTGCCACGCAGCCCCGCTCGATCCTCTCCGCGATCGACACCGAGAGCCCCGCCCGCGGCCTCTACCGCACCCTCGGCTACCGGGACCTGGCGCGCCAGGTCCGCTTCCCCAGCGCCGCCAAGCCGTACGCCGTGATGGGAGCCCCGCTGCCGCTGCGGCGGCGCTGAGCACCCTACGGGGCACCGTTACTGATTTCCGCCTGCCGGTGTGCCCCGGATAACCTCCTGGCAACACCCGAGAAGAAACGCAGGAGTGCTCCCCATGTCCCAGGTCCAGCGCATGTCCCGATTGATGGCCAAGACACTGCGCGACGACCCGGCGGACGCGGAGACCCTCAGCCACAAGCTTCTGGTCCGCGCCGGGTACGTGCGCCGCACCTCCGCGGGACTCTGGAGCTGGCTGCCCCTCGGTAAGAAGGTCCTCGACAACATCTCGCGTGTCGTGCGCGAGGAGATGGACGCCATCGGGGCCCAGGAAGTACTGCTGCCGGCGCTGCTTCCCAAGGAGCCCTACGAGGCGAGCGGCCGCTGGGACGAGTACGGCGACCTCCTCTTCCGCCTCAAGGACCGCAAGGGCGGCGACTACCTGCTCGGCCCGACGCACGAGGAGATCTTCACCCTGGTCGTCAAGGACCAGTGCACGTCCTACAAGGACCTGCCGGTGATGCTCTACCAGATCCAGACGAAGTACCGGGACGAGGCGCGCCCCCGCTCCGGCGTGCTGCGCGGCCGCGAGTTCCAGATGAAGGACTCGTACTCCTTCGACACCACGGACGAGGGCCTCGCCGAGTCGTACGCGCTCCACCGCGCGGCCTACCAGAAGATCTTCGCGCGCCTGGGGCTCGACTACCGCATCGTCTCGGCCATCTCCGGCGCGATGGGCGGCTCCGCGTCCGAGGAGTTCCTGGCCCCGGCCGCCGCGGGCGAGGACACCTTTGTCGACTGCCCCAACGGCGACTACGCCGCCAACACCGAGGCCGTCACCTTCACCACCGCGCCCGTCGACGGGTCGGCACACGGGGCGCTGGAGGAGCTGGACACCCCCGACACCCCGACCATCGAGACGCTGGCCGCGTTCCTGGACGTGCCGACCTCCGCGACGCTGAAGAACCTGCTGGTGAAGGTCGACGGCGAGATCACCGCCGTCGGCGTTCCCGGCGACCGCGAGGTGGACCTCGGCAAGCTCGGCGAGCACCTGGCGCCCGCTGTGGTGGAGCTGGTGACGGCGGAGGACTTCGAGGGCCGGCCCGAGCTCGTACGCGGCTACGTCGGCCCCCAGGGGCTGAAGATCCGCTACATCGCCGACCCCCGCGTGGCTCCCGGCACCGCCTGGATCACCGGCGCGAACAAGGCCGACACCCACGCGCGCAACGTCGTCTGCGGACGCGACTTCGAGGTCGACGACTACGTCGACGTCGTGGTCGTCGAGGAGGGCGACCCCTGCCCCGTGTGCGGCGCGGGTCTGAAGCTGGGGCGGGCCATCGAGATCGGTCACATCTTCCAGCTGGGCCGCAAGTACGCCGACACCTTCCAGCTCGACGTGCTCGGGCAGCAGGGCAAGCCGGTGCGGGTGACCATGGGCTCGTACGGCATCGGCGTCTCCCGCGCCGTCGCCGCGCTCGCGGAGCAGACCGCCGACGAGCAGGGGCTGTGCTGGCCCCGTGAGATCGCTCCGGCGGACGTGCACGTCGTCGCGGCGGGCAAGGCGCTCCAGACGGAGCTGGCGGTGGACGTCGCCGAACAGCTGGCGGCGGCGGGGCTGCGGGTGCTCGTCGACGAGCGCGCCGGTGTCTCGCCGGGTGTGAAGTTCACGGACGCGGAGCTGATCGGCGTTCCGCAGATCCTGGTGGCGGGGCGCCGCGCGGGCGAGGGCGTGGTGGAGCTGAAGGACCGCCGCAGCGGGGAGCGCGAGGAGCTCACCGTCGCCGAGGCGGTCGCGCGTCTGACGGCCGCTGTCTGACGTTGCCGCGGCGTCTGACGTTGCCGCGGCCCCTTGGGGGGCGAGGCAGGACGATGGTGTACGGGGCGGACGGGCCGGTCCAGGTGACGGGCGCGGCCCGCCCCGTGGGTGCGGTGCGCGGTTGCGCTGTCCTTGCGACGGACCGCGCCCCCGCTACAGCCAGTCGGCGAACTCCAGCAGCAGTTCCGCGTCTTGGCGGCGTCCGGCCTCCAGCGCGCGGACGCCCGACTCCACCGCGCGGAAGAGCGTCCAGCCACGCAGCCGCTCACTGTCGATGTCCAGCGAATCGGCCAGCTTGTTCACACGGCGCCGCGTCGCGGACGCGCCGGACGCCGCCGCGACCAGGTCCTCCACGCGGTCACGGACCAGCCGCGCCAGGTCGTACGCGCGCTCGCCCACCACGGGCACGGGGCCGACCGCGAGCCATGGCGCACGGTCGCCGGAGAGCACCTTGCCCTGGCGGAAGGCCCCGTGGAGCAGCATCAGCTCCGTCGGCCCGGCCGCGACGAGTTCCTCACGTGCGTCGAGCGCGGCGGTGACGAGTGGAACGACCTGCGGATCGCTCGTGGTCCGCATCGCCGCCGCCTGCGGTGCCGTCCGCTCGGCGACCGTTTCGAAGCCGTGCTCGGCGACGGGCTCCACCCACAACTTCCGCACCGTTCCCGCCGCTTCGAGCAGTGCCTTGGCCTCGGGCAGGGAGCGCAGCGAGGTCTCGGTGTGGAGCCGTTCCAGCAGCAGCTGACCGTCGGAGCCCGAGATGAGCTCCACGGAGCCCCAGCCCTTCCAGTGCGCCAGCGCCGCCCGCTCCGCCCCTGGGGCGGCGAACGGCGGGGCCACCTTGAGCGCCGCGGGCGCCCCGTCGGGGCGCCGTACGAGCACCACGAGGCTGCTCCCGCCACCGGGCGCCACCACCCGCTCGACCGTCAACTCCCGCCGCTTCACAGCCTCCTGGGTGATCCCGGGCAGCTGTCCGAGCCACTCGCCGGCGACGGACTCCCCGTACGTCTCGCTCAGGGTGCGCACCAGCCGCTGCGGCGGTTCGAAAGCCATACGTGCCTAGATCCCTTTCGGAGCGAGCGGGCTCACATCCGCTCGGCGAGCCCAGGAAAGGCTACGCCGCTGCCCCGCCAGCGCACCGCCCGGACCGCCGCCTCGCGCAGCGCCCCTGCGGCGTCCTGTCGCAGAGGCCCCTCGGCGGCCCGCACGAGGTCGGAGTAGACGCCCGCGATCCGGTCCTCCAGATCGGCGGCGAGGCGTATGGCGGCGGCCGCGTCCGGCACCTCGAAGGGCATGGTGTACGCGGCGGCGGCGGCCACGGGCTTCCCGCCGAGATCGCGCACCGTACGAGCGAGACCGTCGCGCCGGGCACGGTGCGCGTCGTACGCGTGTGTCGCCTCCGTGCGGCGTTCGTCGCCGACGCGGCCGCCGACGACGCCGTACCCGTACACCGCGGCGTGTTCCGCGGCGAGGGCGGCCTGGGCGGCGTCGAGCGCACCGTCACCGCTCACGAGGGGGATCCTTCCGTCAGCAGATACGCGTGGGCGGCGCCGGCCGCGGCGAGGGAGGCCAGGAGCCGGGCGAGTTCCGGCGGGGCGTGGACAAGCGCATCGGCGTGCGCGTCTGCGGCACGGCGCTCGGCCGCGGCCAGCGCCTTGAGGGCGGTGACGGGATCGGCGGACACGGACGGCGAGGGCCCGCCGGCCCCGGTGTCACCTGCGGCCGTCCCCAGCGACGGGGCCGACGACGGGGCGGTTGTCGGGGACACTGACGCGGACTCGGAAGGAGACGCGGACGCGGACGCAGACGCGGACGGCTTCGCCGACTCGCCCTTCTCAGGAGGCCGAGGAGGCGGCGACAGAGCGCTCACATGTCGCGCCACGGCGTCCCGCAGGGGCGCCAGCAGTGTGGCCTGATCCGGGTGCCGCTCAAGCACCGCGTCGTACTGCCGCAGGAGTTCGCGACTCCTGTCGGCGGACTTCGCCTTCAGAGCCTTCGCGGCCCGGACCGCGGCCGCGCTTGTCGGGCCGTCAGATCCGTCGCCGTCGTCACCACCCGAGCAGGCGGTCAGCAGACCCCCCGCCGCGGCCCCCGCAGCCAGGAGCGCACCTCGCCGTGTCGTCCCCGTGCGCCCCACGCGTGTCTCCCTCGGGCCTCGCAGTGATCACCGCAGGCGAGCGTACCTGCGGGTCAGCCGCAGGTGGACGGCAACACCCCCCGCGACCGGATACCCTTTGCCTGACACGCGACGATCCCACAACAGCACACACGCGGCCGAGGAGTCACCCGGATGAGCACGACCCACAGCGAGAGGCTGCGCGGACTGCTGGAACCGCTCGTCAGCGCGAAGGGCCTGGATCTCGAAGAGATCGAGGTGGCCCGGGCGGGCAGGCGTCGTGTGCTGAGGATCGTGGTCGACTCCGACGACGGCGTGGATCTCGACGCGTGCGCCGAGCTGAGCCGCACCATCTCCACGACCCTCGACGAGACCGACGTGATGGGCGAGGACGAGTACCAGCTCGAAGTGACCTCCCCCGGAGCCGACCGCCCGCTGACCGAGCGCCGTCATTACGTACGCGCCGTCGGCCGTCTGGCGAAGATTCAGCTCCATGAGGGCGACGAATTCGTGGCCCGTGTCCTCGCGGTGGACGAAGAGGGGCTCGACCTCGAAGTACCGGGCGTGAAAGGGCGCAAGCCGACCGCCCGCCGGGTCGAATTCGTGTCGATCGCCAAGGCGCGCGTGGAGCTCGAGTTCAACCGCAAGGACAAGAAGGAAGAGGAGGCGTAGCCATGGACATCGATGTGAAGCTCCTGAAGGGCTTGGCACAAGAGAAGGAGATCCCGTTCGACCTGCTGGTCGAGGCGATCGAATCCGCCCTCCTCATCGCCTACCACCGCACCGAGGGAAGCCGCCGTCTCGCCCGCGTCGTCCTCAGCCGCGACAACGGTCATGTAACGGTGTGGGCCAAGGAGGACCCGTCGGAGCTGGAGGAGGGCCAGGAGCCGAAGGAGTTCGACGACACCCCGTCGGACTTCGGCCGTATCGCCGCCACCACGGCGCGGCAGGTCATCCAGCAGCGGCTGCGGGACGCCGAGAACGACGTCACGTTCGGTGAGTACGCGCGGCGTGAGGGCGATGTCGTCGCCGGCCAGGTCCAGCAGGGCAAGGACCCACGCAACGTCCTGGTGCGCCTGGACGACAAGCTGGAGGCCATCCTCCCTGTGCAGGAGCAGGTGCCGGGCGAGGAGTACACGCACGGTCTGCGGCTCCGTACGTTCGTGGTCCGCGTCGCCAAGGGCGTACGGGGCCCCTCGGTGACCCTGTCGCGTACCCACCCCAACCTCGTCAAGAAGCTCTTCGAGCTGGAGGTCCCGGAGATCGCGGACGGCTCCGTGGAGATCTGCGCGATCGCCCGAGAGGCGGGTCATCGCACGAAGATCGCCGTACGGTCCACCCGCTCCGGTCTCAACCCCAAGGGCGCCTGCATCGGCCCGATGGGGGCGCGGGTGCGCAACGTGATGGCGGAGCTGCACGGCGAGAAGATCGACATCGTGGACTGGTCGGACGATCCGGCCGAGATGGTCGCGAACGCCCTGTCGCCGGCCCGGGTCAGCAAGGTCGAGGTCGTCGACCTCGGCGCCCGCTCCGCGCGGGTGACGGTGCCGGACTACCAGCTGTCACTGGCGATCGGCAAGGAAGGGCAGAACGCCCGCCTCGCCGCCCGCCTCACCGGCTGGCGCATCGACATCCGGCCCGACACGGAGCAGACCGACGGGGCGGACGGGGCGGAGGACAACGGCGCCGCCGCGGGCGGCCGGCCGCCTCGCGGCGACCGGGGCTGACCCGGCGGCGGGACGAGGCCACAGGGGGCCACGGGACGGCGTACGGCGCCCCGCCACGGGGCGGGAGTCCGCGACTCCGCGACGTACGGGCTCCGGAGCCCGTACGGGTCCCGGGCCCGGCGACGTACGGTACGAGGCTCCGAGGGGCGCGAAGTGCGGGACACGGGGGCACAGGGCACAGTGACGATCGCCACGGAAACGATCATCATCGTGCCCGGCCGGCGCCTCTTCACCGCGCCGTCGCCGCACCGCGACCGCCCCGTCCCCGCGAGGCCGTCGCCCCGTCTCCGTGCGGCCCTCGCACCATCACCCGCCCCGTCACCGCCGGTGACCGCCCGCACCGTATCCAGCCATCGGCCGCCACCCGCCGCGCACCGGCAGTAGCGGTCGCCCCCAGTCGATCAACTCCGCCCGGCGCCCGCGACCTGCGGCGACGTATGCCGACGGACGGTGCGGAGATCAACCGAGTCTTTTTGGCCAGCAAGCGCTCGTCCGTCGCCCCAAAAGGGGGGAGGCCGGCGCGGGGAGGTAGACTTGAGCATGTCTGGCCGGACGCACGCTCGCGCCTGCCCTGAGCGAACCTGCGTGGGATGCCGGGAGCGAGCGCCCAAGAACGATCTGCTGCGCACCGTGGTGGTCGAGGGTGCTTGCCTCCCTGATCCACGCGGTACGCTGCCCGGCCGGGGCGCGTATGTACACCCCGTCTCGTTCTGTCTCGATCAGGCGGTCCGCCGCCGGGCGTTTCCCAGGGCCTTCAGGGTCAAGGGACCGCTCGACAGCGCGGAACTGCGCCGACATGTCGAGCAGGCGTAAATGCAAGAAGACGTACGGCACGGAACCCCGTGCGATTCAGGTACCTCGCGAGTTGGAAGTAGGTCGAGATTGCGATGAGCACTCGATGAGTACGCGATGAGTACGCCCATGAAGTAGCGACGGTCCGGCGGTAACCCGGACCTAAAAGGAGCGAAGTGGCTAAGGTCCGGGTATACGAACTCGCCAAGGAGTTCGGCGTGGAGAGCAAGGTCGTCATGGCCAAGCTCCAAGAACTCGGTGAATTCGTCCGTTCGGCGTCCTCGACGATCGAGGCGCCGGTTGTACGCAAATTGACTGATGCTTTGCAGGGCCCCGGCGGCAACGCCGCGAAGCCTGCGGCGAAGCCCGGGGCCCCTCGTAAGGCGAGCCCCGCCAAGCCCGCCGCGCCCTCCCCGGCGCAGGCGGCACGTCCGGCTGCTCCCAAGCCCGGCGCCCCGGCCCCCAAGCCGGCCGCCGCCGAGGCACCGCAGAGCAGCACCCCTCCCTCTCCGGCTCCGGCCGCGACGCCCGCCTCCGGCCCGCGTCCCGGTCCGAAGCCCCCGGCGTCGAAGCCCGCACCGGCTCCGGTGCCCGCGGCCGAGTTCTCGGCTCCGGCCCCGGCGGCGCCGCAGGCGCCCCAGGCCCCGCAGCCTCCGGCGGCCCCGCGTTCCGGTTCGGCCACCCCGGGGCCCCGCCCCACCGGTGGTCCTGCCGCCCGTCCGGCTCCGTCCGGCGGTCAGCGCGACGGCGGCCGTGACGGTGGCCGCGGTGGCGAGCGCCCCGCGCGTCCCGCGGGTCAGGGCGCCCGTCCGGGTGCTCGTCCGGCGGGTCCCCGTCCGGGCAACAACCCCTTCACCTCGGGTGGTTCCACCGGAATGGCGCGCCCGCAGGCGCCCCGTCCGGGTGGTGCCCCGCGTCCCGGCGGCGCCGGCGCTCCCGGTGGTCCGCGTCCGCAGGGCGCCGGTCAGGGCGGTCCCCGTCCGCAGGCCGGTGCCGGTGGCCAGGGCGGTCGCCCCAGCCCCGGCGGTATGCCGCGTCCGCAGTCCCCGCGTCCCGGCGGCGGCCCCGCCGGTAACCGCCCGAACCCGGGCATGATGCCGCAGCGTCCCGCCGCGGGCCCGCGTCCCGGCGGCGGCCCCGGCGGTGGCCGTGGTCCCGGTGGTGCCAACAGGCCCGCCGGTGGCGGCGGTGGCGGCGGTCGTCCCGGTGGCGGCGGCGGTTTCGCCGGTCGTCCCGGTGGCGGCGGCGGTGGCGGCGGTGGCTTCGCCGGTCGCCCCGGTGGCGGCGGCGGTGCCCCGGGTCGTCCCGGTGGTGGCGGTTTCGGTGGCGGCGGTGGCCGTCCCGGTTTCGGCGGACGTCCGGGTGGTCCCGGCGGCCGTGGTGGCACACAGGGCGCGTTCGGCCGCCCCGGCGGACCGGCCCGTCGTGGCCGTAAGTCGAAGCGGCAGAGGCGCCAGGAGTACGAGGCCATGCAGGCCCCGTCGGTAGGCGGCGTGATGCTGCCGCGTGGCCAGGGACAGGTTGTCCGGCTGTCGCGCGGTGCGTCTCTCACCGACTTCGCGGAGAAGATCAACGCCAACCCGGCGTCGCTCGTCGCCGTGATGATGAACCTCGGCGAGATGGTCACTGCCACGCAGTCCGTCTCCGACGACACCCTGCACGTGCTCGCCGGCGAGATGAACTACGTCGTCGAGATCGTCAGCCCGGAGGAGGAGGACCGCGAGCTTCTCGAGTCCTTCGACATCGAGTTCGGCGAGGACGAGGGTGGCGAGGAGTTCCTCGTCGCACGTCCGCCGGTCGTGACCGTCATGGGTCACGTCGACCACGGTAAGACCCGGCTCCTCGACGCCATTCGCAAGACGAATGTCGTCGCGGGCGAGGCCGGCGGTATCACGCAGCACATCGGCGCGTACCAGGTCGCCACCGAGGTCAACGACGAAGAGCGCAGGATCACCTTCATCGACACCCCGGGCCACGAGGCGTTCACCGCCATGCGTGCCCGTGGTGCCAAGTCCACCGACATCGCGATCCTCGTGGTGGCGGCGAACGACGGTGTGATGCCCCAGACGATCGAGGCGCTGAACCACGCCAAGGCGGCCGACGTGCCGATCGTGGTCGCGGTCAACAAGATCGACGTCGAGGGCGCGGACCCGACCAAGGTGCGCGGTCAGCTGACCGAGTACGGCCTCGTGGCCGAGGAGTACGGCGGCGACACCATGTTCGTCGACATCTCCGCCAAGCAGGGTCTGCACATCGACAGCCTGCTGGAGGCCGTGGTCCTCACGGCGGACGCCTCGCTCGACCTCCGGGCCAACCCGGAACAGGACGCGCAGGGTATCGCCATCGAGGCGCACCTCGACCGCGGTCGCGGCGCCGTCGCCACCGTGCTCGTCCAGCGCGGCACGCTGCGCGTCGGCGACACGATGGTCGCCGGTGACGCGTACGGCCGTGTCCGGGCGATGCTCGACGACAACGGCAACAACGTCGAGGAAGCGGGTCCCGCGACCCCCGTCCTGGTCCTGGGACTCACCAACGTCCCCGGTGCCGGCGACAACTTCCTCGTCGTCGACGAGGACCGCACCGCGCGGCAGATCGCCGAGAAGCGTGCCGCTCGTGAGCGGAACGCGGCGTTCGCCCGCAAGGGCGTCCGGTTCTCCCTGGAGAACCTGGACGAGGCCCTCAAGGCCGGCCTGGTGCAGGAACTCAACCTCATCATCAAGGGCGACGCGTCCGGTTCGGTGGAGGCTCTCGAGTCCTCGCTGCTCCAGCTCGACGTCGGTGAAGAGGTCGACATCCGGGTCCTGCACCGCGGCGTCGGTGCGGTCACGGAGTCCGACATCGACCTGGCGATGGGCTCCGACGCCATCGTCATCGGCTTCAACGTGCGCGCCGCCGGGCGTGCTTCGCAGATGGCCGACCGCGAGGGTGTCGACGTCCGCTACTACTCGGTGATCTACCAGGCCATCGAGGAGATCGAGGCGGCCCTCAAGGGCATGCTCAAGCCGGAGTACGAGGAGATCGAGCTCGGTACGGCGGAGATCCGCGAGGTCTTCCGCTCGTCCAAGCTCGGCAACATCGCGGGTGTTCTCATCCGGTCCGGCGAGGTCAAGCGCAACACCAAGGCCCGGCTCGTCCGCGACGGCAAGGTCATCGCGGAGGACCTCAACATCCAGGGTCTGCGCCGCTTCAAGGACGATGTCACCGAGATCCGCGAAGGCTTCGAGGGCGGTATCAACCTCGGAAACTTCAACGACATCAAGATCGACGACGTCATCGCGACGTACGAGATGCGCGAGAAGCCGCGCGGCTGACGTACACCGGTGGTACCCACCACCGCGTGACCGACGTGTCGCACGGTGCCGATGCCGCCCGGGTTCTGCTCGGGCGGCATCGGCGGTCCGGGGCCGGTCGACGGTGCTTAATCCGTCGATCGGCCCCGGCCGTTCCGTGTACGGTTTATGTGCCCCTGCCAAGCGCTGGCGGGCCCGACCCCGTACCGGCGGGACATCCGGATACACATGTATGTGGGGACACTGTCCTTCGACCTGCTCCTCGGCGACGTACGGTCGCTGAAGGAGAAACGCTCGATCGTCCGGCCGATCGTCGCCGAGCTCCAGAGGAAGTTCGGGGTGAGTGTGGCGGAGACCGGCGATCAGGATCTCCATCGCAGGGCCGAGATCGGTCTGGCGGTGGTGTCCGGGGACACGGGGCATCTGAGAGACGTTCTGGACCGGTGCGAGCGCATGGTCGCCGGCCGTCCGGAGGTGGAGCTGCTGTCCGTACGACGGCGGCTGCACGGAGACGACGACTGAGGCCTGCCGCCCGGCAGGCGGCGGTCGTCGCGGCAAGAGCAGCAGACAAGAAACCCAGAAGGAAGAGTGACGGACCGGTGACCGACAACGCGCGGGCCCGCAAGCTGGCCGATCGCATCCAGGTCGTGGTCGCGGAGACCCTGGACCGGCGTATCAAGGATCCGCGGCTGGGGTTCGTGACCATCACGGACGCCCGGGTCACCGGCGACCTGCGGGAGGCCACGGTCTTCTACACGGTCTACGGCGACGACGAGGAGCGTGCGGCGTCCGCCGCCGCCCTGGAGAGCGCCAAGGGCGTGCTGCGCTCCGAGGTGGGCCGTCAGACCGGCGTCCGGTTCACGCCGACGCTGGCGTTCGTGCCGGACGCGCTGCCGGACAACGCCCGCACCATCGAGGACCTTCTCGACAAGGCGCGCGCGAAGGACGCCGAGGTGCGTGAGGTGTCGACCGGTAAGACCTACGCGGGCGAGGCCGACCCTTACCGTAAGCCCGGAGACGAGGGCTACGAGGACGACGACGCCGAGGACGGGGCGGAGGCGGAGGGCGGGGCGGAGGCCGCGTCCGGCGCCGGTGAGGCCGGCCGCGGCGACGGCGACGACACGGACGGCGCCGCCGCTAAATGACACAGCAACTCCCCACGCCCGACGGGCTTGTCATCGTGGACAAGCCGTCGGGCTTCACTTCGCACGACGTCGTGGCCAAGATGCGCGGCATCGCCAAGACCCGTCGCGTCGGTCACGCCGGCACGCTCGACCCCATGGCGACGGGCGTTCTCGTCCTCGGCGTGGAACGGGCCACCAAGCTGCTGGGCCATCTCGCCCTGACCGAGAAGGAGTACCTCGGCACGATCAGGCTGGGGCAGGACACCGTCACCGACGACGCCGAGGGCGAGACCACCTCGTCCACCGACGCGTCCGGGGTCGCCCGCGAGGGCATCGACGCCGGGGTGGCCACGCTCACCGGCGCGATCATGCAGGTGCCGTCCAAGGTCAGCGCGATCAAGATCGACGGGAAACGGTCGTACGCCCGTGTACGGGGCGGCGAGGACTTCGAGATCCCGGCGCGGCCGGTGACCGTCTCGTCGTTCCAGGTGTACGACGTCCGCCAGGACGTCGCGGAGGACGGGACCCCCGTGGTCGACCTGGTCGTGTCGGTCGTCTGCTCCTCCGGCACGTACATCCGCGCCCTCGCGCGTGACCTCGGTGCCGGACTCGGGGTCGGGGGGCATCTGACGGCGCTGCGCAGGACGCGGGTCGGTCCGTACGGCCTCGACGAGGCCAGGACGCTGGACCAGCACCAGGAGCGGCTGACGGTGATGCCGGTGGCGGACGCCGCCGCTTCGGCGTTTCCGCGCTGGGACGTGGACGAGAAGCGGGCGAAGCTGCTGCTCAACGGGGTGCGGCTGGACATGCCCGCGCGGCGGGACGGGGCGAGGGCCGGGGTCGGCTCGGGCAGCGGCCCCGGGCCCGTGGCGGCGTTCGGGCCGGACGGGCGGTTCCTGGCGCTGGTGGAGGAACAGGGCGGCAAGGCGAAGAGCCTGGCGGTCTTCGGCTGAGGAGGGGACGGGCGGCCTTCGATCGGAGCCCGTGCACCGGATGCCGGTGGACGGTGCGGCGGTGGATCGGGTGTCGGTGGCGTCGGTGGATCGGACGTTCCGTTGACGTACGCCCCTTCGTGCGGTCTTCGGGGTTCAACCCATCGGGCGGGCGCTCGTAGTGAACGGAGGGTTCACTGGGGGCGCCTTCGCCTCGCGTCCTTCTCCGGCTGATCAACATCCGCCTACCGTCGGAGCCATGGGTAGCGGGGACCGGGCGATGCTGGTGCGGATCTGTGATCTGGCGGGCAGGCCCCGCGGGACCGGCTTTGTCGCCGATGACGTGGGGACGGTCGTGACCAGTCACGAGGCTGTCGACGGCCTCGTACGGCTGGTTCTGCACGCGCCGGGGGAGCGGACCTGGCTGGCCGACGGCGACGCGATCGTTCCGCTGCCGGAGGCCGGGCTGGCGCTTGTGCGCACCGAGGGTCTCGACGTACCACCGCTGCCGATCTCCCCCCGGAGTGACGTCGAGGCAGGGACATACGTACGGATCGCCGCCCACGGGTGGCGTCACGCGCGCGTGCTGGGAGCCGTCCCGGCCACCTACACGGCGACGGACCGCTTCCATCTCCTGGACACGGTGCTGGAGTTGGCGATCGGCACGGGTGGCAGCGACGCGCTGAGGCTGGGTGGCGAGGCCTCGCGCGGGCCGGTGCTGGACGCAGTGACGGGCGCCGTACTGGGTGTCATCGGTACGGCGCTGCACACGGAGCACCGCGCGGCCGGACTCGCCCTCCCGCTGAGGGCGGGTGCGGGAGTGGACCCCGGGGGAGCGCTCGCGGCGCTGTTACGCCTCAACGACGCCAGTGTCCGCTGCTACGGAGACGACCTGAATTTGGCGGGCGTTCTACGGCTCACGGCGACGGCCCGGGGCGGGACGGCGGACGGTGGCCCCGGGGCCGCTGATGCGTCGAGGCTCGTTGAACGGGCCGACACGTCGCGCGAGTTGAGTGTTTTCGCCGGCCTGTCGGCCGCCTCCACCGTGTCTTCCGACGCGCTCGTCCTGGGCCTGGTGGGCGACCCCGGCACCGGGCGTACGACCGAACTCGCCGCACTTGCCGACCGACGTGCCCACGGGGCGGCGCCCGCCCCCACCGTCCGGCTGCGGGGCGCCGATCTGCGCGCCGACGACACCTCGCTCGCCGACGCGCTGGAGCGCACGCTGCGCGCGGCGGGCCGCACCGTCGTCGCCTGCGATTCGCCTGACGACGTGGCCGCGCCAACCCCCGAACAGGTGGCGAGGGCCGCAGGGCGCGCGGGGCGACCGTTGCTCGTCCTGCTCGACGGGCCGGAGGAGATGCCGCCCCAGTTGGTCCACGCGCTGCCCGGCTGGACCGCGCGCACCGTCGACTGGCTCCACAGCTGGGGCGCCAAGATGGTCGTCGCCTGCCGGCCCGAGTTCTGGGAACGGGCGGGGGCACTCTGGCCGTCGGACGTACTGCACCGTTCGACCCGCGCCGCCCGTCGACTCCCGCCCGCCGTACCTATCGGCGACCTGCGGCCGGCGGAGGCTGAACGCGCCCGCGAGCGGTACGGGATCCCCGCCGGGGCCCTCGCCGAGATGGAGGCGGTTCATCCCCTGTCGCTCCGGTTGATGGGCGAGCTGCGGGAGGCGCTGTCCGGCGAAGTGGCGGGGCAGCCCGACCGCGTGGACATCTTCACCGCACACCTGGGCCTCACCTGTCTGCGGATCGCGGAGCGGCTCGCCGCCGCTACCGCGCCCGAACTTAAGTGCGCCGCCGTCGGCAGGCTGGCCGCGCGAGTGGCGGGGCAGGCGCACGAGGCGGCGCGGCACTGTCTCGGCCCCGGACGGGGCGAGTTGGACCGCGACTCGTTCGACGCGATCTTTCCGGCGAGCTCGGGCTGGGCTGCCGCAGTCCTCGCAGAGGGTCTGTTGGTCCCGGCCGGCCAGGGATACCGCTTCGCCCACGAGGAGCTGGGCGACTGGCTCCAGGGCACGCACTTGGATGTCGACACCGCCCTGGAGATCCTGGTCCACCAGGCCTGCCCGACGAACGGCCCGACCGTTCCCGCACAGCGCACCCCGGCATCGGTGGCGCGCCGCCACGGTGCGGGACTCCACGGACCACGCGGCCCCGTACCGCGCGCCCCGTCGGTCCCGACGCACCGCATCGGCCCCGTCTTGCACGCTCTCCTGCTTCTCGGACGTGGCTCCGGCCCTGTCGCGCTGTCCCTCCGGCTGGACGGCCTGATCGACGCCTTGGACCGCCTCGGCGACGGACCGGGTGGCGCGGCGCATTACTCCGCCGCCGGAGCCGCCGCCAGCACGGTCGGCTCCGGGGCCGCGCGGCTCGTCGACGCCCGCTGGTGGGGCGCGCACCTCCTCGGGGAGGTGCTGCTGCGGGTGCCGGACACGAAGCCGTACCTTCCGGTGCTGAGGCGCCTCGCCCCATGCATCACAAGATGCTCCGTGCGCGAGGGAGGGCCGCACCGTCTCGGTGGGCTCGCCGAGTTCGGACCCTGGTTCTGGACGCGGTTGCGCGTGGACGAGGCCGCGCGCATGGATCTGCTGAGACTGCTGCTGCCAGCCGACGGGGCGCCCAAGAGGCCGGTTACCCTCCCGAGGTACCTGGACGCCGCGGCCGGTCTGCTGGACGCCGACCCCAGGGCCGTACAGCCACTGCTGTCCCGCTGGTTCACCGACGAGCGCCCGCTGCCCACCGCGCCTGGAGCAGCCGTGCGCCCCACCGTCGCCACCGCGGCGCAGGCACTGCTGCACTCTCGGCGATCTCTCGCCGCGGACGACCTCACCGAGGCGCTGGTGGCCGCAGCCCACCCCCGCGCCGATGAACTGCTCACCGCCCTCGCCGAGGACGAGCCGCCGGCACTCTGCCGCGCCGTCGGGCGTTGGGCGCAGGACACGCGGCCCGAGCGCCGCACCGTCGCCGCCGTCCACGCACCGACGGCCGCCCGCCACGTCACCAGCGCCGGCGACCGCGAACTACTGCGCCGCGCCGCGCTGGCCCTGCTCACCGACCCCCGCACGCACGGTGCGGCGCTCGGTCTCCTCGTACGGGACCCGGAGACTCGCCCGCGCCACCTGGAACGGGCCGTCGCAGCCTTCGTACGGGGCGACGCGGGGATGCCGGCGGACGCGCTCGCCGAGGCGCTGGACACCCACCCCGAACCTGTTCTCGCCGCCTTCCGGACGCGGCTGCACAACCCCGCAGCCGATCCCACCGGTCCGCTGACGGCCCTCGCGGAACTCCGGATGCCCCAACTCACCCACCACGCCGCGGCGGTTGTGAGCGAGTACGTCGCACGGAGACCGGAGGGCGCCGCACACGTCGCCCGGTTCGTCGAGCGTCGACTGGAGTGCGGACCGGCCGCCAGGGCGGCGCTCCTGCCCCTTGTGACGGGCCTGATCCTGCACCGCCCCGTCGAGGTGCGTACGGAGCTGGCGCGGGTGCTCGCGACGCCCGGCAACCCCCCCTCGGGCCCGCTGCGGGCCGAACTCCTCGACGTACTCCTCGCCCATGAGCGCCGCCACGGGGCGGGGGCGGAGCCGCCGGTACTGCACGCCCTGCTGAGGGATGCCGCGCTCGGGTCCGACAAGCGCGCCGAGGACGTCACCCGCGGTCTCGTGCTCCGTACCGGCCTACTGTCTGTCCGCACCCCCGACGGGGCCACGCGTCTCGATCGGTGCCTGGTCGGTCTCGCACGTGAGAGGCCCGGATTCGCCTCCCTCCTCGCGGCGTGGCTGGCCGAGGACCCGCAGCAGTGGGCGGCGGTGATCGGGCCGAGGGCCCGTGAGTACGTCATGTCGCTCGGTACCACGATGCCGATGCGGGTCAAAAGCCACGGGCATGGCAGTCTTAGACCTGCGTAAGAGAGATTCACGTACACGGGTTCGGGCGAGGAGAGCGGTCACAGTGCAGCGCTGGCGCGGCTTGGAGGACATCCCCCAGGACTGGGGACGCAGCGTCGTCACCATCGGCTCCTACGACGGCGTGCACCGCGGACACCAGCTGATCATCGGGCGCACCGTCGAGCGGGCGCGTGAGCTGGGAGTGCCTTCGGTGGTCGTGACGTTCGACCCGCACCCGAGCGAGGTCGTCAGGCCCGGCACCCATCCGCCGCTGCTCGCGCCGCACCACCGGCGCGGCGAGCTGATGGCGGAGCTGGGTGTGGACGCGGTGCTCGTGCTGCCGTTCACCGCCGAATTCTCGAAGCTGACGCCCGCGGACTTCATCGTGAAGGTGCTGGTCGACAAGTTGCACGCGAGCGCTGTCATCGAAGGGCCGAACTTCCGCTTCGGCCACCGTGCCGCCGGCAACGTCGCCTTCCTGGCCGAGCTGGGCCCGACGTACGACTACGAGGTCGAGGTCATCGACCTGTACGTGAGCGGTGCGGCGGGTGGCGGCGAGCCCTTCTCCTCGACCCTGACCCGGCGGCTGGTCGCCGAGGGCGATGTCGCCGGAGCGGCCGAGATCCTGGGCAGGCCGCACCGGGTCGAGGGCGTGGTGGTGCGCGGTGCGCAGCGTGGGCGCGACCTCGGCTACCCGACGGCCAACGTGGAGACGCTGCCGCACACCGCCATCCCGGCGGACGGCGTGTACGCGGGCTGGCTGACCGCCGACGGCGAGCGGATGCCGGCGGCGATCTCGGTCGGTACGAACCCGCAGTTCAACGGCACCGAGCGGACGGTTGAGGCGTATGCCATCGACCGTGTGGGGCTTGAGCTGTACGGGCTCCACGTCGCGGTGGACTTCCTGTCCTACGTACGACCCCAGCGGACGTTCGACTCCATCGAGTCACTCCTCGATGCCATCGCCGACGACGTGAAGCGGTCGCGCGACCTCGTCGCCGCGTACGACGCGCGCTGACGAGATCTGCCGCGGCCTCTCCGAGCGGCCCCCAACTCGGGCACCGTGTTCCCGAGTTGGTGAGCCGCAGCGGATGCTCAGACCACCTTCTCGCTCTCCGGAGCGGCTGTCGCGGCACTGGCCCAGTGACATGCGACCTGGGTGGTGTCGCCGCCCGTCAGTATCGGCAGCGCCTCCGTGCGGCACTTGGTGGCGACACCGGAGCGCTCAGCTTCGCCGGAGGCGAGGATCTGGCACCGGGCGTGGAAACGGCACCCGCCAGGGATACGCGACGGGTCCGGCGGCTCGCCCGCCAGGACGACCGGTTGGGCACCCGACTCGGGCAGTACCGACAACAGCGCCTGCGTGTATGGATGCTGAGGGGACGTCAGTACCTGCTCGACCGGCCCCGTCTCCACGATCCGGCCCAGGTACATCACCGCCACCCGGTCGGCGATGTTCCAGGCGAGCCCGAGGTCGTGCGTCACGACCAGGGCGGAGAGCCCCAGCTCGTCGCGGAGCGACAGCAGCAACGCCAGGATCTCGCCCCGTACGGAGGCGTCGAGCGACGCCACGGGTTCGTCGGCGACGATCAGCTCTGGCTTCAGTACGAGCGCGCCGGCGATGACTACTCGTTGGCGCTGGCCACCCGACAGCTCGTGCGGGTAGCGCAGGAAGAACCGCTCCGGTGGCCGGAGCCCGGCACGGGACAGTGCCTCGGCGACGGCCTCGCGCTCGTTGCCCCGGTACCGGTGGATGCGCAGGCCCTCGGCCACCGCGTCGTACACGGTGTGCCGCGGGTTCAGCGAGCCGCTGGGATCCTGGAGCACCAGTTGGACACGCTTGCGGTACGCCTTGAGCGCGGCGGACTGGTAGCCGAGAGGTACGCCGCCGAAGGTGATGGAACCCGTCGTCGGCGGCACCAGGCCGAGCAGCGTCCGGGCGAGCGTGGTCTTGCCGCAGCCCGATTCGCCGACCAGGGCGACGATCTCGCCGCCGCCGATGTCGAGATCGACACCGTCGACGGCGTGCGCGGCCGGAGCGCCGCGCCGCCCCGGGAACGTGACGTGCAGCCCCGTGGCCGAGAGCAGAGGCATGGGCGTGGTGGTCATGACTGGCTCCTGAGGGGTGGCCGTCCTGCGGCAGTACGAGCGAGACGGTGCGGGCACGGTGCGCCGACGCCCCGTACGGTGCGGCCGACCTGGACGCGGACGCGCGTGGCTCCGGCGGGGCGTCGGCCCACGGCTACGTCCCGGGCCGGGCCGCGGGCCCGCGCGGGCGCCACGTAACCGCCCACGGTGTCGTACCGCCGCACCGTACGGGGGAGCGGCCCGGCCGCGGCGTCGGGCGGCGCGGAGGTCATGGGCGTGGCTCCGTGGGCGTCACCGACATCTGTGCCGGTACGGCGGCGCCGACGTGCACGCACGCCGCGTGACGACCCGGCCCCGCCTCCCGCAGTGACTGGTCCTCCCGGGCGCACTCGTCCAGCGCGACGGGGCAGCGCGGGTGGAACGTACAGCCCGACGGCAGCGCCGAAGGATCCGGCGGGTCACCCGGCAGGCCGCGCGGCGCGCGCCGCGACGCGGGGTCCCCGATCCGGGGGAACGCCGCGGACAGCGCGCGACTGTACGGGTGCTCGGCGGCGTCGTACACCGACTTCGCCGGCCCTTCCTCGACGATCCGCCCCGCGTACATCACGGCGAGCCGGTCGCAGGTGTCGGAGAGCACCGCCAGGTCGTGACTGATCATCAGCAGACTGATGTCCTGGTCGGCGACCAACTGCTCGATGAGTCGCAGGATTTGGGCCTGGATCATCACGTCGAGCGCGGTCGTCGGCTCGTCCGCGACGATGAGCCGGGGGTCGCAGGCCAGCGCCATCGCGATCATTACGCGCTGCCGCTGCCCGCCGGACAGCTCGTGCGGATACGCGTCGGCGCGGGAGGCCGGCAGACCGACCTGTTCCAGCAGTTCCACGGTGCGCCTGCGGGCGGCGGCGGGCGTCGCGCCGCGGTGCAGCAGCACCGGTTCGGCGATCTGGTCACCGATCCGGTGCACGGCGTTGAGCGAATGCATGGCGCCCTGGAAGACGATCGAGGCCCCGGCCCACCGCACCGCGCGCAGCCTGCCCCACTTCATCGTGAGTACGTCCTCGCCGTCCAGCAGCACTTGCCCCGTCAGCTTCGCGGTCGCGGGCAGCAGCCGGAGCAGAGCCAGCGCCAGGGTGGACTTGCCGCAGCCGGACTCGCCCGCGATGCCGAGCTTGCGGCCCGATTCGAGGACGAGGTCGACGCCCCGTACGGCGGGGACGGCGGAGGGCCCCGTACCGTACGTGACCCGCAGATCCTTGATCTCCAGCAGGCTCGACGCCGCCTTCGGCGTGCCCGCGTTCGGAAGACCCGCCTTCGACGTCCCAGCCTCCGGATGAGTCTCAGCGTCCGACGTCTCCGCGTTCGGTGTTTCGGTCAACGTGACACCCCAAGCTTCGGGTTGAGCACGGCCTCGATCGCACGGCCGCAGAGCGTGAAGGCGAGCGCGACGACCGCGATCGCGATACCGGGCGGCGCCAGATACCACCAGTGTCCCGACGAGACGGCGCCCGCCTCCCGGGCGTCCTGGAGCATGCCGCCCCAGGAGACCACCGACGGATCGCCGAGCCCGAGGAACGCGAGCGTGGCCTCCGTCAGGATCGCCGTGGAGATTCCGAGCGTGGTCTGGGCGAGGACCAGCGGCATCACGTTGGGCAGCACGTGGCGCGTCATGACGTGGCCGTGCCCGCCGCCCAGGGCGCGCGCCCGTTCGATGTACGGGCGCGACTCGATCGCGATGGTCTGCGCCCGCACCAGCCGCGCCGTTGTAGGCCAAGAGGTCACCCCGATCGCCAGGATGACCGTCCAGATGCTGCGCGACATCACCGTCGCCAGCACGATCGCCAGCACGAGCGCGGGCATCACCAGGAACCAGTCGGTGATCCGCATGACCACCGTGGCGAACCAGCCGCCGAAGTGCCCGGCGACGATGCCGACAAGAGTGCCGATCGCCACCGACAGCGCCGCGGCGAGCAGCCCGACGACCAGGGAGATACGGGCGCCCCAGATCAGCAGGCCGAGGAGCGACCGGCCGAACTGGTCAGTACCCAGCGGGAATTCACCGCTCGGGCTCTCCAGCGCCGTTCCCGGCGCGTCGGTGACGCTCTGCACGTCGCCGCCGATGAACAGCGGCGACGTGAGCGCGATCAGAGCGATGACCGCGAGGCCAGCGAGACCGATGAGGCCGGCCCGGTGCGTACGGTACTGGCGCCAGAAGCGCGACACGGAGGCACGGCGCCGCGCCCACATCAGCGACGAGGCGGACGGGGCCGCTGCCTTCGCCGTGGCCGCGGGCGCCCCCGTCGTCTGCGGCGGCGCGGTCCCGTCCGTCGGCGTTCCGGGCATCTCCGTCAGGGAGCCCGAAGCCTCCGAAGCCTCCGAGGAGTCCCCGGATTCCGACGGATTCGGCGGCGTCTTGTCGATGGTCATCGGCCCACCCGGGGATCGAGCAGCGGATAGAGCAGGTCGGCCAGCAGGTTCATCAGGATCATGGCTCCCGCGAAGACCACGAACAGCCCCTGGACGACGGGCAGATCAGGCACACTCAGCGCCTGGTAGAAGAGCCCGCCGAGGCCCGGCCATGAGAAAACGGTCTCGACGAGGATCGAACCGGCGGCTACGTGGCCCAAGTTGATGAAAACCATGGTGACCGTCGGCAGCATCGCGTTCGGCACGGCGTGCTTGCGCCGTACGAGATCGTCCCGCAGCCCCTTCGCCCGCGCCGTCGTCAGATAGTCGCTGCCCATCTCGTCCAGCAGCGACGACCGCATCACCAGCAGCGTCTGCGCGTAACCGACCGCCACCAGCGTCACCACCGGCAGCACCATGTGGTGCGCCACGTCGAGCACATGTGCGAAGCCGGTCTCGTTGCCCGACTCCATCCCGCCGCTGGGGAACATCCCGGGAATCGGCCCGATGCCCACCGAGAACACGATGATCAGCAGCAGCCCCAGCCAGAACGACGGCACGGACCACAGCGTCAGCGCGACACCGGTGTTGATCCGGTCGCCGAGGCCGCCGTGGCGCCACGCGGAGCGCGTGCCGAGCCACAGCCCGAGCGTCGAGTAGATCAGCACCGCGACGCCCGTCAGCAGCAGCGTCGCGGGTACCTTCTCGGCGATCAGCTCGCCGACGGGGGCGTGGAACTGGTACGACGTCCCCAGATCCCCCGTCAGCGCCTTCGCGCAGTACTCCGTGAACTGCTGCCACATCGGCAGATCGAGCCCGAACTGCTTGCGCAGCGTGGCCATCTGCTCCACCGACGTCGGCTTGCCGTGGGTCATGGCCTTGACCGGGTCGCCGGGGATGATCCGGAACAGGAAGAAGCTGGTGACGAGGATGGCGAACAGCGAGACGGCCGCGCCGCCCAGCTTGCCCGCCACGTACAGCAGATAGCCGGTCCTGTGGCCCGTGGTGCGGGTGCGGGGGCCGTCGGACGGCCCGGTCTTCACCGGGTCGTCGACGGCGTCCCGTACCACGCCGGGGGTGCTTGCTGTGCTCATACGGTGTCTTTCCGGGGAAGCCTCCCGGACCCCCTGCTCGCGGTCGTGTACGTGGTCGTGCGCGCGTTCCTGGTCACGTACCCGGTCATGCCGGTCCCGTGCCCGGCCGAGGACCGGGCCTCGGCCGGGGCCCCGGCCCGGACGGGCGCCGAGACGCCGGCCCGGACCGAGGCCCGGAAACGCGCAGTCCTACTCACGGTCCTCGGCGGTGGAGCGGCGCCGGATCGCGAAGAAGATCCCGAGTGCCACCACGACCACCGCGGCCGCGCCGATCCCGATGATCGTGCCCGTCGACGAGCCGCTGTCCGAGCTCGCCTCGCCGGTCCCGTCCGCCGGTACGGCGGACCACCAGCTCCAGTAACCGTCCTGGCCCCAGAGGTTGCCCGCGGCCTCAGGCATGGTCGTGATGGACTTGATCTGGTCCGTACGGTACGCCTCGACGGCGTTCGGATAGGCCATGACATTCATGTATCCGGTGTCGTACAGCCGCGACTGCATCTGCTTCACGAGGTCGGTGCGCTTGGCCGTGTCGTACTCGACCGCCTGCTTGGCGTACAGGTCGTCGAACTTCTTGTCGCAGATGAAGTTGTCCGTTGCGCCGGTGTCCTCGGCCGTGGCGGGCAGGGCGGCGCAGGTGTGGATCGACAGGACGAAGTCCGGGTCCGGGTTCACCGACCAGCCGTCGAAGGCGAGGTCGTAGTTGCCCGCGAGCCACGGGTCGGACACGTTGTCCAGGCACTCGACCTTGAGGCCGATCCCGAGCTCGCCCCACCACTCCTGGAGGTACTTGCCGACCGCCTTGTCGTTGGGGTCGGTGGCGTGGCAGAGGATACGGAAGTTCAGCGGCTTGCCGTCCTTGCCGACACGCTTGCCGCCGCTGTTCTTCTTGTAGCCGGCCTTGTCGAGGAGTGTCGCCGCCTTCGCCGGGTCGTAGTCGATCGTCTGGCTGCCCGAGGGCTCCCAGAAGTACGAGTCGAAGCGCGGCGGGATGTAGCCCTGACCCTCGACCGCGTTGCCCTGGAAGACCTTCTCGACGATCGTTTTGCGGTCGACGGCGTGGAACAGGGCCTTGCGGACGTTCTGGTCGAGCAGCGCCTTGTGGCCGTTGCCGAAGCTCTTGCCGTCCTTGGCCTTCGCGCCCGGGTTGGTGGCGAGGGCGAAGAAGCGACGTCCGGGGGCGTTGTTGACCTTGATGTTGTCGGCGTTGCCCAGCGCGGCGGCCTGCGCCGGCGTGAGACCGGAGACGAACGAGACCTCGCCCTTCTGTAGGGCGGCGACCGCGGCGTCCTTGTCCTTGTAGTACCTGAAGACCAGCTCGTCGAACTTCGGTGCGCCGCGCCAGAAGTCCTTGTTGGGCTTCAGCCGGATGTACTGGTCGACCTTGAAGTCCTCAATGACGTAGGGGCCGTTGCCCACGATCGGGAACTTCTTGTCGTTGTTGAACTTGGAGAAGTCGTCGACCTTCTCCCAGACGTGCTTGGGCACGATCGGCACGTCGAGCGCCGTCATGGTGGCCTGAGGCTTCTTGAGCTCGATGACGAGCTTCGTGGCGTCGGGCGCGGTGACCTTCTTGAAGTTCGACGTGAAGTTGCCGTTCGCCGTTGCGGCGTTCGGGTCCGTCATCATCTTGTTGAAGGTCCACGCCGCGTCCTCCGCGGTGGCCGGCTTGCCGTCGGACCACTTGGAGTCGGAGCGGATGGTGAAGGTCCACGTCAACTTGTCCGCCGACGAGGCCCACTTGGTGGCGAAGCCCGGGATGGTGTGGGCGTCCTTGGGGTCGTAGTTGGTCAGGAACTCGTTCGTCAGCCGGAAGATGCTCGTCGCCACGAGCGTCTGTGCCAGGAACGGGCTCAGCGAGTCGATGCTCTGGTCCACGGCGACCGTGAGGACCTTCTTGCCGTCCGCCGCCGCCGGGGCGGCCTGGGGCGCGGTCCGGGGCGCGGTCAGCGGCGCCGCCTGGGCCTGCGGCGCGGCGGGCAGCAGCGGACCGAGCGGGATCACGGAACCGGCCACCATCGCAGTGGCAACCGCACCGGAGGCCAGGAAGTGACGGAATCGGGAGCGTTGCCGGGTGGGCTGCCGCGTCGTACGCGGTGGAATCCTTGTGACCATGGGTCGTGACCTCGCGTCATCACTCGCAGAGAGAAACAGAGAAACAGGGAAACGGACGAACAGGGAATCAGACAAACAGAGCACGGAGCACAGAGCGAAGCAGGAAACGGGGCGGAAGAGTGGAAGAACGCGGAAGAGGGCCGGTTGAGCGGATGGTCGGGAGCGCCTCCGGGTCGAGTGGTCACTCGAAGCGATGGCTTGAATCGGTTGCTCGCGTCGTCTGGCAGCGGCAGGTGGGTTGACCCCAGCTCACCAACTGGTGAAGCGAAGGTTTATCAGCGCTGGTCGGGCCACGTCAACGGCCGTCGAAACCCCGTGTGGGCTGCGGGAATGCGATGAGGGTCCGCACCGTGAAGACGACGCGGACCCTCATTGGTCTAAACCTCTGTCGCCCTACTGTTGAGGCGCTGACGGAGCCTGCGGAGGCTCTTGCTGCGGCCAGCCGGCGGGCGGAACCGGACCCTGCAATTCCGGCTGTCCAGGTTGTCCCGGCTGCGCCGGTTGTTGCGGCTGACCGGGCTGCCCCGGCTGCCCCGATTGCTGTCCGGGGTACTGGCCCGGTGGCAGCCCGGCCGGGCTGCCGGACGACTGCGCCTGGGACGGCAGTGACTGCTGCCAGCCCTGCTGCTGGGGATAGGGCTGCTGCGGGTAGTACGGCTGGCCGGGACCGGCGCCCGGGGCCTGCTGGCCCGGAGCCGGCGGCTGCCCCGGGGCGGCGCCCGGCACCTGACCGGGAGCTTGGCCGTGCCCGTACTGGCCCGGCAGCTGCGGCTGTCCGTACGGCGGTTGCCCGTACGGAGGCTGCCCCGGCACCTGCTGGCCGGGCTGCCCCTGCGGCGGCTGTCCGTGCTGGGGCGGTCCGGCCTGCGGCTGCCCCTGGTGCCCCGGCATCGGCGGCGCGAGATGCGGCGGAGGGTTGCCGTCCGCCGTCCACAGCCCCTGCTGCTGCTGGGCGCGTACGAAGTCCTCGGCGATCAGCGCGGACAGGTTGAAGTACGCGTCGCGGGTCTTCGGCCGCATCATGTCGAGGTCGACCTCGGCGCCCGCCGACAGGTGCTCGTCGAACGGCACCACGACCACGCCGCGGCAGCGCGTCTGGAAATGCTGCACGATGTCATCGACCTTGATCATCTTGCCGGTCTCGCGTACTCCGGAGATAACGGTGATCGAGCGCTGCACCAACTCCGCGTACCCGTGGGCCGACAGCCAGTCCAGCGTCGTCGACGCGCTGCTCGCACCGTCGACCGACGGGGTCGAGATGATGATCAACTGGTCCGCCAGGTCCAGCACTCCACGCATCGCGCTGTAGAGGAGGCCGGTGCCCGAGTCGGTGAGGATGATCGGGTACTGCTTGCCGAGCACCTCGATCGCGCGCCGGTAGTCCTCGTCGTTGAACGTCGTGGAGACCGCCGGATCCACGTCGTTGGCGATGATCTCCAGCCCGGACGGCGCCTGCGAGGTGAACCGGCGGATGTCCATGTACGAGTTGAGATACGGGATCGCCTGCACCAGGTCCCGGATCGTCGCCCCCGTCTCACGGCGTACGCGGCGGCCGAGCGTGCCGGCGTCGGGGTTGGCGTCGATCGCCAGGATCTTGTCCTGCCGCTCCGTGGCCAGCGTCGCGCCGAGGGCGGTGGTGGTGGTCGTCTTGCCGACGCCGCCCTTGAGGCTGATGACCGCGATGCGATAGCAGGAGAGCACCGGCGTACGGATCAGTTCGAGCTTGCGCTGCCGCTCCGCCTCCTCCTTCTTCGCGCCGATCCTGAAGCGTGAGGCGGCGGAGGGGGTGCGGCTGCTCTTGGCCTTCTGCTTGTTGTTGCGCAGAAGGCGGTCCGAGGACAGCTCGACGGCGGCGGTGTAGCCGAGCGGGGCGCCCGGCATGGAACGCTCACGCTGGTCGTGCGCCATCGCCGTCGGCCATCCCGCGCCGGAGCGCGGGTCCATGGGCGGAGCGCCGGGCACGGACCCCGGTGCGGCGCCGGGTACGGCGCCCTGTGCACCGTCGGGCGCGGCTCCCGGCGCGTGTTGCTGCTGCTGGTACGGCTGTTGCTGCTGGACGGGCGGATTGGGCGTCTTCGATGCCGGAGCCGGCAGGTTCGGCGTCTGGGACTGCGGCGTCAGGGCGGGCGGCGTCTGCGGTGCGTGGGGCGCCTGCGGCGTCTGCTGCACGGGCACGTACGGGGCGGGCTGGGCGGCCTGGGCGGCCTGCGCGGGTCGGCCGGGCTGTTGCCCCGGCTGCCCTGGCTGGCCCGGTTGCCCCGGCTGTCCGGGCTGGGGGAATCCGTAACCCTGCTGCGGGACTTGGTGCCCCGGCTGGCCCTGTTCGCCGGGCTGCGGGAAGCCGTAACCGCTCTGCGCGTACGGGGCGTTGGGGCCCGCGTTGGCAGGCGCCCCGGCCGGGTGGCCCTGCTGTCCCGGCTGCGGGAAGCCGTAGCCACTCTGCTGCGCCGTCGCGGCGGGGGTCGCCGGTGCGGCGGGCCTGGCCCACGGGGCTTCGGCGGGAGGGCCGGGCTGCGCCGGGGCGGCCGGCGGCAACTGGTGCTGCGGCTGGGACTGCGACACCGACTGCGACCGCGACTGAGAGGCCGGAGACCGCTCGGCGGGCCACTGCGGCGCGGGCGCCGGGGCGGCGGGCTGGAATGCGGGCGGCAGCGGAGGCAATCCGCTGTCCGGGGCGGCAGGCGACGGGGCCCACGGCAGCGCGGGCGCGGGCGGCGCCGCAGGAGTGTCCAGCGGGGGGACCGCGTCGGAGGGTTCGTCCGTGGGCACGGAGTCGGCCGGCTCATCGACCGCGTCGGTCGGCTCGACGGGGCGGTCCTGGACGTCGTCGGAGATGTCCGCGCCGACCACGGCGTCGGTGACGCCCGAAGGTTCCTCAGAGTCCGCAGGTTCCCCGGCGTCGAGGTCGGAGTCGGAACCGGAGCGTGGTTCGGAGCCGGCGTCTGCCGCGGCAGGGGACTCCGCGTCCGCGGCGCCGTCGGTCAACGAGACCGAGTTCCCGAAGGGCTCGTCATCGCCGGACTCGGCAGTGGGGGAGAGGTGGCTCGCGCCCTTGTCGGCGTCGTCCGCGTCGTCGGGGCCGTGTTCGCCACGGCGGGACTCGTCCTCACCGGCCTCACCGAGATCGAGATCCGGGTCGGGGCCGGCACCGGGGCCCGCACTGGGAGCGGCGCCGTCGCCCGCCCCGTCACGCGCACCGTCGGCCGCGTCGGAAACCCTGTCGGTATCCGCGTCGGCGACTGCCTCGCTCTCGGCGGCCTTCGCCGCCTCCTTGGCGGCGTCGATCTCCGCCATCTCGCGCTTCAGCGCGGCGGGAGAGAAGCGCATGGTCGCCCCGCTCTCCAGGTCACCCGCGCCGAAAGGCTGCGCGAAAGGCTCCGGTGCCGCGTCGTCGGCGGCAGGAGAGGCAGGGAGGGAGGGCGCCACGGGAGGCGCGGCGGGCAGTACGGGATCGACGGACGGTGACAGGGGCGCGCTCTGCGCGGGGACCGGCGGCGGAGGCTGCCTGTGCGGCCAGTTCGGCTCGTACCCACTGCCCGCGGGCAGCCCCGGTACGGCCACGGGGCCCCCATTTGGGGGCGGCGGCCCGGGAGTTGAACTCACCTGGCCCGCGCCGTCGCCCGACGTGTCCCCGGAAGCGTTCTGCGTGTACCAGGCCGGCGGGGTGTAGTCGATGGTGAACTCACCCGTCATCTCGGCGGGCTCCGCGTCGGACTGATCATCGACGGGATTGTTCCAGTCCCCACGGATCTCGTCCCGATCGCCGTTCACTTTGCCTCCTGGTGTGGTCGAGCACCCTTGTGCCTTTTCGGGTGGGGGCGACCGCTGTCACTCGATCAGCCCGGCTCTACCCCTTGGGACGCTCACGACATGCCTGCGGGTTCTCGTGCGCCCCGACCCACCCTAATCGCCCACAAGCCCACTCCGGCAGGCCCGCCCGCCCGTCATCGGCCGCCCCGTACGCCACCTCTTGCCGCCCGGTGATTCGGCCACGGCAGACGGTCAGGAAGAGGGTGGGGTGAACCGTGACAACAGCGCATGAATGCATGCCCGTTCGCACCGTCCCGGGCCCGGACCCAACAATCCGGTATCGACGCCAGGTACGTGGTCCGGTCCGGGCCGCTGTGTCACGGAGCGCCCGGACCGGAGAGGTCGCGCGCGACGACCTCTTCAGGAGGACGTCTTCGCGACGAGACCTCCGGAGGAGGAGACCTCTATCGGATGTCGAATTCCCCGTCACGCGCGCCCAGTACGAACGCCCGCCATTCCGCTTCGGTGTAACGCAGCACCGTGTCGGGATCCACGGACGACCGCATCGCCACCGCCCCGCCGGGCAGATGCGCGATCTCGACCCGCTCCTCGTCCTCGCTCGTGCCCGGGGCGCTGAGCCACTCGACGCCAGAGATGTCGAGGGCGTACAGCTCGTCCTTCTCCTCTTTGGTCCCCATCGGTCGGGCCTTCCCTTCGACAACGGCTGAGTTGAACGCTCTCCACGCACGAGATCAGGAGACAGACAGGCCTCTCGACGCGTGCTCCTAAGGATCCTAGGTCCGCCCCGCACACCCGGTCCGCCGATTCCGGTCCGCTCACCCCCGCAGGGCCCGCGCCCCGTAAAATGGCCCGGACTCAGGCCATCCGCAGGTGAGATCAGTCCATCCTGCGTGCCGTGCCCAGCAGCCCCGTCTCGGCATCCGTGGGGCTCGTCATCACCCAGTGACGCTCACGCCCGGCACACCACAGGGTGACGCCGTCGGCCAGCGTCGGCAGTGCGTCACTCTCCGCGGACGACAGACCGAGGATCCGCCCGATCTGTTCGGCCTCGCGCGGCGACACCCGCTGTACGCCCACCAGTGTCGAGTTCCGCATCAACCGGGGGGCCACGGGGCTCAGATACGGCAGCAGCGTCAGCACCGACTGCCACGGAGCCGACACCACACGGCCACGGGGCGGCCGCATGCCCGCGTCCCGTACGACCACCACGGGGCTGCCCACCGTCGCCCCCTGCGGCGGTACCCGCCCCACGTCGTGCAGCGTGATGCACTCCAGGCCCGCGCCCGCGGCCTGTGCGAGCAGCGTCCACGCCTGGGCGCGGCCGGTCTCGACGACCACGCGCGCTCCGGTGCCCGCCGCGCGCAGGGCTATCACCTGCGCGGTCCAGAGGCCACCGATCAGCAGGACGTCGTACGGCGCGGAGCGATGGAACCCCACCATCTGGGGGTGCCCCTCCGCGTCGTCACCGATCACCACACCGTCGTCCCCGACGGGCAGGGAGAGCGCGCCGAGTTCATCGACCGGCATCGTGTGCCCCGCGTGCCGCGGGCCGAGCAGCGTACGCAGCCGGCTCATCGGGCGCCTCCCAACGGAAGTGTGGCCAACGCGCCGGGCAGTTGCTCCCGGTCGAGTCGTACGAGGCCGACCTTCGCGGACCGCGCCGCCTGCTCCAACAGGCGCCGCACGCCGACCAGTTCGGTGTCGCTGCCGCCCGTGATCCGTACATGGCCCCGCACCGTCATGGCTCCCAGACGGTTACCAGGCCGGAGAGTGAGGCTGAAGGTCGTCGCGTACGCCGGGGTGGCGGTGAGCAGCGACACCAGCTTGGGCAGCGGAGCCGCACCGCGCCCCAACTCGGGCCAGCGGCCCACCGCGTACGTCGTGTGCCACCGGTCGTCGCACCGCCACACGCGCGCCGTCTCCGCCGTACGCCGCGACGGAGCGGCGTCGGGACGGGCGGCGAGAGCGGCCTGTACGGGGCTGGCACAGGCCGACGTCGCGACGGTGGAGTTCAGCTCCTCCTGGTCCAGCACGACCGCCCGGAACCCCGCTCCGGTGATCCGGCTCGCCACATGGTCCGCCACTCGTACGAGGCAACGCTGCGCACCCTCGACACCGCCCCCGCGCGCGTCCACCGCCTCCCGGCACAGCTCGGGGTCGAGCTTCACCGCCACCCATGTCAGCCGCAGCGCCGGGGCGCCGGTCTTCTCCTGAAGAGGGACGTACGAGAGCCGCGCCACCGACTGCTGCGGCAGATGCGGCGCGGGCGCCGAACGCACCTGCTGCACCAACTGCACCGACTCCAGCCGGATGTCGTCGACCTCCAGGGCCCCGCCCAGGAGCGACAGCGGCAGCGCACGCGCACCGAAGGCGGGCCGCAGCGCGGACCCGCTCGCCTCGACCCGTACGACCGCCGTGAGGAAGCTCCCGTCACCGACCATGCCGACGGTGCGGCGGTCCCGGTCGACGTACGTGTACGGGCGCAGCGCCGGGACACTCTCCGCGACCGGGGCCAGCGACGGATCGACGTCCAACGCGGCAGGCCCCGCGGCACGCTCGCGCGCACGGAGGGAGAGGACGGTCCCGAGCCAGTCCTGGACGGCGTGGCCCCGGCGCCGTACGACGGCGAAGAGCACCAGCACGCAGCCGACCGTGACGGTGGGGACGAGCCACAGCCCGCCGAGCGCGACGCCCGCGGCGGCCAGCGCGAGTGCGACCTCGACGAGCACCAACTGCCTTAGTTGGAAGGGGCCGACGTGGCTGGTGCGGGAGAGCGGCCGCAGCGTGGTCGTCGCCGGGACGGGACGTGGCGCCGTGGCGGTGACGGGCGAAGAGGTCAACGTGGCCCCGGCGCCGGGGCCGTTGCCCCGTTGCCGCCGGGAAGACGGTGAGGCGCCTGGGGCCAGTCCGGAAGTCCGCCCGTTGCGCTCGCGCGTCGCCGTACGCATCCCCGCGTTGCTCCCTCTGTCCGTAATGGCCGTATCCCTGTGGGCAGTTGACCGGGCGATCACCCTACCTGAGCAGTGAAGGGTGATCGTCAGCGTGCATAGTGGGGGACCGGAACGACGGCATGCCCCTCGGTGGACACGGGGCGCCTGCCGCGCAGTGGGGGAGAGGGACAGCGGACAGATGGCATCACGACGGGACGAACTCAACGCCTACACCTTCGCGAAGCGGAGACTGATCGCGCAGTTCGTGCGGCCGAACTCGACCGGCTCCGAGGAGGGAGCGCCCCGCCCCCTGCGCGGAGTGGTCCCCGGGATGATCGTCGCCGTGGTCATCCTCGCGATCTTCGGCGCCTGGGGGATGTTCAAGCCGGTGGCGCCCAAGCAGTGGGACACGCCGGGCGAGAACGTCATCATCGCGAGCAAGTCCACCACCCGTTACGTGGTGTTGAAGACCGACAACAAGATCCAGCTCCACCCGGTCCTGAACATGTCCTCGGCCAAGCTCCTCCTGAACCCGGACAAGGGCAAGGTCATCAACGTCGACGAGTCCGTGCTGGACAACGGCAAGATCCCGCATGGCGCCACCCTCGGCATCCCCTACGCCCCCGACCGGCTGCCCGACGCCGAGGAGGCCGGCGCCGCGAAGCGCTGGGCGGTCTGCGAGCGCCCCGGGGAGGGCGGCCGGGCCATAGAGAAGGCGGCGTTCGTCTTCGCGGGGCGCGAGCAGAAGAAGACCGAGGGCGCGAACCAGCTGACCGGCGGCGAGCTGATGTTCGTGGAGGGTCCCGACGAGACCCGCTACATCGTGGACCGGACGGGCAAGGCGTACGAGACCGCCGAGGACGAACTGCTCCTCCGTCAGCTGGTCGGCGACGACCTGAAGCCCCAGCGCGTCTCCGCCGCGTGGCTGGACACGCTGCACAAGGGGGACCGCGTCGACTTCCCCGAGATCGACGGAGTTCCCGGCGCCGACGCGGGCGTCGGGGGTGACCTGGACCCCGCGCTCGACAAGGTCGGCACCATCCTCACGGCGACGGACGGGACCAAGGACCAGAAGTACGTCGTCCTGGAGGAGCGGGTCGCCCCTGTCTCCGACTTCACCGCGAAGCTGCTGCTCAGCAGCCGTGACCTGATCGAGGTGGGCCAGGACGGCGAGGCCACGTCGGTCAGCGCCGCGACGTTCCGGCCCGGCGCCCCGTTCGGGCAGGACAAGGACTGGCCCGAGAGCAGCCCCGACGCCGTCAACGCCGCGAGTACGTCGGAGGGAAGCCGTAACACCGTGTGCAACGTGCTCCGCGAGGTGGACGCGGACAGCGGCGAGACCACCCTCAGCACCTGGGCCGGCACAGGCTTCCCCGCGACGCTGGCGACCGGGTCCACGAGCGCGTACGTCACGCCCGGATCCGGCCAGCTCTTCCGCCAGTTCACGGGGGACGCGACCAAGTCCGGCTTCCTCTTCCTGGTCACGGACACCGGCCTGCGGTACGCGATGCAGTCCAACGGCGACAACGCGACGGACGACTCCGGGATCGGCGAATCGGGCTCGGAGAAGGACAGGCAGGCCGGCCAGGCCGAGGTGCGGAAGGCCCAGAACAGGCTCGGTTACCAGAACGTGGACGCCGCCCCGGTGCCCGCGGCCTGGTCCTCGTTCCTGCCGACGGGGCCGAGACTCTCGACCGGCGCGGCGGGCCAGCCGCAGGGTTCGTGAGGGCGGGGCAGCCAATGACGTACACCCGCACCGACGGCCGGACCCACACCCGTAGCCGTACGCCCAACTCCCCATCCACGTACCACCGGTTGGCTGCGGCGACGACGGCCCTGGCCACCGCCGCACTCACGCTCGTGGCGGTGTCGGCGCCCGTCGCGACCGCGGACACGGGGCAGTGCTCCTTCCCCGGCGAGAAGTACGAGGGCCGGCCGTGGGCGTTGCAGCGTGTCCTGCTGGACGAGCTGTGGAAGCAGTCCACCGGCGAAGACGTGAAGGTCGCCGTCATCGACACCGGCGTCGACACCAAGAACCCGCAACTCGCCAAGGCGGTGGACGCCGGGAGCGGCCGTAACCTGCTCCCCGCCGACGCCGAGGACGACAACGGGAACAAGCTCGAACGGGGCGCCTCCAACGGCACCACCGACGAGGTGGGCCACGGCACGAAGGTCGCCGGCATCATCGCCGCGCGCCCGGGCGAGGGGACCGGTTTCGTCGGCCTCGCGCCCGACGCCACGATCATTCCGATCCAGCAGAACGACGCGTTCGGCAACGGCACCGCCGAGACGCTCGCCGACGCCATCGACTACGCGGTCCAGCAAGAGGCCGACATCATCAACATTTCCCAGGACACGGCGGACGCCGTCGAACCGACACCGGTACTGAAGCAGGCGGTGGAGGATGCCCTCGCGGCGGAGGTCGTGGTCGTCGCCTCGGCGGGCAACGACGGCCTGGACGGCAAGGTCAAGGAGACCTACCCCGCCTCGTACGACGGCGTGCTGGCCGTGGCCGCCTCCGACCGCAACAACGAACGCGCCTCGTTCTCCCAGTCGGGCGAGTTCGTCGGCATCGCGGCGCCGGGGGTCGACATGGTCACGACCGTCCCCGGCGGCGGCCACTGCGCCGACAACGGCACCAGCTTCTCCGCCCCGTACGTCGCCGGAATCGCCGCTCTGATCAAGAGCAAGCACGACACATGGACCCAGGAACAGATCGTCGCCCAGATCCAGCAGACGGCGGAGCGCTCGATCCCGGGCCGCGACCGCCTCGTCGGCTGGGGAGTGGTGGACCCGGTCCGCGCGCTTACCGAGGACGACAAGCCGATCGAGAAACCGGTGGCACACGAAGGAGTGACACGGGCCGAAGCGCCGACACCCGCTGAGGTGCACCTGGGGGAGACGGCGGACGAACGCAATTCGCGGCTCGCGACGTACGTCGTGGTCGGGGGCGCCGTCCTGGTGGCGGCGATCACGGGCGGTTCGGTGGCCCTGCGCGATTCGCGCCGACGGGCGCGGCGGGTCGGGGAGAGCGGATGAGCGGGCCGAGCGCGACGAGACCGAGCCGCTGAGCGGGCCGAGTCCGAGCCCCGGACGTAGACGGAAGCTGAGGGGTGGTTGCGCGTCGCGTCGGCCAAGTCGGGCGACGTATAACGCACTTAGAGTCCTACAGCTGAGTAGTTAGGGTGTTACGAGCGATCATCAAGTGAACGTAGAAGAACTGGTCCGCGGTGGTCGCGCGTCGGACAGCTCAAGCAAACGGGGAGGAACGGGCATCGTGCCTGAGTCGGTGGGTGGCGTGAGCGGGGGCTCCGATGACGAGTGATCTCGAGCGCGGCGTAGGGGCGTTGAAAAAGTTCCAGGGTCAGATCAAGACCCTGCTCTCGGAGTTCGAGACCGGCGCGGGTGGCACGGGGGAGATCGCGGCGCAGGGCGTGCCCCGTTCGTCGTTCAGCGGCCCCGGCAAGTTCGACGAGGCCGAAGGCTTCTCGGCGCAGTACAACCGGGTGCACACGTCCCTCATCTCCCTGTCCAAGTCCCTCGGCGACCAGATAGAGCTGCTCAGCATCGGAGTTCACGCCGCCGATGTCGGCTACGACAACGTCGAGGACGACCTGCGGTACCGCTTCCACACCATCCAGACGCGGCTGGACGAGCAGCGCGAGGCGCACGAGAAGCAGCAGAGGCGCGACAAGGGCGAGGCACCCGAGGCGCCGCGCCAGGACGCCACCGGCGGTACGAAGGACTTGGGGTGACGAAAAAATGAGTGAGGACAAGAAACCGCCGCTCTCTCCCCAGGAGCAGCAACAGAACGAAGACGCCGCGAAGATCGAGACCCAGTTCGGCGCGACCGACGTCATGGAACGTTTCGCGACGGCCATGGACCGGATCGGCTTCGGCAACCCCGGGGGGATCTTCTCCCGGACGAGCTTCGAAGAGCGCGGACTCAACGACATGCTCGACCTGCTGGACGGTGCGAAGCCCTCGGATCTCGTCAAGGCCGGCGAGAACCTCGAAAAGGCCAAGACGAGCCTCAACAAGGCCGCGCAGGAGCTGAGCGACTTCGTCAAGGCCACGGACTGGCACGGCGCGGCCGCCACCGAGTTCCAGCGCTACGGCAGCGAACTGGCGCGGTACGCCTGGGACCTGGGCTCCTTCGCGAATGTCGTCGGTACCCAGATGACGGTCGCGGGCGGCGGCCTGACCTCGGTCCGCAGCGCCAAACCGCCCCGCGACAACCGTGCGGACCCCAGGCGCCCGAAGGACTTCCCGGTCTCGGAACAGCGTGACGACAACCCGGAGTACAAGCGGGCCGTGCAGGTGGAGGAGAACCGCCAGGAGGCCATCAACCAGATGAACCGCCTGGCGTCGTTCTACGCGGTGTCGGAGCAGTCGCTGGCGGGGGCGAAGGAGCCGGAGCTGCCGAAGATGCTGGCGACGGCGGTGCCCCGGCCCCAGGGAGGTGAACAGTTCGCTACGCGGGACACCACGGTGCCCGGAGGCGATCGCCTCGGTGAGGCTGATGGGCAGTCAGCTCTACGACCGGGGTCGGTCAGCTCCCCGGAGGGCGCGCCCCGCGCCGGGGCTCATGACTTGGTGACGGAAACCCCCACGCCGAGTACATCGATGGAGATCGACAGCGTTACGACGCTGCCGCCAACCCCATCGAGTCCTGGTCCCGCCCAGCCTTTGCCGGTGAATGGCGGGCCTCCAGCCGGAGACGGGTATGTCCCCCCGCTGGGGCCCAATTCGGGCCCCACGAGGCCCGGAGGTTCCCCCCGGCAGGGGCCCTCGGCCGTGCCCAGGGGCGGAGGTCCTGGGCCGGGCGCCAACGCGAGAACGGGCACGGGAGGCGGTGGTCGTCCGGGGCCCGTAGGGCGCCCGCCTGTCATGGGTGGAGGCGGCAACAGCTCGGGTACGGGGGCGAACAGGTCCCCGGTCGGCAGGCCGACAGGCGTGGGTCCTGGCGTGGGACGTACCGGTGGCGCGGGTGGCACGCGGAGCCCCATGGTCGGTCGGCCGAGCTCGGGAGGGCCCATGACGGGGCGTTCCGGTTCGGGCACGTCGGCCGGACCTCGTGCGGGACGTGGCAACGGCATCGTTGGAGGGACGCCGCAGCAGCGAGCCTCTGGCACCGGCACCTCTGGGTCGCGCATTCCGCGCGGGAACGTCATCGGCGGCCAGGGTGGAGCGCCGGATCGTTCCTCGTCAGCCGCGCGACCGACTGGGAGAGGCATCCCTGGTTCCAACGGTGTGGTGGGTACGCCAAGGAGTGGTGGTACGCCTCCCAGGCCCGGCGTCGGCGGGTTCACGACTGGCGGCTCAGGGCTGTCGGGCGAGCAACGCGGCCGACAGCCCGATGGCGAGGAGCGGGAGAGTCCCGAACAGCCACGTACGGACAACCGGATGGACGACCCAGGAACGCGGACGGCGCGGCGCCAGGGTGCCGTACCGCCGGTCATCGAATAGGCACAGCGGAAGGTTCGGAAGTCGGGATGACGGCAGGGAAGAGCCAGGTCCGGAAGCGATTCGGGTCGTACGGCTTTCGGCGTGGCCCGCTTTGCGCGGTAGCCGTGCTCGGAGCGTCCGTGATTGGCGTGGTGGATGCCGCTCCGGCGGCGGTCGCTGCGGACACGCAGTCGAAGCAGTGGTACCTGGATGCCATGCACATCGAGGACGTATGGAAGTCCACCACCGGCGAGGGCATCAAGATCGCGGTCATCGACACGGGTGTCAACTCGTCCACTCCCTCACTCAAGGGTCAAATCCTCAAGGGACTCGACGCAACAGAGTCGGATGGAGACGAGACAGACGACTACACCGGTCATGGAACCACAATGGCCGAGTTGATCGCGGGGACGGGGCAAGGCGACGGACTGCGCGGTCTGGCCCCTGGGGCAAAGATCATTCCTATGCGTATCGCGACCAAGAAATTCAAGGGGAAGGGGGTGAACGAGTCGGATGAATCGGTCGCTATCAGGGCGGCGGCCGACAGTGACGCGCAGATCATCAGCATGTCGGTCAGCAATCAGTTTGTGAGCGCCAAGGAAAAGGAAGCGGTTCAGTACGCGCACGCGAAGGGAAAGTTGTTCTTCTCCGCAGTGGGCAACAGTGCGCAGGAGAGCAACAAGCCTGAGTACCCCGCCAACTATCCGGAGGTCGTCGGTGTCGCGGCGTCCGACTCCGAGGGCCAGGTTGCCGACTACTCCCAGCACGGCGACTTCGTCGACATCGCCGCCCCCGGCAGTGACATGCCGACCTGGTGCGACGAGACCTTCACCAAGTACTGCGACGGCGACGGTGGAACCAGCGCCGCTACCGCCCTCGCGTCCGCCTCCGCCGCCCTCATCTGGTCCGCCAACCCCGACTGGACCGCGAACCAGGTCCTGCGGGTCATGTTCGAGTCCGCGGGCCGTGGCGACGACTGGAAGCCCGGCACCGTCAGTAACTACCTCGGGCACGGGATCGTGCGGCCCAACGCCGCTATCAACCGGGGGATCGGCAAGCCCGGCGACCCGGACGTCAGCCCGCTGACCAACGAGAGGACGACGGCCGGCGCCCCTTCGGACGAGTCGTCGTCCTCCCCGCCCAAGCCTGGCGCGGACGGCACGGACGGCGCGAAGGGCACCGACAAGGCCAACGCGGCGGAGGACACCGGCGGCGACGGCCGGCTGGGTCTGATCCTCGGCGGAGCAGCGCTGGTCGCCGTACTCGCCGTGAGCGCCTTCGCCGTCGTACGCAAACGCCGCAGTGCCTGACCGCCGGCCCGTCCCGGTCACTCAGACCATTCACCGAAGCACCCACGCAGTAACGAGCACAGACGAAAGGGAGACTGACATATGGCAGTCCAGAAGGTCGGCGATCAGAGTCTCAAGGACTTCCAGGACGAGATCACGATCAAGTTCGAGGACGTCAAAGGGCAGTTGAAGAACCTCCAGGGCGTCATCGACAGCCTGGAAGGTGCTTGGAAGGGCATCGGCGCCAGCGCGTTCGACGCGAAGCAGGCCGAGATCAACGCCGGCATGGTCCGGATCGCGAAGATGCTGCTCAATTTCCAGGAAGCGATCCAGGTGACCCGTACCACCGCGGGCAACACCGAGGACGAGGTCTACGCGGCCCTCAACGGTGTCGACGTGGCGGCCGGCTTCTCCGGGGACTCCGCCGCGACCGCGAAGGCGACGTCGAACATCGCCGGCTACTGACGGCCCGTCAGGCACCTTCCGCTCGGACAGCCTTCCGCGCACTTACACAACGCTCCGCACCCCACCGCACTGACAGGAAACAGGAGGACCCGTGGCTCAGCAGAACGACGGCACCATGGTCGTGACCTACGGCTCGCTGGAGCAGGCCGCCTCGGTCATCGAGAAGCAGGCCGCCCGGCTCGACGAGAGCCTTGAGGCGATTCAGACGAAGATCCGCGGCGTCTCCGCGACCTTCGAGGGCGAGGCCAAGACCGCAGCGGACGCGGCCCACAAGAAGTGGGACAACGAGACGCGTCAGATCCACAACGCGCTCAAGGACATCGCCCGCAAGGTCCGCGAGGCCGGCCCCACTTACCAGGCGGGCGACAGGAAGTCCGCCGGCTACTTCTAAGAAGTCCGCAGAAGCAACCGGCGGTTACGGCAACAGGGGGGCACGCGCGGGAGGTGCCCCCCCTCGTCGCGCCAGTCGACGCGACATGGATTTCGGGCATTCAAGAGACCTCAGAGATCGACCTCACACTCGCCCGCCGCGGGCGCGGCATTCGTGTACGCCTCGATCGCCTTCAGCACAGCGGCGGCGTCGGCCGAGTCGTCGCCACCGACCCGTACCGTCGTGTAGAGGTCGCCGTCGACGTCCTTGTCGATCGTGGACGAGTCGTCGCAGCGGATCAGCCCGGCTCCGCCCTTGTCTGAGTAGCTGTATCGCTTGTCGCCGGTGACTTTGTCATTCGGATCCGCGCCGATTGTTTTCTCGGCGACCTCCGCGATTGGGGTATCGGCCTCGTACCACTCTATGGATGTCGACAGTGCGACCTTGTCGTCCACGGACACATAGCAGCGCTTGACTCCGCTGGCCGTCTTGGTCCGCTCGGAGACTTCTTCTCCCTCCGGCAGCAAGGGATCCAGTACGTCCCCGGGCACCTCGACGCCACAAAGCGCCTGCGGGACCTCGTACTCGTCCGCCGGTTCCGAGCAGGCGGAGGCCAGCAGGACGAACGAGAGAGCCCCGAGGCCCACGGTGAGGCGCCGCGGACCCGTGGCAGCGTAAGAGCGCTTCTCAAGGCTTTTCATGCGTTCCCTGGGTTCCCTTGTGAATTGATTCCTTGGTCGGACTTCATCAAAACTGGTCGGAGGTGGCGGGAACGACGGTCAACTTCATCTCGTCCACATCCCATCGCCCACCGGTTCACCCTCACGTAGGAATCTCGGTTTCGAGATCGTCCGCCATCCTGCGCGCTGCTGTCGAGGCGTCGTCGAAGCCGTCAGTCGTACCGATACGGGTCCATTCCTGAATCCGCTCGGCGTCGGGAGAGTTGTGGGCCTTGGCCGCCTCCTCGCCCGCGGCCCTGGCCATGTCCGTCTGGGCGTCCTTGCTGGCCTCCCAGCGGAGCCCGACGTCATGGCCGACGCCGGCCAGATTCTGCGGATCGGTGTCCTTGAAGAACTGCTCCAGAACGACCCCGGTCACAGTCCCCGCGGCCCCGCCCACCGCAGCACCCACCACAGGACTGGCGATGAACGACGTGCCGACACCCACGCCCAGGCCGACCAGGCCCGAGATAGTGTTCTTCTTCTGGTTCGTCGCGTGCTCGAAGTCGTCGTCCTTCGCCTTGGCCTCGCCCAGAACCGCCTCCTGACGGCCGATGGCGAGAGTCCCCTCGACCTCCCCGGACCGCCGGGCGATTTCCTTGATTGTCTCTTCCGCGGAGTGCGGATAGCGGCTGTCGGCGGGAAGATCCGGATCAAGGTGGTAATCCATCAGACCTGCCATGTACGCTTTCTGGCCGACCTCGATCGCGGCGTATCCTTCCGGATTCTGGCCCACCGTTGCCAAGAAACGCGTCACGTCCGTGTGCTGCATGTCCGCCGCCGCGCCGGCGATCGGGAAGAGCTTCGGTACGCTCTCATTCTCCTTGCCACCGTCCGCTGTGGCGCGGTTGATGTCGGGCAGATACTCGGAAGCCATCTGGCCGACACTGTCCGACATGAAGGAATTGTCTTTGAGCCGGTTCGGATCGTCCGAGATCGAGGCAACCACGCTCTCCATGAGCCTCGCCTGCTCCGGATTGTGCGGCGGGGTGTCGACCGTCGGCAGTTCGCCCGCAGGGTGACCCGTCGTCGCCGCCTCCAGCGCCATCGCCAGGTTGTTCCGGCCCGAGATGCTGTTCTCGCCGTCCTTGTCGCGCTCCGGCGGCCAGTCGCGTTCTTCGAAGAGGTAGTCGAAGTTGGAGAGTGAGGCGCTGACCTCCTTCCCGTCGTTGTTCTCCTCCTTGAAGTCGTGGTCCTCGTCCTTCGAAAGGAACGGCTCGTTGAAGAAGTCCGTGGCCGCGTCCGGGCTGTTCGACAGGGCTTTCAAGTAGCCGATCATGGGGTCCGAGCCGGAGTCCTCGCCGGTGCGGTTGAGATTGGGGTCCATGCCCATGTGGGTCCAGAGTGTCGCCCCGTGGCGGCCGTTGCTGGTGGCCGTCTTCTCGGTCTCCATGAGTTCGGAGCCGTAACTCCTGAGGAACTGGTCGTCGAAGTTGCCCCAGCGCATCAGGTTGCTCATCACCTGGAAGCCCTGGGTGGTGCTGTTCTTGTTCAACGGCTGGCTGCCGAGTTCCGTCATCTCATACGTCCACCTGCGCATCTCAGGCGTGTCCGCCTGAGTCGCCGTGGCGAGCGTGAGACTGAGATTCTTCTGCAGATCGGCGAGCTGTTCGTGCCGGTCGACGTAGAGGTCCCTGTTGGTGCTCGGGGTTGCCACGCCCGCCCAGAATTCGAGTGTCCCCTTGGGGCCCAGCTGCTCGGCGAAGCGCTCGGCGAAGAGTTCGTCGCCCGAGTACTTCTTCAGACCGGCGTTGAGTGCGTCGAACTCCTTGACCGTGAGGTCTTCCGGGTTCTTCTTGGCGATACGGGCGAGATTCTCGGCTTCCTTGATCGCGTTCGCGGCGGAGTCGCGGTCCGCGTACTTCTGTCCCGAGAATCCGTAGTCGGTGAGATCGACGAGCGCCTTGAGCGACGTGGACGCGGTGCTGTCGACCTCGGTCGCCGTGTTGAGGATTCCCTGGAGTTCGTCCCTCAGTGCGTCGACGTCCTTCTGGCCGTTCGCGGGCTTCGGATCGGGGTTGGGGGTGACGGTGAAACCGCTGCCCGCGGACCTGACGGACATGTGGTTGGTCCGCCCGCGCTCGATGGCTTCTTTGAGCAGGCGCTGCTGCGTCTTCAGTTCACCCTGCGTGTCGCGGACGATATTGCGGATCGATTCGGCCTGCGTGTACGCGTCGTTGAACTCCTCGGCCGTCTTTCCGATGAACTCGCGCGACACCGTGGCGTTGTAACCGGCCCAGTTCGCCTTGTTGGCCTTGCCCCGAAGTCCGTCCTGGGCGTCCTTCTTCAGATCGGCGAGCTTGACGAGCATCTTGGTCCAGCCGTCGACGGCGTCGTCAAGAGTCTTGAAATTGGCGGAGTGAAGGGCTTCGAAATCCATGAGTCTGTTCCTCTAGTCCTTCTCAGTCCTTCTTGTCTTTCTTGTCCTCGCCGTACACCTCGTTCTTCTCGCCCGGCGGGGCCCACGACTCGTCGAAGCCCGCGTCGAGAGTGGAGATGCTGCTCACATGACGCTCGATGAAGATCTCGTCGCCCTCATGCGCCTTCTTCGTGAAGTCCATGTGGTTCGAGATAAGCGCGCAGGCGTCCATGACCGATCCGAGCTGCCGGTCCCAGCGCAGCGAGACATGGCTCAGCGCCCCGCCCAGCGCGAATCCCTGGCTCTTGAGATCGGCAGCCGCCGTGTCGGTGCTGGTGACCCGCGCCTCCTCCCACAGCCGGTTGTACAGCTTGAACGCCTCGTCGCCGATCGCCGCCAGGTCCTTCTGATCGACCGTGAGATCACCGGTCGGGCTGCCCGCGTTGGGCCTGTCCTCCTCCGGGAGCCCGTTGAGCCGCATCCCGGTCGGTTCGCCGCCCGCCGCGGACGCCTTCAACTGGTCCCACTCGTCCCACGCCATCTGGGACTCCTTCCCCCGTGCTCGCTGATGGATTTCACCATTCCGGATCAACCTGCGAATGGGCCGTGCTCCGCCCCCGTCACCGCTCTTCCAGCGAGGGCATCAGACCGGTCTGCACCAGTGGATTGCCACGCTGGCGGGAGACGAAGACGCCCCGGCCCGCCGGCATCGGACGCGCCCGTACGCCGCCGAGGATGTCGCCCTCCTGCGGGTCGCCCGAGAGCAGCACACCCTGCGCGCCGAGCTCCATCATCCGCTGCATGAACGGCTCGTACGAGGCCCTGCTCGCCCCGGCCGCGCTGCGCGCGATGATGAAGCGGACACCCACGTCGCGCGCGAACGGCAGCTGCTCCGTGAGCTTGTTGAGCGGGTTGCCGCTGGAGGTGGACACCAGGTCGTAGTCGTCGACGACCACGAACACCGTCGGCCCGCGCCACCAACTGCGCTCGCGCAGCTGCCGCGCCGTGACGTCGGCCGCCGGTGTACGGCGCCGCATCAGGTCCGACAGCGCGTCCACGTGGTGGTCCATGTTGTTGGACATCGGCACGTACTCCGCCAGGTGCGACGCGGGCGTCACATCCAGCAGCGCGCGCCGGTTGTCGATGACGAAGAACTTGGCCGAGTTCCCGTCGTAGCGCTCCGTCAGCCGCGTGATCAGCAGCCGCAGCAGGTTCGACTTTCCGGACTCGCTCTCGCCGAACACCAGGAAGAACGGGTCGCGGTCGAAGTTGACGAAGACTGGCTCCAGCAGGTTCTCGTCGATCCCGAAGGCCACGCCCCGCTTCGGCTGCTCCGCGCCCGCCGGCAGCGTCGCCGCGTCCAGCTCGCGCGGCAGCAGCCGTACGGCCGGGGCGCCGGGCCCCGTCCAGTGCCGGCCGACCTCCTGCGTCATCGCGGCCGTCGCCTCCGACAGGTCGCTGTCGGAGTTGATGGAGTCGATCCGCGGCACCGCCGCCATGAAGTGCAGTTTCTCCGGTGTCAGACCCCGGCCGGGCACCCCCGTGGGCACGTTGACCGCGGCCTTGCGGTCCAGGTCGGAGTCCATGGTGTCGCCGAGGCGCAGCTCCAGCCGGTTCATCAGGTGGTCCTTGAGGTTGGCGCGCACCTCCATCGAGCGCGACGCCGTCAGCACCACATGGATGCCGTAACCGAGCCCGCGCGCCGCGATGTCGAGCACTGCGGGCTCCAACCCCTCATAGTCGGTGCGGAAGTTGCCCCAGCCGTCGATGATCAGGAAGACATCGCCCCACGGCTGGTCCGCCGGCGAGATCTCGCCCCGTTCCCGCATCCTGCGGAAGGTGTTGACGGAGTCGATCCCCGCCGTACGGAAGTACTCCTCGCGACGCGCCAGGATGCCGTACACCTCGGCCGTCGTCCGCCTCACCTTCTCCGGGTCGAGCCGCGAAGCGATCCCTCCGACGTGCGGCAGCCCGGCGATCGACGACATGCCGCCGCCGCCGAAGTCCAGCCCGTAGAACTGCACTTCCCGCGGCGTGTGCGTCAGCGCGAACCCCGCGATCAGCGTGCGCAGCAGCGTCGACTTGCCGGACTGCGGGCCGCCCACGATCTGCATATGGCCCGCCGCCCCGGAGAAGTCCCGGTACAGGGTGTCGCGTCGCTGCTCGTACGGCTTGTCGACCACGCCCAGCGGTACGACGAGGCGCCCGGCGCCCTCGAAACCGGGCTGTGTCAGCCCGCGCCCCTCCACGTTCGACAGCCCCGGCAGCAGCTCGTCCAGCGACGGCGGATTGTCCAGCGGCGGCAGCCACACCTGGTGCGCCTCGGCGCCCCGCCCTTCGAGCCGGCGCACGATCACGTCGAGCACCGAGTCGGCCAGCGCGTCGTCCTCGGACGTGGTGCGCGCGTCCGGTACGGCGGGCCGCGCGGCCGGCCGCACGTGGTGCACCGGCACCGGCGCCGCCGTGAACGGCACCGGCCTGCGGTCCACCGGCAGCGGTCCACCCGTCCCCGCGACGGCCTGCGCGTTCGCCCGGTACACCCCGGAGACGTACGCGGCCTTGAACCGCACCATCTCGTCGGTGCCGTACTTCAGATACCCGGAACCGGGCACGTTCGGCAGCTGGTAGGCGTCTGGCACACCCAGCGCCGCCCGCGACTCCGCGGCCGAGAAGGTACGCAGACCCACGCGGTAGGAGAGATACGTCTCCAGCCCGCGCAGCCGGCCCTCCTCCAACCGCTGCGACGCCAGCAGGAGATGGACGCCCAGCGAACGCCCGATGCGCCCGATCTGGACGAACATCTCGATGAAGTCCGGCATCGCTGTCAGGAGTTCACTGAACTCGTCGATGACCAGGACCAGCGACGGGATGGGCTGCAACGGTGAGCCCGCCGCGCGCGCCTTCTCGTAGTCGTGGATGTTGGCGTAGTTGCCCGCGTCGCGCAGCATCTCCTGGCGGCGGTTGAGCTCACCGCGGATCGAGTCACCCATGCGGTCGACGAGCGTGAGGTCGTCCGCGAGGTTGGTGATCACCGCCGCGACGTGCGGCATCTGCGACATGCCGGCGAACGTCGCGCCGCCCTTGAAGTCCGCGAGGACGAAGTTCAGCGTCTCCGACGAATGCGTCACGGCAAGGCCCAGGACGAGCGTGCGCAGCAGTTCGGACTTGCCGGAGCCCGTCGCACCCACGCACAGCCCGTGCGGCCCCATGCCCTCCTGCGCCGCCTCCTTCAGGTCCAGCATGACGGGCGCCCCGTCCTCGCCGACACCGATGGGCACGCGCAGCCGCTCCGCCTGCGAACGGGGCCGCCACGTACGGGTGACGTCGACGGACGCCGCGTCCCCGAGGTTCAGCAGATCGGTGAAGTCCAGGTTGGCGAGCAGCGGTTCGTCGTCGTCGCCACCCGTCGCGACCCGCAGCGGCGCGAGCTGACGGGCCAGCGCCTCGGCGGCCTCCATGCTCAGCCGGTCGGGCTCCCCGTCGTACACCATGCCGTGCCCCGACTCCAGCCGCAGCGAGTCGGGCCGCACCACCACGGCGAGACCGCCCCGCGCCGCCGTGACCTCGCCCGGTACGACCTCGACGACCGTCACACCCTGCAGCCCCTCGGCCGACGCGAGCGCCGACAGGGAGGGCAGCGACATACCGTCCAGGACGACGACGATGTGCGGCTGGTCCAGCAGCGGCTGGCCGCCCGGCTGGAACCGCGGACGCCCCTCCAGCTGCCCCGCCAGCATCTCCTCCAGCTCCCGCACGTCGGACGTGATGAGCCGGCGGCTGCCCGCCCCGTCGCCGGGGCCCTGCGCCTGGACGTGCGGCAACCACTTCGCCCACTCCCACCGCGACGCCTCGCCCCGTCCGGCGACGACGGCGACGACCAGGTCCTCGGGGGAGTGCAGCGAGGCGAGCGAGCCGACCATCGCGCGCGCCGTCGAGCGCACCGACTCGGCCTCACCGGTGATCGTCAGGTGGTAGAAGGCGCGCAGCGAGACGGCCATCGGCAGACCGTCCAGCACACTGTGCGCGTTGAGGAACTGCCGCATCGCCCCGGCGGTGAGCGGCTCCAGCTCGTCCACGGGCGCCGTCTCGGGCTCGATGAGCTCCGTCGCGAGCTGCTGACTGCCCAGGCCGATACGTACCTGCCCGAAGTCCTCGTCGGCGACCCGGCGTTCCCACACCCGGCTGCCCTCGGCGACCAGTGCCCACAGCTGCTCGGGGGACGGGTGGAGGTAGTACTGCGCGTCCCGTTGCAGATGCGCAGTCCTCAGCACCGTACGCCGCGTCTGCGTCAGGTACTTGAGATAGTCGCGCCGCATGTCGGCGAGTTCGCCCTGCGTTCCGCGCCGGTGCCGCACCAGCATCGCGATGGCCATGGCGATCGTCGAGGCGATCATCACCATGCCCATGATGCGCATGATCGGGTTCGGCGTCATGAAGAAGAAGACGACCGAACCGCCCATGCCCAGCATGGGCAGCAGCTGCATGAGCGCACCCTCCTGCTGCCCTCTGGGCAGCGGCGGAGGGGGTTGAACCTGCACCTGTTCGCCTGGCACGTCGGCGGGCAGTGCCCGCGGCGGGCGCTTGACGACGATCTGACTCACTGCTCACCAATTCCCTTGCCGGACAGAAGAGTTCCCTCTGGCGCCCCCGTGGCGACGGGCCTCCATCCGCGGGCAAGGATCCTACTTGCGCGGGTGTCCACGGCCCGGCGGTAGGGTGACCGGACGCGTTTGCGCGGGGATGAACTTCCGCAAAAACAGGGGCATTCGGAGCGCAACGCGGGCATCGGGCGCATGGGAACCACGAGGGGGATGCAGCACGTGAGTATGACGGCCCAAACGGCGGCCACCGGAACCCGTCAGCCGGGTGCTCCGGCCCCGTCCGGCGGCGGAACCGGCTTCTGCCGGATCACCGTCGTCGCCCCGGACGGCCGGATCGACGTGGCACTGCCGGAGGACATCCCCGTCGCCGACCTCCACCCGGAGATCCTGCGGCTGTCCGGCCAGAGCCCCGAGGCGGGCGCCCCGGTCGGATATCACCTGGTACGCCGCGACGGCACCGTCCTCGACAGCGCCCGCTCCCTGGCCTCCCAGCGCATCCTCGACGGTGAACTGCTGTCGCTGCGTCCCTTCGCCGAATCCCTGCCCCCCGCGGTCTTCGACGACGTCTCCGACGCCGTCGCCTCCGCGGTCGCCCGCGACCGCACCCTGTGGACCGACAGCGCCATGCGCGGCGCAGGGCTCCTCGGCGGCTCCGTCCTGCTGACCTTGCTCGCCTTCGTGTTGTGGACCGCCGATCCCCGGCACGACACACACGGCCTGCCGGGCATCCTGGCCGGCGTCACCGCCGTCATGCTGCTCGCCCTCGCCGGCGTACGGGCCCGGGTGTACGACGACCGGGGCTCGTCCGTCGCCCTCGGTCTCGGCTCCATGGCCAACGCGGCAGTCGCCGGCTCCGGACTGCTGCCCTTCGCGGACGGACAGGGCATCGGCCGCCTCCAGTTCCTGCTCGCCTGCGCCGCCGTACTGATCGCCTCGGTGATCCTGGTGATCGTCGCCCCCGGCGGCGACGGCCCCTTCGTCGCGTTCGTCTTCGCCTCCACCGTCGGCCTCCTGGTGACGTTCATCGCCATCACCACCGACATGGCGCCCTCCGAGACCGCCGCCGTCTGCGCCGCGCTCTCCGTAGGAACACTCGCCTTCCTGCCCGGCCTCTCCACCCGCTTCGCCCGCCTCCCCATCGGCTTCGAGCCGCCCCGTACCGCCGCCGGCTCCTACGGAAGCGACCCGGCGCCCCCCGCCCCCGTCGACCCGGAGCGCATCGCCGCCCAGGCCCGGCGCGGCCACGAACTGCTCGTCGGCCTGGTCGGCGGCTGCGCGCTGGTGGCCGTCGGCGCGGCCGGCGTGCTCGGCTTCTCCGACGGCGTGTGGGGCCAGCTCCTCGCCCTCGCCACCGGCGTCGCGATGCTCATGCGCGCCCACCTCTTCAGCTACACGGCGCAGGTCGGCTGCGCCCTCGCCGCCGGCCTCGGCGCCCTCGTCCTGCTGGGACTCGGCCTCAGCCTCAACCCCCCGGAGGGGATGATCCGCGAGGCGCTGCGCGGCGACAGCACGGGCCTCGACATCCGTACGGTCTGGCTGACCGCGGCCATCGCGGGGATCGCCGCACTGATCGTCGCCATTGGGCTGATCGTGCCGCGCAAGGGCGTCACCCCCTTCTGGGGCCGCTTCCTGGAGATCGCCGAATCCTTCGTACTACTGACGATCGTCCCGCTCTGTCTGGCGGTGTTCGACGTCTACCACTCCATCCGTGCGATGACGTCTTGACCGGCTGGTACGCTGTGTGACGGCCGATTGTGTACGCGTTCCGGTCTGTCCGGACCCAGCGACCGAACAACACCGGCCGATCACCCCGCCACCCGAGTAACCGAAGATCCCCAGCGAATTCGACCTGGGGCACTCGATGGCAAGAAGACCTACGAGGAGTACGCGTGCCGCTTGCCGCCGCTACGAAGAAGCAGATCATGTCGGAGTTCGCCACCAAGGAAGGCGACACCGGCTCCCCCGAGGTCCAGGTCGCGATGCTCTCGCGCCGTATCTCGGACCTGACCGAGCACCTGAAGACGCACAAGCACGACCACCACTCGCGTCGCGGTCTGCTCATCCTGGTCGGCCAGCGCCGCCGCCTGCTGCAGTACCTGGCGAAGAAGGACATCCAGCGCTTCCGTGCGCTGGTCGACCGCCTGGGCATCCGCCGCGGTGCGGCCGGCGGCGCCAAGTAGTACGCCGTGAAAGGGAGCGGTTCCCACACACCGGGAACCGCTCCCTTCGCCGTATGTGCACGAAGCTCAGTAACCTGTTCGCAGGAGCACAGCTCCCGGACGCCGCTGAGAAGCACCAGCGGACACCCGTAGGACCAAGCAGGACCGCACCCCCGTACGACTCCTACGAGGCGTACGCAGCACCACCCCGCACGACAGAAGGCACCACCCACTGACGAGGGGAAGCGCCCCTCCGCCGCCGCCGGTCCTCGGTAGTGGCCCCCGGAACGGCGCGGCGAACGCCGCCCGCGGCCCACGCCGCCGCCCCGGGAGCTTCGATCGAAGACCGGCCCGCACCAAGGAGCGCTTCTCCGACTGTCCCCCGCCACACGGGCGCGGGACGAAAGACGACAACGACGAGTATGGAGAACCACTGGTGGAGAACGAGACCCACTACGCCGAGGCCGTTATCGACAACGGCACGTTCGGCACCCGCACCATCCGCTTCGAGACGGGCCGCCTGGCCAAGCAGGCCGCCGGCTCCGCCGTCGCGTATCTGGACGACGACACCATGGTGCTGTCGGCCACCACCGCTTCCAAGAAGCCCAAGGACAACCTCGACTTCTTCCCCCTCACGGTGGACGTCGAGGAGCGGCAGTACGCGGCCGGCAAGATCCCCGGCTCCTTCTTCCGCCGCGAGGGCCGGCCCTCCGAGGACGCGATCCTCACCTGCCGCCTCATCGACCGCCCGCTGCGCCCCTCCTTCAAGAAGGGCCTGCGCAACGAGATCCAGATCGTCGAGACGATCATGGCGCTCAACCCCGACCACCTGTACGACGTGGTCGCGATCAACGCCGCCTCCTGCTCCACGCAGCTGGCCGGCCTGCCCTTCTCCGGCCCGATCGGCGGCACCCGTGTCGCCCTGATCAAGGGCCAGTGGGTCGCGTTCCCGACGCACACCGAGCTCGAGGACGCCGTCTTCGACATGGTGGTCGCCGGCCGCGTCCTGGAGGACGGCGACGTCGCGATCATGATGGTCGAGGCCGAGGCCACCACGAAGACCATCCAGCTCGTCGCCGACGGCGCGGAGGCTCCCACCGAGGAGATCGTCGCCGCCGGTCTGGAAGCCGCGAAGCCCTTCATCAAGGCGCTCTGCAAGGCGCAGGCCGACCTCGCCGCCAAGGCCGCCAAGCCCACCGGCGAGTTCCCGGTCTTCCTCGACTACCAGGACGACGTCCTGGAGGCCCTCACGGCCGCCGTGAAGAGCGAGCTGTCGCAGGCGCTCACCATCGCCGGCAAGCAGGACCGCGAGGCCGAGCTGGACCGCGTCAAGGAGCTCGCCGCCGAGAAGCTGCTCCCGCAGTTCGAGGGCCGCGAGAAGGAGATCTCCGGTGCGTACCGCGCGCTGACGAAGTCCCTGGTCCGCGAGCGCGTCATCAAGGACAAGGTCCGCATCGACGGCCGCGGCGTCACGGACATCCGTACGCTCGCCGCCGAGGTCGAGGCCATCCCGCGCGTGCACGGTTCCGCGCTGTTCGAGCGTGGCGAGACCCAGATCCTGGGCGTCACCACCCTCAACATGCTCCGCATGGAGCAGCAGTTGGACACCCTGTCGCCGGTGACCCGCAAGCGCTACATGCACAACTACAACTTCCCGCCCTACTCCGTCGGCGAGACCGGCCGCGTCGGTTCGCCGAAGCGGCGCGAGATCGGCCACGGCGCGCTCGCCGAGCGCGCCATCATGCCGGTGCTGCCGACGCGCGAGGAGTTCCCCTACGCGATCCGCCAGGTCTCCGAGGCGCTGGGCTCCAACGGCTCGACGTCCATGGGCTCGGTCTGCGCCTCCACCATGTCGCTGCTGAACGCCGGTGTGCCCCTCAAGGCCCCCGTCGCCGGTATCGCCATGGGCCTGATCTCCCAGGAGATCGACGGCAAGACGCACTACGTCGCCCTCACCGACATCCTCGGTGCGGAGGACGCCTTCGGCGACATGGACTTCAAGGTCGCCGGCACGAAGACGTTCGTCACCGCGCTCCAGCTCGACACCAAGCTCGACGGCATCCCCGCCTCGGTCCTGGCCGCCGCGCTGAAGCAGGCCCGCGACGCCCGCCTCCACATCCTCGATGTGATGAACGAGGCCATCGACGTCCCGGACGAGATGTCCCCGAACGCCCCGCGGATCATCACCGTCAAGATCCCCGTGGACAAGATCGGTGAGGTCATCGGCCCCAAGGGCAAGATGATCAACCAGATCCAGGAGGACACCGGCGCCGACATCACGATCGAGGACGACGGCACCATCTACATCGGTGCCGCCGACGGACCGGCCGCCGAGGCCGCCCGCGCCACGATCAACGGCATCGCCAACCCGACCATGCCGGAGGTCGGCGAGCGCTACCTGGGTACGGTCGTCAAGACCACCACCTTCGGCGCGTTCGTGTCGCTGCTCCCGGGCAAGGACGGTCTGCTGCACATCTCGCAGATCCGTAAGCTCGCCGGCGGCAAGCGCGTGGAGAACGTCGAGGACGTCCTCGGCGTCGGCCAGAAGGTCCAGGTCGAGATCGCCGAGATCGACCAGCGCGGCAAGCTCTCCCTGATCCCCGTGATCGAGGGCGAAGAAGACGCGAAGAACGACGACAAGCAGGACGACCAGAAGGACGAAGCCTCCCAGTGACGTTTCGTAGTTCTACGACGACGGCCCGCACCTCCTCGGAGGTACGGGCCGTCGCCCGTACCCAAACCCTCCTCGAGGGGCAGAACGGCATCGGCACCGTCCGGCGCACGATCCTCCCCGGCGGCCTGCGCGTCGTCACCGAGACCCTCCCGTCCGTACGGTCCGCGACCTTCGGCATCTGGGTCCAGGTCGGCTCGCGCGACGAGACGCCCACGCTCAACGGCGCCACGCACTACCTGGAACACCTCCTCTTCAAGGGCACCCAGAAACGCAGCGCCCTCGACATCTCCTCCGCCATAGACGCGGTCGGCGGCGAGATGAACGCCTTCACGGCGAAGGAGTACACCTGCTACTACGCGCGCGTGCTCGACACCGACCTCCCCCTCGCCATCGACGTCGTGTGCGACATGCTCACGGGCTCGCTCATCGAGGCGGAGGACGTCGACGCGGAGCGGGGCGTCATCCTCGAAGAGATCGCCATGACCGAGGACGACCCGGGCGACTGCGTGCACGATCTCTTCTCGCACACGATGCTCGGCGACACGCCCCTCGGCCGCCCCGTCCTCGGCACCGTCGACACCGTCGACGCCCTTGACCGCGACCGGATCGCCCGCTTCTACAAGAAGCACTACGACCCGACGCATCTGATCGTCGCCGCGGCGGGCAACGTCGACCACGCCACCGTCGTACGGCAGGTACGCCGCGCCTTCGAGAAGGCCGGCGCCCTCTCCCGTACGGACGCCGCCCCCGTCACCCCGCGCGAGGGCCACCGCGACCTGCGCACCGCCGGCCGCGTCGGACTGCTCAACCGCAAGACGGAGCAGGCACACATCGTCCTCGGCATGCCGGGCCTCTCCCGCACCGACGAGCGCCGCTGGGCCCTCGGGGTCCTCAGCACGGCTCTCGGCGGCGGCATGAGCTCCCGGCTCTTCCAGGAGGTACGGGAGAAGCGCGGCCTCGCCTACAGCGTGTACTCGTACACCTCGGGTTTCGCCGACTGCGGCCTCTTCGGCGTCTACGCGGGCTGCCGCCCGAGCCAGATCCACGATGTCCTGAAGATCTGCCGCGACGGACTCGACCAGGTCGCCGCCGAAGGACTCAGCGACGAGGAGATCGGCCGTGCCGTGGGCCAGCTCTCCGGTTCCACCGTCCTCGGTCTGGAGGACACCGGCGCGCTCATGAACCGCATCGGCAAGAGCGAGCTGTGCTGGGGCACCCAGATGTCCGTGGACGACATGCTGGCGCGGATAGCGGCCGTCACCCCCGACGACGTGCGCGCGGTGGCCCGCGACGTCCTGGGGCAGCGCCCCTCCCTCTCGGTCATCGGCCCCCTGAAGGACAAGCAGGCGGACCGTCTCGACGAAGCGGTCGCCTGACCAGGGCCCTCACCGGCCTCCTAAGGAAGCAAGGAAGCAGAGCGATGAGCACCAAACTGCGGGTGGCCGTTCTCGGCGCCAAGGGCCGGATCGGCTCCGAGGCCGCACGGGCCGTCGAGGCCGCCGACGACATGGAACTGGTCGCCGCCCTGGACCGGGACGACGACCTGGACGCCCTCGTCGGCGCGGGGGCCCAGGTCGTCGTCGAACTGACCGCCCCCTCGGCGGTGATGGGCAACCTGGACTTCTGCGTACGCCACGGCATCCACGCGGTCGTCGGCACCACCGGCTGGACCGACGACCGCCTGGCGCAGCTGAGGACGCTGCTGGCGGGCTCCCCCGGGACGGGCGTGCTCGTCGCGCCCAACTTCTCCATCGGCGCCGTCCTCACGATGAAGTTCTCCCAGGCGGCGGCCCGCTTCTTCGAGTCCGCCGAGGTCGTCGAGCTGCACCATCCGAACAAGGCCGACGCCCCGTCGGGCACCGCGACGCGCACCGCACAGCTGATCGCCGCCGCCCGCGCCGAGGCCGGCTGCGCGCCGCAGCCCGACGCCACGGTCACGGCGCTGGACGGGGCGCGCGGCGCGGACGTCGAAGGGGTGCGTGTGCACTCCGTACGGCTCCGAGGACTGCTGGCGCACCAGGAGGTCCTGCTCGGCGCCGAGGGGGAGACCCTCACCATCCGCCACGACTCCGTGCACCACAGCAGCTTCATGCCGGGGATCCTCCTCGGCGTCCGCCGCGTGGTCGGCGCACCGGGCCTCACCCACGGTCTGGAGCACTTCCTCGATCTGAACCTGCCGGCCTGACAGCCGTGCGCGCCAAGATCACGTACTTCGTGGTGGCCGCCATGCTCGTCGGCTACTTCGTCCTGGTGGGCGGCCGCGGCATCGCGCTCATCGGGATCGGCACGCCGCTCACGGTGATATTCGGGGCAGCGGTGCTGGTGCTTCCCTGCATCGGCGCCTGGTTCCTCTGGCAGAGCACCCGGTTCGTCCGGCGGGCCAACCGGCTCGCCGCCGAACTGGACGCCGAGGGCGGCCTGCCCCTCGACGAGCTGGTGCGCACCGCGAGCGGCCGTGTCGACCGTGCGTCGGCGGACGCCGTCTTCGCGGCCCGCCGCGCGGAGACCGAGGACACACCGGGGGACTGGCGATGCTGGTTCCGCCTGGCGGTGGCCTACCGCGACGCCGGCGACACTCCCCGGGCCCGTAAGGCGATGCAGCACGCGATCGCGCTCCACGAGGCGAACCCGGCACCGGCGGTTCGCTGACGCCCCGTCGGCCTCGCCCGACCGTTCAACGCCCAACGCTCAACGTCGGTCCCGGCGAATCGCGCAACGGCCCAACTCGGAACTACGTCGCCGCGGTTCAGGCGTGGCGGTACTCGTCGCCCCATGCCTCGACGGAGTCCGCCGCCCGGTCGAATGCCTCCGAGCGCGACAGGAAATCCGCGTTGTGGTCGGTGAGCAGCTGCCGCTTCTCGCCGTCAGCCAGGACGAGAAGAAGCGCCTGCCCCTGCACCGTCCGCGGCAGCCCCAGCCAGCGCACCGGCTGCTGCACCGTACGGACCTCCACGGCCTCCGTCCACCGCACGGTCCGGGTTCTGAGCAGTCCCACGCGCCGTACGCCGTGCCGGCTCACCCACGCGCCCGCCCGCAGCATCCGCAGCGCGACGGCGATCATGACCAGCGAGATACCGAGGCACACGACGGCGCCGGACGTCGCCCCGGCGAACGCGATGATCATCGTCGCGAGCAGCACGAAAGAGGCGAGCAGCAGAAGCAGCGCGGAAGCGCCCACCCGCCACGGTCCCGGGCGGTAAGGGCGACGCCAGCGGTCGTGATCGTCGAACGGCAGCGCGACATCGTCGCTGGTCGCGTCAAACGCACGATCGGCCGTCAGGAAGGGCAGGGGCACGACTGATCCTCACTCACAAGCACGCTCGAACGGGCGGTGCTGGCTGAGGTTATCGAGGAGTACCCCGGCAGGACCACTCAGGGGGGCCGGACGGGTCAGCGGCCTTGGGACGCCTCGGACCGCTGGGCCTGTCCGGGACCCCGGCACCGCCACCGGGTCGGACGCGCGCGATGACCGTTCGGTGCCCGATCTCGCCAAATCGGCGAACATCCGCACGAGACGCGCAAGCCCGTCGCCGAGGACCACTCGTACGGTGCCGGGCCCCGCAGCAGTCCGGCCTTCTGGCGAGAAATGCCTGGTCGTAGAGTGGGCGCCGCCCCCGAGCCGCGACAGGAAGGACCCCGCCGGTGAGTGACGTTCCCGCCGATACCAAGCCCAGCTTCCGCAGTGACATGACCGTCGACCTGGTGAAGCACACCGCGGGCGACTCCGACGTCCTGTGGGCCGCTCGCGTCTCCACCGCAGGCGAGCAGTCCCTGGCAGAGATGTCCAAGGACCCCGAGCGTTCCAAGGGCCTCATCAACTACCTGATGCGCGACCGCCACGGCAGCCCTTTCGAGCACAACTCGATGACCTTCCTCATCAGCGCCCCGATCTTCGTGTTCCGCGAATTCATGAGGCACCGCGTCGGCTGGTCCTACAACGAGGAATCCGGGCGCTACCGGGAGCTCCAGCCCGTCTTCTACGTCCCCGACGCCTCACGCAAGCTGGTCCAGGAGGGCCGCCCCGGGAAGTACGTCTTCGTCGACGGCACCCGGGAGCAGCAGGACCTCACGGAGCGCGCCATGACGGAGTCCTACCGTCGGTCGTACGAGGCGTACCAGGAGATGCTGGCGGCCGGCGTCGCCCGCGAGGTGGCCCGCGCGGTCCTGCCCGTGGGCCTCTACTCGTCGATGTACGCGACGTGCAACGCCCGCTCGCTGATGCACTTCGTCGGGCTGCGTACCCAGCACGAGGCGGCCAAGGTCCCGAGCTTCCCGCAGCGGGAGATCGAGATGGTCGGCGAGAAGATGGAGGAGCAGTGGGCGCGGCTCATGCCGCTCACTCACGCGGCCTTCAACAACAACGGCAGGGTGGCGCCGTAGGGCGTCAGGGGCTGCCCGCGGGGCTGTCCCGACGCACAGATGTACGGACAATGGTGGAAAGTGTCCGGATTGCGGCGTTTCGAGAAGTTCATCTAGGCTGATCAAACGGACCCGGCACTGCCTGAACCCCCGAGCAGTCAGTGCCGGGCTCCGTACACTGAAGCGCAGGGGGAACGTTTCCCCTCAACCAGGGGCAGCTCACCTGCCCCCACCACCCCGGGAGCCCGCGCACATGGCGGGCCCACGACCTGCCCGTGTGCCCCCGAGGGGACACGCCGAGCCGAGCAACGAGTAGCGTGTTACCCATGGCTCCGATCTCCACTCCGCAGACCCCCTTCGGGCGGGTCCTCACCGCCATGGTCACGCCCTTCACCGGGGACGGCGCACTCGATCTTGAGGGCGCCCAGCGACTCGCTTCCCATCTGGTGGACGCAGGCAACGACGGCCTGATCATCAACGGCACCACCGGCGAGTCCCCGACCACCAGCGACGCGGAGAAAGACCAGCTGGTACGCGCCGTCCTGGAGGCGGTCGGAGACCGGGCCCATGTCGTCGCCGGCATCGGGACGAACGACACCCGGCACAGCATCGAACTCGCCCGCACCGCCGAACGCACCGGCGCACACGGCCTGCTCGCTGTGACCCCGTACTACAACAAGCCGCCGCAGGAAGGCCTCTTCCAGCACTTCACGGCCATCGCCGACGCCACAGAGCTGCCGGTGATGCTCTACGACATCCCGGGCCGAAGCGGCGTCCCGATCGACACCGAGACACTCATCCGTCTCGCCGGGCACCCACGCATCGTCGCCAACAAGGACGCCAAGGGCGACCTCGGCCGGGCCAGCTGGGTCATCGCCCAGACCGGCCTCCCCTGGTACTCGGGCGACGACATGCTGAACCTCCCGCTTCTCGCGGTCGGCGCCATCGGCTTCGTCTCCGTCGTCGGCCACGTGGTCACCCCGGAACTGCGCGCCATGCTCGACGCCCACGTCAGCGGCGACGTCCAGAAGGCCACGGAGATCCACCAGAAGCTGCTCCCCGTCTTCACCGGCATGTTCCGTACGCAGGGAGTCATCACCAGCAAGGCGGCGCTCACCCTGCAGAAGCTGCCGGCCGGCCCGCTGCGCCTCCCGCTCGTCGAACTGACGGAGCACGAGACGGCGCAGCTCAAGATCGATCTCGCGGCCGGCGGGGTAGAGCTGTGACTGAGGCCCTGCCTCCACGAACACGATTCATGAACCAGGTTTCATGAATATCGAAGATTTCGAACTTCACAACTGAATAACCGAACACATGAAAGTACCGGGCATTCCGCCCACTCGGACAACAAGCAAGTGCAACAGCAAGTGCACGAATGTCATGCGCGCCACGTGCCTCAGCGGTACGTGGCGTGTGTGGTGAGGAGAGTCTTTTGAGTCATCCGCATCCCGAACTCGGCGCCCCGCCGAAGCTGCCCAAGGGCGGCCTGCGCGTCACCCCGCTCGGCGGCCTCGGCGAAATCGGCCGCAACATGACGGTCTTCGAGTACAACGGCCGTCTGCTCATCGTCGACTGCGGCGTCCTCTTCCCCGAAGAGGAACAGCCCGGCATCGACCTCATCCTGCCGGACTTCACCACCATCAGGGACCGCCTCGACGACATCGAGGGAATCGTCCTCACGCACGGCCACGAGGACCACATCGGTGGAGTCCCCTTCCTGCTCCGGCTGAAGTCGGACATTCCGCTGATCGGCTCCAAGCTGACCCTCGCGCTGATCGAGGCCAAGCTCCAGGAACACCGCATCCGCCCGTACACCCTCGAAGTGACCGAGGGCCATCGTGAGCGCATCGGCCCGTTCGACTGCGAATTCGTCGCGGTGAACCACTCCATCCCGGACGCGCTGGCCGTCGCCATCCGCACCCCCGCGGGAATGGTGGTCCACACCGGCGACTTCAAGATGGACCAGCTCCCCCTCGACCGTCGGCTGACCGACCTGCCGACCTTCGCCAGACTCGGCGAAGAGGGAATCGACCTGCTGCTCTCCGACTCGACCAACGCCGAGGTGCCGGGCTTCGTCCCGCCCGAGCGGGACATCTCGAACGTCCTGCGGCAGGTCTTCGGCAGTGCACAGAAGCGGATCATCGTGGCGAGCTTCGCCAGCCACGTCCACCGCATCCAGCAGATCCTCGACGCCGCCCACGAGTACGGCCGACGCGTCGCCTTCGTCGGCCGCTCGATGGTCAGGAACATGGGCATCGCCCGAGACCTGGGTTACCTCAAGGTCCCGGCCGGTCTCGTCGTCGACGTCAAGACGCTCGACGACCTCCCGGACAGCGAGGTCGTCCTCGTCTGCACCGGATCCCAGGGCGAACCGATGGCCGCGCTCTCGCGCATGGCCAACCGCGACCACCAGATCCGGATCGTCCCCGGCGACACCGTGATCCTGGCGTCGTCCCTCATCCCCGGCAACGAGAACGCGGTCTACCGCGTGATCAACGGCCTGACCCGCTGGGGCGCGAACGTCATCCACAAGGGCAACGCCAAGGTCCATGTCTCGGGCCACGCGTCCGCTGGCGAGCTCCTGTACTTCTACAACATCTGCAAGCCGAAGAACCTGATGCCGGTCCACGGCGAATGGCGCCACCTGCGCGCCAACGCCGAACTCGGCGCACTGACGGGGGTCCCCAAGGACCACATCGTCATCGCCGAGGACGGAGTGGTCGTCGACCTGGTCGACGGCAAGGCGAGAATCGTCGGCAAGGTCCAGGCGGGTTACGTGTACGTCGACGGGCTCTCCGTCGGCGACGTGACCGAGACGTCCCTGAAGGACCGCCGCATCCTCGGCGACGAGGGCATCATCTCCGTGTTCCTGGTGGTGGATTCGACGACCGGGAAGGTCGTGGGCGGTCCGCACATCCAGGCGCGGGGCTCCGGCATCGAGGACTCCGCGTTCTCCGCCGTCATCCCGAAGATCGAGGAGATCATCGGGAAGGCGGCATCGGACGGCGTGGCCGAACCCCACCAACTCCAGCAGTTGGTGCGGCGATCGGTGGGCAAGTGGGTCTCCGACACCTACCGCCGGCGCCCGATGATCCTGCCTGTGGTCGTCGAGGTCTGACCTCGGACCGACCTCAACACCGGAGCGGGGCCCCCGATTTGCTTCGGGAGCCCCGCTCCAGTAGGTTTACGGCTCCACCTGGACGGGAAGCCGAGGTACTCACGTGCCTGGAGCGGCGCACCGGACCGGGTGGGAATATCCGACTCAGAATCTCTGATAAAGTCGGATTCGCCGAAAGGGAAACGCGAAAGCGGATAACTCATTAAGCAGCCCGCCGACTGGGAATCAGGCGCCGAAAGGTTCTGATAGAGTCGGAAACGCAAGACAGCAGGACCGAAGGGAAG